>NZ_JACHOP010000013.1 GCF_014199935.1 Methylorubrum rhodinum
AGCAGCGCCCGCTGCAACGGCGCCTCATCCCAGATCCCGGCCGCGATGAAGTGGTGCAGCCGATCGTAGGAGACCCCATCGGCCCGAGCCGCCATCGGCTGGATGCTCTTACGATCACCCAGGCCGATAAGCCCGGCCACGTAGGGTGGGCACATCGCCCGCCGTGACGGATGCGACAGGTCAGCCAGGAACGGCTGCAGCCATCGATCTAGATCGTCGCGCCATCCGCCCGCATCCGACATCGCAATCACCCACGTCCTTCGACATGGCGTGCGAATCCGCGAACACCCGGTGCGTTCCCTCAACCTGCCAAAGTAGTGCTAGAGCATCGTCCTGAAAATCGGACTCTCGGGTTGCGGCGTGGCGGCATCCCTGATTCCCTCCGACAAGGAGGTGGATCATGGGTGGCTGCAAATCACTGGACCTTCGCGAGCGGATCACCGGGTTTGTTGAGAACGGCGGCTCGCGGCGGGCCGCGGCGCGGCAGTTTGCGATCAGTGCGAATTGCGCGATCAAGCTGGCGCGGCGTCGCGCTCGAACCGGTTCGGTGGCGCCTGCCCGCCAGGGGCGGCCCAAGGGCAGCGGCAAACTGGAGCCGGTGGCCGACTTCCTGATCGCGGCGGTGGAGGCCACGCCCGACATCACCATGCCGGAACTGGCCGAGCGGCTTGTGGCCGAGCATGGCGTGACGGCGACGCCGGCCATGCTGTCCCGCTTCCTCTGCCAGCGCGGCTTCTCGTATAAAAAAAGCCCTGATGGCCGCCGAACGCGGGCGCGCACCGATCCCTGAGGATCGCCACGAGTGGCGCACCAAGCGCCAGCCGCTGATGCGAGCGGCCTGTCACCGCCTCGTCTTCCTCGACGAGACGTCCGTCACCACCAAGATGACCCGCCTGCGCGGGCGCAGCCCAAAGGGACCCGGTTGCACGCCAAGGCGCCGTTCGGCCAGCCGGGCGAGTTCGAAGCGCAGCTTCTCGATCAGGGTGTCGGCCTGGACCGCCTCGCGCGCCATGCCGACGATCAGACGCTTGAGCGCATCGACGTCGTCGGGCAGCAGGGCAGGATCGAGAGCCACGCCAACAGCTTAGGCCGTGCCGAAGGCGCTCGCCACATCCATGCGCCCGGACGCTGCCGCCTCGGTAGTCTGCCTCAGCCCGCGATCCTCGGCCGGTCGGTGCGCAGCGGCGTGCGCCAGTCGATGCCCTCCAGCAGCATGGCGAGCTGGGCCGGCGTCAGCGCCGCCGCAGCCCCGGCAGTGGCCGGCCAGACGAAGCGGCCCTTCTCCAGGCGTTTGGCGAACAGGCACAGGCCCTGGCCGTCCCACCACAGCACCTTGATCAGGTGCCCCTGCCGCCCGCGGAACACGAAGGCCTGCCCCGAGAACGGATCGCGGGAGAGATGGTCCTGCACCAACGCGGCCAGCCCGTCGAAGCCCTTGCGCCTGTCGGTGTGTCCGGTGGCCAGCCAGACGCGCGAGCCGGACGGGACCGGGATCATCGGTGGAGCAGCGCCGCGATCACGCCCTGCAGCAGCGCCAGGTCCGCTCCGGCCTCGGCCCGCAACCGATGGCCGCCGGCCAACTCGATCTCGACGACGCCCGACTCGGCCGGCCTCTCGGTGGCCGCAGCGGCGGGAGGCGGCAGGGCGAGCGGGACGAAGGTCGGCGAGGCGGAGGCCGTCCGGGCCTGCTGCTCGGCCAGCACGGCGCGCCGCCAGCGGAACAGCAGGCTGGAATGCAGGCCGTGTCGACGCGCCACCGCCGAGGCGGTCGTGGCGGGATCGTCCGCCTCGGCCAGGATGGCCCGCTTCTGCTCGGGCGACCAGCTTCGGCGCGTGCCGGCGACAACGATGTGAGAGTTGGTCATAGGTCCAGACACAGGGCCGATACAGCGCCATCCGACGCCAGGTCCTGTATCCAGGGCAGAGCACTACCCGCACAAGGCGGCCGCCACCGAGCGCTTACTGTCCGGCTTCCAGACCATGATCCGCGAGCGCAGACCGCCGGACCTCGACACCTGGATCGACACGGCTGCCCGCGGCCTCCTCGCGTCCTTCGCCAACGGCCTGTCGAGAGACAGGGCGGCTGTCGCCGCGGCGCTGGTCGAGCCGTGGTCGAACGGCCAGACCGAGGGGCAGATCACCCGCCTCAAGCTCGTGAAGCGGCAGATGTACGGTCGGGCCAAGCTCGATCTGCTCGAAGCGCGGCTGATCGGCGCCGGGTGACGCAACTGTATCGAGAGTGCGCCAGACCCAAAGTTGCACGCCGAAACACAGTCAGAGAAACGCGGGACACTTCCCGAGGCCTGCTTGGAATGCTTGAGAACCTCGCAGCAATGCGCTCTGGACTCGATACGCGCGGCATCGCGATCGCCTATGACGACATTCACGGTATGGTAATTTTTTTGACGTCCCGGTTTCCTGCGGACAGATTCACCGTCTCCGTCTTTTCTCCGCGCCCCGTGGAGACTCTGATGCGATAGCGGCCCGGACTGAGAACCTGAACGAGACGAGGCCCGAGATAGGTCGTTTCCGCGTCCTCGGTGCTGCCCGCGTGTTCCCGCGCGATGTCGAAGCGCGTGTTCTCGTCGCGGATCGGAGCTTTGTTCTCGTCCTCCAGTTCCACGTGCATGACCGCCACCGGCAAGGTGGCGGTGACTTCTGTGGCCTCGTCGGCAACGACCTCGGCCTCGATCACCGGCAGATTCTTCGGCTCAGCGCTGTCGGTACTGATCAGCCGCGGAGTCACGCGGTAGCGGCCTTCCGGTACGCGCTGCCGGGTGCCACTCGCGGCTGGAATCTCCGGCCCGGCCGGATCGAGCGGCGCGAGTCCGAATACCACCGCGGCGGTGATCTGTGAGTCGGAGAGACCGTCGGGATAACGGACCTGTAGGGCCAACGTCCCGTTCCGCGGTTCCATCTTGAACGTGAACAGGGTGTTGTCATTGCTTTCACCGAACCAGAGATCCACATCGCGGCGCTGCGTCTGACCGGCGAGCGTGGCTGTGACGACGTAGCGGCCCGGCGGCAGATTGCGCTCGAATTTCGAGTTGGTCGAATAGAACGACAGAGTCTTGCCAGCCCCCGGCGTGCCTGACGATGCCGGGGGAACCAAGCTCAAGGTCCAGTCGATCTGCGCGGTGATCGGTCTGCCCGACGCATACTGTGCTCTTGCGACCAGGGTTGCAGGATCAAGCTCGATCGCGAGCGGGGCATTTCCATTCATCGCGACCCGGACCGGGATCTTCTTTTTCACCAACTTGGGCGGCGTGACGATGTCGCTGAACAGATGACCGTCGTAATCGCCTTCCGTGGCGCGGATGGTGACTCGATCCGCATCGAGCTTGAACCAGGGCCCCCGATCGCCGTTGCGCAACGTTTCGAGCGTGAGTCCAAGATCGGCCATGCGGAAGCCGCTTGGCAACGTCACGGACTTTCCGGGCGTCCGGGCGAAACGTAGGTCAACGTCGAGCGTCGGGAGAACCGGCAGGAGCATCTGCCCGATTTGCGTGCCGATCTTGCGGGCTTCGGTGATCGATTGCGGCGTACGGAGTTGCGCGTCGAAGCATTTGGCCAACTCGTCGGCCCGCTGCACGTCCTGCTCCTCGAGGCCGGAAGTGATAACGAAACGGACGCGTATTTTTTTCCGAACGAAGTCCCCGTCCTTCTCTCGGAAAACCGGATCGAGGCTGCCGCCGGGGCACGGATCGGGATCGCAGATCTTCTCTCCCTCGATGATGTCGGTGACGATGACGAGATCCGCTCCCTGTGCGGGCGCATCCTGCGCCGCTTGCAGGATCGCCGCAGTCACCGGCGTATGGCCTTTCGGGTTCCAGCCTCGTCCCTGATCGTCCATCTCCTGTTTGACGCCCGATGCGCGTGCCACGGCATCGATCTGCCTGTCATCGATCCGTGCCGGCCGGATGTGCTCGACGTCCTTGCACTTGTCCTCATTGCTGATCTTCTGGTCCCGCTGGTAGAACTGGTAGCCGAACCGTACCAGACCGAGCTGAGCCGTTGTAACCGGCTCGTTGCCGCTCGCCTGACTGCGCAGCGACTGAGTCAGCGTGTCCACGACTGCCGCGGCGAATTCGCCGCGGCGCGGGCCGCGGTCGAGATAGCGCTTCCACATGCTGCCCGATGCATCGAGGACCAGGATAATCGGGCGCGGCTGAGCGCCCGCCCGAGGCTGCTGCGCCGGGGCGACCGCACACCAAAGGAGCAGGGCGAACAGCAGGAGCGGGCGCAGGATCGTCGCTGGCATCAAAGCACCGTGACTTCGGCAAGTTCGAGCAGGATTCGATCGGTTCCGGCCGGACAGGTATCGGCCTGTGCCCGGAAGGCGGCAGTCCGCTTCACACCCGGAAGATCGATCGACAAAGTGCCGGCGAGATTCAAGCCGCCGGTACAGGCAGCGTCAAGGGCCGCGACCGCGACGAAAATCCGCCACCGCCCCTTCGCAGGCGGCGATGCGAGATCGAGCTGCGCTGGCGAGGAGGCCCTCACCGCCACGTCGGGCGCATTGATGTCGGGCCTGCCGACATAGTCCGGCCCGAACGCCATCAGCGTGGCCTTGAGGCCGCTTGCGCCGGACAAGATCATGCCGATCCCGGTGGATAGGGACGATCTCGCAGCCGGCCGCAGGGCAGTGGTCGCTGCCAAGGCGAAAGGCACGACCCCTTCCGCACGGGGGAGATCTGAATTCGCGACCCCCACCGGGGACACGGGACCTGACAGCGCACCTGGGCCGGGCTGTTGCCCAGGTGCCGGGACAAGTTGTTTCGGGAACGCTTCGGGCTCGATCTGGGCTCTGGGTTCCGACGGCTGCCCGGGGAGCGGCGATGGAGCCGTCGAAGCGGCGGCGCCCTGTTGAGGGCCGGATCGGGTCGGTTGACTTGGCCCGGAAGATTGGCTTGGAGCCACAACATTCGATTGGCGTCCGGTTGCTTGGCCCGTTGGGTTCTGCGGTGCCGCACCCGAAGGCGTTGTCGGAACGCCAGGCGGGGACGCCCCGGGCGTCGTGCCGACGGGGTTGACGCCGACACCCAGACCGGCGTGGGTCTGGGGTGCCGTGACCACGGATGGCGGCGATTGGGAAGGGTATGGCGGCCCGGGTTGTTTGGCGCCTGTCTTAACGGCAACGCAGGCGAGGTCCGGCGGCGGCGGTCCGCCGACGCTCCTCAGTCGGTTCGGGCAGGTGCTCCCGGCAGCGATCAGGGTCGCCGGCACGGTGATGGGCGGAACCGGGCAGGTCGCGGCCGACTGGACGATGGTGAACGGATTGACGCCGGACTGCCCGTTGCCGAGCACGCGCGCGATGGTCGCCGCGGCCTGCGGCGGGAACCCCTTGGCAGGTGCCAGGCCGCCGCCGGGCACGACGAGATGGAGCGTGACCTCGGCGTTCGCGGGTGGACGCGTCGTGCGGATGGCCTCCTTGCCCTCGAGGCCGAAACAGCCTTCCTCGACCACGACATTTCTGACCGTCTCGGAATCTCCGGGCGTGAGCTTGAAATCCGTGGCCACGACAAGGACTCGGATGTCGTTATCCTGCGTGTCCGGGCCTCGTCTCCTGTTTCCGGTCTCGTTCCTGTACCTAGCGAGGATACCGTCGAGCTTGGAGAACGCTTCCTGAAGGCTGTAGAGGTTGGGCGTCGCGCCCAGCATCCACCCCGCTGGCGGGCGGGATCCCTGAACGCGTCCCTCCGCAAAGTTGGTGACGGCGTCGCGGGCGACGCTGCGCCGCTCCTCGGGCGACATTCCGTCGAGCTTCAGAGGCACGCGGTCATCATCGCGCATCAGGTCGCAGAAACGGTCCTCGATTGAGCAGAGGATGAGCCTCTGGCGAGGCGGATAGGCCGCGACCAAGTCTTCCAGGTGCCGGACGCCATCCCCAGAATAGGTCCCGCGCTCCGCGAGCACGACGAGCACGGCCTGCGCCTCGGCACGGGGCGGCAGCAACAGGAGGGCGCTGGCCATCAGCATGGCGAGGGCCGACCTGGACCAGGCACGCCTCCTGGCCGCGCGCGTAATGGACCCGCTCGTCATGGCAGCAGGCTGGGCGGGCACTCGGCATGTCCTTTGCGCCATGAAGCGTAGAGCGTCGCGGCAACCGGCGAGGTCGGATCCTCGATCCGGATTCCCGGAGCGGGATCGCGCAGGAACGCCTCGTAGCACGCCCGGTCACGGTCCGCCGTCTCGTCGCAGACGCGGGTCGGCCTTTCTCGGTTCCGGGCGAGCCACTCGGTGGCCACGGAGAATCGTTCCCAGCCGGCGACGGGAGCGGCGAGATCGACCTGGCACCACAATCCTCGTTCGGTACCCGGCCGTCGGACCAAGTCGCCGATGCGGCCAAACAGATGCTCCGCGAACTGGCGGACGGGCTTGTAGCGCGGCTGATTCGGCTCCCAGGCGAACACCGCGAGCACCGAGGGGACCGCGCCGACCGCCACGCTGCTTCCGGGAGCGATCAGCGAGGGATAGTCCTCGGAGGAAAGCACCGAGGCTTCGTAGGGCGCCGCGTCGGCCTCGCCCGACCCGAAAGGGACGAAATTGAGGTGGGCCTCCATGCTCTGTGCGCCGCTGATGCTTTTGAATTGAGCGGCACCGCGACCGACCACAAACACCATGGCGTCGATCTCGCCCGCGATCAGCTGGGCGCGCGCCTCGTCAGGCCCGGTCTCGCTCTCGATCGGCTTGATCCCAATCCGTTCGAAGAGCAAGCGCGCGGTGATCCGCGTGCCGGAGCCCGGCAGCCCGACCGAAATCCGTTTCCTGTCGAGCGCTGCCAGGTTCGGCACCCTGCCGCGCGCCAGGATGTGAATCTCCTCGCGGTGAAGGCGTGTCAGGTAGCGCATCTTCCGGCGCAGTTGCTCGTAGGTCGACGGGTCACGGCGGAAGGCGTCGAGTACGTCCGCCTGCACGATGGCGAGGTCGATGCCCTTGAGGTTGAGGAGGTCGTCGATGTTCTGAACGGACCCGTAGCCGACTGAGACGACGATGCGCAGCCCGCGCCGGCCGCGCTCGTCGAAGACCCGCGCCATGTCCGCGCCGAGTGGCATGTATTTGCCGCCGGGTGAGCCGGTAACAAGCCCAACCACATTCTCGTTGTACCGCGCTCTATCTGCATCATTTAAGAAAATTTTTGAGGTTGATTGCGCATAGGCGCTAGCTGAAGAACCAACAAACCAGAAAGCTAGCACCATAATTGTCTCGAAAAGCGCTTTCATTGGAACTCCGAAAAGGGATGAGATCCCCCCCGACTTCACCCACACCATATCTAAACGCCAAAATCTCATGCAAGTGACTTTTGGCCCTTGAACTCAGGCCGAAGAGCAGGCTTAAGTGCCTTTCAGCAGACGACAAGCCTTGGGCATTAGCGCGATAAATTTATGATCCGTTTTTGGGGAAAAGGGAATGGCGCAAAATAACGATTTAGAACAAGAGTCGGTCTCTAAGAAAAAAATCTTTTTGACTGCAGTGACCGCGTTGGCTCTCTTGGCTATTTATTATTTTTTACCGCTATTATTGGCATGGATTTATTCTCCATCGCTCGATAGTGCACTCAAATCAGAAGATCAATCAAGACTTTTCAAAAAGACTGTTTTGAGCGGATGCCCAGAGCGGCACTCGCTGAAATGCGTACATTCGGACGACACGGCCCTGGCTCAAGAACACAATGCTGCAATAAATATTTACACGAAATCAATCTACAAGAAAAACAGAGATATGATCGAGTACTGGATTGTTTCATCAAGGCCTGCTATAGGCTCTCTTCGTATAGGTATTATTAGTAGCGATCTGGCCGAAGAATTCAAGTATTGCTCAGAGAACATCCGCAATAAAGATGTCGCTAATGTGGAAGATGGTCCAGCGGCAGCTATTCAGGATCGTCTTGTATTTGTAGGTAATTTCAATGGTCGATTGACCTGTAAATATATTATGGATGCCTTAGAGTTTCATATGAAAACAGATAAAAATGTCAAACTTATATCAAATCCAGAAATTATGCTAGAATATGTTGCGACTATGTCTAGTCTCATTGAGACAATTTCGAATGTGAACCAGTCGGCAGGAGATGAATTGCGCAAAATTGGAAAAATTGGCGATGCTGTGGCACGTCTTGAAAAAAATGATATATGTTCTGGCTTGAATGATCCCAGTTGTCGCCCGGACTTGTCTGATATCCAGCGGCAAGTTTCGAGTATATTAGAGGCAAAATCAAGATATCCAGAAAAAACTAATAGGGAAGTATTCGAGATCGAATTAATATCTATATTGCGAAGCTGTATTATATACTTTTATGCGGCTATAGCAATTTTTTTACTTTTGTTATATCAGAACAAGAACTCTCCTTTCAAGGCACTGAGTTCTTTGCTTCGGATTATCTTTGTAGGGTCAAGATAGTTTTGGGAATAAACCCTCCGGATAATATTTTACTTTAACAATAAACATCTTGTACGGAGAACGAAAGTGTCAGCGAACGACCTCAAGGAACAGTTCCGTCCGACGCTCCTCGTCGGTGTCGGTGGCACCGGCATCAAGATCGCCGAGCGGATTTTCGCGCGCGCGCTAGCCGAACGGGCCTGGCTGCGCGACCGGCTCGACGTCGTTGCGATCGACACGGACGAGAACGACCTGCGCGGCCTTTCCGCGCTGGAGAGCCGGCAGTGGATTCAGGTCTCGACCACCGACCGGGTCGCGCAGTTGCTCGACAAGAATCCGGAGATCGAGCCCGACTGGTTCGGTTCGCGGCGCAAGCTGCCGCACGAAATCCTCAACATGACGCTGCTCGACGGGGCTGCCCAGATCCGGCTTCTGACCCGGCTCGCCCTGACGCATGCGCTTAAGCGGCGGGCGGTGCAGCAGCCGCTGGGCGACGCGATTGGCCGGATCGCAGCGCTCAACAGCCGCACCGTGTTTGGCGGGGCGCTCAACGTGATGATGGTCGGCTCGCTGGCCGGCGCCACGGGCTCTGGGCTGTTCTTGCCGGTCGCGCTGCTGCTTGCCGCGCTCTGCCGCGAACGGTCGATCGCCGCCGAGCTGCGCGGCCTCTTCCTGCTGCCGGACGTGTTCGTGCGCAGCGGCTCCATGCAGTCGGGGCAGATCGACAACGTGCATGCCAATGCCTACGCCGCGCTCAAGGAGCTGAACGCAGTCAACCTGTTCGCTGGCGAGCGCATTGGCGCAACCGACCTGCACTTCGAGTACGCTCCCGGCGCCACGGTCGGTCGCGGGCAGTTCCCGTTCGCCAGCGTGTCGCTGATGGACTACGAGAACATCCGGGGCGGCAATCTCGGGCGCAACCTCGACAACTATCTCGAGATGGCGGCTCGAGCGATCTACGTCCTGATGTTCACGCCGATCGGCCAGAAGGTCGCGAGCGTGAGCGTTAACGACGCCAGGGCCGTGTCGCGCGCCGCCTCGCAGGACACAACCAACATCTATTCGGGCGTTGGCGTCAGTACGATCGAGTACCCCGCCGCCGAGGTTGCCGACTACCTGACCCTTAAGCTCGCGAACGAGAACCTTGCCGGCGACTGGCTGCGCCTCGACCGGAGCTTCTTCGAGCGCCAGCGCCGCTACGAGGAGCAGCGTGCCGCTGGCAACGTCGCCGCCCGCCGCCCCGACCAAGGGCAGGTGTTCCTAGAGGATCTCGACCAGTTCGCCAAGAAGGACAGGCTGCCGTTCTTTGCGGAGATCGATGCGCGGCTGCATCCCGTCATTCGCGACGAGAGGACGTATGTCGAGAAGGTCGAGCCGCGCTACGAGACTTATCTCGACGCGATCCTCGGCGAGGTCGTCGCGCGGTTCTGGTCGCGCGAGAACCTCCGCCGCGTGCGCAATCGCGAGATGATCGATTCGAGCCAGCTTCGCAGTCAGACCACGATGACCGATATGGTCCGGCGTCTGGAGGCGGCGCTAGACGACGATCTGCGCAGCATCGACACGGCGCTGCCGGTGGCCCCGGAAGACGATTTTGTCAACATTCTGCTCACTGCCGACGATCTCTCCGAAGGCGAGTGGCGGCCGTTCCATCTCCAGAGCTACCTGATCAAGGACGGTCCCCATCTCATCGAGGTGCGCGCCTTCCTCTATGCGCTGGCGCGCCGGGTCGCCGAGCGCCGAAGCAAGCTCGACCCGCGCGCCAAGCGCCGGCTCCTCTACGCGCAATCGAACGTGTTCGACACCGAACGGGCAGCCGACCCACCCGACCGCCGTTCGCCCAGGACGATCGAGACCGCCCGCGAGGTCGCCGAGCGCGGGCTGCTGTCGCGCTGGGTCAAGGGCTCCCCTGAGGATTTCCGCGACACCTACGCCGCCTATTTCAACACCTCGCTTCAGGCCTTGCGCGCGTTCGCCGAGGAGGAGATCCGCGCCAAAGTGCTCGACCTGCTCGCGGACGAGATCGTGGGGCTCGAACGGCACTACGCTGGGCTGTTTCTCGAATTACGGGCGATCTTCGAGCGGCTCAGCCAGGAGGCCGACCTGCTGGAAGGGCGGCACGGCGCCGAGATGCGCGCCACGAACGGCAGTGTCTTCGTCAATGCGGACCGCGAGGCGAAGGCGGCCGTCTGGGCGGACCTGCGCACGGCCTCGGGCGGGCTGCACCTTGCCGAGGCGGCTAACAAGACGCTCGGGCGGGACGTCTACCGTCAGTACCGCAACGATCGCCGGCTCCGCGTCAGCACGGATTTCGGCGCGCTCGGCAGCGTCTTCGTGAGGGCGATCGTCGAGGATTTCTCGCGCTCGGCCGTGGAGCGCGATTTCCGCAGCCAATACGACATCGGTATCGTCGAGGCGATCAAGCGCGACAGCCAGCGCATGCGGCAAGACTGGAAAGCCCGCCTGCGCGCGCTCGTCGATCTCGTTTCGTCGCAATCGGATCCGTTTCTGACGCTCACCGACCAGGGGCATGGCCAGCGCTCGATGTATTGGGCCGTGCACTCAGACGTGCGCCGCGACATCGCCGACGACCGCGAGTTCGAAACGCTGTTCACCTTCAATCAGGGTGAGCAGCCGCTCGTCGCGGAGGCGTTCTCGCCCAAGCAACTGATGTGCTTCAACAGCAAAGTGTTGCTCGAGCTCGTCCACCTCACGAAGGTCCAGGCCGGAGAGCAGGCGCCGCGCTCCGTGACCGCGCCCGCGCCGGGGCGCTACTACGAAGCCTATGCCCACATGATCGACGGCCTGATCGAGGAGGATCTCAATCCGCGCGCGAAGTCGCCGCACATCACCCCGCATCTCGACGCCGCGTGGCACCGCCCGGGCATGCTGCCGGAGATCTCGCCGGAGCTTTCGCGGGCGCAACGCAACGACACTTACCGCGCGCTGGCGATTGCGCTTGGCCTCGGCCTGATCACCTTCGACACCCATTACGGCCAGAAGGTCGCCGGGTTCTCGACGCTCGGCCGCGTCGGCGCGTTGGGCTCCTCCGCCGACCTCGTCGCCAGCCATGACTGGTGGGAGGTGACGGGCTCCTTCCTCGCGCATTCCGAACTCGTGCGCGCGACCGAGCGCTTCTGGAAGGAGACAACTCAGCGTCTCGGACTCGGCGAGAGCGTCGATCCAGACCCGTTCAATGCGCTCTCCGATCCGGCTCTCGTGGCGGATATCCTACGCCTGTCAGTCCCGCGCGACGACGAGGCGCGGCGCGAAGCGCGCACGCGTGCCCTTCTCGCTGGCTGGATCGCGGCGCTGGCGGACTTGGTCGACGTTACGGCTCGCGACTTCGCTGCGCCCGGCAGGCAGGCCCAGCATAATCAGGCGGTCAAGGCGGCGCGCGCTGGCGCCTTCGAGGCCCTTCGCCGGGATGGTATCCGCCAGGAAACGCTCGGGTCGATCGGGCGGGTCTTCGACCGCGCGGTCGAGGACTCCCGCGCAGCGCTCGGTTCCGCAGTATGACGGCCGGCCAGGGGCCGGCCGTTGCGTCCAGGGCGGCGGCGCGCCCGACGAGTGTGATCGTCGTCAATTGCAGCCGATGGCCGAACTTCGTCCAGGCTGTGCGCAACGACGCACTCGACCTCTACGCGGCAGAGGCGCGCGTCGCGTTCTGGGACGTAACGATGGCCGAGAGCGAGGAGACGTTGATCTGGGGACAGTGGCCCAAGCCCTTCGCCCAGCATCCGCGCCGTTTCGTCGACGAACTGCTCGACCGTATCGAGCAGGTCGAGGAGGCCGCCAACGAGCGCTTGGTTGTCCTGATGGTTTTCGACCGTCCCGAAAGCCTCTCGCCTGATTCCGGTGCCGACCGGGGGACCGGCGCGGGCGTGCAAGCCGGAGCGAAGGCTGTGAAGATCGCGGTCGCGGCGGTAGAGCGCCTCTCGCGGCCGATGGTCGAGGCCGATCCGTCGCTACGCTCGAAAGTGCTCTGGATCGCCGCCTTCCACGGCGCCGAGTCCGAACGGGACAGACGCGTCGCCTTCGACGTGGTGGCGCCGCCAGCCGCTGGTTCGCCGGCCCGGCTCTTCGAGACCGCAGTGTACCTGTCGTCCGCGCGTGGCGGCAACCGCCGCGCCGGCGACGCTTTCACGGCGCTGCGGATCCTGATTGATCTCGCCCGAGACGAGGATGCGGCGCGCGCCCTTCTGCGTGCGATGCCGAACAACCGCGACGGCCGTGTCTTCCTGTTGCGGCCAGCGCGAGTCGCGGCCAACCCCTCCCAGGACACCCGAGCCCGGCTCGCCCGCCTGATCCGCTCGACGATGGATACGGCGGGTTCGACGGTCGAGGATCCGGCCGCCGACAGAGTGGGGCCGATCGTGACGCGGTTGCTCGAACGGCTCGAGACGTCGCAACCGGGACGGATCGTCGGCTTCACGGCTACGCCGACCCCCGGCTCGAAGAAGGCCGGCGATACCTCGGCGCTCGATGCCGGCACGGTGGAGCCGGCATCCGAGCACTGGGCGGAGGTCCGGAATCTCGACGGCGGCGAAAGGGCCTTCGTACGCGCGAAGGGCGAACTCGCAACATTGTATGACGCGCGCGACGCCAATCTCGCCCGCGAGCGCCGATCCCTCGACGAGAACGCCCGTGAGAACGCTGGCCAACTTGAGGAGTTGCGAGGTGCTGCCTTCGATCCGAGCTTTGGAGTGTCCGGCCAAGTCAAACGGCATCTCGAACGCGGTTGCGATTATCTGTCGCAGAAGTTCGATGCGCTGACCCAGGACGCCCATCGATCCCGTGATGCCCACACGAGCGCACGCGTCGGGGCGAAGGCGATTCCCGACCACAAGCTCGACGGGCCATTCGATAACTTGCGCTCGGCGCTGTCGGCTTGGCTCCCCCTTGAGGTCATGCTTGTGGCCACCGGCGCGATGGCGGCCTCCTTCGTGCTGTTCCAGATGCCGATCCTCTTCGCGCACGATGCGAATCGTTGGACGGTCGCGCCGCTGATCGTTGCGGCGGCCGTCTGGCTCGTCGGCTGGGTGATCGTGCTGGGTCGTTGGCGACGGGCCGAGCGACATCGAATCGATGCGATCGTCGGCGTCCGTACGGCTCAGCGCGCCGCCGCCGAGGATATCGACGAGATCGCCAAGCTCGGACTGCGACACGTCGCGACGGCACGGCTCGCGGGACAATGCCTGCCGTTCCTGACCCTGATGACGCGGCGCGCGGAGGAGATCGGCCGCATCAGCGCAGAGATGCAGCGCGTCTTCGATGCGCTTGAAAGAGAAGCGCCACCGTCCGACGCCAAGGACGAGTTCGTCGCCACGGCAAAGGAGAAGCTCAGGACGCTGCCCCAGGAAGACGCGTTCAAGACGATTTTGTGGGACGAAAAGCCTCCGGCCACGGCTCTACACGACCTCGAATTTGACGCCGGCCGCAGCCCGCTCCGTTTCCAGAGCACCTTAACCTTCCGCGGGGTCGTGCGGATCGAGAATGTAGCCTTTGCCGACGACGCTCACCCGCCAGCAACGACCCCGCCGAACGTACGATCATGAGCTTTGACGACGTCCCGAATGCGATCGTTGCGGCTTTGACAGGTTCCCTGTTCTGGGTCTGCCTCGCCGTGGCGCTCGTCGGGCAGATCGGCCTGCTCTCCGTCGCTTGGCTGCTCGGCCGCGCTTGGCGAGGGCGGTTCACAGCCATTGGAGCCGCCGCCCTCCTCTTCTGCATCGCTACCTCCTTGCAGGGAATGATGCTGTTCGAGCCCGCAGGTGAGGGTCCGATCCCGTCTCTGGTCGATCTCATGCGGCTCACTGCGCCCTGGATCGAGCGCGTTCTATACCTGCCGCCTGGCTTCGCCGAGCCGGGTCAACCGCTCGGCTCGGTCCTGCTCAACCTCAGTCTCGGGTTCCTGATGCTCCCGGCCACCTTGGCCGCTGCCTTGATCGTGCGGAAAATCGTATCGCTGATCGGCCACGCGCGGGAAACAACCGGGGCGCAGCTTGTCGAGGACGCGAATGCGGCCGCCATCATTGCGGGATGGTTCCTGCACAGGCCGCCGCTTGCGCATGTCTATCTTATCCTAGTCGGCACGAGCGCGGCGGCGGGACTCGTTCTCGTCGGCTGGATCTGCGCAGATGTCGAGCAGCAATTTGTCAGGGACGGCATCGCTGCCTCCAGACGGGCACTCTGGGTTGCGCCTTGTCTGATCTTTGGATTGCTGTGGGCGGCCACACAACCGGCTGAGAGCGTGCGACCGTCGCAGAAGGCGACGCGCGGAGCCGGAGCCGAGGCAGATGAGCCCGACCTCGAGGCCTTGTACGAGAGCTACACGGCCGACTTCCGCGCACATCTGCTGCTGGCCAAGGCTAGTCCGGCGGAAGGCCTCCAAGCCGGCCGCACGGATGTCGACGAGACGGCGGAACGGATCGCGCGCGTCGCCAAGCGGGAGAACCTAGCGGGCAGCGCGGCGTTGGGCGCCGCGCTTGGGCGCAAGCTCAGCGGGATCTGGGGCGGTACGCATGGCGCCGCGTCGGGCAACTCGGAGAGGCTCGCCCTGCTGATCGGCGAGGAAGCGAACTACCTTCACTTCCTTGTGCTGGCCGAACTGATCCTGTCGGCCCAGGACCGCGGTACCACCACTCTGGTGATCGCGCCGGAGTCATCGTTCGACCGCATCGGGACCGCGATCGGTCGGGCGCTGCAGGCTTTCGAGGGTGGGCCGACGCAGCGGCTCTTCCTGGGAAACGAGCAGCCGAGCGGGCGCTACGACATCGTCGTCAGCTCGCTCCAGCGCCTGGAGGCGGACATTCTGTCGAGCCGGGAGGCTTCGCTGGAGGAGGCGCGACGGCGCTTCGGCCTCCTGATCGTGATCGACCTGCACCGGCTTGACACGACGTTGCTGCGGCTTCGCCTGATCCGCCTGTCCCGGCTGCTTGAGGGGCGCGCCCTCCTAACCGTGGCGCAGAGTGCGCCCCGTGCCGGCCTCAGACCGCAGCTTCTCGCGGTTTTGGCTCCGCTCAGCGTCGAGACGGTTCGGCCAATCAGCTTGATCGGCCAGGACGCCGCACGCCGCTTCCAGCTCGTATGGCGCAACGACGCCGAGGCACTCAAGGCGCTCTTCGAGCGGGATCTGGGTAGGCCTCTCCCGGACACGGCGGTGGAACTCGCGCCGCTGATACTGGCGCGCGCTTGGAAGCGCGGCATTGCTGCGACCTTCTACGACCTCGCTGGTCGCATCGACAGCAAGCTCTGGCTCGGAACCGTGCCGAGCCAGGTCCGCGCGCCCCTCGTCGGAATCGGCCCGGATGAGATGCGAGACTTCGAAGCTGGCAAAGTCTCGTTTCCCAGACGTGAGCATCGCGTCGTGGTGATCGAGGATCTCGCCAACCTCGTAGAGGCGATGAGCCGGTCCGTGAACTTCATGAACAACCCCGGCGTGCTCGTTCACATCGTCGCCCACGATTACCCCTTGCGCGATTTCTTCTGCAACGAGTTGCAAGAGGATGGCGGGCGAGAGAGCCTACTGCCCATTGCCTCGAGCCCGCGCGGCGGCCCGGCCGAGCTTGCCCTCGCGCTGGCCGACGAGATTCTCAAAGCGCCGAACGGATGCGTATCCGAGCGCGCCCTCACGCGCTGCTTCGAGGATTCGGACGTCGGTGAGCGTCTTCAGCACGATACCTGGGCCGATACGACGCGCCGGGGATTGACGGAGCTGCTGGGCGCACAGCTCGGCTACGTACCGGAAATCCGAGTCGAGACGAGCGCCGGTCACGAGCGGCAGTTGATCTTCCGGGCGGCGCACGAGCTTCGGCTCGATCCGACCTACATGCTCGATCTGCGGCGCGACGGCCGCTCCGATCCCTATCGGTCTTACCTCGACCGCAACGACAACGGCCTGACCTATATCGAAAGCTCGCTGATCCTACTGCGCGGCAGCTTCGTCACGATCAAACGCGTCGATACGGACGAGGGAGAGGTCAAAGTAGCGACGGCGGAGATCGGCAGCTCCATCGCGAATCTGCACACCCTCAATCGGCCGCGCTATCGCTTCTCTCGCCTGTACGACCCGAATATGCTCGCCAAGGAGCTTGTCCTGCTGGGCGAGCGGGTCTCGGCCGCAACCGCCCCGATGCAAAGTCTCGTCCTTCTGCTGCGTGGCCCAGTCACCCGCTTCACGGTCGGGTTCCACGAAATGGCCGAGTTGGCGCGACCCTTCACGGCCGGGCACGCGCCCAAATGGCAGGAAGAGACCGTGCGGACAGACATGCGCCAGGCGGTGCAGATTCTGCTGCGCCTGCGCGTCGGCGATTCCGTCGGAGCGGATCGGGCTCGGTGCGCGTTCACGCTGGCCGCGACCCTTCAGGACGTGCTCTGGAGCATGTTTCCCTCCGACGGCGAACGTCTCGCGGTTCTGTCGCCGCAAGCGGCGCCCGCCGTCGATGAGGTCCTGAAAATGGATCACGAGACCGAGAGCGCGGATCCATTCGAGCTCTATCCGGCGGTCCTAATGCCACGCCTCGCCGAAGGCCTCGCCGACGTGGAGCCGCGGGAGCCGTCGAGAGTCTGGACGCCCGGCGGCCTGCTGCGCCCGCCGGTAGAGGAGTCGCGGGCGCTCGACAGGATCGCGCGAATGATCAAGGCCCACCAGAGGGATACCGAAGGCGAAGAGATCCTGAGCGATGAGGCGGTCGCGCGCTTCAGCGAGGGTGACCGCTTCCTCGATTTTCTGCTGATCGAGGACGCCTCGCACGATCTCGGCTGCCTGCGCGCCTTGTTCGAGAACTCGCACCGCGAGGCGGTCATGAACGTCTGGTGCCGCTACGTCCGCTGGTGTGCGGGCAGGGCCGGGGTTGCGGACTTCTACTACCGCTACGGTGATCCGGGCGAGCGTATTCCGGCGATCTTCGATTTCGAGGCCGCCGCCGACGTGCTGGAGCGCTGGATGGCCGGAGGGGTCAGGCGATGAGGTGCGGTAGGCTAGGCAAAGCCGGCGGTGGAACGCTATGGCGGCTCGCGCTCGTCGCGCTCGCTCTGCTCGGTTTGGCTTGGCCCACGCAGGCACGAGTCGTTGGCATCGTCTTCGATGATTCCCGCAGCATGGACGAGCGCGTCCACCTGCCGACCTTCGGCGTGCAACTGCTAATCTCGAGCCTTGACGGGCGCCCCGGCATCGATCGCCTGCTGACGTTGCGCCTGTCCGAGGGGCTTGAGCGGATGCGCAACCGATCCAACGCGCCGCTGCCGGAGCAACCGATCCGCGATGCTGCGCTGCTTCAAGGGACGATCGACCGCTTCCGTACGGATTGGCCGGCGAAGCTGGCTCCGGGAACGCCCTACGCAGCCATCGACATAATGTTACGTAATATCGTCAACGCCCTGAAGCCCGGAGAGGCGGGCTTCATGGTTGTGGTGTCGGACGGCGAGTTCGGCGATCAGCCCGACGAAACGGCATTGCGCCGGGCCTACGAGGCGTACAAGGCGCAACTCGACCGTAAGGAGGCGAGCCTCCAGGTCGAGTTTCTACTCATTGCCTTCCCCGACAGGCTCAGACTCGAACAGATCGTCGAGAATCAGAAGGTCCGAAAAACGCTGCTCGATGTCTTCAATGGCGGAGTGGCCAATGCCCAGGGCACGGCACCGAAGGGTCAGCACGATGTCGGTGACATCAATGATCTACTGAAATCTCTGAAGCGGGTCATCGCCGCCGTGTCCGGCACTGCCGAGAACCTCGCCGAGACCTACGTCCAGACGGCTGGGGTCATGCGCACGATCGACACGCCGCTGGCGATCAGCCGTATCGTCACGCTCGCGACGTCTTCCGACAAGCAGAAATTACCGCACCTGAGCGCCACGTCCTTCACGGGGGCTGAGCGGTTCGTCTACGCCTCGCGCATGGACCGCGCCGACGTGGCGGCACCGAACTTCAAGCAGTTCGGCGAGACGACACAACTGGTCTTTGCGCCGCGTCTTCTCTACGCTGGCAAGCACATCCTGACCTTTGATCGCCCTATAGGCGACGACGTGATGATGGTGTTTCAGACCGCAGCGGCTGCAACGCTAGATATCCTCACCGAGGCTGGCGCTCCGGTCGCGACGGACTCGCAGGCGCGACGCATCCTGGCACGTGGCGCGCGCTACAGGCTAGCCGCGACGCTGCTCGACGAGACACCGCAGGGCCCCCGGCCCATCTCGCTCGGGTCGCTGCGCGGTCGCACCACGTTCGAGGCGATCCTCGACGGGAGCGGCGGCCCACGGCGGCTACCGATGGCGGTCGATCCGGGAACAGATCGGGCTGTTGTCGATTTCACGGCCGGACCACCGGGCGAAGGCACGGCGCGCGGCGAGGTCACGCTCGAAGGCTTCATTACCTCGCCGAGCCAGCCGATGCGGCTCTCGATCGTCGATGGTGTGACGAAGTTCGAGACCAGACTACGCGGACTCGAAAGCTGCCCGGTCTGCGCGCCGGGCGCGATCGGGGCGACGTTCGACTCGACCGGACGTCAGACCGACATCGCGGAGGGGACCATAACACCGCACGGCGCTCTGTCCGGAACGACCAAGCTCGACCGAAGCGGCATGCCGGCATGGATCGAGGTCGTTGACGATGCCGGCAACATTCTTTCCGACGGGGCGGCCATACCGATCACACCGAAGAAGGAGATCCGATTCAAGCTCCGCCATACCGGGACGCTGCCGGCCGATCTTCCCAACGCGACGGCTCCGTTCGCGCTCGTTTTCAAAACCGAGGAACCCCTCTCGGGCGAGGGACTGGTCGAGGGAGCGGTGCAGATCGGCACCGCGCCCGCCACGCTGCAGTTGCGCGAGAAGCACGGGCCGGACGACGCCGACGGACGGCTCGTGGCCACGGCAACGGCCCTCAGCGATAGCTCGCTCGATCTCGTGTTTGCGCTCGAGGGCGCGATCACCCCATCGGCACCCTCGCAATTCTCAGTGACCTACGACGGCCAGATGTTTCGGGTCGATGTCGTCGAGTCGGCGAACGGCCGCGTCGTGCTACGACCGCGAGCGGAGTGGTGGTGCGCGTGTTTCCTCTGGTTCGATGCGGGACTGCACCGCATCAGCGTGGCTTATCGCGGCCCCGGCGGACTCCAATCCGCTCACGCCGAAGCCGAGATCGTTGTTGCGCCGACGCACCGGGAAATCTTGACGGGCTGCGCTCTTTTCCTCGGTTTGTTGTTGATCGCCGCGTGGTTCATCGGCGTCGTCGTTGTCACGAGCAAGACCGCCCGCTTTCCGAAGGGAGCCGTTGCTGAGATTCAGGAAGGACAGCAATTGCCACGCCACATCGATCTTCGAGCACGCAATCTGACCTTCCTCAAAGCCCTGTTTTGGCCCGTGAGACGTTTTTGGACTAGGAGTGTCGTGCCTCACGAATGTCGCCTCGTCGAGGGACTTTTAGTTGTAGCCAGACGCGGAGGTTACGTTTTGCGGCTCAACAAAGAGCTTTCGGCTGAGATCAGGGGCCACACCATTCAAGAAATTCTCTCAAAGAATTCGGATCTTTTTAGCATTCGAATGAACTGGAGAGAGGAAATTTCAATGTGCGGTCCCCCAGTTGTTCGGATTCGTATACTGCGATCGATTTCTGATATTGCGTACTGAGAGCGGTATTTTGATAAGACAATGTAACTTTAATGTTTATGAAATTAGTTCGATCTCACATAGATAGCAGCAAATAAACTGTCAAACAGCGTGGAATATTGACCCCGGATCGGCGTGCAACTTTGGCTCTGACTCACTTTCGGTGCAGGCGGGTTGATGGATCTCGGCTTTTGCCGTCGGAGATCCTGCCATGGCCCGTAGCCTTCATCTCGGTTCGGTCATCCCGCCCGGCCTTGTCGTCGATCACATCGAGGTGGGAGCAGGCCTGACCATCACTGCTCGGCCGAAAATCGCCTCGGCCCGGTGTCCGAGGTGCGAGGGCGTCTCGTCTCGAATGCACAGCCGTTATACCCGCACCCTGTCGGATCTGCCGGTCGCCGGCCGGCGCGTCGTCATCACGGTCAGCGTCCGCCGGTTTCGGTGCATCGAACCGAAGTGCCGGACAAAGGTCTTCGCCGAGCGGCTCGAACCGGACCTCGCCACTGCCTACGCTCGGCGCACGGGACGGCTCGAGACCCTGGTTCATCATCTCGGCCTCGCGCTCGGTGGCAGGCCGGCGGAGAGCTTCGCCCGCCGGCTCATGGTGCCGGCGAGCCGGGACACGATGTTGCGGACCGTGCGCCGCCGCGCCCAGAGGCCGACAGAGCCCCTCAACGTGATCGGCATCGACGATTGGGCGTTCCGCCGCGGGCACCGCTACGGCACGCTGATCTGCGATCTGGAGCGGCGGCGCGTTGTAGCCCTCCTGCCGGATCGCGAGAGTGGCACCGTCGAGGCATGGCTCTCCGCCCATCCCGAGATCGCCGTCCTCGCCCGTGACCGCGGCGGCGGCTACGGCGAGGCTGCGACGCGGGCGTTGCCCATGGCGACCCAGGTCGCTGACCGCTGGCACCTGATGGAGAATGCCAGCGCCACCTTCCTCGATGCCGTGCGCAAGTCGATGGCCGCCATCCGTGTCGCGGTGGGGGCCGCCACGATCGACCCCGACCGGCTGACCTGCGCCGAACGCCTACAGTACGAGGGCTACCGTCGGCGAATGGCGACTGCCGAGGCGATCCTGACGCTGTCGCGACAGGGGCTGCCGATCCGGCAGATCGTCCGCACGACCGGACTACGATCCGCTGACGGTGTCAGCGGGCGTTGAATACTCCCTGATTGTGGGCATCGAAAATTCCCTGGTCGGTGCCCTGGCCCGCGGAGGCGGGACGCCCCCCGCACCCTCGGGCTTATCCATCCTCAGCCACCATGCCCGCCGACACGTATTGGTCGGGAGCGACGAGGATGGTCCTGCTGGGAGAACTCCTCATGATCCTGGACCTGCACCGAGAGGGCTTGTCCGTCACCGCCATCGCTCGCCGGACCGGGCGCGACCCGAAGACGGTCCGCAAGTACATCGAGCGCGGCCTGGAACCGCCGGCCTACGGCCCCCGCCAAGCCGGACGACCGAGCAAGCTCGCACCCTACCTCGACTATTTGCGCGAGCGCGTCGCGGCCTTCCCCGATCTCAGCGCGGTGCGCCTGACCCGCGAGTTGCGTGAGCGCGGCTACACGGGCGCCTACACCGCGGTGAAGCGGTTCGTGGCCGCGATCCGGCCGGCCGAGGCCAAGCCCTACGAGGTCTGCTTCGAGACGCCGGCCGGCCAGCAGGCCCAGGTCGACTTCGCCCGCTTCGTGGTCACCTTCACGGACGCACCGGACACGGCCTGCATCGTCTGGCTGTTCTCGCTCGTGCTCGGGCATTCCCGGCACATCGAGGCGCGCTTCGTCCTGCACCAGGATCTGCGGACGCTGTTGCGCTGTCACATGCAGGCGTTCACCGCGATCGGCGGCGTGCCGATCGAGATCCTGTACGATCGCATGAAGACGGCGGTTACCGGCGAGGATGCGGGCGGCCACATCGTCTACAACCGATCATTGCTCGCGCTGGCCAAGCACTACGGCTTCCTGCCCCGCGCCTGCCGGCCCTACAGGGCCAAGACGAAGGGCCCCTTCGACAGGCTCAGGGTGAGGGGTCGAACGGCCATTCTCCTACATCGGCCAGGACTTCTTCCTGGCGCGCTCGTTCCGCGACCTCGACGACCTGAACGCCCAGTTACGGACTTGGCTCGACACCGTTGCCAACGTCCGCCTGCACGGCACCACGCAACGGATCGTCGCGGAGGCCTTCGCCGCCGAGAAGCCCGAGTTGCAGCCGCTGCCGGCCGTACCCTTCGATGCCCTGCTCAAGCTGGAGCGGCGCGTCAGCCACGATGGCCTCGTCTCGATCGGCGGCAACTATTACAGCGTACCGGACCGAACCCGGCGCGTGGTCGAGGTGCATCAACTGCCCGACACGATCCGCATCCTCGACAGCGGCCGCCTCGTGGCGTGCCATCCGATCTTGGAGGGGCGGCGCCAGTACCGCGTCGATCCCGATCATCGTCAGCGGGCGGCGGCGCGGGCCATGCGCCACGGCCATCCCGACAGCCTGACGATCGGCCGCCGTGGCGACCACGTCGCCCGGCGCTCGCTGGCCGTCTACCAGGCGATCGGCGAGCGGCTCGCCGGCACCGGGATCGGAGGCCGCTCATGACCCGCGCCGCCGCAGCCTGTACCGCCACCACTCTCGACAGCATCAAGCGCAGCCTGGTCGGCCTGCGCATGCCGCGCGCCCTGGAGGTGCTTGATGCCACGGTCCGGCGCATCGAGCAGGGCGAGATCGACGGCATCTCTGCCCTCGACGAGATCCTGACCGAGGAACTGACGCTGCGCGAGAACCGCCGCGTGAAGACCGTCCTGCTCGTGGCGCGCCTGACCACGATCAAGACGCTCGCCGGCTTCGACTTCACCTTCCAACCCTCGCTTGACCGGGAGCGCATCCTGGCCCTCGCCGAGCTGACCTTCATCGACCGATCCGAGGTCGTCCATCTGCTCGGCCCGCCCGGCACCGGCAAGAGCCATCTCGCGACCGCGCTCGCCGTCGAGGCGGTCAAGGCCGGACGCAGCGTGGTCTTCTCGACGCTGGCCGACCTGATCACCTCGCTGGCCAAGGCCGAACGCGACGGGTCCCTACGCGAGCGCATCCGCTATCTCTGCCGGGCCGCGCTCCTGATCGTGGACGAGATCGGCTACCGTCCCGTCGTCCTAGGCGGCGGCAACCTGTTCTTCCAGCTCGTCAACGCCCGGTACGAGAAGGGCGCGATGATCCTGACCTCCAACCGCGGCTTTGCCGAGTGGGGCGAGGTGTTCGGTGATCCGGTCGTGGCCACGGCGCTTCTCGACCGCCTTCTGCACCACGCCGTGGTCATCCAGATCGAGGGGGCGAGCTACCGTCTGCGTCAGCACGCCGACCTCGTGCCGGAGCACGTCCGCTCGAAGGCCCTCATCACCCCGCCGCCCGCCCCGAAGCGCCGCGGCCGCCCACCTGGAAAGGCGATGCTCGATCACGCAGGCGGCTGATCACCGCTCACCGCCGAGCCTGCCGGTCAGGGAATTTTGAAAGCCCATAATCGCGGAGACTTCCAGGCCCGTTGACACGACCGAGAAGGAACTAAAAAACGTAATCAGGAGCAGCTTGCGCCGACAACCCCAATCAGAGAAGGCTCTCAGTGTCGGGGCGATGAACCGTGCGTGCGCCTCCAAGGAAAGCTTCACAATGCGCGAGACGCCCAGTCGCATGAGATACGACGCCTCCACTCCGGAGGCGTCGTCCTCGTGGCGACGTGATAATACGTCGAAGTCGAGATCCTGCTCATTGATCGCGACCCGCAGGACCAATCCATATTCGTCCGTCGCGATACGCGCTGCGAGAATGCGTTCCTCGCGATCGAGCGCTTCGTGAAACGCACGCAGATCACCTGCCATCGCCGACTCGGCCTGAGCGATCGTCATGGATCAATCTCCACTATATGCATCTTGAAGACTGGATTGCCCCGACGAGGATGCCGTGGCGAGTAATCGGATCGACGCATCCACTTCAGATCGCGGCGATCATCGCCTTGTCCACCACCCAGGGTGCGCTCAGGCGATCAAAGCGCAGGCCGGCGATGAAGGTTTGCGTGCCCCAATGCTGGCGCTGGGCAGCGGCAAGACCCGGACCGGCCGGCTCTAGATCTATGTGCGCGACGAGTTCCCCCACGGTGGCGCCCGTCCGCTGGCGGCCGTGTTCTTCGCCTTGCCCAACCGCCGGGGCGAGCGCCCGCTCGCCCATCTGGCGGGCTTCTCCGGCGTGCCGGTGGCCGACGGCTATGCCGGCTTCAACGGGCACTACGAGAAGGCCCAGCCGGGTGGCCCGCTGACGGAGGCAGCCTGCTGGGCGCATGTGCGGCGCAAGATCTTCGACGTGCATGCCGCGACCGGCTCGGCGCTGGCCGCGGAGGCGCTGGCACGGATCGGCGCGCTTCACGGGATCGAGCGTGAGTTGCACGGCAAGCCGCCCGACGCCCACATCCGTGAACGGCAGGCCCGCGCGAAGCCGCTGGCGACGGCGCTGAAGCTGTGGGCGGAAAGGAGCCTGACCCAACTGCCGGGTCGGTCCGAACTGATCAAGGCGTTGCGCTACATGCTGGCACGCTGGTCGGCGCTGACCCGCGCCTTCGACAACGGACGCATCACCCTCGACGACACCCAGCCCGAGCAAGGGGACGAACAATCCATGTGTGCAGGCTAGGACCGAGGCCGGGCCCTAGACGACTGAAGTTCCGTTATCGGCATTGTCTGCGATGCGCTGGCACGACCGGGTCGGATCGACACCCCTGTCTGATGGTACTTCTCACTTAATCGCAATCATCGCTCCTTCGCAAAGGAACGATGTTTGAAGGCTGATCGTGGAGCCTCACGCGTTCGTGATCCGACACCCAAGTAGGTGATTCGGTCGGCATCGTCATTGTATGGGGGTTGTACGACGCGATGGACGACAGCTAGCAAATGCCCGCCAAAGGCGCGCGCAGCTCTTTGATTTTGCTAGACAAATAGCATTGGAGCGGGTGAAGGGAATCGAACCCTCGTATTCAGCTTGGAAGGCTGGTGCCTCGACTGGTTTTCGCCCCTGAATACCAGCCCATTCCATTAACCAGCCCACTGAGAATACAGCGGAAATCCCCCTCACTGCGTAGCCAGCACCGTTGCGCACCGTTTACCCCTGAGGCTGGTATCGGGCTGGTATCACGCTGACGGGGGGACCGGCGAGGCATGGCGAAGGCGGCTGCGAAGCCCAAGGCAAAGGCGGCGTACACCCGCAAGCGCGTGGCCCTGGCGGTCGAGCACGTCGAACGCGGCGAGGACCTGATCGAGCAGGGCAAGGTGCCCGGGCGCGGAATCGAGTTCGCCGATACGCGCACCGCGGGCCTGATCCTGCGTGTCACGCCGCGCGCCTCGACGTTCATGCTCAAGACCGAGGCCGCGACCATCCGGTTGGGCGAAGCCAACAGGCTCACGGTCGAGCAGGCGCGTGACCAGGCAGCCCTCGCGAGGATCAGCCTGAAGCGCGGCCGGGACCCCCGCCGTCAGGTCGCGGCCTTCGAGGCGTCGATGGGCCAGACGGCCGACGTCGCCGCATCCGCCGAGGTCGCCGCGGCGGTCGATGACACGCCCGCGCAGACAGAGGCCGACCGTCGGGCCTACGGGCCCTGGCTCTGGCGCGACCTGATCGACGAGTTCCTAGCGGCCAAGCTCCCTAAGTTGAAGGGAACCTACAGGTCCCAGTACGAGAGCTACCTGCGCCACAAGGCGTTCGACCGAATCCGGGACCGCCTCGTCTCCGAAATCCGCATCAAGGACCTGGAGGGCGTCAGAAATTCCGTCGTTACGAGCAACACCGCCTCGGCCGCCCACCGCGTCGTCCAGCAAGGTAAGGAGGCGCTGTCCTGGGCCTGGCGCTACAACGCCGGTGTCAGCGGACTCGACGTCTACGAGTTTGAGTGGTGGCTGCGGTGGAGCATCGAATACTCCTCGGGCACGCGTGATCACGTGCCTCTGATCGAGGAGCTCGCCCGCACCCTGGCGCTCGCCGAGCGGCACCGGTCGCTCGGGCAGACGGAGCACGCGACCGGCCCCGGCACGCTCGCGATGTTGTGGCTGACCGTCCTGACGGGGCAGCGGACTTCCCAGACGTCCATCCTGCGGCACGACCGCCTCTACCCCCTCGACGGCATGCCGGGGTGGCTAAGCGCAAATTGGTCCGGGTCCGAGATGAAGGGCGGCAAGAGCGGCTCCCGACCCCACGCCCTGCCGCTGCCCCCGCAGGCGCTCGCGGTGCTGAAGCGGATCCTGGCCGAGCTCGACGAGCCGTCCCCATGGGCGTGCCCGTCCTCCCGCGGCGACGGCCATGCCAACCAGTCCGCGGTCAACAAACTGCTCTGGCGCCTGGAGGGCTTGGACAACAACGGCGATCCTAAGCCCGGCAGGGCGAACTTGCTCGCGCTGCACGGAATCGAACCGTGGACGCCGCACGATGCCCGGCGCACGCTCGGCTCGTTCCTCGGCGACCGCCGGCTCGGCGGCGCGGCGAGCGCCATCCTCTCCCATAAGGAGGGCAAGGGGGAGAGCGAGAAGGAGCGGACCGCCGCGGTCACGCGGCTCCACTACGACCGGGGCCAGCGCATGGCCCTGAAAGCGGAGGGGATGGAGCTTTGGGTCGCCGCGGTCGTCGAGGCCTACGAGCGAGAGCGCGCCGCGCTGGCCCTGCTCCCGATGCCGGCGCCCCCGCCCCGGACGAAGCGCCGGCCGCGGGTGAAACCGCCCGGGATCAAAGCGGACGCCTGATCCCGCTCAGGATCACTCGCCTATCGCGGCAAGGGACCGGTAACCATCCGCCCAGGGATAACTCGGCGGGGCGGCCGCGCCGCCTTGCCGGGGGAATCCCGAGCTGCGATCCCGGACCAACACCGACGGAGACGACCCGTGAAACGAATAGCGCGCCCCCTCACCGAGAGACCCAATCCCGGGGCGTGACCGCGCGGCGGCAGCCCCCAGACCGGAGGCTGCCTTCATGACCAAGACCCTCTTCACCGCCGACCTGCACCTGAATCACGCCGCGGTCATCTCGATGTGCGGGCGGCCCTTCGCCGACGTCCGCGAGATGAACGAGGCGCTCATCCACGCCTGGAACTCGCGCGTCCGCCGCGGCGACACGGTCTGGTTCCTCGGCGACTTCGCCATGAAGGCCTCGCCCGAGGAGTGCGCGGCCTTCTTCGGACGCCTGAACGGGATCAAGCATCTCGTGCGCGGCAACCACGACGCTAAGCGCGTGCTCGACCTGCCGTGGGCCAGCCAGCACGACCTCGTCCAGACCACGGTGGACGGCGTCAGGCTGGTGCTTTGTCACTATGCCATGCGGTCCTTCCCGGGCGTCTGGCGCGGCAGCCTCCACCTGTTCGGGCACACGCACGCCACGCTGCCGCCGACCCGGCAGTCCTGCGACGTCGGCGTCGACGCGTGGGCGTACCGGCCCGTCACGCTCGACGAGATCCGGGACCGGCTCGCCGGCGTCGATGAGGAGCCCGAGGAGATCCGGCTCGCCTGTACCCTGGATGACGAGGGCTAGTCCTCGTCATCCTCCGGGTAGTAGCGGACCCAACGCTGGGTGAGGATGTCGAAGATGAAGCTGGAGGGACCCTCCGGCTTGTACTTGCCCCGCATGCACCAACGCTCGTCAGGGTCACGCCCCCGCACGTGGCGCACGATGAGGATGGCGCGGCCGCCGTCGAAAAGCTGGACGTCGACGGCAAAGCCGCGGTGGTCCAGCGTACGGGCCCGCGATACGTGCGTGATCGGACAAGGCACCGACCTGAAGCGTATGTGGCAATACTGCCGCAGGCGCTCGATGGCCATGTCGGTCTTCACCGGGACAGGCCGGGGGTTCAGGCGGGACTTACGGCGGGAGCGCTTAGCCACGGGCCGACTCCCTCGCGCGCCGTTCGGCCCTGAGCCGTTCGTCGAAGGCGTCGGCGTCGGTGATCCCGGTCGCGAGCTCGAAAAGGCGCCTCAGGCGGTCCTGGCGCGCCTCGTCCCAGGCGCTCGCGATGAGCGTCAGGTATCCCCAGTCGATCCCGTCCATCGTCTCGTCGAGGAGGCGAGCGCGGCCCATCCATTCAAGCTGGAGGCGGATGTGGCGGTCTTCGACGGGCACGCCTTCGACGCAGCGCGCCCGCATGACGTGGATGCCGAACGGGTCGAGCGCCTCGTAAGCCTCGTCGTGCTCGTCACCGTTGTTGGCGGCGGCCATGAAGCGCCGGAGTGTCTCTCGGTCCGTCTCCGTCATCTGTGCGAAGACGACGTCCCCAATCGGGGACCGGTCGTGTTCCCTCATGCCAAAACTCCCACGCGGGGCGGTCGCCCCATGCGCAGGATGAAAGGCTTCAAGCATTGGGAAGTCCAGGGGGCGCGGGCGGCTCTCCCAAGACTCGTTGCGTCCATCATTAACGCCACATCAGGGCGTCCCGGTCAACCGATGACAGATGAATAGCGGTAATACGGTTAACAAGTAGTTAACTCGCCAGGGCGATGTGCTCGTCGTACTCGGCTAGGAACTCGCTCGCGCCCCCGTCCCCGGCGATGACGTGGAGGTACGCCGAGATCTCGCTGTGGCGCGTCTCGTTCTCGCGGCCCATCAGGTGCTCGCGCAGGATGAGGTGTCGCTCGCCCGGCGGTATGGTCCGGCGGGTCCAGTGGTCGGTCTGCGGCGTCGAGGCCCGCGCAACGTGGCGGGAGATCTCGTGCTCCATCGCCTCGTCGAAGGGCTTCATGGCCAAGATCTCGGCGTTCGTCATCGTGGCGGCGCGCTCCTCCAGCCACGCGACGTCGCCTTCGTCGTACGACCCCTCGCGAATCCGCGCCACGATGCGGGCGCGGCGCCGGGCCTCGCGCTCTGCCTCGGGCATGGCCTTCTCGAAGACGACGACGGCCATCATGCCGAGGGCGGATTCAATTGCGTCCTCGTCGTCGTAGGGGCCGCCGCAAGTCGCCGCGGCGTAGAGAACACGGTGGCGGGAGGCGTAGCGGTCCACCGCCTCGGCGACGACCTCGAAGGCGGCGGCCGGCGCCAGGCCGCCGAGGTCGAGGCGCAGGCCCCACGCCGCCGCCCTGGCGCTGTGGTCCCCGGCGGCCAGGGCGCGCAGCCACTGCTCGAAGTGCTGGCCTGCGCCGTCACGAAGCTCGTCGAAATACGTCATGGTCCGCTCGCGGAAACCGGGGTTGCGGGGGAATCGGGGCTGCGCCCCTGTCGCCGGGCGCGTCGACGGAGGCGTCAGGTCCGGCGGCGGCCCGCCAAGCCCCACCAGTAGGCCTCCTCGACGGCGAGGCGCTCGACGAGGTCCTGGGCCTGCGCGGTCCAAGGGTGGTCCCGCCGGAGATGGGGGCGGAGTCGGGCCTGGAGGCTGGCAAGCCCGCTCGCGCGCATGCCGGCGAAGCGCTCGATGTCGAACCTCCCGACGGGCTGCCCGAGCTCGTCGACGAGGGCCCGTCCGCGGGCGAGGCGCTCCGTCGCGACGAGGACGGCCTGCTCGATGGCGAGGTCGCGCGGGTCCTCAGTGATGTGGGCCCGGCCGCCGGGGGGCGCGGGGATGCGGTCCGGGTAGAGCCGCGACGGCGCGAGACGCAGGCCGTGCACGTAGAACTCGGACGTCGGGTACGGAAATCCGCGCGGGGGCGGTGCGACGGCCTGGGGCGTGGCGGGCGCCGGGGATTCGGGGACGAGGCTGAGGTGCGTCATGGCGAGCTCCTAGAAGAAGGCGAGTTGGATGGGGGCGTTCGGGCGCGCCGGCGGCGAGGCCCTGCGGCGTGTCGGCTTGACCGGTTCAGCGGGCAGCCGTCCGAGGTAGGCGTCGATCTCGGACGGCGTGACCGTCCGGACCGTTCCACGGATTGCCTTGAACATCGCAGCGCGCGGGGAATTAGGCCCGCCGCCCATCCGCCGCTGGAAGCCGGCGATCTGCGTGTGGATGTCGAGGGTCTCGCTCAGGGGGAACGGCCATAGGGCGGGCGCCACGTCGCCGTCGGGCATCGGGCCGGTGGCAAGGACGTAGCCGCCGACGCGGAAGCCGGCGATGATGGAGGCCGCAGCCTCGGTGCGCTCGTCCCCGTTCGCGTCACGCTCGGCAACGAATGCCGTGCGGGTCTCGCGCCCGCACTCCGCGATGACGACGGCGCTCACGCGGCGGCTCCGTGATCGAGGACCTCGCGGACGGCGGCGAGGGCGTCCGTCAGCCCGGCCGGGCTATCGAGGCCAAGCTGCTGGGCCCACTCCTTCACGAGCTCCGGATCGCCCGCGGCGTCCCGGAGCGCCAGGATACCGTCGAGACCGGCGAGGGCCGCGTAGGCCGCCTGGCCGTCGCGGGGGACGATGACGAATCCCGCGCGGTCGAGGCGGGCCAGCGTGTCACGGGCGACTTGCATGGCGGGGCGACCGCCGGAAGCGGCGACTTCGCCCGCGATGGCGTGGATGGCCTTTGTCGTGTCGGTCATGGCGTTGTCCTTGGGTTAAGGCGGGGGAGACGGGCGCCGCGCACCGGCGGCGGGGCCGGTTCAGGCGATGGCTCCGGGGGCGCCGGAACGCGCTTCGCCTCATGCTCGGCCAGCGCCTCGGCGAGCTCGCCCACGGCCATGCGGGCGGCGAAAAGGAGCTCGCCCTCGATGCGGCGCAGCTTGCCGTCCAGCATGCGGTCGCCCTTGGCCTCTATGGAGGCGGCCCGGCAAGCGGCCATGACGAGGGCGAGACGGCGCCGGGTTTCGACGGCGTCGATGCTGTAGAGTTGGTCGACGAAGATCGAGCGTCCGAGAGGCCTAGACATCGTCGCCCTCCTCGGGGAATCGATGCGCGTCGAGGAGGTCGCCATGCACGTCTCCGGCGTGGAGCGCGGCGACGATGGCGATGGCGCGGGGATCGTCGTCGCCGAGCAGGCCGGGGCCGTCGTCGTCGTCCATGAATTCGAGCGTGACGGGGCCGAGGGGGTGGAACGCGAACCGGGGCTGCGGGCGGCCGCGCTCGTCGTCCTCGCCCGGCACGATGTCGTATGTGACGTCGACCGTGCCGACGTAGCGGACGCCGTCGATGTCGAGGTCGAACTCGTGGACGGTCTGGTACTGGTCGAAGATGCTCATGCCGCGACCTTCGCCGCCCGGGCCTTGGCCATGCTGTCGATGCGCTGGCGCTGGCGTTCCTCGGCCGAGAGCGTCGGCATCTCGGTGACGCCGCGCTCGCGCAGGAGGCGGTAGACCGTCGTCGACCGGAGACCATGGCGCATGGCGGCCCGATGGACGCCCTCGCGCATGGCCGTCGCGACGATGACCTCCTCCTGCGCGACGGTCGTCTTGCGGCGGGCGTTGCGGACGGGGACCTCGCCGGCCCGGGCGCGCAGGACGCGGCGACCGTCGGCCGCCATCCGCTCGATTGCCCAGCGTCCGAGCCAGGACCACCTTTCCGTGCAGGCCTCCCAGCCGTGGGAATCCCAAAGTCGGGCGACGGTCTCGACGGACGGGCGGATGCGGCAGGCGGCGTCGATCTCGGAGACGGCGGTGGTACCGACTTCGTCGAGGTTCGCGCGGGTGCGGACTGGGCGGCTCATGAGAACACCCTTTCCGCCCTGACCAGGACGACACCGTCGGCGTCGCAGAGCTCCACGGATTCGGGCTCGCGAGGCACGTAGCGAATGTCCCGCTGGAGCCCGAGGGGCCGCAGCACGGAATCGCCCGGGGCGCGACGGCCGAGCAGCACGTCCGAGACGTATTGAGGCGTCACGCCGGCGCTATCGGCCCATCTGGATTGACCGCCGGCTTCTTTACATGCCGCCCGCAGACGCGAGACGACGTCAGTCTCTCTCAGTGCCCGTACCACCCGCCGCTCCCGAATTAGCTTGTACGCGGATAAAGGTAGACCGGAAACCGTCGATTACAAGAACTATTTCAAAGTTGACGCCAGGACAACTTATCAAATGAATTTCTGGTATCATAAAGACACCAGAAAATGCCATGGCGCCGCACCATCAATACGGTCTTTCATCTTGCTGGGACGAGTGGCACGATACCCATGCCAGCGGATTTCAGGAGCCGACATGACCCAGACCGGACTTTGGAGCGTGAGGATGGACGGGGGTGTTTTCGGACGCCTCCGCCGTCGCGAGCGCCTCGAATCCCTGCCGCCCGAGGGGACCGTGATCGACCGCAAGACGGGCCACGCCATCGTTCGGGGCGGCGTCCTCGTCGCCCTATCGGAGAGCGAGGCCGAGGACCTCGTGGACCCGGCCGGGGCCGCCGAGCGCCGCTATCGGGCTGCCGTCGTCGCGGCGGGGTGGCCCGACCGGCTCAAGCGCATCACCGCCGAGCCCGGGCACGACTGGCAGGCCGACGGGACCTACCCGACGGACGATGCCGGGCTCGCCCATGTCTACTGCGAGCGCATCGCCGGCCGGCACGTATGGGTACGCAACGTGACCTACCCCGAGGCCGTCAGCCTCGGCATCACGCCCTAGTCGATTTCCACCCCACCCCGCAGCATCCCCATAGACAGGAGACACCCCATGCGCCGCTTCCTCGCCGCCTTCGCCCGCTCCCTTGCAGCAGCCCTCGCCGCCATGCCCCGTATGGTCTTCGAGGGCGGAAAATGGGTCGCCCGGACCTTTTTCCCGGGCCGGCCCCAGGAGGAGGCCATGGCCGAGCAGGAGCTCGTCGAGGAGCTCATGCGCCCCCGCGAGCTCCCCAAGGCCGACACCGGCTACGACAGCCCCGATGAGGCCTGGGGCCGCGCCGCCGGCGACTTCCTCATCCCTTGCGGCGAGTCTCTCCACCGCCCCGAGGCGATCCTGGACGAGCGCGCGATGGCGTATCTGGATTCGCTCAACGTCATGGAGCGGGCGGCGATCTTGGCCTACGACGCCAAGTTCATCGGGCAGCACCTGATGGGCGAGCGCAAGCTGAAGGGCCTGCCGCCGGTCCCGACGGCGGCGCAGTGGACCGACGCCGAGAAGGCCCGCCTCGCCGCCCTGGCCGCACCCGTCCGCCAGGGCCTCGCGGAGATGCAGACCAAGATCGACAACGTCGCCGCGATCATGCGTTCGCAGGGCTACGAGCCGGTCTACGAGCCCGCGTTCCGCCCCCGGGCCGCCTGACGCCCGAATCCCCCGCCGAACGACGAAGGCCGCCCTGGTGAGGGGCGGCCTTATTTATTTTCACGGAGGGGGCCTCCGGCGCGCCGGAGGCCCTGGATGTTTGCTGCGGCATGCCGAATCGACACGCGCTGAGCACGTCTTAGCCCCGCGCGCGCTGGGCCGCCGCGAGGGCGAGGAGGCGCTGCGTCCGGAGCCGACGGTCGGCCTCGGCGCGGACGGCCTGCGCACGGATGGTCGCCATCTCCTCCGCCATGACGCGGTCGTAGACGAGCCGGGCGGTGCGCGCCCTGATCGCGTTCGCGGCCGCACGGTCTGCCTGGCGCACGGCACGGTCCCGGGCGAGGGCCCCGCCGAGGCCCAGGGCCATACCCTGCATGGCGCCGTCGAAGGAGCCGACGACCTGAGAAGCGGTGGTGTGGTAGGCCATCGGGGCGTCTCCTGCAGCGGGTGTGTCCAGGAGATCGCAGCTCTCGAATCCGGCCTCAAGAGTCCCCCACCGGAAGGCTGTGAACGGGGTGAACAAAGCCCTGGCCCCAGGGGTAAACATGCCCCTGAGATCTCACCGTCTCCTGGCGAATGCGATCCCGTTACTCCGTCGTACGGCACGCTCCCACGCCTCGGGCGCACGTCGCAGAGCCTCGGCGTACGTCACGCCGGGAATGGCGGGATGCAGGGCGCGGCCCCACGTTGAGGGCATGTTCAAGGTCAACGTCACCGTCGACACCAGCCAGTTCTCCCGCGAGGTCGACGCCATGGTGGCGGAGGACCTCGTCCCCTACCTGGCGAACGTGGTCGACCAACTCGCCGACGGCGCCATCGCCGCCCTGGTGGAGGCGCAGGCGGCGATCATCGACCGCCCCAAGCCCTTCACGCAAGCCGGCTGGCGGAAGGGCAAGCCGAAGCCCGGCCCGGGCGGCTCGGTCGTCACCGACGTGCACCTGCTGCCCATCCAGCCCGGCACGCCGCCCGCCTCGGTGTCCGGGAAGGACAGGTCGAGGCGGGGCACGTCGGGGATGGCCAGTGGGGTCAAGCCCGGCGTCGTGATGGCGGCGATGGCCTGCGGCCGCCACGCCGCGACGGCGCCGGGGAGCGCATCGATGGAGGACGTGGCGACCGGCATGGATCAGCCCTCGGTGGGCTCGTAGTCGTCCGCCTCTTCCATGACGACGATCTTGGCGGGCATGTCCGCGATGGAGGCGGCGGCAACGCGGCGAGCGGCTTCCTCGCGCGTAAGCGGATTCATGAGGTGCGGGTCGTTGACGTAATCGTATGTGTGGAGCGTGACGCTGGTCATGGGTGCCTCGATGCGTGGACGGGCGCCCGCCTCACGATGGAGGCGGGGAGCCCGATACGCCACGCAGGCTCCCCTGGCAGGCTGCCAGGACCGCCATGATGGCGGCCTGAGGCGACCCTGCTGGGACCGCGTGCATCCCGCTATTCCCGCGTCGGGGCCGGGGGCTGGGCGGGGCGCAGGAGCTTCCGGTTGAGGGCCGCGCTGGCGTGCTGCCGGTCCCATCCGTGCTCCTCGACGAGGGCCTGCATGGCGACGCCGAGGATCGGCTCGACGCGCACGGCGATCTTGTCGAGGGACTCGCCATCACGCATGCGCTCGTAGACCTTGCGCTGGCGGAGGATGGACCTCAGTCCCTGCACGATGGCGGCATCAAGCTCGTGGGCGCGCTTGGCCTTGTCCCTGGCGCGCTGGGCGCGCCCGCGGGCCTTCGCCTGGGAGACGGTCAGGCGGGTCGCGGGGGACGGCGCCCGGGGCGCGTCCTCGGGCACGTCGTCGACGTCGACATGCTCGAAGCCGAGGAGCTCATCGGCGAAGGCGGTGGCCCAGGCGGCCCGGTCGGCGGATGCGTCGGTCATGGGAGCATCCTGCAGACCAGCGTCGCATGGCACCAGAAACAAAGAAGCCCGCCGGCGCGAACGCAGCAGCGGGCTTCCCTCTTACCGTGGTGCGGTTCGAGCCTCGCAGGAGGAGGCCTGAATGTAGCCCGCCGCGACGCGAGGAACAACATGCCATCCCACGGGGCGCGCCTCGGGGGACAGGTGCGCCCACGGGTCTCGACCGGCCGCCATCTCCTGCATGGCGTAGGGGCGGCGCAGGCCACCGGCCACCATCACGACCTCGCCGTCGAGGGTCATGGTGCAAGGCAGCGGGTCGAGGTCGTGCCAGGCGGTGTCGGACACGAGGATGGGCTCCAGGGCGTCGAGGACGAGGTTGAGGGTGGCAGGGGTGTGAGGTTCAGGAGAACAGCCCGAGACGGCCCAGGGGACGGCAAGGACGGGCAGAACAGGCGAGGCGGTGCGAGGTTCCGAGGAGGGAAGAACGGCAAGCCCACGCCCATCCCAGGGCGAGGTGCGAGGTTCCGAAGGAGAGGCGACGGACCGGGACGAAGTATGGGTTTCAAGACCCCGGATACCCACCAAGGCAGGGGGATCCGCCAAGGCGCAGGAAAGCCCGCGAGCCGGGGTAATCCCACCAGGGCAGGGAAGACCCGTCAGGGCCGAGGTATCCTCCCCAGGGCCGGGGATACGCCCCGGGACCGGGGTATCCAAGACCGGCGCAGGGACGACCACCGGGGCGAGGGTATCCTCGGGCTTCGCCAAGGGGTTTCCCGGGCAAGGGCTCTCATTTGTGGGAACGACTACCCCCGAAACCCTTGTCAGACCTGAATAAAGCTCGACGCGGGTTTGGTCGAGAACGGCCTCCATGTGAGCCTTCACGACACCCTCGTTCGACCGGCCGACCATGAAGGAATCGTGCACCGGGAGGACCGAGACGCCGTCCTTCCGGCACCGCTTCATGACCTGGAGACACATCCTGGAATCGACGCCCATGAGCCGGATGCCGGCGTCGGAGCCGATGTGGCGGGCGATGGGGCGGTTGCGCTCGATCAGGGCCTCGATGAGGGCACCGGTCTGCCGCCGCCCGTGCTTCCACTTAGGAGTGCCGTCGTCAGCCTCCTCCTCGCGCTTCGCCAGCAGAGCCTCGACGGCGTCCCGGCGGGTCGGGGCGTTGATGGCGACGTTGAGGGCCAACTTGCCGTCGGACCTCGACCAGCGCCGTAGGTCGGCCACGTAGGGGTCGTGGGCCAGCGCGATGCCCTCCATCGCATATAGAAGCGTCGGGTGCAGGGCGCTGAAGTCGGGCTCAATGATGAGCTCGTTGTTGATCATGAGCTCCCGGCGCCGGGCCTTGGGCAGGTTCTGCCACCAGCCGTAGAGGCGCCCGTTATGGTCGAAGCGCTCGCGGCTGAAGATGCGCACGACCATGGGGTCCGTAGGGACGACGGTCGCCCAGGTCACCTTGCCGCTCGGGCGGACCTTCCGGGCACGCCAGGCGTAGGGGCCGCGCTCCAAGTCGGCCGGATCAGCCTCAGGGTCGACGCCCACGCGGATGCTGCGCAGGGCCTCGTTGACGGCCTCGGTCTCGCGCACGATGCGACGGGCGCGCTCGGTGTCGGGGATGTCGAGGAAGGAGCCGTCCTCGCGCCGGATGACGACGGGGACCTTGGGGCCGACGTGGCGGATGGGCATGTCGCCCACGAGCTCGACGAGTTTGTCCGAGGCCCAGAAGGCCGACTGCATCGGCGTCTTCTTCAGGTGGGCGCCGGGCTCGGCCTTGGCGTGCCAGATCTTGCCCGTGCCTTCGAGGGAGTCGATCAGGCCGCACACCAGGCGGCGGCTGTATGCCATGCCGGTGTAGCGGGGGGCCGCGGCGTACCAGTCGTTTCGGCGGCTGTAGGAGATGCGGCGGTTGGCGCCGAGGCGCTCGACCACGGCGCCGGCGATGATGCTGGCCTTTGCCAGGTCCTCGCCGCGGCGCGTCGAGCGGTAGACGCCGGCCCGGTCGAGGATGCCGAGGTCGGTCTGCCAGTGGCAGTCCAAGGGGCGGTCGTCGCCCTGCGAAAATGACATGTGGGGTTCCAGCCTGCGAAGCCTCGCGACCGCCGAGGCACCACACCCGGCTCGCGAACCCCGCTAAGGTCCGCGCGTCGCAGGCTTTTTAGAAGAGGCCTCGAAGGCCCTGCGCAGGGGGCTCGGGCGCCCCTTCCCCTGACCCTAGGGGCCGGGGTCTAGCCGACCCGAGACGGCGCAGCGAATAGGCCTGCGCGGCGGCTTTGCGGAGTGACCTAGAATCCTTCGGTCGCGATCATCGACCCGCCAGCGGCCTTCCCCGGGCCTCCGAGGTTCCACGGGTGCGACGCCATGCCGCGATTTTAGCATCATCGATAGGCCATCCGGTCCTCCGAGCGGCTCCGCGACTCACGGCAGCGGGCGCTGCGCCAACACGATCACGCTCCCGCGCCAACCCCCGCTCCTGCGGTTACCCTCTTTCGAGGTACCCTGCCTCTAGCACCGGCGCAGACCTACGATTCGTGTTCCATCGGTGAGGCTTAGGGCATGTTCCAAGGCGACCTCGCGCTCGAGGTCTGGGAATTCCCGGATGACTACCCGAGGGCGCACAGGATACGCGAGGCTTGCCGTGATCCCTCATCCGACCTTTTCGGCCAGCACCACGTTCAGCCCGTCGTCGCCGAGGATCAGCGACAGCCCGGGCAGGCTGTCCAAGGCGGTGTCGATGGCCGTGTGACAGAGTTGGACGATGTCGGTGGGACTCGGGTCCACGGGATATCGGGAGGGGTGCGAATGCCACTCCCCGACGTACCGGACCATGTCCATGACCCTGGCCATCTTGCCGGTCACGTCGTCGGAAAGGCCCTCGATGCCCCTCTCGAACGCGGCCGGCGTCCCCCTGCTGTCGGGCGGAGGCGGCAAGGATTCGACGATATGGATCTTCCGCGCCGAGCCATCGACCACGCCGATGACGGAGCCGCCGGTCTCGGCAGGTAGGGCGCCCTCCCGCATGCCGACCATCGCGGACCGCACCTCGGCGTCGATGGTGATCTCCCATCCGACGAGGCGGTGGCGCTCGACAGGGGCGACGACCGGCGCCGTGACGGACACGCCGCCATCCGCGGCGAGGGTCCAGATGCCGATTGAGGGGCCGGGGGCATCCAGGGCCCGCGCGAGGCCCATGGCGGCCAGCGACGACAGAAGGGCGACGCGAGTTTCCGGGACGCGGTTCGTCACCGCCCGACAAGCCCCCGTGTAAGCGTATCTCTCGCCCGTGGCCGTAAGGTGTCGCTCCAGCGTGGGGATCAGCAGCACGGACCGATAATACTGGGCCTCAAGGTCGCGCAGCGTGATCGAGCGATCCTCGGGCTCGACGAGGACCACCGCGGCTTCGGCGGAGGGATTGAAGAAGATGCTTGCACGACGGCCCGGCACGGCGAGGTCGGAGAGATGTCGGCTCGCCGCGACCGAGGCCGAGGCGTCGATGACGACCGCAGCCTGCGCGAGCGCATCGCCGAGGTCGTCGGCGTGGGGCCCGGGACGGAGGACGTTGCAGCCGATGACCCTCGTGACCGGGCCGGCTGCCGTGGGCTGGAAGACGGCGTTCAGGTGATGACCGAGCGCGGCCGCCTTCACTTGCCCGACCTGCATGGCCCCCAGCGTGTGACGTGCCAAGTTGTGGGGCAGCAGCCGGTCGTCGTCGACGATGCACCACTCGTATCGTCCCTCCCGGACGAGGCATTCGGCGACGTGGGAGCCAATGGCGCCTGCCCCGACCATGACCACCTTCCGCGCGTCCTCCGCCTGCCGGCCTCCCAAGGTGGCGGCCAACCCCGCGTCGAACGCACGATGGACCTGCGCCATCTCCACGACGCATCCGGCCAACTGCGTGCCGTCGACGTCGCGTGACGGGATCGCACGGACGAAACCGGATGCCGCGTTCGCATCCTGGTCCGGGAGCAGGACGCCGAGGGCGACCCCGACCTCGCCGACCGTCTTCTGCGTGATGAAGACCCGGAGGTCGATCAGTCCCGGACGGTCGCCGTTCGGAGCGACGACCGGCATCGCGACGATCAGGGCCAGCGCCCCGTTGAGGCGCGCCCGGTCCTTCGCCTCCGACCCGGCCCAACGCCTCACACGTTCCTGGAGGTCGGGGATGATCGAGACGCCGCGGTCAGCAAGCACCGCAGCGAGCGCTGCCAGATCGCGCGGGGCCCGCCGCATTCGGGTCATCCGCTCCGGGGGCACGGTATAGGCCACCGGGATGATGCGGCCCGCGTCCGCGCTCCTCGGCATGGAATCGATAGGCAAAACCATCAGGACGTCGGGATCGTCATCGCTGGTTCTGAAACCGACGAGCTCCACGTCGTCCGTCCCGGACAGGACGGAGGTCGGCACGACGAGCTTCAGGGGAGAGAGCCCGAAGAAGGGGTCCACGGGTTGGTGGGGGTCGTGCAATTCGCCTCGGGCGGCACGCCGGAACCAGAGGTGGACGCGCTGCAGCAGTTCCGCCGGGGACCAGGTCAGGCGCGCCTCGTCCCAGGGACGGTCGTCGATGCACATGGCGGAGGGAAAGCCTTCCGGCACCAGATGTTGATGCTCCGTGTCCGGAAAGTCCTCCCGAAGCATCACCACGAAGGGCATGGCCTCCTCGGCGCCAAGGGCGATGCCGATCCTCTCGATCCTTTCGATGGGTACGACGGGCCGCTGCGGCACCCCGGTCGCGATATCGACGAGGAGCATCTCCGGGCCGGCGGGATGTCGGCGCGCCTCGACCACGCTGGCGATGTCCGGGGCCGTGCGCATGTAGGCGTCGATGGCCCTCGCCTGCCTCGCAACCAAGTCGCCGACGGAGATGACGGCCCACTCGTCGATCCAGGCCATGGCGCTCAACCCTGGCGGGCGGGCTTGGAGGTGGCGGCGGTCGCGACGGTCGGGGCCGCAAGCACCAGGCCGATGCCGTAGCGGTCGATCTCGAAGCGCAGGAGCTTCGGTGGGTTTGCGGTCTGGTCCATGGTCACCATGAACGTCCCCAGCTTGTCGCCGACGACGCGGCGATGGTGGTTGGCCGCCTGGCGGTGGGGCGGCTGGGTGGACTTGTCCTCAGGCGATCCGGGGAGCGGGATGGGCTTGCTCGGCGACACGATGGTGCAGCGGTTCCGCCCCTGGGTCTCGAAGAGCCATTTCACCTCGGGGACCGCCACGGTCTCGGTCAAACCGCGATCCGGCCCGAGGGACAGGTACGAGCAGTGGTGGAACAGCTTCAGCAGGTCCCAACGCAGGCGGTCGTCGTTTCCGTAGCCGCGTGTGATGTTCACGATCTCGGCCAGGACCGTATGGTCGACGTCCGAGCCGAACAACGCATACGATTCCTCCCCGCCGTCCACGAAGACGGCCTGGAAGACGATGCTGTCGCCGTTGCGGTCGTGGACCACGGTCTCGTCCTGTCGCCAGGCGAAGGGGCTGTGGACGAAGAATTCCACAGCCTCGGGGCCGTCCTTGGCGAAGCCGGGGACGAGCTTGCCGGCGTCGACGAACAGGTGCCTCCGGCTTTCGAAGTCCATGCCTTCCGCTTCCATCCACGACTTGAGGCGGTCGGCGCGGGAGAAAATGCGGATACCCTTCTTCTCGCGGAGGCGATGGCGCGCTTCCTGTCGGATGAGGCGGGCATCGCCGTCGAGGTTGGTTTCCGTCAGCGCACAGGCGGGCACCCAGAGCTCGTCGATCTCGACGCGGCCCTCCCCCTGGTATGCGGTCGAATGCCGGAGCCAGAAGAACTCGCCCATGCGCTGGCAATGGTCGTCGTCGAGATGCGTGAAGCAGACCACGTCGAAGTGGTTCCGCCCCGCCCTGCGGAGCACCGCCCTCAACTCCTTGGCGAGGTCGCAGCGCTTCTCGTACGGATCGTCCGGATTGTGCTGGTTCCCGAAGTCGATGAGCAGCAACTGCTTGTTCGCGAGCTCAAGCAAGGTGCTGTCGGCGTTTCCGAGCGGATAGAAGGTCGCGTAGGCGGTCATCTCGGCGTCTCCTTTTCCATAGAATTCGGGGCGTGCATTCCGTCTAGGAGCGCCAGTGAATGGTCCTCGGGAACAGGTCGGCCGAATGCGTCGTGAGGACCGTGTCGGCCACCTCGAAGCCGTGCCGAGCGATGCGTTCGAACGCGGCCGGCGTCATGGCCTTGAGGTCCGTGGGGTGGCCGAGTGCCGCGCGGACCTCGGCGTCGTTCAGGAAGGCGTCGTACTCGCGCTCGTCGCGCGAGCGTCCTTTCTTGATGTCGACGTCCCGGATCGACACGCCCATCTTAAAGAGGGCGCCGGCGACGACCTTCGCGTCGACGTCCCTCATGAACATCCTGGACCTGAGGGCCCGGATCTGGTCGCTCGCGATGTCGAAGAGTCGGGGACCGGCAAGGCGTCCCCTGAAGATGGCCAACGGGGAGGCCGAGCCGTACGCCGGGACCGGACCGGAAGCGTCGCTGCAGATGACGAACGCCGCCGGGTCCGGCGCCATTCCGGGCTTGTAGATCGCCTCCAGTCCCAGGTTCTCGTAGACGCCCCCGTCCCAAAGCCCGATCCTGTCCGCGTCGGGTTGGGTCCGCTTCTGCGGCTTGCGCGTGGCGGGATCGGTCTGGAACCAGCCCTCCTTGGGCAGGTCGATCCAAAGGGCGCCCAGGACGTAGGGGACAGCTGCCGATGCCGCGACCGCATCCGCCAATCGGATGTCGGGAGCGTAATGGCGCCCGAACACCCAGTCCCCCATTTCCCTCGCTGAGAACCTCCAGCACTTGCCGCTGTGGAGCGACGTCGTGTTGATGAACCAGGCGGGCTTCTCCGGCAGGTCCCGCACGCGGCCGGAGACGCCCCAGCGCTCGACCAGGAGATCCGCGAGCACGCTGGCCCGGTGCGTCAGTATCCTTCGCCCGAAACGGAGCAGACCTCGCCATCCGACCGCGCGGAACGTGAAGAGGTCGACGGTCGTCAGAAGTTCGCGGAGGGCCGGGTATGTTCGTTCGAGGTAGGCTGCCGAGCCGGGCCACGCATGTTCGTTGAACGACATGAGGGCCGAAACGAGCAGGCTTCCGCCGGATACGGTCGAAACGTGCGTGACCCTTTCCAGAAGGCCCTCCTCGGCAAGGCGTTTCAGCACCCCCGCATGGAAGGCCGCGGCGCGTATGCCTCCGCCGGAGAGCGCCAAGCGAATCGGCAGCACGGGTGGTTGGCCGGCCGACGTCGCGTCCGCGACGGTCGTGGCCGGCGGTTCCGTTCCATGCTCCCGGGACGTCGGGTCGGCTTCGCAGCCAGGCTTCGGGCCGTTCTCCGGCTGCATCGCGTGCTCCGGCTACGCCACCGTGGTAGCGAACCATAAAGTATGTCTACACCGAACATGCGTGTCGTTGTAGCGCTTTGCAAGGCCCGGATGTTAGTCTACGCCGAACTTTTTGGTTCGACCGGTTCGTGAGGGGAGGCAGGCCGCGGTGGCGACGTTCGGCGAGAAGATCAAGGAGTTGAGGAAGAAGGCAGGTCTGACGCTCGACCAGCTCGCCGAGATGACCGGCTCCAGCAAGTCGTACGTCTGGGAGGTGGAGAACAAGAATCCGCCGAGGCCATCGGCCGAGAAGATCGACCGGATCGCCAAGGCGCTCGGCGTCACCGCCGATTACCTGATGGACGCCGAGGCCGACTTGGCGACCGCGGAGGACGAGGCGTTCTTCCGGAAGTACAGAGGCCTCGACCCGGACGTGAAGGATCAGATCCGCCGGATCACCGAGACCTTCAGAAAATAGTTGTCCCGCAACGCCCGCGGCCGTTGCCCCGAGGTTGCTTGGCTGCGAGCCTGGACCGTCAGTGATTCAGGTTCCGGTCAATGCCAGACACATCCGAGATGACGCCGATGAGGTGGGCCAACCGGCTCACCCAAATGCTCGACGCTGTGAAGGGGGTCGACCGTTACCCGGTCGACGTCGAGGAGCTGATCCTCGAATATTCCCGGGTCATCTCGCCGGACGACCCGGTACTTGAGATCGTCAGCCGGCCCCTGAGGGGGTTCGAGGGCGCGCTGGTGCCGGTGCGTGAGGAACCCTGCGGTTGGCTCGTCGTCAGCAACTCCACCGCATCGCCGGGCCGGCGCCGGTTCACGGTCGCGCACGAGGTTGCGCACTACCTGCTCCACCGCGACCGCATTCCGCCCCAGGGCATCTACTGCAAGGAGGAAGACGTCAGCCGCCGTGCCGGTAAGGACATCGAAAAGGAGGCGGACAGCTTCGCCGCTGCGCTCCTTATGCCCCTTCACGACCTGCGACGACAGATCGATCCCAGTGCCAAGCCTACCCTGGCCGATCTCGGCGCGCTGGCCGAGCGGTACGGCGTGTCGCTGACGGCGGCGACGCTGAGGTGGCTCGAAGTCACCGAGCGCCGGTCGCTTATGGTCGTCTCGACGGAGGGGTATGCTCTCTGGGCAAGGTCGAGCGAGCCGGCGTTCAAGTCCGGACGTTTCATCAGGACGTCGGGTGCCCCGCATGAGATCCCCGCCGGCGCCGGTGCGTCGCGGCCCGATCTGGCGGAAGCCTGTAGGGCTGGCATCAGCCACCCCTCCGGGATTTGGTTCGACGAGGAGGTCGAGGAGTACACGGTGCATGCGACCGCCATCGAGCAGGCCATCACCATACTGCATCTCGGCGAGGGACGGCCCCGTCGGAGCGTCGTGGAGGAGCGTGAACCTGATGTGGTGGACAGGTTCGAGGCGAACAGCCGGGCCTGAGTCAATGATGCACTGCCTCGACCTCACCGGCGGCCGGTTGCCCATCAGTCGACATTCGTATCGCGGCGAGAATCGGTGACCGCTTCTTCACGCCCCAGGGCCATGATGCCCCGAACGGTTTCGGGGCGGCGGTCATGGTGCGTTTCAGTCGCCCGAGGATAGGTCTCCCCGGCCCGAGGCGCAGCGCGGGTCTGTGAACTGGCTCGTCAGGTCGAGCCTGTCCCCATCACCCGGCGCCTGGTCGATGCCCCCGCCGGTCCGGGGCGAGCCGTCGGAGAAGACCCAGTTGCCCGCGATGACCGGCATGCGGCCGCGCCCCATCGTGCCCTTTCCGACGATGACCTGCGTCTCCCGGCCGGTGCGCGTCGAGACCACGCTACACGTCACCGTGACGGACCACGAACCCGGGCGCCCATCCGGCACCGCGTCGACCCGCGTCAGCCGCTCCTGCCCCCGGCCCGCGGGCGCCCTGACCGCATAGAGCCACCGGTCGCCGGTCCTCGGGAACGCGGACCCGGGGCCATCGTCCGGGAGGTAGGGCGCGGGATTCGCGTTCTGCGCGGCGGCCGGGGCGGCGGCGAGCACCAGGGCGAGAGCTACAGCACGGCCCAGCATGATCTATCCTCCAGGAAGTGAACGAGGGAAGCGCGAAGGACGGTGGTGCCGTCGTCCAAGGTGAAGGCGGCCGCCTCGAACGGGTCGAACGACACCCGCACGGCAGCGGGGTACCGCGGCGCCTCGATGGGGACGCCCCGGGCGTATGCGCAGACTGCCCTTTGGCCGAGGCGCTGCACACGGGCGACGGCGGCGGGATGGACGATGAAGACCACGTCCATGAGGGCGATGGCGGGGACGTGCCGGGACACACGGCCGCCCTCGCGGACGGACCACGCTCGCGGCTGCAGGCGCCGGTTGAGGTAGACGTCGACGAGCATGGCGGCCCCTCACATGCGCGTCGCGAGGGCGTCGCGCGCGGCGACGATTAAGTCGACGAGCTGACGCAGCGTCCGCACGGAACCGTCGCGCCAGTGCGCGGCGAGGACGGCTTCCTCCTCGGGGTCGGGGCCCGGGAGCCACGCGTCGTCGAGGCCGCGCTCGGCCCGGATATCGGCCATGATCCCCCGCGTCAGGGCCGGGAGCGAGGCCAGCGTGCGAGGCCCCATCTCGAGCACGCGGAACCGCGAGAGCAGCGCCGCGTCGAGGCCGGAGCGCGAGTTCGCCGTCGCGATGTAGCTGACGCCAGAGAGGTCGACCGGGCATTCCAGATAGGGATCCTGGAATGCCTTTGCGGTCTCCCGCTCGGTCATGGCCAAAATTCCGTCGGTCAATAGGCCGTTGTCGCGGCGCGTCCCGGCGCGGGAGAGCTCGTCGAGGACGACGAGGACGCTCGCCGCATCCGCGCGCCGGATAGCCTGGAGGGGCACGCAGGCCCGGCCCGTGCTCCACTGTCGCGACGTGCCGATGAAGCTCGAATCCGAGACGCCCGCGCAACCGTAGACGGTGACCGCCAGTCCGAGGACCTCGCCGAGGCGACGGGCGAACCGGGACTTGCCGGTGCCCGGGGGTCCCAAAAGGAGAATCGGAGGGAGCGAGACGTACGACCTGGTCGCGAGCGGTCCGAGGATGGCGTCAACGATGGCGACGTCGTCCGGAAACTCGGCGGCAAGCGTTGCCCGCGCCGCGGCGAGGTCCGGGACGCGGATGAGGCGGAGCCGCCGGCCGGCGACGGGCGCCCACTCCGAGCGCGGCGTCGAGCCGGTGTGAGCGCCCGGCTTGCCCTCGCCCGCCTTGGCGAGCCCCGGCAAATGTTCCACGCTGGCGAGCACCATCAGCGACGGCCCGGTCTCCACGACCGCCGCGGGTGCCTTGGCCTTGGCGCGGTCCTCGGCGGCCATCTCGCGGGCGGCCGAATCCCACGCCGTCTCCGGCTGCGGCGCGCCCCGGGACGCTTGGGCGAGGAGGCGGCCGCCGCGGTCGAGGGCCAAGGCGAGCCGTCCGAGGCTGCCCTGCCCGGGGCGCCAGTGCAGGGGGTCGACGTCCTCCGTCAGGCCCACGGCGACGCGGACGTAGCGGTGCCCGTCAGCCAGCCCCAGCAGATCCGGCATGAGGGCGCGAATGAAGGTGCGGGCGGGCTCGTGGCCGACTTCCCATGCGCATAGCGCCAGAACGCCAGCGAGGAGCCGCAGGTGCTGCGTGACCGCCTCATCCTCGAACGACCCGTCATCAGTGAAGTCGGCGACGATGTTGGCCTCGCGCAGCCACTCGGCGACGGTGTCGAACGCGGCCGCGATCTGGACGGAAAGGGTCTGCTCGGCCTCGCGCTTCTCGCGGTAGGACACGGACCCGTATTCGTCGAAAGCGAGCTTGAGCGACCTATAGACGCCGACGATGCGCACGTCCTCGCGAAAGGCGTTGGCAGTCTGGAGGGACGGAGTCGTCCGGCCGTAGCGTGCCGTCAGCAACAGGGCGGCGGGGGCGTGGGGGAATCCGCCGCGCTTAGGCGGCAGGGCGGCGCCGGAGAGATAACGCTCGATGGCGCAGGCGAGCGCGCCCGCATCGGGGGTGCTGGTCATGGTCTGGTATCCCGTTGGGTGTCCAGCGCGCCGATGAAAACCGGAGCGCACGTGCCTCCACCATAGGGCGGAGGCGTTAAGGTTTCGTTACGTGACTTTGCTGCTCGGGTGTCGGGGCGCCTTTCCGCGCTCCGTGCTGACGTAGCGGATCATGTCGACGGCATCGTCGAGGATCTGGGTCGCGAGCCGCTGCATCGACTCCCTCTCGCGGGCCTCCTCTCTGTCCGCCGATGTCCGCAGGCCGACAAGGCTCAGGAGGATGAAGCCCAGGCTGCGGGGGTGCCGGTGGGCTGCGGCCCGGCCGACGAGGGCGAGGACCCACGGGGCCAGTCCGTAGCGGAGGATGCGGTCGTGCGTGACGGTGCGTCGGTTTATCCCCGTCACGCGCGAGAGGTCGCCGTTCCATTCGCCGCCGAATACTTTGGTGGCATAGTAGTCCATGGCATCGGCCAGGGGCTCCGCGATGGCGGCGTGCGTCGTCGCCTCCGTCCCGATGTAGGGCGTCCTGTCGACGTAGGAGAGCGGCTGCCCGTCGGCGGTCCCGACGCACAGGGCGCCGGGGACGGGGGACTCGATGCCGGGGATGAGCTCGATGCGCACGTCAGGTCCTCGTCGGTGGACCGGGGCCGTAGGCCCCGGCAGGTTTGCTTCAGCGGTCCTTGCCCTCGTAGCGGTCGAGGAACGCTGCGGCATCCGCGAGGCTGTGGCAGGGGATGACTCGGCCGCCCCAATGGATGGTCCAGGGGGCGACGGTGCCGTCCTCGAACGTCGAGAAGGCCCCGGCGGTGCGCTTGGATAGGTCGGCGCCGTAGCGGGCGAAGCGGCGCTCAAGGTTCTTGCGGTTCGACATGTTGGTCTCCCGAGTGGCCGGTGCCCCGGGCCGGCGGTGAAGGGGGCATCCCGCAAGGGGAGCGAGCTCGGGGGCCGGGGCCCGTGGGCCCCGGGTGTCAGACTGCCGGGGGCAGCAGGTGGCCGCCCATGCGGGCCAGCCGGGACAGGCAGCGGGGGCACGTCGCCGCGTCGGGCAGTTCGTTCGACCAGCCAACCGACCGGGCCGCCCCGTAGGTCGCCCCGCAAAGGCCGAGGTTGGCGTCCTCTGGCACGATGTGGACGAGGCTTCCCTTGCCTCCCTCGGCGCCGTTGGCGAGGCGCCCGAGGAGGCGCTGCGCTTGGCCATGGCGCCCGTCGTCGAGGTCGTAGCGCGGCACCGAAGCGAGGTGATCGGCGCGAACGCGGGCGGAATCCTCGGAACGGGTGCGGGCCTTGACGTCGCGCTGGGCCTCCATGGCCGCGAGGTCCTCGACGCGGAGCGGCTCACGTCCGTCGGTCTTGCGGGCGGCGTTCAAGCCGCCGAGGAAGAAGGCGGTGAGGTTGTTGTGCATGGCGCCCTCCCTCAAGCCGCGATGTCGGTGTGGTGCCAGAGGTCCTGGTAGGCCTCCTCGTACCTGTCGGTCGCCTCGTCGTAGTCGGCCTCGGCGCGCTCTTCGTTCGTCCATGCGATGCCGGCGTCGCCTTCCATATCGCCGGAGACGATGGCCATGCGCTCCCGGCGGGCCGCGATGAAGTCGGCCCGTGCCTCATCTCGCTCCCGCTCCAGTTCGGCGAGGCGCGCGGTCAGGCGGGCTTCCTCGGTCTCGGGTGCGGGCTGCTGGACGGTCGGCTCGGGCTCCAGTCCGAGGAATTGCAGCGCATCGGCGAGGAGCTCGGCCGGGTCGTCGTACTCGTCGGCGTTCACGAGGACGCTTCCGATGAGGCGCTCGCCGTCGGGGTCCCGGGCGTAGATCTGGAGGTCGTGCAGCGCGTCGGTCTCGCGAGTGCAGAGCATGACGTGGCGGGCATGCTCGGTGCGGCGCGTCTCGTGCCTCACGGGCGGGAGCGCGGCGATGTAGTCGACTAGGTCGATCTGCACGGGCGTCACCGGCGCGGCGAGCTTCGCCGGCGCCAGGGCGGCCTTGGCGGTGGCCCAAGCACCGCGCATGGCGGCGCCAATGAAAGAGCGGACGCCCTCTGCGGCTTCGGCTGCGGCCTTGCGGGCGCGGCCCCATGCGTCGCGGAGTATGGCGGAACGGTCGTAACGGATGGCGGCAGTGGCCATGATCTGGTTCCCTTCGGGCTTCCAGCAGTTCGGTGAAAACCGACCTCGCATGGCGCAGAAGAGTAGACATCGTTAATGCCCTGTCAAGCTCCCATCCGACGCCCCCGTAGGTTCCTCGCATCGCGAATCCGTACGCTGGTCCCAGTGGCGGATTCGCGGGGACGGACATGGACGCGCATTACCCGGACGACAGGTTCATCAGGGAGGTGCTCGACGAGGACGAGCGCCAGATCGGGCAGCGGACCAAGCAGGTCTTCTCGCTCTCCCTCGACAAGGCCAAGGGCATCATCGTCGTCGTCAGGAACGACGGCTGGCACGCAGCCTACGAATGTCGACCGCTGACGCCTCTCACGCCGGTTCGCGGCATGTGGGCCGATGCAGTGCTCCCGCTGTCGCAGGACGAAATCAACCGCCGCTGGTTTCTTCAGGCGGCCGGTCGGATCGTCGAAGCGGTCGTGCTTGGGCAGGAGGCTGAGCGGCTGGGCGTTGCTCCCGAGGACATGTGGAAGGTCATCGCGACGCTGGATGGCGGCGTTACCGTCCGGCTGCCTGATACCAACGCCGGCTATGGCGCAGCGGGCATGCTGTCGTTCTACAACGGCGACGACGTCGAGCTCAGCATCCTTGGGCGTTCGTTCGGGAGACAGCCCGACCCGGCGATCTTGAAGATAGTCTGGAACGTCTATCAGCTCGGCCTCTCGAACGGCATGCAGCGGGGAATCGAGGAGGGCCGCCGCGGCCTGAAGCGCGACCTCGCCGACCTCCTGAGCGAGGCGGCCTGAGCCATGAAGCAGGCCACCATCGACCAGATCGCCCTCGGGGCGGCTCGGTGCGCGGAGGAAATCATCGTCGAGGAGCACCCCGGCGGGGCGGCCCAGCGGCAAGCCAAGCTCCAGGCCATGTTCGCCGAGTGGATCGAGCATGCCGTCAACCGGGAGGTTCGGAACGCCCGGCGCCGGGTCGAACGGTGGCGGGCATGAGCGACCTCATTACCAACGAAGACCTGAAGGGTGTGTGCGCAATGGTGCACGCCATGGAGGGTGCTAAGGTCACGCACCTAATCATGAGTCCGCACGTCTTCGTCCTCGTGTCTGAGATCCAAGCGCGCCATGCGCTCGGAAAGCCTCTGACGAAACGAGCCTTCCGACGCATAGGCGGCCGCGCAGGCACGGAGCCGGTCGTGACGGTCGTCTCGCACGCCCACGTCGAGCAGCACCGCGCTCCCCTGGCCCACGCGAATCCCGAGACCGCCCGGGGCGCCGCCCGCGACCGGCACTTCGCGGACCTCGCGCTGGCGGAGGGCGACCCGAGCGCGACCGCGCGCGGCTGCCGCCGAACCGACCTTCGCCGCGTCGAGATCGAACTCGTGGCCCCGGCGAGCGACAAGATTGCCAGTTTCGTCATCGACGCCGTCCTGGAGGTTCTGGCGCACGGCGGCAGCATCGGTGACGGCGCCAGCATGCAGTGGGACGTCCCCGCCTACACCACCAGCCTCGACGCCGCCCGCGACTATGGCCGCCGGGTGCTGCCGGGCTTCTACCTTATCAGCGGTACCTGCGGCACCACCGGGCACGCCTCGGTCGGCCCGGACTACGACGGCCCCGAAGGCGCCCGCCTGCTCCGGGAGTGGCCCCCGGACGGCGTCGCCCAGGTCGGCTGGCACGAGCAGCTTCCCCAAGCCGACGAGCCCCATCGCGAGCCCCGCCTGCGCCGTCGGGCGCTCGACCACCAGAACGAGAGGACCTGACTGATGGACCTTGTCACTTGCGAGACCTGCGGAGCGCAAGGAGCATCCGCACCACCGCCGAACGCAGCATCAGGGCCACGCAAGCCCATCGCGAATTTGAGCTGTTTATAGGGGGAACACGCCCCTCACCTTTGCCCAAAATCTCGTTAAGGGATCCTGTGCTGTCCAAGATTTCAAAAACCGGCGACCGATAATCACCATCTATTAAGGACATATTTACCTTGACATTGAACACAGTGGAAACGATAGCTCGCAGTGCGACGGGAGCAGCATCTAAAATTATCAACAAACCCAGCGGCGGCCAGCCCCCTATAATGTATGGTTTAAGGTTTATCTTGCGCGATGGTGGAGCATGAACATCTAGTTCCGCACGTTCCGGAACGCTTTACACCTAGGAGCACTTAGGCGAATGGTCCGGACGAAAGGTCGTCGCCGGCTGACCTGCCATCACGAAGCTGGACACGCGTTGACGCGATGGTATTTCGGACATAAAACGGATCGCGCTGTAGTCCTCACTGTCGATGAGGTCCGGGCCGGCAAGATTGTAAGGAACCGCAAGGATATAGATATTGTTAGCTGCGAAGGTATAGTTGAAGGTTACGACATTCACGGCTATCCGTATGGACCTATACATACCGCAGGCTCTGCTGAGGAGCAAAATTATTCCAACTACCTGCGCGCCATCAACCAAGATGTAGAACTTATAAATTGCTTTGCAGGTTTCATAGCTGAAGCGCACTACCGACATGCATCGGTGAGCGATTGCATGTTAGCAGGTGGCATACAGGACATGCAACTTGCCCAAGATTTGGTTGACGCCTGGGATTTGTCAGGCGAAGAACAGCGGGAACTCTTACGGCTATCCGAATCAAGAGCCGCCGCCCTTGTGCGGTCGAAGTCGGGGTCTGTTGCTATCAAGGCTGTAGCCAATGCGCTTATGGAACGCGGGCGTTTGACCGGGAGGCAGATCGCTCGCCTGTGCCGAAATGCCTACGGCGGCCGAGAGTGCGCTCACGGTGCCTGGAACGCACACTGGCCAGCGACGCCCAAACAGATCCGAGCAGGTTTTATTCCACATCGTCTTGGGTAGGCCGCATAGAGTTTGCGACGCTGCGCTGGATTATTTGTATACCTGGGCGACCACAGCCTCTCATGTCATTCGCTGAAGGCAGCCATGGCCTGCCGAGTATTGTTGTAGTTCTCGCATCCGCTTCCCCAAGCTCGCTCAGATAATCCGCAGCAACACGGGGATCTTCACGTTGTTGCGACGGAACTGGGGCATGCGCCCCATGCGGCCCTTCAGAGGTGTCGCCATGGCAGCCCGTACCAGCTCGGGAGCTCACCTTGGCCTGTTCGGCTTCGCGCCACTTCCGGACCTTCTGCCACAACTACTGGAATGGCCGCTCTTCGCTCGCAAGCGGTCGCTGCGCGGAGTGGTCGAGCCGGGAGGCTACATGATCCTGAGACCGAAGCCGCCCGCGTCCAGGCTTGCCTCCGGAAAGTCGAGAACCAGCTCGACCGCTTCCGGGCAGAGGAGTTCTGGGATCGCGTCATGCAGGAGATTGCCGAGCTCATCGCCGAGCGCGGCCTCCTCACGCCCGAGGAGATCCTGCCTGACCTACGCACCTGGACCGTCCGCGGGGCCGCCCTTCACAAGGAGCCGCTTACCCCCGGGAGACTCCGCAAGAAGATGGACGTCCGCGTGACCCACCGACGCTATTTCAAGGCGCCCGTCCACGGTCGCTACGCCCGGCGCGACGCCTGAGCCCGAGGTCAGGCACTCTCAGGCCGCTTGGTCCAGGATGCCTTTCCGAACCCGGAGGTATCGATGGCCGATTGGCACTGTCGGCCCCCGAACGGATCGAGCGGGCGGGGATCGGAGGTCGTAGACCTCGCCGGAGGGCGGCTTCCCCCCGGGGGACCCGGTGCATTTCTAGCCCGACCCGGCGGACAACGCCCGTCCGGCCGGGAGGTCCCAGGTCACGCCGACGTCCCATCCGCGCGGCACGGTAGGGACACGGACCGCCCTGCGCCGTCGCCTCACGGCCCGCCACGGGCCGGCATCAGGTACACGTAGGAAAGGCTCGGCAGCCGCGCCCGCAGGCGCCCTTGCGCCTCGTCGAGCACGGCGTCCCGGTCCTCGGCGGAGGTGCCGTCGCGAAAGGACAGGACCATGGCCAACACCACGCTGTCGGTCCCGATCTGCAGGCTGCGCACGTCCTCGATCCGCGCGATCCGACCGTCCTGGGCGACGAGGTCCCGCGCCTTGGTGAGGAGCGCCGCGGAGGCGCTCTCGCCGATGAGGAGGCTGCGGGTCTCGCGCGCGAGCACGACCGCCACGCCGACGAGCAGGACGCCGATGGCGAATGAGGCCACGCCGTCCGCGCGGGGCTCGTCGAGCCACACGGACACCGCCACGCCGGCGGCGGCCACCACCAGGCCGGTCAGGGCCGCGCCGTCCTCCAGGATGACGGTGAAGGTGCTCGGGTCCTTGGACCGGCGCAGCGCCGACCACATCCCGACGTCGGCGTGCCGCCTGCGCATCTCACGCCACGCCACGCCGAACGAGTAGCCCTCGAACACGACCGCGAGGCCGAGCACCGTGAAGTTGACCCAGGCGTCGCGGATCCCCTCGGGATGCCGGATCTTCTCGACCCCCTCGTAGATGGCGAAGGCGCCGCCGAGGCTGAAGATCAACAGGGCGACGACGAAGGACCAGAAGTACAGTTCCAGCCCGTAGCCGAACGGGTGGGCCTCGTCGGGCGGTCGCTTCGCCCGATGCATGCCGTAGAGCAGGAGCCCTTGGTCGACCGTGTCGACGAGCGAGTGCAGCGCCTCGGTGAACATGGCGCTCGACCCGGTGTAGAGCGCCGCGCCGAACTTGGTCACGGCGATGGCCAGGTTGCCGCCGAGCGCGGCGTAGACGACGGTCGTCGAGCCGTCCCGTTTCATGGGTTGCGCTCCGGAGGTGCGGGTTGGCTGGAGGCGGCGCGGCAGACCCGCTCCGTCAGGCGGCGTCCCGCTCCGGCACATCCTTGAGCGTCCGGCGTGCCACCATGCCCAGCGTCGAGCCCTGGACGACGATGGTGAACAGCACCACCGCGTAGGTCGCCGCGAGGATGGCCGGCTTGGCGTCGCTCTCGGGGACGGACAGGGCCAGCGCCACGGAGATGCCGCCGCGAACGCCGGCCCAGGTCAGGAACGGCACGTTGCGCGCCGAGAGGTTGCCGCCCCACCGGAAGGCGAGGAGCGGCGTCGAGACCGCCGCGAGCCGCGCGGCCAGCACGATGGGGATGGCGCACGCGGCGAGGACGAGCCCTGCCGCCTCGAATCGCAGGACCAGCACCTCCAGCCCGATCAGCAGGAACAGCACCGAGTTCAGCACCTCGTCGATCAGGGTCCAGAGCGAGGACACGTACCCTTGCGTCTCCTCGCTCATCGCGTCGCGCGGCGCCCGGTCGCCGACGAGCAGACCCGCCGCGACCACGGCGAGCGGGCCGCTGAAGTGGAGCTTCTGCGCAAGCGCGTAGGTGCCGGCCACGAGCGCGAGGGTGATCAGCACCTCCACGGGGAAGTCGTCGATGGCCCGCATCGCCCGGTAGGCGACGTAGCCGGTGGCCACGCCGAGGACGAGCCCGCCGCCGGCCTCCTGCAGGAGCAGGCGGGCCACGCCGCCGGCGCTGGTCGCCTCGCCGCCCGAGCCGGCGGCGAACGCGACGAGGACCGTGAACAGCACGATGCCGATGCCGTCGTTGAACAGGGCCTCGCCCTGCATCTCGACCTCCAGGGCCTCGGGCACCTTCACGTTCTTGAGCGTGGCGAGCACCGCGACCGGGTCGGTCGGACTGATCAGCGACCCGAACACGAGCGCCCAGGCGAGCGGGACCGGCAACCCGATGGCCTGGGCCGCGGCCCAGAAGGCGCCGCCCACGATGGCGGTCGAGATCAGTGTGCCGACGAGCGCGAGGGTGGCCACCGCACCCGCGCGGTCGCGGAGCGCCCGCAGGTCCAGGCTCATGGCGCCGGCGAACAGCAGGAAGGCCAGCATGCCGTTCATCACCACGTCGGTGAAATCGACCTGGCGAAGGATCTTCGTGAGATCCTCGTAGAGGTGCTGCTCGGGGAAGGCGAGGTCGAGGCCGACGAGGGCGAGCGAGGCGAGCAGCCCCATCACCAGCAGGCCGATGGTGTGCGGCAGCCGCAGGAAGCGGTGGTTCAGCCAGCCGAACAGGGCCGACAGGGTCAGCAGCAAGGCGGCGAGGTCGAAGATGGAGATCACAGGCATCCCCCGCCCAGGCCGCAGGCGGGTGCGGGGGCATCGTTGAAAGTAGGCTCAACGCGCCCGCACCCGTTCGGTCGCGCCCGCGGCCGCAAGCACGGCATTGGCCGCCTCCACGTCCCCGGATCTCATCCGCGGAGGTGCCTTTCCGCCGTCCCTCGTCAGGCGGCATAGCCTGACGAGGTAGGGGAAGTGATCCGAACCGAAGGCGTCGAGGCGCTCGACAGACAAGGTCGCGAAACCGCCCTCGTGGAAGACGTGGTCGAGCGGCCAGCGCATCCACGACGACTTGGTATTCCAGGTCGCGACGTAGCCGTAGTCGCGACGGGGGTCGAGCAGCCCGGCCAGACGCTGCGTGCGCCCGACGGCGATCTCCCATGGCGTGGCGTTGAGGTCGCCGGCCAGGATGCCCGGCTCCACCCGCTCGCGCAGCACCTCGGCCGCCGCGTAGAGTTCGGCATCGCGACCGCGAGCGGACTGCCAGACCTGCGGCGGCTTCGGGTGGAGACCGACGAAATCGACGACCTCGCCGGTACGAAGGCTGACACCGGTCACGACGGCCGGCGTGTCTTGCCCGGCCAAGTGCCGGATCTCGCCGTTCACGAGTGTCAGGCGGGAGAAGAGATGGATGCCGTAGTAGGAACCGGTAATCCGCTGCAGCGTGTGCGGCATCGACACACGCAGCGGGTTTAAGGCTTCATCCCACCACGCATCCGTCTCCATCGCGAGGAAGAGGTCGGGCTTGACGCGCTGGACGGCCTCGACCAACGGACCGGCCTCGCGATTGCCGAGCTGTACGTTGGCGACCAGCACCGATAGACGGCGCTCGGCCGGGCATGCGTCCACCCGTGACCCCCGGGCGGGCAGGTACGGCCACAGGATCCAGTTGTCGACCGTCAGTGCAATTGCCGCGATGACAAATGCCGGTGCAGCCGATCCAGAGTTTCTGCGAAAGAAAAATAGGAGTCCGATGCCGGTGGCGGCCAGCGCAACGGCAAGCGGCAGGCGCGGGAAGTCCAGCAGCCGGACAACCCACCATTCGGTCGGGATCAGCGGGATCAGGCTCGCAGTTGCAAGGACCGCAGCGAGCGTGACGAGTGTCCAAACAGCGGTGGCCTTCACGACCGGTTCGTCACGGCCGGGACCGCCTCAGGTCGTGGAACGCCGGTCAGGCCATCTCCTCGTTCGGACAGGGTCTTGAGCACGCTGATCGAGCCGTCGGTCTCAAGCACGACCGCCGCGGCTTGCGAGAGGTCATCCAGCCCCTCCGAGCGCAGCGCAGAGAGCACGTCGTCCCGGGTCATGCGCTGGCGACGCATCGCGCCCTCGACCAAGCCGCCCTTGTGGGCGAGCAGGGTCGGCTCCGCCTTGACCAGCGCCTTGATCCTGGAGGACCGGACACTCGACCACGTGATCAGGTACTGCAGCCCGATCAACGTGGCGAGGGCGAGCACCCCTTCGAGGAGCGCCACCGACTTGGTGAGGACGATGGAGGACAGCGTCGAGCCGAGCGCCACGGTCACGACAAGGTCGAACGCGTTGAGCTTGGTCAGGGTACGCTTGCCCGAGATCCTGAGGAACAGGATGAGGGCGAGGTAGGCCAGGGGCCCGACCACGACGACGCGCAGCAGGCCGGACCAGGTATCGAAGAACACGGTCTGTATCCCCCCGGCGTCATTGTCGGGATAAGCCTCTGACGAAACGCATCAGGCTCAAGGGCCTGGACCTGACGGCCGCTCCGGGATTGGCGTTCGTCGGCCGCCAAACCATCGAGGCCGGCGGGACGCCGGACGACAGCCTACCCCGTGGTGCAAGCCTCGGCCGGCCAGGTGGTTCCTAGCCGGCCTTCCCGCAGCCTCTAGGTCAACCATGGCGACATGGTCCAAACTCTCAAGATGCCCTGCATTTACAGATTTGAGCGTCAATCGAACTCGGCGACGCCCACGTCAAGCCAACATGAATTTTTGCTGAACGTTTCCAGCAACCGCACGTTCTCAACCGTGGTCGTTGCATCCGCTGCGACCCGCAAAGACGACCGTCGGCCCAGCGGATACTCAAATTCATGTCCGACGTCGAACGGAGGAAACCTTATGTCGAAATCCCTCGTTTTCGGCGCGCTCGCGCTGATCTTTGCCACATCCTCGGCCCTAGCCCAGACTTCACCGGCGTCGCCGTCCCCGGGCACAGCAATGCCCGCGTCGTCAGACACGGGCCTGAAGATGGCCGACACTGCAACAATGAAGCTGAGGTTCGTGAACGTGAAACCCGCGGACATCATGTCGTCCAAGCTCGTCGGCACGACCGTTTACAACAACAAGAACGAGAACGTTGGCGAGGTCGAGGACCTCGTGATCGAGAATGGCAAGACGTTGACTGGCGTCGTCGTCAGCGTCGGCGGCTTCCTCGGGATGGGCGAGAGCTACGTCGTGCTCGATCCTTCGACACTGACCTTCAGCGACAAGGATGGAAAGTCGGCGGTCCACGCCGACACCGACAAGGACACCCTGAAGAACGCGCCGAAGTTCGAATACTCGAAGAAGAAGACCTGATCCGCCGCACCGAAGGAGCGAGGGCCATGAAGCACGCACTCCTCGCCTCCACCCTCCTGGCCGGTCTTGGCCTCGCCGCCTCGACTCTGCCGTCGGCTGCCTGCCGCTGACCGCTGCGCTCGACCACCCCGCGAAGGCTTGAAGCTACCGCGGCTAATGACGCGCCGCCGGATGGCACGACCGCCCCCGGCGGCTTTCTCATGGCTCTCGGTACCTCATGATCTTCACCGAAGCGCTCGGGCGTTTGGAAGACCTCGGTCGTTCGGCGGTGGCACTCCTGCCTGGGCTGGCCATCGCCCTTGCCCTGTTCGTTATTGGATTACTGGTTGCAAAGGGCGTGCGTGCCGCCGTCCGGCGTGCGGCGGAACTGCGCGACGCCTCCCTGGGCTCGGCCTCCGTCCTCGGGCGCATCGCGGGCGGCGTGACGGTTCTGGTCTCGTTCCTGGTGGCCGCGTCCGTGGCGTTTCCTTCAGTCTCGGCCGCCGACCTGTTCAACTTGCTCGGCATCGGCGGCGTGGCCATCGGCTTCGCCTTCCGCGACGTGCTGCAGAACCTGCTCGCCGGCATCCTAATCCTGCTGACCCGCCCGTTCGTCATCGGCGACCAGATCCGCGCCGGCTCGCATGAGGGGACCGTCGAGGACGTTTGGGTCCGAGCGACGGTTCTGCGTACCTACGACAACCAGCGTGTGCTGATCCCCAACGCCACGCTGTTCGTCGACAAGATCACGGTGATCACAGCCCACGACAAGCGCCGCTTGGCTTTCCCGCTGACCATCGGCAACGGCGACGACATCCGCGAGGCGCGCCGGGTCATCGTCGAGGCCCTGCGTGGCACCGAGGGTGTGCTGGCAGACCCGCCGCCGGAAGCGCTGGTGACGGGCCTGGGTGCAGCCGGCGTCGACATGATGGCTCGGCTGTGGATCGATCCACCCCGACGCCGGGACGCCATCGACGCGCTCGACTACGCCATCTCGAACGTAAAGGAGGCGTTGACCGCGGCCGGCATCGATCTGCCATACCCGACGAGCCAAGTGCTGTTCCACGACCAGACCGAGGAAACGGACGGCGCCCGCATGCGTCAGCGCGAGGGCTGGCCTGCAGGCAGCGATCCACTGCGGGCTCGATGGCAGGTCGCGCGCGGGGATGAGGCCGCCGGCCGCCTTACGGAGGAGCGTACATGAAAGCGCGGCTGCAAGCCTGGGTCGAGTTCCTGGGTGACCAGTTCTGGTTGCGCCCGGCCCTGATCGTCGTCGGCTGCCTCGCGGCCGCACAGCTTGGCGTCTGGCTGGAGACGGCGCACATCGCGGGCTACGACGCCTCGTCGCCAGACAAGAACTGGGGCTACTCCGGCGGCGCCGAAGGGGCTCGCGCCTTGCTCAGCGCTGTCGCCTCCTCGACCATCGGCGTGGCCGGCACAACCTTCTCCATCACCATCGCAGCCCTGACCCTGGCCTCAGGGCAGATGGGCCCGCGGCTCCTGCGCAACTTCACGCGCGACGCCCGCAACCAGGTTGTGCTCGGCATCTTTCTTGGCACCTTCGCCTACGCGCTGATGGTCCTGCGCACGGTGCGCACGGTGCAGGAGAGCCCGTTCGTCCCGCACCTCGCCATCAGCGGCGCCATCGCGCTGGCCCTCCTGTCCATTGCCACACTGGTCTGGTTCGTTCACCACATCGCCACCGGCATCAATGTCGAGACCGTTGTCGACGCGGTCCATCGTGACCTGTGCGACGCGGTGGGCGCACGCACGCTGGATGCGGCCGACACCCAGCCTCCGGCAGAGACACCCGGGGGATCTCCAGTAGCTGCTACGGACGGAGGTTACCTCCAGGCATTCGACGTGGACGGGCTTGCGGATTGGGCGCACGAGCATGGGGTCGTCATGGCCCTGCGTGTTCGCCCCGGCCATTACGTCCCGAACGGATTCCCGGTCGCCTACATGTCCGCCGGCGTCGAGGGCACCGGCGATGCTGTTCGCCGGGCGCTCACCTTCGGCCGCCGGCCCGCGGCCCTGCAGGATCTGGAATACTCGATCCGGCAACTCGTCGAGATCGCGGTGCGGGCGCTCTCGCCCGGGATCAACGATCCGATGACGGCGGGAAGCGTCGTCGACCATCTCGGCGACGCGCTGTGCCGTGTCGCGCCACGTCATCTGCCCACGGGTGCGGTCGTCCGTGAGAATCGCGTCGTCCTTGTCCATCCGGTGACGGACTACGATGGGCTTTGCGATGCCATGCTCCACATGATCCGCCAGAACGCGGCGGGCTCCGTCCATGTCCTCGCGCGGATGCTGGACGTGCTCGCGCGGGTGAGTGAGGTCGAGCGTCTTTCCGACCGGGTCTCCACGCTCGCCCGCCACGCCGACCTCGTGATCGCCGCCGCTCGCCGCGACGTGCCCGATCCCGACGATCTCGCCGATTTAGAGCAGCGGTACGCCCGCTTCGTCCAGGTGCGTGCAGGAGCCGTTGGACGTATGGCGCCGCCAGCCACATCGATGGGCACCGTGAGCTCGAAGGGGGGCGACCGGACGGGATCAAGTGAGGGGCTCACAAGTTGAGCGGAGGGAAACGCCCGACGAGGACAGGATGATCGCCAAGCCGAGATATGTCTTTCCCATGGTGGGATCGCTCGTAGTCGCTCCGTTGCTGGGCTTCGCGGGAAGCCTCGTGCCGCAACCGACCGCCGCGCGTGACGGGGACCCGGTGGATCGCGCACGGGCTCTTTCGAGGGACCGCACCCTCCCCAAGGCGAAGCCCGGCGCGGTCGGGACGCCGCCGATCATCACGAGGAAGGGGTCGTCCGTCCCCGGTACGCCTGCCCCGTCGAAAGCACGCAAAGACCGGGGTCGTTGATCGGCGGGGAACGGTCGGCAAGTCCGTTCGGCTGCGTAGCGGGGTCCGGAGGGACAGCGCTAGCGCAAGGCCAAGGCATCGAACCAGCCGTGCGCGGCGCCGTAGCGGATGATCTCGGCACGGGTCCTCAGCCCGAGCTTCTCGGCGGCCCGCGCCTTGTAGGTCTCGACCGACTTCACGCTCACGTCGATGCGCTGCGCGATCTCCTTGTTGCTGAACCCTTGCGCGATCAGCCGCAGGGTCTCGGCCTCGCGCGGGCTCAGCGGCTCGCGCCCCTCCGCCGTGCCCGGGCGCCAGTCCAAGCCGGATGTTTCCGCCAGGCCGTGGCCGGCGATGGATGGGTCGAGGTAGACGCCACCAGACGCCACCGCCCGGACCGCCCGGAGCAGGTCGTCCGCCGCCGAGCGCTTGAGGAGGTAGCCGCGCGCGCCGGCCCTCATCAGCGGCTGCACGTAGGTGGCGTCCTCGTGGACGGCCAGCACCAGCACCCGGGTGCCGGGACACTCGCCCATCACCCGTTCCGTTAGTTCGAGGCCGTTCAGGCCGGGCATCGAGACGTCGACCATCGCGATGTCGGGCGCGACGGCGCGGATCATCGGCAGCGCCTCGCCGCCGTCGGTGGCCTCGCCGACGAGTTCGACCTCGGGGTCGGCGTTGAGGAGCGCCCGGATGCCCGCCAGGCCGAGACAGCGCCGTCCTCGACCAGCACGCTGACAATGGCGCTGTCGGTCAGCACGCGCGGGTCGGTCACCGCCCGCTCGTCGCCGAGGAGGCGACGTCCCGACGCGATCACCTGCAGGACTTGGCGGTCGCCCCCGGCGGCGGCGTTCCGCTCCAGGTCCCGCAACCGTTCGATGAGGTTCGGCGGCGCGGACGCGTGATCCTGCAGGCCCGCCTCGACCAGGGCGGTGACCACCCGTTCCAGGCGCCCGAAGGTCCAGTCCTCGAACGAGTGGGGTCGCTTCCGTCCCATCGCCCCTTCGTCGCTTTCCCGACCTTCCCCGAAGCCTTGCCTTAGGGCCACGGGAGCCTGGGGTCGAGCCGAGGCCCGCGACTTAGCCCAAGGTCGGGTCAACCGCCCCGTTCCGGGCCGCCGGGCCGCGGGCGACCACGGCCGGATGGGGAACCCGCTCGGCGAAGTCCCAGGTCGATCCGTCGTAACCCTCGTACCAAGCCCGGCGCTCGCGCGAGTCCGCCGGGTGGGGGCAGGCATCCCGCGGGCGCCCGAGGGCCCGGGCGCGGGAACCCTGCTTGATGACGTCCATGATCATCGCCGCTCTCTCCACCACGTCGACGTTTACGAAGCGGCTTCGAGATGCGCCCGTATCCTGGCGGGCGACAAGCGGTTTGGCCGGGCGTCGCCGTTCTCACCGACACCTGTCAGGCTCGTCCTGACACTGCCCGGGTGCCGGAATGCTTGGGCGTGGCCCCGCGGACACGGGACCACGCGCCGGGGGTCAAGAGTTCTTGTTGTACTTGAACTCGGGCGCATTCTTGAGCGCGTCCTTGTCGGTGTCGACCATCGCCTTGAGCTTACCGTCCGCCTTGTGCAGGAAGATCGACGAGGGGTCGACCAGCACGTAGCGCTCGCCCATGCCGAGGAAGCCGCCGACGCTGACGACGACGCCGGTGACCGTCTTGCCGTTGTCGATGACGAGATCCTCGACCTCGCCGATGGTCTCGTTCTTGTTGTTGTAGAGGTTCTTGCCGACGAGCTTCGATGAGGTCACCTCGGCCGGCTTGGCGGTGACGAACTTAATCTTGGCGGTCGCGGTGTCGGCCATGGTCATGCCGCCCATGCCGCCGGCCGGGGTCGGCATCGCGGTGCCGGCCGGCGGCGACTTCATCTGGTTGGTCTGGGCGTCGGCGGAGGGCTGCGCCGCCTTGTCCTGGGCAAGCGCGGGGCTGGCGAGCAGGGCACCGGCGACGAGGGTGGTGGCGAGCGGCGTCTTCATGGGTTCACCTCAGTCGTGTCGGGATGGTGTCCCTGGCGGACGGGCCGCCAGGGTTCGGGTAATCGTGTCCGCAGAACGGAGGGATTTAGTAGCCGCAGCCGTAGTAGGGTCGACGAACGCCGTAGCCGTACCCGTAGCCGACCGGGGCGTAGCGGTATCCGTACCCGTAACCGCCGTAGTAGGCGGGCCTGACGATGGCCGCGGCGAGGCCGAGCCCGAGACCGGCCGCCAGGCCGAGGCCGGGATAGCCGCGGCGGTAGCCGTAGCGGCGCCCGTAGCCGTAGCGCGGACCTCCGAAGCCGACGCGACGGTAGCCGCCGAAGCCGCGGCGATAGCCACGAAAGCCGACCGAACGGTATCCGCGGAAGCCGTGACGAACGCCCCGGAAGCCGCCGTGGTGGCCGGCGAAGCCGCCGTGGTGGAAGCCATGGCCCCTGCCGAAGGGCCGCGCCTCGCTCGACGGCGAGAACAGCATCAGGCTCGATACGGCCGCGAGGGCCAGTGCGACACGTTTCATCGGGTTTCAGCTCCGTGATGGTGGTGGCTGACCCTTGCGGGCCACGACCGTGACGGGTTCGACGGGGTGGCCAATCGCCTGGCCGCAGACCGGACGTCGCCGCGCCGGAACGCCGGGAACGCTCGGGCTCGGCGTTCCTTCCTCCCCGCTCACCGGGTGATCTGTGGCGCCTGGGATGGGCGCGCAGTCGGAGAAGACCGCATTCCTGTCGGGACAAACCTGACACGCCACAGGGCGCGTCCTCGGAGGCGGCTTGCGCGGCCGGTTTGGCTCGCGAAAGCTTAAACCGGAGCCGCCGACCCTGCCGCCATCGTGCGGGCGGCGGTGCCCGTCCGCCCCGGTCGCAGGGACAAGGAAGAGACATGAGGACAGCCATCGTTCGGAAGGCTCGGCTCGTTTGGGGAAGACGGGCAGATACAGGAAGCGCGGTCGGCGCGGGCGACACCCAGGTGCCGACGGTCCCGGCGGACGGGTCCGTCGAGGACTGGGCACGCCTCGGCGGCGGCCTGGCATCGGCCGACGCCGATCTCCGGTGCGTCCTCGGTGGCCTTGTCACGGGCGACCACGGCACACGATATCCCGGTCATGTCGTGTCGCCATCGCCATGACGACGGATCGGGCCCGTCGGTCCTGCAGGCCCCGTCGACCTGCCGACGGTGGCGGCGCTGGCCGAGCGAGCTGCCGGGTCCGGCGAACGACAACGGCGGCACCGCCATCCCATGGCCGCTGTGGGCCGCGTGCGGGACCGCGGTGGGTCTGCTCCTACTCAACGGCCTGGCCGGTCTCCTCGCGTTCTGAAGCCAGTCGTTCGCGAGCGCCGACAATACAGCCCGATTCGCATGCCCCGGAGCTAGCCGGGCGAAGGAGACCCCTCATGTCCCGTCCCATGCTTCGCAAAGGCCGCTGGCGGCAACTCACCTTCGGGCCACGCCCTGCGACGCCGCGCGCGTCCGATGTGGTCCTGGCCGTCGTCGCGACGTCCCTGCTCGCGGGCCTCTGCCTGCTGGCAGCGGCCAACCTGGCCGGCTGAATGACACGGATCCCCACGGACCATCTGGGCCGAACCGGCGGGCGCGTCACCTCCGCCCGTGCCTAATCCGACGGTTCGCCGGTTGTCCCTCGAACGGGACCACCGGCAACGAGGAGCCGATCCATGCTCGACACCACCCGCAGGGCGACCGTCTACCGCATGGTAATGAGGAAACACGTCTGCCCCTACGGCCTGAAGACCAAGGACTTGCTCGAACGGGAGGGCTTCACGGTCGACGACCACTGGCTGACCACGCGCGAGGAGACCGACGACTTCAAGGCCGAGCACGACGTGAAGACCACGCCGCAGACCTTCATCGGCGGACAGCGCATCGGTGGCTACGACGACCTGCGCTGCCATCTCGGCAAGGACGTGAAGGACCCGAACGCGACGAGCTACACCCCCGTGGTGGCCGTGTTCGCCATGACTGCGCTCATGGCGCTGGCGGCGAGCTACGCCGCATACGGGACGCCCGTCACGGTGCGGGCGGGCGAATGGTTCATCGCCTTCAGCATGTGCGTGCTGGCCATTCTGAAGCTGCAGAACATCGAGACCTTTTCGTCCATGTTCCTGGGCTACGACCTGCTCGCCCGACGCTGGGTGCGCTACGCCTACGCCTACCCGTTCTGCGAGGCGCTCGCCGGCATCCTGATGGCCGCTGGCGCCTTGAACTGGCTGTCGATCCCGGTTGCCCTGTTCATCGGTACTGTCGGCGCGGTCTCGGTGTTCAAGGCGGTCTACGTCGACAAGCGCGAGATCAAATGCGCCTGCGTCGGCGGGTCGGGCAATGTGCCGCTCGGCTTCGTTTCGCTGACAGAAAACATGATGATGGTCGCCATGGCTTTCTGGATGCTGGCCACATACCATTGAGCGATCTGGCCTCAGTGGATTTTCACCGGCTCCACGCCCTCGCCGTGGCGCCCTCTGCCGGCGATGCATGTTCTCGCGTCATCTCGGTCGACGTGACCGGCACCTGCGGTGGTGATCAGCCCCGAGAGCCACCGACATGAGCGCTGTCACGGTCCGCGCGGGAAGCCTCGTCCACCAGTGTGCCGAGGGCGTGTCGGTCGAGTGGCGAACCGGATGCTCCCCCGCCGTCGGCCGTCCCGTTGCTGCCGAGCACGGTCGCTGTCGTGAGGCCCGCCCAGGGTTCGGGCGCGGGCAGGTCGCCCACCCGGTAAGCGGCGGCTGCCAACATGGCCGCGCATACGGCCGTCGCGGTCAGGAGCGTCGTCAGGAACCTCATGCGGACCCAACGAACGGCTGAGCTCGGCTGTTCCCCGCACCTCAGTACGCGCCCTCATTTGGAATGTTCAGGGTGGTACCGCAGGCCTTGCAGTGCACCGAGTCCGGCTCGTGGCGCTGCAACCCGCAGTTCGGGCAGGGAAAGCGCACCTTGTAGGGCCGGAACAGCACCTGGGCCAGGCGCAGGAACAGCGTGACGCCGCAGATCATCACCACGACCGAGATCAGGCGACCGCCCGTGCCATGCAAGGTGACGTCGCCGTAACCGGTCGTGGTCAGGGATGTGACCGTGAAGTAGAGCGCGTCGACGTAGTTGCCGATGGCGGGGTTGCGCCCGTGCTGCGTGGCATAGACGATGCCGGTCATCACGAACACGAACACCGCGAGGTTCACCGCCGCGATGATCACCTCCTCGTTGCGCCGGAAGAATGGGAAGTCAGCGCGGAGCCGGTCGAGCAGTTGGTAGGTGCGCAGCAGTCGCAGGGTGCGCAGTATGCGCAGGAAGCCCGCGCCCTCGCCGACGATAGGCGCCAGGAAGGAGGCGATAGCGGCGAGGTCGGCCCATGTGGTCGGGCGCAGGAACTCGCGAGCAGGCCGCGGGCAGATGGCCAGCCGCGACAGGAAGTCCGCGGTGACCGCTACCCCGATCAGCACGTCGACGCCCTCGACCAGCGGCTCATGGGGCATGAACGAGGAGACGACGATGAACAGGAGCGTGGCGAGGTCGAAGGCGACGAGGCCGTAGCGGAAGCGGTGGGCGCGGTCGGTGTCGCCCTCGTACAGGCCCCGAAGCCGCTCGGTCAGGTGTCTCATGCGCCAGGAAACGCTCGCTCGGGGAATTCGGGTGCCGAAACCCGTATCGCCGCCACGGTTCCGGCAATCTGAACGGAATGACGGCTACTGCGGCTGTCTCGTTGAGCCGGGGAGGTGCATGTTGTGCCTGCCGGACTTCGGTGCGATAGCCCGCGAGAGGGTGCGCGGTCCGTCGGTCGGACCGGCAGGACGAGCGCTGGTCGGGCCGCCAGTGCCGGAGACCCGCGTCCGTGTCGTCCTCCCCCCATGCCGTTGCCCGGCCTCGCCGCCGTCCACTCTCCGCCCTGCGCGACATGCTCGTCAGCGAGGCCGGTGGCGGCCTCGTCCTGATGGCGAGCGCGGCACTCGCCCTCGCGGTGGCGAACTCGCCCCTAGCGGACACCTACTTCGCCGCCCTGAAGGCATATATCGGCCCGCTCTCGGTGCTGCACTGGATCAACGACGCCCTGATGGCGGTGTTCTTCCTGCTCGTTGGGTTGGAGATCAAGCGCGAGGTGCTGGACGGGCAGCTGCGCACGTGGCCCGACCGGGTGCTGCCGGGGCTGGCCGCGCTCGGTGGCATGGCGGCTCCTGCCTTCGTCTACGCAGCGGTGAACTGGCAATCGCCCGGGACGCTGCGGGGCTGGGCGATCCCGGCGGCCACCGACATTGCTTTCGCGCTCGGCGTGCTCGCCCTGCTGGGCCCGCGCGTGCCGGTCTCGCTCAAGGTGTTCCTGACCGCGCTCGCCATTATCGACGATCTCGGGGCGGTACTGATCATCGCCCTGTTTTACACTGCCAACCTGTCGCTTCCGATGCTGGCCGGCGCCGCGGTGACGTTCGCGGTGCTCGTCGGGCTCAACAAGGCCGGCGTGGCCCGGCTCTGGCCCTACCTCCTGTTTGGCATCGTGCTCTGGTTCTTCGTGCTCAAGTCGGGGGTGCACGCCACGGTCGCCGGGGTGCTTCTGGCCATGACCGTCCCGCTGCGGCTGAGCGCGGGCAGGCCGGACGACCCATCCTCGCCGCTGCACGTGCTGGAACACGCGATCCATCCCTGGTCGGCCTACCTGATCCTGCCGGTCTTCGGTTTCGCCAACGCCGGGGTGTCGCTTGCGGGTTTCGAGGCGCGGATGCTGCTTGACCCAGTGACTTTAGGCGTCGCGCTTGGCCTGTTCCTTGGTAAGCAGGTCGGCGTGTTCGGCCTCGTGCTCGTCGCGGTGAAGCTCGGATTGGCGCAACGCCCGGCCCATGCCGGCTGGGCACAGGTTTACGCTGTCGCGCTCCTGTGCGGGGTCGGCTTCACCATGAGCCTGTTCATCGGCCTGCTCGCCTTCGCGGACGCGCCCGCGCTGGAGGCCGAGGTCAAGATCGGCGTGCTCGCGGGCTCCATTGCCTGCATGCTGACGGGTGCAGGAGTCATGCTGGCGGCTATACCTAGGCATCCGCGCGACTGACCGCTGGTCCCGAGGCTTGGGACTTGGGACTCGTACCAGGAGGCACTTTCAGGCTCCACAACTCATGGACCGTGAACCATCCGATGCTGCTTGATGCCACCGCCATCTCACTCACCGACATCCTGCTCCGGCTCGGTGCGGCGACCGCCGGCGGCTTGCTGCTCGGCTTGGAGCGGGAGCGCAAGGGTAAGGATGCCGGCATCCGCACCCACGCCCTCGTCTCCTTGAGTTCGGCGGTCATCACCACCTCCGCGCTAAGCCTCTACTCCGAGGTGCAGGCGCGCGGCGGGGATGCGGACCCTCTGCGCGTCATCCAGGGGCTCGCTCAGGCCATCGGCTTCATCGCCGCCGGCACGATCTTCGTCGCCGGGGGTGACCCCGCGCGCAGAGTTAGGAACCTCACCACAGCCGCTAGCATCTGGCTGGCGGCATCCACCGGCATCGTTGCTGGCGCGGCGCAGTTCACGCTTCTCGCGGCGGCGATGGGGTTCGGGCTCGCCATCCTGGTTCTGGTCACGGCCCTCAAGCGTGTCGGACTGGCCCGAGAGGAGGCGGATGAATAATGCGAGACTCGCCCCCGAGGCCAGTCCGAATTCATGCGGGTGCAGGCTCGGGTCACCTTCGCCATGGGCGAGATGAAGCTTGACGAGGCCTGCCGTCGGCCAAGCCTAGGGGGCGCGCGATGTGCTCAGCAACCGTCGGTCTTGCTCACCTGGTCACCGAGCTTCTGGTCCGCCCCTGCATTGTTCAGGGCACCGACGGTGCCCGGCGAAGCCGGCTGCGAACCGCCCGCGAGGTTTTTGCTGGACGTGCCCACGCCCGCACCCTGGTTGATATTGGATTCCGAGCCGGGCTTCTCGCCCAGTTTCTGGTTGGCGCCAGCAGCGTTCATCGCTCCCACAGTACCGGGAGAGGCGGGCTGCTGGCCGCCGGCCAAGTTCTTGCTCGACTGATCGACGTCCGAACTCTTCGGGTTCACATGTTGGGGCGTCGGGTCCTTCGTTTTCATCGTTTCCGTGCTGCAGGGCGCGGCGAGGCTCGGTGCGGTCATGGCCAGCAGCAAGGGAATGGTGAACGTCAGAGCTTTCATTGGGTTGCTCCCAGCCTCATGTCGTCAGAAGTCATATGGTAGATTCGTCTTGTACGGCTCAGGTGCCGCGCCGATCCTGCTGAAGGCTTGATGGCGTTGCCGACAACGTCCAGCCGTTCATCGGCCTGCAGCGTGGATCGGGGCGGGGCGGCGGAGCTACGAACCACGCCACCTGGCACGAGCACCTCAGCGCGAACCGTTGGAGGTCGATTCCTCCGCGAAGCGCAGCATTCCGGCCTTGTCGATGACCAATTTGCCGTCCGGGCTCGGTTGCCGGCCGTAACCCGACCCGACCACGCGGAAGCCGCAGCGTTCCGGGCACTCGATCCGTAGCGTGTCGCCGGCGGAGACCTTCTGGTTGCTCTCCGTTGCGCCGCGGTCGACGGTGACCGTGTGCTCCTTGGTGTTCTGGTTGGTGATGGACACGGCGAGTGCGGGGGTTGCCAGGACGATCAACATGATCCCGGCGGCGAGGCCAGTCTTGAAGCCGAAGCCCCGCTTGATGGCTGCGTGAGTCATGGGATTTTCTCCTGTCGAGTCAAAGAAAGGGTGGTGGAAGCAGCTTCGTCGTTTGCGGCTGCCTCCTCCTCGGGCCGAAGGCCGGCCCCGAGATCCCCGACGCTTGCCCAGAAGACGTCAGGCGCGCGGATGCGACGTGGTGGCCAAGGAGGAACGGGTCTGGATGCCGGGCCTTCGGTCAGGTCGCGCTCAGCCGGCGGAGCGGACCTGGACAGTCTTGCCGGGATCGAGGTCGGTCTGCTGGCCCTTCTTCCACTCGGGCATCGCCTTGATCTGCTCGTCGGTCAGTTCCCGGGTGACGAGGCGGTCGCCACGCATCACGACGTTGCTCAGCGGGATCGCGACCTGCTTCTCGCCGAGGCCGAGGAAGCCGCCCTTGCCGATCACGATGCTGTTGCGGCCTTGGCCGTCCGACACGACGTGCTCGACATCGCCGAGCATGTCGCCGTTGGCGTTGTACAGGTTCATGTCCTTGAGCCGCGATACGGCGAGCGCGTGCTGGTCTCCCTGGGCCTTCCTGCCCGTGCTACCCGTCGCGTCGACGGCCTCGAACGCGGTGAAGCCATGCGGCCCGAGCGTCATGACGACCGGATTGCCGTCCTTCGTCTTGGCCTGCACCACGTAGGCCTGGGCGACGACCTTCACGTCGGTGAAGCCGGCATTCTTCAGGTCCTGCGTCAGCTTCTTGGTCGTGAGCAGGTTGTCCGCCGATGCGTGGCCATCAGTGCCGCCCTTATTCGGCATGGTAGCGGATGACGGGTTCGGCGGGTTGGGGGGAGTGTTCGACGATTGGGCCCATGCCGCGCCTGGAAAAGCGAGTGCTGTGGCGCAGAGGACGACGAGGTGCAGCTTCATGTCCAACTCCTTCTGAGTTTGCCGCCGAGATTGAAGTGATGTTCAGCGTCGGAGACGAGTGGCTTTGCTTGAGCGGTGTTATTGATGGCGGACAGGGGATCCGCTTCGACCGCAGGCAGGAAGGTGGTCGGTCGCACGCAAAAACAGCAGTCAGGGCCTTCCGCGTACCTCTGTCAGGGTGAGCCCGACCCTATTATCCGTGTGCCCGACTGAGTGCATGGAAGCGTCACATGCATTGATCGTCCTCCATGGTTCACCGGCCCCTTCGGTAATCAGCAGCACGGACAGACGGTATGAGACTGGCAATCAGGCTTTCTCGACGGCGTCTTGTCTCGGATTGGCGTGAGCGGAGGTATTGCGGTCTCAGCATCCCGCGATGCCCCCGGTGTTACGCGAGAACCGAGAGGACTTGGGCAGAGTTGGGCGCCCATGGCGGTGACGACATCGGTGAGGTCGCGCTTCGGCTCAAATGCGAGACGTGCGGGTCATTGCCCGTCGGGCTGGCGATCCATGCCTACGCCAAGCCGAGCTCAGCAAATGAAAAGCCTTCCGACCGAACCGGTCTCCGACAAGGAAGCTGCAATCGAAAGGCGGTCGACGCTCCTTGAGGGACCTCTCGCGGTATCGAACGCCACGGGCGCGTCAGCCGCATCGAGCGTGTCATCGTGCCCGCTTGTTTCAAGGCATCGCGGGCTCTCAATACTCATGGAGCACCAGTTGTCGGCAGCTCACGCCCCAGGATCGCGGCCGCGCGACCGCGCCTAAGCATCGCCTTGATGCGGAGCTCCCGGCTCATGCGCCGCAGCTTGCAGGTCACGGCTTGGTTGTGCGTGCACCCCGGAACTGTCGCAGCCCGCACCAAGGTGTCGGCGATGCTGTCGAGTGTCATGGCCTCGCGAACAAGAGGTGCGATGCTCTGCTGCATGAGCCCTTATCCAGCATCCGTACGCTCGCGCGACGCGCGGACTTCTCGTGCATCAAATGACGGCTTCCAGGCAGTGACGGGATGGCATTCGCAGGTGCTACCGCAGCGTGAGTGCGTCGAGCCAACCGTGCGAGGCGCCGTAACGGATGATCTCGGCCCGCGTCTTTAGCCCGAGCTTCTCGGCAGCGCGCGCCTTGTAAGTCTCGACGGACTTCACGCTCAGGTCGATGCGCCGCGCGATCTCCTTGTTGCTGAAGCCCTGCGCGATCAGACGTAGCACCTCCGTCTCCCGTGGGCTCAACGCTTCCCCGGACTCGTCGGAGCCAGAGCTCCCGGTTGCGGCGGACGGGTCCGCCAAGGCGTGCCCAGCTATCGAGGGATCGAGGTAGACGCCACCGGCTGCCACTGCGCGGACGGCGCGGAGAAGGTCGTCCGCGGCTGAGCGCTTCAACAGGTAGCCCCGGGCGCCAGCATGAAGCAGCGGCTGGACGTAGGCTGCATCCTCATGGACCGTAAGCACGAGGACCCGGGTCGCCGGGCACTCTTTCGCGACCCGCTCCGTCAGTTCCAGGCCGTTGAGCCCCGGCATGGAGACGTCGAGCACGGCGACGTCAGGGACGAGCGAACGGATCATCGGTAGAGCCTCCCCGCCATTCGTTGCTTCGCCGGCGAGCTCGATCTCGGGGTCGGCGTTCAGGAGGGCCTTGATTCCGGCAAGGACGATGGGGTGGTCGTCGGCGAGGACGACGCGGATGGGGTCCATGGTGCGGTTCTTCCTTTGCGTCAGGTAAGCTGCTGCGGGAACGGTATGCGAACGAACAGGGTGGTCCCGGAGCCCGGCGACGACTCAAGCGTGAGGCCACCCCGCAGCAAGGACAACCGCTCGCGGATGCCGGAGAGACCCAGCCGAGGCTTGGTCGACATCCCGTCCGCGTGCGGTTCGGGAACCGTCTCGCCGTCGAACCCGACACCGTCATCCTCGATGATCACCCGCACCTCCTCCGGGCGCTGCTCGACGGACACACTGACCGTGGAGGCCTGTGCGTGCTTGATGACGTTGGTCAGCGCCTCCTGTACGATCCGGTAGATTGCGGTCTCGACGGCTGCCGGGAGGCGGACGCTCTCGCCCAGAACTTGGAAGTCCGAGCGGATGTCGTGGCGCAGCGTCCACTGGCGCAGCAGGGTGGCGAGAGCGTCGCGCAGGCCGAGGTCGTCAAGCGCAGTCGGGCGCAGGTCGACGGCGGCTCGATGGATGTCGCGCCCGATCTCGCCGGCCAGCGACTGCAGCCATTGAACGTGACGGCCCACCTCGCCCTGGGCCCCGTCCCCGAGCAGCTGCTCCAGGCTCTTTAATCCAAGCGACAGGCCAGTGACCGTCTGACCGACCTGGTCGTGGAGTTCGCGCGCGATCCGACGCTGTTCGTTCTCCTGCGCCTCACCGAGCCGGCGAAGAAGTTCGGCGCGCTCTGCCTCGGCGGCCTTGCGCGGCTCGATGTCTGCCACGACGCCGTAGATCAGACCAACGGGTGTCTCCTTGTTCAGTTGCGGCACGCGACCGGTCATCCGGATCCAGCGCGGGCTGGATCCCGGAGCGACGACCCGGAACTCAACGTCGAGAGGCATGCCGTCCGCTAGGCTGTGCCGCAGGGCGTCGGTCAGCTGCTCCCGGTCGTCGGCGTGGACCACGTCCAGGATCTCCCGGGCGTCCGCCTCGTTCTCGTTGTCATGCGAACCTGACGCGTTCCATGCAAGGAGCTGTGCCGCCCGGGCGGAACCGGTCACCCTTCCCCGCACGGTGTCCCACCGCAGGGTGCCGAGTTCCGCGGCCTCCACCGCCACGGCACCCTGCTCCTCGCTCGACCGCAGGGCCAGGGCGAAGCGTGCCTGCTCGCCGGCCCGGCGCTGCGCCATGTCTCGGCCCACCAACCCGACCAGCGCGAGGCCGAGGCCGATGCTGAGTACGCTCCCGCCAGCGAGCACGAGGTAAGACCGCGAGACCGGCGCGTTCAGCGTGGCGGCCGGCATGCCGAAGTGCACCGACCAGCCGCCGGTATCCTTCAGGGTGCGGTAGACGACCTCGACGTTCGAGCCCTCCAGTGTCGATCCGGTATAGAAGCCCTGCGGGGCGCTCCGGATGGCCGCTTGCAGGGCGGCGTTTGCAGGATGTCCGAGTTCCTCCGCTTCGGCGCGGGTGCGGGCGATCGTGTTCCCGTCCGCGTCCACGATGGTCCCGACCCAGCCCTCCGGCGCGCCGGCGTCGCGAAGGATCGAGCTGACCGCGTTGGTGGCGAGCCCAACCGAGAGGACGTAGCGCAAGGTTCCATCCCGGATGACCGGGACCCGCAAGGCGACGAGGCGCTTGCCCGAGATCGAGCCCACCGGTCCGATGCCCCCCACCACGGGACGCTTGGTCCGCACGACCGCATCAAAGCTCTTGCGGTCGGCGGTCGGGCCGAGCTCCTTGTCGAGCGTGCGGAGTAGGTTAACGACCTGCACGCCGTCGGGATTGGAGAGTTCGACGGTGTCCCACAAGGGGTGTGCCTGCCTCAGGCGCTCGGCCTCGGCGTAGAAGGCGGCGAGATCCGGCCGGTCGAGACTGGCCGAGGCGGCCTCGGCTTGTAGCACGGCGATATGGGCGGCGATGTCGGACGTGACGCGCTCGGCCACGCGGGTCGCGCTCGCGACGGCAGCCTCCCGCGTGAGGTCGCGCTGCTGCTGTGCCATCAGCGTGGCGACCCAGCCGCTGAGCAGCAGGACCGGGATGGCGGCCGCGAACGCCAGGGCGACGAAGGTGCGGCCGCTGCCGCGGCTTAACGGGTCTCCGGGTGTTCGATCGCGGTCTCCTAATCTCCGTTCGTTCATCGGCGGTCGCTCGTCCAGGCCTGCTGCCGACGGGCAGGGAACCACTCGCAGCCTCAGAGCCGTTCAGCCCGCAGCTTTGCTCCTGAGCGTCGACCGGCGGTGAAGGTTTGATCCTAGCCACGGCGTGAGAAGGGCACTAACAGATCGTCAGGCCACGCTCTGAGTTCCAACGATCTATCCCGTTCGGACGAGGCGAGCTCGCTTGCGTCACCCAGGAGGCGGCGTCCCGACTCGATGACCTGGATGGTTTGGGGATCGCCCCGGTCTTCCCGCACGCTACGCTCCATGCGCCGCAGCCGGTCGATCAGGTCCGGTGGCGGCGGCGCTCCGCGCGTCAGCTGTGCTTCCACCAAGACTGTCACGACCCGCTCTAGCCGACCGAAGGAACAGGTCTTCAGTGAATTCAGGGATTTGCGTCGCATCGTTTCGACCTCCCCATCGTTCGCTGGCCTCCGAGAACCTGGCCGACCTACCGCCGGATCATGCCGTCTCGGCGACCGGGTACGTGCCGGAAAAGGTGTAGCCGTCGCTGCTGCCTTGCGCATGTCGGGGGAAGCACCGACACGGGTCCGGCTCGGCGGAAGGACGGCTTGGGTGCTGACTTGGCTTCGGTCGCCGCTCCGATATCAGGCTCAAGCCGAAGCCAGCGGCGGGGACTGGACCGCTGTACCGTCACCGGACCTGGACGCGCCGTTATCCGGGGGCAGCCGAGCGGGATGAGGCATCCGCGACGCCATCTCCCAAGAGGATCCGTCGTAGCCCTCGAACCAAGCCCGACGTTCACGCGAGTCGCCCGGGTACGGGCAGGCATCCCGTGGGCGACCGACAATCCTGGCGCGGGCACCAAGCTTGATGATGTCCATGAGCATGTGCGCTATTCTCCCAGCCGGCGTGAACCTTCTGTTCAGCCTTGCTGAGTAGCGCCCGACCGCTATCGCTCGACAAGCGGATTACGCAGGGCATGCCGTTCTCACTGACCCGTGTCAGGGTCACCCCGACATTCCGCGGGTGAGACGGAGCTTGACCGTTGCTCCGGCACCTGCCCGAGCCTGCCATTCGTGGGCGGTGAAACCGGCGCGAGGAACCGACGCTGATGGCCGGGACCCCGCCGCAGGGTATTAGGTGTTTTTCTTGTCGTACTTGAACTCGGGCGCGTTCTTGACGGTGTCCTTATCGGCATCGACCATAGCTTTCAGGGATCCATCGGCCCGGTGGAGAAAAATGGTCGAGGGGTCGACCAGCACGTAGCGCTCACCCATGCCGAGAAAGCCGCCTACGCTGACGACGACGCCGGTCACCGTCTTGCCGTTCTCGATTACGAGATCCTCGATTTCGCCGACCGTCTCGTTCTGCTTGTTGTAGAGGTTCTTACCCACGACCTTCGAGGAGGTCACCTCGGCCGGCTTGGCGCTGACGAACCTGATCTTGACGGTCGCGGTGTCGGCCATCGTCATGCCAACCGCACCGTTCGAGGCTGCGCTGGCGCCGTTCGCGGCCGCCGGCATCGCCGTGCCCGCCGCGGGAGCCTTCATTGGGGCCGTCTGCGCGTTCGAAGGTTGCGCCTGCTTGTCCTGTGCGAGAGCGGGAGTTGCCAGCATGGCGCTGGCGGCGAGAGTGCTAAGGACGATGTTCTTCATGGTGCTGTCCTGACGTTCTTGATGAGGGTGCAGCACGGGCGGAGGGGATGAGAACCTCGTGCCCGCCGGGTCCGTTTGCTGAGAGGGAGTTCGTTCCGCGTTTGCGAAGCCGGATCCCCCGTCCGCGTTCGTCTCAATAGGAGATCAGGGGCAGGGATGACGTGCGCCGTCGTTGCCGAGATAGGTGCCGCTCGCCGCGTCGTAGGAGCGGAACCGACGGGCGCAGGCGGCGACAGCCTCGGCGTCCGCCGCACCTTGAGCGGCTCGCGCCTGCGAGTTGGCGATGGCGCCGCCGATGAGCGCCCCGGCGGCCAGGCCCCCCACGGCCGCGCCCAAGCCCGGTCCTCGGCGGTAACCGTAGCCGCGCCGGTAGCCGTGATGCCGACCATAGCGATGATGGCGATGACCGAAGCGGCGGTACTGGGCGTAGCTGGTCGGAAGAGCGCTAGCGGATAGCGCCTCGACCGGGTTTCCGAACGACTCGGCGGTGGCGGGCTGGACGAGGACGAGCGCCGGGATCGTAACGGCGAGGGCGAGCGTAAGCTTCATGTCGGAAGGTCTCCTTGGGTTGGTCGGGATGAACAGGGGCGACGGCGAACAAGCCGGCGGTCGAGTTTGGATCGGCGGCCGATGCCCTCATTCTTTTCGGTTTTCGAGATTTACTGGTTCATCTGCTGCAAGGTCAGTGCCTCGTAGGTGCGTATCGGAGCGCTCCTGAAGGTCGCGAAAGTCATGCAAAGCAGCGCTATGACGGTCACTGCAAGCAACACTCTTGGAACGGTCATCGCTGAATAATGTCTGCGAGTTGGCTTTTGTAGCCGCTCGCCTTTGCAAGGCGGGCGGCCGTCGCGTTTCCTCTCCCAGACGTTCTGAGGGCTCGGGACCTGTCGTCCTCGTTCGGCTCGCCTCTTCGGGAACCGTTTGCCGTGCCCTCCTCGGCAAACCCGCGTTTTTCGGTTCGGGTGCTCGCCATTTTGTCATGGCGGCCACTCCGACGCCTCATGCCATCGATCCGGCCGATCTTGATGGCGGCTAATGGCTGTACAAGCATGACGTGCGAAGCGACGTGAGAAGCTCGTAGGTCAAGCTGCCGAACACCAGCTCACGCATCTTCGAGTGCCCGTAGGCGCCTGCTACGACGAGATCTGCCGCCTCATCGCGAGCGAACCCGGTCACCGTTTCGGGGACATGGGTCGTCTCCGGCAACTCGGCTCTCTCGCATGGAATGTCATGGCTTTTGAGATATGCCTCTATCGCCTCGGCGTTTGTCGCCGTTTCCGTCGAAGCGACAGTCAGGAGAAGCACACGGTTCGCGCTCTTCAGGAGCGGCATGGCGTCCGTGACCGCCCGCCGAGCCTCACGCGTGTCCTTCCACGCTATGACAGCACACCTCAGGGGCAGATCGTCGAGCTGCGAAGGCGTGATGAGCACGGGGCGGCCCGCGCGCAGGATGATCTCGGCCGGACTCAGTGCCTGAACGATGTCACCCGAGTTGCCATCGTCGAGGCCTCGCGCGACAAGGAGGTCGCAACGCGCGCATTCCGAGATGACGCACCCCAGAGGTTCCCTGTCATACAAGCGCAATTGAGCCTTGCTGTAACCACCAGTCATCTCCTGGAACACCGCTTGTTGTTTGCCGAGTTCTTCCCGTGCGTGGGCGGCAGCTCTCTCGATGATGTGGTTGTCCAAGTACGATCCCTTTCCGTAGATTGAGATCGGCAGGGGATCCTGCGCCGCCACACCGGTTAGCTTCGCATCGAAACGTCTCGCCAAGCTGCAGGCCAAACGTACCCTTGCAGAGGTGCTGCTGCTGGCATCGAGGCTGACCATGATGTTGGAAAGCGTCATGATTGACCTGCCGTGGGGTATGCGACCAGCCATCTTCGGCTGTCATCGGCACCAATGCAGAGCATTGGCCGACGTTAAGTCGCCGCAATCGGAATCGTGTCTCTTCGCGAAACGTGTCTCTTGACGTTTGATAGAGTTAGTTCGATGGCTTGCTGCCAGTCGAATGGATGCCGATGATCTAACTTTCCGATCCCAGGCATCGAGTCCGTGCGAACCCGAGCCTTCGTCAGGGCAACCCCTACACGGGCGCTCGCAAAGGTCGGCGTGGCTTGCCGGCAGCCACGGGGTGCCCCTGCAATCGCCGTGGCGATTTGGATGGTGGTCGGACCCCGGTGACCGTGTGGCGCGGTCCGGAAGGATGCATTCGTCAGCTTGACCGCGTCTTCGCTGTGCAGGCTGAACACCACGCGGGTGCCACCGACGCGCTCCGGCAACTTGTGATGGGGATGAAATAAACGAACAGATGACGCATTCACTTGGCACAGATGGCTCTCCGCCGCGACCGACCAAGGATGAACTGCGGCGTAGCGCCCTTGCGGCAGCCCGCGCCAAGCTCGCGGAACTCCGGCGTGCCGGGCGGATCGGGGGTAAGCGCTCGGTGAGGGGCCGCCTGATCATGCGGCGTGCGCGGCCGGTTGGGCGAGCGTCCAGTTCCAGGGCAGCAGGTCGGCCAGCCGCTTGGCCGGATGATCGGCGATGCGTGTGAGCACGTCGCGCAGGTAGGCTTCGGGATCGAGCCGGTTCAGCTTGGCCGTCTCGATCAGGGTGTAGAAGACGGCCGCGCGCTCGGCCCCGAGGTCGGAACCGGCGAACAGATAGTTCTTGCGCCCGACCGCGACGCCGCGCAGCGCCCGCTCGGCCGCATTGTTGTCGAGCGCGATGCGTCCGTCGTCGAAGGCGCGGGTCAGCGCCGACCAGCGTGCCAGCATGTAACGCAACGCCTTGGCCAGTTCGGATCGACCCGGCAGTTGGGTCAGGCTCCGTTCCGCCCAAACCTTCAACGCCGCCGCCAGCGGCTTCGCGCGGGCCTGCCGTTCACGGGTGCGGGCGTCGGGCGGCTTGCCGTGCAGCTCACGTTCGATCCCGTAGAGCGCGCCGATCCGCGCCAGCGCCTCCGCGGCGAGAGCCGAGCCGGTCGCGGCGTGCACGTCGAAGATCTTGCGCCGCACATGCGCCCAGCAGGCCGCCTCCATCAGCGGGCCGCCCGGTCGGGCCTTCTCGTAGAGCCCGTTGAAGCCGGCATAGCCATCGGCCACCAGCACGCCGGAGAAGCCCGCCAGATGTGCGAGCGGGCGCTCGCCCCGGCGGTCGGGCGAAGCGAAGAACACGGTCGCCGACGGGCGAGCGCCACCGTGGGGGCGCTCGTCGCGCACGTAGGTCCAGAGTCGGCCGGTCCGGGTCTTGCCGCTACCCGGCGCCAGCACCGGGATCGGCGTGTCGTCGCCGTGCAAGACGGCCGAGCCGACGATCACCTCCCGGCGTAGCAGGTCGACCAGCGGCCTCAAGCTGGCCGCGGTGGCGCCGAGCCAGCCCGATAGGGTCGAGGTGGCCAGGTCCACTCCGTCACGGGCGTAGATCTCGGCCTGACGGTAGAGCGGCAGGTGGTCGTCGAACTTCGCCACCGCGATGTGGGCGAGCAGCCCGGGGCCGGCCCGCCCTCGGGGAACGGCGTGGTGGGGTGCGGGCGCCTGTACCACCTGTTCGCAGGCGCGGCAGGCGAAGGCCTCGCGCACGTGGCGCACGACCTTGAAGCGGCCCGGCACGTAGTCGAGGCTCTCGGTCACGTCCTCGCCGATCCGACGCAAGGCCCCGCCGCAGGCTGGGCAGGTGCAGGGGCCGGCATGAACTACGTTCTCGCGCGGCAGGTGCTCGGGCAAGGCGCGCCGGGCCGGCCTGAGGCGTGCAGCCTCCATTGCCTCGGCGATGGCCGGCGTGGGAGCCAAACGTTCGGCTGCGTCGGTCTCCAGCGCCTCGATAGCCAGTTCGAGCTGCTCGACCCGCTCGCCGAGCTTCTCGGAGGAGGCGCCGAACCGCGCCCGCTTCAGCCGGGCCAGTTCGAAGCGCAGCTTCTCGATCAGGGTGTCGGCCTGGACCGCCTCGCGCGACAGGACGACGATCAGACGCTTGAGCGCGTCGACGTCGTCGGGCAGCAGGGCAGGATCGATAGCCACACCAACAGCTTAAGCCGTGCCGAGGGGGCTCGCCACATCCATGCGCCCGGATGCTGCCGCCTCGGTAGTCTGCCTCAGCCGGCGATCCTCGGCCGGTCGGTGCGCAGCGGCGCGCGCCAGTCGATGCCCTCCAGCAGCATGGCGAGCTGGGCCGGCGTCAGCGCCGCCGCGGCCCCGGCGGTGGCCGGCCAGACGAAGCGGCCCTTCTCCAGGCGCTTGGCGAACAGGCACAGGCCCTGGCCGTCCCACCACAGCACCTTGATCAGGTGCCCCTGCCGACCGCGGAACACGAAGGCCTGCCCCGAGAACGGATCGCGGGCCAGATGGTCCTGCACCAGTGCGGCCAAACCGTCGAAGCCCTTGCGCATATCGGTGTGTCCGGTGGCCAGCCAGACGCGCGAGCCGGACGGGACCGGGATCATCGACCCAGCAGCGTCGCGATCACGCCCTGCAGTAGCGACAGGTCCGCACCGGCCTCGGCTCGCAGCCGGTGACCGCCGGCCAGCTCGATCTCGACGACGCCCGACCCGGTCGGCCTCTCGGCGGTCGCAGCGGCGGGAGGCGGCAGGGCGAGCGGGACGAAGGTCGGCGGGGCGGAGGCCGTCCGGGCCTGCTGCTCGGCCAGCACGGCGCGCCGCCAGCGGAACAGCAGGCTGGAATGCAAGCCGTGTCGGCGCGCTGTCGCCGAGGCGGTCGTGGCGGGATCGTCCGCCTCGGCCAGAATGGCCCGCTTCTGCTCGGGCGACCAGCTTCGGCGCGTGCCGGCGACGATGATGTGAGGGGCGGTCATAGGTCCAGACACAGGGCCGATACAGCGCCATCCGACGCCAGGTCCTGTATCCAGAGCGGAGCGCTACCCGCACAAGGCGGCCGTCACCGAGCGCTTACGATCGGGGACGAAGCTGCCGAGACCGTCGAGGGCGAGCTCCGGCGCATCGAACTGCGAGCCTTCCTTGGCAAGCTCTACCCGCGGCGGTTTCGCCCTAGCTCCGACGAGAGCCCGAGGTGACGAACGACGGCAGAGGCAGGCTGAGCTGCGCACTCTCGGTATCACGTCCGCTGTGGCGGTCGAGGAAGCGCAGCACCGGCGTGACCGTCACGCCGTGCATGAGGACCGAGACGAGGATGGTGAGCGCGGCCGCGCTCCACAGTACCTCGGCCTTCTCGAACCCGGCGTGGCTTAGCCCGTAGGCCAGGTAGTAGATCGTGCCGAGCCCGCGGATGCCGAAGAAGCTGATGACCGCCCGCTCGCTCGCCGGCCGCCCAGACCCGATGAGGCTGAGCCAGCCGCAAACCGGCCGCACCACGAACAAGGCCAAGGCCGCGAACGCCACAGCGCTCCAACTAAGGCCGGCGAGAAGGCCGCCACCGACCAGGGCGGCCCCTAGGCCGACGAGCAGCACCATCATCAGGAGGCGCTCCAGCTCTTCGGCGTAGTCATGCATCTTGTGGTGATAGTCGTGCCCGCGATGGGCGGAGCGGAAGGCCAGGGCAGTTACGAAGACGCCAACGAAGCCGTAGCCATGGGCCATCTCGACGGCCGCATAGGTCAGGCAGGTGATGCCAAGCGCGACCAAGCCATCGCCGGTTCGGGACAGCCTAGCGTGGTTGGGCAGGTGAAAGGTGACCCAGCCGATCCCTCGGCCAATCAGTGCACCCAAAGCAACGCCGACTGCGATTTTCCACGTCACCGCGACCGTCAGCCACTCGGCGAATGCCCAGAAGCCGAACGCCTCCGCCGCGGCCAGTGCGATGGCGAGGTGAACGAACGGGAAGGCCAGCCCGTCGTTCAGGCCGGCCTCGGAGGTGAGGGCAAAGCGCATCTCATCCTCTTGTCCTTGCAGCGGGGGGCCGACCTGTACGTCCGAGGCGAGCACCGGGTCGGTCGGGGCAAGCGCCGCCGCGAGGAGGATAGCCGAGGCCGCACCGAGCCCGAGCAGCACGCAGGCGAGTGCTGCCAGGGCGAGGACGGTCAGCGGCATGGCTATGCCGAGCAGGCGCCAGGTGACGATCCAACGGCGCCAGCCGACCGCGCGGTCGAGCTTGAGCCCGGCACCCATGAGCGAGACGATGACCACGAATTCGCTTAGGCGCTCGACGAGGTGGATGTGCTCGCGTGGGTGGAAGGCGATGTCGGAGACCGCCGGGATCGTCGTCAAAGCAGCGCCGATTCCGACGCAGACGATGGGAAGGGAGAGCGGCAATTGCCGCAGCACCATCGGCAGCCAAGCGGTGAGAAGGACTAGCGCGCCGAAGCCGCCAAAGACGATGACGTAGGTATCCATCGAGGGCGAACCGTCCTGCGTCCGGCTCGTTCCTGGCTGATGCCAGCCGGTCCGAAATCAAACCCCGCTGATTGAGATACGGCCCCGGTTAGTTGCCGTTCCACTCGTCCGTCGAACGGCTCCTAATGGGCAAACTTCTCCGGCGCATCTCACGGCCCGTGAGAGGAATTCCATAGGCCGCAGGCTGAGAGGTAATCAGCCGATCCATCGATACGGCTTATCCGGCATAAGCGCCCTTGACGCCCTCCGCCGTACCCCCCCCGCATGGGGCCTGCGATAAGGTCGAGGACACTAATGTGCCCGGACCTGTTGATGTCGTGGCTGCCGCTTATAGGTCCGCTTCTTCCTATCCAGCGGACTTTTGGGCCGGCAGGCTTGAAGGTCTGCAAGGGGTCAGGAGTTCGCACGCCGCTTGTTCAGCTGTGCGCCATAAGCGGCCTTTCGAACAGAGGCGCTGGAATGACCGCTTGGCTTCCAAGAACTGCCATTAGCATGGAATGGCATGTCCGGGCGGCCACAACATCCTCTCCGTGAAGGCGGCGACCCTGTCCTGCCGGGCCGGTCGGGCAAGACCCGGGCGTCGGTATCCACACCTGGCATCGGCCACGGCGGCCAAGCCGCTCGCGCGCAAGGTATCGGGTAGCGCTAGCCGATACGCGACCGCGGGGTCGCGGGGCCCTCCCGCAGCGCCCGCCCAGTATCCCGCGGGCATGATCCCCGCATCCTCCGAAGCGTCCGAGTTCACCTTCCTCCTCATCACCGACGCGCTGATCGCACTCGGACCTCCGACGCCATTTCCGTGAGCCAATTGTCCGGGGAAGCGAGGCATACGCCTCCCCGAACGGTTCAACGGTCCATGAGGAACAGCAGCAACGAGCGTCCCGTGACCTCGTAGGCGTCGCCGGCCCTGAACGTCGTCTCCGAACCGTCGTCGGGAGCGTTGGTGTCGACGAGCAGACGCCATCCAGAGCCTTCCGGCGGCTCGGGCAGGATGAAACCGACCATGTCCTGCCAAGTGTTCAGGACCAGGAGCATCGTCGCGTCGTCGCCGCGCTTGCGCACGCCACTGGCCTGGGCACGCCCGTCCATGAGCATCCCGAAACACTTCGTCGACGCGTCCGCCCAGGCCTCGCCGTCGAGCTCCGAGCCGTTGGCGTTGACCCAGGTGACCGCCTTCACCCCGGTCTCCGGGTTGACCTCGGCGGTGAGGAAGCGGCCGTGGCGCAGGATCGGGTACTTGTGGCGCAGCCCGGTCAGCTTCCGAGTGAACCGGACGAGCGCCTCGCCCTTGTCCTGCAGGTCCCAGTGCAGCCAAGAGATCTCGCTGTCCTGGCAATAGGCGTTGTTGTTGCCGCCCTGGGTGCGCCCGAACTCGTCGCCCGCGAGGATCATGGGCGTGCCCTGGGACAGCAGCAGGGTGGCCAGCATGTTCCGGATCTGGCGCGCCCTCAGGGCATTGATGCCCTCGTCCTCGGTCGGCCCCTCGGTCCCGCAGTTCCAGGACCGGTTGTCGGAGCTGCCGTCCTTGTTGTCCTCGTTGTTCGCCTCGTTGTGCTTCTCGTTGTAGGTGACGGTGTCGTTGAGCGTGAAGCCGTCATGCGCGGTGACGAAGTTCACGCAGGAGTACGCCCGCCGGCCGCTGTGATTGAAGCTGTCCGGCGAACCCAGCAGCCGTGGCGCAAGCGCCGTGACCGGACCCTCGCCGCGCCACGCGTCCCTGACCTCGTCGCGGAACTTGTCCGTCCATTCCGCCCAACCCGGAGGGAAGCTGCCGACCTGGTAGCCGCCCGGACCGATGTCCCATGGCTCGGCGACGAGCTTGACGGTGCCCAGGAGCGGATCCTGCCCGACCGCCTTCAGGAACCCGCTCTGGCTGTCGAAACCGTCCGGCTCGCGGGCCAGGATCGTCCCGAGGTCGAAGCGGAAGCCGTCCACGTGCATCTCGCCGACCCAGTAGCGCAGGCTATCCGTCACCATCTGGATGACGCGCGGGTGCGAGAGGTTGACGGTGTTCCCGGTGCCGGTGTCGTTGACGTAGTACCGCTTCCGGTCCGGCAGCAGGCGGTAGTAGCTGGCGTTGTCGATGCCCTTGAACGACAGCGTCGGGCCGCGCTCGTTGCCCTCGGCGGTGTGGTTGTAGACCACGTCCAGGATGACCTCCAAGCCGGCCTCGTGGAAGCGGGCGACCATCTCCTTGAACTCGCGTAGGCTGTTGGGCACGTCGGCGGCGTAGCGAGGGTCCGGCGCGAAGAAGCCGATGGTGTTGTAGCCCCAGTAGTTCGCCAGGCCCTTCTCTTCGAGCTGGCTGTCGTCGACGAAGGTGTGGACCGGAAGGAGCTCCACCGACGTCACGCCCAGGCCCTTGATGTAGTCCGCCACCGCCTTCTGCCCGAGGCCGGCGTAGGTGCCGCGCAGCGCCTCCGGCACGTCGGGATTGAGCTTCGTGAAGCCCTTGACGTGGGTCTCGTAGAAGATGGTGTCGTCCCACGGGACCGGCCGGCGCCCGGGCTCGCCGGCCCAGTCGAAGCTCGGATCGACGATGACGCATTTCGGCACGAACGGGGCGCTGTCGCGCTCGTCGAACGTGGTGTCGTCGCCGCTTTCCATGACGTAGCCGAACACGGCCGGATTCCAGGTCAGCTTGCCGGAATGGGCGCGGGCGTAGGGGTCGAGCAGGAGCTTGTTGGGGTTGAACCGGTGGCCGTTCTCCGGCTCGTACGGACCGTGCACGCGGTACCCGTAGAACTGTCCCGGCCCGACATCGGGCAGGTACCCGTGGAAGACTTGGTCGGTGTACTCGAGCAGCTCGATGCGCGCCGTCTCGGAGCCCGCGGCGTCGAACAGGCAGACCTCGACCTTGGTGGCGTTGGCTGAGAACAGGGCGAAGTTGGTGCCGTCGCCGTCCCAGTGCGCGCCGCGCGGGTGGGGCAGGCCTTCTCTGACGTTCATGTCTCGGTGATCCATCGACGGCCCAAGCGCGGGTCCAGCGATGGTAATGCCGGCCGAGGGCATCGGTGCCCGCGCCCAGTCGAATTGCTCGGACACGGCGCTCGGAACCATGGCCCGCCCGCGACCGGCGGGACCACGATGCGAGGCTGTCGCTCCGCTCAAGGGCGTGAAGCCTGTCCCTGCCTATGAGGAGGTTGTCTCAGGCATGAGGCCGCAGGCGCGGACCAAGTCCCAGGGCTGTCCGGCGCATGGCACCACCGTCAAGCCCATGCTACGCTTAGGCTTCGCGAACAGCTTGCCGGACCTTGCCGGACACGGCCGGACGGCGCTTCGTTACGGGGCACACGACGCTCATGGTCGACAAGGAGCCGAAGCTCGCGACCCTTGCGACCGCGCGGCCCGGTAGGACCCAGCGCCTCGCCGCCGCCGCCGTCAGCCTTGCCTTCGGCGCCGTCACCCTGGCCCTCGCGCCCATCGTCAGTCGGCAGACGCCGCCGATGCCGGCCTTCGTGCCTGTGTACCAGTCGGCGCTGACCGTGGTCTACGCACTGACGACCTACCTGTTCTTCGCCCAGTACCGCCGCACCCGCTCGGTGCCGCTGCTCGTGCTCGGAGCCGGCAGCCTCTACGTGACGCTGGTCGTCCTGCTCCAGCTGCTCTCGTTCCCCAACGTCCTCGTGCAGGGGCGCCTGATCGGCAATGGCCCCGATACCACGACCTGGCTCTGGACCTTCTGGCACCTCGGGCCGCCGCTCTTCGCGCTGCCCTACGCGATCATGGAGGGCGACGGACGCAGCCGTTCCGTCAGGCCGGAATGGGTTTCCCGGGTCGGGTGGCTGGCCGCGGCGGGCGTGGCCGCGGCGGTCGCGCTCGTCGGCCTCGCCGTGACCCGCTACGTCCACCTCCTGCCGAAAAGCGTCGAAGGCGACGACTACTGGCTCGTCACCACCACCGGCATCGGCCCCATGATCGTGGCCTTGTCGGTGGCGGCCCTCGTCGTCCTGTGTTGGACGACGCGGCTCCGCACCGTGCTGCAACTCTGGCTCGCCGTCTCGCTGCTGCTCCTCGTCTTCAACAATATGGTCACCCTGCCCGGCGCCGCGCGCGGCACGGTCGGCTGGTTCGCCGGGCGCATGGAGGCGCTGTTCGCCGGCCTGATCCTGCTCGGGGTCTACCTGCGCGAGGTCGACTTCCTCTACGCCCGGGCCGAGTCCGCCGCCGACGAGCGCGAGGCGCGCCGGGCCGAGCTGCAACTCGCGCGTGACAGCCTCGCCCTGGCCCTGGAAGCCGCCGAGATGGGCGACTGGGACCTCGACCTGCGCACGGGCGCGTCCAGGCGCAACCCGCGCCACGACGCGATCTTCGGCTACGACCGGCCCGTCGCGACGTGGGACGTCGAGACGTTCCTCCGACACGTCCTCCCCGAGGACCGGGCGATGGCGCGCGCCGCGCTTGAGGGCGCGGACCGAGCGGACCGAGTCGACCTGCACTGCCGCATCCGGCGCGCCGACGGGGCGACGCGCTGGGTCGCGCTGCGCGGCAAGGCGTACCTCGACGAGGCCGGCAAGGCCGTCGCGATGGCCGGCGTCGTGATGGACACGACGCGCCAACACGAGGCCGAGGACCGGCTGAACCAAGCCCAGAAGATGGAGGCCATCGGCCAGTTGACCGGCGGCGTGGCGCACGACTTCAACAACCTGCTCACCATCATCGTTGGCAACCTCGACATGATCGTGCGCAAGCCCGACAATGCCCAGCGTGTGGAGCGGCTGGCGACGTCCGCGATGACGGCGGCCAAGCGCGGGGCAGAGGTCACCGAGAAGCTGCTCTCCTTCTCGCGCCGGCAAGTGTTGCGGCCCGAGACGGTCAACCCGAACCGTCTGCTAAAGGACTTCGAGAGCCTGCTACGGCGCGCGGTCGGCGAGACCATCGAGGTCCGCCTCGACCTGGACGCGAGCCTCGACCCGGTCCGGCTCGACCCGGGCCAGTTCGAGAGCGCGGTGCTGAACCTCGCCGTCAACGCGCGCGACGCGATGCCCGGCGGCGGCACCCTCACCGTGAAGACCTGCAACGCCCACCTCGACGCCCATGAGATCGCCGACAGGGGCGACCTCAGCCCCGGGGCCTACGTCCTCGTCTCGGTGAAGGACACCGGCCACGGCATGGACGCGGCCACGATGGCGCGCGCCTTCGAGCCGTTCTTCACGACCAAGGACGTCGGCAAGGGCACCGGGCTCGGGTTGAGCCAGGTGTACGGCTTCGTGCGGCAGGCCGGCGGGCACGCGCAGATCAAGAGCGAGCCCGGCCAGGGCACGAGCGTGGAGCTCTACCTGTCGCGCGGCGTCGGACAGGCGGTGGAAAGCCGGCCGGAAGGGCCGCTGCCGCAACGCCGCGCCGCTGCCGGCGAGGTCGTTTTGGTGGTCGAGGACGAACCGGCGGTGCTGGAGATGGCGGTCGAGAGCCTGGGCGAGCTCGGCTACCGCACGCTGACCGCCACCCAGGCGTCCGAGGCGCTCGACCGCCTGCAGGGCCCGGAGCGGATCGACATCCTGTTCTCGGACGTGGTCATGCCCGGCGGCATGAACGGCGTGCAGCTCTCAGTCGAGGCGCGACGCCTGCGCCCCGGCCTGCGGGTGCTGCTAACCTCCGGCTACACCGGCACCGCCCTCGACGACCAGAGCGTCCCCGCCGACCTGCCGCTGCTCAGCAAGCTCTACCAGCGCGAGGAGCTCGCGACCAAGATGCGCCTCGTCCTGGGCCGCGCCTGATCCTCGTCCGACCCGGGACGCGCGGGGACGTTCGGGATAGGGATAGGTCAGAATGGGGGCCTCCGGCGTCTCCTTTGCCGCTCGTGACGCGGGTCGATGCTTCCCGTCGCCTCCACCGCGACGACACGAAGGCGCGGACCTCACAGACCCGTTCGTAGCGGCGGTGCGCGCCATGCGCATGCCGATGACCGTCATGGAGCCGCCTGCGGCTGGCTACCGTCGGTTTGTGTCATCGCGCCCACGATCCGCCAACGGGCGCCCCGGCCGCCATTGCACTCGATGCGGAGCGCCGCCCGGAGGAGGCCCCGCTCGATGAGTGTGCGGGACGGCGCCACACCCTGCGCACGGCCGGCCCTACGTGGACGACGTGCTCGTCGACCTGGCGCCGTGGAGCGTCGAGCGCTTCCCTTACACCGTGGCGGGCTCGCGCGCCCTCAGGGACCGCCTCGTGGAGACGGGCATGGCCGTCGCGGGCGCGGACGAGGAGGCATGGGCGGCGTGGGAGGAGCGCGTCGTTCGGCTCGGCTAGAACCTCGACGACGTGGAGGCTCGCCTTGAGGCGGCTCCCCTGATCGACCCGCCGGACGTGGCCCTCTCAGGCGTCCCGGTCGGTTGAGGGTCGGACGGGAGAACGGGACGCGCGGCCCGTGGTCGGCACGCCTCGACCCGAACGGTCGGGGGGCCGCGTTCCCGTGCGGCGCCCTGCCGACGGGATGCCTTGTCGTTCCAAGAGGTTCCGGACGTCCGGGAAATGCCTGCCCCGGGGTTCCACCTCGGTCACCCGTTGGTCCATGCACAGAGGCGCGCCGCAAGCCGGCATGACGGCGCGCAGCACCTCGACGCCGTCCTCGGCGTCCGCCAAGGTCGCGAACCCCCGACGGCGGAAGACCTTGCCCGGGTGGAGGACGACGATGACGTCGAAGCGCCCGTCCGGCCGGTCCGCGATGCGGTAGCTCACGCGCCTCGCCAACGTCCGGGTTCCGGTCATGCGGTCAGCCGTCGCGTGTTGTCGGCGACCAACTCGCGGTAGCGGGCCACGACCTGGTCGTGCGAGCCGCCGGCCATCACGGTATTGGTCGCCTCCATCGCGGCCACGACCTTCTCGCCGACCATCGAGATCATCTCGGACCGGGCATCGGCCCCGCCCCAGGCGATGCGCACCAGCCGCAACTCAATGACCCTCTGCGCCTCCAGGGCGAGCAGGAACGCGGCGCAGAAGGGGTTGAACATCGGGGTCTCCGGCCAGGACGGTGGGACGTACAACGCTACTGGCCCAGCCTAGGTCCCGGCAGATGGCTACGCAGCTCCGGTCGCGCGGCGGTCGTCGACGAGGATCCTCCGATCCGCCTCAACGCGGCGTTAGGCACGACATCGTTGAAGGAACAGGGATAAGGTCTTCGCTAAATGGCTGGTTAGGCCTCAGGCGCCAGAAACCAAGCAACGACAACGCTTGGGGGGAACTCGCCAATGGTCCTGCCGCGCCGCCTGCCGCCCGCCTTCCGCTCCGGTCGCAACTGGGTCGCGCTGAGCATCCTGGCGCCGCTCGGCATGCTCGCCATGTGCGGGCTGATGCTGCTCGACCTGCGTCGCGACGCCTGGGACAAGGCCGAGCAGACATCGAAGAACCTCTTGCAGGTCATCGAGCGCGACATCGCCCGCAACGTCGAAATCATCGACCTGTCGCTGCAGGCGGTGGTCGACAACCTGCGCGCGCCCGAGACCTTGGCGGCGAGTCCGCGGGCGCGCCAGATGATCCTGTTCGACCGCGCCGCCACCGCGAGGGACCTGGGCGTTATGCTTGTCCTCGACGAGAACGGCGACAGCATCCTCGACGCCGCCACGCTGCCGGCACGCAAGGTCAACAACGCCGACCGCGAATACTTCCAGGCGCACAAGGCACGCTCGGACCTCGGGCTCTACATCAGCAAGCCCCTCGTCTCGCGCCTGACGGGCGCGCCCATCGTCGTGCTGAGCCGCCGCATCGACAAGCCCGACGGGTCCTTCGGCGGCGTGGTGCTCGGCAGCCTCAAGCTCAGCTATTTCAGCCGGCTGTTCGACCGGATCGGCCTCGGCCAGGACGGCGGGATCAACCTCTACCTGCGGGAAGGCACCCGTGTCGTACGCCATCCCTACGCCGAGGCCGACATCGGCGTGAACATTGCCGGCACGCCCAACTTCGACCGGTTCGTGCGCGAAGGCAGCGGAACCTTCGTCGGCACCTCGGTGCGCGACGGGGTCGAGCGGCACTACGCCTTCACCCAGGTCAGCACGTTCCCGCTCATCCTCAACGTCGCCCTCTCGACCCGCGAGATCGAGGCCGAGTGGCGCTTGAAGGCCTTCGGCATCGCCGCGGTGGTACTGGTGCTGTGCGGCCTGACCGTCGCCCTGTCGCTGCTGTTCGGCCGGGAGCTGCGCCGCCGCGCGGAGATGCATGCCGAGATGGCACGTCTCTCGCGCACCGACCCGCTGACCGGGCTGGCGAACCGCCGCCGCTTCGAGCACGCCATCGCCCGCGCCGTGGAGGATGCCCGTCGCACGGGCAAGCCGCTCTCGCTGCTCGTCGTCGATGCCGACCACTTCAAGCGCTGCAACGACACCTACGGCCACGCCGTCGGCGACGAGGTGCTGCGGGGGCTCGCCCGCTGCCTCTCCGCGAGCGTGCACCGGCCCGGCGACCTCGCCTGCCGCGTCGGTGGCGAGGAGTTCGCGGTGCTGCTGCCGGGCACCGACGCGGACGGCGCGCTGAGCGTCGCGCGCGAAGTTCATGAGCAGGTGTCGCGGCTCGCGGTACCCTCGGCCGGCATCGGCGCGGGCGCGGTGACCGTGAGCATCGGTGCCGCGGTGGGCCTTATGGGCGGGACCGACGCCGCGCAGGATCTCTACCGCCGGGCGGACGCGGCGCTCTACGAGGCCAAGGCCGGCGGGCGCAACCAGACCCGTCAGGCGGTCCCGGTCGGTGCGGGTAACGGCGCAGGCAGGGTCGCGGCCTGATCCCCCGATCCCGCGAGGCCTCAACAATCCCGCAATCGCATGTCAGGACGCCGGGAACGGGATGCGAACGCGCACGGGGCCTGGGGCTTCGGCGGCCGAGCTACCAACCAAAGCCCCTCGCAGATCGAACCCCGATGACCCGCTACCTCGTCACGCGCGCCAACCTGCTGGTCTTCGGCGTGCTCGTGGCCATCCTGGCGCTCGTCGGGGCGGTGACGTGGGAGCGGCTCAACGCGTCGCGCGCCGCTCGCGAATGGTCCCAGCACAGCTACCGCGTGCTCGCAGTGACCAAGGACCTCGCCATCGCCCTGCGGGACGCCGAACGCGGCCAGCGCGGCTACCTCCTCACCGGCAGGGACGAGTACCTCGGTCCCTACAACGAGGCCCGCGACCGCATCGGCCTTCTCCGGGGCGAGCTGCAGGTGCTCACCGTGGACAATCCCTCCCAGCAGGGCCGCATCCGGGCTCTGGCGCCCATCGTCCAGCGCAAGCTGGAGGAACTCGCCCAGACCGTACAGGCACGCCGCGACGGCGGGCCGGAGGCCGCGCTGCGCATCGTCAACACCGACGTCGGTCGCAACGACATGCGCGAGGCAGAGGCCGTGGTCGCGTCGATCATGGCCGACGAGCAGCGCCTGCTCGACGAGCGCCTCGCCCAGAACGACGCCCGCGCCAGGTGGGTGCGCTGGATGGTGGTCGGCGGCTCGGCGCTTGCCACCCTGACCCTGCTCTGGGCCGCCCGCCTCCTGAACCAGGCGTGGGCGCGCTCACACAGGACCGAGGCCGAGCAGCGCGACCTGGCGCTCCGTCTGCGCACCACCCTCGACAGCCTGAGCCAGGGCGTCGCGGTGTTCGGGCCGGACCGCAAGCTCGCGAGCTGGAACGCGTGCTTCCAGGTGCTGCTCGACTTGCCCAAGGCCATGCTGCGACCGAACACGACCTACGGCGCCTTCGTCGAGCACACCGCCGAGCCCGGCCGGCCCGCCCTGGAGAGCGAGGACCAGATCCGCCACGGCAGCCGGAATCCGCGCGAGGCCATCACCTATGAGCGCCAGGGCGGCGACGGGCATCACCTGGAGATCCGCCGCACGCCGATGCCGGACGGCGGCTTCGTGCTGACCGTCTCCGACATGACCAAGCGCGCCCAGGCCGAGGCCGTGCTGCGGGAAGCCCAGAAGATGCAGGCCATCGGGCAGTTGACCGGGGGCATCGCGCACGACTTCAACAACCTGCTGCAGGTCATCCTCGGGAACCTGGAGTTCGTCCGGGCCAAGCTCGACGGCGACGCCAAGCTGCAGCATCGGATCGAGCGGGCGTCCTGGGCGGCCCAGCGCGGTGCCACGCTCACCGGGCAACTTCTCGCCTTTGCCCGCAAGCAGCCGCTCGCGCCCGCCGCCATCGACCTCGCCGCGACCATGCCGGACCTGGTCCCGCTGCTGCGGAGAACCCTCGGCGAGCACATGGAGGTGCGGTACGTCGAAACCGCTGGGCTATGGCCGGCGATGGCCGACCCCGCCCAGTTGGAAAGTGCCGTGCTGAACCTCGCGCTGAACGCGCGCGACGCCATGCCCGGCGGGGGGCGGCTGACCATCGAACTCGGCAACAAGGTGCTGGACGAGGAGTATGCACGGCACCACGCCGAGGTCGTGCCCGGCGACTACGCCATGGTGGCGGTCTCCGACACCGGCCACGGCATGACGCCGGAGGTGATGAAGCGTGTCTTCGAGCCGTTCTTCACGACCAAGCCTGACGGCAAGGGCACGGGGCTCGGTCTCGCCATGGTGTTCGGCTTCGTCAAGCAGTCGGGCGGGCACGTGAAGATCTACTCCGAGCCCGGCGAGGGCACGACGGTGAAACTCTACCTGCCGCGCGCGGTCGGCGCGGCTGCGGCCCCCGGTCAGCGCTCCGGCGCGCCGGTCGAGTTGCCGCGTGGGTCGGCAACAGTGCTCGTGGTGGAGGACGAGCCGGCCGTGCGAGAGATCGCCTGCGCCATCCTTTCCGATCTGGGCTACCGGGTGCTGGAGGCCGCGGACGGCGAGGAGGCACTGCGCGTCTTCGGTGCCAACGCCACATCCGTCGAGCTTCTGCTCACCGATGTGGTCCTGCCCGGCAAGGTGCGGGGCCGCGAGCTCGCCGAGCGGGTCCAGGCCATCCGGCCGGAGGTGCGGGTGGTGTTCATGTCGGGCTACACCGAGAATAGCATCGTGCATCACGGACGCCTGGATGACGGGGTGCACCTCATCGGCAAGCCGTTCAAGCGCGAGCAACTCGCCCGGAAGGTCGCCGAGACGCTGGGGACCGATCCCGTGCCGGTCGCCGAGACCGGAAACGTCGTCGCGCTGCGTCCCAGGCCGGAGGCGTAGACGGTCAGGGCGGCCCTGCGGGCAACGGGATGCGTACGGAGACCCGCAACCCGTCAGGGGCGAAATCGACGTCGACCTCGGCGCCCGTCTGGGGGGCCAGCACCTTCTTGAGCAGGCGGTGGCCGAAGCCCTCGCGCGTGGGATGCGCGGCGGGCGGGCCGTCGTGCTCGCTCCAGGTCCAGCGCAAGGCGCGGCCGGCAGGCCCGTCCTCCACCCGCCAAGTCACCTGGAGACGACCGTTCGGGTCGGCGAGCGAACCGTGTTTGAGGGCGTTGGTGGTCAACTCATGCAAGGCCATGCCGACCGGTACGGCGAGCTCGGACGGCAGAACGACCCTCGGTCCGTCCAGGGCAAGGCGTCCCCTCTCGTCGTAAGGGTCGAGCTCCGCCCTCAGCAGAACCTCGAAGGGTGCGGCCTGTGCGAGGTCCTCGGTTATCAGCGCATGGGTGCGCGCCAGCGACCCGATCCGACCGGAGAAGGCGCGCGTGAACTCGGCGACGGTGAGCGAGGAGCGCGCCGTGGCGTTCACCACGGCCTGCACCGTGGCAAGGGTGTTCTTCACCCGGTGGTGGAGTTCTCGCACCATCAGCGCTTGCCGGTCCTCGCCGGCGCGCCGTGAGGTGATGTCGCGCTGGGCCGAGACCCAGTGCGTGATGTGTGCATCGGCATCCTTCACCGGGGTGATCAGCCACTCTACCGTGTAGGTCGAGCCGTCCTTGCGGTAGTTCACCGCCTCGGCCTGGAACGCCTCGCCGGCGGCGAGTGCCTCCCGCATGCGGTCGAGGACGGCGCGGTCCGTCCCCGGCCCCTGCAACAGACGTGGCGTGCGACCGACGACCTCGTGCGCCTCGTAGCCGGTCATGTGGGTGAAGGCCGTGTTGACGTACTCGATGCGCGGGCCCGGCTCGTCGAGATCGGCGGACGTGATCATGATGGCCTCGCCGGACGCTTCGACGGCGGCGCGCAGCAGCCTCAGGTCTGCGGTCCCCTTACCAGTATCGTCCCGCACGGCCCACCCGTCCTCCAGGATCAGCCGTCGTCGAGCGGCCCCCGAATCTGTCCGCCCGATAACGGGCTCGTGATGCCTAACCTGCGGCTGCGCCCCGGGTTGCCGCGCCCGTTCGCCCCAGTGGGGTCCAGGGACAGTGCCGGGGTGAGGCAATCGCGGGGCGCCGCGGCACGCTTCGCGACCGGGTGCTTGTTTCCGTCAGGCCGCGGCCTCGTCGTTGTTCTCCTGCATGGAGGCAAGCGACGCCTCCAGGCGGCAGGTCAAACCGGTCGGCGCGTAGGTGAGCTTGACGCCGCCACCGACCTCGGCGGCGAAGCTGCGTTCGATCAGGCGCGAGCCGAAGCCGCGCCGCGACGGCTGCGCCAGGATCGGCGGCCCGCCTTGCTCGGACCAGGTCAGGCAGAACCGGGGCGCCCCGCCTTCGTGCACCACGTGCCAGCGCAGGTCCACCGACCCGGAATCGTTCGAGAGCGCCCCGTACTTGGCCGCGTTGGTGGCGAGTTCGTGCAGCGCCAGCGCCAGCGCCAGGGCGGGCTTGGCGGCCAGCGGCACGTTCGGCCCGCTCGCCCGGATGCGCGACGCCGCGGCGCCCCGGTGGACCGCGAGCGCGCCGTCCACCACCTCGGCGATGGGTGCCTCCGTCCAGCTCGACTGGGTAAGGATGTCGTGCGCGCGCCCGAGCGAGATCAGCCTGGCGGCGAAGGCCTCGCGCGCCGCCCCGAGGTCGGGGGCGTCGCGGAAGGTCTGGCTCGCCATGGCCTGGACCAGCGCGAGCGTGTTCTTCACCCGGTGCTGGAGCTCGCCCGTGAGCAGGCGCTGGTGCTCCTCGGCACGCTTGCGCTCGCTGATGTCCAGCATGGCGCCGATCATGCGCACCGCACGGCCCGCCGCGTCGCGGATGACGTAGCCGCGGTCGAGGATGTCCGCGTAGGAGCCGTCCGCGCGCAGGAAGCGGTACTCGTCGCTCCAGGCGGTGCCCGTTCCATCAATGACCGCATGGATGGAGGCATCAATGCGGGCGCGGTCGTCGGGGTGGATGTGGCCGATCCACCAGTCCCCATTCGGCTCGACCGCGTCCGGGGCGTACCCGTGCGCCTCGCCAAGGGCCTCGTTCCAGAGGACGTGATTGGTTGCGAGGTCCCAGTCCCAGATTGCGTCGTTGGTGGCGCGCGAGGCGAGCCTGTAGCGTTCCTCGGTCTCGCGTAAGGCCTGCTCCGCGCGGCGGCTCTCGGTCACGTCGCGCGCGAAGCCGATGAGGCGCACCGGCCGCCCGTCCTCGAACAGGGTCTGGCCCTTGGCGGACACCCAGCGCTCGGTCCCGTCCTCCGGGGCCACCGTGCGGTACGTGATGTCGTAGACACCGTCGCCCGCCGGGTCGACCGCCGCGCGTACGGCCTCGTCCGCCCCGGCGTGGTCGTCCGGGTGCACGCGGGCCAGGTGGACGGCCAGGTCGACGGGGGCGTCCGGCGCCAGGCCGTAGAAGGAACGGAGGCGGGCATCCCAATTCAGCTCGTTCGAGACGAGGTCGAAGTCGAACACGCCGGTTCCGGCCGCCTCGACGGCGAGGTGCAACTTCTCGCGCGCCCGGCGCAGCTCCTCCTCGGTCTGGCGGCGGTCGTGAATGTCGCTGTCGCTGCCGAGCCAGCCCACCACCGTGCCGCCAGCGTCGCGCATCGGCTCGGCCCGGATCAGGAACCAACGGTACTCGCCGTCGCGGCGCCTCAGGCGGGCCTCGGTGTCGTAGAGGATCTCGTTCGTGCGGGCGTGCTCCCAGACGCGCAATAGTCCTGGCAGGTCATCGGGATGGATGACCTCGCCCCAGCCGAGAGGCAGCGCCTGCTCCGGGGTCTGGCCGGTGTAGGCATACCAGCGGTCATTCAGATAGCTGAGGCTTCCGTCGGGGTTTCCGAACCAGATGATGGCCGGTGCGAGCTCGGTAAGCGTCTTGAACCGTTCCTCGGCGAACTTGCGCTCGTGGATGTCGAGCGAGGTGCCGATCCAACTGCGCACTGCCCCGTCGGCGTCGCGCAGGGGCTGCGCCCGGGACAGGAACCAACGGTACTGCCCGTCGGCCCGGCGCAAGGGGAACTCGACCTCGTAGGGCCGACCCGATCCGGCCGCCGCCAGCCAGGCCGCACGCGTCGCCTCGCCGTGGTCGGGATGGATCACGCCCATCCAGCTCGCCTCGCCGGTCTCGCCGGCGGGCAGGCCCGTGTAGTCGTACCAATAGGCGTTGCAGTAGGTGACGTTGCCCGCCGCATCCCCGAACCAGACCACCTGCGGGCTGACCTCGACGAGCGAGCGGTAGCGCAGCTCGCTCGCCTGCAGGGCGGCGGCGCTCTCCCGCTGCTCGGTCCGGTCGCGCAGGATCTTGAGGAAGCCGATGGTCTCGCCTGCCTCCGTCCTAAGCGGCATCATCTCGCCCGATGCCCAGAAGCGGGTGCCGTCCTTGCGCATGTGCCAGCGCTCGTCCGGAGCGCTGCCGTGTTCGAGCGACAGCTGCATCTCGGTGCCGGCCCGATCCCGGGCGCGGTCCTCCGGCGTGAAGAACGCCTCGACCGTCCTCCCGAGCATCTCGGCCTCGGTCCAGCCCAGGATGCGCTCGGCGCCCTCGTTCCAGCGGGTGACCAAGCCTTGCGGGTCGGTCGCGACGATGGCGAAGTCGGTGGCGCTGTCGAGGATGCGCTCGTGCAGCAGGCGCTGCTCCGCCTGCTCCCGAAGCGAACGGCGCAGCTCCATCTGCGCCATGGCCTGGCGGGCGAGCCGCATCAGGCCGCGGCGTTGCCGGTCGCCGAGTTCATGCGGCTTCGTGTCGAGGACGCACACCGTGCCGACCGGATGGCCCTCGGAAGTCCTGATCAGGGCACCGGCGTAGAAGCGCAGGCCGGGCTCGCCGGTGACGAGCGGGTTGCCCTCGAAACGCGGGTCGAGCGTCGCGTCGGGGACGCAGAGGAACTCCTCCTGCAGCAGGGCCTGCCGACAGAACGAGGTCTCCAGCGGGGTCTCGCGCACGCCGAGTCCGACCTCGGCCTTGAAGAACTGGCGCCCGTCGCCGACGAGGTTCACCACCGCGATAGGCGTCTCGCAGAGGTCGGCGGCGGCCTCGGCGATATCGTCGAAGTCCCGTTCGCGCGGGGTATCGAGTAGGCGGTAGCGGTCCAGGGCGCGCAGGCGTGCGGCCTCGCCGGTGCAACTGCTATCCCTGCCGTTGCCAGGCTCGATATGTCCGTGGGGTGCCATCCTAGCGGGATTCCGATGGGGAGCGGCGGCGCTCCGGGGAAGGCGCAACCTTGCCGAGGATACGCCCGAGCTGGTCGGCCGAGTAGGGCTTGTGCAGGAGCTCGAACCCGTGCAGCCCGTCCTGCGCGAGCACGTGGCTGTAGCCCGAGGCCAGCAGCACCGGCAGGCCGGGCAGGCGGCGCTGCAGGATCTTCGCCAACTCGATGCCGCCCATGCCGGGCATCACCACGTCGGAGAACACCGCGTCGAAGCCGGCACCGTCCGAACCGAGCTTTTCCAGCGCCTCCTCGGCGTTGGCAGCCCAGGTCGTGCGGTAGCCGAAATCCTCCAGGATCTGCGTGGCGAAGCGTCCGACCTCGACGTTGTCCTCCACCACCAGCACGCACTGCCCGTCGCCGGTCGGGAACGCCTCCCCGTCGCGAGCCGCCACCGGCTCGTCGCGGATCACGCCCTCGACCTCCGGCAAGTAGAGCGTGAACGTGGTGCCACGACCGAGCTCGCTCTCGACGTCGACGTCGCCGCCCGACTGCTTGGCGAACCCGAACACCTGGCTGAGGCCGAGCCCCGTACCCTGGCCGACGGGCTTGGTCGTGAAGAACGGTTCGAAGATGCGCCCGAGCTCCTCCGCGGCGATGCCGCTGCCGGTATCCGTGATCGAGACGGCGGCGAAGCGGCCTGGTGCGGCGGCGTGGCCGCGGATGGGCGGCAGCCCGCCGGCGCAGGCCAGCCGCAGGGTCAGCATGCCCTCGCCGTCCATCGCGTCGCGCGCGTTCACCGCCATGTTGATCAGTGCGGTCTCGAATTGGCTGAGGTCGGCCCGCACGAAGCAGGGCGCGTCCGGAACCTCGGTCACCACGCGGATGCGCGCGCCGGTGACGGTGTCGAGCATGTCGGCCACTGCCCGCAACTGCGCGCCGACCTCCAGGATCTCGGGCTTGAGCGTCTGGCGCCGGGCGAAGGCCAGCAGTTGCCCGGTGAGCTTGGCGGCGCGGTCGACCGTGTCGGACACCGCGTCCATGTAGCGGTTGCGCCGCTCCTCCGGCAGGTTCGGCCGACGCAGGAAGTCCACCGACGAGCGGATGATGGTGAGCAGGTTGTTGAAGTCGTGCGCCACACCCCCGGTCAACTGTCCGACCGCCTCCAGCTTCTGCGACTGGCGCAGCGCCTCCTCGGCTTGTTCGAGTTGGACGGCGCGCTCGCGCTGCTCGGTCACGTCGCGGGCGACGCAGTAAAGCAGTCCCTCGACCGGAACCGCCCGCCAGGACAGGGTACGGTAGTCGCCGTCGCGCGTGCGGAAGCGGTTCTCGAACGCGAGCGTCGAATGCCCGGCGGCGAGCCGCCCGACCTCCGCCCGCGTCGCCTCGCGGTCGTCCGGGTGCTCCAGCCACTCGGAGGTGCGCCCGATGACCTCGCCGGACCGCCAGCCGAGGATGGCCGTCCAGGCCGGGTTGACGCTGAGCCACATCCCGTTGCCGTCCGCCACCCCGAGCATGTCGTGGCTGACCTGCCAGATGCGGTCCCGCTCCTGCGTGCGGGTCTCGACATGCTCGGCGAGGGTGGCGTTCAGGACCTCCAGCGCGGCGGCGCTCGCCCGCCGCTCCTCCTCGGCCTTCACCCGCTCGGTGATGTCGCGCGAGACGCCGACCAGCTTGAGCTCGCCCGTGCCCTCAAGCCGAAACGGCGCGAAGCTCGCTTCCCACCAACGCGGCTCGCCCCTGGCGGTCGGGCAGAAGCCTTCGGTACGCGCGATCTCGCCGGCCGCGGCGCGGCGGACGGCGTCCCGGATCTTGGCGCGCTCGTCCTCCGGCCAAAGGTCGGCGAACTGTTGCCCGAGCACGTCCTCCAGCGAGGCGAGCTGGTTCATCGCGACCCCGCGCTCGTTCATGTACTCCAACCGGCCCTCGGCCGAGAGCACCTTCACGCAATCTGGGCTCGCCGCGAGGATGCCCCGGACGAACGCCTCGCTGCGGATGGCGGCGTTCGCCGAGGCGTTGCGCCGGTGCGCATCGACGTGGAAGGCGATGAGGTCGGCAAACATCCGGAAGGTGCCGACGACCTCGGGCCGGTCGACGGGCGCCGGCCTCGGGTCGATGGCGCAGAGCGTGCCGAAGAACGTGCCGTCGGGCAGCACGATGGGCATCGAGACGTAGCTCTGGAAGCCGTACCGCGCCGGAGTCGGATGGTCGCAGTAGGCCGCGTCCTGGGCGACGTGCTCGATCACGACGGGCGCCCGGCTCTGCCGGATCTCGTGGCAGATGGTCGAGGCGACCTCCAGCTCGCCGCCGGGCTCTAGGCCGAAGGCGATGCCGTCCTTGACCCGGCAGGCGACCCAGCGGTCCTCGGTGACACGGGCGACGGCGGCGAACCCCATGCCTGTGATGCGGCAGGCGACGTCGAGGATGGTCGGGACCGCCTCGATGCTTCCGACGAGGTCGATGTCGGCCTGGAAGTCGTGCTGGGCGTCGGCGTACGCGAGGGCGCTCATCGGGCCGGCCGGTCCCGTTCCACCAACTTTGGCCTGGGCATGGCCTGGTCGCGCTCCATGAGCAGGCGCAGCCCGGCTCGGACCACCTCGCTGGCGTTCGAGTAGTGGCCCGACGCGACCTGCGCCCGGATGTAGTCCTCCAGGACAGGCGTCAGGGCGATGTTGCGGGTCGGCGTGCTCGACATGCTCGTCCGTCCCATGCCGCCCCCCGGGCTGTCAAAGATTGCCGGCCCGGACCCGTCGGATCCGACCTAGGCGATATCGTCGCGGACGCGGCGGCCCGCTTTCCGGCCGGACCGCCTGCCTCGCGCGGCGCCGAACGGCGCCGGCCCCGGGTCGATGCCGCAGCGAACGCGACCCGATGCACCGGACGGGCGCAACGCTTCGGCGTCTGGCGCGTAGCCATGCTGGGCCCCGTTCCGGGGGGACACGGAGCGAATAGGACATGTCGCACAAGCCGCTGCGCGAGCAGGTCATCGTGGTCACCGGCGCGTCGAGCGGCATCGGCTTGGCCACAGCCCGCATGGCCGCGGGGCGCGGCGCCCGGGTGGTGCTCGCCGCCCGTAGCGAGGCGGTTCTCGCCCAGGCCTCTGCGGAGCTCGGTCCGGAGGCCGCGTACGTCGTGGCGGATGTGGGCCGGCGCGAGGACGTGCAGGCCATCGCCGACAAGGCCATCGCGACGTTCGGCGGCTTCGACACCTGGGTCAACGTCGCCGGCCTGACCGTCTATGGGCCCTTGCGCGAGATCGCCTACGAGGATCACGAGCGCCTGATCCAGACCAACCTTTGGGGCACGGTGAACGGCTCGCTCGTCGCGGTGGCGCACTTGCGTAAACGAGGCGGCGCGCTGATCAACGTCGGCAGCATCGCCTCCGACCTCGCCTTCCCGTTCCAAGGCCTCTACGCGACCTCGAAGCACGCGGTGAAGGGCTTCACCGACACCCTGCGCATGGAGCTGATCGCCGATGGGGCGCCGGTCTCGGTCACCCTGGTGAAGCCGGCCTCCATCGACACGCCACTGCCCCAGCGCGCCCGCAACTACATGGACCGCGAGCCGACGCTGCCGCCGCCGATCTACCCGCCGGAGGAGGTGGCCAACGCCATCCTGCACGCGGCAGTGCACCCACAGCGGGACATCTTCGTGGGCGGCGGCGGCAAGTTGTTTGTGATGGGCAAGGAATTCGCGCCAGGAGCCTACGACGAGCTCGCACCGGCCATCATCGCCCTGCAGAAGCGGGCCGAGGGACCACGGGACCCGCAGGGCGCCCTCCATGCGCCGCGCCATGCCGGCGAGGTTCGCGGCGACCCGCCGGTCTACGTCATGCGCACGAGCGCCTACACCCGCGCGACCCTGCACCCGCTCGCGACCGCCGGCGTGCTCGCCGCCGGCCTGGCCGCCACGGCCGCCGTGATCCTCGGCACGCGACCCAGACCGCGCCGTCGCTGAGCCGGGTATGCGCCAGGATTCCTACTCGATACCGAACCTAGACGAACGAAAGCGACCAACCATGAAAGCACTCACGTGGCAGAGTCGGGGCAAGATCTCCTGCGAGACCGTCCTCGACCCGAAGATCGAGCATGGCCGTGACGTCATTATCAAGGTGACCGCGTGCGCGATCTGCGGCTCCGACCTGCACCTCATGGGCGGCTTCATGCCTACGATGGAGTGCGGCGACGTCCTCGGGCACGAGACCATGGGCGAGGTCATCGAGGTCGGACGGGACAACCAGAAGCTCAAGGTCGGCGACCGCATCGTGGTGCCCTTCACCATCTGCTGCGGCGAGTGCCGCCAGTGCAAGTGGGGCAACTGGAGCTGCTGCGAGCGCACCAACCCGAACGGCAAGCTGCAAGCCGAGACCTACGGCTACCCGCTCGCCGGCCTGTTCGGCTTCTCGCACATCACCGGAGGGTTCGCCGGCGGCCAGGCCGAGTACCTGCGGGTGCCCTACGCAGACGTCGGCCCCATCGTGGTGCCCGAGGGCCTCACCGACGAGCAGGTGCTGTTCCTGTCCGACATCTTCCCGACGGCCTACCAAGCCGCTGAGCACTGCGACATCGGCCCGGAAGACACGGTCGCCATCTGGGGCTGCGGTCCGGTCGGCGTGCTGGCGGTCAAGTGCTGCCTGATGCTGGGCGCCAAGCGTGTCATCGCCATCGACAGCGTCCCCGAGCGCCTCGCGCTCGCCCACGAGGCCGGCGCTGAGACCATCGATATGTCCAAGGAGAACGTGCAGGACACGCTCATGGAGATGACCCACGGCCTCGGCCCGGACTCGGTCATCGAGGCGGTTGGCATGGAGTCCCACGGAGCCGACACGATGCTCCAGAAGGTCACGTCGGCCATCATGGAGCACACCGTCAGCCTGGAACGTCCCTACGCGCTCAACCAAGCCATCCTCGCCTGCCGTCCCGGCGGCAACGTCTCGATGCCCGGTGTCTTCGCTGGCCCGGTCGGGCCCGTCGCCCTCGGCATCCTGATGAACAAGGGCCTGACCCTGAAGACCGGCCAGACCCACATGGTGCGCTACATGAAGCCGCTGATGGAGCGCATCCAGAACGGCGACATCGATCCGTCCTTCATCATCAGCCACCGCTCCACGAACCTGGAGGACGGCCCGGCGCTGTACGACCTGTTCCGGGACAAGAAGGACAACTGCACCAAGGTCGTGTTCAAGCCGCACGGCTGAGCCCGGCCGACCTCATCCGTGGGAGGGAGTGCTTACGCCAGATTAGCAGGCGTTCCCTTCCGGACCCTCATGCCTCCGAACATCATCGAAGGCGCAGGCATGTCCGTGCGCCGTTGGTTCACTACGAGACGATAGTAGGAATGTCCGACCAGACGCGCGAACTCGCCTTTGTCTTCGCCGGCGGGAACGCCGTCGGCGCCTACCACGCCGGAACCTACGAGGCGCTGCACGACTATGGGCTTCGGCCCGATTGGGTTGTGGGTGCGTCCATGGGTGCGGTTACGGCCGCCATCATCGCGGGCAACGCGCCCGCTGACAGGGTCGCCATGCTCCGTACGTTCTGGGACGAGGCCACGCAGAAGACAGGTCCTGACCTAACGGGGCTTCTCAAGCCGCGGCAGGTCTACAACGGCCTGCATGCGCTCATGACGCTCGCCTTGGGGCGCCCGAACATCTTCGGCCACCGCCTGCCCGGCCTCTGGTCGGTCCTGCCATGGGTACCGAACGACGTGGCCCTGTTCGACAACAAACCTCTTCTCCAGACCTTGAACCGCCTCGTCGACTTCGAGCGCCTCAACCGGGGCGAGACGCGCCTCACGGTCGGCTGCGTCGACATCGAGACTGGCGAGGAGGTCTACTTCGACACGGCTCGCGAAGAGATCCGGCCGGAGCACATCCTCGCCAGCACGGCCATCCTGCCGGCCTTCCCGCCCGTCGAGATCGACGGACGGGTCCTGTGCGACGCCGGCTTTACCAACAACCTCCCACTTGATCCGGTCTTCGCGGCGGAGCCGAAGCGGGACCTCCTTTGCATCGCCTCGGACCTGTTCTCCCTGAGGGCGCCACGTCCCGCATCCCTCGACGCGGTCCTGGAACGCGCCAACGACCTCATCTTCGCCAGCCCGCCGCGCAGGGCCATCGCGGGCCTCATGCGCGAGTACGCGTTGCGGGAAAGGCTTGATCCCACGGGGCCGGCGGTGACGCTGCTGCACCTCGTCTACCAGGCGGGTGCGGACGAGCTCGCCGCCAAGAGCTTCGACTTTTCGCCGTCATCGATCCGCGACCGCTGGGCAGCGGGTGGACGCAATGCGACGCGCGGTCTGGAACTGCTGGCGCCGGGCGGGAGCGATAAGGGACGCTTCCGCTATCTCAGCCTTCCCGACGATCTCGTGGCCCCGAAGGCCGCGGCACCTCAGGCGGCCTCCGCGGTCAGGTAGCGCCGGCAATGCTGGAAGTGGCCGACCTCGTACGGGCTAGCGAGCTTGACCACACTCGACCGGAGCCACTTCGGCGCCTGCTCCCCGCCATCGGTGCGTCGCAGAACCTCGTTCTGCCAGCTTAAGGGGTGACCTCGTCCCGGGACCTGGAGCGCCGTACGTCGGAGAGGCCGGCCCGTTGGTGCCGCCGGCGGGTTGGCAGAGGCGTGTACCTAGTGATCCGCGTGGGCCAGGGGGTTGTGGCGCGACCTCGATCCAAGAACAGACTTGTGCGGGGTAGGGCATTCCTCCCACAAGGAAAGCCTGACCGCATCGGATGATAACCCTGGGATGGACGGCTCAACGGCGAAACCCATGAACCTGTTCCCGGGCGGCGGCGAGATGGCCGCGCGGATGCAGGCACACGATTGGTCCGCCACCGTCATGGGACCCACGGAGACCTGGCCGGCGGCGCTCGTCGCGCTGGTCGGCGTGGCGCTCCAGGCCGCGACTCCGATGGCGCTCTACTGGGGACCCGACCTCGCCGTCCTCTACAACGATGCCTGGACCGGGCTCGTCGGGGACAAGCACCCCGGGGCGCTCGGCCGTCCGGCGCGTGAGGTCTTCCCGGAGGCATGGCACGAACTCGGGCCAATGTTCGCGCGGGTGCTCGCGGGCGACGGTGCGGTGGAGGTGCAGGACCAGGGCCTAGTGCTCGACCGCAACGGCAGGCCCGAGGAGGTCTTCTTCACCTACAGCCTGAACCCCGTGCTCGATGCTGACGGGAGGGTCGCGGGCGTCTTCAACGTCGCGCAGGAGACGACAGGCCGCGTTCGCGCCGCCACCGGATTGGTCGAGAGCGAGGAGCGTTTCCGCAGTTTCGCGGAGAACTCCGCCGACGTGCTCTGGATCGCCGACCCCGACGGCGGCCGCCTGGAGTACCTGAGACCGGCGGCGTGGCGCACGACTTCAACAACCTGCTAACCATCATCCGCTCGTCGGTCGACTTCCTGCGCCGGCCCGACCTGGCCGAGGCGCGCAAGGCCCGCTACCTCGACGCCGTCTCGGACACCGTCGACCGGGCCGCCAAGCTGACCGGGCAGCTGCTCTCCTTCGCGCGACGGCAGACTCTGAAGGCGGAGGCGTTCGACCTCGTCGCCGTCCTGCGTGGCGTGGCCGGGATGCTCGACACGGTCACGGGCGCGCGCATCCGGGTCGTCACCGAATTGCCGGATGCGCCCTGCTTCGTGCGCGCCGACCGGAGCCAGTTCGAGACCGCGTTGGTGAACATGTCCGTCAATGCCCGCGACGCGATGGACGGAGAGGGCACCCTGACCCTTCGCCTGGCCTGCGGGGTGGGCAAGCCCGCCATCCGCGGGCACGGCCCGGCGCCGGGCCCCTTCGCCGCCGTGTTTATGACGGACACGGGCTCGGGCATCCCGCCGGAGGTGGTCGGGCGCATCTTCGAGCCGTTCTTCACCACCAAAGACATCGGCAAGGGCACCGGCCTCGGCTTGAGCCAAGTGTTCGGCTTCGCCAAGCAGTCGGGCGGCGACGTCGACGTCGCGAGCGCGCCCGGGCGCGGCTCGACCTTCACGCTCTACTTGCCCGAGGCCGCACCGGCCGAGCGCGAGGAGCCGCCTGCCGAACCGGCGGAAGCGGCGGAAGCGGCGGCCGGAGGTGCCGGACGGCGTGTGCTGGTGGTAGAGGACAACGTCGAGGTCGGACGCTTCGCCACGCAGATCCTGGAGGATCTCGGCTACGAGACCACGTGGGCGGCCAACGCGGAGGTGGCGTTGGCCCATCTCGGCACGGACGGCGCCGGCTTCGACGCGGTGTTCTCGGACGTCGTCATGCCGGGCATAAACGGGGTCGAGCTCGCGCGCGAGATCCGGCGCCGCTTCCCCGGCCTGCCTGTGGTGCTGGCCTCGGGCTACAGCCACGTGCTGGCGCAGGAGGGCGGCCACGGCTTCGAGCTCCTGCAAAAGCCCTACTCGGCCGGGCAGCTCTCGCACATCCTTCAGCGCGTGACCCGCGGGCGGGGCGGCCCGTGACGGCAGGACCCGAGCTCGCAGACCCGCCACATGGAGCGCCGCAAACTCGCCACCACCACGTATCATGGCCCGCACCGAATCCTCGGCCGGGGGGAAGACAACCCTGCCCGCCGCCTTCCCAATCCAGGCCCCGCCGCTGAGCATGTCCGAGACCGCCCCGTCCACGACCGTCGCCTTCCTCACGGGAGGCGGGCTGATGGGGGCGCGCATGCGGGCCCATGACTGGTCGGCCTCGCCGCTGGGTTGGCCGGAGACCTGGCCGCAGGCGCTGCGCTCGGTGGCGAGCCTGATGCTCGGTTCCCGGTTCCCGATGTTCGCCGCCTGGGGGCCGGACCTCGCCTTCGTCTACAACGACGCCTACGCGGAGATCCTGGGCGACAAGCACCCAGCCGCCCTCGGGCGCCGCTTCCGCGAGATCTGGCCCGAGATCTGGGACGCCATCACGCCCTACGTCGACAGCGCGATGGCCGGCGAGGCGACCTGGGCCGAGAACCTGCCGTTCACGATGAACCGGCACGGCTACGACGAACGGACCACCTTCACCTTCTCGTATTCGCCGATCCGAAACGAGGACGGCACGGTCGGCGGCATGTTCTGCTCCTGCACCGAGACCACCGCCAGGGTCAGGGCCGAGGAGGCGCTGCGTGCCAGCGAGGCACGGGCCTCCGGGGTTCTGGAGGGCATGGGCGAGGGCTTCATGTTGCTCGACCACGAGTTCCGCATCCTGCAGATGAACGCCGAGGGCTTCCGGCTGGAGGAGAGGCCGCCCGACCAGATCGTGGGCCGCTCGCACTGGGACGTCTACCCTGGCTCCGAGGCCATGCCCATCGGCCAGATGTACCTGCGCGTGATGCGGAAGCGCGCCTCCCGGACGCTGGAGCACCGCTACGTCTGGCCGGACGGGCACGCCGCTTGGCTGGAGGTGCGCGCCTACCCGCATCCGGAAGGGCTGGCGCTGTTCTACCGCGACGTGACCGAGAGGCGCGAGCGCGAGGACGCGCTGCGCGAGGCCGAGGCGCGGTTCCAGACCATCGCCAACTCCATCGACCAGATGGTCTGGTCGACGAGGGCCGATGGCTACCACGACTACCACAACCAGCGCTGGTACGACTTCACCGGCGTGCGGGCGGGCTCGACGGACGGTGCGGAGTGGGAGGGCATCGTCCACCCCGACGACCGGGAACGGACGTGGGAGGTGTGGGGCGCGTCCCTCGCGAGCGGCGAGCCCTACCGGATCGAGTACCGCCTGCGCCACCATACCGGGCAGTATCGCTGGACGCTCGGCCGTGCCTTGCCGATGCGCGACGCCACAGGGCAGGTCACCCGCTGGTTCGGGACCTGCACCGACATCCAGGACATCGTCGAGGCGCGAGACGTGCTCGCACGCTCGCGCGAGGAACTTGAAGGACTGGTGGCCGAGCGCACGGCCGACCGCGACCGCATGTGGCGGCTATCAACGGACGTCATGCTCGTCGCGCGCTACGATGCGTCAATCGAGGCGGTGAACCCGGCCTGGACGACGCTGCTCGGCTGGGACGAGCGCGACCTCGTCGGGGGCGCCTTTATGGACCTCGTCCATCCGGACGACGTCGCGCCGACGCTGGCCGAGGTCGGCAAGCTTTCGGAGGGATTGACCACGCTGCGCTTCGAGAACCGCTACCGGCACAAGGATGGCAGCTACCGCTGGTTGTCGTGGACGGCGGTTCCGGCCGAGGATCTCATCCATGCGGTTGGGCGGGACGTCACCGCCGAGAAGGAGGCGGCGCAGGCGCTCGCCGAGACCGAGGAGGCGCTGCGGCAATCGCAGAAGATGGAGGCGGTCGGCCAACTCACAGGCGGTATCGCCCATGACTTCAACAACCTGCTCACCGGCATCTCCGGCAGCCTGGAGCTGCTGCAGACGCGCATGAGCCAGGGCCGCCTGACCGAGATCGACCGCTACATGACGGCGGCGCAGGGCGCTGCCAAGCGAGCGGCGGCGCTGACCCACCGCCTGCTCGCCTTCTCGCGGCGGCAGACGCTTGATCCGAAGCCCACCGACGTGAACGGCCTGATCCACGGCATGGAGGAGCTGATCCGCCGCACGGTCGGGCCCGTTGTCCACATCGAGGTGGTCGGCGCGGGCGGACTCTGGCCCGCCCTGGTGGACCCGGGCCAGCTTGAGAACGCGCTCCTGAACCTCTGCATCAACGCGCGCGACGCCATGCCGGAGGGCGGGCGCATCACGGTCGAGACCGCAAACCGCTGGCTCGACCCCCGGGCGGCCCGCGAGCGCGACCTGGAGCCGGGGCAGTACCTCTCGCTCTGCGTAACCGATACCGGCACGGGGATGAGCGCGGACGTCATCGCCAAGGCGTTCGACCCGTTCTTCACCACCAAGCCCATCGGCCAGGGCACCGGGCTCGGCCTCAGCATGATCTACGGCTTCGCCAAGCAGTCGGGCGGACAGGTGCGCATCTACTCGGAGGTCGGGCAGGGCACGACCGTGTGCCTGTACCTGCCGCGCCACCACGGCGACGTCTCCGCCACCGGGGACCTTCCGGACCTCGCCGACGCCCCCAGGGCCGAGCCAGGGGAGACGGTGCTCGTCGTCGACGACGAGCCCTCCGTGCGCATGCTGGTGACGGACGTGCTGGAGGACCTGGGCTACGCGGCCATCGAGGCGGCGGACGGCCCTTCCGGGCTGAGGGTGCTGCAGTCGGACGCCCGCGTCGACCTGCTGATCACCGACGTCGGCCTGCCCGGCGGCATGAACGGTCGGCAGGTGGCGGACGCGGCTAGGGTAAGCCGGCCCGGCCTGAAGGTGCTGTTCATCACCGGCTACGCCGAGAACGCGGCGGTGGGCAACGGCTACCTGGAGCCCGGCATGCAGGTGCTCACGAAGCCGTTCGTCATGGAGGCCTTGGCGTCGCGCATCCGGGACATGATCGAGGCATGACCCATATTCGGCGGTTGCGACGAGATCCGAGGGAGCGGGGACGCGTGGTGGCCATGGTCGAGGCATGGAGGGATAGAAGCGACGTGGACCAGGGTAGGGGACGATGACCCGTCCCGAGGCCGCGGGCACGCTGTTCCGGGGTACGGGGGAGGTCCGGGCGCTCGCGCGCGGCCTCGACTGGTCGGCGACGCCGCTCGGTCCCGTGGCCGGCTGGCCGCAGAGCCTGCGCTCGACCGTGCGCACGCTCCTGTCCTCGCAGTACCCGATGATCCTGACCTGGGGCCCCGAGTTCACCCAGGTCTATAACGACGCCTACGCAAAGCTCATCGGCGCCGGCCACCCGGACGCGCTCGGCCGCGACATCCGCATCACCCTGGCCGCGAGCTGGGACACGCTCGGACCGATGATCGCCCGCGTCATGGAGACGGGCGAGGCAAACTGGACGCCGTCCCTGCCGCTGCTGATGGAGCGAACCGGCTACCGCGAGGAGGCCTATTTCAGCGTCTCGCACGCGCCGGCCGAGGACGACGACGGCCGCATCGTCGGCATGCTGGCGGTTTGCAGCGAGGTTACCGCCCAGGTCGTGGGCGAGCGTCGGCTCGGCCTGCTGCGCGACCTAGCGGCCAACGCGGGAGAGACCCGCAGCGTCGAGGCGACCTGCGCCGACGTCGCGGGCGCGCTGTCCAGCGAGAGGCTCGACGTGCCCTTCGCGCTCGTCTTCCTGCGCGAGCCCGACGGCAGCCTGCGTCGGGGCGCGTCCGTCGGAATCGATGCTGCCCATCCCCTGGCCTCGGCGGAGGCCGGGGCGACCTGGCCGTTCGAGCGGGCGCTCGCGGGCGAGACCGTAGGGGTGGGCGGCCTCGGCAGGACCATCGGCATGGCGGGAGGGTTGTGGGGCGACCCCGTGGAGGACGCGCTGGTCGTGCCGCTCGCGGGCGAGGCCGGCTCGGAGCCACTCGGCGTGCTCGTTCTCGGCATCAGCCCGAGCCGGGCGGTCGACGAGGGTTACCGCGGCTTCCTCGACCTCGTGGCCGGGCAGGTCTCGACGGCCCTGCGCAACGCGCGCGCCTACGAGGAGGAGCGCCGTCGCGCCGAGGCGCTGGCCGAGCTCGACCGCGCCAAGACGCGGTTCTTCTCCAACGTCAGCCACGAGTTCCGCACGCCGTTGACCCTGATGCTCGGTCCCCTTGAGGAGGCTTTACGGGACCCCGGCGTCGCTCCCGGGAGCCGCGCGGAGCTGGAGGTGGCGCAGCGGAATGCGCTGAGGCTCCTCCGGCTCGTCAACACGTTGCTGGACTTCTCGCGCGTCGAGGCCGGACGCTTCGAGGCCACCTTCGCGCCGGTCGACCTCGCTACCCTGACGGAGGACCTGGCGAGCACCTTCCGGTCGGCGGTCGAGCGGGGCGGCTTGGCCCTTCGGGTCGAGTGTCCGCCGCTTCCGGAGCCGGTCTTCGTCGACCGGGACATGTGGGAGAAGGTCGTCCTCAACCTGCTGTCCAACGCGTTCAAGTACACCTTCTCCGGCGGCATCGACGTCCGCCTCGGGCCGAGTCTGGGAGGTGTTCGCCTCACGGTAGCCGACACCGGTGTCGGGATCCCGGCCGAGGCGTTGCCGCACGTCTTCGACCGCTTCCACCGCATCGAGGGCACCCGCAGCCGCTCACACGAAGGCTCTGGGATCGGCCTCGCGCTCGTGCGGGACCTCGTCGCTCTCCACGGCGGGGACGTTGAGGTTCGAAGCGCGGTGGATCAGGGCGCGACCTTCACGGTGACGGTTCCCCTCGGTCGTTCCCACCTGCCGGCCGAAAGGGTCGTACAGGCAGGGGCGGCATCCGACGAAAGCCAGGCCCGCGGTTACATCGAGGAAGCCTTGCGATGGCTGCCCGAGGAACCGTCCAACGTCGTGCCCCTTCGAGGCCCGGTCGAGGCGGCGCCTCCCGCGGACGGCCGCCCTCTCATCGTGCTGGCCGACGACAACGCCGACATGCGTTCCTACGTCGAGCGCCTGCTCGGGCAGGACCACCGGGTCGTGGCCGTCGCCGATGGCGGGGCCGCCCTCGACACGTTGCGCGCGGCGCCGGTGGACCTGCTGCTCACCGACGTGATGATGCCGGTGCTTGACGGCATCGCGCTGACCCGGGCCGTCCGGGCCGATCCCGCCCTGTGCACGGTGCCGGTGATCATGCTCTCCGCCCGCGCCGGCGCCGAGGCCGGCGTCGAGGGACTGGAGGCCGGGGCGGACGACTACCTCGTGAAGCCTTTCTCGGCGCGCGAGCTCCAGGCGCGCGTCCGGGTCAACCTGGAGCTTTCGCGGCTCCGTGCCGAGGCGCAGGAACAGGCCGTGCAAGCGCGGAAGATGGAGGCCATCGAGCAGTTGACCGGTGGGGTGGCCCACGACTTCAACAACCTGCTCGCCGCGGTGATGGGCTCCGTAGAGCTCGCCGAGCGCAAAGTCACGGACGAGCGCGCGTTGCGTCTCCTGCGCAACGCCATGCAGGCTGCGCAACGTGGGGCAAAGCTTACCGAGCAACTGCTCGCCTTCTCGCTCAGGCAGCCCGTTGAGGCACGTCCCGTCGATCTCAACGGCGTGCTCTCCGCCATGGCCGAGCAGTTGCACCGGACCCTCGGCGGTGGCACCGCCGTCGTGACGCGCCTCGCCGCGGACCTGTGGCCGGCGTTGGCGGATGGGCACCGCGTCGAGCTTGCCGTGCTCAACCTCGCGACGAACGCGCGCGACGCCTTGCAGGGCGGCGGCGAAATCCGGATCGAGACCGAGAACCTGCCCGCCGACGCACCTCGGCCCGGGACCGTACCGGCGGGGGATCTCGTCGTGCTCACGGTCGCCGACACCGGCGAGGGCATGACCCCGGAGGTCCTCGCCCGCGCGTTCGAGCCCTTCTTCACGACCAAGCCCCAAGGCAAGGGGATTGGCCTCGGGCTCGCGCAGGTCTACGGCACGGTGCGTCAGCTCGGCGGCGCCATCACGTTGCGGAGCCGATCCGGCGAGGGGACGACGGCGTCGGTCTATCTTCCCCGGGCCGAGGGCGTCGCTCACGCGGATGTCGCCCGGACGCAGGAGCGGGGGCACGCGATGGGCGCGACGCGCATCCTCGTCGTCGACGACGACTCCCAGGTCCGTGCCGTCGCCGTCACCTTGCTGGAGGAGCTCGGCTACGGGGTCGTCGAGGCGGGCGGCGGCCCCGAGGCGCTGCGACTGCTGCGCGAGGGGGACCGCATCGACATCCTGCTGACCGACTACGCCATGCCCGGGATGACGGGAAGCGAGCTTGTGGCGCGGGCGCTGGCACATGACCCCGCGCTCGGCGTGCTCATGATGACGGGCTACGCGGATGCGGCGGCGCTACCCGAGGGGGGCGTGCCCGTGCTGCGCAAGCCCTTCGCGCTCGACGACCTGCGGGCAACCGTCGAGCGCCTTCTGTCCGAGCGGTCGGGCCGCGTTCTGCCTTTTCGCCGGTTCGGCGAGGCGGACGACCAGGGCGGGCAGCTCGCCTGAAGCGCCAAGCTGTGGTCAGAACGACCCACCGACATCGACGCCGCGGTGGAAGTCATGGGTTGGAGATCAGGTCTTTGATGCGGCTGGCCAGCGCCTCCATCACGAAGGGCTTGGTCAGGACAGCCATGCCGGGCTCCAGGTGGCCGTTGCCGACCGCGGCGTTCTCCGCGTAGCCGGTGATGAACAGCACCTTCAGGTTCCGGCGGTTCACGCGCCCGGCATCGGCCATCTGGCGCCCGTTCATGCCGCCCGGCAGCCCGACGTCGGTGACGAGCAGATCGATGCGCACGTCGGACTGCAGCACCTTGAGCCCGGCGACCGCGTCCGAAGCCTCGATGGCGGTGTAGCCCAGGTCCTCCAGCACCTCGGTGACCAGCATGCGCACCGTGGGCTCGTCATCCACGATCAGCACCGTCTCGCCCTGCTCGGCGCGGGAGGCGGAGGCGAGGTCCGGCGGGCTATCGGCGCCCTCCGCGTCGCCGTAGTGGCGCGGCAGGTAGATGCACATGGTCGTGCCCTGGCCGACCTCCGAGTAGATCCGGACCTGACCGCCCGTCTGCCGGGCGAAGCCGTAGATCATCGAGAGGCCCAGCCCCGTGCCCTGGCCGATGGGCTTGGTGGTGAAGAAGGGGTCGAAGGCGCGGGCGATGACCTCGGGCGTCATGCCGGTTCCGGTGTCCGTCACGCACAGCGAGAGGTACTGGCCCGGAGGCAGGTCGCGCTCCTTCGCGCCGTGCTCATCGAGCCACTTGTTGGCGGTCTCGATGGTGATGCGCCCGCCCTCCAGCATGGCGTCACGGGCGTTGATGCACAGGTTCAGCAGCGCGTTTTCAAGCTGCGGCGGGTCGACGAGCGCCGGCCAGAGCCCGGCCGTCCCCACCACCTCGATGTGCACGGAGGGACCCACGGTCCGGCGGATCAGGTCCTCCATGCCGTTCACCAAAGCGTTCACGTCGGTGGGCTTCGGGTCGAGGGTCTGGCGGCGGGAGAAGGCGAGCAGGCGGTGGGTCAGCGCCGCCGCCCGCTTCGACGCGCCCTGCGCCGCGGTCATGTAGCGGTCGAGGTCGGTCAGCCGCCCCTGGCTCATCCGGGTCTGCATCAACTCCAGCGAGCCCGAGATGCCGGCAAGAAGGTTGTTGAAGTCGTGGGCGAGGCCCCCGGTCAACTGCCCGACGGCCTCCATCTTCTGCGACTGCCGCAGCGCCTCCTCGGTCCGCCGCAGCGCGGTCGCCTGCTCCCGCTCGGCCGTGGTCTCGCGGCCGCTTGCATAGACCCGCCCGTCCTCGAAACTGCCCGTCCAGGCGAAGTACCGGTAGGCGCCGTCCGTGTGGCGAAATCGGTACTCGTAGGGTGTCGTGAGCGGTTCCCGGAAGATGCCCGCGAAGGCCGCGAGCGTCGCGTCGAGGTCTTCCGGATGCGTGAACTCGATGAAGCTCGTTCCGACGAGGTCACTCGCCGTCCATCCGAGCAGCTTCGTCCAGGCCGCGTTCACCGCCACGATGGTGCCGTCCGCGTCCGCGACCACGAGTAGGTCCTGCGACAGGCGCCAGGCCCGGTCGCGCTCCCGCGTACGCTCCTCGACCTGCTGTTCCAGGTTCTCGTTGAGGCGCTCCAACTGGGATGCGGCCTGCTTGCGGTCCTCGATGTCGGTGTTCGTGCCGATCCACCGGACGACCGCCCCGTCGGGACCGCGGATCGGCTCGGCGCGGACGAGGAACCAGCGGAAGGTCCCGTCCGCACGCCGGATGCGGAACTCGGTCTCGTAGTGCGTCCCTGCGGCCAGCGAGGCTCCCCAGGCCCGTCCCGCGGACCCGACGTCGTCCGGGTGCACGATGGAGGCCCAGGCCGTTCCGTCGAGTTCGCCCGCCGAGGTGCCGGCGTAGGCATGCACCTGCTCGTTGAACCAGTAGAGCGCGCCGTTCGCGTCCGCCGCCCAGACGTGGTTCGGCATGGCCTGGGCGAAGACCCGGAATTGCTCCTCGCTCTCGCGCCGGCTCGCATCGGCGCGGAAGCGCTCGATAGCGGCGCGGGTGCGTTCGGCGACGTCGCGGACGAAGGCGAGCTTGTCGGTGCGCCAGTCACGCGGCTGCCGGTCGTGCAGGAAGAACAGCGCCACGATGCGCCCGTGCTCCATCACCGGCACGTTGATCAGGGCCCGGGCGCCGACCGCGAGCAGCGCTCCGGGGTCGGCGGAGGTGCGCGGGTCGGTGGTGACGTCCCGGATGACGACCTCGCGGCCCTGCTCCAGGCCGGTACGGACCTCGCCGTAATCCTCGAAGCGATGGCGCCCGGCGACGCTCGCCACGCCCGGCGCGGTCCAGTCCCGCTCGATCTCGATATGCTCCAAGGCGTCGTCGACCGTACCGTAACCGGCGCGGTCGAGGCCGAGCGTTCGCGCCATGATCTCGGCCCCGACCGCCGCCATCCCGGCGGTGTCGCGACAATCCTGGAGGCGGTCGGCGAAGGTGATCAGGGCGTCCCGAAAAGCTTCCTGCCTTCGGCGTTCCGTGAGGTCGCGGGTGACTGTGCCGTAGCCGGTGACCGCCCCGAGCGCGTCACGGACCGGGAAGATGGTGTAATGGACCGGGACCGCCGCACCGGTCGAGAAGTGGCGGAACGCGAGGTCGCCCTCCCAGAAGCCGCTCGCGCGCACGGCCGGAAGAACCCTTTCCAGCACCGTCGGACGGTCCGCGGGCTCGAAGTAGTCCACCAAATTGTGGTTGCGGGCCTCTTCCAGGCTGGCCAGGCCGACCAGCCGGCGGCCGCCCTCGTTGACGAACTCGGCGTTGCCGTCGAGGTCGGCGACCCCGATGAAGTCGCTCGACTGCTCGACGAGGGCCGCGAGCCGCCGCGCCCGCGCCTCGGCGGATCGGGCCTCGGTGATGTCGCGGACGGTGCCGACGAAGCGCACGGGCGCGCCGTCCCGGAACACCGTGTTGCCCCGCGCGGCCAGCGTGCGTTCCACGCCGTCGCGCCGGCCGACGACGCGGTACTCGATGTCGAAGCCCGCGGGCGAGCCGATGGCCGCCTGCACGGCGCGGTCGGCCATCTCCCGGTCGTCCGGGTGGACGCCGGGCAGGAAGGCGCCTTCGTAGGAGACCAGGTCGTCGGCGGACAAACCGAACAGGGCGCGTGTGCGCGCGTCCCAGGCCAGTGCGCCGGTGACGAGGTCGTAGTCGTAGATCCCGGTGCCGGCCCCCTCCAGGGCCAGCCGGAGCCTGTCCTCCGCCTCGCGCAGGTCGGCCTGCGCCGCCTGGCGCTCGGAGATGTCGGTGACCATCACGAAGATGCCGTCGACAATCCCGTCCGCGGTCCGACGCGGGATGTAGCGGATCTCCGACTGCCGGGTCGCGCCGCCGCGATAGGGCATCAGGGCGTCGAACGTGATGTCCTCGCCGGCGAACGACCGCGCCATGAAGGGCAGTCGGGCCTGGTAGACCGCCTCGCCGACGACCTCACGCACGGGCCGATCCAGGATCTCGCTCGCCGGGCGCTCGAACCAGGTCTCGTAGTGCCGATTCGCGAACCGGTAAATATGGTCCTTGTCGATGAAGCTGATGAGCACGGGCAGCGCGTCGGTGACGACTTGGAGCTCGTCGCGGACCCGGCGCGTCTCGCCCTCGCTCGCCGTGGCCACCGTGCGGTCGCGCAGGATCTTGAGGAAACCCAGGTCGGCGCCCCCAGGCGAGCGCAACGGCATCATCTCGCCGCTGGCCCAGAACCTCGACCCGTCCTTGCGCAGGTGCCATCGCTCGTCGGTTGCCCGCCCCGTCTCGGAGACGCACCGCATCTCGGTCCCGGGGCGGCCCTCCGCGCGATCCTCGGGCGTGAAGAACGTCGCCGCGGGCCGCCCGACCATCTCCTCGGCCGACCAGCCCATGATGCGCTCGGCGCCCGGGTTCCAGGCGGTGACCCGTCCCTCGTGGTCGGTGGTGACGATGGCGCAGTCGACCGCGCTCTCGAAGATCGCCTGGTAGGGCACGGCGTCCGTCGAGGCCGGTCTATTCTGCCGGGGCCCCCTCTCGATGCCGCTCACCGCGATCCTCCGGCGTCGCGGTTCGGCATTGCGGGCATCCGCATGCGGCTGGTTCGGAAAGCGGCCAAATGGAACTCGGGCATGCGTCGGTGGGGATGCTTCAACGCCGGGATGGGGCGAATCGGGAGCCGAAGCGCACACGTTCGAGCATAGCCCCCCGTAACCGCCAATGGAGGCTAGGCGTAGGCCGAGGCTTGTGGCTGAGCAATCGCCCCCATGCGAGCGGTTTGCTCAGGGGGGTGCCGAGCCAAAACGCCCCAGGGCTGCGGGGCTTCCCTATTCCGGAAGCCGGGATGTCGACTCCGCGGGTGCTGCGTAACGGAGCGCGCCCCCCGTTACGCGGCACGGCTTCGGGGATACTCACGATGCGGCGGCGCGAGCGCTGACAAGGGCTTGGCCGGGCGCTACCTTGCCGGCATGCCGGGGTCTGCCCCTAGCCACGGAGCCCTGACTGCCATGACCGATGCCTCGACGAGCTCACCGACCGCGTCGGAACCCCGGATCTCGACCGGCGTGCCTGGCCTCGACGACGTCCTCTGCGGCGGCCTGACGCCGAGCCGGCTCTACCTGTTGGAGGGTACGCCCGGGACGGGCAAGACGACGCTGGCCTTGCAGTTTCTGCGCGAGGGCGTCTCGCGCGGCGAGCGGGCGCTCTACGTCACTCTGTCGGAGACCACGGACGAGCTCCGCGCCGCAGCGGCGACCCATGGCTGGGCGCTCGACGGCATCGACGTCTACGAGTTGGTCGACGAGATGGGCCTCGACCCCGATAGCGAGCAATCGATCCTGCATCCCTCCGAGATCGAGCTCGGCGAGACGGTGAAGGATGTCATCGCGCGCGTCGCCGACCTGAAGCCCGACCGGGTGGTGTTCGACAGCCTGTCGGAGCTGCGCCTGCTGGCCCAGAACCCGCTGCGCTACCGGCGCCAGATCCTGGCGCTGAAGCGGTTCTTCGCCAAGCGCGCCTGCACCGTGCTGATGCTGGACGACAAGACCTCCGAGACGGGGGACGTCCAGCTTCATAGCATCGCGCACGGGGTGATCTCGCTCGACCAGATGCCCCGCGATTACGGACCCGAGCGCCGCCGCCTGCGCATCGTGAAGATGCGCGGCATCAAGTTCCGGGGCGGACATCACGATTTCCTGCTTGAGACCGGCGGCGTCAGCGTTTTCCCGCGCCTGATCGCCGCCGAGCACCACGCGAGCTTCGACCCGACGGGCAAGTCGACGGGCTCGGGCGAGCTCGACCTGCTGCTCGGCGGGGGTCTGGTGCCGGGGACCAACACCCTCCTTCTCGGGCCTTCCGGCATCGGCAAGACGACGACGGCCATCCGCTGCATGTTGGCCGCCCTGGAGCGCGGCGAGAGCGCCACCTACTACCTGTTCGACGAGGGGCTCGGGACGCTCCTGGCCCGGTCGGCCACCCTCGGCATGGACCTCGCCCCGCACATCGAGGCCGGGCGCCTCGTCATCACGCAACTCGACCCCGCGGAGGTCTCGCCGGGCGAGTTCGCCACGATGGTCCGGGAGGCGGTCGAGGAACGCGGCTCGGCATTCGTGATCATCGACAGCCTGAACGCCTACCTGCACGCGATGCCGGGCGAGGAGTTCCTGGTCCTGCAGATGCACGAGTTGCTGAGCTACCTGAACCAGCGGGGCGTCACCACGCTCCTGGTCCTCGGCCAGCACGGGGTCGTCGGCGAGGTCCGCACCGACGTCGACCTGAGCTATCTCAGCGACTGCATCCTGCTGTTCCGGTTCTTCGAGGCCAAGGGCGAGGTGCGCGCCGCGCTCTCGGTCGTGAAGAGCAGGGTCAACGCGCACGAGCGCAGCATCCGCGAACTGAAGTTCGGGCCGGGCGGGCTCCGGGTCGGCAAGGCACTCGGCGACTTCGAGGGCGTCCTGTCCGGCCTGCCGGCCTATCGCGGCAAGGTCGCGATGCTCGCGGGCCAGGGCGAGGACCGGTGACCGCGTTGCCCGCTTCCCACGAGGAACGCATCCTGGTCCTGGCGCCGCGCGGGCGCGACGCCGCGGTGACCGGGCAGGTGCTCGTCCAGGCCGGCGCGTGCGCCGAGGCGTGCCCGGACCTCACGTGCCTGCTGGACGGCCTCGCGGCGGGGGCGGGCGCCGCGCTCGTCACGGAGGAGGCGCTGGAGGGCGACCTCGCCGACCTGTTCGCCTGGCTCGATACCCAGCCGCCATGGTCCGACTTCCCGTTCATCGTGCTGGCCACCCGCCAGGCCGGGCGCCGATCCGAGCGCGCCGCGCGCCTGCTCGCCCGGCTCGGCAACGTCGTCCTGCTGGAGCGCCCGGTGAACGCCGAGACGCTCGCCAGCGCGGCGGCCTCGGCACTGAGGGCGCGGAGGCGCCAGTACCAGGCCCGCGGGCACCTGCTGGAGCGAGAGCGGGCGCAGGAGGATCTCCGCCTCGCCAACGAGGACCTGGAGCGGCGGGTGGCCGAGCGCACCCGCGAGGTCGAGGCGGCGCACGAGACCCTGGCCTTCGCGCTCGACGCCGCCGGGATGGCGTCGTGGGACCTCGATTACCGCACCGGCGCCTCGCGCCGCTCGCCCCGCTTCGACGCGGTGTTCGGATACGGGGCCGGGGGGCAGGCGTGGGACCGGGAAGCCCTTCTCGCCCACATCGTCGAGGAGGACCACGCGGCCGCCGAGCACGCCTTCGCGACGACCGTGGAAACCGGCACGCTCGACTTGGAATGCCGCATTCGGCGTACCGACGGACAGGTGCGTTGGATCGCCCTCAGGGGGCGGATCAAGTACGAGGCGGGCGCCGCCGTGCGCATCGCCGGCATCCTGATGGACCGCACCGACCAGCGGCTCACCGAGGAGGCGCTGCGCCAGGCCCAGAAGATGGAGGCCATCGGTCAGTTGACCGGCGGCGTGGCGCACGATTTCAACAACCTGCTCACCGTCATCGTCGGCGGCCTCGACATGATGTTGCGGCGGCCCGAGCAGGTCGACCGGGTCAAGCGTCTGGCCGAGGCGGCCATGGGCGCGGCCCGACGCGGCGAGCAGCTCACGCAGCAGCTCCTGGCCTTCTCGCGCCGGCAGATGCTGCGGCCGCAGACGCTCAACCCGAACCGCCTGTTGCTGGACTTCAAGCCGCTGGCCGAACGCGCAGCCGGCGCCGCCGTCGAGCTCGCCTTCGACCTCGATCCCGCGCTCGACCCGATCCGCATCGACCCAGCCCAGTTCGAGGCGGCGGTGCTGAACCTCGTCGTCAACGCTCGCGACGCGATGGAGGCGGCCGACGGCCACGCCCGCATCGCGGTGACGAGCCGCAACGTCCGTCTCGGGACGGGCGCGGTCGCCGACCGTGGCGTGCCGCCCGGGCCCTATGTCGCCGTCTCGGTGACCGATACCGGCTCAGGCATCCCGGCGGACAAGCTCCAGCGCGTGTTCGAGCCCTTCTTCACCACCAAGGAAGTCGGGAAGGGGACCGGGCTCGGGTTGAGCCAGGTGTACGGCTTCACGCGCAGCGCCGGGGGGTTCGCCCGCATCGATTCCGAGGTCGGCCAGGGCACGACGGTGAACCTGTTCTTCCCGCGCTCGACCGACCCCGCCGGCGAGGAGGTCGGCACGGGTCCGGCCGCGTCCATCCCGCTGCGGCGGGCCGGCGAGGGCGAGACGGTCCTGCTGGTCGAGGACGACGAGCAGGTACTCGCCATGGCGACCGAGAGCCTGGAGGAGTTGCGCTACAGGGTCGTCGTCGCCCGCAACGCCGCCGAGGCGCTGGGGCACCTCACGGGGGTCGAGCGCATCGACATCCTGTTCTCGGATGTTGTCATGCCGGGCGGCATGAACGGGTCGCAGCTCGCGGTCGAGGCGCAACGGCTTCGGCCCGGCATCAAGGTGCTGCTCACCTCGGGCTACGTCGCGAACCTCGACGAGGGGCAGGTGATCGGGCGCGGCGAGCTGGCAGTGCTCAACAAGCCCTACCGCCGCGACGAGCTCGCCCGCTCGCTGCGGCTTGTCCTCGGGGGCGGGGACCGCTGACGCCGGACGGCTAAGCCCCGTCCACGGGCAGGGCCGCCTCACGGAAAACAGAGGCGTCCGGAGGGGCGGTCTCGCGCAGCCCGGGTCTCAATCGCGGGTCGGTCCCCGCATGGCGGAGGTATCTCGGGTCAAACTCGGCCGCCGCCTCTAGGGCGGCTAGGTCCGGGATGGCGATGCGGCGGCCTTGGATCTCGATCAGCCCGCGCCGCCGCAGCGCCCGCAGAGAGCGGTTGACGTGGACGGACGTCATCCCGGTCGCGTCGGCGAGGTCGACCTGCGTGAGGAGGAGGTCGTACCCCACGTCGGAGGCCAGCCCCACGTGCCGGAGCCGCACTAGCATCTCGCACAGGATGTGGGCGAGGCGTCGCTCGCAGGAGCGCCGGCCGACATTCACGAGCCACTGCCGCGCCGTCGCGGCCTCGACCAGGGCGGCGAGGCGCATGGCCCGGGCGATGCCGGGGTGGTCGTCGAGCAGGTCCCCCACCGTCCGGGTCGGGATGTGCACCACGAGACAGGGGGACAGCGTGCCGATGGCGTGGTCCATCGCGTTGAGCAGGGAGACGTCTAAGTCGCAGAAGTCGCCAGGGATGAGGAAGGCGAGCACCTGCCGGTTTCCGTCCGGCAGGATCTTGTAGCGGCAAGCCATGCCTTCGAGAACGAGGAACACGCCCCGCGGCGTGTCGCCCTCGCGGATCAGGTCCGTCCTGGTGGGGACCGCGACAGGGTGAGCGGCGACCTGCGTCAGGTGGCGTCGGTCCTCATCCGACAACGGTGACAGGGCGGCGAGCTTCCTCAGCAACGGGTGGTCTAGCATCGGTTCAACGCCCCGCGGGAAGTGCGCCCCCTGGGGAAGCTAGAGCGGATGAGGGCCTTTGGCATCGGAAAGTGCGTCCCGCGGCGCCGCGACGGTGGCCGGCGTCGCCCCGGCCCCCGCCGGAGGCCGTCTCTCAATCTGTGTGGTCGGTCAACACGATTGGGCCGTCAGGTCCCCACGCACGTGGAGCGGTGGTCACGAGGCCGTTCAGGGCATGCGACCCGCACGGATGAACCGCCTGATGTCTTGCGGGGGGGTTACGCAAGGCCGGATGACGCTCACAAAGGAGGGACGTGGGCCCTCGACATAGGCAGATGGGCGGTCGCTAATGTGCCTCAACCTGCTGATGTCGTGACCGCCCTGGGGAGGTCCGCTTCTCCGCTCGAAGCAGACGCCTCATCCGGCCAGCTGTTAGGTCCGCAAGGGGTCAAAAGGGTAGATTGCGGGCACGCGGACGGAATATCCAAGAGGGGGTCGATTTCGTAGAAATCCTGCCCTCGCGTCGCGGTTCGCTCACGTGCTGCGCGAGACGGCCCCTGCGATGGAGAGGCCGCCCCGCGATGCCGCCGAGGTGGGCGCCCGCTACGCCCGGCGGGATGCCGAGCGCCGGGCGGGGAAGGCGAAGGCCTGTTAGGCGGCGGCGCGTCCGTCGCCCCACACCCGGTACATGGCCTCAGCCTCGGCCGCCTCGCGGCAGGAGACGCGGAGGACACGAAGCTGCGCCGCCTCCTTGCCGCCGGCAATGGCCTCAAGGCGCTTCTCGCCCTTCAGCAGGCCCCGCGTGACGGTCGGCCCCTCCTTCCAGTAGCCGAAGGCGAGGTCGGCTCCCTTGAAGGCCCCCTCCATCCAATCGGAGTGGTTCACGCCGCTGGCGAGACACTGCTCCTGGATGCGACGGGCCTCTTCGAGCTCGGCGCGAAGGGTGGTGACGTCGATGTCGTTCTGGTCGGTGATGCGCATTGCCATTGTCGTGCTCCCTGGTCTTCGATGATGCCAAGATGCAGGGGCGCGGGTCGCATTTATCTGAATCGAATTCTTAAAATTCGACGCGATGCTGAAAAAACAGCGTTCACCATTTGGAAAGCTTAACGTCCTCGAATCGCCCGCACCGCCGCGTCGTAGGCCGGGCGACGAGAAGCTCGCGGCGGAACGCCAGGCAGACGTCGGCGACCGCGGCCTCCCCCGTGTCGCGCGTCGCCGGCGCCGGTCCCTCGATGCGGACGTGGTGGCGGCAGGCCGCGCACCGGCCGGCGGGGTCCTCGCGGCGGAATCCCCGCACGTCGTCGGGGACGGCATGCGGCCGCGTCCCGGAGAGCGAGGTCAGAGACAGGTAGGCGTTGGCGGGCATGGCGGCCTCCGGAGGGGGGGACCGCATATCCTTCGCGCGAGGGTGCCAGAGTTCGACACATAAGCGACGAGGGGCTCGCGAACGTCCCCGGGCGCCGCCGCGGCGCTCCCGCCATTGAGGTGCCCGGCCGGACTAGGCGGCTGCCTGGAACCCTGACGCTGGCGGTCGACGGTCGATCCTCGCCCTCGAATCGGCGCACCGCAAGAAGGCGCGGTTTCACCCCCGAAACTGGTATCAGGCTGGTATCACTCGAATGGGGCAGCCCCAGGCAAGGAAAAGGCCGGAGAGCTAAACCGCTGTGCGGGTAGAGCTTTCCGGCCTTGAAACGGTGGAGCGGGTGAAGGGAATCGAACCCTCGTATTCAGCTTGGAAGGCTGCTGCTCTACCATTGAGCTACACCCGCACGAGGGGCCGGATATCACGGGGCGCGGGCTTTGAGAAGGTCGGCGGCGTCGCCTGATCCGCGTCCGTCGCGTGCCTCGGGATGACGAGGGCGGGGCGGCGCGTTCTTCGTGGAAGCGTCGCTCAAGAGCGTCGGGTCCGTCACGGAATGTTCGTAAGGGTCCGCGAAGGGCCGAGCAGAGGACGGAATCGAGTGTCCAGTCGCAGCATGGCCGAGGAGAGCGACCCTCACGCGCCTCCTCGGCTCGCCGTCGATGCGGTGAGCCGGCGCTACGGGCCGGCCCTCGCCCTCGACCGGGTGTCGCTGGCGCTGGGCGCGGGCGAGATCCTGGCCGTGCTCGGCGATTCCGGCTGCGGCAAGAGCACCTTGCTGCGCCTCGTCAGCGGGCTCGACGAGCCGGATGCGGGCGAGATCCGGGTCGACGGCCGCCTCGTCGCCGGGCGCGGGCGGTCGGTGCCGCCGGAGGCGCGCGGCATCGGGCTGATGTTCCAGGACTACGCCCTGTTCCCGCACCTCACGGTGCTGGCCAATGTCCGCTTCGGCCTCAAGCGCCTCGGCCGCGACGCGTCGCGTCGGGTCGCCCTGGAACGGCTCGGGGAGGTCGGCCTCGCCGAGCGGGCCGAGAGCTACCCGGCCACCCTGTCCGGCGGCGAGGCGCAGCGGGTGGCGCTGGCCCGGGCATTGGCGCCGCGCCCGCGGGTGCTGCTCCTCGACGAGCCGTTCTCGAATCTCGATGCCGGCACCCGCGAGCGGGTCCGGGCCGACACCGTCCGGGTCCTGCGGCAGGCCGGCGCCAGCGCGATCCTCGTGACCCACGACGCGGCGGAGGCGGTCGAGGTCGCCGACCGTATCGCCCTGATGCGGGCGGGCCGCCTGATCCAATGCGGCACGGCCGAGGCTCTCTACCGCGCACCGGCGAGCCCGGCCGCGGCCCGGGCGCTGGGCGAGGTGATCGAGATCCCCGGTCTGGCCGCCGAGGGCCTCGTCGAGACGCCGCTCGGCTCCCTCCCTCGACCGGCCGCGATTGCGGACGGCGCCGTGCGGGTCTGCCTGCGGCCGGAAGCGATCCGGGTCGGCCCGGCCGGCGAGGGCCGGCCCTCCCGCGTGCTGCGCCGCGCCTTCGCCGGACCGGCCCTGCGTCTCGATCTCGCGGTGGACGGCCTCGACGCGCCGCTGCGGCTGAACCTGCCGCCCGACACCCCCGCCGCAGACCTCGTCGGCGTCGGCCTCGTCGCCGAGCGGGTGCTCGTCTTCGCCGACCGGTCGGAGGCGGACTGAAGCAGAAAATATAGTTGGAATAATTATAAACAAGAACCGCCTTGCCGGAGGCTCCTGTCCTGTATAACACCCGGATCGCATCGACGATCCGGGGGAGTTTTATCGTGTCGCGCCTGCTCAGGACTGGACGACTCGTGTGTTTCGGCTGGGTGCTGACGCTCGGCGGTGTCGCGCAGGCGGCGGAGGTCAACCTCTACACCACCCGCGAGCCCGGCCTGATCCGGCCGCTGCTCGACGCCTACACTGCCAGGAGCGGCGTGAAGGTCAACACGGTGTTCGTCGAGAAGGGGCTGGCCGAGCGTGTCGCCGCCGAGGGGGCCCGCTCGCAGGCCGACCTCGTCATGACGGTCGATATCGGCAATCTGATCGAGCTGGTCGACCGCGACCTCGCCCAGCCGGTGCGCTCCGCCGCGCTCGAGGCGGCGGTGCCGGCGCCGTTGCGCGATTCGGAAGGCCGCTGGTTCGGCCTCTCCATGCGGGCCCGCGTGCTCTACGCCGACAGGGGCCTCTCCGACCTCTCCGCCGCCACCTACGAGGAGCTGGCCGATCCGAAATGGAAGGGCAAGGTCTGCCTCCGCTCCGGGCAGCACCCCTACAACACTGCGCTGATTTCGGCCTTCCTCGTCCGCCACGGGGCGGAGAAGACGGAGGCCTGGCTCAAGGGGGTGAAGGCCAACCTCGCCCGCAAGGCTGCGGGCGGCGACCGGGACGTGGCCCGCGACATCGCCGCCGACCTCTGCGAGGTCGGGCTCGCCAATTCCTATTATGTCGGCTTGATGCGCTCGGGCCGCGGCGGCCCGGATCAGCAGAAATGGGGCGAGGCGATCAAGGTCGTGCTGCCGACCTTCGAGGGCGGGGGCACGCACGTCAACGTCTCGGGCGCCATCGTCGCCAGGAACGCGCCGAACCGCGACGAGGCGGTCAAGCTCCTTGAATACCTCGTCTCCGACGAGGCGCAGGCGCTCTACGCCAGGACCGATTACGAGTATCCGGTGAAGCCGGGTGCCGCGGTCGATCCGCTGCTCTCCGCCTTCGGGACGCTCGCCATCGACACGACGCCGCTCGTCGAGATCGCCCGCAACCGCAAGGCCGCGAGCCTGCTCGTCGACAAGGTCGGCTTCGACAACTGACGCTCGGTCCCATCATGCCGGTGACGCGCGGGCTCGCCTGGGCGGCGACCCTCGCGCTCGGCGCCCTGCTCGCGGCGCCCGTCGTCTCGCTGGCGTTCACGGCGGCCGAGGGGACGGGCGAGCTGTGGCCGCATCTCGCCGCCTACGTCCTGCCGCAGGCGATCCGCGACACCGCCCTGCTGCTCGCGGGCGTCGGCCTCCTCGTGATCGGGCTCGGCACCGGGACGGCGTGGCTGGTCTCGGCCTTCGACTTTCCCGGCCGGCGCCTCCTCGACGCCGCGCTGCTTCTGCCGCTCGCGGTGCCGACCTACGTGGTCGCCTTCGCCTATCTCGACCTGATGCATCCGCTCGGGCCGGTCCAGAGCGGGCTGCGGGGGATGCTGGGGCTCGCGGGCCCGCGCGACCTCGTCCTGCCCGAGCTGCGCTCCCTGCCCGGCTGCATCCTCCTGCTCGGCTTCGTCCTCTATCCCTACGTCTACCTGCCGACGCGGGCGCTGTTCCTGATGCGGGCCGGCGGCCTGCTCGAGGCCGCGCGGATGCTCGGCGCCGGGCCCGGCCGGACCTTCTTCCGCGTGGCGCTCCCCTTGGCACGGCCCGCGGTGGCGCTCGGCACTGGTCTCGCCCTGATGGAGGCGCTCAACGATGTCGGCGCCGCGGAATTCTTGGGCGTTCGCACCCTCACGGTCCAGGTCTACGCCACCTGGGTGAACCGCTCCGACCTGCCCGGCGCGGCGCAGATCGCGCTGGTGATGCTGGCCTGCGTCCTGCTCCTCGTCGGGCTGGAACGCCTCGCCCGCGGCGGGCGGGGCTTTGCCGGTACGGGGCAGCGCGAGCGCCCGAGCGCGCGGCGGCGTCTCGGCGGTGGGCGGGCCGCTGCCGCCCTGACGCTCGGAGGGGTGCCGGTGATCCTCGGCTTCGGCCTGCCCGCGGGCTATCTCGCGCTCTCGGCGTGGCGGCGCGTCCAGGGCGCGGGGCTGCCGGACACGCTGCTGGCCGAGGCCGTGAACACGATCCTCTACGCAGGCGCGGCGACGGTGCTGACGGTGGCGCTGGGGCTGCTGATCGCGGCGGCGCCCGGCCTGCTCGGGCGGCGACAAGGCGCCGCGCTCATCCGGATGGCGGCGCTCGGCTACGCCATGCCCGGCACGGTGCTGGCGGTGGGGCTGCTCGCGCCGCTGGCGCTCGTCGATTCCGGGATGACGGCGCTGACCGGAGCCTCGCTGGCCCTCGTCGGCCTCGGTACGGGCGGTGCCCTGGTGATGGGCTACGGGATGCGCTTCCTCACTGTGTCGGTGGGGGCGACGGAGGCCGGGCTCGCGCGCATTCCGCGCACGGTTCCCGACGCGGCGCGGGTGCTCGGGCGGGGGCGGCTCTCGACCCTGCTGACGGTTCAGGTGCCGCTGGCGTGGCCCGCCATCCTGAGCGGGGCGCTGCTGGCCTTCGTGGACATCGCCAAGGAATTGCCGCTGACGCTGCTGTTGCGGCCGCTCAACGTGGAGACGCTGAGCACGCATCTCTACGGGGAGGCGGCGCGCGGCACCTACGAGGACGGTGCCGCCGCCGCACTCCTGATCGTGGGAATCGGGTTGATCCCGGTCATTCTCCTGCTGCGCCTCGACCGCGACGCGGTTCTGCGCAGGGGATGACCGGTCGCTCACGAAGCGTCGGAAAGCCCGGTGAGCGAGATCTCGATGAGGTGGGCTGGGACGGCGCCCCGGTCAGAGGCCCATCAGCACGCTGACCGAGCCGACGGCCGTCACGATGAGGCCACAGGCGAACACGGCGATCATGGCGTAGGAAACGGGCTTCAGCTGCATCGTCGATCGACTCCTAAAGAAACACGAGGGGGGTTGAGGGTTCGATAGCGTCCGCAGGTCGCGAGGCGCCTGAGCCGGACGGCTACAGGCACCGCAGGCACAATGCGGGCCGTGGCATGGTCCGATCCATCACGACCACGTGATCAAGGGTCGAACCGGATATTGGGGTGATTTTTGCAAGATGTGCATGATGCATCTTGCAGGTCTCGACCGTCGAGATGCCGATCGAGACCAGGATTTTGCAGTATCGTTCCAGGCCGGCCGCCCGCCCCTGTGGACGGGCCGTTCGGGTCAGCAGCGGGTGCCGCCCGAGGTCTGGCCGTACTGCTTGACCGGGAAGTTCTGCTGGTTGGCATTGCCCTCGGCGGCCGAACTCACCGGGCAACGGGTGAATTTCCGGTCATCGTGAACACCGAGCGACCCCATCACCTCCGGAGCGTAGGTCGTGACGGGCACGTTCCGCTCCATCGGGGGAAGCGCGCTGAAGGCCAAGGCGGAAGAGACCGGAGCGGTGGCGCCGAGCATGACGGCGGCAACGACGGCGGCGACTCGCGTCTTCATGTGGTGTTCATACTCCTTTTGCAGCCCAGCCCAGGATTTGGGTCTGTTTCTCTCTGCTGATGACGAATATAGGCATGGTCTTTCATTTCGGATGTGCCCTCACGCACGACGCCGGCCGGATTAAATGCCGGACTCGACTTCGGCACAATGTTGCATTCCGGTGATTCCTCACGCCCGTGATGCGGGTTTCAGGCGTCGACGGTGTTGAGGTTGGCGGCGAAGGCGGTGGCGCCAGAGAGGCGCGCACTGGAGATCCCGGACCGCTTAACGGCGCAGCCGGGACATGGCGTCCACCATCCGATCTGCCCGGCACATCTGGCCCGCGATCTCGCCCACGCCGTCAAGGGCAGCACCGACCCCGTGCCGCTGCGCCTGCAGATCCTAGTGGAGGCGGTGTTGGCGCTGGCCGAGCGCGCTACCGATCTGGCGGCCGTGACGCTCATGGCCGTCACCCGTGTCATCTTCATCGCCGGGAATGGCGCGGGACGGGGTGCCAGTGAGGAGCGTTTGATTTTTGTTCAGACTGTGTTGCCTGCGTCAATTAGAAAATGAAATCGAACCTGATCTCGTCCATACTACAAAAGATATTCAATCTGAAATTATACATGTATTTGTAGATTTTTAACATAATGATCAAATGAAATTGCAGATTGACTTGGATTAGTAATTTTTTATAGGATTGTTGGCCCAACAATTTACTATTTTATGCCTTGACTTTGTACTCGCCCTTCGTATTATTTGTAAATCAACATTGCAAGCCATGGGGTGTCAGGTGGAATATAAAGAACTCTCGATAGACATTTCGTATGTTGATAATAACGGAAGCTTTGTTACAGAGAAGAATCGTATTGTTTATCACTATGAAGAAAACTATTATCCCGAGTCGCCCGTGGAAATATATGAATATTGGGCGGACGAAGGTATCGAATTCGGAGGCAGAAACCTCCATGTTGATGCCCAAACAGAAACTTCGGTAAATTTAAGAGCGCGTGATTTTGACGACAGAAAAGATTATTTTTATAGCATTAACTATAATTCCGGCACGATCATTTATAAATTTGTAGACATAGATTCACCTTACGCAAGCAACGAAACAAAATGGAGCATAGTAGCTACCAAAGAGGTGGGCGACTACCAGGACAACATGCTGTCCGGCACGATTCGTGGCGACATCCTTGAAGGCCAAACCGGTAACGACACCTATTTTGTAAACAATATTGCAGACAGGATCGTTGAGAGAGTAGGCGAGGGAAAAGACACGGTGTTTGCCGATGTCGATTTTACGCTCGAGGCAGGGCAGTCGGTAGAGAACTTGATTATTTCCTACGGCGGATCGGCCATAAATCTTACGGGAAATGAACTTGCTAACACGTTGGACGACAACAACGATTTGAGCGTTCACAACAATCGCCTCGACGGGGGAGCGGGCAATGACACCCTGATCAGCTCGGGCGGGCGCGACGTGCTGATCGGCGGTCCGGGCAGCGACAGCGCGATCATCGACCGCTCCGGCGCCACCGCGGCCCTGCGCTTCGTCATGCAGAGCGTCGGCGGCACCACCACGCTGGTCGGCGACGGCACCACCACCACCAGCATCGGCAACATCACGCTGACCGGCGGCTCCGGCGCCGACACTTTCACCACGCTGGACGGCATCGACACGCTGAACGGCGGGGCCGGCGCCGATACCCTCAACGGCGGCACCGGCGCCGACCGGCTGACGGGCGGGACCGGCAACGACGCCTTCGTCGTCGACAATGCCGGGGACCTCGTGTTCGAGGCCTCGGGCGGGGGCGTCGACCGGGTGTTCGCCTCGACGAGCTACACGCTCCAGACCGGGCAGGAGATCGAGGGGCTGCAACTGCTCGCCGCGACCGGATCGGCCAACCTGAACCTGACCGGCAACGCGATCAGCCAGTCGCTGGTGGGCAACAACGGCGCCAACGTCATCAACGGCGGTATCGGCCGCGACGCGATGACCGGGCGGGGCGGCGACGACACCTACATCGTCGACAATCTCGGCGACCGGGTTACCGAGGCGGCGGGTGGTGGGCGCGACACGGTGCTGGCGACGGCGAGCTACGCGCTCGGGGAGGGCCAGGAGATCGAGGCGCTGCAGCTGCTCGCCTCGACCGGCTCGGCGCGGTTCAACCTCTCCGGCAACGCGTTCGGGCAGTCGCTGGTCGGCAACAACGGCGCGAACGTCCTCGACGGCAAGGATGGCGCCGACCTGCTGAGCGGCCGGGGTGGCGCGGACAGCTTCCAGTTCTCGACCGCCCTGGGCACGGGCAACGTCGACCGGATCGTCGACTTCGCGGCCGAGGACACGGTGCGGCTGTCGAAAAGTGTCTTCTCCGCGCTGGCGACGGGGCAGATCGCCGAGAGCGCGTTCAAGAACATCAGCATGGGCAGCGCCGATGCCAACGACCGCATCCTCTACAAGCAGTCGACGGGCGAGCTGTTCTACGACGCGGACGGCTCGGGCAGCGGAGCGGCGGTGAAATTCGCCGTGCTCGACAACAAGGCCGCGCTGACGCACGACGACTTCTTCGTCGTCTGAGCCGAGAAGCGGGGATTCGCCCAGCAAATAGGTCGGGATGGCTGGCCGCGACCCCGCTCTCCTTGAGCCGCACCGCCTCGATCCGCCCCCGCTTGCCGCCGTTCGGTGCCGAGAAGGGCGCGCAGTCAAAGGCCTGCTTGAATCGGGCCACGACCTGGGCCTGAAGGAGCTGCTCGGGTTGGGCGCGGGTCACGGCACCCTGCCGATCGGTCGCTCGGCGTCCGCGATCGCTTCAATCATTCCTTGAGCGTCATGGCCACCTCAGGGCAAGACGCGCACGCAGGTCTACGTGCCGGGGACGATGGCGCTGCGCGCCGCCTTGGATGCGGCGCCGCGGCGGTCGCGCACGATCCTGACCCTGGCGTCAGGCCGGCCCTGGCTGAAGCGCTACTTCCACACGACGTGCACGGAGACGTCGAAGGCGGCCGGGATCGCCGCCGATCTCCACTTCCACGACCTACGCGGCACGGCGGTGACGATGCTCGCGGAGGCCGGCTGGCCCACACGACGAAGCGCGCGAGGCGCCAGCGGTCGATCACGAAATGCGTTCCGCCGATCAGGGCGAGGGCGAGCACACCGGACCATCCCCCGGGTCCGAGGAACAGGAACGGCAGGCTGTAGGTGGTCGCGTGCGCGAAGGCGGCGAGGTTGTCCTGCCCCTTGCGGGTCGCCACCCAGTGGCTTTGCAGGAGGTAGTCGCCGACGAGGTGAGCGACGAGTTGGTCGGCGGTGAACATCACGTACCGCCCTTCGTCTCGGCGTGCGGCTCGACCGCGGGCGTGATGCGGAACAGCCCGGCGAGCCAGGGCCACCAGCCGGTCGAGGGCGGCACGACCACCGGTTCGATCACGGGCGTGGGCTTGGTCTTGTCGAGCACGACCGCCACGGGTGCGGCGACGGTGACCGACTTTGCGCTGCGCACCTGACTCGGCAGAGCCTCGGCATAGGGCGTGCGGAACTGGTCATACTCGGCCCGGCGCCGCGGGATGATGACGGCCGGGCGGTTCCACAGCAGGATAGCCTCGGCCGCCGCTGCCCGGTCGCCGGCCCGCAGCTTGCGCAGCACGGTCGAGCGCAGGAAGGCCGGCTGGCCGATGTTGAAGCAGAGTGAGACCAGGGCGTCGAAGGCGTGCTGCGGCAGGTCCGCCGGCACGGCGTCGCGTACCGTCTTCACAAACTTCTGCACGTCGCGGGCGAAGATCGCATCGCACTCGGCCGCGGTGATGCGCAGGCCCGCGCGCGGCGTCGGGGGGCCCGCGGCGGCGGTATGGCCGACGCCGATGGTCCAGATGCCGACGCTGTCCTTGTAGGCTTCGAGCCGCCGTCCCTCGCGCGCGATGAGAGCGGCCTCGCCGACGGGGCTGAGGTCCATGATGGTTCTCCGGTGGTGGTGGGGTTGGCAGGGTCGGACTAGGCTTAGGCCGAGCCGGCGGGCTTTAACGGCACCGCATCGACCCTTCGGAAGGGCGGTGGGGTCAATGAGCCAGGGGGACGTGATGGACGGAGAAGCAGAAAAGGACCGACTCATCGCCCCGTTGACGGGCGACGGTTACACGGTCGTGTTGAGGAATCTGCACAAGTTACTAAGACCGAAAACCTACTTGGAGGTAGGGGTGCGCTCGGGCCGATCGCTGGAATTGGCGGAGTGCGATACGATCGCTGTCGATCCTACGTTCACCCTGCGCGAGAAGTTCTTCGGCAAGAAGCCCTCTTGCCTGCTGTATCAGATCGGCAGCGATCAGTTCTTCCGCGAACAGGACCCAGTCTCGCTTTTCGGGCGCCCGGTTGATCTCGCTTTCCTCGACGGCATGCATCTTGTCGAGTTCCTGCTGCGCGACTTCATGAACACCGAACAGCACTGCTCGCGGAACTCCGTGATCGCGATGCACGATTGCGTCCCTGCCGACTTCGCGATGACCCGGCGCGTCGAGATCGCCCCGAAGGACGCGCAGAGTAAGAACGAGCCGACGTGGTGGCTCGGCGATGTCTGGAAAATCGTGCCGCTCCTGAGGAAGCATCGGCCAGACCTGA
>NZ_JACHOP010000014.1 GCF_014199935.1 Methylorubrum rhodinum
AGGTCAGCGCAACCAGATCACCGCTCCAAACCTTGCGAGAAGGGGGCCGTCCACATATGGATTCCGGGTTCGCCTTCGGCGCCCCGGAATGACGGGCGCGAGTTGGTCGTACCGAGTCCAGTGACACCCTAACCCGAACTCTTCCTGCGGTCGGGATCGGCCTTCGCCGCCTCCGGCAGACCGGCATACCACTCGGCATAGGGTGTGTTCGCGATCATCCGCCGGTTGAGGTCGGGCGTGCCGTCGGTCCACCACACCGGCCCGCGCTCGCCGAGCCCGTGCTTGGCGGCATCGACCGCGTCGCGTGCGGAGCGCAACGCCTCCGCCTCGCCGGAGCGCTTGGCGGCGCGCACCGCGCGGCGGGCGTCCATCAGTTCGCGGATCAGCCGGTCGCGGCGCACCGGCTCCAGGTCGGGCCGATGGCGGCGCCAGAGCCTGCCGTGGACGACGATGTAGCGGCCGTCCGGGGTCTCCAGCACGCGCATGGCGCTCCCCGTCAGGCGAAGTCGGCGAGGTCGTCGGCGACGGCGTCCGGGGCGGTGACCGAGGCGTGGCCGTCGGCCCAGCGGCGGTATTCCGACGAGCCGGCCGAATGGGGATTCTTGTCGGCACCCTCGCCGCGTTCGGCGGCGGCGCGGCCCTCGGCATGGACGGCGTCCTGCGTGACGTCCTCCGCGGTCCCGGCCCCTTCGCCCCTGCCCTCGGTCGCATCCATGGCTCGGCCCTCCCGCTGTGCTCTTCGTCATCTACCGCTCGGCGGCGGCGCGGCGAGGGGCGGACAGAGGGGCCCCGCGTGAAACGAGGCGGAACCGGTCGCGACGCGACGTTTTCGTTCGGGCGGAGTTCACTGAGAATCCGCACAGGTCGCGACCTGCGCGGCATGTCTGCCGAACGCCAACGAGACACGGCCCCGAGGACGCCCGATGAGTCGCCTGGACGAACTGAAGAACGATCCCGCCTTCCGCCAAGCCGTCCTCGCGGTACGCGGCGCCGCCAGCACGCTCAGCGGCCGGGCGATGACCCACGAGGAGGCGGAATTCCTCGTGAGCTTCGCGCTGGCGACCTTCGCCAATGCCGGGGGCCTCACGGAGCCCAGCCTGTCGCGGCTGTCGCGCTTCGCCGGCAAGGTCGAGCCGGATGCCGGCATCGAGAGCATCATGCGGCACTGATTTTACGCCGACCGTCATTCCGGGTTCGCCTGCGGCGCCCCGGAATGACGCGCGCGGAGGATTAAAGGGCGATCGCCCGGTCGGCCCGCCCCTGCTGGCGAATTACCCGAACGCGCCGACCTCGTGCTGGATGATCCCGGAAATCTCCCGCACCCGCTCGAACATCCGGCGGATCGGCCCGAACAGCGTGCCGTGCTCGGTCTCGTAGGTGCCGACATCACGCGGGCCCGGCGGTTCGCCGAAATTGAGGCCGAGCGTCGGGTCGGGGATGACCGGGAAGATCTCGTCGAGGAGCTTCAGGCAGCCGTCGATGTCGAGGCGCAGGAAGCGCTCCATCAGCATCTCGCGGGTCAGCCCGGCCTGGGGCCGGAAGGCCGGGATGTGGGCGGCGAGGAACCAGATCCGGTGGATGAGCGCGAGGCGGATGGCGTGGAGCAGCGTCAGCCGCGACGACATCGTGTCCAGGTCCGGGGCCGCGGCCTGAAGGTAGAGCCAGTCGCGGGTGAGCCGCCCGAACAGCCGGCGCAGGTCCGGAGCGAGGCTCAGGCGCTCCAGCGCGGCCGCCACCGTCATCAGCTCCTCCCGGCGCCCGTCGCGGCGGGTTCGCCGCGCCCGCTCCAGCCACACCGCCGGATCGAGGGTGTCGATGTAGGCGCGCAGCACGTCGAGGTCGCCGACGCTGGCCGCATGCTGCACCAGCCGGAAGGCGCGGGAGAAGCGCACCGAGCCGCCCCGCATGTGCCGGAAGGTTTCGGGCGAACGATGTGCCGCGCGGCCGACGCCGTGCAGCGAGTTCGCGAGGAAGCCGAGCTGCTGCAGGATGGCGTTGTTGGGGATCGCCCGCATCTGGCGCGGATGGGTGATCGTCGCGGGGCCGCCGGAATCCGACTGGCGGGCCACGGGCCGCGAGCCGGTGCGGTCGATCAGGCTCGGGCCGAAGGTGCCGAGCATCGCCGCGTAGCCGCGGTCGTCGACCAGGGCCTCCATGTCCTGGCGCACGGTGCGGAAGAACTCGGCGGCGAAGTCGCTCTCCTCGTAGATCGGGTCGGCGGCCGGGCTCAGGGCCTTGCCGTCGCTCAGCGCGTAGTCCGGGAAGGCGTCGTCCTCGGTGAGCACGTCGGCGAAGAGGTGCTCGGCGATGCGCGCCACTGAGGCGTCGGCGAGTTGGCTCGAGCCGAACATCAGGTAGCCGTCCGAGCCCTGGAAGCTCGATTCGAGCCGCACCTTGATGCCCGCGTCCGAATCGCGGCGGCGGGGATCCTCGGGAGCGAGATAGGCGAGGCGGTCGCGCAAGCTGGTCGGGTGGGCGCCGCGCCCGATCGACTCGCCGTGGGTGTCGAAGATGACGAGTTCGATGTCGGACAGCCCGTTCTGGGTCATCAGCTCGGTGATGCGCAGGCGTAAGCGCTCGATCCAGAAGGTCGCGGCGAGCTGGCCGACGTAGCGCCCGGAATCCGAGTAGCCGAACTGCACAGAGAGCCGGCCGAGCCGCTTCAGGTGGGCGCGCCAATGCGGGTTGCGCAGCGCGTCGTCGAGGACGCGGATGCCCTGTTCGAGCGCGCTCGCGGTCTCGAACAGCGGCGTGATCTCCAGCTTGTCCGAGATGCCGTAATGGCGCGCGAGCCACAGCGCCGCGAGCAGGGTGTAGCCGGTCTCGGTCTCGGCGATGAGGAAGCGCACCGGATGGGTGCCGTCGACATGCTTGAGGATCTGCGTGATCGTCATCATCAGCCGCGCGGCCGAGGCTCGCTCGGCGGCGAGCGCCCCGAAATCGACCGGCACCGGGCGCACGTCGTTGAGCAGCGTGTTGATCGCCGCGAGATGCGAGCGGCGCTGCGCCGCGTCGGTCGGCTCGCCTTCGAGGTCGATCACGCGGCGCACCGCGTTGTGGATCTGGCTGGCGTTGAGCCGGAAATGCGGCAGCGCGTTCGACAGGCCGTGCGCCGCCACGCCCGAGCGCAGGACCGCGATGGCGCGGCGATCCGCGTCGGAGGACGCGGCGCCGATGGCGGCGGCGAGTCCGGCGAGCAGCGGCCCGGCATCGATCTGGGCGCGCTCGCGCTCGATGATGAGGGCCAGCGCGAAGCGGTGCACGGTCTCGAGCGAGGGCTTGGTGCCGAGAAGCGGCGCGCCCGCGAGCTGACGCTCGACCGCGGCCCGCGCCCCCTGGACGAGGTCGCGCACCACGCGGGTCGCGGGCGCATCGGGCAGGTCGCGCAGGATGCGGTCGAACTGCATCCGCTTCGAGATCAGCCGGTAGCGCACCGTGTCCCACCAGCCGATATCGGTGCGCCCGTCGGTGTCGCAGCCGACCCAGCTCGCGATGGCGAGCGGCTTCGGCACCAGCTCGGTCCAGCTTTCGGGCCAGCGCTGGCGCGCGGCCTCCAAGAGGGCGGCGTTGAAGGTGTCGATCGCGGCCCGGCCGTTGTTGGCGGCCACGCAGGCCTGCTCGAACTCGTCGTCGAGGCTGATGCCCGGATCGGGCCGGCTGGAGCGGGCGGCGGCCTCGCCGAGGATCGGGGCGCGGGCGCCCTCCTCGGGCAGCGAGGCGGCGCGGGCGATCATCTCGGCCACCGCGCGCGGCATGCCGAAGGTCGGATGCGCGGTGAACACCGCGGCGAAGCCCGTGCGGCCGACGCGCTCGCGAAACGTCTCGAAATCGGAGGCGCCGCGGGGCACGGCGGCGACGAGGCGCCCGGCGAGGTCGGCGAGCGTGCCCGTCGCTTCGGCGTCCCCTTGACCGTCGAGGCCGACATAGGCGCGCAGGCGCGCCGTCCGTTCGATCAGCGCGCGGCGGCGCAGCGTTGCGAGCAGCGCGTCGAGATCGCTCTCGCCGATCTCCTCGCGGTCGAGCCGCCGGGTGATCGCGAGGGTGACCGCGAGCACCGGATTGCGAAAGGGGTCCTCGCTCGCCTGCTCGCGGCTCTTGCCCACGAGGTCGAGGAGATCGCGCTCCAGATCACGGCCGGGAACGGCGGACGGCGAGGCTGAGGTCTCCGGGCCGGGCACGGCGGAGCCGGTGTGACGGTCTTCGAGCGGCATCGTGCATCCCTGAAGGTGAGCGGCCGGCGATCGGTTCGACCCTTGACGGCGGTTCTCACCGTTTCGCGGAGCGACGCAAGGACCGTTCCTCGTTTTCAAGCCCCTTCGCGCATCGACGCGAGACGGGCCGGGGCACTCCCGGGGCTGGGCTCCCGGCGGGGCGTGCATGCGGGCGCGATCCGGTCTAGGGTCGGCCGGGTATGGAAAACCTCGTGATCCTGGCCGCGATCGCGGCGACCGTGATCGGCTGCATCCTGATGGCGGGGCTGGTCCGGGCGGGCCGGCGCCCGCCGCTGCTGCTGCCGCAGGAGGAGGATTGGGCGGACGACGAGGCCGGGACGATCCGCAAGCTCACCCCCGACCGCCCGAGCCCGATCGACCGCAACGCGCCGGTGCTCGACGTCGAGGCCCTGGAGGCGAAGCCGCTGGATCCCCGTGCGCTCGATGCGCAGATGAACCTGATGTTCGACCGCAACCGCCGACCCGAGCCGGATGCCGCCGGGAGGCAGAGGCGGATCGGATGAGGCGGTCCTTCCTCGCCTCGGTCGCCGGCCTGACGCTGCTGGCGGTCCTGTCATGCCCTGCCTCGGCGCAGGAGGCCGAGCCCGAGCCGGACGCGCCTGCCGAGGCCGCGCCTCCGCCGCGCAAGCCCAAGCCGAAACCGCGCCCGAAGCCGCAGGCCAAGCCGGCCGAGGCGCCGGCCGAAGCCAAGGTGTCCGACGAGGCAAAGGGGCTCGAAGCCAGAACGTCTGATGCCAAGACTCCTGACGCCAAGATGCCTGAAGCCAGGACGCCTGAACAGGCCAAGCCTCCGGTCCAGGGTGTGCCGTCCCCCGCCCCGACCGGCGACGCGGCCGGGGCACCGCTGCCGGGCGCGACGGTGCCCTCCCCCGCGCAGCCCCCCTCGCAAACGCTGGCCGCCGCGCCGCCCGTCGCCTGCCAGCCGGGCGAGGCGGTGCGCTACGAGGCGCCGGCGAAGCCCGGCAAGGGCAATGCCGGCCCGACCCAGCTCGATCTCTGGGTGACGCGCTCGGGCACGATCACCATCGACAATCCCCTGCGTCCCCTCACCCCGGACGTGACCCGCGTGCTGCAGGTGGTCATCGGGGGCAAGGTCGCCACTGCCTACGGGCCGGACCTGCTGTCCCTGCGCCGCGGCGCCGGGCCGGCGGTGCTGGAGGGCGTGATCGGCGGCGCCATCCGATGGGATGCGAGCCTCGTCGCCCTGCCCGACGCCCTGCCGATCCTGTCCGACTCGGGCGACGTGCTGGCGGAGTTCGCGTTCCGCGCCTGCGGCACCGCGCCTGCGGCCCGGACGCTGGCGGCCCCCAAGGCGCGCCGCACCGCACCCTCGCCGGAGGCCGCCGCGCCGGAGGGCGGGGCGGAACCGAAGGAGCGCGGCCGGCCGACGCGGCAGGCGGCGCCGCGGCCGGAGAGCGCCCCGCCCCGGCCCGCCGTCCCCCTGCCGCAGGGCGCGATCCCCTGATTGGCCTTCGAGGAAACGACATGAGCGACAGCCTGACCGCCGCCCAGGTGATCGACGCGCTGGGGCTGACGCCGCACCCGGAGGGCGGCCATTACCGCGAGACGTTCCGCGATGCCCGCGAGGTCGAGGGCCGCTCGGTCGGCACGGCGATCTACTACCTGCTCGGCATCGGCGAGACCTCGGCCTGGCATCGGGTCGATGCCGCCGAGATCTGGCTGTGGCACGCGGGCGCGCCGATGGTGATCACGCTCAGCCCCAACGGCCACGACGCCTCCGCCCACCATCTCGGGCCCGACCTGCTGCGCGGCCAGCGCCCGCAGATCGTGGTGCCGGCCGGTCACTGGCAGACGGCGACGAGTCTCGGCGCCTGGACCCTGGTGAGTTGCACCGTCTCGCCCGGCTTCGATTTTTCCGGCTTCGAGATGGCCCCGCCGGACTGGCGCCCGACGCCGCGGCGCTGAACCGGTCGCAGCGCCTCTGCGGGCAGCGGCGCGCCGGCGCGGGTCACCGCGAGATCGGCGAGAAGCCGGTCGTCGAGTTCCGCCAGGGCTTTGCCGGGACCGGCCGGCACGGCTCTGCGCCACTGCGCGAAGCCGGCCGCCACCCCGCGCCTCGTCGCCTCGATCCATCGAACCATCGCTTCCTCCCTGTCTGTCGGGGAAGAATCGCCTGCCTCGTTCATTGAGTCGAACGAATTGATCTCAAGGGATCGATGAGCGATGCTCATGGCAATCGACGAGGATCGCCCTGTGAGCACGCCTAATCCCGCCCCGCTCGACCTCGATCTGGTGCGTACCTTCGTGACGATCTGCGAGGCGGGCAACTTTTCGCGCGCGGCCGAGCGCGTGGGGCGAACGCCCTCGGCGGTCAGCCTTCAGGTGAAGCGGCTGGAGGAGCGCCTCGGCCGCGCCCTGTTCCTGCGCCGGCCCCGCACCATCGTGCCGACGGCGGACGGCGAGGCGCTGCTCGGCCTCGGCCGGCGTCTGCTCGCGGTCAACGACGAGGTGGTGGCCTTCTTCGAGGCGCCGCCGATGGAGGGGCGCGTCCGCTTCGGCGCGCCCAACGATTCCGGCCTGTTCACCCTGCCGGCGATGCTCCGGCGCTTCGCCGTCACCCATCCGCAGGTTCAGGTGGATGTGCGGCTCGATGCGAGCAAGGCGTTGCGGGAGGCCTGCCGGGAAGGCGCCCTCGACCTCGTCCTCTACACCGGCGCCGCCGGGGCGAATCGGGAGGCCACCGTGGTCCAGGCGGAGGACCTCGTCTGGGTCGGGCTCGAAGGCGGCTTGGCCGAGGCGCGCCGGCCCCTGCCGCTCGCGCTCTGCAACAGCGGCTGCGCGTGGCGCGCGGCGGCGCTCGACGCCCTCGACGGGGCCGGCATCCCCTACCGGATCGCCTATTCGAGCGAGCATTGCCAGGGGCAGATCGCGGCGGTCGAGGCCGACCTCGCCGTCGCGCCGCTGCCGATGAACGTCGCCCGCCGGCCCTTCCGCCGCCTGACCGATCTGCCGCCGCTCGGCGGCTACGACGTGCTGCTGCGCCTGCGCGACGGCGCCGGCCCGGCGGCGAAGGCGCTCGCGGGCCACGTGGCGGCGAGCGTCCGGGAGGTGTCGGGCAGCGGCGGGCGCCTGTTCGCCTAGAGCATCGGCCCGAAAGGTGGATGCCGGCTTTCGGGAAAAGCCGATGCGGCACAGAATCTTAGAGAATCGTCCTGGATCCGAGATCCAGGACGATTCTCTAGATCGTCACGATGATCTTGCCGAAGACCTGTCGCGATTCCAGCCGCTCCAGCCCCTGGGCGAAGTCGGCGAGCGGCAGCACCGTGTCGATCACCGGGGTCAGGCCGGTCGCCATCTTGTCGAGGCTCTCGCGCATGTTGGCGATGCGGCAGCCGAACGAGCCGAAGATGCGGTATTGCTGCTGGAACAGCTGCATCAGGTTCATCTGCACCGAGACGCCCGAGGTCGAGCCGCAGGTGACGAGGCGCCCTCCCCGCTTAAGGCAGAGCAGCGAGCCGTTCCAGGTCTCGGGCCCGACATGCTCGAACACCACGTCCACGCCCTTGCGCTTGGTCAGCCGCCGCACCTCGCCCTCGAAGCGCTCCTCGCGGTAGTTGACGACGTGGTCGGCGCCGAGTTCGCGCGCCTTCTCGCCCTTCCGGTCGTCGCCCACCGTGGTGTAGACGGTGCAGCCGATGGCTTTCGCCATCTTGATCGCCGTCGTGCCGATGCCCGAGCCGCCGGCATGCACCAGGATCGATTCACCGGGCTCCAGCCGCGCGTTGTCGAACAGCATGTGCTGGACCGTGCCGAAGGCGATGCCGGCGCAGGCCGCCTGCACCGCCTCGACGTTCGGCGGCGCCTTCACGACGAGCCGGGCCGGCATGTTGACCAACTCGCGGCCGAACCCATCGAGATGGAAGCCCATGACGCCGGAGACGTCCTCGCAGAGGTTGTCCCGGCCCTCCCGGCAGGCGCGGCATCGGCCGCAGGTCATGGCGCCGTAGGGCACCACCATATCGCCGACCTCGAGCCCCTCGACGCCCGCCCCGAGCGCGGCGATCTCGCCCGCGGCCTCGGCCCCCACCGTCAGCGGCAGCTTGCGTTTGGCGAAGGCCATGCCGCGAAAGCCCCAGACGTCGATGAAGTTGAGCCCGACCGCGCGGATGCGGATCTGCACCTCGCCGGGGCCCGGCGCGGGCGGCGGCTCGACCTCGGTCAGGCGCAGGTCGCGGTCGCCGAAGAGCTGGAGGGCTTGCATCAGGATCGGTCTCGTCTGCCGTCGGTGTCCGCGGGACCCGCGCAGGCGGCGGGGCCGGACGGCTTATCGGTCGAAACCGTGCGCGGCTCAATCCGGGCCGACAGAAGTGGTCTCCCGACACGCGTCGCAATCGTGGGTTCGGATCGCCGCACGGATCGGAGACATCGGCGTCTGGGCGTCGCTGAACGGGCGGAGAATCGATTGCTTCGCGCCCCCCATGTGACAGACGGATCGTCTTCGGAGCCCGCGGGATATCCCGAGGACGGCGACGAGCGAGGTCATCGCGCCTCGGTTCGAGGGCCCGAGCCCGATGGCCGAGCGTATCCGCACGCAGGATCGCACCGCGATGTCTCGCGCGGTCGCGGCCGGTCGTTCCGAACCGCAGGCCCGATGCCCGGGGGGCTTCGGAGAAGCCCTGCGCCGATGCGAGGAGCGATGACGGACTGGCCTCACAGCGACGGGGAGATGGCCGAGCGCATCCGCGCCTACGACTGGGCCGCGACGCCGCTCGGCCCGGTCGAGCGCTGGCCGCAGAGCCTGCGGAACGCCGTCGACCTGATGCTCGGCTCGCCGCAATTCACGACGCTCGCCTGGGGGCCGGCGCTCACCCTGTTCTACAACGACGCCTGCGCCGCGCTCCTCGGTGCGCGCCATCCCGCGGCGCTCGGGCGGACCTATACCGACGTGTGGAAGGTGCAGGGTCCGGGGGATGTGATCGGTGCGGCGCTCGGCGGACGCTCCTCGCACTACATCGACCAGTATTTCGCGACGCCCTCCCGTCCGGGACGGCCCGGAGGCTGGTTCACCGGAAGCCGCACGCCCTTGCGTGACGAGAACGGCACCGTCGCCGGCTTCTACGTCACCGGCTTCGAGACCACCGAGCGCGTCCTCGCCGAGCGGGTGCGGTCCGAGCGGGAGGCGCAGCAGGCCTTCCTCCTCCGGCTCTCCGACGCCCTGCAGCCGCTGGCCGACCCCGCCGAGATCCAGGGGGCGGCCTGCCGCCTGCTCGGCGAGCACCTGGGCACCGAGCATACCTGCTACGCCGAGGTCCGTGAGTCGGAAGGCGTCGTGATCGTCGCGCAGGACCATGCCCCCGGCAGGCCGTCCTTCGTCGGGACCAGTCCCTTGTCGGCTCTTCGAGGGGGTCTGTCGGTCCACCGGGCGGGCCGTCCGGTCGTCGTCTCCGATCTCGCGACCGCGGACACGATCTCGGAAGCGGAGCGCGCATCGCTCGCCGCCGCGAAGACCATCGCCTGGATCTCGGTTCCCTTGATCAAGCACGGCTCGCTGGTCGGCACCCTGTGCGCCGCGCGCGACAGACCTCACGCCTGGAGCGAGGCGGACGTCGCCCTCGTCGGCGAAACCGGTGAGCGCATCTGGGCCGCCGTCGAGCGGGCGCGGGCGGAGCGGTCGGCGCGCGACGCCGAGATCCGGCTGCGCACGATGGCCGACGCCGCGCCGGTGCTGATCTGGGACGTGGACGCGACCGGGATGGTCTTCGTCAACGATCACTACCTCGCCTTCTTCGGCGTGAGCTTCGAGCGCGTCGTGGAGGGCGGTTGGAAGGGCTTCCTGCATCCCGACGATGCCGAGGACTACATCGCGGCCTACAGCGACGCCTATGCCCGGAGGCGCCCCTATACCCGCGAGGCACGGGTGCGCCGCGCCGACGGGCAGTATCGCTGGCTGATCCATTCCGGCCGGCCTCTCGGTGCCGACCGCTATGTCGGCGTCTCGATCGACGTCACCGAGCGCCACGAGGCCGAGGAGCGCCTGAAGCGCAACAATGCGGTGCTCGAGGCGATCAACCGCATCTTCAGCGCGACGCTCGGCGCCGCTTCCGAGGCGGAGCTCGCACGCGTCTCCCTGGAGGTCGCCGGGGCGCTGACCGGCAGCGCCTCCGGTTTCCTGTGCGAGGTCGATGCACGCACGGGCCGGCCCGATGCCGCCACGGCGAGCGAATGGAATGCGGCCGGCGAGGCTCCGGCCGATGGCCGGCGGGCGCCGCCGCCATCGCTCTGGAGCGCGGTCCGGGTTCCCTGCGAGCGGGTGCTGCGCGAGGGGCGCGCCCGCATCGCCGACGATCCCGGCCTCGGCCGGGACCCCGAGGGCGTTCCCGGAGCCGCGCCTCCGACGGCCTTTCTCGCCGTGCCCCTGATGCAGGGCGAGGCGGTCGCCGGATTGATCGGCCTCGCCGGCCGTCCGGGCGGCTATCGGCCGGAGGATCTGGAGGTGGCCGAGGCACTCGCCCCCGCCATCCGGCACGCGCTGCTGAGCAAGCGCGCCGAGGGCCGCCTGCGCGAGAGCGAGACGCGCTTCCGCGAGTTCGCGCAGGCCTCCTCCGACGTCCTCTGGATCACCGACGCCGAACGCTTCGCCTCCGAGTTCGCCAGTCCTGCCCTGCAGAGGATCTACGGCCTCTCCCCCGCGCAGATCCGCGGCGATGCCCGCCAATGGGCCGCTCCGATCGTCCCCGAGGATCGGGCGGCGACGTTCACGCAACTGGAGCGGGTGCGCGCCGGCGAGTCGGTGATGTACGAGTTCCGTATCCTGAGGCCGTCGGACAGATCCTTCCGCTGGATCCGCAACCACGCCTTCCCGCTGTTCGACGAGGACGGCCGGGTGCACCGGATCGGCGGCATCTCCAGCGACGTGACCGACATCAGGCAGGCCGAACAGCATCAGAAGGTGCTGCTGGCGGAACTGCAGCACCGGGTGCGCAACATCATGGCGCTGACCCGCTCGATCGTCGTGCGCTCCGGGGTGCGCGCCGAGAGCGTTCCCGACTACGCGGCGCTCGTCGGAGGGCGGCTCGTGACCCTCGCCCGCGTCCAGAGCCGCCTTACCCGCGCGGCCAATGCCGGCGTGGCGATCTCCGCCATCCTGCGCGACGAGATCGGTGCCCAGGCCGAGCGCGAAGACCAGTACGATCTCGCCGGGCCCGAGATCGAGCTCTCGCCCAAGGCCGCCGAGGTGCTGACGCTCGCGGTGCACGAATTGACCACCAACGCCCTCAAGCACGGTGCGCTCTCGAGCACGCGCGGCCGGGTCTCGGTGCGCTGGCAGGGCGTCGATCGGGTGGACCAACCCTGGCTGAGCTTCGTCTGGACCGAAACCGGCGGCCCGCCCCCGGATACGGGCGGGGACGCTTCGTGGCGGCGCGGCTTCGGCAGAGAATTGATCGAGCGGATGATTCCGTACGAGCTGGGCGGCAGCGGACGGATCGAGCTGACCCCGGAGGGCGCCTGCTGCCGTCTCGAGTTCCCGCTCACCGGGGGCGCCAGCATTCTCGAGACCCACGCGCCGCCGCTCGCGCGGGTGGTCGGCGGACACCTCGACATGACGGGCCAGCCCGATCTCGCCGGCCACCGCATCCTCCTGGCGGAGGACGAGTTCTACCTCGCCAACGACACCGCGCGGGCCCTCGACGGCGTCGGCGCGGCGGTGCTCGGCCCCTTCGCCGCCGAGGCGGCGGCGCTGGAGTGCCTCGGTCGCGACGCGCCGACCGGTGCCGTGATCGACATCGACCTCGGCGGCCGGCTGTCCTTCGTCCTCGCCCGGTCGCTCGTCGCCCGCGGCGTTCCGTTCGTGTTCGTGACCGGCTACGGAGAGGAGGCGATCCCGCCCGAATTCGCCGATGTGCCGCGGCTGGAAAAACCCGTCGCCCTGCGCCGGATCGTGGCGAGCCTCGCGCGGACGCTCGGCGCCGCCGGGTCTCAATCCGGCGTGAGGTAGCGTCGGCGCGCCCAGCCGACCGTGCGGCCGAACTTGACCCGGCACCATGTCAGCCCGCTCGGCGTGTCGTTGGTGCAGCCGAAGCCGAGGACGCGGCGGCCGACCGGGATCTGGCCGAGCGCCGGGGCGGCGCCGTCCGGGGTCTCGCGGATCGTCAGGCTGTCGTCCCGCGGCAGGCCCTCGACGCGGAACGGCTCGGCGGCGTCCGCCGGCCCCGCCGCGGCGAGCAGGACGGCCACGGCGAGGGCGGGCAGCGGGCGACAGGTCATGGCGATCAGGTCATGGCGATCAGGTTCGGTGGATGCCCATCATCGCGGTCAGGCCGCCGTCGACGGGCAGCACCGCGCCGGTGATATAGGCACCGCCCTCTCCCATCAGGAAGGCGGCGAGCGCCGCGACCTCGTCGGGCGCGGCGAAGCGTCCGAGGGGGATCTGACGCTCGATCCCCGCGCGATGGGCGGCGTAGGCGGCCAGCATCTCGGTGTCGATGAAGCCCGGCGCAATCACGTTGACCGTCACCCCGCGCTTGGCCGACTCGATGGCCAGCGTGCGGCAATAGGCGATCAGCGCGCCCTTGGTGGCGGCATAGGCCGCGTTTCCGGCATTCGCCTGGAGCGCGGCGACCGAGCCGATGGCGACGATGCGGCCGGCGCGCGCCCGGATCATGCCGCGCACCAGCGCCTTGGCGATCCGGGTCAGCGACCAGAAATTGACCTGCATCGCCTCCTCGGCGCGGTCCCGGTCGAGCATCGCCGCGAGCGCGTCCGCCGACTGGCCGGCATTGTGGACGTAGCCGTAGAACCCCTCGCCCTCGACCGCGTCGCAGAACGCCTCGATCGCGGCACGGTCGGAAAGGTCGAGCGGTCGCGCCGAGACGGTGCGCTCGGGATAGGCCTGCGCCAGCTCGGCGGCCAGGGCCTCGGCCTTCGCGGCGGAGGAGCGGTAGGTGAAGTGCACGTCGTGGCCGCCGGCAGCCAGGGCACGCACGGTCGCCGCGCCGAGCCCGGAGGCGCCGCCGACGACGAGGACGGATCCGGCGCTCACGGCTCGTCCCCCAGGACGAGGCAGGTGTTCTGCCCGCCGAAGCCGAAGGAGTTCGACAGGACGCGCGACACCCGAACGTCGCGGGTGCGGTCGACCACGTCGAGCAGCAGCGCCGGGTCGGGCACCACGTAGTTGATGGTGGGCGGGATGCGCCCGTTCCGGATGGTCAGCAGCGAGACCGCCGCCTCGATCGCGCCCGCCGCCGTCAGCGTGTGGCCGATCATCGACTTGTTCGACGAGATCGGAAGCGATCCGGCGCGCTCGCCGAACACGGCCGAGCAGCCCAGCGCCTCCATCTTGTCGTTCTCCGGCGTCGAGGTGCCGTGGGCGTTGACGTGGTCGATGGCCTCGGGCGCCAGGCCCGCATCGTCGAGCGCCGCCCGCATCGCCGCGATCACCGGGGCGCCGTCGGGGCTGGAGCGGGTGCGGTGGAAGCCGTCGCCCTTCTCGCCGCAGCCGAGCACGTAGCCGAGGATGTTGGCCCCACGCGACCTCGCCGATTCCGCACTCTCGAGGACGAGCGCGGCGGCGCCCTCGCCCATGACGAAGCCGTCGCGATTCTTCGAGAACGGCTTCGAGGCGGCCTCCGGCGGGTCGTTCTGGGTCGAGAGCGCCGAGAGCAGCGAGAAGCGGATCAGCGATTCCGGGTTCACCGAGCCGTCGGTGCCGATGCAGAGCGCCGCCTCCATCTCGCCCCGGCGGATCGCCTCGACGCCGAGCTGGATCGCGGTGGCGCCGGACGAGCAGGCGGTCGAGAGCGAGATCGGCGAGCCGCGCGTGCCGAAGCGGTCGGCGAGACGGTCGGCCACGGTGCCGAAGATGAACAGGTCGTGCCAGGGATCGAACCGCCGGCTCGCCGCCGCCCGCTGCAGGTCGGCGTAGGAGATCTCACCCCCGTTCGGGCTTGCGGCCGCGGCCAGCGCCTCGCGCTGGGGCCATTCCATCTCGACCGGCGGCACGGCCACGAACAGCGCGCCGGGGAAGGCCCCGCCGATCCCGGATTGCGCGATGGCTTCCTCCGCGGCGACGGTGGCGAAGCGCTCGGACAGGAGCGGGGCCACCAGCGGATCGGTGTCGAGGAAGTCGACGGTGCCGGCGATGCGGGTGCGCAGGCCCTCCGTCGGGAAGCGGCGGATGGCGCGGATGCCGGAGCGGCCGGCGGTGAGCGCGTCCCAGTTCTCGGCCGCGCCCCGTCCGAGCGAAGTGACGATGCCGAGGCCGGTGACGGCGACGAGCGGGCGGCCTTGCGCGTCGTGCGTGGACGAGGAGCGGGGTTCTGGCATCCGAGCCTTCAATCACTTTTTGGCCGGGCGTGCATCCTACCCGGCAGTCCGCGCGGTCAGGCGGCCAGAACGCGGACGACGCCCTCGCCCCGGCGATGGCCGACCGAGGTGACCGCGACTTCGCGCGCCGCGCCGACCGCGCAGAGCGCGGCGGCGAGCGCCGCGCCGAAGGGGGCCGCCACTTCCATCGGATGGCCGACGATGTCGCCGGTGGCGCGGATGCCCGCGCCGGGAAGCGCTGCGTGGATGCCCGCGATCTCCTCGGCGGCGAGGTCGGCGAGACCGGTGGCGCCGGAGAGCACCACGTCCGGCCGCTCGATGCCCGCCTCGCCGATGAGCCGGGTCAGGCTCGCCGAAACGCTGCCGGGCGCGCGGGCCACGCGATCGTTGGCGACGGGCATCAGCCGGGCGAGCGCCCGGGCGCCGCGCGCCGAAGCGTGCTCGGCCGCCTCCAGCACCAGGAAGGCCGCGGCACTTCCGAGCACGAAGCCGCCGTTGTCCTCGCGCCGCTCGAAGACCGGGCGGTAGACGGGCTTGTCGAGGAAGCCACCCATCTCGTGAATGACCATCACGTCCGGCCGCTCGGCGTTGTAGGACGAGCCGACCATGATCGTGTCGATCTGCCCCGAGGCGACGCGGGCATGGGCGATGCGCAGGGCATCGACCCCGCAGGATTCCTCGCCCATGAAGGTGCGGGACGCCCCCGTCACGCCGTGGACGATGCTGATATTGCCCGCGAGCAGGTTCGAGAGCTGCGCCAGGAACAGCGTCGGCCGCAGGTCGTTCAGCAGCCGCTCGTTGAGGAAGGCGCCCGGATCGGCCGCGCCCCGCAGCCCGGACAGGATTGCCCCGTCGACTGCGTAGTCGCGCTCGCCCCCGCCCGCCGCGACCACGAGCTGAAGCGCGGCCTTGAACGCCGCGTCGCCCTTCACGCCCGCCGAATCGAGGGCGAGGCCGGCGGCATAGACGCCGAGGCGCTGCCACGGCTCCATCTGCCGCTGATCCGATTTTTTTGAGATTTGCGCGTCGAGGGTCAGGGCGACGACGGGGTGCACGGGGTAGGGTGCGAAGGTCTCGGCATCGGTGCGCGGTGCCTCCTTCGAGGCGAAAGCGGAGAGATGCGCCTCGATCCCCTCGCCCGCGCAGGAGACGAGGCCGATGCCCGTCACGACGACATCGCGACCCGTGCTTCGGCTCATTCCGCGGTCCCGTCGATGAGGCCGATCCGGCGGGCGCGCTCGCGCATCGGCGCGTCGAGACCGGGGGGGAACGGCATGGTGCGGAAGCGCAGCTCCGCGTCGCACAGCGCCTTGCCCTCGTGGCGGATGGCGGCCTTGGTCACGGCGTAGCCGGAGCCGTCGTGCTCCAGGCTCGCCTCGATGTCGAGGGCGGCGCCGGGGCCGACGAAGGAGCGGAACCGCGCCTTGTCGACCGCCATCAGGAACGGCATCTGCGCGAAGTCGAGATGGGCGAGCACGAGGTAGCCCGAGGCCTGCGCCATCGTTTCGGTCAGCAAGACGCCCGGCACCAGCGGATGGCCGGGAAAATGCCCCTCGAAGACGGGGCTGGCGTCCGGCACCAGGGCCCGCGCCTCGATGCGCCCGGCGGCGCGGTCGAGCCGCACCACCTGGTCGATCATCTCGAAATATTCGAGCCGCATGGCGGGCGCCCCGCCGTCAGGCTTTGGCGGCCTTCTCGGCCACGAGGCCGTCGATGCGCGCGCAGAGGTTCTTGAGGACGAAGTACTCCTCGGCCGGGACCTTGCCCTCGTTCACTTCCTGGGTCCAGCGCTCCAGCGGCAGCTTGATGCCGAACGCCTTGTCGACCGCGAAGGCGATGTCGAGGAAGGCGAGCGAGTCGATGCCGAGATCGTCGATGGCGTGGCTCTCGGGGGTGATCTTGTCGCGCGGGATGTCCGCCGTCTCGGCGATGATGTCCGCGACGCGGTCGAAGGTGGCGGTCTCGTTGGACATGGAGGCTGGCCGCTTTCTCGTTCTCGTGTCCGGCGTCGCCGACCCGTCGCGCGGCACGCCCCCACGGCGCCCGACCCGGTCGGCGGCTCACGCGTCGCCGCCGGTTCCCGATGACGCTCTTGAAAAGATCGCGACCCCTTACACGAAGCAGCCGAGGCCGGGCAACTCTCTCTCCCTTGCCTCATTCGCCGGCGCCCGCATCCGCGGGCTTGGGCTGTCGGTTCGCTGGATGCCTCGGCCGAAAGCCGAGGCCGCTGCGCGCGGCGCTCTTCGCGCCGGGCATACGGCTGTTCCTTCTGCAAGCAGCGGTGCTCGCGCGATGGACTCGGCGCGCCTGACTCAAGCCGTCCAACCTCGTCATGGCTTCGCCTCGCGATGACGGAGTGAGGCGGAAGCCGAGGTCATTGCCAGGAACGGCCTCAGGGCGCGTGCGCCAGCACCCGCGGCTCGGTGCGGGGGCGTTCGCGGGCCGGGCGGCGGGCCTCGGCCGCGGCGGCGCGCTTGCGCTCGGGGCTGCGGGGCCGCACCAGCTCGCCCAACGCGACGAAGCCGTCGTTCTTGCGCTGGCCGGGATCGTGCAGGCCGAAGCCGATGGCGAAGGAGCGGGCGAGCGACGCGTCCGAGGCGACGCCGTAGCGGTCGAGCGCCGCCAGGAACGAGCGGCGAAAACCGGTCGGCGCACACCACGCCTTCTCGGCGAGCTGCATCGGCCAGGTCCAGAGCCCGTCGCCGCGGCGGTAGTCGATCTCCTCGCGGGCGATGAAGTAGCCGGTGCCCTTGTGCTCCAGCCCGTCCTCCCGCAGGCGCCAGTCCGGATCGACGGTCGGCCGCGCCACCGCCGGCCGCACCGCGTCCTCGGTCCGGTCGAAGACATCGCCGTCGAAACCGATCTCGAGCATGGAGACCTCCTGCCTGGGCGCCGCCGCGAGGGGGCGAATCGGGTCTGGAACGTTCCATGAACAGTGGCCCCGTGCGCCGATGTGGTCAAGGGCTCGTTCGCAATCTGTTCCGATTTCCTCGGGCGAAGGCGGTCGTCCGAACGATAGGCGGGCGCAGCGATCCTAAGATGGGCCATGGCAGCGCCGCAATTGCATTATGTGTCGATCGGGCCGTTGCGATCCGTCCTCCGAGGCCGGAGCGGCCGTCACCGTTCTCCGTGTCCTTAACAATTTCCTGACGACCCTGCCGCATCGTCCGATTCGGCGATCACCTTCGAGAAGGCCTTCCGTCGCGGTCCATGCCCGATCTACCGGACATCCAGACCCTGCGCCTGTGCAGCATGCTGGCGAGCTTCGCCTTCTTCGGCGTGTTCGCCCGTCTCTGGCTCGGGCAGCGCGACGCGGTCTACCTGCTGTATTGGGCGGCGAGTTCGCTGCTCTACACGCTCACCATCCTCAGCTTCGACATCTCGGGGCACACGCCGCTTCAGGACGGCCTGCTCTACGCCTTGCTCTCGGCGAGCACGCTCCTGTCGCTGTCGGGGGTGCGCCGCTTCGACGGGCTGGCGCCGTTCCCGCTCTGGCTCATCCTGCCGATCCTGGTCTCCGGCTTCGGCTACGGCGTGCCCGCCCACCTGTTCGGCGCGGACAGCGCAGCCGCCCGCATCGGCGGCACCTGCGGCAGTATCCTGACGATGGCGATCACCGGCGGCCTCCTCGTCTTCGGGGGTCGGGGCGCGGCGTCGCCGGGCCGGCGCATCGCCGGGGCCGCCTATCTCGCCTACATCCCCTGCTTCCTCGCGGCGATCACGGCGGAGGCCTTCGGCGTCGCGAGCGTGAACATGGCGGCGCTGATCCCGATGCTCGCCGACCAGCTCCTCCTCGCGGTGCTCAATCTCGGCCTCATCGCCATGCCGGGCGAGCGGGCGCAGGCGCGCCTGCGGGAGGCGGCCCTGCGTGATCCGCTGACGGGCGCCTGGAACCGGGCGGGCCTCGCGGCGCTGGCGCCGCGCCTGCTACGGCCGGGCCATGCGGTGATCGTGCTCGACGTCGATCACTTCAAGACGATCAACGACCGGCACGGCCACGGGGCGGGTGACCGCATCCTGACCGCGCTCGTCGCGAGCGCTCGCACCGTGCTGCCCGAGGGCGCCGAGATCGCCCGGCTCGGCGGTGACGAATTCGTGATGGTCCTGCCGGACCAGAGCCGGGCCGAGGCGAGCTGGCTCGCCGACGAGGTCCGCCACGCCATCCGCCGCGCCTCGGACCTTCCACCCTGGACGATCAGCCTCGGCATCGCCGCGGTCGAGCCCGGCGACCGCGACTTCGCGCAGGCGATCGAGCGGGCCGATGCCGCGCTCTACCGGGCCAAGGCGGCAGGCCGCGACCGCGCCGCTTGAGCCCGGCACGCACGAGGGCTGGTCCGCGCCCGCCCTCGCCATAGGTTGGCCGGCGCACCGCTCCGTCGCGGCGGCGTCGCGAGAGCCGGCCCATGTCCCCCACCACCGAAACCGGGCCGCGGCCCCTCTCCCCGGACCATCGGGAGAGCGAGCGGACGCAACGTTTCTTCCGCGCCGCCCTGACGGTCGCCCTGCTCGGGCTCGGCCTCTACATCCTGTCGGACTTCTTGCGCGCACTGGTCTGGGCCGTGGTGCTCGCGGTGGCCCTGTGGCCGCTCTACGCGCGCGCCCGGCGGCGATTTCCGCCGGGACGGCACGACATCCTGTGGCCGGCGCTCTTCACCGGGCTCGTGGCGCTCGCGCTGCTGCTGCCGGTGGTGGCGCTCGCGGTCGAGGCCCTGCGCGAGGCGCACGACGTCCTGGCCTATGCCCGCGAGGCCGAGCGCAACGGCATTCCGGTGCCGGATTTCGTCGCCCACCTGCCCTACGGCGCGCAAGCCGTCGCCGATTGGTGGAACGCGCATCTGGCGCATGCCGGCTGGGCGCAGGAACTGAGCGAGCGGCTCAACACCGCCTCGAACCGCGATTTCGGCCGCACCGTCGGCAAGGGCATCGTCCACCGGGTGGTGCTCGTCGGCTTCTGCCTGCTCGCCCTGTTCTTCCTGTTCCGCGACGGCCGGGCGCTCGCCGAGCAGGGGCTCAGGGCGAGCCGGCGCCTGTTCGGTCCGCACGGCGAGCGTGTCGCCCGGCAGATGGCGGCCTCCGTCCACGGGACCGTCGACGGCCTCGTGCTGGTCGGCCTCGGCGAGGGCGTGCTCCTCGGGATCGTCTACTATTTCGCGGACGTGCCGCACCCGGTGCTGCTCGGAGCGGTGACGGCGGTCGCCGCGATGATCCCGTTCGGCGCGCCCCTGGCCTTCGGGCTCGCCGCATTGCTGCTGGTGGCGAAGGGGGCCGTGGTGCCGGCCGTCGTCGTCGTGGCGGCGGGCTTCGTCATTACCTTCGTCGCCGACCACGTCGTGCGGCCGGCGCTGATCGGCGGCACCACCCGCCTGCCGTTCCTGTGGGTGCTGCTCGGGATTCTCGGTGGCGTCGAGACTTTCGGGCTCGTCGGCCTGTTCGTCGGGCCGGCAGTGATGGCGGCGCTGATTTTGCTGTGGCGGGATTTCACCGGCACCCATGACGCGCCCGCAGCAGCGAAATGACCGCGTGCCCGCTCAGTGCTTGAGCGGCCGCCCCAGCTTCCTCGCAAGTATCCGCTGCGGCGCCTTCTCAGGGTCGGCCTGATCGGCGACCGCGAGATAGCCGGTCTGCTCCAGCATGTAGCGCCCGCCCATGGCACCGTGCATCACGAGGTCCGAAAAGGTCACCCAGGTCTCGCCGGGCTGGAAATGCACGTCCGCCTGCGGGGCGCGGGCCTGATAATCGAGGTCGCGCTTCAGGGCGTCGTGCAGGTGCAGCATCAGGTGGTCGTATTCCGAGCGCTTGGCCTTGGTGATCTTGAGCGCGGCGAGCAGGCTCGCCGAGAGGCCGGAATAGCCCGGAAGCTTCGGCAGGAATTTTTCCGCCATCTCGCCGAAGCCCTCGCCGACGCGCCAGTGGCGCGGTTGCCCCTCGGCGTTGATGTTGCGGAAGATGCGCAGGATGCGCCGCTCGCCGATCGGGTTCGAAGGGAAGGCATCGACGTGCATGCGGGTGTCGTCGCGCCGCCAGCTCAACTTGCGCTTGTCGACGTCGAACGGGCGGTAGGAGGTGCCGGCGAGGCTCACCTTGCCGGCATAGGCCGGGAGGTAGGTGGCGATCAGCTCTTCCGCAAAGCGACGGTAGCGCACCAGCAGGGCGCGGAGCCGCGCCTGCTCCTCTTCGCTGCCCGCGGCGCCGCGCAATTCGGCGGTCTCGCTGCGAATCGCGACGTTCTTGGCCTTGCCGTCGGCGAACGGACGCTCGACGAAGCGTTGCTCGAACGTGTCCAGGGGGAAGTCGAGATCGCGGAACACCAGCACCGAGCCGCTCTCCAACGCCTCGACCAGGCCGGGCACCCCCGGATTCGCCTCGCTGCGGGAGACCGGGAGGATGGGGCTGATCATGTCGAAACGGCTCTCGCGCGATCCTGGGGCGCCAGCGGTTTACCCGAGCCGGTCGCTCGGTGCCAAGCCGGCAGGGTCGCGACGGGCATCCGTGGTGGAAAGGCGGCCGTGTTCGCGTTTTGCCCCTTGCCACGCCCATCGCGCGCGCGTCTCCTGGCCGGCAACTTCGGGCATGAGCGCGGCGTTTCGCCGGCAGGCCCGTTTCGAGATCGGGCGAGGAGCCGGACATGGCGACGCTGAAGGAGTTCGAGGAGGCCTTGCGCGAGCACGGCATGCACATGGCGCTCGCCCTCTTGGAGCGCCTGCGCGAGCGCGACCGGCAGACCCGCACGATCCGCCCGGCCCGCCGCCTGACCGGCCAGAAGATGACGCCCGAACTCGCCCGCCAGATCCAGGAACTGCACGCCGCCACCGGCATGACCCAGCAGGAGATCGCCTTCAAGGTCGGGGTCAACCAGGGCCGGGTCAACGAGGTGCTGAAGCGCGGCAAGTGGCTCGACGACGATCCGCACGCCCCCGAGGCCGTCGCCCGCGACCGGGCCAAGGCCCGCATGCGCGCCGACCCGAAGCCGCGCCCGACGCGGGTCATCGGCAAGTCGGCGGGCAAGACCGTGGCGAAGTCGGGCGCCAAAGCGGGGGCGAAGGCGGCCCCGCGCAAGCCGGCGCCGCAGGGACAGTTCGCCTTCGGGGACCTGTGAGGCGATGACCGACCCCGTCTGCCGCGTCGTGCGTCCGGGCGAGACCTTCACCGGCAAGCAGGACCTGCTCTACGCCCCCGGCATCTCGGCGGAATCGGTCGGCGCCCGGGGCCTGCACCTCCAGATGGTGACGATCCCGCCCGGCGCGCGGGCCAAGGCGCACAAGCACGAGGGCCACGAGACCGCGATCTACGCGCTCAGCGGCATCTCCCGGATGTGGTGGGGTGAAGCGTTGGAGCACCACGCCGAGCTGAAGCCCGGCGACTATCTCTACATCCCGGCGGGCGTGCCGCACCTGCCCTACAATCCGAGCGCCACCGAGCCCTGCACGGCGATCATCGCCCGCACCGACCCGAACGAGCAGGAGAGCGTCGTTCTGCTGCCCCACCTCGACGGGATACATCCGTGAGGCCGGCCCGTTGAGAGGGCAATTCGCTCTCTCCCGGATCGAGTCCCATGCGCCTCGCCCTCGCCACCGCCCTGCTCGCCGCCGGTCTGACGCAAGCGGTGGCCCAGCGCCTCTCGACCGTCGACCTCACCTGCGCCCAGGCTCGCAACGTGGTGCTGCGCCAGGGTGCGGCGGTGCTCGGCACCGGCGGCCAGACCTACGACCGCTTCGTGCGCGACCGCAATTTCTGCGAGCCGACCGAGATCGGCCGCCGCGCCTTCGTGCCGGCCCGCGACACCCCGGCCTGCTTCGTCGGCTTCACCTGCTACGAGCCGAGCCGCAACGACCGTTTCGGGGACTTCTGATTCCCTTGGTGGCCTTGCTCCCATCCACACTCTCATCCTGAGCTCGACTTTGGCCAAACATGCGACTGTGCAGAGGGCACAGGAGCGCCGATCAGCAGGGGTTGAGCGTGCCGCGCCTGGGCGTGCCGCCACGAGCGGTGGACGAACAGCGGCGCGAACGCCAGGATGATCCCGGCGAAGCGGGCAGGCAGGACCGGCATCGGGCGTCTCTTGGCGGGGACACCTCAAGCCTACCCGTCACACCCCCTTCATCACCCCGAAAAGACACAGCCCGATTGGCCGAAGTCGAGCTGAGGATGAGAGGGGGCCCGGAAACGCCCGCCCGGCCTTCCAACCCACACTGTCATCGCGAGGCGGCGCCGAAGCGATCCAGGGCGCGCGTTCTGCGGAGACGGTGAGACCACGCCGACGACGGGGCCGCGCGCGACTTTTCCTGACCATGCGGAGCGCTGGATTGCTTCGGCTCCGCCTCGCCACGACGGAGAGAGGCGGGAGCCGAAGGTCCGCGGCAATCCGCGAAGGCTCGACAATCAGCCCTTCTTGCCCTGTTGCTTGAAGGTCTGGATCGCGTTCTGGCAGCCCGGCGAGAGCTTGGCCATGTTCTTCTGGAAGCAGGCCTGGACCTCGGGGCCGTCCTCGGGCGGCAGGCCGGCGCAGTGGAGGGTGAAGTCGCCCATGCATTGCTGCTGCAGCACCGCCTTGTCTTCCGGCGACATCGGCGCGGCGAGCGCCGCCGAGGCGAGGCCGGTGAGGAGGGCGGCGGACAGCATGAGACGAACCGGCATGGGGGCTTCGACCTTTCGAGGAAATCCCTTCAGAAAGTCGCGAGGCCGGCAAAGCGTTGCATTGAGCCGGGCCGGAACGGGAGACTGACGCCTCGCGTTGAGGAGGCCGCCAATGGAGCCCGCCTTGCGCCCCGCCCTCGTCCTTCTCGCAACGATGCTTCTGGCCGCGCCGCAGGCGGCGCTCGCTCAAGGCTCCGCGGCGCCGAGCATCGTCGAGGAGGTGCCGGCGACCGAGGACGACGTAGCCCCCGGCCCGCCCCCGCCCCTGCCCGATCTCGCCGACCCGAACGGGCGCGCCGGCACGGCGCTGAACGAGCCCGACGAGCGCTCCGGCATCCCCAAATCCCTGCGGGCCTCCGGCTCGCGGGCGGGCGGACCGGCCAACGAGTTGAATCCTGGCGGCCGCACCGAGGCGCCCGCGCCGCCGAAGGGTGAACTCGTCAACGTGCTGGCCGGCCGCGCGCTGTTCCACGGCCATTACTGCGGCAAGGGCAACCGCGGCGAGGGGATTGCGCCGATCGACGCGCTCGACGCCGCCTGCATGCGCCACGATGCCTGCTACGGCACCGCCGGCTACAGCTCCTGCGCCTGCGACGCGACGCTCCGGCGCGAGGCGACCCTCGTCTCGGACGATCCCTCGGTGCCGCTGGAGACGCGGCGCCGGGCGCTCAGCGTGACCCAGGCCGCCGCGGCGATGGCGTGCAGCCAGCCTTGACGGGGGGTGGTTACTCCGTCTCGTCCCGGCGCTGGCGCAGTTCGGGGGCGGGAAGCTCCGGCTCGGTCGAGGGGGCGACCTGGCTCTCGGTGCGGCTGGTGTCCACGAACAGGCGGGCCTCGCCCTCGCGCACGCCGAGGCTGCGCAGGGCGTAGGTCATCATGCCGAGGGCCAGTTCGCGTTCGGCCATGAGCACGAGGCCGACGCCGTCCTCCTCCAGGCGGCGCCGCTCGGCGTCGCTGTGGGTGCGCACCACGCTGTCGATGCCGGGGTTGGCCGCCCGCGCCTTGGCCAGCAGGCGTCGGCCCTGGTGCGAATCGGGCGTGGCGACGACGAGGAGGCGGGCGGAGGCGATGTCGGCGGCCTCCAAGATGCCCGGCGCGCCGGCCTCGCCGAACACCGCGGGCACGCCCTCGGCCCGCAGTTCCTCGACCCGGCGGCGGTCGCGCTCGACCACGACGTAGGGCAGGTTCCAATCGGCGAGCGCCCCGGCGATGGCGCTGCCGACCCGGCCGTAGCCGACGAGCACCGCGTGGCCGCGCATCCCCGGCCCGTGCCCGGCCACCGGCAGGGCGGCGGCGTGCCGACGCTCCATTCGGCGGCGCAATTCGGGCCGCTCGCCGAGCCACGCCGAGGCCCGCTCGGCCAGCGCGAAGAACAGCGGGTTGAGGGTGATCGAGAGCAGCGCGCCGCCGAGGATCAGGTCGCGGCCGGGCTCCGGCAGCAGCTTCAGACTGATGCCGAGCCCGGCCAGGATGAACGAGAACTCGCCGATCTGCGCCAGACTCGCAGCGATGGTGAGCGCGGTGCCGACGGGATGCCCGAAGGCCAGCACGATGGCGATGGCCGCGAGCGACTTGCCGACGACGATGACGCCGAGGACGCCGAGCACGGACAGCGGCTCGCGAATCAGGATGCCGGGGTCGAACAGCATCCCGACCGAGACGAAGAACAGGACCGCGAAGGCGTCCTGCAACGGCAGGGAATCAGCCGCGGCCTGATGGCTAAGGTCGGATTCGGCGAGCACCATGCCGGCGAAGAAGGCGCCGAGCGCGAAGGACACGCCGAACAATTCGGACGAGGCGAAGGCGATGCCGACCGCCGAGGCCAGCACCGCCAGCGTGAACAGCTCGCGCGAGCCGGTGCGCGCCGCGAGCCCGAGCAGATACGGCACGAAGCGCCGCCCGCCGATCAGCATCACGGCCATGAACACGCCGACCTTGGCGAGCGTCAGCCCCAGCGTCGTCCACAGGCCGAGGAGCGCGCCGCCCTGGGCGTTCTGGGGCGCCACGCCGCCGAGGGAGGGCGCGAGCGCGGGCAGCAGCACCAGCGCCAGCACCATGGCGAGGTCCTCGACGATGAGCCAGCCCACCGCGATGCGGCCCTTGTCGCTGTCGAGCAGGCCCCGCCCTTCGAGGGCCCGCAGCAGCACGACGGTGCTGGCGACCGAGAGCGCCAGCCCGAACACGATGCCGGCCCCGAGCGACCAGCCGAAGGCGGCGGCGAGCCCCGCCCCCATGGCGGTGGCGGCGGCGATCTGCACCACGGCGCCGGGCAGCGCGATGGCGCGCACCGCCATCAGGTCCTTGAGCGAGAAGTGCAGGCCGACGCCGAACATCAGCAGGATCACGCCGAGTTCGGCGAGTTGGGCTGCGAGCTCCGGGTCGCCGACGAAGCCCGGCGTGAACGGCCCGATCGCGATCCCGGCCACGAGGTAGCCGACCAGCGGCGGCAGCCGAAGCTTCTGCGCCGCCATGCCGCCGATGAAGGCGCCGACCAGCCCCAGCGCGATGATCGAGATGAGTCCGGTGGCGTGATGCAACGCGAATGCGCCCCTGCGGAGCGGCCTCTCGCCCCGTGGTTCCTTAGAGCGCATTCCGACGAAGTGGACACCGGTTCGTCGGGAGAATGCGCGGCAAAACAAGGACCGAGAGCCGCCGGCCTGATGCAATCAGGACGGATACGGCTCTAGCGCAAGTCTTCGGCCCCTGTCCGCACCCGCATCGGCCCCGGAAGGCGGCGTGTGCCGAAGGTCACGCTCGTCTTCCGGGGGCCGGGGCCGTCGAACGTCTCAGCCGCGCTGGCCGATCGCCACGTAGTCGCGGCGGTCCGGGCCGACATAGAGCTGGCGCGGGCGACCGATCTTCTGGGACGGATCCTCGATCATCTCGGCCCACTGCGCGATCCAGCCGACCGTGCGGGCCAGCGCGAACAGCACCGTGAACATCGAGGTCGGGAAGCCGAGCGCCTTGAGCGTGATGCCCGAGTAGAAATCGATGTTCGGGTAGAGCTTCTTCTCGATGAAGTATTCGTCCTTGAGCGCGATCTGCTCGAGCTGCACCGCGACTTCGAGCAGGTCGTCCTTCAGCCCGAGTTCGTTCAGCACCTCGTGGGTGGTCTTCTGCATGATCCGAGCGCGCGGGTCGTAGTTCTTGTAGACCCGGTGGCCGAAGCCCATCAGGCGGAAGGGATCGTTCTTGTCCTTCGCCTTGGCGACGTATTTCTGCACGTTCTCGGGATGCCCGATCTCCGTCAGCATCTTGAGCGCCGCCTCGTTGGCGCCGCCATGGGCCGGCCCCCACAGGCAGGCGATGCCGGCGGCGATGCAGGCGAACGGGTTGGCGCCCGACGAGCCCGCCAGACGCACCGTCGAGGTCGAGGCGTTCTGCTCGTGGTCGGCGTGCAGGATGAAGATCTTGTCCAGCGCGCGGGCGTAGATCGGGTTGATGACGTATTCCTCGCACGGCACCGCGAAGCACATCCGCAGGAAATTCGAGGTGTAGTCGAGGTCGTTCTTTGGATACACGAACGGCTGGCCGATGGTGTACTTGTAGGCCATCGCCGCGAGCGTCGGCATCTTGGCGATCATGCGCAAGGAGGCGATCATGCGCTGGTTCTCGTCCGAGATGTCGGTCGAGTCGTGGTAGAAGGCCGAGAGCGCGCCGACGCAGGCCACCATCACCGCCATCGGGTGGGCGTCGCGGCGGAAGCCCTGGAAGAAGCGGTTCATCTGGTCGTGCACCATGGTGTGGCGCGTGACGCGGTAGTCGAAATCGGCCTTCTGGGCCGAGGTCGGCAACTGGCCGAACAGCATCAGGTAGGCGGTCTCGAGGAAGTCGCCCTGCTCGGCGAGTTGCTCGATCGGGTAGCCGCGATAGAGCAGAATGCCCTCGTCGCCGTCGATATAGGTGATCTTCGATTCGCAGGAGGCGGTGGAGGTGAAGCCCGGATCGAAGGTGAACTTGCCGGTCTGGGCGTAGAGCTTGCCGATATCGACCACGTCGGGGCCGATGGTACCGGACTTGACGGGGAGCTCGACGTGTTTGTCGCCCACGATGATGGTGCTGGCGGAAGCGCTCATGGGAACGCGGACCTTTCTCGCGACGGGGACAGCACCGGACCGGAAGCCGAACCGCCTCCCGCTCCGTTGTGGCGCCGCAGCGGGACGCTGCGCCTGCTCACTGGAATACCGGGTTAGCGGATCGGCTCCCGCCCAGCAACGGGCGGGTGCCACCCGTCCTTCGCAGATGCGAGATCCGGGCCGATTTGTCACCGGCGGTGCAGCAGCCCGGCCTCAGGCCGCGACGCGATCCCGCAGCCGCGCCAGCGACTCGTCGCGGCCGAGCACGGCCAGCACGTCGAAGACCGGCGGCGAGGTCGCCCGCCCGGTCAGCGCCGCCCGCAGCGGCTGGGCGATCTGTCCGAGCTTGACCCCGGCCTCCTCGGCGAAGCGACGTACCGCGGCCTCGGTGGCCGCCGCCGACCACTCGGGCAGCGTCTCGAGGGCGGGAATCAGGGCGCGCAGCCGCTCCGGCGCCTCGCCCGCCAGCAGCGCCTCCGCCTTGGCGTCGAGCGCCAGCGGGCGCGGGGCGTAGAGGTAGAAGGCGCTGTCCAAGAGTTCGACCAGGGTCTTGGCGCGCTCCTTCAGCCCCGGCATCGCCGCGATCAGTTTTGCACGCAACGCCGGCGTCAGCTCCGTCGGCAGGCCGCGCTCGGGGCCGCGGGCCGGCAGGATCGCCTCGATGGCATCCACCAGCGCGGTATCATCGCTGCCGCGGATGTAGAGGCCGTTGACGCTCTCGAGCTTGGTGAAGTCGAACCGCGCCGCCGACCGGCCGATCGCCTTCAGGTCGAAGGCCGCGACCATCTCCTCGGTGGAGAAGATTTCCTGGTCGCCGTGGCTCCAGCCGAGGCGGACGAGGTAGTTGCGCAGCGCCGCGGGAAGGTAGCCGCGGTCGCGGTACTCCTCGACGCCGAGCGCGCCGTGGCGCTTCGACAGCTTGGCGCCGTCCGCCCCGTGGATCAGCGGGATATGCGCCATCGCCGGCACGTCCCAGCCGAGCGCGCGGTAGATCTGGCTCTGGCGGGCGGCGTTGGTGAGGTGGTCGTCGCCGCGGATGATCTGGGTCACGCCCATGTCGTGGTCGTCCACCACGACGGCGAGCATGTAGGTCGGCGTGCCGTCGGAGCGCAGCAGCACGAGGTCGTCGAGGTCGCGGTTGGCCCAGGTGACGCGGCCCTGCACCCCGTCCTCCACCGCGGTCTCGCCCTCGGTCGGCGCGCGCAGGCGGATCACCGGCTTGACGCCGGCCGGCGCCTCGGCGGGGTCGCGGTCGCGCCAGCGCCCGTCGTAGCGCGGCGCCCGGCCCTCGGCGCGGGCGGTCTCGCGCATCTGCGTCAGCTCGTCGGCGGTGGCGTAGCAATGGTAGGCGTTGCCGGAGGCCAGAAGGCTCTCGGCGACCGCGCGGTGGCGGTCCGCGCGGGCGAACTGGTAGATCACCTCCCCGTCCCAATCGAGGCCGAGCCAGCGCATCCCGTCGAGGATCGCGTCGATGGCCCCTTGGGTCGAGCGATCGCGGTCGGTGTCCTCGATGCGCAGCAGCATCCTGCCGCCGAAGCGCCGGGCATAGAGCCAGTTGAACAGGGCCGTGCGCGCGCCGCCGATATGGAGAAAGCCCGTGGGCGAGGGCGCAAAGCGCGTGACGACGGGTGCCGACATCGATCTTTTCTTGAATAAAACGTGGGATTTCGGGAGGGCGACCGCGGCCGCTCTGTCGCGGGCGTGTAGCACGAGGATGCGGATGCGTTAAGAAATCGTCATCGGTGCCCGCCGCATGGGCACGGCGCCGGCACGGGGTGCGGCATCATGGCGGAGGAGAGCGGCAGGGCGGTGCGGGGGGCGCTGCCCGCGCTCGCCGCCGGCCGCCTCCCCGCCGCCGCACGGTTCTTCGAGGTTGCTGCGGCCGAGTTCCGCGGCGGGCTCGCCCGCGAGGCGGAGCAGCGGCGGCTGTTTCCGTGGCTCGCCGTCGCCTTCGGGGCCGGCATCCTCGTCTTCTTCACCGCGACCGACGGGACGCCCTCCCTCGCCGCACCGCTGATCGCGGCGGCCCTCTGCCTTGGACTGACGCCGTTGCTGCGGGCGCGGCCGGTCTGGCTCGGCGTGATGCTGGGGCTCGCCGCCGCCTTCCTCGGCTTCGCCGCGGGCGTCCGGCGCGTCGCCTCGGTCGCAGGACCGGTCCTCGCCCGCACCACCATCGCGCCGCTCACCGGCGTGGTGGAGGCGCTGGACGAGCGCGAGGGGGGCGCCCGGCTCATCGTACGGGTCGAGAGCTTCGGCGACCTGTCCGAGGCGGCGCGCCCGCGCCGCGTCCGCGTCTCCTACCGCACGGCTCAAGTGTTGCGGCCGGGCGATTCCCTCCGCGCCACCGCCCGCCTGCTGCCGCCGCCGGAAGCGGCGCGGCCCGGCGGCTACGATTTCGCCCGCGACGCCTATTTCCGCGGCATCGGCGCCGTCGGCTCGCTCACCGGCAAGGTCGAGGTTCTTCCACCGTCGGCGCCGCTGGCGACCGAACTGCGCCTGGGAGCGTCGATCGACGAGGCCCGCAACGTCCTGACCCGCCGCATCACCGAGGCGATCGGCGGACAGGCCGGCGCGGTCGCCGCCGCCCTGGTGACCGGCAAGCGCGGGCTGATCTCGGAGGAGACCAACGCCGTGCTGCGGGCAGCCGGCATCTACCACGTCGTCTCCATCTCCGGCTTGCACATGGTGCTCGCCGCGGGCGTGGTGTTCTGGCTGGTGCGGGCGGGCCTCGCCCTCGTGCCGATCCTGGCGCTCGCGGTCCCGATCAAGAAGATCGCGGCCGGCGTCGCCATGGTGGGCGTGACCGCCTACTGCGCGTTCTCCGGTTGGGACGTGGCGGCCGAGCGGGCGCTGATCATGACGCTGGTGATGCTCGGGGCGATCCTGGTCGACCGGCCGGCGCTCAGCATGCGCAACCTCGCGCTCGCCGCCATCCTCGCGCTCGCCCGCGAGCCGGAGTCGCTGCTCGGCCCGAGCTTCCAGATGTCGTTCGGAGCGGTGGCCGGGCTGATCGCCTGCGCGCCGCTCCTCGACGGGCGGTTTTTTCGCCGGGAGGGCGGCTCGTGGCCCGCCCGCGCCCTGTCCTGGCTGATGACGGTCGGCGTCGGCACGTTGGCGACGACGCTGGTCGCGCAGATCGCCACCGCGCCGTTTGCGACCTACCATTTCCAGACGGTGCAGCCCTTCGGCCTCGTCGGCAATGCGCTGACGCTGCCGCTGGTCTCGCTCGCGGTGATGCCCGCGGCGGTGCTCGGGATGCTCGCCTACCCCTTCGCCCTCGACCGACCGGTCTGGTGGCTGATGGGGCTCGCCGTGCGCGGCATGCTCGCCATCTCCGCCTGGATCGCCGGCTTCGGTCAGGCCAACGTCGTGCTGCCGGCCTTCGGCACCGGGGCGCTGATGCTGCTTGCCCTCGCGCTTCTGCTCGCGACCCTGCCGGTCTCGCGGCTGAAGGCGCTCGCGGTCCTGCCGGCCGCCTGCGGACTGGCGCTGGCCGCGACCCCGGCGCGCTTCGACCTCTACATCGACCGCGACGGCGCGGGTGCGGCGCTCCGCGGGGCCGATGGGCGCCTCGCCGTACTCGGGAGGCCGCCGGCCTTCGTGCTGGAGCAGTGGCTGAAGGCGGACGGCGATTCGCGCCCGGCCGCCGACGTGAGCGGCGGCCCGGACGTGCGCTGCGACCGCCTCGGCTGCACCATGACGGCCACGGACGGCCGCAAGATCGCCCTGGTCACCGACAAGCGCGCCTTTGCCGAGGATTGCGCCCGCGCCGACATCCTGATCACGCGCCTGACCATCCCGCCGGGCTGCGTCGCGCCGCTGCGCATCGACCGGGCCCATCTCGCGGCGCAGGGCGCGACCGCGATCCGCCTCGGCCCGGCGGGACCCGAGATCGTCACCGCCCGAGGCAGCGGCACGCCGAGACCCTGGCAGGCGCGGCCCACCACCGGGCCGCCGCCCTCCCCTCCGGCGACCGGCGGTGCGTTCGCACCCGAGCCCGCCGACCCGTCGCCGGAATCGCTTCAGTAGCGGCGCACGAGGCTGACGAGCTTGCCCTGGATGCGCACCCGGTCGGGCCCGAGCACGCGGGTCTCGTAGGCCGGGTTCGCGGCCTCCAGCGCGATCGAGGAGCCGCGGCGGCGCAGGCGCTTCAGGGTCGCCTCCTCATCGTCGATCAATGCGACGATGATGTCGCCGTTGTTGGCGGTCTCCTGCTTGTGGATCACCACCAGATCGCCGTCGAGGATGCCGGCCTCGATCATCGAATCGCCCCGCACCTCGAGCGCGTAATGCTCGCCGCCGGCCAGGAAGTCCGGTGACATCGCGATGGTGTGGCTCTGGCTCTCGATCGCCGAGATCGGCGTACCGGCGGCGATCCGGCCCATCACCGGCACGATCACCGGACGGCCCTCGCCGTCCTGCGCCTGAAGGAGCGGCGCTTTCGGCGCGGGGGGCTTGCCGGACAGCCCACCCTCGACCACGCTCGGGGTGAAGCGGCGCGGTTCGGCGGGAGCGGCCGGCTTGGCGGCGGGCGCCTCGGGCATGCGCAGGATTTCGAGCGCACGCGCCCGGTTCGGCAGGCGGCGCAGGAAGCCGCGCTCCTCCAAGGCCATGATCAGGCGGTGGATGCCGGACTTCGACTTGAGATCGAGCGCGTCCTTCATCTCGTCGAAGGACGGGGGGACGCCGCTCTCCTGCATCCGGGCCTGGATGAACTGGAGCAGTTCGAGTTGCTTGCGGGTCAGCATGCGGCACCTGCTGTCGGGGGCGGCCGAAGCGCTCCCCGATCGTCGAAAAACAAATCGCGAACAGGCTAGACGTTCCCCACCTGTTCCGCAAGGGCGTCCTCGGCCGCTCCGGTGGTGCTGGGGCGATTCTCGATTATCGGGGGATCGCTTGCCGTCGCTCATTGGCGAAGGCCGAAAAAATGCCAGGAAGGGCAGACGTTTAGGCTTTTGCCGACGGGAAGCTCGAACGTCCGAGCCGAAGCTCGCCAGATAGCGACGGAAATTTACCTAAACACCTGCAAAAATTGATGCTTTTCCGTTGTCGGCGGGGAATGCAGCGGTGTCGGACGTTCCAGGGGCGCATTCCCCTCGGATGAAGAGGTTTGGACCGCAGGCGTTTCGGTCGCCTCGCCCGGAGAATCTGCTATTCAGGCGGTCACGGCCCCGTGTGGCCGATCCGATCGTGCCGTTCGAGAGTGAAATGCGCCCGAAGTCCGGTTTCGGCCTCGCCGCCATGCCCGCCATCATGGGTATGCTGGCCGCCCTCGCGGCCGCGCCGGCGCAGGCCGCCACGCCGCCGGTGCAGCCCGCCGAGGGGCCGGGGGGCGTCGGCGACAAGAGCGCCACCATCGCCAAGCGCGCGGTCGGCAAGGCGAGCGCCGCCACCTTCGTGTTCCACAAGGCCGGCCCCGCGCCCTCCGGCGGGCGGCCGGTGGCGGTGTTCCTGCACGCCTGGGGCGCGGCCAACCCGCAGGCCTACGGCGCCTGGATCGACCATCTCGCCCGCAACGACTGGCTGGTGCTGTTTCCCCGCTTCCAGGAACTGAACCGCACCAAGCCCTCCGACGCGCCGGCCATCGCAGCCCGCCTCGTCAAGTCGGCGCTCGCCGACCTCGCGAGCGATGCCGACGCCAAGCCCGATACCGGCCGCCTCGCCCTGATCGGGCATCTGGCCGGCGCGCCGCTCGCCGCCCACATCGCGGCGGAGGCCGCGCAGAACGGCCTGCCCGCGCCGAAACTCGTCTTCGCGGTGATGCCCGGCGGCATCGCCCGCGACGCCAAGTCCCGCGGCATCCCGCTGGGTGAGCTGAACACCATCGATCCCGGCACGATGCTCGTCACCCTGATCGGCGACAAGGACGCTCGCGCCGCCGACGCCGCCGCGCGCAAGATCTTGCGCGATGCGACCGCGGTGCCGGCCGAGCGCAAGCTGTTCGTGCGGGCGCTGTCGGACGATCACGGCTTCCCGGCGCTCACTGCCACGCTCGCCTCGCCCGCCGGGCTCGACGCAGCCTACGATTCGGGCGCGATCAAGCTGCCGCCGGACCCGCCCGGCGAGAAGCCGCCGCCGTTCCGCTGGTCGGCCGACATGGCGCTGTCCGGCGAGCAGACCCAGCTCGTCGCCCAGATCAACAACGCGCGCGCCGACAGCCTCGATTTCCTCGCCTTCTGGCGCAGCTTCGACATGGCGGCGGCGGCCGCCTTCACGGCCAAGGACGCCGCCAGCCTCAAGGCCAACCCGGCCTTCAGCGACATGCAGCGTTGGAGCGACGGCTGGCCGGTGAAGCGCCTCGGCGTGGAGGTGCCCAAACCCCACGCCCCGGCGAGCCCTGGCGCGAGCAGCGGGCGGCAGCCATGAGAGCGCGTGCCGTCCGCACCGTTTCCCGTCGGTTCGCTGCGGCGTGAGGTTTCGCAAGATTTCCGGCTGCCCAGAGGGAGTTTTTGACCCCACGAAAGTATATCAGGTAATGATGCCCGTTCATCGACAAGGACACGACGGCAATCGCTAGAGCATTGATCCGGAAATTGGGGTTCGGCTTGCCTAAAAAGCAGATGCGACACTAGACAATGCTTTAGAATTGTCCATTTGAAAATCGAAGATTGCCAAAAAAGGCGAAAGTATATTGTATTTCAGCGGAATTGAAGGGCTTCGGTACGATTCGCGCGCTCCTGCGCTGGACGGGCGCGAGGGGATCGCGCCGGTCGGCCGGCCCGCCGACGTGGCTCCAGCCTTCAGAACCGTCTCCCGATCCGGCACTTCATCGAAGCTTTGCGCCCGGCCCGCCGCGACGGGCTCCCGCCACCCTCGTCACGACTCACCCGTCCCACGACAACGCGCAGGATCCGGCGGTTCGACCGGCTCGTCCTCCGGGATCACATCCACCTCGACCCTCAGCTTCTGCGCGCCCGCCGAGGAGACGATGCCGTCGATGGGAGCCACGTCGCCGTAATCGCGGCCGCGGGCGACGACGATGTGGTCGTCCTGCACGATGCAGGCGTTGGTCGGGTCGAGTCCGATCCAGCCGAGGTCCTGCCCGCACCACAGCGCGACCCAGGCGTGGCTGGCGTCGGCCCCGCGCAGGCGCGCACGGCCGGGCGGCGGGCGCGTGCGCAGGTAGCCGCTGACATAGGCCGCGGGCAGGCCAAGGCCGCGCAAGCCCGCGATCATCACGTGGGCGAAATCCTGGCAGACGCCGGCCCGGAGCGCGAAGGCCTCGGCCAGCGGCGTCGAGACCGTGGTGGCCTTGGCGTCGAACCGAAAATCGTCTCGCATGCGGCGCATCAGCTCGACGGCGCCGCCGTAAGCGCTGCGGCCGGGCGAGAAGCTGCCGCGGGCGTAGTCGGTCACCGCCGGGACGAGGGGTACCCGCTGGCTGCGGAACTGGAAATGGGCCGGCCCGTCCGGGCCGAGGCTCGGCAGGGCCAGCGCCGCCTCGCGCACGGCCTCCCAGCCGGGGCCGGATTCCGGCGGCGGAGGCGGCGGACGCTCGACCGAGACCCGCGACAGGGCCTCGACCGAGAAGGTCTCGTGCGGTTCGTCGAGGACGAGGCCGACCGTGTCGAGGCCGAAGAAGTCGCGCCGCTCCACGCGGCTCTTCGGGGCGGGGGTGATCGCGACGCTGCTCTCCAGCACCCGCTGCCCGTCGCCGTCGCGGGGGCGCAGGCGCAAGGTACAGCGCGCGGAGCGGACTTTGCGGGCGTAGCGGTAGGTGGTGAGGTGGCGCAGGCCGTAGATCACGCCAGACCCGTCAGCTTCTCGGGCCGCAGCGCCTCGGCGCCGCTGGGGAAGTAGCGGCCGGCGATGCGGTCGGCGAGGCGCTCCAGTTCCTCGGCGAGCGTTTCCAGGCCCTCGCCGTCGATCTCCGCGGCCTGCGCGGTCTGGAAGGTGCCGGCCAGCGTCAGGGCGTGGCGGCGGTGCGGTTCGGGCAGGCCGTCGGCGGCGAGCGCGGGCAGCGCTTCGAGATGGGCGACGATTCCCCCCATCTGATAGGCGACCGAGCGCGGGTTGAAGGGATCGAGCACGCCCATGTCGCAGACCGCGTCGCGGCTGACGCCCGCGAGGTAGCGGGCGCCGTAGGCGATCTGCGAATCGACCAGCGCCAGCATCACACCGAGATCGTCGGCGCTGGCGTCCTCGGCGCAGAAGGCGGCGGCGAAGCCGCAGGTGTTGATCGCCCGCTCGATCCGCCGGCCGATATCGACGAAGCGCCAGCCGGTGCCGTGGTTCATGTTCTCGTGGGCGAGCCCCGTGAGTGCCGAGAGATGGCCGAGCGCGCGTTCGGCCCGGCCGCGCAGTTGCGCCTCGGTGGGGGTGAAGACCTCGCTGAAGACGAGGGTGTCGCGCAGGTCCGCCAGCGAGCGCCACGCTTCCGCGGGCAGGCGTTCGCGAAGCGAAGCGGCGATGCGGCGGGCCTCCAGCGCGTGGTTGAGGGCCGAGCCGTAATGGTCGCGCCCGCTCAGCGCCTCCTGGGCGAGGGCGGCGGTGGGGAGGTCGGCGGCCTCGACGCAATGCCACTCCTTCAAGAGCGCGCGGATGCGGCGGGCGGTCGGCGCGTCCTCGGCGGCGCAGGGGTCGGCGGTGATGGCCTCGCCGAAGCCGCCCAGATGCGCTTGGACGAGGCGGATCACGGCCTCCGCCCGCTCCAGATAGCGCCCGAGCCAGAACAGGTTGTCGGCGGCGCGCGACGGCAGGTGGCCGGCGATGCGGCGGATGCGCGGCGGCGTGGTCAGCACGAGGGTCGGGGTGTCGACGGGGGTGTCGGATAGGACCCAGACATCGGCCGAGCGGATACCGGCGCGCATCTCGCTCGGGTCGGCATCCTCGCGCTCGGCGACGCGGCAGAAGGCGCTCGGCAGGACGCGCCAGCCGTCCGGGGTCGCGGCGGCGAAGACCCGCATGACGAAGGGCCGGGCCACCAGCGCCCCGTCCTGCCATGTCGGCATGGTCGAGAGCGGGGCGGGTTCCTGCGCCACCCAGTCGAAGGCGCGCTCGCGGAGCGCCGCCAGCGCGCGCTCGCGGGCGGCGCCGAAGGCGATGGGGGCGAGAAGCGCGTCGCGCTCGGGGCCGCGCACGGCGGTGGCGGCCGGGCGCAAAGTCAGGGCGTCGAGATGGTCGAGGGTGTGGGCGAGGCCTTGCCGGTCGCCGCACCACCACGTGCGCGGGCCCGAGAGGCGCAAGCTCTCGCCGGTGAGCGCTTCGGCGATCCGCGGCAGGTAGGGGCTGAGCGCGGCCGATTCGACCACGCCGGAGCCCGGCATGTTGCCCATCACCACGCCGCCCCGGCGCAGCACGTCGAGGAGGCCGGGCACGCCGAGGCGCGAATCGGTGCGCAACTCCAGCGGGTCGAGATAGTCGGCGTCGATCCGGCGCCACAGTGCGTCGGCGCGCTTTAGGCCGGCGACGGTGCGCACGTGGACGAGCCCGTCGCTGACCAGGAGGTCGTCGCCCTCGACGAGGAGGAAGCCGAGATAGCGGGCGAGCGCGGCCTGCTCGACATAGGTGCTGCTGTAGGGGCCCGACGTCAGCAGGCAGATGCGCGGGTCGCTGCGCTCGCAGGCCGCGGCGAGGCCGGAGCGGAACGCCTGGAAGAAGCCCGGCAGGCGCTCGACATGGAGGTCGGCGAACAGGTCCGGGTAGGCGCGGGCCAGCACCATCCGGTTCTCCAGCGCGTAGCCGAGGCCGGACGGCGCCTGCGTGCGGTCGGCGAGCACCTGCCAGCGGCCGTCGGGCCCGCGGCCCACGTCGGCGGCGTAGATCGGCAGCCAGCGCCCGCCGGGCGGGCTCAGCCCGTGGGCCGGGCGCAGGTATTCGGGGCTGCCCGCCACGACGCCGGCCGGCAGCAAGCCTTCCGCCACGAGCCGGCCCGGCCCGTATATGTCGGCGACGATGCGCTCCATCAGGCCGGCGCGCTGGACGATGCCCGCCGACAGCTCGGCCCAGTCGGCGGCGTCGATGACGAGCGGCAGCGAGCCGAGCGGCCAGGGATGCTCCTGCTTGTCGCCGTAGACCCGGTAGGAGATGCCCGCGTCGCGGATATGCCGCTCGGCGGAGAGGAAGCGGGCGGCGATCTCGCGGTCGTCGAGGCGCCCGAGCCGGTCGAGGAAGCGCGGCCAAGCCCCTCTGAACGCGCCGTCGGCCCCGACGAGTTCGTCGGCGAGGCCGGGGCGCGGTGCGTAGCCTTGCGTCCAGCGGCGGATGCGCGCCGCCGCGTCGTCGGCCGCCTCGGCCGGGTCGGGCCGCGCCGGCCCGTCCACCAAGGCGGCCAGAGCACTCATCGCGGGGCGGGCGTGCGCAGGTCGAGGGTGAGCGGGAACTCGGTGGTGCGCTCCTCAGGCGGCATCGCGACGGTGCCGGGGGTGTGGCCCATGGCCTCGAAGCGGGCGAGGCGCCGCCCTTCCGCCTCGTAGGCGTTGATCGGGAAGCTCTCGTAGTTGCGCCCGCCCGGGTGGCTCACATGGTAGCGGCAGCCGCCCAGCGAGCGGCCGCTCCACGAATCGAGGATGTCGAAGGTCAGCGGCCCGTGCGGCGGGATCGTCGGGTGCAGGGAGGAGGCCGGCTGCCACGCCTTGAACCGCAGGCCCGCCACCGCCTCGCCGACCGCGCCGGTCGGCGTCATCGGCAGGCGCCGGCCGTTGCAGGCGATCACGTGACGGCCGGGCACGAAGCCCTCGACCTTCACCTGAAGCCGCTCGACGGATGCATCCACGAAACGCACGGTGCCCCCGGCGGTCCCCTCTTCGCCCAGCACGTGCCAGGGCTCCAGCGCCTGCCGCAGCTCCAGGCTCACGCCGCCCTGCTCGACCCGGCCGAAGACGGGGAAGCGGAACTCGCGCTGCGCCACGAAGGCCTGAGGGTCGAACTCGTAGCCGCCCGCCGCCAAGTCTTCCAGCAGGTCGAGGAAGTCGGCCCAGAGGAAATGCGGGAGCATGAAGCGATCGTGGAGCGCCGTGCCCCAGCGGACACAGCCGCCGCTCCGCGGCTCGCGCCAGAGCCACGCCACGATGGCCCGCAGCAGGACTTGCTGCGCGAGGCTCATGCGCGCGTCCGGCGGCATCTCGAAGGAGCGGAATTCGAGGAGGCCGAGCCGCCCGGTCGGGCCGTCGGGCGAAAACAGCTTGTCGATGCAGATCTCGGCGCGGTGGGTGTTGCCGGTCACGTCCGCCAGGATGTTGCGGAAGAGCCGGTCCACCAGCCAGTGCGGGATGTTGGCCTCGCCGGGCCCCGGCACCTGCGCCATGGCGATCTCCAACTCGTAGAGACCGTCGTGGCGCGCCTCGTCCATGCGCGGCGCCTGACTCGTCGGGCCGACATAGAGGCCGGCGAACAGGTACGAGAGCGAGGGGTGGCGCTGCCACGTCAGCACGAGGCTCTTCAGGAGGTCGGGCCGGCGCAGGAACGGCGAATCGGCCGGGCTGGCCCCGCCGAGCACGACGTGGTTGCCCCCACCCGTGCCGGTGTGGCGCCCGTCGATCATGAACTTCTCGGCGCCGAGCCGGATCTGGCGCGCCTCGTCGTACAGGCCGCGGGTGATGGCGACCGCCTCGCGCCAGGAACCGGCGGGGTGAACGTTCACCTCGATCACGCCGGGATCGGGCGTGACCTTGATGACCGAAAGGCGCGGGTCGTAGGGCGGCTCGTAGCCCTCGATGTGGAGGGTGCGGCCGACCGATTCCGCCGCCTTCTCGAGGTGGCCGACGAGATCGAGATAGTCGTCGGCCCGCTCCAGCGGCGGCATGAACACGCACAGCACGCCGTCGCGCGGCTCCACCGCCAGCGCGGTGCGCACGGCGACGCCCGAGAGGCCGGCGCCGTTCGCGCGGTCCTCGCCCTTGGGCAGCGGCGCGCCCGGCTCTCGCGGCAGGTCGCCGCGGGCCTCCAGCGGGTCCTGCGGGTGATAATAGGGATAGGAATCCGGCGGCACGTGGGGGAGCGAGCCGAGCGGCAGGCGGAAGCCCATCGGCGAGTCGCCGGGGCTGAGATAGGCCCCGCCCCGGCGGAATGTCCAGGTTTCCGAGATCCAGGCCCTGCCCTCGCCGACGGCGAGGTTGGCCAGCGGCAGCACGAAGCCGACGGGCTCGTCGAGGCCGCGCTCGAACACCCGCTTGAAGCGGGCGTCGGCCTCGACGCTGCCGGTCTGCGGCGCGGCGGGAGTGACGTTGACCGGAAGCTCGCTTTCGCGGCTCTTCCAGTAGACCGCGTCCTCGTAGGCCGGGAACACGAAGCGGTTCAGGCCGAGGCGTTCGGCGAGCGCCCCGAGCAGCGCCCTGGCGTCCGCGACGGTGGCGTCCTTGGGCCCGTTCTCCGCGGCGATCCGGTCGGCGTTCTGCCAGATCGGCGTGCCGTCCTTGCGCCAGTAGAGCGCGAAGGCCCAGCGCGGCAGGCTCTCGCCCGGATACCACTTGCCCTGGCCGTAATGCAGCATACCGCCCTTCGCGAAGCGGTCGCGCAGGCGGCGGATCAGCGTGTCGGCCAAGGCCCGCTTGGTCGGACCGACGGCCGCGACGTTCCACTCGGGCGATTCGAAGTCGTCGATCGAGACGAAGGTCGGCTCGCCGCCCATGGTCAGGCGCACGTCCTGCGCCGCGAGGTCGGCGTCGATGCGCTCGCCGAGCGCATCCATGTCCGACCAGACATCCTCCGAGAACGGCTTGGTGATGCGCGGCGCTTCCGCCACGCGGGTGATCTTCATCTCGTAGGCGAACTCGACCTCGGCGGGCTCGGCGAGGCCGGAGATCGGCGCCGCGGCCTGGAAGTGCGGCGTGGCGGCCAGCGGAATGTGGCCCTCGCCGGTCAGCAGCCCCGAGGTGGCGTCCATCCCGATCCAGCCGGCCCCCGGCAGGTAGACCTCGACCCAGGCGTGGAGATCGGTGAAGTCGGTGGTGGTGCCCGCGGGCCCGTCGACCGCGGTGGTGTCGGGCACGAGCTGGATCAGGTAGCCCGAGACGAAGCGCGCGGCGAAGCCGAGGCGGCGCAGCACCTGCACCAGCAACCACGCGGAATCGCGGCAGGAGCCGCTCTTCAGCGTCAGCGTCTCGGTCGGCGTCTGCACGCCGGGCTCCATGCGCACGCCGTAGGCGACCTCGCGGGCCACCAGCTCGTTGAGCGCCACGAGGAAGGTGACCGTGTGGGTCTCCTCCGGCACCCGCTCGAGGAAGGCGTCGATCTGAGGGCCGCCCGCGTCGGCGAGGTCGAGATAGGGGGCGAGCGCGAGCTTCAGGTCGTCGGCATAGGCGAAGGGACGGCGCTCGGCGTAGGATTCCACGAAGAAATCGAACGGGTTGATCACCGCGAGGTCGGCGGTGAGATCCACCTCGACCCGGAACTCGGTGGTCTTCTCCGGGAAGACGAGACGGGCGAGCCAGTTGCCGCTCGGATCCTGCTGCCAGTTGATGAAGTGGTTTTCGGGGACGACCTTCAGCGCGTAGGCCGGCACCCGGCTTCTCGTGTGCGGGGCCGGACGCAGGCGGATCGTCTGCGGCCCCAGCGCGATGGGCCGGTCGTAGCGGTAATGCGTGACGTGGTGCAGGGCGGCTTGGATCGACACGGAATCTCCGGACGTCTCGTCTGATCGCGAACGGCCTCGCGGCGCGGTCTGGCGGTTGCTTCCCGCGCTTATACGGCCGCGGCGGGGCGAGGCACGCGAGAAAAGCAAGAAGCGTGCTTTGGAAGGTTCTCCACGGGGCCGGTGGAACTGTGGGAGGGATATCCTCCTTGAGTCCCGTGGGGCCCGGCGCGCGGCCCGATGCTCGTACGATCCGCTCTGCTGCGCGAGCCGGACCCATGAAGATCTTCCAGTGCCAAGCCTGCGACCAGCCGGTCAGCTTCGAGAGCACGGTCTGCCAGAGCTGCGAGCGGCGGCTCGGCTATGTCTGCGACCGGCATGCGGTCTCGGCGCTCGAACCCTGCGGCGAGGACGCCCGCGGCCCGCTGTTTCGCGCCTATGCCCATCCCGGCCGCAAGTACCGCTTCTGCGTCAACGCCGCCCACGACGCCTGCAACTGGCTGGTGCCGGAGGAATCCGACGAGCCCTATTGCGTCACCTGCCGGCACAACCGCGTGGTGCCCGACCTCGCGGTGCCGGCCAACGTCGCGCGCTGGCGCCAGATCGAGGCCGCCAAGCACCGGCTGTTCTACTCGCTGCTGCGGCTCGAACTGCCGCTGGTGACGCGGGCGCAGTATTCCGACGGCCTCGCCTTCGACTTCCTGGTCGATCCGGCCGAGACGCATTCGCCCGGCCCTCCGGTGATGACCGGCCATCTCGACGGGCTGATCACGCTCTCCATCGCCGAGGCCGACGACGTCGAGCGCGAGCGGCGGCGCAAGCTGTTCGGCGAGTTCTACCGCACGCTGCTCGGGCATTTCCGCCACGAGATCGGGCATTACTTCTGGAACCTGCTGGTCCGCTTCAACGCGAGCCTGCCGATGTTCCGCGCCGTGTTCGGCGACGAGAGCGTCGATTACGGGATCAGCCTGCGGCGCTACCATGCCGACGGCCCGGCCCCGCGCTGGGAGGAATCGTTCGTCTCGGCCTACGCCACCGCCCATCCCTGGGAGGATTTCGCCGAGACCTTCGCTCACTACCTCCACATCGTCGACACGCTGGAGACGGCCAACGCCTTCGAGATCCGGGTGCGGCCCAAGCACCGGGCGGGTGCCGAGGGGACGGGCGCCGTCACCGTCGATTTCGACCCCTACGAGACGCCGGACTTCCAGCGCGTGGTGGAGGCCTGGATCCCGTTGACCTACGCGGTCAACTCGCTCAACCGCTCCATGGGCCAGCCGCCGCTCTACCCGTTCACGCTGACGCCCGCGGTGATCGCCAAGCTCGCCTTCGTCCACGAGCGCATCTACGCCGCGCGTATGCCCGGCGGGATTGAGGTGGAGGGCGGCGAGATGCTGAAGGCGGTGATCGCAGGGCTGCGCCAGCGCGTGGCCGCGCCGACGCCCTGATTCTTTGCCGTCTCCACCCCGTCATTCCGGGACTCGCCGAAGGCGAGAACCCGGACTCCATCCGTGATGCGCGGTGCCAGCCGGCGTTGCGGCCCATCGTGGGGTCCGGGTTCCGCGGCGCAGCCCCGAATTGACGGCCTATGGGTGACGCGGAGCCCCGCGATCACTCCGCCGGCTGCGCCGCCTTCGGGGCGGCGGGCTTGGGCGCCGCGGGCTTGGCGCCGGGGGCAGGGCCGGCGGTGCCGGTGGCGGTGGGGCCGTTCGCGGCCGCCGCCGCAGGCTTGGGCGCCCACTCGGCATCGGCGCGCGGGCCGTTCGGGCCGTTGGTCGGGCCGGGAAGCTGGCCCGGCGCCGTGTCAGTGACCTTTTTCCAGGTCTGCGACTGGCACAGGAAGGCGATGAGGCAGCCCTTGACGGTCAGTTCCTCCGGCTCCTCCGACCAGACAGTCACGTCGTAGAACTTGCCGTCCTCCGCGTTGTAGATCTTGCCCTCGTAGCGGGCATCCTCGTTGAGCTTCAGCCCGAGGATGAGCTGGTGGCCGAGCGAGGCGCGGGTGCGCTTCTTCGGATCGGGATTGCGGAAGTCGACCCGTGGCTTGCCCTCGTCGTTGTTGGGCACCTTCAGCCACACCGCGTAGCCGCACAGGTTCTTCTCCTGCGGGCCGCACTTCTCGACGCGGATGCGCGCCTTGCCATCCTGCGTCAGCCAGGTCCCCGACGGGTCCCGGTGCGGGGCGGCCATCGCCGGCGCGGCCACCAGGGTCGCGAGAGCTGCGAACACGCCCGCGCGAAACACCGTGCGGGCGGAGGCGAGGGCAGCGATCGGTCCAAAGGTCATGCAGTCATCCTCGTTCCGGCACGGCGGGCCGCGCCGCTCGTCCCGACCTAGCTCCGGCCTCGGGGCCGGATGGCGGCTGGCCCGATTTTTCGGGTCCGTTGCCTTCTGGCCGCAGCCATCGAACGGGAAGGTGACCGGATCATGACCGCTTGGCGGCACGCCCGAAGCATTTCTGCAAAGCGATTCGCGGCGCTCGAGGATGGAAGCCCCGCGCAACGCGAAAGGGGCCGGCGCCTGGGCGCCGACCCCTTTCCGAAGATCCTCCCCGGCGTTTCCGCCGGGGCGTCGAATTACTCCGCCGGGGTGACGTCGGCGGCGAAGTGGCCGCACCAGTCCTTGGAGGCGACCACCGGCCAAAGGCCGTGGCCCTGCGGCTCCGGCTGGCTCACCGGCGGGTTGAAGCGGCAGAGGCCCTCGTCGCCCGAGGCCTGGCCGGCATTGGTCTTGTGCTCGTCGAAGAAGCGGCAGCTTTGGCAGGCGGCGCTGGTGTTGCTCGACATGGCTCTCTCTCCGAGGGTTTCCGCGGCGCCCGGCTCGGAACCGGTGCGCCTTCCTGTTTTTAATTAGAGTGGTTCCAGAGAAGCGTCAAGCAGTTTAGAACGATTCTGAATTGTGAGCCGGGCAAGCAGCAGGCGCCGAGCGCCGCCCGTTCGCCGACGGTTGGTCCGCTCGGCATCCGCCCCACCCCGTCATCGCGAGGCGGAGCCGAAGCGATCCAGGGCGCGACCTGTTCGGAGAAGGCGAGACTGCGCCGACGACACTGTCACGCGTGCCTGTGCGCCGGACATTGCGGAGCGCTGGATTGCGTCGGCTCCGCCTCGCAAGGACGAGCGAGCGTCCGAGACCCTCCCCCATGGGTCGCGGGGTCGAGTCGTACACCTCTCCGACGGTGCGAGGGCTTCTGCGGCGAATGCGCAAGGAATGGATTGGCCCGCGCCGTCCCGCGACAGGAGGTTAAGATCCGGTTAACGTCGGCCCCGCTCTTGCACGAAATACCCGTGCGGGGGCCGGAGAGGCGACGATGGATCGTTCCGGAACGCGAGACGGTACCGAAACGGAGCACGGCCGTGCCGACGTGGTCGCGTCCGGTCGCGCGCTCGTCGCGGGGACGCCGGCCAGCCCCTTGCCGCGGGTCTGCGGTGGGCGCCCGCTCGCGGAATTTCTGACGCAGCTCATCGTCAGCGCCGATCCGCGCTTACGTCCGGCCCGCTCCGAACGCACGAAGGCCGCGGTCGCGCTCTACGCGCGGACCGCGGCCTTCGAACGGGGCTGACGCCCCTCGGGCTATTTTTCGAAGATCGGCGCCGAGGCGCCGGATCGAAATCAGGCCTCGGCCGACTTCACCTTCAGGACCTGACGGCCTCGATACATGCCGGTCTTCAGGTCGATGTGGTGCGGGCGGCGCAGCTCGCCCGAGTTCTTGTCCTCGACATAGGTCGGGGCCTTGAGGGCGTCGGCGGAGCGGCGCATGCCGCGGCGGGAGGGGGAGGTCTTTCGCTTCGGAACGGCCATGGGAGTACCTCAGGGTAATAGGGCGCCCGAGGGATCCTCATCCGAGGATCGCCGATGGCACCGCGTGCATGACGGAGATTCGAGGCGGGCTGTATAGCGAGACCGATGCCGACTGGCTAGTCGTCCCCGATCGATGTCCGACGCGATCCTCAAGGGCGTGAGGCCGGACGCTTTCGAAGCGTCGGATCAGGGCGTGCCGGCGATCGCGGCGGCTTCGAGGACCGGAGCCGCGGCGGCCTTGCGGGCGACGGCGACCGGGCGCGCGACGGCGGCGAGAACGGTCTCGGACGGCCGGCGGGGCGGCAGCGGCACCTCGACGGCATCGCTCGCCTGGACAGTCGGGGCGCCGGCCTGAGCCGGGGAGGCCGGCGCGGCGGTGTAGGCGACGGGCGCAGCCGGGATGGCGGCGACCTGAACGGGGGCGACCTGAACGGGGGCTTGGGCCGGCTCGGCTGCGCCCGACAGGGAAGCAGGCCGGCGCGGCGGCAGCGGCACCTCGACGGCATCCGCCGGGGCGGTGCCGGGGGCGGCGTAGGCGAGCGCCTGGGTGCCGGCGGTCGGCGCACTGCCGCGGAGCGCGAAGAGGCCGTCGAAGCCATTGGCGGATTTCGCCGTCGAGGCCGCGGCGACGGTCGTCGTCTCCTGCGGCACGTCCGCCTCGATGCCGAGGCGCTTGGCGACGTAGTAGTAGCCGCGGTTGTAGTAGCGGTAGGCCTGGTCCAGATCGCCCTTGGCGGCACGGTAGGCGCCGGCGAGGTAGGCGATCCCGTATTTCAGGTTGGTGTCGGGATCGTAGAGCCCGGCGGCGTCGCCGCCATAGCCGAGGCCGCGGGCGGTGGCGTGCTTGATCTGCATCAGGCCGAGCGCCGAGCCGCCCTTGGCGCGGGAATTGTAGTTGCTCTCCCGCTTGACCACGCGATGCACGAACTCGGCGGGCACCTTGTTGGCCCGGGCATGCTCGGTGATCAGCGCGTCGATGTTGTCCCGCGCCGCCTGGGCGAAGGCCGGCGCCGGGACGGCGGCGGCGAGCAGGGCGGCGAGGACGAGGCGCATGGGAGACCCGTTGTTTTTTGTACGGCTCAGTTTGTGCCCGCAGGGGTCGGGTCGAAATGAGGCGGGAACGTGGATTTCCGGGGCTCGGGATCGCCCGTCCCCGGCTTCGGCCCCCGCCTGTCGCCGGAATGGCACAGCTTTGGCCGACGGAGCCGCCGCGACGGGCGCCGTGCGGTCTCACACCGCGGCGAGAACGAATCGCTCGATCGCCTCAGCGAAGCCGTCCGAATCGTTGTCCGCGGTGACGGCGCCGGCCGCCTCCTTCACCGCCGCCTCGGCATTGCCCATGGCGATCGAGAGCCCGCTGGCGCGGAACATCGCCACGTCGTTGCCGGCATCGCCCAAGGTGGCGATCCGCTCCGGCGGGATGCCGAGGCGGCACCCGATGTCGCGCACGAAGCCGCCCTTGTCGGTACCGGGCGGCGTCACGTCGAGGTAATAGGCCTGCGAACGATGCACGGCGGCCCGGTCGCCGAGATCGGCGGCGAGCGAGGCTTCGAGGGCGGCGAGCCGCGCGTGATCGCGGCTGACGCCGACGATCTTGGCCGCCTCGCTCAGGAAGGGCGTGAGGTCGGCGACCACATCCGGCTCGGCTTGCAGCGTGCGCCGCTCCAGATCGGTGTAGGGCGCGGACGGGTCGCGCAGGTGCCACCCGCCGCGGGCGAAGACCCACGCGTCGATGCCCTCCGTGTCGAAGCGCGCGAGCGCCTCCCGCGCTGCCGCCTCCGGGATCAGCACCTCGGAAAGGGTCGTGAGGTCCGGCCCGCAGACGGTGCTGCCGTTGAACGCGCCCATCGGCAGGCGCAGGTCGAGGGCCGAGACGAGCTCCTTCAAGCCGACCGGTGGGCGGCTCGAGGCTACGGTGAAGCCGATTCCCGCCTCGCCCAGCCGGCGCACCGCGGCGCGGGTGGCCGGGGTCAGACTCTTGTCGGTGGTCACCAGGGTGCCGTCGACGTCGGTGACGACGAGGGCGATGGGCTTGCGCATCGAAGCTCCTATCCGCAGGCGTCGCCGGGGGTGCGCCCGAGCCGGGCCGCCACCGCCGCCACGATGGCGTCGGGCCCGTCCTCGATGCCGACGACGATCGGGTTCTCGTCCGGGCCCGGCGGCTCCAGGGCGGCGAACTGGCTGTCGAGGAGGCCGGCCGGCATGAAGTGGCCGCGCCGGGCCGCGATCCGGCGCCCGATCAGGTCGCGGCTCCCCTCCAGATAGACGATGCGCACGTCCTCGCGGTCGCCGATGAGCGTTCGGCGATAGCCGCGCTTGAGCGCCGAGCAGGCGACCACCCCACCTTCCTCGGCCTCAAGCCGCGCATCGATCCAGGCACGGATGCGCGCGAGCCAGGGTGCGCGCGCCTCGTCGTCGAGGGGATGGCCCGCGCGCATCCGCGCGACGCTCTCTCGCGTGTGGAAGTCGTCGCCGTCGGCGAACGGCAGGCCGAGCAGCTCGGCCAGCAGCGAGGCCACGGTGCTCTTGCCGGAGCCCGACACCCCCGTCACCACGAGCACGACCGGATCGTGCGGCCCGGCCTCAGCCATGCGCGATGGCCTCGGGCGCGGCCTCCTCGTCCTGCGCGTCGAGGACACGGTCGAGCAGGCGGCGTGGGCCCAGCGTCATGTCGAAGAAGTCGTACTCGCCCGGCCGGTCGTTCGACATCAGGAACTGGAAATGCATCCGGAACGGCCGGAAGCGGACCCGCCGGTAGGTTTCCGGAGAGATGATGTCGCGGAAGCGCGCCGAGCGGATGACGGGGTTCGCCACGACCGCATCGGCGCCCAGGCCGAGATCGAGGTCGGCGGCGGGGTTGAAGCCCGGAAAGTTCATCCAGTCCTGCGGCGCGCCGTAATCGACCCAGACCAGCCGGCGGCAGGTGACGAGGCTCGCGATCTCGGCCCGCAAGCGCCGCGCCCGCGGCTGAAGCGCCACCAGCGGCAGGCCGGAGCCGAGGGTGACGAGCCCGAGGCTCGGGCCCTCGGCTTCGCCGAGGCGGGAATGGCGGGTGATCAGGCGGGCAGCGAGTTCGACGGCGGTGAGCGCGCCGGAGGAATGGCCGACGATCAGGATCTCGTCGGGCGGCGGGCTCGCGGCCTCGAACGCCGCCACGCGCGCCAGGGCGTGGTCGGCGAAGGCGTCGAGGCGCCGCTCGTAATCGGTGCGCCAGCCCTGGCCGTGCTGCCAGTTGAACACCCAGTCGTTCAGGAGCTGCCAGAAGAAGATGCGGTTGAGCGCCGCCTCCATGGCGGCCAGGAGTGCCAGCCCCGCCAGGAGGCCCGCCGGCACCGTGACGGGCGCGGGAAGGCTCAGGCCCAGCGCCCCGCCCTCTCCCAGCGCGCCATGGACCGCGTAGGCCACGGCGCCCGCCGCCGCCGCGAGCATCAGCAGCATCACGAAGGGGTAGAGGATGACGTTCCCGTACTTCCAGTGCAGCCGGTAGAACGTCACGAGCTTGCCCGCCGCGATGGCGTGGGCGGTACCCGCGAGCAGCAGGACGGAACTGACGAATTTCGAGCGGGCGAAGTCGCGGGCGACGAGATCGTCCCACAGCAGCACCTCGTAGGTGGTCTCGGCGCCCTCCGTCCGGGGATGCGCCGCGACCCGCCAGGCCTGCACCAGGGGCTCGCCCCGCGGATCATGATTCAGGTCCTGGCCCGGATTCTCGCCCAGGAGCGGCCCGGCCTCCGCCCGGCCGATCTCGCGCTTCCCCTGCCCGAACACCTTGGCGTAGCGGGTCAGCTCGCGCACGAACAGCAGCCGGTAGCGGCTGCGCGCCTCGGGATCGTAGCCCGGCAGGTAGAAGACGTGCCGCCGCCCGACCCGTCCCGGGCGCGGCTCCGGCACGCCGGGCGGTGTGTGGCTGACGGGCTTCGACATTCCTGCCCTGCGGATCGCCATCGCATGGGGCCGGCGGCCGGCTGCGAAGCCGTGACGCGCGCCCTCGCCGAACGGTCCCCCGTGTCGACGGGGAGCGCTCTAGCCCGAACCCGCCGCGCCCGGCAAATCGGCGGGCGCGGCCGAAACAGGTGTGGGCAGCGGGGACAGGCGGGCGGCCCGTGCAGTCGCGGAGCCTGTGTGGCGGTGTCGCCACGGACAGCTTCACCGTTTTCGGGGTAGGCAGCCTGTGAGATAAACCGTCAGGCGAACCTGAATGCGCGTCACTGCAACTCTCCTCCTCACCGCGCTCGCGGTGTCGGGGTGCTCGGTGCTTCCGACCTCGGGTCCGACCTCGCGAGCGATCGAGGCGGGGGCCGACGTCGCCACGGCCGAGGGCACGTTCGCCCGCTACGAGATCATCGATATCGATCCCGCCATCGTCGAGGCCCTGCGCACCCGCCCCCTCGACAGCCTGCTCGTCACCTTCGGCGACAACCGGCCGGCGGCCGAGCCGCTCATCGGCGTGGGCGACGCCGTCTCGGTCCAGGTCTGGGAGGCGGGCTCGGGCGGCCTGTTCTCCGGCCCGCTGGTGGCCGACCGCTTCTCCGCCGGCTCCAAGTCCGCCACCATCCCCGAGCAGATCGTCGGGCCCGACGGCGCGATCTCCGTGCCGTATGCCGGCCGCATCAAGGTCGCCGGACGGCGCACCCAGGACGTCCAGAGCCTGATCGAGACCGAACTCGCCGGCAAGGCGATCCAGCCCCAGGTGCTCGTCACCGTCACCCGGCCGGTCTCGCAATCCGTCACCGTCACCGGCGAGGCCGCCGGCGGCTCGCGCGTGCCGCTGACCGGCCGCGGCGACCGCCTGCTCGACGTGATCGCGCTCTCCGGCGGCGTGCGCTCCCCCGTCGCCGAGACCTTCGTGCGCCTGTCGCGGGCCGGCCGCACCGTCACCGTGCCGATGAGCACCATCGTCTCGAACCCGCGCGAGAACATTTTTGTCCGCGCGAACGATACCCTCACGCTGGTGCGCGATCCGCAGACCTTCCTGGCGGTGGGCGCGGTCGGCAGCACCACCGAGATCCCGTTCGGGGCCGAGGGCCTGACCATGGCGCAGGCGCTGGCGCGCGCCTCCGGCCTCAGCGACAGCCGGGCCAACCCGGAAGGCGTCTACATCTTCCGCTACGAGCCGGCGCCCCTGGTGCGGCGGCTGCGGCCGAACTCGCCGCTGCTGGACACGCCGCTGGTGCCGGTGGTGTACCGGATCAACATGCGCGATCCGCAGAGCCTGTTCCTGACCCAGACCTTCCGGATGCGCAACCGCGACCTGCTCTACGTGTCGAGCGCGCCGTTCTCCGAGGTCGCCAAGGTGCTCAGCGTCGTCTCCACCGTCGCCTCGCCCGTCGGATCCGCCGCCTCCATCTACCGGCTGTCGCGCTAGAGCATCGTCCCGAAACGTGGTTTCCGGCTTTCGGACAAAGACGATGCGGAACGGAGACGTAGAGCCTCGTCCTCGATCCGGTATCGAGGACGAGGCTTCAGGGATGTTCCGCCGAATGCCGCCCGCGTCCGGAGCCGTCGTCCTCGCGGTGGCGGGCCTCGCCCGCGAGGCCCGCATCGCCGCCGGTCCCGGCGTCGAGGCGGTCCAGGCCGGCGGCGATGCGGACCGGCTGCGGGCGCTGCTGGCCGGGCACACGGCCGCGGATCTGCGGGCGGTTGTGAGCTTCGGTATCGCCGGGGGGCTCGACCCGGCGCTCGCGCCCGGCGCTATCGTGGTGGCTCGTGCCGTCGTCAGCGAGAGTGCGGCAGGCCCCGAGCCGTTTCCGGCATCCGAACCGCTCGTCGCCGGCTTCCGCGCCCGCCTGTCGGCCCTCGGGGCGCGGGTGGTCGTGGCCGATCTCGCGGGGGTCGAGGCCGCGGTGATGACGCCGGCGGCCAAGGCGGCGCTCCGCGCCCGGACCGGGGCGGCGGCGGTCGACATGGAATCGCAGGTGGCGGCGGCCTACGCCGCGGCCCATGGCCTGCCCTTCGCGGCGCTCCGCGTGGTGTGCGATCCGGCCGGGCGGGCGCTGCCCGCGTTTGCCGCGAGCGCCCTCAAGCCGAACGGCGATCCGGACGTGTCGGCGGTGCTCCTCGCCCTGCTCCGCCGCGACGCGAAGTTCGGCGAACTGGTGCGCCTCGCCCGCGATTCGGGCGAGGCGTTCCGCGGTTTAAGCCGCGCTCGCGCGCTTCTGGGTCTCGCGCTTGGTGTCGACGCCTGAGGCTTTGATCTCGGAGAGCTTCTGGGCGACGTTGCGGGAGAACACGAACTCGGCCGGGCGCTGGTTCTCCAGGCTGACCTCGGGCGCCATGTCGCCTTCCGTCTTGATGCCGCGGATCGCGTGCACCAGCGGCTTCCAGGGCTTGCGCACGGAATCGACCACCGAGGACGCCTCGTAGCCCGAATGGACCATGCAGTCGGCGCACTTCTCGTAGTTGCCGGTGCCGTAGGCGTCCCAGTCGGTCTCCTCCATCAGCTCCTTGAAGGTCGCGGCGTAGCCCTCGCCCAGCAGGTAGCAGGGCTTCTGCCAGCCGAACACCGTGCGGGTCGGGTTGCCCCAGGGCGTGCAGTGGTAGGTCTGGTTGCCGGCCAGGAAGTCGAGAAAGAGCCCGGACTGCTGGAAGGTCCACTTCTCGCGGCCCTTCTCCTTGCCGTGGCGGAACACGCCCCGGAACAGATCCTTCGTCGCCTTGCGGTTGAGGAAGTGCTGCTGGTCGGGCGCGCGCTCGTAGGCGTAGCCGGGCGAGACGGTGATGCCGTCGATGCCCATGCGGGTCACCGAATCGAAGAAGTCGGCGATCTTGTCGGGCGACGAGTTGTTGAAGAAGGTGCAGTTGATGGTGACGCGGAAGCCCATCTCCTTGGCCTTCGCGATCGCCGCCACCGCCTTGTCGTAGACGCCGCGCTGGCACACCGACCCGTCGTGCATCTCCTTGTCGCCGTCGAGGTGGATCGACCACGTGAAGTAGGGCGACGGCTTGTAGTCCTTGATCTTCTTCTCGAGCAGCAGCGCGTTGGTGCAGACGATCGCGAACTTCTTCTGCGCGATGATGCCCTGGACGATCTGCGGCAGATCCTTGTGGAGAAGCGGCTCGCCGCCCGCGATCACGACCACCGGCGCACCGCACTCGCGCACGGATTCGAGCGCCTCGTCGACGGGCAGACGCTTGTTCAGGATCTCGTCGGGATAGTCGATCTTGCCGCAACCGGCGCAGGCGAGATTACAGCGGAACAGCGGCTCCATCATCATGACGAGCGGGTAGCGCTTCCGCCCGGTGATGTGCTGCTTGAGGATGTAGCCGCCGATCTTCGCGACGTACCGGATGGGGATTCCCAAGGCGCGGCTCCTTTGTTCTGGCCCCAGACTTTGCCGGGTTGCTTAGCGAAAGAAGGACAGGAATTCCAGCGCTCTAGGCTGGAACCGTTCGGATTCGGCACTGCGCGGCGCGTAAAAAGCCGGACTGTGGCAAGTCGGCTTCTCCGTCCTCTCCACAGGGTGCAGGACCGAGTGTCGGCCCGATGCGGGAGGACGTCCGCGTCGATGCAGCGGAGGGAGGACGTCCCGCTGTTTTCGCGGTTCTGCGGCGGATGTTTGACTGCTTGGCCGTAGCTTAGCCTTGTTTCATCCCGTGATCGGGGTGCGGTGCGATATCGCACCGCTCGCGGTGAAGGCGAAGGGGCCGGCCCGTGCCGTCGCACGATTCTGTGCTCGCGTTGCATTCCGGGACCGGGGCCGGTACGTAGCGCCCCAAAGGCACGGATGCCCGGTGGAGCGCCATCGGGCCTGATTCGTGTCGTCCGGGTCCGCCCGGCACTTCATTCCGAGGGCTCGTCCGGGGCCCGCGAACCGCATCCGATCCGGAGACGCCGCCTGCCGGGAACGCCGCGGTCCAACGCCGCGCGGGGGACGCAGGACGCTTCCCGAACCGTTGCGGGAGGGCGCGGCCCGGATCGTCAGGGCAGGCAGGGTTCTACGTGATCGAAGGTCTCGTCGCGTTTTCCGTCAGGCGCCGCTGGCTCGTCCTGGTCACGGCGGCGATCCTCACGGTCGCGGGCGTGGCGGCGGCCGCCCACCTGTTCCGCATCAACACCGACGTCGAGCGGCTGATCGACCCGAGCGTGCCGTGGCGCCAGGACGAGATCGCCTTCGAGAAGGCGTTCCCGCAGCGCACCAACCTCGTCGCCGCGGTGATCGACGGGCAGACGCCCGAGATCGCCGAGGAGGCCGCGACGCGCTTCGCCGACGCGCTCAAGACGCATCGCTCCGAGATCGAGACGGTCTACCGCCCCGATGGCGGCCCGTTCTTCGACCGCAACGGGCTGCTGCTGATGTCGCAGCAGGAACTGGAGCAGACGACGCAGCGCCTGATCGAGCAGCAGGGCCTGCTCGGGCCGCTCGCCGCCGACCCTTCGCTGCGCGGCGTCATGCGGGTGCTGACGCTCGGCGTGAAGGGCGTGAAGAGCGGCGACGCCAAGGTCGAGGACTTGGCCCAGCCGATGACGCAGATCGACGACACCCTGCGCAAGGTGCTCAATGGCGAGCGCGCGCGGATGTCGTGGCAGACGCTGCTCGCCGGCGGCAAGACCCAGGTCACGGACACCCGCAAGTTCGTGATGATCCAGCCGGTGCTCGACTACAACGCCCTGGAGCCGGGCCGCGAGGCGACCAAGCTGATCCGGCGGATCGCCGCCGAGCAGAACATCGATTCGGCCCACGGCCTGCGCATTCGGCTCACCGGCCCGGTGGCGGTCGCCGACGACGAATTCGCCACGCTCGCCGACGACGCAGGCCTCAACTACTCGCTGACCACCGCGGCGATCGTGCTGTTCCTGGCGCTCGCGCTCCACTCGGCGCCCCTCGTGGTTGCGGTGCTGATCACCACGTTCGCCGGCCTCATCGTCACCGCGGCGCTCGGCCTCGCGATGGTGGGGGAGCTGAACCCGATCTCGGTCGCGTTCGCGGCCCTCTTCGTGGGCCTCGGCATCGATTTCGGCATCCAGTTCGCCGTGCGCTACCGGGCCGACCGCTACGAGACCGGCGATTGCGACACCGCGATCCGCGCCGCCGCCCGCGGCGTCGGCTGGTCGCTGACGCTGGCGGCCGTGTCGCTGCTGGCCGGCTTCTTCGCCTTCCTGCCCACGAAGTTCCGCGGCGTGTCCGAACTCGGCCTGATCGCGGGCGTCGGCATGATCGTCGCCTACCTGTTCTCGCTCACCCTGCTGCCGGCCCTGATCGCGGTGTTCAACCCGCGCGGCGAGAAGCGGGCGGTCGAGACCACGTGGATGGCCGGCGTCGATCACTGGATCGTCACGCACCGCAAATGGGTGCTGATCGGCGTCGGGCTCATCACGGTGGCCGGCATCCCGCTGCTCGTGAAGCTGCCGTTCGATTCGAACCCGATGCACCTGCGCAGCCCGAAGGTGGAATCGATCGCGACCTATCTCGACCTGATCAAGGACCCGGCGACGAGCCCCAACACCATCGACGTGCTGGCCCCCGACGTCGCCGCCGTGCCCGCGCTCAGCCAGCGCCTGCTGAAGCTCGATACGGTCGCCGAGGTCCACTCGATCGACACTTTCGTGCCGCGCGACCAGGACCAGAAGCTCGCGACCATCCAGGAGACGGCGCAGTTGCTCGCGCCCGCGCTCAATCCCAGTCGCAAGCCGCCGCCGCCGACGGATGCCGACAACGTCAAGGCGATCCGCGAGGCCGCCGCCGCGCTCAAGACCATCGGGGGCGGCTCCGAGCCCGGCAACAAGGCCGCCGACACGCTGTCGGCCACTCTGGAGACGCTGGCCTCGGCCCCGGCGGAAAAGCGAGAGGCGGCGAGCGTCGCGCTCACCACCGACCTCAGGACGCTGATCGGCCGTCTGTCCGGCCTGCTCGACCCGAGGAAGATCACGCTGGACAACCTGCCCAAGCAGCTCAAGGCCGAGTGGGTGACCGCCGACGGACGCGCCCGCATCGAGGTGCATCCCAAGGGCGATTCGAACAACGACGAGGTGCTGCGCCGCTTCGCCAAGGAGGTGCAGACGATCGATCCGCACGCCACCGGCGCGCCGATCGCCACGACGGAGTCGAGCTACACCATCCTCGGCGCCTTCGTGCAGGCGGGCATCACGGCGCTTGTCCTGATCTTCATCATCCTCTCGGTGGCGCTCCGCAAACCCTGGGACGTGGCGATGACGCTCGGGCCGCTGGTGTTGGCGACATTGTGGACCCTGATGACCCTCAAGATCATCGGCATGCCGCTGAACTTCGCCAACATCATCGCCCTGCCGCTGATGCTCGCGGTCGGCGTGGCCTTCCACATCTACTACGTGATCGCGTGGCGGGCGGGCGTCGTCGACATGCTGGCCTCCAGCCTGACGCGGGCGATCTTCTTCTCGGCGCTCACCACCGGCACGGCCTTCGGCTCGCTGATGCTGTCGAGCCATCCGGGCACGGCGAGCATGGGCGAGTTGCTCGCGCTGTCGCTGTTCTTCACCTTGCTGGCCGCCTTCTTCGTCGTGCCGGCCTTCCTGGGTCCCCCGCCGAAGCACCCCGACGCCAACCGCCCCGAGGGCGATCTCGCGGCGGTTCCGCCGGGCGCGGTCGCCCGCGAGACCGCAGCGGTGAAGTAGGTTTTTCGGAGTATCCGACGCGAAGAAGCCCGAAGGCCGGGGAGGCCTTCGGGCTTCTTTCGTTCTGGCGCGTCGGGGCTTACGACGGATACTTGCTCGTGTTCTGCGCCGGCTGGGTCGTGATGGCCGGCGTCGCGTTCGAGCCGGTGACGGCCGGGCTCGTATCGGACGGGTTCGCCTTGCGCTGAGCCTTCTGATAGGGCTGCGCCGTGTCCGGCTTCGACGGGGTGGCCTTCGTGGTCGCCGCGACCTTGTCCGGCACCAGGGCGATGTCGGCCACGTCGAAGCGCATCCGGCCCTCGGCCTGCTTCAGGACGGCGTTGGCCTCGTAATACTTGCCCTGCTGGATCAACGACGCGGCCTGGTGAACGTCCTCGGTGGTCTTGGCCAGGGGCAGCACCGCGACCGTGGTGTTCACGTCGATGCCGGCGAGCCGCAGCGTCTCGGCGGCCCCCTTCCGGTCGCCGGATTGCAGGCTGTGGTTGGCGTCGGCGATGGCCGCGTTCTTCTCCGGCGTCGGCACGAAGTCCTCGCCCAGCGTCATCTGGCTGTCGACCGGCAGCCACGCCACAGCCGCTTTGTCGGCGGTCTCGGGCACCTTCGTACCCGCGGGCGGCTTCAGCGCGGCCTCCGCCTTGGTGAACACGGCATCGTCGGTCTTGGCCCGGTCCAGGGCGGTCTGCGCCCGCTCGATCATCGTCTTGGCCTGCGCCGGCTCCGCCTCGAACAGGGCGAGCCTCGTGCCGCCGATGTCCCGGAGCGCCGCCGCACCGTCGGCGGAGAGCTTGAGGGCATCCCGATCCGCCGCCTTCTGGGCCGGGCTTTCCTTCATCGTGCTCTGGACCGCGGCCGGCGGCGCAGTGTGCTCGGCGGCGTAGGCCGCGCCGCCCAGTGCGGTCGTCGCGACGAGGATGCTGGCAAGGAGCGTGTGACGTGTCATGACCGGATCTCCTGATGAGAGCCTGTCCGGCTTCGGCGGTCGTTGATTACATGATCGTCGGCCTCGGCTCTGACGGGAAAACAGATGAGCGCGATTGCCGTTGCATTACATTTCGGACACGTGCCGGATATCGGCCGGACATGATAAGATGATTATAAGTAATCGTCGACGCAAGGTCAGGGGGATGGGTACGACGGCAAGCGCGGTCGGTGGCCACCGTCGCGCGCGTCAGGCGAAGTCCGAGAAGCCGCCACGGTGGATCTCGGGGCGGGCGGCGAGGGCGACGGCCTCAGGCGAGACCAGCGCATCGCGCTCGGCGGCGTAGGCGTAGCCCGGCGCCTCGCCGGGGAAGCCGCCCGCGGTGGCCGGGTGGGTGTAGAGTTCGGTTAGGCCTGCGGGCAGGTGGCGCAGGAGGCCGGCGACGCGGGCGGGCGTCATCGCGCCGGACCACGCGAGGCCGAGCGTGCGGTCGGGGATGAGCAGGCCGGCTTGGCGGGCGCGCACGGCCAGGAGCGCCGACCAGGGGGCGATGTCGAGGGCGGGGCGCGGCCGGGCGCCGGGCTCGGCACGGCGGAGCATTTCGCGGGGCTCGCGGGGGACGCGCAGGGCCCGCATGCCGTAACGCGCGCCGATGGCGAGCACCGCGCCTGCGATCAGCGGGTGAACGTGGAAGTGCTTGTGGGCGTTGACGTGGTCGAGGGGCAGGCCGGTTTGGCGAAAAGCCTCGAACTGCGCGGCGATCTCGGCGGCGAGCTGACGGCGGGCGGTGGCCTTTGCAGCGAGGTCGAAGCCGAGGCGGCCCATGTCGGTGCGCATCAGGCCGTTGGCGTCGGTGAGGTCGGGGAGCTGGGCCGGCGGCAAAGTCGGCCAAGCCTCGACCAGCACGAGGTGGAGGCCGACGCGCAGCGAGGGCAAGCGCCGTGCACGTTCGATGGCGTCGGCGGCGGCCGGTGCGGAGACCATGAGGCTGGCGGCGGTGAGGATGCCGTCGCGGTGGGCCTGCTCGACGGCCTCGTTGACCTCGCGGCTCAGGCCGAAATCGTCGGCGGTGACGACCAATCGCTTCAAGCGCGTTCCCCTGTCCTGGGTGTCGAGAGGGCAAGCCCTCTCGCGGGTCCAGGGCGGAGCCCTGGAAACAGGAATGGCCGGGCCTCGCGGCCCGGCCATTCCTGTTCTTCCAACTTCGCGCAGACTTACGCGGCGGCCTTGCGGTCGCGCAGGAAGTGCCAGAACTCGACACCCTCGCGCAGGCGGCGCTTCATCATGTCGGGCGAGCGGACCATCTCGCCGACGATGGAGGCGATCTTCGGGGCGCGGAAGTAGAACTTCTTGTAGAACTCCTCGACCGCCGAGAAGATCTCGCCGTGCGACAAATGGGGGTAGTGGAGCGGCGCGATCTGCACGCCGTTCTCATCGACCAGCTCGGCGTTCTCGACGTCGAGCCAGCCGTTCTCGACCGCCTGCTTGTAGAGGAAGGTGCCCGGATAGGGCGCCGCCAGCGACACCTGGATGGTGTGCGGGTTGATGCGCTTGGCGAAGCGAATCGTCTCCTGGATCGTCTCCTTGGTCTCGCCGGGCAGGCCGACGATGAAGGTGCCGTGGATGGCGATGCCGAGGTCGTGGCAGTCCTTGGTGAACTTTTCCGCCACCTCGACGCGCATGCCCTTCTTGATGTTGTTGAGGATCTTCTGGTTGCCGGACTCGTAGCCGACCAGCAGGAGACGCAGCCCGTTCTCCTTCAGGACCTTCAGGGTGTCGCGCGGCACGTTGGCCTTGGCGTTGCACGACCACGTCACACCGAGCTTGCCCAGTTCCCGAGCGATCTCTTCCGCGCGCGGCAGGTTGTCCGTGAAGGTATCGTCGTCGAAGAAGAATTCCTTGGTCTGGGGGAATTCCTTGAGGCAGTACTTGATCTCTTCGATCACGTGAGCGACCGAGCGGGTGCGGTAGGTGTGGCCGCCGACCGTCTGCGGCCAGAGGCAGAAGGTGCAGCGGCTCTTGCAGCCGCGGCCGGAATAGAACGAGATGTAGGGGTGCTTGAGGTATCCGATGAAGTACTTCTCCATCTCGAGGTCGCGCTTGTAGACGCTCGTGACGAAGGGCAGCTGGTCCATGTCCGTCATGATCTCGCGGTCCTCGTTGTGGACCACGACACCGTTGGCATCACGATAGGACAGGCCCTTGATCTCGGCCATCGGCACGCCGTCGGCGACTTCCTTGACGGTGAAGTCGAACTCGTTGCGGGCGACGAAGTCGACCACCGGGGCCTGGGCCATCGAGCCGGCGGCATCGACCGCGACCTTGGCGCCGATCAGGCCGGCGATGAGCTTCGGGTTGGCCGCCTTCAGCGCCTCGATGGTCTTCACGTCCGACTTGAAGGAGGGGACCGAGGTGTGGAGCACCACGAGGTCGAAGTCGTTCGCTTGGGCGACGATCTCGTCGAGCTTGATGTTGTGGGGCGGCGCGTCAATCAGCTTGGAGTTCGGCACCAGGGCGGCCGGCTGGGCCAGCCAGGTCGGATACCAGAACGACTTGATCTCGCGCTTGGCCTGGTAACGGGAGCCTGCGCCGCCGTCGAAGCCGTCGAAGGTGGGGGCCTGCAGGAAGAGCGTGCGCATGGGGTTCAAGGCCTCAAGGCTCGGGCGGTTGAGCAATAACGGTGGGGTCGAGCGAAGCTCAGACTGACGTGGCGCCGGTCTCGTGACCGAGGCCGTGTTCCGGGATCAGCGTACCGTCCGCAACCACACGGTAATCGTGACCTTTCCATGTCACCGCACCCGAGACGAAGCTCCAGGTGAAGTTGATGAAGGACAGCATGTCACGTATCGGCAACAGCCAGTAGGCGTGGGGCGCCAGCCCGAAGGCGCGCTCGATGCGCAGGCAGAGCAGGACGCGGCAGGCGAGCGCGAGCGCGGCCACCGCCAGCGCGGCGTTGCCGGCGCCCGGCATCAGCGCGGCGATGAGCGCCAACGGAAAGGCGTGGGTGACGAACGAGCCGGCGTAACCGGCCGGATCGACGTTGCGGATGGTGCGGTTCCAGCGCAGCTCGTGCCGCCACAGGCCGGACAGCTCGGTGTCGACGCAGGCATGCCCGATGGTGAAGGTCGGGATCGCGACGATGCCGCCGTCCCGGCGCAGGGCCTCGCCGATCATGTAGTCGTCGGCGAGATCGTCCTTAAAGGCGCGGAAACCGCCGATTTTTTCGAGCGATTCGCGGGTCATCGCGATGGTCGAGCCGAAGCAGGGCTTGGCGAGACCGAGTGCGGTGCCGACGAGGACGTTGGGCACGAACTGCACGTCGATGGCGAGCGCCGAGAGTTGGGCGCACAGGCCGCGCTCGGCCGGCTCGCCGTGATAGAGGCAGGTGACGCCGGTGACGCCCGGACGGGCGAGTTCGGCGACGATGCGCTCCAGGTAGTCGGGCCGCACCGACATGTCGCTGTCGGCGAGCACCACGGTCTCGTGGGCGATCAGGCCCGACATGTTGATGAGGTTCGAGACCTTGCGGTTCGAGCCGTGCTGGCTCGCATCCACCACGAGGTCGAGACGCACGCTCGGATAGGCCGCGCGCAGGCGCTCGACCACGGCGATGGCCGGATCGGTCGCGTTCTGGACGCCGAACAGGATCTGGACCGGGCCGGCATAGCTCTGGCGGCAGAAGGTCTCGAGATTCTCGAAAAGGTCCGGTTCGATGCCGCAGAGCGGCTTGAGGATGCTGACGCCGGGGCGCGGGGCGTCCGTGGCGAGGGCCGGCGCCTTGCGGGCGGCGAAGCGTCCGGCGAGCACGGCGGCGAGCAGCGCGTAGAGGCAGCCGGCGAGCGCCGGCACGAGGAAGAGCGACGAGATCCAGGCCGTCATCTCGGTCAGGTCCATGGCGCGCCGTCGCTCTTGTCGTTGTTGTCGGGCCGCCGGAGCGGAGCTTTTTTTCGGTCGAGCCGTCCGGCTCGATGTTCGGCGGCGCCGGCTTTACTTGGTGCCTTTGGCCAGCATGCCGTCCGTGCGCTCGCGCATGAACTTCAAGAGGCCGTCGGCCCCGCCGGTCTTGAGCGGCTCGGCGAAGCCCGCCCGCATGGAGGCGACTTCGCTGACATTGCCGTTGAGCAGCACGTCCTGCACCCGGTTGTCCGCGTTGACGACGTAGTCGACGTCCGAATCGTCACCGTCCTTGTTCGAGACGCGGGTGGAGACGACGCGGTTGGGGCCGCGGGTCTCGCTCTGCGGCTTGATCTCGAATTTTCCGCCCGCGGCCTGGGACAGGCGGTTGGCGTAGAGGGTGACGAAGTAGGTGCCGAACGCCTCGGTGAGCGCGGCCTGCTGCTCCGGCTTGAAGGTCTTCCACTTCGGGCCGACGGCGGTCGCCACCATGGCCTTCGTGTCGAAGGTTGCGGCGAGCGTGTCGCCGACGGTGGCCAGCCGGGTCTTGAGGTCGCCCGCGCCGTTCTTCAGCGCTTCCTCGAACTTGGCGTAGAGCTTGGTGACCGGCGCCACGGCGGGGTCCTCGGCAGCCCGCAGGTCGCGGGGCGACCCGAGGAGGGCGAGCACCGCGGCGGCGGCGAGAAGGGTGCGGCGGTTCAGGCGCACTTCTTGAAGGCTCCAGGCTCGTTGTCGGGGGCAAGGACGGCCGGCCGGCCGGCGGGGAAGCCGTAGGCGGTCGCCCGCGGCGTCGCAAGCGGGGCGGCGCGCTCCGGCCGGCGGCCGAGGCGGGCGCGGATCGCGGCAAGCCCCGTGCTCACGGCGTCGGTCGGGGCGGCGGCGGTGTCGCGCTCCATGACGTGCCACAGGGCGAGGCTCGGCAGGCCCACCGCGAGGTCGGCGACGCGCTTGACCAGCGAAAGGGCGAGGGCGGCCTCGGCCGGGATGCCGAACAGGGCGCAGAGCGCAATCAGGCCGCCCTCCTGCGCGCCGATAGCGCCCGGCACCACGAAGGCGGCCCCGCGCACCGCCTGGGCGAGGCTCTCGATCACCAACGCTTCAACGAAGGTGACGGGGTAGCCCATGGCGTTGAGCGCGATCCAGACCTCCAGGGTACCGATGATCCAGCCGACGAGGTGGATCAGGATCGCGCTGCCGACGCGGGCGTGGTTGGCGTAGAGGCGGCGCAGGTTGTCGTAGAGCACGTCGATGGCGCCGAGCGCGCGCCACTCGCGGGCGGCGGCGAAGCGCGAGAGCGCGGCCTCGATCAGGCGGTGCCCGCTCCGGCGCTGAATGACGTAGAAGGCGGCGAGCGCGGGGATCGCGACGAGCACGCCGCCGGCGACCGTGCGCACCACCGGCCCGTCGCCGGTGAAGTGGACGAGGAGCGCGAGGCCGGCCACCGTGAACAGGAGCTGGGTCAGCGCCTGGGTCATCAGGTCGACGAACATGCTGGCGCCGGCCATGCCGCCGGGGGTGCCGCGGCGCGTCAGCAGGCGCGCGCCGATCAGGTCGCCGCCGACCTGGGCCACGGGCAGCAGCGTGTTGATGCCCTCGCGGACGAAACGCAACTGGATGCAGTCACGCAAGCTGGGGCCGGCGCCGCGGGGGAACACGACGTGCCAGCCGAAGCCCGCCCAGGCCACCGCAACGAAGCGGGCGACCACGACCGCGAGCGCGCCCCAGCCCGCGCCGACCAGCGCACCGGCGACGTCCGTGACGCCCGAAGACAGGAACAGCGCGAGCGCCGTGACCAGTCCTACGATCGACGCCCATGTGGTGAGACGCTTCATCAGCCTCTTTCGACCTTCGCGATCTTCGTCGAGGGGCTTGTGTTGTCGAAATCCCACCGCGACCGGACTTCGAAAGCGTAGCGGCAGTAGGAAGGGTCTCGGCAGGTTGCAGCTTTACCCTGCCATGTCTATCACCCGATTGACACACCGGGGAGCAAAGCGGCGCCCGCGGTGGAGGTGAAGCGACGATTGTCGCCGGACGCCGCTTCTATGGAGCCGAGTATGGATCGCGAGCCGCAGATCACGGCGGAATCCGCCCTGATCGACGACCCGTCGACGCGGGGCTATGCCGGTCAAGGTGCTCAGGGGGGTGTGCCTTCGCCCCGCAGCCCGGTGATGGCCTGGAACGAGTGGGACCCGCTGGAGGAGGTGATCGTCGGCTCGCTCGACGGCGCCACGATCCCGACCCATCACCTCACCGTGATCTTCAACCTGCCGCGGGCGGCCCAGCCGTTCTACCGCTTCGCCTCTGGCTGGAAATACCCGAAGTTCATGAAGAAGTTGGCTCAACAGGAGCTGGACAACTTCATCTCGATCCTGGCCGGCGAAGGCGTGACCGTCCGCCGCCCCGACACGGTCGACTTCTCGAAGAAGTTCAAGGCGCCGCGCTGGACCTCGCGGGGCTTCTGCGTCGCCTGCCCGCGCGACCCGTACCTCGTCATCGGCGACGAGATCATCGAGAGCCCGATGTGCTGGCGCTCGCGCTACTTCGAGGGCGACGCCTACCGCTCGCTCTTTAAAGAGTATTTCCGGGCCGGCGCGCGCTGGACCTCGGCGCCGCGTCCGCAGCTCACCGACGACCTCTACAACTACGACTACCGGGTGCCGAACCTGAAGGCCGGCGAGCCGATGCAGTTCACGGTCAACGAGTTCGAGCCGGTCTTCGACGCGGCCGACTTCGTGCGCTGCGGCCGCGACCTGTTCGTGACCCGTTCCAACGTCACGAACCTGATGGGCATCGAGTGGCTGCGCCGCCATCTCGGCCCCGGCTTCCGCATCCACGAGATCGAGAGCCGCTGCCCGCAGCCGATGCACATCGATTCGTCGTTCATGCCGCTGGCGCCGGGCAAGGTGCTGGTCAACCCGGACTACATCGACGTCGAGAAGCTGCCCGCCGTGCTCAAGAAGTGGGACGTGCTGATCGCCCCGCGCCCCGACCCGGTCTCGGGCTTCATGAGCAAGATCTCGATGTGCTCGCCCTGGACCTCGATCAACGTGCTCGCCATCGACGAGAAGAAGATCGTCGTCGACCAGAGCCAGCCGACGCTGATCAAGGCCCTCAAGGATTGGGGCTTCGACCCGATCCCGGCGCCGTTCCTGAGCTACGGCCCGTTCGGCGGCTCGTTCCACTGCGCCACGCTCGACGTGCGCCGCCGCGGCGTGCTGAAGTCCTACTTCTGAGGCGCGTCACCGCCGCGGGCGATCCCCGCGGCGAAATAGGGTTTCGAGGCGCGTTCCGGGAGGCCGGGGCGCGCCATCTTCGTTGCCGGTTGCATGATCGGCAGCGGCCCGTTCGGATCCCTAGAGCACCGTCCTGGATATCGGATCCAGGACGGTGCTCTATGTTTCTGTGCCGCATCGTCTTTTTCCGAAAGCCGGAAACCACCTTTCGGAACGATGCTCTAAGTCACTCGCCCGCGAGGCGGCTCCCGGACCGCACCGCCCTGCGATAGGCCGCGCCGGCCACCATCAGGGCGCCGCCATATTGCACGAACCCGCCCTCCATCAGCCCGTCGGGGGCGAGGTGCGCCTGGAGCGCGAGGCGGGTCAGGGCGTTGAGCGCGAGGAAGGCGAGGCAGAACAGGGCGGAGGCGAACAAGGCGGCGATGAAATCGGGCATGGCGAAGCGTCCGGCGGGAGCCGGAAAAGCTTAGCAAGGGTCGGGCCGGATTCGCCGTTGCCGCCGTGCATCACGCCGGATCAGCCCGCGGGCGGCCGGGTCGCCACCATCGAGGGCCGCTCGCTGATCCCCGCGAACCACGCGGCCAAGCCGGGAGCGTCGTCGCGCCACGCGATGTCGGAGAAGCGCAGGTCGAGATAGGCGAGCGCGCAGGCGAGCGCGACGGTGCCGATGTCGATGCGCTCAGCCAGATCGCCAGCCCGCTCCTCGAACCACGCCAGCGTCGTCTCGATCTTGGCGCTCTGGCCCTTGATCCAGGTTGCGGAGCGCTCGCTCTCCGGCCGGGCGGTCAGCTCGTAGCGGATCAGCAGGGCGGCATCGAGCACGCCGTCGGCGGCCGATTGCTCGTTGAGCGCCCGCCAGCGCGCCGCGCCCTCGCGGGGGAAGAGGCCGCCGCCGGCCAGCGCGTCGAGGTATTCGCAGATCACCCGGCTGTCGGCGAGCGCGTGGCCGTCCGCGTCGATCAGCGTCGGCACCTGGGCGAGCGGGTGCTGCGCCAGGACCGAGCGGTCGCGCTCGACCGGATGGACCTTGCTCGGCAGCAGCTCGATGCGCTCGGCGAGACCGAGTTCGTGGGCGACCACCATCACCTTCCGGACGAAGGGCGAGGTGTGCGAGTGGAACAGCTTCAAGGCAGCACTTCTCCGACTCTCGTGACGGCGACGGACGACTCATACCCGATGCATCCGCGACCGAGCGACGTCGCGGTCGCTGCCGGTGATCGTAGAGCGGATCGCCTATGGATGCTTCGGCCGCTCGTGTCCACCGAGCAGACCTTGCCGGAGCGACGGATCATCGGCACGGGACGATAGGGAACGGAGCGAGCCGCGTTTCACGAGACCCGGGCAACCTGGGGAACGCGCCTTCAGAATCCGAAGGTTGCACAGGGTCGGCATGCGCCGGCCCCCTTCAGGGGCCGTCCGGCGGTGCGGCGGCGTTCGTGCGGCGCGGCGCGATCAACTGATCGAAGACGACGCGCCTGCCGGTCTTCTTGTAGCGGACGCCCATGGCGCGGCGGCCGATGTTCCGAGCCTTGCCGGCCTCCACCAGCGCGACGAGCGTCTCCGGCGCCGCTGCGGCCGCCGTCATGACCCAGGCCACGTCGGCGCCGTCGGGCCGGTCGAGGGGCGGCGGCCGTCCGGTGCGGGCGAACTCGCGCGCTTCCGCGAGCCCGTAGAGGTGCCATCCGAGATAACCCACGACCCGCCGGTCGTCGAAGGCGAACAGCGCGTGGCCGCGACGGATCTGGTCGTCGACGGTCTGGGTCAGGTCGCCGAACCGGAAGGCGGAGAACGGCGCGCGGCGGGCGAGGAAATGGAGCGCGATCCCCAGGGTGGTGTAGGACGGGTCCAGGGCACGGATCGTGATGGCCAAGACTGTGCTCCTCGTCTTGCGAATGCGATGCGGGCCGGCGACCGGCTCGTCGGGGTATCGTCAAGGGGTGGGCGTCACGACATGGCCGCCTCGGGCGCGTGGATGCGGAGGAAGTCTCCGACCTCCGCGGGATCGGGCAGGCCGTCGAGGACGCCGTGGCGCGTCACCATCAGGGCACCGCAGGCCGCCGCGATCCGGCCGCTCGCATCCCAGTGCCGGCCCGCCACGAAACCGGCCGCCAGGCCGGCGGTGAAGGCGTCGCCGGCGCCCAACGTGTCGACGGCGGTGACCTGGTACGCACGTTGATCCAGGATCGTCGAACCGCCGAGGACGATTCGCGCTCCGGCCGCGCCGAAGGTGATCACCAGGACCTCGACGCCGCGCGCGTGCAGTGCCCGCGCAAGTCCCTCCGCCGCCGCGCGCAGCCCGCCGGTGCCGGCCGGTCCCGCGAGACGGCCGAGCAGGGCCTCGGCCTCGGTCTCGTTGAGGACGAGGATCGTGGTGGCGGCCAGGATCTCGTCCGAGGGCAACCGGAACGGCGACGGATTGAGGAGGGTGGGGATCCCGGCACCGCGCGCGATGGCGAAGGCTTCCGCGACGGGGTCGTCGCCGATCTCGAACTGCGCGAGCACCATCGCGCTGGACAGGATGCCCGCCGCCGCCGAGCGCACCGTCTCCCGCGACAGCAGAAGGTTGGCGCCGGGATGGACCGCGAGGCAGTTCTCGCCGTCGGTGCCGACGAAGCCGACGCCGATGCCGGTCGAGCCCGGATGCGGGCGGATCATGGAGGTCGGCAGGCCCATCCGCCGCAGCGCGGGCTCGGCCAGGGCCGCGAGATGGTCCGTCCCGATGGGGATCAGACCGTCCACCGCGATCCCGAGCCGACGCAGGCCGGCGGCGACGTTGAAGCCCTTGCCGCCCGGCTCCCAGGCGATCGCCGAGGCCCGAAGCGACTCGCCGGGTCGGGGAAGCCGATCGACCCGGAACGTGCCGGCCGCGACGAAACTCCCGAGCACAAAAGCGTGTCCCACAAAAGCGTGTCCCATGTGGCTCATCCGGCGCGGGATCATGTAGGATCGGCGCGTGGTGCGCCGCCCGGACGCTCGCACACGGTGCTGCCGCATTGACCAGACCGCCGAACGTTCTCGCGAAGCTCCGCATCCAGAACGACACCGCCCTCCCGATGTATCGGCAACTGGAACACCAGTTCCGGACCATGATCGCCGACGGTGTCCTGCCCCCCGGCGCCACCCTGCCCGCCGAGCGCAAGCTGGCGCTCGATCTCGGCATCAGCCGGAAGACCGTTCAGCAATGCTACGAAGCCCTGCGCCAGCAGCGGATGGTGAGCGCGCATGGCCGCAATGGCTACATCGTCGAGGACGGGTTTCGCCGCATCAAGCCCGGCATGGAACGCCTCAAGGGCTTCACGCAGGAGATGCAGGAACTCGGTCGGGTCCCCTCGTCCCGCATCCTTGAGCGGACGATCGGCGAGGATCGCTCCATCGCCTCGATCTTCGGCCTCTCCTCCACCGCCCGGTTCCTGCGGCTCGTGCGTGTGCGCATGGGCGACGGGATTCCCTTGTCGGTGGAACGGGCGTGGTACGATCTCGACATCGCTCCCGGCCTCGCCGAGGCGGACCTGACGGGGTCGGTCTACGATCGTCTGGCCGAGTGCGGCGCCCCTCTCCTCGAGTGCGAGCAGACCATCGAGGCGGCCTCGCCGGAGCCGCAGGAATGCGAGATCTTCGGCTTCTCCAAACCGATCCCGTGCCTGCTGATCAAGCGCCGCTCCTACGGCACCGATGCGCGCCTGATCGAGTATGTCGAAGGCCTCTTTCGCGGGGACACCTACGCCTATCGGCTGCACCTGCGGGCCTGATCCGTTCCGCCCTGGCACGCCGTGAGGTCACCACGCTCGACCGTTTCGGGCATCGCAGAATCCGGGATGCCAGGCTTCGCCGAGGCTGGGCAGGCGGCGGGTTCCGGCGACCGGCTGCCACCACAGGATGTTGATGCCCTGTTCTTGACTGGACTGGATCTCCTTCATCGTCCGCCGCCCCTCCCGACCGGTCCGAGCCGTGAATCAAGCTCATCTCAGGAGCAAGGTCCCATGACGAGGCCGCGGAGGCAATGCTCCGGCTCGGCCCCGCCTTGCGAACCGGCGTGGAGATTTCCTTTTTGGTACCAAATCAGGGAGCCAATTCACGGTCTCGACTCGCAATTACTGGCCGAAAGCGGGTCTTTGGGCTCATTTTGGTAGCGGCGAATATTTTTGCGTGTTAGCCCTTGAAACGCCGGGCAGCCCGATTCGAGGGCGATGCCTTCAGGACCTTCGGCGCCATCGCCCCCTCCCTGCGAACCGCTCCGGCGGGTCGGGACGGCGGGCGACTCATGGGGGGATCAGGCGATGTGCATCCTTTGCAGCGACAGGCTGGGCTACGTCTCCAGGCATTGGATGTCCGGACCCTCGGCGGGAAGCGGATCTCCGTCAGCGGAGGAGGTCGGCGCCCCGCCGGTCGGCACTCTCGCCACGGTCATCGACCAGCTCACCACCTCGTGGGTCTCCGACAACGACGCCCGGACCTGGGCGAAGACACAGGTGGTCTACGCGATCCCCTCGACGGCGCCGCCGAGCAGCGGCAACAACGAGGCGACGGGCTTCCGGACCATGACCGCGCTGATGGTCGCGCGCGCCCGCGAATCGTTCGAGCTCTGGGACGACCTGATCGCCATCGACCTCGTCGAGACCTCGTCCGCGACCAACCACGACATCAGCTTCGCCTACACCTCCGTGACGGAGGACGGCGGAACCTACGCATCGCCGACTAGGACGCAGGGCAGCAACGGCGTCGACACCATCACCAAGCAGCGGATCTGGATGAATTCCGGCTGGGATTCCCACGATACCGACGCCGACATGTTCTACGGCGGCTACGGAATCCAGACCTACGTCCACGAGATCGGCCACACCCTCGGCCTCTCCCATGGCGGCAAATACAACGCCGCACCGGGCGTCTCAATCACGTACAACAACAATGCCGAATACGCGCAGGACACGCGCAAATACACCGTCATGTCCTATTTCAACGCGGACGCGGACGGGTCCGGCACCGATCATTTCGGCCGACGCGACGACGATCGCAACGGATCTCTCGATCGGACCTTCGGCGCGACCCCACTCCTCGACGACATCTCGGCGATCCAGGCCAAGTACGGCGCCGATCTGACGACGCGCACGGGCAACACGACCTACGGGTTCAACTCCAACGCGGGCCGCGGAGCGTTCGATTTCAACCAGAACACCGATCCGGTCATCGCGATCTACGATGCCGGCGGATACGACACCCTGGACGTGTCCGGCTTCACCACGAACCAGTTGATCGATCTCGGGCCGGGCACCTTCTCCGATATCGGCAGCATGACCGACAACGTCGCCATCGCCCGCAACACGACGATCGAAGCGGCGATCGGCGGGTCGGGCAACGACACGATGTACGGCAATGCCGTCAGCAACGGCCTCACCGGAAACAGCGGAAACGACAGGATCTTCGGCTTCGACGGCGGCGATACGCTCAACGGCGGATTCGGCAACGACATGCTGTACGGCGGAACCGGCGGCGACTCCCTCGATGGCGGTCCGGGCGACAACGGGCTCTACGGCGAGGATGGGAGCGACACGCTCCGGTCCGGTTCCGGCAAGGACTACATCGATGGCGGGACCGGCTTCGACTATGTCAGCTATGCCGCCTCGAATGCGGGCGTCACGGTCGACCTCGCGCTCGGCAAGGTCCTCGACGGCTACGCCAGCGGCGATACGATCGTGGGGATCGAGGGCGCCTACGGCTCGGCCTTCGCCGACAACCTGAGCGGCGCCACCACGGCGTCGAGCCTGTATGGCGGCGGCGGCGACGACAAGCTGCGGGGCCTGGGCGCGAACGACATCCTCTACGGCGAGGCCGGAAACGACACCATCGTGGGCGGTGCTGGCAGCGACATCGTGTTCGGCGGCGACGGCTTCGACACAGCCGTCTTCGAGGGAAGCGCCGGCGTCACCGTGAACTTGGTCAACGGGGCCCATGCCGGCGACGCCGCCGGAGATCTCTTCTCCTCGATCGAGCGCTTCCTCGGCAGCAACTACGGCGACACGTTCGTCGGCGCGGCGGCGGCCGACGATTTCAGGGGGCGGGGCGGGACGGACAGCCTCACCGGAAACGGAGGCGCCGACACGCTGGAAGGCGGTGCGGGCGGCGATCGGCTCGACGGCGGCGACGGGAACGACACGGCGACCTATGCGGGATCGTCCGCGGGGGTCTATGTCGACCTGTCCCTCGGCAAGGTGGCCAACGGCGACGCGCAGGGCGACACCCTCGTCAGTATCGAGAACCTCGAAGGCTCGAATTACGGCGACACCCTCGGCGGCAGCGAGGGCGCCAACACGATCAACGGCGGGGCCGGAAACGACACCCTGTCCGGCGCCGGCGGCGTGGATCAGATCGGCGGCGGCGCCGGGGACGACGGCATCACCGGCGGGGCCGGAGCCGATTACATGCTCGCCGGAGACGGTGTCGACTGGGCCTACTACAGCGATTCGAACGCCGGGGTCACCGTCGACATCAGCGCCGGCAAGGTCGCCGGCATCGGCGGCACCGCCGAGGGCGACGCCCTGGTGGATTTCGAGAACATCCTCGGCTCGGCCTATGCGGACACGCTCTACGGCAACGGCTTCACCAACATCCTCAGCGGCGCTGCCGGGATCGACAAACTGTACGGCCGCGACGGCGACGATACCCTGATCGGCGGCGCGGGCGGCGATACCCTCGACGGCGGCATCGGCACTGACCTCGTGGATTACGGCGCCTCGTCCGCGGGTGTGTCGGTCAACCTCAGCACCGGCGCGGCGAGCGGCGGCGACGCGGCGGGGGATATCCTCATCGGGATCGAGAGGGTGGCCGGATCCGGCTTCGCCGATACGCTGGTCGGGACCGCCGGGATCGATCGCCTCGACGGGCGAGCCGGAGCCGACAAGCTGGAAGGTCTCGACGGCAGCGACGTGTACTACGTCGACGACAGCGGCGACCTCACCTTCGAGGCCGCGGGCAAAGGCAGCGACACCGTCATGGCCGCGGTGAACTACGGGCTGACGGCCGGCCAATCCATCGAGATCCTGCGCACGCTCCTCGATACCGGCAAGGGCGCCATCGACCTGACCGGCAACGAACTCGCCAACATGCTCGTCGGCAACGATGGCGCCAACATCCTCAACGGCGGGGCCGGCCTCGATAACCTGTACGGGCGGGCCGGCGACGACAGCTTCATCGTCGACAATGCCGGTGACCGGGTGTTCGAGGCCTCGGGCGGGGGCGTCGACCGGGTATTCGCCTCGACCAGCTACGCGCTCCAGGTCGGGCAGGAGATCGAGGGGCTGCAGCTCCTCGCCTCGACCGGGACGACCAAGCTCGATCTCACCGGCAACGCGATCAGCCAATCGCTGGTCGGCAACAACGGGGACAACGTCATCAACGGCGGCATCGGCCGCGACGCGATGACGGGGCGCGGCGGCAACGACACCTTCATCATCGACAATATCGGCGACCGGGTGCGCGAGGCGGCGGGCGGCGGCAGCGACACGGTGCTGGGCTCGACGAGCTACGCGCTCGCGGCAGGTCAGGAGATCGAGGCGCTGCAACTGCTCTCGTCGACCGGCACGGCACGGCTCAACCTCAGCGGCAACGAGTTCGGTCAGAAGCTGGTGGGCAACAACGGCGCCAACGTGCTCGACGGCCGGGGCGGCAACGATCTGTTGATCGGCCGGGGCGGCGCCGACAGCTTCGCCTTCTCGACGGCCCTGGGCTCGACCAACGTCGACAGCATCTCTGACTTCGCGGCCGAGGACACGGTGCGGCTGTCGAAAAGTGTCTTTTCCGCGCTGGCGCCTGGGCAGCTCGCCGACGGCGCGTTCAAGAACATCAGCACGGGCATCGCCGATTCCGGCGACCGCATTCTGTACAAGCAGGCCACCGGCGAGCTGTTCTACGACGCGGATGGCTCGGGGAACGGGGCATCGGTGAAGTTCGCCGTGCTCGACAACAAGGCCGCGCTCACGGCAGCGGACTTCCTCGTGGTTTGATCGCCCGGAGGGGAGCGTTCCGAGAGCGGTCCCCTCCCGCTCGCGCCTCGCGGGTCGATCGGCCCGATGCTATGGTTCGTCGTGGTTTTTGGTGGATCACGCTTCGAGAAGGAAGCGGCGAGGCGGGAAGACGAGCTTGGCGCGGCCTTTCCCATGCCGTTGCCGGCATCCGGCCTTCCGGTTGCGAACGGACGGCCGAATGCGCCGCCGCCGTCACGACGCGCGGACCAGCGAGAGAATCGGTCGTGCGTCCTGTGCCGGGCCGCTCTCGGCCGCCGGGGCGACCGTCACCGTTCCCTCGATGCGCCCGATCAGCGCCATGACCTCGGACGCGGGGCGGGCCGGGCTGTAGAGGAAGCCCTGGGCGACGTCGCAGCGCTTCTCGCGCAGCACGTCGAGCTGCTGGCGCGTCTCGACGCCCTCGACGGTGACGTTCATCGACAGGGCGCGCCCCATCCGGGCGATGGCCTCGACCACCGCGACCTTCTCGGGCCGGCCCTGCAGGTCGCGCACGAAGGAGCGGTCGACCTTCACCTTGTCGAAGGGAAACTCGGTCAGGTAGCTCAAGGACGAGTAGCCGGTGCCGAAGTCGTCCAGCGCGATGCGCACGCCGAGCGCCCGCAAACTGTTGAGGTTGTCCAGCACCTCGACTCCGTGATCGAGCAGCACCGATTCCGTAATCTCGACTTCCAGAAGGTCGGGCCTCAGCCCCGTCTCCCGCAGCACGGCGGCGACCTCCTCGTGGAAGCCCGGCATGCGCAGGTGGATCGAGGAGATGTTGACCGCGACCCGCAGCCCGTCCCAGGCGAGAGCGTCGGTGCAGGCGCGCCTGAGCGCCCAACGACCGATCTCGACGACGAAACCGGTGCCCTCCGCGACCGGGATGACCTCGCCAGGCGAGACCCAGCCCTGTCCGGGCTTGTTCCAGCGCAGCAGGGCCTCGAAGCCGGTGACGCGCCCGCTGCGCATGTCGACGAGCGGCTGGTAGTGCAGCTCCATCTCGTCGGCGGCGAGTGCCGCCCGCATGTCGACGTCGAGTTGGCGGTGGCGTTGGACCTTTTCCTCCAGCGCTGGGTCGAAGGTGCGCCAGCAGCCCTTGCCGTCCGCCTTCGCGGCGTAGAGGGCGAGGTCGGCGCGCATGAGCAGGCTCGACGGGTCGATGGCGTCGTCGGGCCCGTAGGCGATACCGACGCTGACGCCGATCTCCAGCCGGGTCTCGTCGATCGGGTAGGGGCGGCGCAACGCCGCCACGGCCCGCGAGGCCAGGGCCTCCGCCTCGGCCCGCCCCGTGTCGCGCACGACCACCGCGAACTCGTCGCCGCCGAGGCGAAAGACGCCGTGCGAGCCGCAGACGTCGAGCAGGCGCGCCGCGACCTCCTTCAGGAGCCTGTCGCCGACGAGATGGCCGCGAGTGTCGTTGACGACCTTGAAGCCGTCGAGGTCGAGGTAGAACAGCGCGCTGCGGCGCTCGGACGAGTGGATCTCGCGGCAGACCTCCTCCAACACCTCCTGGAAGTTGGTGCGGTTGGGCAACCCCGTCAGGGCGTCGTGGCCGGCCAGGAAGGCGATGCGGGCCTGCGCCGCGCGACTCGCCGTGACGTCCGAGCCGACGCCGCGGTAGCCGAGGAAGGCGCCCTGCCGGTCGAAGGCGGGCTTGCCGTTGAGGGTCCACCAGCGCGTCCCCTCCGTCGTCGCCAGGCTGACCGTGAGGTCCCGGAACGGCAGGCGGGCCTGGACGGCGGCGATGACCGCCTCGATGTCCCCGCGCGCGGCCCCCTCGGCGGCGATCGCGCGCAGGACCGCCATGACGTCGAGGTCGCGCAGGTCCGCGGCGTCCCGGCCGAAAAGGGCGGCGAAGCGTCGGCGGGAATGGTGCAGGCGCCCGGCCGCGTCCGTCTCCCAGAGCCAGTCGCTGGTTCCCTCCTCGAAGTCCTTGAGCAGCAGGCCGATGGTCTCGCTCTGCTGCTGCACCACCGCCCGGTCCCACAGGCGCTGGTACGACAGCCCGCACATGCGGCGCGCGCTGAAGAATACGAACGTCGCGTAGACCGCGAGCAGCACCGCGATGTAGTCGCCCACCGGTGCCTCGCAGCCCAGCAGGCCGACGAACAAACCGGCGACCACGGGCGCGGCGAGCAGGACGGCGACGCCGAAGATCGGGCCGACGACGTAGGCGTCCGAGACGAGCCCGGCGCAGACCGCCACCACGATGACCCGATAGGCGTTGTCCATGCCCGGCAGCAGCACCGCGGGCATGCTCGCCCATGACAGGCCGAGCACGAGGGCGAGCAGCTTCGAGGCCGCGAAGCCGCGGCGGATCGCGCGCTCGGTCGCCGCCGCGCCCAAAGCGTGGCGGTAGCGCCGCGCCGCGGTCAAGGTGGCGGCGCAGAGCAAGATCACCGCCGTCGCCAAACCGGCCATGTAGCCGTGCGGGGCGATGTCCCGGAACATGTAGGCGAGCGCCAGCGCGACCGCGGCCTGGGTGACGGCGGAGTATTTGGCGAGTTGCAACGTCTCGCCCAGCATCGCGGCGCGGGTCTCATGGCGCAGCCGGGCGTCCTCGGGGCCGGGTGCGCCACGACCGGCGGTCGCGAATCCGCTGCGGGCCTTGCCGGCCTTACGGGAGGGCGTGTCGAGGGCGCTCACGATGATCGGTCCGTTCGATGGGGCGGCCTGCCACCTTCGCGGAGGGGCCGGGTGATTCCAGACGGCGACGAGGGGGAACTCATCGCCGTCTGCCCGCGCGACCGCGCGGCGGTGGGCGTCCGCCGAACTCACCGATCCCGACCCTCGGTCGGGATCGGTGCCGATCGGGATGAGGTGGCGTCAGTCAGGCGGCTTCGGCCGCCGGCCCGAAGGCGAGCAGGGCATCGACGTCGAGGACGACGAGCAGGCATCCGTCGAGGCGGTGCACCCCGGACGCGAGGCCGCGCCAGCGCGGGTCGAGGTTGGACGGAACCGCCTCTCGGGTGTCCGCGGCCGGCCGCAGGACTTCGCCGACCGCGTCCACGACGAGCCCGAAGGTCTCGCCGGCCTGTTCCAGGCCGACTGCCATTCCCATCGCGTTCCGGTCCGGCGCCGGCAGGCCGAGCCGGCGGCGCAGGCACAGGGCGGTGACCACGCGGCCCCGCAGGTTGAGCAGGCCGACCACCTCGGGCGGCGCGAGCGGCACGGGGGTGATCGAGTTCGGTCTGAACACGTCGTGCACGCGGGCGATGGGCAGGCCGAACAAGGCCTCCCCGACGGTCACGGTGACGTAGTCCGCCGCCTCGCCGGACGACGCCGGCGCCTGGATCTTACCGGTCATGGGTGGCGCTCCTCGTCAGGCCGCGAGGCCGACGGCGTCGAGGGGGATTGCGGCGACGGAACGCGCCGTCCGGTCGGGGCCGTGCACGGGCGGAAGCAGCTGCGCGAGATCGACGATGTCGGTCGCCCGACCGCGCAGGACCGCGGTGCCGAGAATGCCGGGCCGGCCGGCCGCGGGCTCGACCTCGACGCGCTCGGAGACGATGTCGACGATGGCGTCCACCAGGAGGCCGGTCGGGCGCTCGCCGGGAGTGAACACGAGCATGTCCTGACTGCCTTCCCGGCGGACCGGGATGCCATCCTCCGCAGGAACGAGCGGCATCAGGCGCCCGCGGTACTGGATGACCGGTCGCCCGCCGAGCCACTCGATCCGTCCGGCCTCGACCGTTTCCAGGCGGGTCACCAGCGACAGCGGCACCGCCCTGAGGTCGCCGCCCGCGCGGAAGACGAGGTAGCGCGACGCTTCGTCCGGCGTGGTCGACGGTGCGTCGCCCGTGTCCGGGGCGAGGTCCTGTCGGCTGCCCGCCGCGACGCGCTCCGCGACGCCGTTCGGATCGACGATGAGCACCACGGCGCCGTCGCCGAGGATGGTGTTGCCGGCGAACAGCGACAGGTGGCGGAGTTTCGAGGACATCGGCTTCACGACGATCTCCTCTGTGTGGAAGACCTCGTCCACGAGGAGGCCGAAGCGCTGGCGTCCGACCTGAGCCACCACCACGAAGCCGTCGGCCGACGGCGCGGCCCCCATTCCGAGGATGCCCGAGAGCGGCACGACGGGCAGGAGGCTGTCGCGAAGCCGCAGCACCGGCGCGCCGTTGATGCGCTCGATGTCCTGGGCCTGCCCGCTTCCGACGCGCACCAGTTCCAGCACCGCCACCTGCGGCAGCGCGAAGCGGTGCGCGCCGGCCCGCACGATCAGCGCGGCGACGATGGCGAGCGTGAGCGGGATCTTGATGGTGAAGGTGGTGCCGCGGCCGGGCCGGGTGGCGATGTCGATGACGCCGCCGATGGTCTCGATGTTGGTCTTGACCACGTCCATGCCGACGCCGCGGCCCGAGACCGAGGTGACGGCCGAGGCCGTCGAGAAGCCGGCGTGGAAGATGAACTTGGCGGCCTGCGCGTCGGTCATCCGCTCGACCTCGGCTTGCGAGGCCAGCCCGCGCTCGACCGCCTTGCGACGGATGGCGGCGAGGTCCAGGCCCCGACCGTCGTCGGCGATCTCGACCGTCACCGTGCCGCCCTCGTGGTAGGCGCAGAGGCGGATGGTGCCGCGGGCGGTCTTGCCGGCGGCGACACGGTCGGCGGTCGCCTCCAGGCCGTGGTCGGCGGAGTTGCGCACCATGTGGGTGAGCGGGTCCTTGATCACGTCGAGGACCTGCCGGTCGAGCTCGGTCTCGGCGCCGACCATAACGAGATCGATCGGCTTTCCGAGCTCGGCCGAGAGGTCGCGTACCACGCGGGGCAGCTTCTGCCAGGCGTTGCCCACCGGCTGCATGCGCGTCCGCATCACGCCGTCCTGCAGCTCGGCGGTGACCTGGCTGAGCCGCTGGAGCGGGCCCTTGTAGACGTCGCTGCCCGAGGCCCTCGCGATCTCCACAAGTTGGTTGCGGGTTAGCACGAGCTCCGAGACCATCGTCATCAGGTGCTCGACGGTCTCGACGCCGACCCGGATGGTCTGGCCATGGGCGACGGCGCCGCCCCGGTCGCTGGCCGTCGTGGGGTCGGTCTCCATCCGCGACGCCACCACGGGAGCCGCCTCCTCGACGCGGTCCGGCGCCTCCGGCGCATCGGCGCCGGGCGCGGCGAGGAAGGCCGCCTCCAACGCGTCGAGAAACGCCGCCGGTTCGCTTGCCGGCAACGTCGGGGGGCCTTCCGCCGACGCCGACCAGAACGCCGCGATCGCTTCCGCCCCGCTTGTGCCGACCCGTGCGGTCGCCATCGATTCGAGGGCGCCGATCAGGTCGGCGTCCTCCCCCGGCGGTTCGGTACCCGCGATCTCGAGGGCGTTCAGGATCTGCTTGAGCCGGTCGAGGGTCGCGAGCACCAGCGTCACCGCCTGCGCGCCGACGGGGTCCCCGTCGCGGAAGCGGCCCATCAGGGTCTCCGCCGCGTGGGCGAGCGCCTCCAGGCGGGGCAGCCCGAGGAAGCCGCAAGTGCCCTTGATGGTGTGCACCAGGCGGAAGACGTTCCGCAGGACGTCTTTGTCGGTGGGGTCGCGCTCGAAGCGGACGAGTTCCGCGTCGACGGTGTCGAGATGCTCGGCGCTCTCTGTCAGGAATTCGCGCAGGAGGTCGTCCATCGGTCCTCTCCTCGGATGGGCGGGGTGCGGCGGCGGCCCTCAGGCCGCCATGCTGCGGGACGCGTCGCGGACGAGGCGCGCGGACGCCTCGACCTCCTGGGTCGAGGCGGCGATCAGGCCGACGCTGCGGCTGATCTCGGTGACCGCCTGCGTCATGGCCTGCATGTTGGCCGACATCTCCTGCGCGACCGCGGCCTGCTGCTCGACCGCCGAGGAGATGGCCGAGGAGATCTCGTTGACCTCGCCGATGGTCTCGCCGATGCTTGCGATGGCGGCGGCGGCTTGGTTCGCCGCGGCCTGCGTCTCGGCGATCTGGCCGCCGATGCTCTGCGTCGCCCGCGCGGTCTGCGCGGCGAGTTCCTTCACCTCGGCGGCGACGACGGCGAAGCCCTTGCCGGCCTCCCCGGCGCGGGCCGCCTCGATGGTGGCGTTGAGGGCCAGCAGGTTGGTCTGCGAGGCGATGCCCGAGATCATGCCGACCACGTCGCCGATGCGCTGGGCCGCCGAGGCGAGCCCGGCCACGACGGTCGAGGTCGCGTTGGCCTGTTCGACGGCCCGCCCGGTGACCTGCAAGGCACGGTTGACCTGCCGGCCGATCTCGCCCACCGATGAGGCCAGCTCCTCCGCGCCGGCGGCGACTCCCTGGGTGTTGCCCGAGGCCTGCTCGGCGGCGCCGGCCGCACCGACCGCCTGCTGCGAAGCCTGCGAGATGGACGCGGCGATGCCGTCGAGGTCGCGGTCGATGCCGCGGTGCAACGCGGCCCGGCGCTGGCGCTCCTGCACGGCGGCGGTGACGTCGACGGCGAACTTGACGACCTTCACGAGGCGGTTGGAGGCGTCGCGGACGGGATTGTAGGTGGCCTGGATCCAGACCTCGCGTCCGCCGTTGCCGATGCGGCGGTACTCGGCCTGCTGGAACTCGCCGCGCCGCAGCGCCTCCCAGAAGGCGCGGTAGGCAGCGCTTCCCCGCTCGGCGGCCTCGACGAACATCGAGTGGTGCTTGCCCCTCACCTCGTCGAGGCCGTAGCTGACCACCGCGAGGAAGTTGGCGTTGGCGGTGACGACGGTGCCGTCGAGCTCGAACTCGATGATGCCCTGCGAGCGGTCGAGGGCGTCGAGCTTGCCCTGGTTGTCGGCGCTGCGCAGCTTCCGCGCGGTGATGTCGACCGCGCACTTGAACACGCCGTAGGGCTTGCCGTTGCGACCGACGAGCGGGTTGTAGCTGGCCTGGATCCAGACCTCGCGCCCGCCCTTGCCGATGCGCTTGTATTCGGCCTGCTGGAACTCGCCGCGGCGGAGCGCCGCCCAGAACTGCCGGTAGGCGTCGCCCTCGCGCTCGACGGGATCGACGAACATGGAGTGATGCCGCCCCTGGATCTCCTCGAGGCCGTAGCCGAGGGCGGCCAGGAAGTTGGCGTTGGCCGTGACGACCTTGCCGTCCAGGTCGAACTCGATCAGCGCTTGCGAGGCATTGAGCGCGTTCAGCTTTGACTTGAGTTGGTTGCCCCGAAGTAGCATGTGAAGTCCCCAGTGAAAGGAGGTCGTTCGCCTCTCTTTCCAGTAGGATGGATCGGCCGCGCTGACGCCGCCTCAAGCCGATTGGCTAAAAACGAGTACATCGACGGGTTTCCGGGCCAAATTTCCTGTCATTTCACCGGACCTGGGGCGAGGTCTGGCCGGATTGGCAGATTTGCGCCCATTTCCCTATCGTGGCGGCTCCTGCCTCAGGCCGTTCGTTACCGGGCTATGAAGTTCTTCCCGGCGCGGCATTCATTGCCGCCTGCGAGGTACCGCTTGCGGTGCGTCCTTGCTGCGTCTTGCCCGGTGAGACCGCTTTCCGCGCTGCCCGACTTCCGGGAGCCACTGCACAGAAGGACAGTTCTGCCTTCTTAACGCATTATGAATCATGGTCGTGGCAGGAAGGCTTCCACCGGACGGGTCGAGACTGGGAGAAGGGTGATGCCGACGCGGTCACTGATGCGGCAGGGACCGGCCGAGGGGGGCGGGAGCACACGCGCCTTCTCATCCCGCCACTTCCTCAAACTCGTCGAGGACACCGGCAAGGTCGGCTTCTGGTCGGCGGACCTGCGCACGGAGCGGCTGGACGCCTCGCTCGGCCTCTACCGCATCCTCGGGCTCGACCCGGCGTCCGAGATGACCTTCGGCTTCGGCCTCGACATGATCCATCCCGAGGACCAAGCCGCCCACCGCGACCAGATCGCGGTCCTGCGTTCCGGGCAGCCGATCAGCCGCGAGTTCCGCATCGTCCGGCCGGACCGGACCCAGCGCTGGATCCTGCACCATGCCGAGGTGATCCTCGGCGCCGACGGCGCCCCGGCCCAGGGCATGGGCGTCGTCTTCGACGTGACGGAGCGGCACGACTCCTTAAACGCGCTCATGCAGCGCCACGACCGGTTCAATGCGTTGATCGCCGCGACGGCCTCGGTCTTCTGGATAAACAAGGCCAACGGCGAGCCCAGCGAGATGCCGCAGTGGATGGCGCTGACCGGCCAGACCCACGCTCAGATGCAGGGCCTGGGCTGGCTGGATGCCGTCCACCCGGACGACCGGGCACGGACACAGGCCGCGTGGATGACGGCGGTCGAGCATACCGAGCCCTACAACACCGATTACCGCGTCCTGTGCGCCGACGGGATCTATCGCTGGTTCAACGCACGCGGCGCGCCGGTGCTGAACCAGGACGGCTCGGTGCGCGAGTGGGTCGGCGTCTGCCTCAAGATGCCGGGGCGCAGCCGCTACGGCGCCCAGGTGCCCGGGACCGAGGCCCCGCCCCCACCGCCTGCCTTCTCCCGTCCCACCACGTCGAACGGGGAGGAACTGCCGACCGCGGGCCAGATCAGGGCGGCGCGCGGGCTCACCGGTCTGTCGAAGGACGACCTGGCCGCGGCGGCCAAGGTCTCGGTCTCGACCCTGAACCGGCTGGAGGACCCCGCCTCGGCCGTCCGCCCGCGTCCGGACACCCTGCTGGCCGTGCGCCGCGCGCTCGAGGCGGCCGGCGTCGAGTTCATCTTCGAACCCGGCAGGAAGCCCGGCATCCGGGAGGCGTGAGGGGGAGGCGGGCCGGACCTGCGCCGCCCCCCGCGTCGTCTCACGCCTCCGGGAGCGGCTGGGCGCCGAGGCCGGCCGCGCCGGCCATCACGGCCTGGGCGAGCAACGCCATTCCCGTCGCCGCCTCGTGCAGGGTCGACGCGGTCGGATCGTCCGCGGGCAGGTCCGAGACCGCCCTCCGGACGGATTCCCGTAGCTGATGCAGGGCTCGCGTGAGCGAGCCGGACAGGCAGGCGATCTGCGCTTGGCGCGAGCCGGGATCGAGCCCGGCCGCCATCTCCCGTTCCAGTTGGACGTGGAGGCGGCGCGATGCTTCCGCGGACAGGTCGAGCGGGAGGGTGAGGACTTCAGCCATCGGATCCTCACGCCGCGCGGATCTTGGAGAGGAACCGGGCGACTTCGCCGCCCAGATGCTCGGACTGCCGCGACAGGTCCGAGGCCGCCGTCAAGACTTGGGTGGCCGCCGCGCCCGTCTCCTCGGCCGCCCGGGCGACACCGGTGACGTTGCTCGTCACCTCGCCGGTGCCCGACGCCGCCTCGGTGACGTTGCGCACGATCTCCTGCGTGGCCGCGCCCTGCTCCTGAACGGCGACGGCGATGGAGGTCGCGACGGTGTTGATCTCCTGGATGCGCCGACGGATGCCGTCGATAGCGCCGACGGCGTTGCCGGTCGCGCCCTGGATGCGACCGATCTGCTGCGTGATGTCCTCCGTGGCGCGCGCCGTCTGGCTCGCCAGATCCTTCACTTCCGAGGCCACCACGGCGAAGCCGCGCCCGGCCTCCCCGGCCCGCGCCGCCTCGATGGTCGCGTTGAGCGCCAGGAGGTTGGTCTGGCTGGCGATGGCGGAGATCATGGCGACCACGTCGCCGATCTTGCGCACCGCCTCGCTGAGTTCCTGCACCAGTGACGCCGTCTGCTCCGCCTCGCGGACCGCCTGCCCGGCGAGGTCCTCGGAGCCCGCGACCTGTCTCGCGATCTCGTCGACCGAGGCCCCGAGTTCCTCGGCGGCCGCCGCCACCGTGCCGACGTTGGCCGAGGCTTGATTCGCCGCGGCGGCCACGGCCGTCGATTGCTGCGCGGTCTCGGTCGCGATGCCCGACATGCTCGCGGCGGTCGCTTGCAACTCCGTTGCGGCGGATGCCACCGAGGACAGGACGGCGCCGACGGTGTGCTCGAAGGCGTCCGCCATCCCCGCGAGGTCGGCCCTGTGCCGCGCCTCGGCCTCGGCGCGCTCCCGTGCCGCCTCCTCCTCCAGGCGGCGCACCCGCTCGCGCTGCTCGACCTGGGCGGTAACGTCGATGGCGAACTTGGTCACCTGCACCGGTCGCCCGTCTGCGTCGAGCACCGGGTTGTAGCTCGCCTCGATCCAGACTTCGCGCCCGCCCTTGCCGATTCGGCGGAATTGCCCGGCCTGGTACTCGCCGCGCCGCAGCGCCTCCCAGAAGCGGGCGTACTCGGCGCCGGCGCGGTCATCGGGGTCGACGAACATGCGGTGGTGCTGACCGACCACCTCGGCGGCCGTGTAGCCGACGGCGTTGAGGAAGTTGGCGTTCGCCTCCAGCACGCGTCCGTCGAGATCGAAGCTGATCACCGCCTGCGACTTGCGGATGGCCTCGATCTGGCCCCTCAGGGCGGCGGTCTCGACGGTCTGGGCGGTGATGTCGGTGGCGTACTTCACGACCCGCGCGACCTGCCCCGACCCGTCGCGGATCGGGTTGTAGGAGCCCTTGATCCACACCGCCTGACCGCCCTTGGCGATGCGCTTGAACTCCGCCACCTCGGCCCGCCCCGCGCGCAGCCCGTCCCAGAACGCGGCATATTCGCGGCCTTCGCGGTAGGCCGGCTCGACGAAAAGGCCGTGATGGCGCCCCCGGACCTCGTCGAGGGCGTAGCCCATCGGGCCGAGGAACGCGGCGTTGGCGGAAAGGATGGTGCCGTCGGGCAGGAACTCGACGACGGCCTGGGACGCCTCGACGGCGGCGAGGCGGCGGGCTTGGTCCTCGCGCTCCAGGCGCGGGGCGGCGTCGGTCCACGCCAGGGCCTGGCCGAGGACGCCGCGTCTGCCGGGCACCGGCACCGCGACGACGTCGAAGAGGCGTCCGCCGAGCGCGACGACGGTCGCCCCGCCCCGCCCGGGCCGGTCGGCCAGCGAACGGCCTTCCGCGTCCCGGCACAGGCCGTCGACGTGGCGGCCCACGATGTCCTCCGGACGGACGCCGGACGGGCCGACCGCAGGCCGGCGCAGCAGGTCGGCCATGGCCGGGTTGAGGGCGACGACCACGCCGTTCGCGTCGAGGTTCATCACCGGCGTTCCGATGGCGGCAAGCGTCGCGGCGTCGGCCCTGCGCCGTCCACCCGTGAAATCGAACATGGCGGTCATTTCCCTTGTCCCGGTTGGAGCCCGGTGCCGACGACTGGTTTCGTATCGGTTCGGGCGATGTCCCATGATCGCTGCCCCGGGATTGCGGAACCCTGAATTGAATTCTCCACACTTCGCGTCGAACATGCCATTGCGGCGGCATAAGTCGTTAACGGATCCTGATTTATTGCTCCATGGCACGCTCATGGGAGGAATCGTGCCATGGAACTCACGGACTTGGTGCGGCTGTTCGCGGAGCCGGTGGACCTCGCGGTGGTGCTGACCGACGTCGACTTGGAGCGGCCGGGACCGACGGTGCTCTACGCCAACCCGGCCTTCGCGCGCATGAGCGGCTACGCGCCCGCCGACCTCGTCGGCGGTACGCCGCGCATCCTGCAGGGACCGGACACCAACCGTGAGGCCACGCGACACCTGCCGCGGCTCCTGCGGGCGGAAGGGCGCTTCCTGGGTTGCCTGCGGAACTATCGTAGGGATGGAGAGGAGTACCTGTGCGAGATCGACGTCCGGCCGATCCTGGACCGCGACGGCGCCCCGCAGGCCTATATCGCCTTCGAACGCGAGGTCGTTCGGCGCCGAGGCAGGCCGGCTGAGGGCGGGACTCGGCGCTATCGTCCGACGGTCCAATCCCCTCTGCCGTTGGTGGGCTCCGGCATGCCGATCTTCGCGTGAGGCCCGAGCGACAACGGCATATGCCGGCAGGGGCCGTCGAACCGCGCTCTTGCCTCTAGAAACAACGTGGAGGCGGGCGGCGAGGAAGCCGGCCGTTCTTCGTTGGCAGTTGCAGGCCGGGTTCCCGACGCGCTGGTCGTCGACGGTCACGGTGATCGCCTTGGTCGGGCTGACCGCGTGGCACGCCTCGAACGCGTTCTCGGGGACGCAACGGACCGACCGCCCGTCCCCCCTATCGGCCGGCCCAAGCCGCCGGCGTCGAAGAAGGCCCGGAGCTCGGTTGATGCTGTTGACCGCCGCGCCGACCCCCACGGTTTCGTCCGGGCGTTCCTAAGACCGTGCCCATCAGCGAGAACGCACCCAAAAACGAGCGGTCGACGTCGGTAGAGGACGGGCGCTCGTGACGACCATCATTGAAGCTGGCCCGATCGAACATGATGCGCCTGTGCTCGGCCGTGGTGCTGCCGGTCGAAGTCTGTCGCAAGCTGGAGCTCGGCGACCTCGTAGCCATCGACGAGGAGATGCAGCCCCTGTTCCGGGACGTGTTCGACGTGCTCTCCTTCCCCTCTCGACGCATCGATTCCAGGCTGCCCTATCGTGCTTCGGTGCGATTCTCGATGTCTCAAAGGCTGCAGCACTACGATGCAAAATTGCAAATTCAACGTCATTTAACCGGTGTTTGAGAATGATGACCTAAATTATGCCACGACTTTTAATGTTATCTGACCTAAATTAAGATCTCTTTAGTACATAAATGCCAATATGCAGCCGGACACATTCAGCAGACTACGTAAGTATCTTGTCTGCCGAGCAATCCATGACTTGTATCAGACAATTTTGCTGAAAAATTTTCTATATTATTAATATTTTAAGTAGGTATTTAAGCCTTTGTGGCAAAAATTTATTCTTAATGGCAGAAAGACCGGAGATGGGAGAGTGACGTGCTGACTGCGATCCGAGATTTTCTAGGATATGCGCAAGATCACAAAGCAGAAAAATCAGATTTATTCGATGCGATGTCCCAGGCTCAGCTTGTGCCCGACGGTCCGTCGCCGATGGCGACGTTGACGAGGCAACCGGGCGAAATCATCGACCAGATCGAGGCCGACCTGCACCTCCTCGTTCAATCCGTGCAGAAGACATCCGCCGGAGTCGGCCGCGCCGTCGTCGAGGCGAACGCTTCGCTCGCCGATATCGGGGAGCGGACCCACGGCCTCGTGGGGGAGACCCGCGCTGTCGACGAGACCGCGCGGCTGCTGGCCGGTTCGGCCCAGGAACTGACCGCAGCCGCCGACAGCATCGGCGCGCAGATCCATTCCGCCGCTGGCCTGCTGCAGAGCGTGACCGCCGTGATCGGGGGCGTCCAGGACCGGATCGGCCAGTTCCGCGCCGCCTCGGACGAGATCGGCAGCGTGATCGAGCTGATCGCGGGCATCACACGCCAGACCAACCTGCTCGCCCTCAACGCCATGATCGAGGCGGCGCGCGCGGGCGAGCATGGGCGCGGCTTCGCGGTGGTCGCGCAGGAGGTCAAGGATCTCGCCAAGCAGACGGCGCGGGCGACCGACCGGATTCAACAGACGATCGGACGGCTGCAGGACGAGGCGCAGGTCTCGGCCGATGCCGTGGAGGAGGCAGCCCGCCTCGTGGAGCAGGTCGGGCCCCGTTTCGTCGAGGTCGTGTCCGCGGTCGAAGAGCAGACTGCCTCGACTGCCGAGTTGCGGCGCTCGGCCGAGTCGGTGGCGCGGTTCGTCGCGCGCGTGGTCGGCAGCACGGAGGCGATCGAGCGGGAGGCCCAGGCCGCTGCGGCGGTGAACCGAGCGGCCGACGCCTCCTCGCAGACGATCGACCGCTTGATGGGGCGGTTCCTCGTCGTTCTGCGCAACAACGAGCTGGGGAATCGCCGCGCCCACCGCAGGCTTCCCGTCGTGCTGGAGGCGCGGATCCGACAGGAAACCGGAAGCGTGGCCGCGCGCACTGTGGACGTGAGTCCGACGGGTCTCCTGCTCACCCCGCAGAAGGAGATCACCGCCGAGCCGGGCAGGAGCCTGACCATCGACATTCACGAACTCGGGCAGGTCGAGGCGCGGGTGGTGGCCCGGAGCCGACTCGGCCTGCATCTGCGGACCGAGAACGCGTCGGACGCCTACGGAGCGCGGGTCGAAGCGCTCTCGGAAGCGCTCGATCGGCAGAACCGCCTGCGTGGCGAGCGCGCCTTGGCCGCCGCGGCCGAGATCGCCGCAGCGTTCGAAGGCGCGATCCGGGACGGCGACCTGACCGAAGAGGCCCTGTTCGACGTGGCCTATCAGCCGGTGCCCGGTACCGATCCGCAGCAGCACCTGACCGCCGCCGTGCCCGCACTCGAGCGCCTCCTCCCCCCAATCCAGGAGCGGCTGCTCAGGCTGGACGAGCGCCTCGTGTTCTGCGTCGCGGTCGATCACAACGGCTACCTGCCCGTGCACAATCGGAAGTATTCGCAGCCGCAGCGCCCGGGAGACCGGACATGGAACGATGCCAACAGCCGGAGCCGCCGGATCTTCGACGACCGGGCCGGCTTGATGGCCGCGCGCAACGTCGAGCCGTTCCTGGTGCAGTCCTACGCCCGCGAACTGGGCGGACGCACGGTGATGATGCAGGAAGTCGATTCACCGATCCGCATCGCCGGTCGCCACTGGGGCGGCCTGCGCATGGCCTACCGCGTCTGACCCGCCGACGCGCGTAGCGAGGAATGCGAGGACATCCCTCATCCTCGTGCCGACGCCCATGCTCCCAAGCACGATCTGGTCATGCCCCTGACGACAACGCGAGCAAAGCGAAGGCTGCGCCCCATGACTCTTGCCTGGAACGCAAGACTGGCGGAGAGCATCGTCGGCCTTCTCTCATGCGGGCTGGCCGCCGGCACGATTTATCTGACGAGTGACGGGCGCGACATCGCGGCAGTGTGGCCCGCCAATGCCGTGCTCCTCGCCGCCCTGCTCGATCGCGATCCGGGAAGGGGGACGGGCGTTTTCGTCGCCGGGTTCCTCGCGAACCTGGCCGCGAACATGATCACGCGGGGGCCGACTGTCGGCCTTCCGCTCTTCGGCCTCTGCAACCTCGTTGAAATCGGCGTCGCGGCGCGCCTGATGCGGCCTGCTCTCGTGGATGACGGGTTCCTGAGCGCACCCGCCGTCGTCGGGCGGTTCATCGTCGTCTGCGGCCTCATCGCCCCGGCGCTGAGCGGCATTGGTGGTGCAGCCACCGCTTGGCTCCTGTACGGACAGGGGTTCCGGGAGTCGTTCGTCTCCTGGCTGCTCAGCGACGGCCTCGGCCTCCTCATCCTCACGCCCTTCTTCTCGGCCTTGCTGAAGGGTGAATATCTGCGGTGCCTGTCCGACAAGGATTGGCGGCAACGCGCCGAGGCGGCGGGGCTGCAGATGATGACGGCGGCGATCGCCTACGGGGTGTTCTTCGTCGCCGAGAGGCCGGTGCTGTTCGTCCTGTTCGGGCCCGTCATGCTGGTGACGTTCCGGCTCGGGCGTCTCGGGACGACGCTGTCCGTGCTCATCATCGCCGTGATCGGCACCGTCGCGACGCTGCGCGGGCATGGACCGATCGCCGTCATCGAACAGGACCCGCGCGGACAAGCCTTCCTGTTTCAGATCTTCCTGGCCGGCGTCCTCCTGACCTGTCTGCCGGTGGCGGCGGCCCTGTCGGCGCGAGGCGCACACTTCACCTCGCTGTCGCGGAGCACTGAGGTCTTGAAGCTTCAAAAGGCCGAATTGGCCCGCCTCGCGGCCACCGATAGCCTGACCGGCGTTCTGAACCGCGCGGCATTCGCCGACACGGCCGCCGCCGCGATGCAGGACCCGTCCGGCGCGCCGCTGAGCCTAATCGCCCTCGATCTCGACCTGTTCAAGCAGGTCAACGACTCGCATGGCCATCGCACCGGGGATCGGGCCCTGGTCCACTTGGTCTCGGTCCTTCAAGCCGGCTTGCGGGAGCACGACGTGATTGGACGTGTCGGCGGCGACGAGTTCCTCATCCTGCTCCCCAGGACCGAACTCGACCAGGCCGAGGGTATCGCGATGCGCCTGCGGGAGGCCTTGCGCGGCGCCCCGTTGGCCCTCGACGACCGCACGCTGCTGCCCCTCGCCATGTCCTGCGGCGCCGCTCGGCACGAACCGCCGATGACCTTCGAAGAGTTCGTCCATGCGGCGGACATGAAACTCTACGCCGCCAAGCATGTCATCCGCGCCGCATACCCTCTGCGTGCGACCGCCAGCCCGATCGAAGCGGACCGATATGAAGGATTGGAGCAAACGAGCGTTCTGCGCTCAGCTGCGACACAAACGCGACCAAGTCGCGCCGCCGCTCGTCAATTGGCTGACGTATCGGGTCCAAGACACCGAAATAATTGGTAGCGAGGGAGGGATTTGAACCCCCGACACAAGGATTATGATTCCACGTGTCGGCCGATTTCGGCCCGTTTCGGCGCGTTCCGGAAGCTGTCGATATCCCGGGATTTAGCATGTCCAATCAGGGTCTTGGCAAGGTTCCCCCTCTAGGGATGGGCGCGAGCCCGGGCGGAACGCCGCCCGAAATGGTCCGCCCGAGATCCGCCCGAGAACGCTGCATGCCCGTGAAGCTCACCGAAACCCTGGTCAAGCAAGCCCTCGCCGACGTCGCGGCGAAGGCCAAGGCTTACGACCTGATCGACACCGGCTGCCCCGGACTGCTGCTCCGCGTCGGCCCGAGGGGCGCGCGCTTCGCGTTCAAGTTCGAGAGTGGCCACAAGACCCACCGCCTCACCCTCGGCTCGCCCGAGACGATCCGCCTGGCCGAGGCCCGCGCGATCGCGACCGAGGCTCGCCGGCGCCTCGTCGACCGCATCGGCATCCCCGACGACCGCTTCCTCGAAGCCCAGCTCCGGAAGCTGCGGAAGCTGGAGCCGAAGGCGGAGCCGCCGCCGCGCGACCCCGCCATCGTCCAGGCGTTCGAGGACGACATGCTGCGCCACGGGGAATGGACGTGGGAGGACGCCCGCGCCGCCTACCTGGCGGAGGTCGCGCGCGTCCGGCGCCCCGACACGCACACGGACTACCGGAAGATGCTGAGCCTGCCGGAGCTCGCCGTCTTCGAGGGCCGCCGGGTTCGGCGCATCACGATCGAGGATCTCGCCACGATCGTGCACGCGGTCCATGCCTCCGGCCGGGAGCGGCACGCCGAGCACCTCGCGAGCGTGCTCCGGCCCATGTGGTCCTACCTCGCGCGGCACGAGCACAAGAAGAAGAGCGGCGTCGATGCCGGCATGCCCCAGCTCAAGGCGCCCGAGCGCACGTCGGGGGATAAGCCCCGCGCCAACGGCAAGGTGCCGGGCGGGTATTTCGCCTCGGCCCAGGAGATCGGCTACACGGTCGCGGTCGCCCGCTCCGGCGTGCTGGAGCCGTCCCTCGGCGTCGCCATGGAGCTGATGGTCCTGACGGGGCAACGGCGCCGGCCGGTCGCATCGGCCGAGGTGGCCGACTTCGTCGAGTTCGTCGAGCAGCCCGGGTGGGGCGTCTGGGCGATGCGCCCGATCCACCGGAAGACGGCGGCCAAGCGCGGGGACAAGACGCTGCACTGCGTCCCGCTGCCCCCGGCGCTGTGGCAGCGCCTGCAGGTGCAGGTCGGGCGTGCCGGCAAGAGCAAGTTCCTGTTCCCGCAGGTCCGCCCGCGCAAGTCCGGCGGCACGGCCGACGGGCACCTCTCCGCCTCGGCTCTGAATCATCGTCTTCTCGACATGGGCGTCCGAGCCTCGCCGCACGACCTTCGTCGCGGGCTCTCCTCGCTGTGCCAGACCGAGCTGCGGATCCTGCCGGCAACGGTCGAGATGATCCTCGATCACAGCGAAGGCGTACCGACGGATAACGTCTTGGAACGCCACTACACCAACGACAAGCGCCTGGATCTCAAGGTGCCGGTGATGGAGGCCTGGATCAGCTACGCCGACCGCCAATTCGAGGCGGCCGCGGCGACCCTGCCGTCGGTCGAGGAGCTCGGCGCCGAGCTTGCTCGCCGGCGCCGGGAGCGCGAGCTCGCCGGCAAGGGCAAGCGGACGAAGCCCGAGGCGGAGGAGGAGGACAAACCCGAGGAGCTTGCCGCCGCCGCGTAGGCCAGGGACAACCCCTCAACCAGCCGGGCGCCCCCTTGCCCGGCTGCCCCCGATGCCCGAGTCTGCCCCGATGACGAAGACGCCCCTCCGCATAGGCAAACGTCCGGCCTGAAGGCCGCCACCGCCGCTGGGATCCCCGGCCGGCCCGCGTTTCCCCATGCGTTCGGAGGGCTCCCATGCCCGTCACCTGGTTCACGTCGGACTCGCATTTCGGCCATCGTGGGATTCTCTCGCCCAGGATGGACCGGCCCCGTCCTTTCGCGTCGATTGAGGAGCACGACGAGGTCCTCATCTCGCGCTGGAACGACAGGGTCTGCAAGCATGACCACGTCTACCACCTCGGAGATTTCGCCTACGGGTGCAGTCATGCCTACGCGCGGCAAGTATTCGATCGCCTAAACGGCATCAAGTTCCTGATTCGTGGCAATCATGAGGAGCGGGGCGACAGGCTTGCGTGGGCGGGCGCGCCGGTGAATGTACTGCATGTCCACGTTCAGGATCCTGGGATGAAGCGCGCCCAGGGAATTTGGCTGTCCCATTACTCTCATCGGACGTGGCCGAACGTGTGGCGGGGCGACATCCACCTCTATGGGCATTCGCACGGGTCCCTGTCGGCGACCGCCCGATCCTGCGACGTCGGCGTCGACGTCTGGGCCTACCGCCCGGTCCGGCTCGCCGAGATCATGGAGGTCCTCGACGAGCATTCGGCCCGAGAGGCCGGGGACGCCGCGGCGGCCGCGCTCGCGGAGGCGGCGTAGACGGGGCATCAACCCGGCCGAGGTAGGGGGCTCTCCCAGGAGGAGAGCGATGCGGCTGTACAAGCGACGTCCGGCGGAGACGTTATGGGTCATGGATTCCGTCGGCGAGACCGGGCGCAACTGGCGAGTGCGACGCGGCCCTAGGCGCGTCGAGTTCGTGGAGCCGAACCGGCTGTCGCTCTTCGAGGACTGGCGGGAGCTCTCCACGAACTCGATCTACCAACAGCACCGCCTCACCGAGGCCACGTCCGAGATCCTGCGGACGGGCACGTACGGCGTCGGCAGAGAAGCGGTGAAGGCGCTGCTCGCGGAGCGGGTCTACGAGGTGGACGGCGAGGAGCGGTACGAGCCCGTCGGGATCGCGATCAAGCTCCCCTCGACGCCGGCGATCCGCCGGCGTGCCGGCCTCCTCGTCTACGCCTACTCGGACCAGCCGGCCCCCGGGCGTCCGGTTCGAGTAGACGGTCTCGGCTTCCTGCCGATCCCCACCCCAGGCGGCCACTACACGACAGACACGCTGCGCGTCCTGAGCCTGACGCCGTTCCACGCGCGGCTCTGCCTCACGGGCCGCATCGAGCAGAGCTGCTCCTGGGGTTCGTACGATCGCCTGACAGGCGGCGACGACCGGCCGCCGGCGGTCGAGGAGCTCGACGCCCTGGGCACGCTGGCGCCCTGACCCGGCGGGATGGCGTGAATGGGCCGGTAAGGGGGGACGGCTAGGACCGCGGCATGCCCGGTACGTATCGGCTCGCCAAGAGCTCCCTCGCCCTCCTAGACGACCACGGCCAGTACGCTCACTGGGATCTCCCGGAGCGCCGGCTCTGGATCAAGACGCTGCCGTATAGCCGGGAGCTCCTCCGGGAGCACCCGCTCTTCGAGCGCTCGGCCGTCGCGCCCCGTTTCGGAGCATACATGCTGGGCTGGGAGCGCTCCGTGCTCAAGGCGATCCGGCACGAGGAGGACGGCGAGGTCCAAGCTCTGATTTGGCGCGCCGAGGGCCGCCGGTTCGCGCCGGGCGAGCGGGATAGCGCGACGACGACCGCGGCTGCGGCCTACGGTCAATACGGGCCGCTGTATAGGCGGGGGCGGGATTGGGTCGGCCTCTCGCGCCGTTGGGTCTGGACGGCCGGGGGCGGGCGGAGCGACGGGCTCATCGTCGGCTACTACGTGCAGCAGATGGCCGGGCTCGCCGAGGATGGCACTCCGATCCCGGTCAGGCCCCCGGGGCCTATCCCGGAGGACGACGAGGACGCCCTGGGCGGGCTCGCCCCCTAACGTCGCAGCCACTCCTCGTTCCGCCGGCGCGCCGCCGAGATCGCGGCCGAGTGCTCTGCCTTCTGCGCGGCGAGGTCCTCCTCGAAGGCCTGCCGCAACCGTGCGCGCAGCTCGCGGCCCTCCGCCGCGAGGGGATGCTCGGGCTGCCTCGGCTGCGACACGATCACGAGGCGGCTCGCGTACGCTGCGAAGAGTGTGAGCCGGCGGGACCGTTCGGCCGGCGGGTTGGCCAGGGCCTCGCGGGCATCGAGGACATCGGCGTCGATGGAGGCGTGATCGGGACGGCTCACAGGCGGGCTCCGGGCAGGGTGACAGGCACGTAGACGATGCCGTTCGGGAAGTGGCGAACGCAGTAGACGCGGGGCGGCTGCCCGGCGACGAGGCGGTCTCGGACGAGATCGCCGTCCCGTTCGGCGGTCTGGAGGCGGAGGGGCAAGCGCTCGATCGCGGCGCGGAGGGATCCTCTCCGGTTCATGCGCGCAGCCACTCATACGGGGGCTCCTGGCGGTGGTGCCGGACGCCCCAGACCTGCCCAAGATCAGCCTTCGAGCGGGGCGCCCGGCACCACGCGCGCAGGGTGGCGTCGAGCTCGGGCGAGATCCCGAGCCACGTGCAGTACCGCCCGATCGTGATGCCGACGCCGGCGGCCAGGCGGACGATCGTCGAGCGTGAGCAGCCGGTGAGCTCGTCGAGGCCGTCCTCGCGGCCGGCGACCCGCACGTTGCAGACGCCCTCGGGGGCGCCCTCGTCGTGGCCGTGGCGGAGGCGGGTCAAGGGGGTCAGGGGGAAAGCGTTCTTGATCACGATGCAGCACCACCGATGAAGAAGGGGAAGGGATAGGGGCGAGGCGCGCCAGTCAGCTCGGCGGCTCCGCTGCGGCCCGAGCGCGCTTCGCTGCAGACAGGCGCGCGATGCGCTGCCTGAGGGCGTGGAGATCCGCGTCGAGGACGGACGCCCCGCTGAGATCGAGCTCCCAAACTGGGCTGTACGGCTCACCCATCACGACGAGGTGCCTCTCAATCCCGACAAGATTGCACATCCGCTCGGAGGGCAGCTTCCGGTCGCGGAGAACTTGCCCGAGGTCGCCCTCGTGCAGGCCAGTCGCCCAGGCGTAAGCGCGCTGGGAGCCTGCCAGCGCGACGCCCTCACGCATGCGGGCGATCACGTCGTCGTAAGTAACGAGGCGCACCCAGCGATCGCCTTCGGCTTCCATCGGAGGTCCTCCTCGAACTAATCCAAGCTCAATCCCCATTGGAGCACTTGCGCAAATGCGCGTAAAGGCGAAAAATACACGTAGACGGTGCAAAATTACCCATGATGAAGTGAAACGCTGTTCATTATCATGGGGAAAGATTGGAGTAGTCGATGCTTGGACGGATTGAATGCTCGGATCTTGCCGATGTGGCCTTGCCGCCGGCGTTCCTTGACCTCGCGTGGACGCAGGCCCCGGACGGGCGCTGGATCGCCCCGCGCACGCGGCTCGCCGAGACAGCCTGGGATCGGTGCCGCAGCGGCGTGCGCGAGGCCGGCTTCGACGTTCGGGACGGCTTGGTGGCGTGGGATCTCGCCCGGGCCCCGGCCGAGCCGAAGCTCTCGTTCCGGCTCGCCGCCTGGGAGCGGGTCACCCGGGCTGAGCTCGCCGCGATTGAGGCGCGCGAGGCGGCCCGCCAGCCCGTCGACGCGGAGGCCCTCGCGGCGGTGCAGGCCGATTTGGAGGATGCGCTCGCGAGGTACGCGTGGGCCTTTCGGGACAAGGCGCCCCTCGCGGAAGGCTTCGCGGGGGCCGCGCGGCTGACGCCGGGGCAGCACCGATTCGCGCGCGCCCTCCTGCACGAGGCCCGGGACGTCGTCGCCGCGGTCGACCGGCGGCTGGCAGAGCCGGCCGGTCAGGAAGACCTCGCGGCGGTGCAGGAGGCCGACATCCGGGAGGACCTCCTCGCCGCCTGCCGGCACCTCTCCGGCCTCGACGCCGACAGGTGCCGCGATCGGAACGGCGCAGGTTGGAGCGCTGTGACGAGTGCCGCCGGGCACCGGCTCGCGGCGGCCAGCGCGCTCGACGTCCTGCAGGCGGCCCACGCCCGGCGGCTCGTCTATCCGCACCGCGCGCAGCTGCCGTCGGCGCTGCAGGACCGGCTCGGGTTCTGAGGGAGGCCCTGATGCTCTCGGGAATCCGTGCCGCCCTGCGCCGCCTCGTCGGCGGGAGGCCGGCCCCGGCGCCGACGGCCCGGGCGCCCTGGCCGCTGCCCGAAGTCGTCCGCGCGCCGAGGCAGTCCTGGCCGGTGGCAGAGCTCGTCCAACAGCACGCGAGGACGCTGCTGTTTCGTCACGAGCGCCTTCCGGATCCGCTGCCCCTACCCACGCCGCTCGCCGCGTGGCTCAGCCGTCTCGACGCGACGCAGCTCGGGCTCGTCATCGGCTGCGAAGCGGGGCGCCTGCACCGGCACATCGCGAACGGGCTGGAGGGCAGCACCGCGGCGGGGCCGTTCCGCCTACCGCCGGTGCTGCCCGGGCCCGTCGCGCCCCCGCCGGCGTCGGGCGGGGGCGGCAAGGGGGGCGGCCCGACCCGCGGCACCGACCTGGCGGAGGCGCTGGCCGAGCTCGGCCTGACCGCCTCCTACACCTACCGACCGCCCCGATAAAAAAGTGACGCGTCACGCTTTGTGACTTTCATCCCGCGAGCCGAGGGTGTGTTCGCGGCACTCGCCTTCCCCTTCCTCGCCGCCTGGGAGACCTCCCCGTGTTCGCTCGCCTCCTCGCTTTCCTGGCCGCGCTCTTCACCCCCATCGGGCATGCCGCGACGGCCGCCGTCTCGGGCGTCCGCTCGGCCGGCAACGCCGCCTCCTCGGCGGTGTCCGAAGCCCTCTCCATGCTGTGGGATGACCTGATGCCCGCCCGCAAGGCCGCCAGAGTCGCCGGCAAGGGCGCTGCCGCCGTGGGTCGCGGGGCCGCCCTGGCCGGAGCCGGCACCGCGATCGTGGCCGGCACCGCCGTCGAAGCCGTCGGCGGCACGGTCGGACGGACCCTCGGCGCGATGCTCCCGACCCCGCCGGTCACGGCGAAGAGCCTCGCCGACGCCGCGGTCGCCAACGATGACGCCCGCGGGCGGGCGCCCGCCGTCCCAGCCCTCACCCCAGCCCGGGCCTCGACCAGGCCCCTCTCGCCCGGGCTGCGCTGGCTCGCCCCGGAGCGCCACGGTGAGCTCGTCCAGGAGTATGCCCACCACTGGCTCAAGCGGGACCGCGAGGCGATCTACCGCCTCCCGCCTATCGACACGACGGTGATCCAGTGGATGGGGACCCTGACGGAATCGGAGCTCCGCCTGCTCAAGCACCTGCCCGCCGAGCGGCTCGAAGCGCACATCCTGGCGCGGGACCCCGTGACCGGAACGCGGCTCTGCCTCCGGTCCCCGGCTACGTCTCCGAGCTGCGGCCCGTCCTCAGCTTGGAGGAGCGCCTGCATCAGATGGGGTTTAGCCAAGAGGAGGCGCGCGCCCTCCTGGAGAAGGAGGCCGCCCAGGCGGCGGCTCACGATGCGGAGGAGCGCCGTTGGAAGGCCCGCCAGGAGCGCGAGGTCGACGCGGCCCCCGGCCCGGTCCCGCCGCTGCGGCCCGCCTTCGTGCGCTGAGGCACCCCGCAACGCAAAGGCCCGCCCCGAGGCGGGCCTTCTTCATTTCACGGGGTCGGATCGCTCAGGCGGCGTAGCCCCGCCGGGCGGCGGCGAGTTCGGCCCGCAGAGCCATGATCTCCTGCGCCATGGCGTGGTTCTCGGCGACGAAGTTCGCCGCGGCGCGCCGGGCATGCGCGGCGGCCTGCTCAGCCACGGCGGCTCGCTGCATCGCGATCGCCTCGGCCTCGCGCGCTTCCTCCAGCCGGATCGCAAGCTCGGCGACCGAGTTCGCCGCGGCCCGGCGCTGGCGGCAGATCTCCCCGGTGAACCCCTCGACGGCCATGTGCCCTAGCGTGAGGCCCTGACCGACCCGGCTGCCGGCATCGAGGGCAAGGTAGGCTGCGTGGTGCGACATGGGGCGGCTCCGGCGGCTGTGTGCCCTGAAGATGGGCCTGGCCGGATTCTGCCGTCAACCGGGCTGGCTGCCTGTTCGACAGGTATCCCTGGCCGGAGGTAAACGCCGTGACAGGTCGCCCCCGAATACAGCCACCTCTCGGGAGTGCTTTTTGGGACGAAGAGCTGTCCCCCCGTTACTCTTATAGACTGTAACGGCTAGCCTCAGGAATGAATCGAGTTTCTTGAACTCCAAGCCGGGGTGAGCAGGCGCTCCTTCAGGGCCCCGACGACCTGCCGCGGGTCGTAGACGACCGGCTCTCGACCGGCCTTTTCCGCCCTGACGCTACGAAGAAGGAGGTGTTCCTGCACGGTCCGGAGGAGCGCCGCCGGGTTGAGCGGCCGGGTCAGGGAGTGGTCGTCCCGGGAGAGGAACGAGCGCAGCGCGTCGGCGATCGCCTTGTCGAGGATGGCCGGCTCGGGGCGCCCGGCGTCGCGCCGGCGACAGCGCTCCTCAGCCTTCCTCGAACGGGCGAGTGCGCGCTCGTGCGCAGCGCGCTCCTCGGGGGGCAGTGTGAGCCGCTTGGCCATGGTATCCCTCCTTCGTCTTCCCGGAGGATGGACCCGGAGGCCGCAAGGAACCAGGACATGTCACTCTGGAGGCCGCTGAAATCGTGACGTAGGTTCCGAACCTGGACGTTTGTTTATTTTCACGGGCGCACGTCGGTCCGACGGCGGGCGCACGGCGGCCCGTCAGATCAGGCCGGCTCTAGGACGATCCGGGCCCGGAGGCCCAGCAAGGCCGTGCCGGCAGGCTGACGGTACAGGTCCCAGCCGGAGAGGTCGCCGCTGCGCAAGGCCGTCCTGACCTTGTGCGACATTAATGGATTGTGGTCGGAGGTGGCCGGTCACGGACGGATCGGGATTGCTGGCCACCTCCTAACGATCGCTCTGGCAACCCCAAGCAGCCATGCTAGATAGAACAAATGCGGAACCTCTATCCTGGGATGGGGGGCCGGGGGAAGGGTCGGGGATGCCGCTGCTGACGGATGCCAAGAAGGCCGATCTGCGCGTCGAGAACTTCATCTTCCACGTCGTGCACCATGGCGAGGCGGAGCCTGTGCTCTTCGACAGCACGCCCATCGGCGAGTTCGAGCCCTTCTTCATCGGGCGCGTGGTTGAGACGCTGCGCGGCAACCGCTTCGTCTTCGAGGAAAGGTCCTCCACCCTGGGGGAGCTCAGGAGCGCCGAGGGCGGCCCCGCCGCCTTCGTGGAGGCCTCGAAGGCGCTGGCCCGGCAGTTCCACAAGGACGACGGGCGCTTCCGACGCGGCATCCTGATGGTGACGACGCTGGCGACGGGCCCCCGCAAACTCTACTCGCTCATCAAGTACGACCACGAGCGGGTCATCGCGTTCGACGTCGTCGATGCCGGCGCGGCCCTGCGCGCGGTCGTGACCGGCCTGACCGAATCGGCGAAGGCGCTCCAGAAATCCGCGCTCATCGAGTTGGACGCCGACGGCGGCAGCCTCGTCGTGCTGGACCGCAGCAAGCCGACCGGCATCACGGACTTCTTCCGCGACTTTCTCGGGGTGCGGCGGCTGCACGGGGAGGCCGAACTCACCCAGGCCGTGACCCGTACCCTCGTCAGGACGGTGCGCGCCCACGCCGAGGAGTTGCCGGCCGAGATCACTGCGCAGGTCAAGCAGCGGTTGGTGCGCATCGCGGAGGGAAGGCCGGACTTCGACGCCGACCGGTTCTTCGGGGACTACTTCGGAGTCCACGGAACCGACGCCGTCCGCGCGACCTTCGACCGGCACCTCGCCGGCCAGGGCTTCGACGGCGAGGGCTTCACCTTCGAGGCGACGGCGCTGCCGAACGACGGGCCGCGCAAATATCGCACGAAGGAGGGCGTCAACATCGTGGTCCCGGAGGCGGCCCGTGACACGCTAAGCATCGAGACCCAACCGGACGGCTCGACGCTCGTGACGATCCGGACCGGCCACGTGACCGAACGATGAGCGCCGCCGGGGACATCCTCGCCGGCCTGCTCCGCGACCTGTCGGCCCGGGAGGGAGCGGCAATCTCGGAGACGGTGGGGATCTGCCGCGTCGACGAGACGATCTGCGCCGATGCCGAAGCGCTCGCCCGCCTAGGCGAGGTCGGTCGGCTCGTCGCCGCAGAGGGCCTGGGTACCCTGAAAGTCTACGGGACCTTCTCGGGGGAGATTGATCCCGCGACCCATCCCTACGAAGACCTGGAGACGGAACCGCTCCGCGTCGTGCTCACGAAGGCGAGCGAGCCGGGCTGGTGCTACTTCCTGACGGAAGCCGGCTTCGCGGCGTCCCTTCGGGATGACTTCGTCGCCGAGCCTCTCGCCATCTGGGTCGCGACAACCTTCGCACCCTTCGCGTCGATGACGCTGACGGTGGCCCCCTGGGGCGGCGCACGGACGCCGCCCGAGGCCGGAACGCCGCCGGAGCGGCCGCGCAAGTTGGTGCGTGACCTCACCCACGGGCGTACCCCGCCGCTGATCGGGCCCTGGCTGCTGACGACGCCGCCCGCGACGGGCTCGGCGGTCTTCGACGCGTGGTCGGCGGTCGCGGTCGAGAAGCTCGCCTTCTCCCTGACGTACGAGGTCCGATCCGTCGACGGGGAGGAGCGCGTCGTGCTGAAGGGGCCCCGCGCCACCCCGGTGGCGGTCGTCCCCTCGTCGAGCGACTGGCCCACCCAGATCCGGGAGCCCCTGACCGAGGCCGCGACCTGGGTCTACGCCGCCCCGCGCGAGGCTGAGGCGCGGTTCCTGTTCCTGAACAACCACCTCTCCCTCGACTGGCGCGACGGCCTGCACTGGCCCGACGGCCTCCTCCACCTGCTACCGGGCAGCCTCGCGAGCGCGAGGGAGTCCTACGCCTTCCACCTGCAGGACCAGAGCAAGGACGCGCTGAAAACGCTCGGCGATCTCAGGAAGAGCCTGCAGGACGAGGTGGCGCGCGCGCAGGCCGCGACCCGCGACCTGCTCTCCGCGCTGTGGCGGGACCTTGCTGTCGCCGGCGTCGTGCTCGCGCTCTAATCACCGACGGCCCCACAGATCGCGAGCGCCGAGGTCCTGCGGTGGGTGACGCTCGCGACAGCCTTCCTGCTCGCGATCAGCCTCGGCGTCACGGTCTTCGCGAACGCCCGATTCAACAGGCTCGCGGACGAGGCCCGGGCGGAGTGGCGCATGAAGCTCTACGCGTTCATCTCGAACACCGAGTGGGTGAGGCTGGTCGAGCGACCGATCCGTCGCGGTCGCGCCGTCTATCGCCTGGCCCTGCCGGTGGTCGCGACCCTTTACGTCGCGGCAGCCGTCTACCTCGTGGCGGTGGCGGAACCGGGATGGGTGTCCGCGGCCCGGGACGCGTGGGCGACGGCCGGTCCGGCGAGACCCTAGCCGTTCGTGACCGCGGCGGCTCCCGGGACCCGACGTCATGTCGCTCCGGAGCCAATCCTCGAACCGACCATTTCCGCCAAGCCCGCGCCGGACTGGCGTCCGCGACCTTCGAGCCTGGCCGCGCACGGCCTGGCACACCCACCCAGCCGGCCAGACGCTGGTCGTCACCGCCGGCCTGGGCTGGGTTCAGGAACGCGGCGGGCAGAAGCGCGAGATCCGTCCCGGGGACGTGATCTGGATCCCGCCGGGCGTCGAGCACTGGCACGGCGCGACCACGACGAACGCCATGATCCACATCGCCATCCAGAAGGCGGTCGACGGCAAGGTCGTAAGCTGGCTCGAACGGGTCGAGTACGAGCACTATCGAGACTGACGGACCTTCACGACCGGCACCCTGCCGGGTTGACGTGCGCTCTCGATGCTCGGCGTCGGGCGCCTTGATGACCATCGGTCGGCGCAGACGAAGTCGACCTCACGTCGTTGGGGCCGGCGAAGGATAGGATCCCCGGAGCAGCCTATCCGATGCGTTCACGATGACTACCCGCTCGTTCCGGCATGTCGTCGTGAGCTGAGTTCAGCAGTCGCGGCGTATGAGGCTTCGGCGTCCCGGTCGCGGATCGCGCATTCGGTCCCGGGGAAGCCTCGATCGACCGCCGGCGCTAGGGTTGGACGCGATAGGGCAGGATCTGCCTGACGCGAAGGGCTTCGCCGGGGAAGAAGCGTTTCGGACCCACGAGGCCATGCCGCAGGATGATGACGTCGTAGGTGTGCCGGGTGACGACACCCGCGGCATCCCGGATCCACACGTCGTGGGCCTTGCCGTGGCAATCCCCGGGAATCCCGCCGCAGACGTGACCGTGGCCTACGACGCGCACGACGCGGGTTTCGGGCTTGCGGATACGTCCGCCCGCCACGTCGAGGAGAAGGAGCCCGAGGAAACGGTTCAGCGGGTAACACTGCGAGAACCACGGGTTGCCGTGTCCCACGTGGACTATCGGCTCCGGGTCGACCAGCATGAGCCGGACGGCACGGAGGACCGATGGCCAGGCCGCGGAACCCTTGAGGTGGGCGATGGCCCTGAGATGCGCGTCCTCCAGGCCCCTGAACACGGCGGCGTCGTGCTGCTCGGTCAGGTTCCACGACAGGGCGCGCCGGGCGATGTCCTCGGCCTCGCGGATCTCCTCCGTCACCGCCGCGAGCACGCCAGGATGCCCCCGCATGGCATCTAGGACGAGCGCGAAGGCCTGGGCCGCGCTCCTCCGCGTCAAGATCCGGATCAGGTCCTGCAGGGCACCGTCCCCACCACCCGAGATCAGGATGTTCGGCGGCGAGGCCAATCCGCAATTCCGATCCTGGAACTCGTCCTTCTCCCAGAAATCGAAGCCGCGATAATTGGTTCGGTAGGGCGCCGAGAGACCCTCACAGCTCTCCTGTCCCCAGCCGATGCAACTGATGACAGCACCGAATTTCTCGGGCGCCTGGACGGCCGTGTTCACGCACGATACCTCCACGAGGTCCGACGGCGTGGCGGACGGTGCGAGGACGTTCGAACTGAGCCGGACCGTCGTCCGGTAACGGATGTCGAGCCGTTTGCCGAGGGCGCGGCGCCAGGCCCGAAGCCGGATGTCCCAGTCGAGGGCGATCTCGTTGGCCTTCTTCGCCGTCCAGGGCAACGGCATGGCCTCGCCACCCCAGGGGAAACGCGCCTCGGGCCAGTGGGAGGCTGGCCAGTCATATAGCGTCGGCTCGACGTCCCTGGACGTGCACCGGCTCAGGCGGAAGCCAGGCGGTTCCTTGTCCGCCACGACGGTCCTGACGTCGAGGCTCGCCGCGCGGATGGCCGCCGTCAGCCCGGTGGAACCGGCTCCGATCACGAGCAGGTCGGGACCGCCCTTGCCGATGCGACCGTTCTCGATCAGGCGGTCCACGACGAGGCGCGCCCTGACCATCTGGTCACGGATGCTCGCGGGCGCGAACTCTCCGCCGATCTCGAACAGGTTGTCGCTGACGGCGTGCGCCGACAGCACCGGGTCCTTAGGCATCGGGGCGCTTAGGCGACCCTTGCCGTCTCGAACACCCTATGCCGCCATTCCTCGACGTCCGCCTCATCCAGGTCCGGGTTCCTGCCCGAGTATTGGCCATCGACCCGGTCGCAAAGCCTCATCTCGTCGGCCGTGATGCCGGGAAGGAGATGGTCGACGCCCGAGGGTTGGGCGATCAAGCCCCTGCAGGTGCCGACCCGTCCGGCCGCATCCTGCGCCCAGAACGTTTCCGGCACCGCGACGACATGAGCGTCCTGGTCGCAGATGAGGTCGATCTCCTCGGCTTTCGGCTTCGATATGGCCAGGACCACGGTGACGTCGTCGATGCCCTTCGTTGCGAGGAGTTCCCTCAGCCTGGCGACCTTGCGCGATGCGCCTTCAACCTTGGCCAGCGCCCCGACATAGGTCGGGCTCCGGTGCTCGATGACGGCGATGTCGTTCCAGACCGGGAGGAACCCGAACTCCTGTCCGAGGGCCGCCCACCCTGCATCCACACCGGATGGAACGGCATGGGCCACCGTAGGGGCCCTGGCAGCTCGGGGATCGAACCTGTTCTCCCTCCGAATCAGCATCGAAGCCGCGTCGGAACCGCCGGCATGGCGGACATTCCTCCAGAACTCCCGCTTAGCAGCCTTCTTGCCCTTCGGATTCCCGGATACGTGAGGTCCCAGGGCCCTAAACCGCGGGACGATGACGGGCTGCGATTTCTGTGGCTGCTTCGTCGAACTGGTCAGGTCGGCGTGCAGAGACGCAAGCCCGCTCGCACCGGCGCCGGCGCGGCGCGCAGCTTCGACAGGTTCGGCCAAGTCCCTGGTCTCGCTCATACCGTTAGTCCGACGCGAGGTTGGCCCCACGTCCCTTCTTGTCACGGGAAGAGAATAGGGCTTGTCAGCGTCGAGCGGTAGAGCCTTCCCAGCCTGCGCACCGGACTATCGGGCTACTCACTCGCGTGGTTCGAAGGGCTCATTCACCCCGGTACTGCGCGTCGGTGACGTGCTCCAGCCAGTCGACGACCTTGCCGTCGACCGCCTCCGACAGGGCGATGTGGCTCTTCCCGGCGGTGGGGAGGGCCCCGTGCCAGTGCTTCACCCTGGGCGGGATGTCCGGCAGGCTCAAGGCTACGAACGGGCTGAAGCCGATCAAGGGCGAGATGGAGTGGGTCTGACGAACTGGTGCCTGCCATCTGTGCAGGCTGGATGCCGGCCTGCTCAGGCTATCGGGCCGCGGGCCGGCAAACGGCAGGCAGGCATGACTGGATGGACGAGGCATCGGTCGACCGACGGTCGCCGGCGTGAACCCTCGAAAGGCGTCCCTTCACATGAGCCCAGGAGTGAGGAGGTAGTGAGTCTCACAGGTTGCAGATGAGGCCTTGGTTTGACCCAGCAACTTAGAATACAGTCGGTTGGAAGGGCGCAGGACCGGGGATCTGACGGCTGCGAGTGGGGGCGCGACCTACGTGGCCAAGGCTATGCGAACCGCGCCGCGGTGGCTGCTCCTCTGCGGAATGACTGCCCTCGCGGGGAGCGGTTCCATCCCGTCGCCGGCTTCGGCACAGCAAGGTGGGCCAGTTGCGCCTGCGCGCGCCGTACAGGCCGACCTTCACGCACTCGGCTTCGATCCCGGCGTCATCGACGGTCGATGGGGTCGCCAGTCGCTTCAAGCCCTTCTCCGCTTTCAGCGAACGGAAGGCCTGCCTCCAAGCGGACGCGCCGACCCCGTGACCGTAGCCCGCTTGCGAGAGCGGAGGCAGGCCGTTGTTGCCCCGCCGGGTGGGATCGAGACGGCCACCCCTTCCGTATCGGCACCCACTTGGCCGACCTCTAGCGCACCCCCGCCACCGGCCCTTCCGGTTCCTGTGGCGGCAACAGCCGACGATACGGCCCAGGGAGGGATCCAGTCCCCCACCACTCCCGGGGGCACCGCCGCAACTTCGGACCCGGCGCCGCAAGCGCCGCCCGTCACCGACTCTCCCCCCGAGCCGGCCGCCAATGCCGCGCCCGACCTTCCGAAAGTATTCGCGGACGCCAGCGAGGCCGAGGGGGAAGCGTCGGCCCATTCCGGTCCAGGCTGGTCGAATGCGATGCCGCGTTGGGCGCTTGGACTCCTGGCTGGCGGCCTCCTGGCGTTCTGGGGCATGCGTCGGCGTTCCCAGGCTGCGTCGGGAGAGGGCGGTGCCTCCGGGAACGACACCGACAAGACTTCGGAGCGGCCAAGCGGCGTTCAAGGCGGGCAGGTCCCGTCACCCGCGACCGTTCCGGGGCAACCCGACAAAACGGTCCACCAGCCACCGGCAAGCGCACCGCACGTTCCGGCAGCCCAGCCTGTCGGCCCATCCCCCGTCGTCCCGCCCAGCGTCCCGCCTGTAGCGTCCGTTCAAGTTGACAGTGCACCCCCCGCCACCTCGCCGAGTACCACGCCCGAGCCCCGGGCGACATTCGGCACGAGGGGCTTGCCTCCTCAGTTTTCGGCGAGCGCGGAAGCGCCGCCCCCGCGTTCCGCGGGCCGCCCGGACCGCGAGCCGGCGACGCCAAAGCCGCCGGCGAAACCGTCGCCACACAGGGCTGCCGGTGACAAAGCATGGGTTCCCGCGGGCGCTAGGGCGACGGTCGCCGGCTTCGCGATCCCCGGCTTGGTCTACGTCGGCCGGATCCTGGCGCCCGCCGAAGGCTACGGCCGCAACGACAACTGCCTCGTCGATCCCGGCCTGACCGTCTCCAAGAGCAACGCCGATGCCGTCGGCCAGCACATGGACTACTGGCCAGCCTACGAGAGCATGCGACCGTCCTCGCGACGCGCGTTCCTCGAATGGCTGTCAGGCGACCGCTCCGGACCCGACACGTACATCGGCTACGTCTTCGTCTACCTTTACGGCTTGGAGCGGCGCGCAGTGCTGGAGCGGTCGGTCGAGGACCGCCCTGCCATCCGTGCCGAGGTGGAGCGCCTGCTCGCCGTGTATGGCCACCACGGCTCGTTCCGTCGCTACGCCGGCGACCTTCTCGCAGCCCTCGACATCCTCGACCTCGCGCCCGGGCAGGATCCACCGCCCGTCTTCTTCCCGAGCGGCGGGGACCTCCCACCCGCGATCCGCATCGGGATCGGGGCCCGGATCCAGGACGGGCGGCCGGTCGATGCGGATTGGCTGCTGGCATGGACGATGTCGCATCCCGAAACGCGGGTGCGGACCCCTGCACGTCGCGCCTTCGAGCATCTCAGGTCCGAGTTCGCCTCTGAGTTCAGTCGCAGAAACCCGTCCGGAGGCCTTACCCTGAAGGTCCGCAAGGGCGGAATCTCGCTCATCCGGTACCGCTCCGCGAGCGGAACCTTCAGCGCCGACCTGTGCCCGGCCGGCGCGGAGGGCTTGCCTGACTTGGCACGCTATCCAGAGGCGCTCGCCACCGGCCGCGAGTTGCTGGACCTGTGCACCGAGCGGTTAGACGCATATAGCCGGCACCTAGGGAGAGGGGGCGCCTCGGCCGGCGAGACCCTGCATGCCCTGGCGCTGCTGCCGCCGGGCCGGCGCGAGAGCGCATCGCGCGAGGCCGTAGGCGACGGCCTCGCCTGGCTGGCGGCACGCGCGGCCGCGGGCGCACCCGTGCCCTTCCAGGAAGTGTGCGCGCGGGTGGGTGGGCAGCCCCAGGAGAAGGCCACGCCGGCAAGGCTCCGCGACCTCGCGGACACGCTCTGCCGCTTCGGGCTGGGGCTCATCCCCGACCCGCGCTTCCCCGTGCGCGCGCCCTCCTCGTCGGCCCTGCTGCTCTTCCCTCTGGACGCCCCGAGCGAGTCGGTCGGCCCGCCGTCGGACATCTACAAGGCGGCGTTCCTGACCTTGTCGGTAGGCATGCTGGTCGCGAAGGCCGACGGTGAGGTCACCGACGATGAGCGCTCCACCTTGAACGAATTGGTGGCAACAACGCCTGGCCTCGCCCCTGACGAGCGACGCCGCCTGGCTGCTGACGCATCCTGGCTCGAAGCCCATCCCGCCGAGCTGCCGTCGCTGCGCTCCCGACTTTCCGAGCTCGATATCGGGCAAAGGCAATCCATCGGCGACGCACTCGTGCGCGTTGCCTCCAGTGACGGCAGCCATCACCGGGCGGAAATCGCGCTCCTCGAAAAGGCGTTCAGGCAGATGGGCCTCGATCAAGACCGCCTCTACGCGGCGCTGCACCGGGCAGGTCCCGGCCCCGATGCGGCGCGGGTCGCCGAGGCTCCCGACGACTTGGTGCGCGTCGCGCTCGGAACGTACAGTGAGAGAACCTACGCCATCCCCGGTGCCCTGGCGCCCATCGCCGCGCCCCACCCCTCGGCGGCGGCCGCGCGACAGGCGGCAGTCACGGACACGTCGAGCGTCCAGGGCGGACGCACGGTAGCCGCCGAGGCGGCGGACCAGGTCGATGCCGAGCGCCTGGCGGCGATCAGAGCCGAGACGTTCGCGATCAGCGCTGTCCTCGCCGGCGTCTTCGATACCGAGCCGGAGGCGGCGAACGCCGGATCTACCGGGGCCGCACGAGCCGAGGAGGACGCAGCGGAGGCTGGCGGCCCCTTCGCCGGCCTCGACCCCCGCCACGCCCGCCTCCTGCGCGAGCTGATCGCGCGACCGGCCTGGCCACGGGCCGAGTTCGACCGCCTCGCGCGCGAGTTCGGCCTGATGCCGGGCGCCGCCATGGAAGACCTGAACGCGTGGGCCTACGACTGCTTCGACGACGTCCTCGTCGAGGAGGGCGATCCCGTCCACGTCAACCTGCACCTGCTCCCCGAGACCCTGTCGGAAGCCGCATGACCGCCCCCGGGACCAAGTCCGCGCCCCCCATCAAGCCCCGAGACCGGGACACCGTCATCAACGCCTTGCGGGCCGGCGTCGTCCCCCGCCTCGGCCTCCAGCACATCCAGGTCGGCCGGCGCCGGGAGATCGAAGCGCTCATCGCCGACGTCACGCGGGTGGCCGACGGGGGCGCCGCGATGCGTTTCGTCGTCGGGGAATATGGGGCTGGCAAGACCTTCTTCCTGTTCCTGGTGCGGCAGCTTGCGCTCGCCAAGAACCTCGTCGTCCTGCAGGCCGACCTAGCCCCGGACCGGCGCCTCCATGCGACCGGTGGACAGGCTCGCCTGCTCTACGCCGAACTCGTGCGCAACCTCGCGACCCGGACCGCGCCGGACGGGGGGGCGCTGCGCAACGTCCTGGAGCGCTTCGTCGCCCAGGCCATCGAGCATGCGGGCCGGGAAGGCCGCGGCACCGAGGCCTGGATACACGCAAGGCTCGTCGACCTGCAGGAACAGGTTGGGGGGTACGATTTCGCGACCGTGGTGGCGGCCTACGCGGCCGCCCACGAGGACGGCGACGAAACGCGGCAGGCGAACGCCCTTCGCTGGCTGCGCGGCGAGTACACGACGAAGACGGAAGCGCGGCAGGACCTCGGCGTGCGCAGCATCATTGATGATGCCAACGTCTACGACAGCCTGAAGCTGCTCGCCCGCTTCGTCCGCATGGCGGGCTACGGCGGGCTGTTCGTGTGCCTCGACGAGCTCGTGAACCTCTACAAGCTCCAGAGCGCCCAGGCCCGTAACCAGAATTACGAGCAGATCCTGCGCATTCTCAACGACGTCTTGCAGGGCACCGTCGAGGGCCTGGGGTTCGTGCTCGGGGGCACGCCCGAGTTCATGCTCGACACAAGGCGGGGGCTCTACTCGTATGAGGCGCTCCAGTCCCGCCTTGCCGGGAACAGCTTCGCCACCGATGGGCTCGTCGATCTCTCGGGGCCCGTGGTGAGGCTCCAGAACCTGACCCCCGAGGAGATGCTCGTCCTGCTGGAGCGGCTGCGGACCGTGTTCGCGGGCGGCGATCCGATGTGCCACCTCGTGCCGGACGAGGCGCTGCACGCGTTCCTCGACCACTGTCGGGCTCGGGTCGGCGACGCCTACTTCCGCACGCCCCGCAACACGGTGAAGGCCTTCGTCGATTTGCTCGCGGTCCTGGAGCAGAACCCCGGGACCGACTGGCGCGAGCGGCTCGGCGTCGTGATCGTGTCGGAGGACCGCGGCGGCGTCGACGAGTTGACGGTCGCGGCCGGCCCGGACGACGGCGAGCCCGTCCATCGCGACGACGAACTCGCGCGCCTTCAGTTGTGACCGGCCCCGCCGCCGCCCCGGTCCCGGTCCCTTCCGAGGACCGCGCCTCGCGGGCCTTCGAACAGCTCGCCGAGCCGGTCCGCCGTTGGATCTGGCAGCAGGGCTGGTCGGAGCTGCGGGACGTCCAGGAGCAGGCCGTGCCCGCCATCCTCGCTGGCGGCGACGTGATTCTCGCCGCGCGCACGGCCGCCGGCAAGACGGAGGCCGCGTTCTTGCCCCTCCTGTCACGGGTGCTGCCGACCCTGGACGGCGGTCGGCCCGGCTTCTCCGTGCTCTACGTCAGCCCACTCAAGGCTCTCATCAACGACCAGTTCCGACGCCTGGAAAGCCTGCTCGAAGCCTGCGACCTGCCGCTGCACCGTTGGCACGGCGATGTGTCCGCGGACGCCAAGCGCAAGGCCAGGGAGCGTCCGCAGGGCGTAGTGCTCATCACGCCCGAGTCCCTGGAGGCCACGCTCGTTCGCCGCGGGGGGGACGCGCCCCGTCTGTTCGGCGCCCTGGCCGCCATCATCATCGACGAGCTCCACGCCTTCGTCGGGACCGAGCGCGGGCGCCAACTCCAGTCTGTGTTGTCGCGCATCGAGGTCGGCGCGGGCCGCGACCGGATCGACCGGATCGGGCTCTCGGCGACGCTGGGCGACATGGCGCTCGCCCGCGAGGCGCTGCGTCCCGGCGAGCCCGACCGCGTCAGGCTGGTCGAGAGCGGGGAAGGCGGCTCCGACTTGCTTCTGCAGGTTCGCGGCTACGAATGCCCCCAGCGCAGGGAGCCGTCACGGGACACGCCAGCGCTCCCCGCCGGCCTCGGCGCCAGGGGCACCCTCCCTGTCCGCTCAGAGGACGGATCCCACCCGGCATCGGACGAGGTCGGACCTATCGCCGAACACCTCTTCGAGGTGCTGCGGGGCCGGCGCAACCTCCTGTTCGCCGGCTCGCGCCAGAACGTTGAGATCTACACCGACCGCCTCCGCTCGCTCTCGGAGGCGGCGCGCCTGCCTAACGAGTTCTTCCCCCATCACGGCAACCTGGCGCGGGCCGAGCGCGAGACGGTCGAGACGCGCCTGCGGGAGGACGGGCGGCCCACCACCGCAGTGGCGACCACCACGCTGGAGCTCGGCATCGACATCGGCGACGTCGAGAGCGTGGCCCAAATCGGGCCCGGCTGGTCGGTCTCGTCTCTCCGCCAACGCCTGGGACGCTCTGGCCGCCGCAAGGGGAAGCCGTCGATCCTCCGCATCTACGTGGCGGAGGACGCCTTCGCACCGACGCTCCACCCCGCTGACCGGCTCAGGCTCGACCTCGTTCAGGCGGTTGCCATGGTCGAGCTTCTCCTCGCCCGGTGGTGTGAGCCGCCGCGGGTGCAGGGGCTTCACCTCTCCACCCTGATCCATCAGGTTCTCGCGTTGATCGCCCAGACCGGGGGCCTGCGCCCGGACACGGCTTGGCAGGTGCTGTGCCGGCGGGGCCCGTTCCGGAACGTCGGTCGCGAGCTGTTCGTCGAGGTGCTGCGCGCCATCGCCCGACCGGAAGGGGCCCTTGTCGAGATGTCCCCGGACGGCCTGCTGATGCTGGGCCGGGCCGGCGAGCGCCTTGCGGCGGGCTACGACTTCTACGCCGTGTTTCAGGTGGACGAGGAGTACCGGGTGGTCGTCGCAGGCGGTAAGACCCTGGGCACCGTGCCGCTCGACACGACTCTCGCACCGGGGCAGACCATCATCTTCAACGGCCGGAGATGGCGGATCGAGAGCATCGACGCGCGCGCCAAGGTGCTCCTGGTGAGCCCGACCGTGGCCGCGTTGCCGCCGCGGTTCGGTGGGGCCGGTGCCGCCATCCACGACGAGGTCGTAGCGGCGATGCGGAGGTGCCTAGCCGGCACGCACGTGCCGGCGTTCCTCGACCCCGGCGCGCGCGCGCTGCTCGAACAGGGCAGGCAGGCCTTCCGTGCGGACGACCTCGACAAACGCTCCATCCTGCAGATCAAGCGCGACTGCGTGATCTTCCCTTGGGTCGGGAGCCTCAAGCTTCAGACGCTAGCGCTGGCGCTGCTGGCGCGCAATTTCCAGGCATCCCCCCTGTGGCACACCGTCGAGGTACGGGACTGTTCCGCCGACGACTTGCGCACAGTCCTGTCCGAGATGGCCGCATCGCCGCCGCCCGATGGAGAGGCTCTGGCAGGAGTTGCCGCAAAGACAGCGCGGGAGAAGTACGACCGCTACCTTACGGACTCCTTGCTCGTGAAGGCCGCGACAGCGGAGCGGCTAGACGCAGCGTCGATACCGGCCGCCGCCCGCCGCATCCTTGAACCATGCACTTGATCAACATGTATTCTGCAAACTCAGTTCATCGACGCTTGCGTAGCATGGTGCTCATCACAATGTTCCACTTGACCTTGGCGCTCTGAAGCTAACCAGCGTCCTGATGAAACTGAGGCCTACGCTGGTGGTAGAATTTCGTTAAATAGTAATCCGCCTACCTCTTATCTGCACGCCGAAATGACGCGTGCAGCGAGATCAATTTGAGCTTGCGGTCGCACAGTGACCGCCATTGATGGATCAAATTTGTGACTACAACATAAAAAGTGCATATTTCTGAAATTCCAATCAGATACTGTAGACCATCTCGATCTCCGATGCGCCGCTAAATGCGTATATTTCATGTATGATGATCGCCAATGTTAACACTCCTGCACCGGTATACAGGCCGATATCATCGAACAACATGGGCGTCGCATAATTGCAACATTTGCCAAAAAGATTTTTAACATAATTGACGCCGATCGCATAGTTCCGCCAAATCAGCAGAATACTTGGAGTCGACCCGTGCTCTGTCTATCTCGACTAGTTGCAGGAATCGTTCTGGCATCTACGTTGACAGGCTGCATCGGCGTCGGTCCTGCTGGAATAAAAAACGATAGAGCCTTCTATCGGGAGGCTATAAAACAAACCAACCAAGAACAAATCTTGGAAAACATCATAGCAGCCCGTTTCTTCGAAGCGCCTACTTTCATAGGCGTGCCTGAGATAAACGCGACGCGGAGTCTGTCTGGTGGACCTTCGGGTGGGTCTTCAAATCTTGGCGCTTTGCTGCCGCTCGGCCAACTGACAGGTATGATCAGCGCATCAGACAACCCGGTTGCAAAATACGTTCCGCTATCTGGGCAAGAGTTAATACAACAACTTTCCAACCCTATCTCACTATCAAACGTTTATAGAATATATAATTCTGTTCCCGAAACAACTCCATTATTCGTTTTGTCCTTTGTGCGCTTAACTCCCGGCTTTACCGACTATAATAGGGCGATAAACCTTATATATTTGCTAGATCTCGCCGGAGCTATAACTGTCTCATCTCCCGATGACAGAGTTTTATCGCTTAATTTTATGGGTAAAGGAGCCCTGACAACTCCCAACTCGGAGATCAGCGGCGACCAGCCATTGCAGTGTAAAATCGATGGCATCAGCCACGGCGACATTAATTATTTGTGGAGCCAAGTCGAACAAATTTACTCGGTTTCAAATCGAAAAACTATCAATCTGAATTCTGCCGGCGCTACACAGAATGTGAAAGAATTGAAAGGACCTGTTGTTTTTACAAGGACTGGCCAAGGAGCTCTGCAGCAATCAGAAACACAGAATGTATACGTAGCATCTCCAGAGGAAATTTATCACATCATACATGAGAATAAATACTATTCCTGCGGTAACTCGGAGTTTTATTTCGCCGGACGATCCAAAACTCGTACCATACAGGATGAGTGGGCGGATTATTTCAATACAAGCCTCAATCGGGGCCTGTCATCCGCAGCCAAGGCCGATGTGCTGAGAGCTCTAGGAAGCGATAGAGCACTTATACTAATCGCCAAAAGTCAGATCAGACCCGCCAACTCTTTCGTAGAGACCTACAGAGACGGTTTCTGGTACTACATCCTGAATGAGGATAAAACTTCGAAGAAGAATTTTGCCCTCCTATCAACGATATTGACGATACAGGCCCCTCCAAGCCCCGTGACAGCGACTGTCACTGCGATCAACGTAGGGGGATCACGCTAGACGCGCTAGTTCGGGAAATCGCTTCAAGCAACTGGGCCAAGCGGCAGACTTTGCTTCTCAGCATCTGAGTTCTGCACGCAATGCACAGCTTACTAAGCTTGACCGCAAGTCGGCAATTTCGGAGAGTTTTCGCAACCTGAGATTGAGGATGTCTGGTATGGTGTCTCATCGAGCGGTCGTGGTTCAGGGCCGCTTGGCGACTGCGGACGCGCGCCTGGGCGCCGCGCGGCGCGGGGAGCATGGCGTCCGCGTACTATCCATCGACGCCCTGGTGGCACGCTTGGCAGGGGGCTTCGCGCGGCCGGTCGACGAGGAGACGCTCAAGTCGACCCTGAAAGCGGTGCTTCCCGAGACGGAACTCGGCGAGCTTAATCCCATCAAGGCGCTGCCGGGGATGATCGACGCGGCAGCGGAAACGCTGCGCAAGGCATGGTCCGCAGGCTTCAACCTGCAGGCCACTGCCAGCTGCGGCGACCGCGTCGCCTCCATTGCCCACCTAGAGCGGGCGGTGGTCGCAGCGCTGCCGCCGGGCATGCTGCGCCCCTGCGACCTGGCTGCGGCCGCCGCGGCGCGGATCGACCACGCACCAGCCATCCTCGGGCCCGTCGAATTCGTTGATCTCCCGGATTTGGCGCCGTGCTGGCGCCCCGTCGTCGTCGCGCTCGCCCAGCGCGTCGCGGTCACCTGGGCCTCGGGACCGCGGCCCGTACCCGACTGGATCGCGGCGACCGCCGTCCGGGTTGTTTCCAGCGAGTCGGCGGCCCCCGTCGTCGAGGTCTGCAGCGCCGCAACGCCCCGGCACGAGGTCTTAGAGGCGCTCCGCTGGGCCCGCGGGCTGATGGCGTCCGGCCGCGCGAAGCCGTCCGAGATCGCCATCGCCGCCTGCCGCACCGAGGAATACGACGACGTCGTGCTTGCGCTGCGGGCCGAGGCGCACCTTGACGTCCGGTTCGTCCACGGCGTCCCGTCCGCCTCCGTGCGCGAGGGACAGGCGGCGGCCGCGCTTGCGGATGTCCTGGTGAGGGGCCTCTCGCAGGACGGCATCCGACGCCTCGCCGCGCTCCTGCGCCAGGGTCCCGGTCCGTTCGGGGCGCTCCCGCCCGGATGGACAGGCATGCTCCCGCGCGAGGCGCCGCTGACCGACCTTGCGGCCTGGGAGCGCCTGCTCGCCGGCAGGGACGTCCTGACCCGCCCCGACGGGCCGACCGTCGCCAAGGACCTTCGCGCTATCCTGTCGCTCCTGGCACGGGGGACGTCGGCCGCCGCAGAGGCCGGCGAGACCCTCCTGCATGGACTGTCGCTGCGGATCTGGCGGAAGGCGCTCCTGGAAGGCTCGCCGGCGGTCGTCGACCTGACGCTGTCGCGCCAGCGCATCGACGACGACGCCGACGCCGGGACCTCGGTCGTATGGGCCCCGGCCTCGGCCCTAGCCTGCGCCCCCAGACGGTTCGTCCGTCTTCTCGGGCTGAGCTCGCGCGGCTGGCCGCAGGTGGTCTCCGAGGACCGGCTTCTATCGGACCACTTGGTGCCGTCCCGCATCCTCGATCCGGTGCCGCGCTCGGTTTCCGACCGCGGCGACTTCGCCGCCATCCTGTCGACCAGCTCCGAGGCGGTCGTTCTCTCGCGTCCACGCCGCGGCGCCGACGGCCGCCTGCTCGGGAAGAGCCCGCTCCTGCGCGGCTACCCCGACGGGACGCACCTCGGCCGGAACCGGGTCCCCGAGCACGCCGTCGGCGAGATCGACCGCCTGATGGCGAGGCCGGAGGAGTTCCGGGCGACAGCCCAGGCCACGGCCGCCGCGAGTTGCTGGAGGGCCTGGGCCGGCGCCGGGCTCACTGCCCACGACGGGCGGATACGCCCGAACCATCCCGTCGTGCTCTCGGTGCTCGGGCGCGTCCACTCAGCTCGGTCGCTGCGCAAGCTGCTGCGCGACCCGCTCGGGTTCGTCTGGCGGTACGGGCTCGGCCTGGAGACCGCGGACCCGAGCGAGGAGACCTTCACGCTCGACCACAGGGGGTTCGGCAGCCTCATGCATGAAGTCCTCGAAGCCACCGTCGGCGCCCTGGAGGCCGGGGGCGGCTTCGCGGCGGCATCAGCGGACCGCCGACGGGAGGCCCTGGCCGCTGCCGTGGCGTCGGTCGCAGCCACGTGGGAGCGCGAAAGGCCGGTCCCTCCGGCACTCGTCTGGCGGCGGACCCTGGACGAGGTGACCGGGATTTCGCTGGCCGCCCTGTCCCATCCGGATGCGGCCTACGCCGGGCAGACCACCTGGGTGGAGGTTCCGTTCGGCGGGCAGGCGCCGAGACGGGACGGGGCCGGGGTGCCGTGGGACCACGGCTTGCCGGTAGAGATCCCGGGCACGGAATTTCGCATCTCCGGCTTCATCGACCGGCTGGACCTGTCCGAGTGCCGCTCGGAGGCGCGCGTGCGTGACTACAAGACCGAGAAGCCGCGCAAGTCCACCGACGTGCTCGCCGGCGGACGCGAGCTGCAACGGTGCCTGTACGGTTACGCCGCCCGGGTCCTCCTGGGCCCGGTCGTCTCCGTCGACGCCTCACTTCACTACCCGAGGGAAGGCATCTGCCTGCCCCTCGAACAGCCTGACACGGCGCTCGGCGACCTCGCCCGCCATCTTGCGGCAGCCGGCAACAGCCTCAGGGCTGGCAACGCGCATCCCGGCCCCGACGCGGAGGATGCCTACAACGACCTGTCGTTCGCGCTCCCGGCCAACGCCGCCGAGCTCTACTGCCCGCGTAAGCGGGACGCTGTCAGGGCCGTGCTCGGCGAGGCCGCGGAGATCTGGGAGGCTGCCTGATGACCGCGCACGACAAGACCCTGGCCGACGCCGCCCAGCGGGCCCTCGCCATCGCCGCGCACGAGCGCTCGATGATCGTGGAGGCCGGGGCCGGTTCCGGCAAGACGGCGCTGATGTCGGGCCGGATCGCCCTGATGCTCGCCTCAGGCGTCGCGCCCGGGGCAATCGCGGCCGTCAGCTTCACCGAACTCGCCGCGAGCGAACTCCTTGAACGGGTCGGCGACGTCGTCGCCCGCTTGCTCGACGGCGAGGTCCCGAACGAGTTGAGGCTCGCGCTCCCGCACGGATTGTCGCCGCTCCAGGAGGTGAACCTGGCCGAGGCCGAGGCGCGGCTCGACGAGCTCGTCTGCACGACCATCCACGGCTTCTGCCAGCGCCTCGTGAAGCCTTACCCGGTTGAGGCGGACATCGACCCAGGGGCTCGGGTGGCCGACGAGGCGGAAGCCGACGGCATCTTCCGCGACCTCCTCGACGAGTGGTTGCGGGAATGTCTCTCGGGCGGTGGCAGCCTTGTCGCCGAGATGGTGCTGGCGGACCCAGTCGCGGCGAAGGACACGGTCGACCGGGTGGCCGAGTGCCTGCGCGAGGGACGCACGGTCGGGACGCGTCCCGCGGAACCCCTGCACCGCTCGACGGAGGTTTTCCTCGGACGGGTGTCCGCGCTCGCCGACTTCGTCCGAGCTTGCCCCGTCGCCGAGCCGGTGACCGCGTCGGCCCTGCTGGCGTTCCAGGCCATGGCCGAGCGCGTCCGCCACCTCAACGGCAACGACGACGCCACGGTCGTCTCCCTGCTGACGTCTGAGCCTGAGCTGACCCTGTGCACCAAGGACGGCGGGTTTGCGAGCTATCGTGGCGGGAAGGGCAAGTGGGCGGCCGCGGCCAAGGCCGTCGGGATTCCGAAGGTCGAGGCGGACCTGTTCCATGAGGCGGCCAAGGCCCTGCACGGCGCCTGTTGCGACACGTGGGAGAGCATGCGGGCGAACGCTGCCAGCGAGCTCCTTGTCAGGTTGGTCGCGCAGGTCCGCGTGGTCCTCCGCCGTTACCAGGACCGGAAGCGCGCGGGCGCCCTGCTCGACTTCGACGACCTGATCGCCTCGGCGGCCACGCTCCTGCGGGACCACGAGGAGGTGCGGCAGGCGCTCGGCAGGCGGTACCGCCACGTCCTTGTCGACGAGTTCCAGGACACAGACCCGCTGCAAGCGGAGATCCTCTGGCTCCTGTGCGGTGAGTTGCCCGCCGACGCGGCCGGCGCGGCCTGGACCGACCGCGTGCTGCGGCCCGGTGCGCTCTTCCTCGTCGGCGACCCGAAGCAGGCGATCTACCGCTTCCGGGGCGCGGACGTGTCGACCTACGTGCAGGCGCGCGACTGCATCCGCGCCAAGTCGCCGGAGGACGTGATCTCCGTCACGACGAACTTCCGGTCCTGCCGCTCGATCCTCGCCTTCGTGGACAACCGCTTCCGGGAGGTGCTGCAGGTTGAGGGGCAACCGGGCTACGTCGCCCTCGACCCGTTCCACGAGGACCACGACCGGGGTCCCTGCGTCGCCGCCCTCGACATCTCGGCGGCGGAGGGGGACGGGAAGCGCAGCGCCGACGGCCTTCGCGACGCCGAGGCGGAAGCCGTCGCGGACCTCTGCGCGCGCCTGATCGGCCAGCGTCTCGTGACCTGCAGCCGCAACGGGACCCGGGTCCTCCAGGCTGGCGACATCGCACTCCTGGCGCCGAGCGGCAGCGACCTGTGGCGCTACGAGGAAGCCCTGGAAGCCAGGGGCATCCCAGTGTCCACCCAGGCGGGGAAGGGGTTCTTCCGCAGGCAGGAGATCCAGGACCTGATCGCCCTGACCCGGGTCCTGGCCGAACCTCGCGACACCCTAGCCCTCGGGGCGCTCCTGCGCGGCCCGGCGGTGGGCCTCACCGACGAGGAACTACTCGACCTGGTCGACGGCCTGCCGCGCGACCCCGAGCGACCCGTTGCGCGGCAGAAGCTGCGGCTCGGCCTCGACGTCGCGCACGTCGCCCACCCGGTCGCACGGGAGGTCATCGGGCGCCTTCAGGTCCTGGCGAGGCGGGCGCTCGGCACGACGCCGCACGATATCCTAAGCCAGGCGGTGGACGCGATCCGGCTTCGGCCCGTCGTTCGACAACGGCACGACGGCCACGCCGAGCGCGCGCTGGCGAACATCGACCTGTTCCTAGAGATGTCACGCCCCTACGCCGTGCGCGGCCTGCGAGCCTTCGCCAGGGCGATGAAGGCGGCGTGGGACGGGCGAACCCGCACGGTCGAGGGGAGGCCCGACGCCCAGGAGGCGGCGGTCTCCCTGTTCACGATGCACGCGTCCAAGGGCCTTGAGTGGCCCGTGGTGATCCCGATTAACACTTCGACCAGGACGAAGGCCGTGAGCGGAGCCCTCGTCGACCGACCGGCGAACTGCCTGTACTGCCCGGTCTTCGGGGTCCGCCCGGCCAGGTACGAGGACGCCTTAGACCGCGAACGCCGCGAGGTCGGGAACGAACGGGTGCGGCTCTGGTACGTCGCGGCGACGCGGGCCCGCGAGACTTTCGTGCTGCCGCGCTTCACCGAGCCGTCCGACCGGACCTCCTGGGCGTCGGTGATCGCCCTCGGCCTCGACGCTGTCCCCGCCATCGAGCTGGAACGGCTTCCGCTCCGGCCGATGGCGGCCGTGACGGAGACACTCAACGAGCAGACGCGCGAGGTCTTCGCATCGGAGTCTGCGACGGTCGCGCGCCATCGGCGGCTGACGTGGATCGTGCCGAGCCGGGACGACGCCCAGGTGCCGGGCTTCGAAGACGCCGGCTCCGAGCCGCTGCACGTTTTGACCGAAGTGGTACCGGCGCCCCCGCAGGGCGGCCGGGAGCGAGGCACGGTCATCCACAAGCTCTTGGAGGAGATCCTCACCGGGGAGCTTGATGAGCGTGACGGGCTGGAGGCCCGCGCCCGTTTCCTCGCGGGGCACCTGGGTCCGTGCGGAGCGGACGACCGGCCTGCCGCGCTCGATTCCGCCGAGATTGCCGCCTGCGTCGCCAGGGCGCTCGCCCTCCCGCAGGTCGCGGATATCCGCGAACGCCTCCGCGCGGAGGTGCCGGTCTACGCTTACGAGGCCCTCGACGAGGAGGAGCGGGCGACCGCGGGCGTGGCCGATGCACTGGCCTGCGACGAGCGCGGACAGCCGGACGTGGTCGTTGACTGGAAGAGCGACGTCGCTCCAGGGAAGGATGCGCTCCTGGGCTATCGCGCGCAGGTCGCGCGCTACCTCGCCGCGACCGGCGCGCGTCTGGGCCTGATCGTGTTCGTGACCGACGGGACCGTCGTCTCCGTCACGCCGGCCTGAGGCAGGCGCCGCCCGCGGGAATCCTCGAGACACCGCGGGCCCGGTGAACCCCGTGAAGGTGCGCCTCGGCGTGCCGCGGGATCTCGCCTCCTGTCACACCGCGCAGGTCGACGGCTACGCGATCGAAGGGCACGTGCCGGCCGGCGCGATCAAGCGACTGCTCGCCGAGAAGCCCCAGGGCATCGGGCTGGTCGTGCCAGGCATGCCAGCGGGCTCGCCCGGCATGGAGGTCGACGGCATGGAGCCGGCCACCTACGACGTGGTCCTGTTCGGTCCTGAAGGGCGGAGCACCTTCGCACGGTACCGGGGCGCGAACCCGGCGTGATCCTCGTGGCGCGCCGGATCGGCCTCGGCGGAGCCCGCTCCCCTCGAAACGAGGCAGGAGACCGGACGAATGACTTGATGGCCGGATCAAAGGCCCATGCGGCAGCCGCCTTGCCGGCACGGCGAGACGATGCTCGACTGTAGCCGTGATGCGGATTCGGATGGCGATGGAGGCGAACGGGACCACCCGGTGGCGAGGCGGTAAGCCCGCGGGCGTGAGGCGTCCCTCATGCGGGCCCGACATGTCCCGCCCGCTCAACCGCCCAGGATGCCGCGGCGTCCGATGACCGTCTTCACCCCGCCGGTTCGCGTACCGTCGAGCCCAGTCCCGATCCTAGGTCTGGCGCGCGACAGGGGCTATCCGCTCGACGTCAGGCTCGCGCTGGCCGCGGTCGTGGCCGGCGTCCGCGCGCGCCGCGGTGACGTAGTCGAGCCGTGACGGGCGATCCGCTCTGAACCGGTACCGCATCAGACGCGCAGCACCGGTTCGTCGTGATGCGCCGTCCGGATCACTCGGGATCGTAATAGCCGGATCGGTCGACCGCTCCGCCGGTATCGAGTTCAGGATCGGCGAAGGCCGTCCGGCCGGCTACCCGGTCGAAGGTCATGGTCGTTGAGAAATCGATCCTGTCTCCGACGTAGGTGCTGTCCGGGTCGTTCTCGCCGTCGAAAGTGCCCATCACGGTGACGATCCACGCGTCAGGGGTCGACTGGTAGCCGTATTCGTCGAGGTTGATCTCGTCGAAGTAGGCGTTCGTGCCTGCCATCTCCCCTCCGAGGGCATCCTCGATCTGGGAAGCTTCCTTCTGGACGTACCCGTTGATGTCGTCGTCGAGCTGGCGCGCCTGCCAGACCTGACCCGTGAAATGGCCGTTCGCGACGAGAAAGGCGGACAGTTCGGTGGCGATGTCGTCGACGGACGGCAGGCTCGGCGGCAATCCGCGGAGAGCGGACAGACGCTGGTCCATGCCCTTGAGGTCGGGCACCAGGAACGCGGCCTGCTCCAGGTCGGTCAGTGGGTACTTGACCTCCTGGCTTAGCGCAGCCGCGCTGCCGTACCCGAAGAAGGCAGCGACGATCTCGTGTGCATGCCCGGACCCGAGCTTCTCGCCGGATCGGGCAAGATGTTGGGCGCGCAGGTGGTCCGCGCAGAGCTTGTTGAAGGACATGGCAACCCGTCAGCCCGGCGTCTGATTGGTGGTCACAAGCGCTTCATGATCACCATGCGCCGGCTGAGTGGTTGCCGTTCAGGTGTCGATGCGTAATCGAACGCGCCGCCTTTTGGGTCGCTTGCAGCCCAGGCCATCGGCTCCGGACGCCAACGTAGTGCTGGCGCCGTTCGGCTGCAAGCGCCTCATGGTCAGGGCTTGGCGGCGAACGTCCCGTCCTTCAGGTCGATCACGTACTCGCCCTTGATCGACCGGAAGGCGAGCTTCTCCGCCAGCATCGCGGCGTCCATCGGCTCGAAGTCGGCTGACTTGCGGACCACCGGCTCGGGCAGGGCGGCGAGGATCTCCGCCGCGGACAGCGCGTCCTTGCGCTAACTCTCGATCACCTGGGCCACGTAGCGCATCACCCCGTCCCAGTGACCTGACCGGCTGGCTTTGGACCGGGCTGATTGAGAGGATCAGCCAGGACCGAAGGAGTCGGACATGCGGCGAGGTCAGAAAACGAGTGCGGA
>NZ_JACHOP010000015.1 GCF_014199935.1 Methylorubrum rhodinum
CCCGAGAGAGGGAGACCAGCGCGGCCACGTCGCCCACCCGGTCGTTCAGCACCGCCGCGTCCGCCGTTTCCAGGGCCGCGTCGGTGCCGCCGCCCATCGCGATGCCGACGCTGGCGGCGGCGAGCGCCGGCGCGTCGTTGATGCCGTCGCCGACCATCGCCACCGGAGCCGCCGCCTTCAGGGCCGCGATCTCGGCGAGCTTGTCCTGGGGAAGGAGCTCGGCCTTCACGTCGAGCCCGAGCTCGGATGCGACCGCCTCGCCCGTGCGCCGGTTGTCGCCGGTCAGCATCACGCTGCGCACGCCCAGCTTCCGCAGGGCCGAGATGCCGGCCGCCGCGTCCGCGCGGGGTTCGTCCCGGACAGCGACGGCACCCAAGGCCTCGGCGCCGCGGACGACGATGACCACCGTCTTGCCGCCAGCTTCCAGGTCTGCGACCGCGCGCTCGGCCTCGGGACCGAGCCGCGCGCTCTCGGCGGCGTGGCGCGGGGAGGCGACGAGCACCGTCTGACCCATCACCGTGGCCGACACCGCCTTGCCAGGGATGGCGCGGGCGTCCCGCGTCGGGCGCAGCGGCACCCCGTCCGCGCTCGCCCGGTCGAGGATGGCCCGGGCGATGGGGTGGCTGCTTCCGCTCTCGACCGCGGCGGCCAGCCCGAGAAGCGAGCGCTCCGACGCGTCCCGGACGAAGACCAGGATGTCCGAGACCCGCGGCCGTCCCGCGGTCAGCGTCCCGGTCTTGTCGAACGCGACCGTGCGAACCCGCCCGATGACCTCCAGCGCGGCGCCGCCCTTCACGAGCAGCCCGCGCCGCGCCCCGGCGGCCAGTCCCGAGGCGATGGCCGCCGGGGTCGAGAGCACCAGCGCGCAGGGGCAGGCGATGAGGAGGAGCGCCAGGCCTCGGTAGATCCAGGTGCCCCAGTCGGCGCCGAGCAGCGGCGGCACGACCGCGACCGCGGCCGCGAACGCGAACGCGATGGGCGTGTAGACCGCGCTGAACCGGTCGATGAAGCGCGCCGTAGGCGACTTCGACGCCTGCGCCTCCTCGACGAGGTGCAGGATGCGGGCGACCGTGTTGTCGGCCGCCGTCTTGGTGACCCGGACCTGGAGCGCGCCGTCGGCGTTCACGCTACCGGCGTAGACAGGGTCGCCGACCTCCTTGGGCTTCGGGACCGACTCGCCGGTGATAGGGGACTCGTCGAGGCTCGACGCGCCGTCGGTGATCACCCCGTCGGCGGGCACGCGGTCGCCCGGCCGCACGACCACGACCTGACCGATGGCCAGCGACGCGGCTGCCACCTCGCGGATGGTGCCATCGGCCTTGTCGACCAGGCGGGCGGTCTTCGGCACCAGGGCGGCGAGCGCCTTTATGCCGGCCCGCGCCCGGCCCGCCGCCACGACCTCTAGCATCTCGCCGACCGTGAACAGCAGCACGACGATGGCCGCTTCCTCGGCGGCGTGGATGGCGAGCGCCCCCGCGGTCGCGACCGACATCAGCATCTCGATGGAGAAGGGCGTGCCGGCGAACGCCGCCACGGCCGCGCGGCGACCGTAATAGGCGAGGCCGACGAGCGCCCCCGGCCAGTAGGCGTACTCGCCCGCCAGGCCCGGCGCGATCCGCTCGACTAGGAAGCCGGCGGCGAACAGGGCGCCGATCAGGAGGCCCAGCAGCGCCTTTCGGCTCCGCCAGAGCGACGGCTCGGGCTCCTCCACGGTCTCGGCGGGCGGGGCGCCGCCCGAGGCTTGCGCCACGGCAAGGTCCGCGGCCGTGGGGAGCGGCGCGACGCCGTAGCCCAGGCGCTCGATGCGCCCCTCCAATTCGGTCCTCGGCGTCGCGGCCTCGTCGAGCGCGAGGTCGAGGACTTGGCTGCCGTAGTTCACGCGCACGTCCGCGACGCCCGGCAGCCGGGAGACGGCGGTCTCGATCTTCCCGGCGCAGGTCGGGCAGTCCATGCCCTTGACCCTGTAGCGCAGGGCCTGCGGGCCGCTCGTGGGGAAGGATGTGCGGTCCGCGTCGGCGGCCTGGTTCATGGTGCGCTCCGTTCGCCGGGCTCCTGGTCCGGACTGGGAAGGCCCCCTACATGCACCCTGTAGTCGCTACAGGGTCAAGGCCGTGCGCACCACCACTTCCATGACCATCGGCAGCCTCGCGGAGGCCACGCAGACCCGTGTTGAGACGGTCCGGTGGTACGAGAAGGTCGGGTTGCTGCCCCCGCCGGCGCGGTCGAGCGGGAACTACCGGCTCTACGGGCCCGAGCACCTGCGCCGGCTGAGCTTCATCCGCCGCGGTCGCGCCTTGGGCTTCACCGTGGAGCAGATCCGGGACCTGCTCGCCCTGGCGGACGACCGGGATCGCTCCTGCGGCGAGGTCGACACCATCGCCCGCGCTCATCTCGCCGACGTGGAGCGCAAGCTGGCCGACCTGACCCGGCTCGCCTCGGAACTCCGCGAGGTCATCGGCCAATGCGGCTGTGGGTCTGTCGCCGACTGCCGCATCATCGAGGCCCTGTCGCCGTTGGGTGAACCCGCGTGAGCGACCTAGGTGCGGGGATCAGAGAGCGACGTAGGGCGTCATCAGCACCCGGCTCTCAAACAGCCCCTTGGCCACGAACCCGCAGCACGCGACGGCGAGGACTGCGACCGTAATCGCGACGAAGGCTCGCCGCGCGGCCGCCCGGATATGTGGCCTGACACGACGGCGACGACCCGCGTTCCTCTGGCCCCAGGAATGGCGTTCCACGCGAACCGCTCCGTTCCGCCCGACGAGCCTCGCGGGTCTGCCACCGCGACCTTCCAAGGCCCGGGGGGACCATGCCGGAGGGCAAAGTCGGAAGGGCCAGTGCGGCCTGCTCACGAGAGGCAAAAAGACAGTACCACGCGAGGCGAACTCAGAATAGAACAGCCTCGAAAACCAAGAAGCCCACAGGTTGGAACCTGTGGGCTTCACACGGGCCGGAGCCCATGGGTTGCTGACGGCGCACCGTTCAGCGTTGACGGATCGGATATGAGTGCATGGGGCTGGATAGTCAAGCGGGAAAATCCAGGAAACGGGCGGCACTCTACATCGACGGCTTCAATTTATATCATTCCGTCAACGACTTAGGAGAGCCGTTCCTGAAGTGGTGCAACTTCTGGAAGCTGGGGGAGTCGATCATCCCGCGCCAGTCGGAGGAGCTCGTCCGCGTCGTGTTTTGCACGGCCTATTACCCGGGCGATCACAGCAAGAAAATCCGCCACGAGCGCCTGGTCCGGGCCCTCAAGCTGGTCGGCGTCGAGACCATCCTCGGCCACTTCAGCCATGAAGATGCCAAGTGTCGGGACTGTGGCTCCATTTGGCAGAAGCCGACCGAGAAGGCGACGGACATCAATCTCGCGCTCAGCGTCTATGACGACGCTGCACAGGACGTCATGGATACTGCATATCTCCTGACGGCCGATACGGACCAGGCAGCGACAGCCAAGCTGTTAGCCAAGCGCTTTCCCGGCAAGAGGCTTGTCAGCGTCAGCCCCCCGGGGCGGACGCACTCGCAGCACATCCTGTCGCACACCCCGCACAAGATCGCGCTCAACCGGGAGCATATCGAGAGGGCTCTGTTCCCGGGGCTCGTCACCGCGGAAGGCCAGGCCTCCGTCATGCGCCCGCACGAGTACGACCCGCCGGCGGGCTACGTGATCTGGGATCAGCGTCCGAAACCCGCGCCCAAATCGGGAGCGATGGCGGCTGCACCGGCGGCGATGCCCGAACGCTGAACCCGCGGCGGCCTTAGGCCGGCTCCCCGCCGCGGTACCGCGCGAACGTCGACCGTCCGTCCTTCCCGAACAGGACGACGTCGTAAGTATCGGGCTGCGTGTCCTCTACCTCCATGCCGGGCGAACCGACCGGCATGCCCGGCACGGCCAGACCCGTTCCCTCGGGCCTCTCCGCGAGGAGGCGCTTGATCGCCCCGGCCGGGACGTGCCCCTCGATCACGTAGCCGCCGACCTGGGCGGTGTGGCAGGAGGCAAGCTCGCGAGGCACCCCGAGGCGGATCTTGAGCGGGTTCACTGGGCCCTCGGTCACGGTGACGCTGAAGCCGGCCTCGCGCAGATGGGTGACCCACCTCTCGCAGCAACCGCAACTCGGATCCTTGGTCACCGATACTGTCGGCAGCCCCTCCGCCAAGGCGCCCGGTCCGAGCGCCAGCCCCGCCGCCAAGCCCACGAGCACGGCACGCCGGGATGGCATCGCATCGCTCCTCATCGTCCTCTCCCGTTCGCTCTCACTCGGCCGCCTGCGGCAGCCGCATCGCCCCACCGTTCGTCCTGTCACGGACCGCGCCGGCCGGGATGGCCTTTCGCGACGATCTCGATGAAGCAGCCTCGGTCGAGGAACTCGAAGCCCTCTCGAACAAGAAGCGCAGAGCCAAGCTCGACGCGACCCGTGACGCATGCCGGGCCTATATCGTAGGCCTCTTGCGGGAGGCGCTGCGCACGCCGCTTGCCGAGGCGACGGATGGCGTTGCACGGGTCGAGGTGGACGCGGCCGACCCCGACGGTCAGACCCTGCTATTGTGGTATCCGGAAGCGGAGCCGGCGGACGACGCCTATGCCGGCCCGGTCGTCTGCATCGAATCGGTTCCCAAACCGCGCTCGACCCCCACCGATTCGCGCTCATACGACCGTACATTACCAATGATGTCGCTGGTCGCAATCTCTCACTGCGACCTGCATTGTTCGAGCCGCTCGGAGGCGGGCCGCGCAGCCATGGCGGATCAGTCACTTTGTCTCGGCTGTGTCAAGCACGCGCGCATGTTCTTCGATCGTCCGGACTATGCTTTCGTTTCTGCCCGACCAGGTTCGGTTGCGTACCTTTCATCGGCCGAAATGATCGACCCGTTGCGGCGGGACTACGACAACGCGACCACCATGAGCTTAGGGACAGCGCCGACATTTGACGCCATTCACGAATCCCTTCCAACCGTCGAGGCAGTGATTAACCGAGCGCTAAAGAAATAATCTCTTAGCAAGTTTTAGCGGTCGCGGCCTCGCTCGCGGGTGTGAAGGCGCTCCTCTCGCCGATGATTGACGCGCGATGCGGGCTCGACGGCATCTCTTACTGCCGTCCGCTCAGAGGCTCGGATCTCGGCTCGGCGGAAGGTCCGCCCCTGTTCCAGATGTTCCGCGATGCGCTGGCGGGCCGCGTTCAGGATGATCTTCCGCGCCCCCTCATCCTGCGGGAACTGCGCCTTCAAAGCGCGCTCCAGAACCGCGACGTTCGAATGCGCTGCGGCCAGCGCGGGATCGCGGACGGCCTCATGCCGGTCGAGTGATCGGAACTGCTCCGCCGTGACCGCCCAACGATTGCGAGCCAGATCTCGCCGTTCGACGGAGATCGTATCGGTATGGCCCACGACGGTCCCGGCATCCTTCCCCGCCCGCTCCAAGCCATCGCGGTGAATCCGAACGCCGTCTCCGATCCCAACCTTCGCCGCCTCCAGCGCTTTCGGCAGCGCCGCTCCCCTGATCCGCCGGGAGCCGCCATCGCTCAGCGCGAGGTCGACGTAGGCGGATGGCTCAGCACGCTCGCGACCGGGATAGCGAGCTCGGCCGAGTTCGACGAGACGGCCCTCCACTCCGACGTCGAGATTCGTCCGCGGTGACGGCACGCCAGCCTCGGTCGTCGACGAGAAATCGCGATCGGGGGCAGGGCGGACTGAGTCGCTTCTGTGGTGGACCCGATCAGCAAGACGTTTTCGCAAAGTTTCGTGGTCGAGTTCCGCCGGCTCGTAGCCGCGGAGGGTCAGTCCTCGCGCTGTGGCTTCCAGCCACGCCTCCCGACGAAACTCCACCGACCCGCGCACGCTGACCGTTTCCCAGCCGCGGTGCTCCGCGACCGCAACCATGTCACGAACGACGCCCGGCGATCCGTTCCTGGTGGACAGACGATCACCCGAATCCTTGAAGGCTAGGTACTCGCCCTGCCGGTCTGTGTAGACCCGAGCGTGGTCCGGCTCCCCGTCAGGTCCTGCTTTCGTCGCGACGACGTAGTATTTGCGCCGAACCCGATCGGGAAATCCGTTCCGATCCTCCTGCTCGCGTTCAGGGCTGCCCTGGGCTGATCGCTTCTTCGGGTGCTGAGCCGAGGTGCCCTCGCTCCTCGCGCCGCGTTCCATCGTGAACTCGACAGCCTCGTCCGTCATGCGATCAGGATCCTTCCGTTCACGCCGCCGCGGGCCTGTCGAGTGCGCCGTCGATCAGCCCGCGGGCGAAGGCCTCGAGATCCGCATCGGACAGGTGGTCGCGCTCGATCGCGACCTCGGTAAAATCGATCGTCAGAGCCTCAACCGGTATCTGGTCGGGATCGAGGATCTCCGCATCCGTGACCGGCCGCACCCGGATCGTGGCCGAGAGCTCGGCCACGGTCGCCGAGAGGCGGCGCACCTGTCGATGCAGATGGATCATTTCTGGTGCTACGCCGGAAACGAAGGGCTTCACGTCCGGCGGCGCCAGGAGGCGCGCGGTGAAGGCCGGGTCGGCATGGTAGATGACCTTCTCGGCCCGAATCGGGGCGAGGCCGCCCATCAGGATGAACGCCGTGCCCTCGTCGGCAAGCTTGAGTTCCTGCGGAAGCATCAGCGGCCGCGCCTGGTCTGACAGCGTCTCGCTCCGGCCCTGTCGCCCGCCATGCAAACCCCACGGGCGGCTGCGCGTTCGACCCTCGACGGTGTCGATCCCGAACCGGCGAGAGAGCTCCTCGGCGACGTCCTGCTCCTTCGGTCGGAAGACGATCTCGACGGCGTGGTTCGTCATCAGCGTCTTGGTCACGTCGGGGCCGTAGATCGCGCGCAATTGCGAGGGGCTCTGGAGGATGGTGAGCAGACGGATGCCGTAGCCGGCGAGGAAGGGGACGGCGTTGGCCAGCACCGCGACGTTTCCAAGCGCCGGAAACTCGTCGAGAAGGAGCAGAACCTGCCGGGCGGGATCGCGCTCATGGGCGGTCGACTTCGGAAGCTCGCGCGTGTGCAGATCGATCACCTGCTGGAAGAACAGGTTGAGCAGAGGCGCCAGCCGCGCCAGATTGTCCGGCGTCACGGCGAGGTAGATCGACATCGGCCGCTTGCCGAGCTGTCGCAGATCGAAGTCGCTCTCGGCGGTCGCGAGATCGATGCGGGGATTGAGCCAGATCTCGAGCGAGGCGGTGACACTCTTCCGGATCGACGAGAAGGTGTTGTCGGAGGTCGCGAGAAAGTCGTTGAGCGCCGTCACGCACGAAGCGGAGAGTGGCGCGTCGCCGTCCTTTCGCCTCATGATGATGTCCGTGAAGTGCTTCTTCGGGTCGGCTTCCGCGGTCAGTTGGCGCAGAATCTCGCCGACGGTGAACGGCAATCCCTCCGTCTCGGCGATGTAGCCGCCGATGCCGACGAAAGCCGCCCGCGCCGACTTGGCCCAAAATGGGTCTTCCTGCGCGCTGGCGGGATAGAGCATGGCGGCGACCCGCTGGAGGTCGTCGTAGAGATCGATCGGGTTGCGCCGCACGTAGCTCAGCGGGTTGTACCGGGCCGTGCGTCCCTCGGCATCGAGCGGATCGAGGATGAACACCTCCTGCCCGTGCGCGGCCCGGAAGCCGGCGGTGCGCAGGAAGTTCTCCTTCTTGATGTCGAGCACCACGACGGAACCCGGCCAGTTCAGCAGGTTCGGGATCACGACCGCGACCCCTTTACCCGACCGGGTCGGGGCGTAGACGACGACGTGCTCGGAGCCCGGAAAGGTCAGGGGATGTCCGCCCTTGCGGCCGAGCAGGATCCCGGTCTCGGCGCGCAAACCGGCTCGTCGGATCTCGCGCTCGGTCGCAAAGCGGGCGCGCCCGTGCAGCGGACGTGGCCGCGCACGCAGGATGGCGCCGATCCCGAACAGGAACAGGAGCCCGGTTCCGATGAGGCTCAAGCGAACCCAGCGCGCCACCTTCGGGTCATGACCATAGAACCAGCCGTACTCGACGACCGACAACAGGTGCAGACCGCCATCGTGCCGGCGTAGCCCCAGGAGCATCACGTTCGAGGCAATGAACAGGTAGAGCACGACCGCGATGATGAGGGCGGCTATGCCGAAGGCGAGCTTAAGTCGCCAATCGACGTTTGGCGTCAGGCTCATAGTAGATCTCCGAGATGCGGTAGCGCCCCTCCACACGGCTCATCTGGACGACGACGTCGACGGTCAGCGTCAGCAGCTCGCGGATATCGTCGCGGGCGAGATCGCGGCCCTCGGCGCTCTCCTTCACCAGAAGGGTGAGCTGCTCGAAGGCGAGGCGCGCGGAATCGGCGTGGACCGTGGTGATCGAGCCGGGATGGCCGGAATTCACGTTGCGCAGGTAGTAGAAGGCCGTGCCGTCGCGCAGCTCCTGGAGCAGGATGCGGTCGGGCCGCATGCGTAGTGACGATTCGAGCAACTCCCGGGGACCGATCCGTGCGATGCCGAGGCCGTCCTTCGAGTAGAGCAGCCGCACGTGGTTGGCGTGCGGGACGGTGAGTTCGGCGGTGTCCTCGATCGTGAGGATGCGCTCATGGGCCGGGATGCAAGCCACCAGACCCTTGGCGAGCGTGGTCTTACCCGAGCCCGTCGCGCCCGAGATGATGATGTTGCGCCGGGTCCGGACCGCGAGCTCGAGGAAGGCGCGCCAGGCGCCGCCGTCCCAGAGAAGCAGGAGCTCCTCCTCTTCGATCGAGAGGGCGCCGGTCGCGGGCTGGACCTCACCGAACAGATCACGCCGCTCGAGTTCGTCGAGCGTCATCGCGATGCGAGCGGCCTTGCGGATCGTGAGGCTGACGGACCCCGCCGGGACCGCAGGTGGCACGACGATCTGGCAGCGCTCGCCCCCGGGCAGCACGGTCGAAACGATCGGATGGTCGGGTGTGATGTCCTGGCGCGTGTAGGCCGCGGCAGCCAACGCGAGATTCTGCAAGTGCTGACCGGTGAGGGCAGGGGCGTCGTGCCGGGTCCAACCATTTGGCCCTTCGGTAAACACAGTGCCGGGCTGGTTCACGACGATTTCGGTCAGGCACTCATCGACGAGGTAGGGCCGTAGCGGATCGAGGTAGCGCTCCAGCACCCGCCGCTGCGGCGACAGCGCCTCAGGCCGTCGCTCCGGATCGACGCACTCTGCCGATAGGGGAGGGGGCAGCGACAGGTCGCCCAGTGCGGCCGTCATGGCTTGAACACCGGCCGGCGGGGGGGCAAACCGGCGGCCCGGTCCAGAAGGTCCGTTCGACGTCCCGTCACCCGCAGCGCGTAGACCGAGGAGAAATCGAGATCGCGAGCGACGAAGATCGAGACAAGCTCACCCTGGTTCTTGTTGAGCGTCGGCGGGATGTTGATCGAGTTCTCGGTGGCGATCGCGGCGGCCGATTGACCGCCGCGCTGGACAGAGTTGATCTGCAGCCCGCCGTCCGAGAATTGCTGGCCCGCGAACTGGCCGGCATCACCGACGATGGACAGGAGGAGCGCGCCGCCGAAGCGCTCCATGAAGTGCCCGTCGATCTCGCCGTCGAAACCCGCGCGGCCGAGCGCGTCGGTCGCCGGTGAAGCGAGGTTCACGATGACGCCGGTCGGAGTCTTCGCCCTGCTCCAAAGCACGAACATGCGCGACGAGCCGCGTCGGATGGTGCCGCGGTACTCACCGACCACCTGAGTGCCCTTCTCCATGAGGACGACGTTGCCGTTGTCGCTCATGACGTCGCGGTTGATCACGCACGACACGAAGCCCGCCACGTCCGACGACATCGCGGTCTCGAGCACGCACGGGATCGCGGTGCCCTGCGCGACGAGGAGGTTGCGATTCGGAAGACGCGCTGCCTGGACGCCCTCGATCGGGGTTGGCTTCAGTTTGTCGGACAGCTCGTTGCGCGGTTCGGGCGCGCCGTAGCCCAGCCCGTAGGAAAGGGGGCTCGCTGGGTCGTTCGGATAGCCCGGTGATGCCGATCCCGATCTCGCCTGCGGCGGCCGGTTGTAGACCAGCACCGGCGCGCGCCGGCTACTCTCCAGGAGATCGTCGGCGGGCGAGCGCTCAACCCGTTGAGGGGATGCAGGCGGTGGCTGGCTCACCGGCAGCGCTGCCGTCTGCGCGGGTTCGCTCGGCGGCTCGCGCAGGCGTTCGAAGCTGCTGGCGACCGAGATTGTCGGGTTCGTCCGGGTCTCTGGTTCGGACGGCGCCCGCTTCCAGCTCGCCCAGAGCAGGCCGCCGCACAGCGCGACGAGCGCCACGGTGCCGGCGACCTTGCGCGCGCTCCCCGGCCGGGCGGTCGCCGCGCCGGCGACCGGTGTGATCGCCCGGTCCGACCCGTTGAGGGACTGCGCGTCGTGCGGATCGGTCATCGTGCTGCTCCCTGGCGTCGGCTCGGCCGTCGGGCTAACCGCGTGACGGCCGGGCTCGTGGTGCGCGTGCCGTAGTTGATCCCGACCGGGTCGAAGGCCTCGTTGAACAGGCAGGTCACCTGCGAGCCCTGGCGCAGGCGCAGCTCACGACCGATCGCGTGGACGACGACGAGCTCGCCGCGCACGTCCTTGGGCACCAGGCTCTCGGTGCCGTCGCTCGCCACGAGGTAGACGGCCGGCACCTCGCGGTTGCCCTCGAAACGCAGGTAGGTCTCCCGGCCGTCGTCGTAGACGCCGTCCGGCTCCAGCGCGGCGGCCCCCTGTGCCGAGTAGCGCCAGTTGCGCGGACCGGCGGCATCCGAGAGTGCGAAGGTCTGGTCGACCGCTCCGGCCTCCGCCGCCGAACGGCGGAGCGAGGCCTCGGCACGGCGAATCTCTGCCTCATCCTCCGGATAGGAGAACCGGACGACGAAGTAGCTCTCGGCCAGCGAGCCCTCATTGATCGTGAGCTCGAACTGGTAGGAGCGCTTGCGCCCGTCGCGGCGCGTGGTCACCACCTGCAGGTTGGTGGCGGGATGCCGCTCGCGGGGCTTGAGGAACAGGATGTTGCCGGCCGGTGCGATCTCCCAGGAGACGGAGTCGCCGATTGCCACGTGCGCGATCTCCTCGCCCTCGGCGAACAGGACCTGCGTCGAGGCGCGGATGACGCCGTTGACCTTCACGACGTTGGACGGATCGTAGACGACGTTTCGCACGCGCGCATCGCGGCTCCCGGCTTGAGGATGCTGCAGGGCCAGGGCCGGTAGAGGACCGAGCGAGGCCAGCACGGCACCCATGAGCAGCGTCGCCGGGGTGAGGGCCAAGCGGTTCATGGCGCCACCTCCGGGTCGGAGCGATACTCGGAGACGAGGAATCCGAGCGGATTCACGAGCCGGTCGCTCGTCGACATCTTCGCCCGCGGCTCGAAGCCGAAGGCGAGGGTGGCGATCCAGTGCGAGACCTTGGTCTCGTCGCCGCGCCGGCTCTCGCGCAGGTAGCGCACCGAAGCGAGGTGGGGTCCAAGCAGCGAGATCGCCTTGATGCGGATCTCGGCGATGCCGGACCGGCCGAAGGCGACCTGCGGGCTCTCCGGGTTCGAGCCCTTGTAGAGCGTCGCGAACCGGACCTGTTCCGGCCCGCTCGACAGCAACGAGACGGTGCGGAAGTTCACCGGTGCCTCGACGAAGCTGTAGCCCTCACGCATCCGGACGTACTGGCCGAGGAAGTACTTCATCACCGCCTCGTCGTAGGAGGCCGGGCCGGCATTCAGTCCCGAGACGACGTCGACGATGCCGGTGGCGTTGTCGACGCGCACCACGAAAGGCTCGACGCTCTTCAGGGGACTGAGCGCCGCGACCGCGCCGACGGAGACGATCGAGAGCAGGCAGGCGCCGGCGGCAACGCCCCAGGCGAGGCGTTTCGAGCGGTAGGCGGCGGTGAGCTGATCCTGTTCCCAGAGCCGGGCGCGCGCAAAGTAGGTCTTGAGATCGCCCGCCTCAACCATGACCGACATCGCCGGCGCAGGGCAGCAGGGAAGCGGCGATGTCGAGATTCGGCAGCACCCGCCCGCGAGCCACACCGACGCGCTCGCGCGTGTCAGCGTCACCTTTGCGCATGATCGGCTTGCCCGGAACGGCCGGTGGCGACGCCGGTTCCTGACCCGAGGCGGGCGCAGTCAGGTTCGCGACGGGCGCACCCGGCCTCGTTCCTTCCCAGTCCCACATCGAGCGGTTCAGCGGGCGGCGCGCACCTCCGTCGCAGCTCGGCGCCGGCGCCGGCCCCATGACGCTCGCGCATCCCCCAAGCCCGGTCGCCGCTGCGACCAAGCTTGCCATCATGATCCGATGCATGACTCTGTCCCCTGTATGCCGGGCCCGGCTCTGCGGCGGGCTCCTGGTTTTCGGTCGGTGCCGAGATCGCTCGCTACCCGGCTCGGCTTCGTTCGATGCTGCCGCCGGACCGCGCGGTGCGGATCGCGGCCGCCGATTGCCTTGCCGCCGCGCGCGAGCCCGCATAGGCGCCTGCCGCGGCGGCCGTGCCTCCCGTCAGCGCGGCCGCGGTCAGGCTCCGGCTCATCGCGCGGCCAGCGAGCGACGCCCCACCGCCGGCGAGCGCGCCGGCGATCTCAGGCAGCTGAAGGGCGACGTAGGCGGCGAGCCCCAGGATGGCGCTGATCGCAACGGCCCCGACGATGAGTTGGCCGCCAGTCGCGGCGTTGGCGCCGTACTTGTCGACGAACTGCACGACCGTCGTCAGCATCAGTCCGACGAGCGCGATCACGAGGATCTGCAGGACGACGAAGTTGGCGAGCTGGCGCGTCCAGGCCTCGGCGAAGGGGCGGGTCGCCTCGAACAGGGCGAGCGCGACGAAGATCGGTCCGAGCGCGATCACCAGGGCCATGCCGACCTTGGCGTAGAGCATGATCGCGAATTGCAGGAAGCCGGCGGCCGCGGTGAACACCATCAGGATGGCCGCGACCAGCGCCGGGGCGATGTTGGTCAGGCCCGCCTGCTCGTAGATCTTCGTGGCAACCTCGATGCCCTTGTTCAGGAGCTGATCGAAGGGCTGGCCGGACTTCATGCTAAGGCCGGAGCCCGCGATCGCGTTGCCGATCTCGCGCGGCAGGGTGTCGTTGAACAAGTCGGTGACGTGTTGCTGGAAGGTGCCGGCGTTGGTGGCGAGCATGACGATGGCCACGAGCCGGACCGAGCGCCAGGCGAAGTCCATGACGGGCTCGCGCACACCGCCGCGAATGATCGCGATGCCGTAGAGGACGATATAGAGCATCAGCCCGACACGGAGTGGCCCGCTGACCGCTGAGGTCAGATTCGTCACCGAATCCGAGACGAACCGCGTGAGCGGCTGCTCGAACTCGCGCAGGAACTCGTCGAAGATTTGGATCGCCACGCGCGTCTCCCGTTCAGCTCTTGAGGCTCTGGATGGCGCGCTCACGACCGAGCATCATGATCCGCTCCTTGGCGTGGCCGGCGTTCCGGCAATCGGGCGTGTCACCGATCCCGCCCGGATCGTTGCGACAGCGCGCCCAGGCCTCGTCGAGCGCGGCAGGATCCTCGAGGAACTGCAGCACAGTGCGGTTCTTCGGCTGGTGGCTCGCATCGCTGGCCCGAGGCTGAGCAGGCGGCCCGGAGTCATTGCAGGCGCCGAGGACGACAACGACGCCGAAGGCGAGAGCAGGGCGGATCATCATCGGACCGCCGCCTTCATCTCGTCGACGAGCTGGCGCCCGCGCTCGCGCTCGCGCTGGCCGTTCATCTCGCCCTGCGCCCGCTGGACCATGGCAAGGCCCTGCATGCGCAAAACATCGTTCTGGAGCAGCGTCGACTCGACCTGGACGCGGGCGGAGAGATCGAGGACGTCCTTGACGTCGCGCGCCTGCCCGATCTGCTGACGCAGCTTGTCGAGCCCGTCGACGCGCTTGGCCGCTGTGTCGTAGACGGCCTGCCCGATCGAGTGGCTCGTCCCGGTCTGGCGCGCGATGCGGTCGAGCTCGGCCGCGTAGAAGGCGTTGCCGGGATTGGCGGTGTAGACCCGGTTCTGGGTCAGGTAGCTGTCGAGCGAGGACGCGAAGGACCCGCTTCCTGAGCCGTTTACGAGGCTCTCGATCTGCGAAAACTCGGCGGGCAGGTATTTCCGGAACTGTGTGGAGTTCAACAGCCCCGCGACGTCGCCTGCGTTGGTCAGCTTATTAAAGCTGTCGTAGAGGCGTTTGGCTTGGGTAAGCTGATCGTTCAGAGCGGTAAGCTGCTTCTCCATCTGCTGGACCTGGTCGACGAGCTTGGCGACCGCGGTCGGATCGTAGACGATGTCGAAGGCCGGAGCCGGACTGGTGAGGAGGATCACGGTCAGCGACGCCGCCAGTCGCGCGAGACGTCTCATGGCAGGGCGCTCCGTTCTGCGTGGAAGGTGGGAAGCCAGGCCGCCGGGTCATCGCCGAGCTTGGAGCGAAGGCGGTCCAGAAGCTCGACCGTCGCGGTGCGGCCTGACAGCACGGCGAGGTGATCCTTCATCCCGGTGAGATCGAGCTCGGCGACGACGGCGTGCCGCCCCTGCTTGACCAGGAAGCGCCGGCTCTCGTTCGAGAGCTCTTCCTTGACGAGGCGGTACTCGCGCCGGCTGAGATGAAAGCCGTCGATGTAATCCGCCGCCTGGCCCCGAGGGTTCGGGAAGAACACCTGGGTCGGGCATTGCTCCACGATGGTGTGGGCGATCGGGCTTGCCAGGGCGTCGCGTGGCGACTGCGTGCCGAACAGCATCGCGCCGTTCTTCTTGCGGATGGTCTTCAGGCCGTCATTGGCCAGCGCCCTGAAGGCCTCGTCGCCGAGCGCCTTCCAGAACTCGTCGATGGCGATCAGGATGCGACGCCCGTCGATGAGTTCCTCGACTCGGTGGAACAGCACCATCATCAGCGGCGTGCGAATCTGCGGATCGTCGAGCACCTCCGTCATGTCGAAGCCGAGCGCTGGCGCGTCCAAGCTGATCGCGTCGGCGTCGTTATCGAGCACCCAGCCGAGCGGGCCACCCCGGCACCAGCGCTCGAGGCGAGCACCGATGCCGTCGGGATCGCGCTGGCCGAGAAAGACGCGCAAGGCCGAGAAGGAGCGCTCCTCCCGCGGCAGGTCGCGCAACGCCAGGAGCCCCGCGTCGATCCGGCCTTCGTCCACCGTGGAGAGCGGGCGTTCCTCGGCCGAGGCGAGCTGCCGGACGAGCCGGCCGAGGAAGGCGAGGTTCTCCGGCGTCAGGTCGAGATGCTTCAGGGGCGCGCAGCCGGTCGGGTGTCCGCTGCGGAGGGCGAGATACGTGCCGCCGAGTGCCCGGATCGCGATCTCGGCGCCCCGGTCCTTGTCGAACAGCACCAACTGGCAGCCGAGCTTCTCGGCCTGCGCGAGGGCAAAGGCGATGAACACCGTCTTGCCCGATCCCGATGGTCCGCAGACGAAGGTGTTGCCAAGATCGCCGACGTGGAAGGAGAAGTGGTAGGGCGCACCCGACACCGTCTTCAGACAGGCGACCGCCGCACCCCAATGGTTCCCGTTCGCCTGTCCCGTCGGATAGGTGTGAAAGGGCGACAGGGCGGCGAAGTTGCGCGAGGTGATGGCGCCCGCCCGCGCCCGGTAGCGGAACAGACCCGGGCACTGCGCCCAGTATGCCGCCTCAAGTCCGAGGTCCTCGCGCGCGACGACGGCACCGGCATCGGCGAGGATGCGCCGCCCGCGCGCCATCGTCTCAAGCAGAGCCGCCGGGCTGTCCGCGCGGACCAGCACCGAGACATGGTGGTCGCCCATGACGAAGCGCCCGGATTCGAGGTCGTCGAGGGCGGTGTCGAGATCCACGATCTGACTGGCGGCCGGATCGTTCGACGAGAGCAGCTGGTTCTGCTTGCGCGTCATCACCGCCTTCGCCTCGTGCTTCGAGAGGAAGGCGAAGGCGTGGGTGACGACGAGCTCCATCGGAGCCGCGAGCAGGCCGTCGAGGAGCCCGGGCTTCGTCGTCGCCGGGTATTCCTTGAGGCCGAACATCCCGGCGAAGTGCGACCGGCCGGCGCCGCGGATCTCCACCGCCTCGCGGCCGAAGATCAGGCGGTTGGTGTAGAGCGCCGGACCGATCGGGCCGTGAACGAGCGGGACGGGGAGGGGTTCGCCGGAGACGAGCTCGTGCAGGAACTCGCTGACCTGGGAGAAGACGACTCCGCCGCGATCGTAGAGCCCAAGCCGGCGCGGTCCATAAGGAGCAAGAGCCGCCGCGAGGTCGCGCGTTGCATCCTCGAGCCTCTTCAGCGCCCCACTGTCGAGTTCGTCGTTGGCGGTCCGTGCGCGGCCAAGCCTAGCCAGTAGCCCGACCGCGCGCTCGGCCCGATCCCGGCCCGGATGCCAGACGAGGGTCAGCGTCAACTCGTTGCGGTAGAGATCCTGCTTGGTCAGGCGCTCGCGGTAGGAGGCATCAAGGTCGCGGGCGAAGTCTGAGCGAAATCGCCCGGTCGGATAGTCCTGCGAGCGCCGGCGAACGACGTGGGTCCAGAGCGCGAGGCGCTCGTCGGCGACGTTGCGCAGCGCCAGGTTGAGCTTGGCATGGAGGTCGTTGAGCTCCGCCGGGTCGGCCGTCTCGAACGAGACGCCCTCGATCCGCAAGCAGGTGATGAGGGCGCGTGTGGCCAGCGTCACGACATGCTCGGTCGCGTGGCGCAAGTAGGGGAGGTGGGCGGCCGGGCCGACCTCGCGCAGCTTCAGGCGCTGCGTGGCGAGGCTAACCATGGGCGAGCTCCTCCAGTCGGTAGCGGCGAACGAGCGGAAGGGGGGTGCAGGAGGCGCCACCCCACAGGCCGGTATTGCGGTGGCGGCCACGGGTCTCGAACCAGGCGAACAGGATGCGGAACTGGTTGGGGTCGTGCCGGCACACGACCCGGCAGGCGAGATGGATCGGCAGCGCCACGAGGCCGTAGAGGAGCGAGCCCGCGAGGATGAACAGGATCGAGGAGACGATCATGTTCACGCCCATGGCCTCCATGGTGACGCCGAGCAGCATCGCGGGTCGGGTGCAGGCGAGGAACAGGGTGTCCTCGACGAGGCGTTCGTCGGACATGCCGGGATCCGGATTTAGGGAGGTTAGGGGCTTCGATCGCAGCGCTGCCTCAGCGCAGCCGGCGGCGGTCTATTTGCCGGTGATGGTGGAGACGATCTCGGACGCGCCGAACAGGATCGCGACGCCGAAGATGACGTATCCGGCTTTGCGGAGGTCGAGGTAGCCAAACATCCAGGCCATCCCAGTGACGATGACGGCGAGCGTTGCGAGCAGCTTGGCGACGTTGCCGGTCAGCGTGTCGACGATGTTCTGCAGGACCTTCTCGACGCCGCCGAGCGACTGCGCGGATGCGGGCTCGGCCCAGGCCAGGCAGAGCAGGGCCGCGGTGAGCCCGAGGCAAGCGGCGTGGCGATAGGCGTGCGACATGGGAGTCCTCGTCGGGAGGGACGGGCATACGGGCCCGGGAAAACGGAGCGTTGCCGTCGCTACTCGGATGCCGGGTAGACGAGCGCGGCGCTGACCTTAGCCTGCCCGTAGACGTCCCAGGCCCTGGCGACCGGAGGCGGGACCTGCATCGGCTCCGGATCCGATGGGACGGACCCCGACGCGGTCGGCCGCGCTGTAGGCGGAGATGACGCTGTGAGGTGCGGGGAGGGGGGATCGCTCTTCCTACCCAGAGGCTGGAGCGCACTCGGGTCCTCTTTCATGAGGCGCGCTGCAACGCGAAGGTTCGTGCAGGGCTCGAAGACGTCGCCGATCGGCACGCCGAGTTTCTCGAGAGCACGGCTGTCGATGCCGGCAAGCCCGAGGCGGTTACGCTGACCCGCCACCCGCATTTCGATGGCGAGCGCGACGGCCTCATCCTTCGACATCGCCTGAACCGAGAGGGGGCGCCCACTCTGCAGCGTTGAGAGGACCAGCGGCTCGAACCCGCTCGCCTCGCGCACGATCGCGACGAGCGGTGCTGCGGCCTGACCGGGCGCGCATTGCCCAATTAGGGCGGCGAGAGCGATCGCGTCCAGCATGGCCGCGATCTCACGCCGCCAGCTTCAACGACCCACCGAACGCGGTGGGACGAACCGGCTCACATGCCGCTTCGCGAAACGCGCTGAAATGCTCCTGCGTGATCGGGAGCAGCCCGGCGACCGCGTCGGTCGAACCGATCCTGCGAGGCGCACCGAGACGTTGCAAAGGCCAACCGGACCGGCGCAGGATCCGCTCCATACGGATGTCGGTGACGGTGGCGAGCGTGTGTTGCCCGTGAGTCAGGCACCAATCGAGGATGGCGGCGAACAGGAGCCTGGTGGCGCGACACGTTCCGCTTCTCATCGCATCCGTGACCCGGCTCGTGTCGACGCAGAAGCGGGAACTCTCGATGATTTCCGAGCTGCAGGGCGCCTCGCCGTCGTCCACCAGGAAGGGGAAGGTGTCGGCGAGCATGTTCGGGCCGAGCGTCGATAGTAGTCGGACATGCCCGACAACTTCACGTCCGTCCGCAATGACGAGCAGGTAAGTCGCGTCCTCGGCGTCGTAGCCGTCGATCTCCATGTCGCCCGACACGATCACATCCCACTCGAGCCGATCCTTGAAGACCTGGCGGCGCAACCGGTGCATGCCGGCGACGAGGTCCAAATGCCGGCCGAAGTCGCCGCGGGTCAGGGTCAAGGTGCTCAACTGCATGAGTTTTCTCGCTGGCGGTGATCGATGCCGCGAGCAAACCAGACGACCGCCAGGTTCCGATACCTGGTGAAAACCACAGGTGTTGCGCATCAGCCGCAGCAAGTCACCGAGTGCCGGCTGAGCCGGTCAGCCGGGTTGATTGACCGTCTGCTTCGGGTTGCAACGAGCGCCTGCTCCCACACTCCAAGTGGCCGCGCGGGAAGGATACCGAGCGGCCCAGCAAGGCTGAGGAGGATCAATGACCGCTACTCATGTGGTTCAGGAGTTCATGGATGCCGTGCACACGGCTTCTGACGAGGTCGCCTTCGCCGGGGCCGCCAGCCGCTTGGGTGAGGCCCTCGGCTTTCGTTGGTTCACCTACCTGAGCGTCGACGCCGGCAGGCCGGACGTGATCAGCACCTATCCAGCTATCTGGAGCGAGCACTACCTCAGCAGCGGCTATGATCAGGTCGATCCTGTCGTGGCTGCCTCCCGACGGCAGACGATACCCTTCTTCTGGGGCGCGCTGGACGGTGCGAGACCGTCGGATGCGGCCGCTGTCCGCCTGTTCGATGACGCAGCGAGCTTCGGGATCGTCTCGGGCCTGACAGTGCCGTTGCGTGGCCCGAAGGGAAGGATGGCCCTGTTCACGCTTTCGACCGACGAAGTCTCCCCCGCTCTGCTACGACGTGCGGAGGAACTCAAAACCTATGTGCAGGTGTGCGGCCTCCATCTTCACAATGAACTCGCAGCACGCGTCGCGCGGTTCATGCCCGAGCACCAAAAACCTGCGCTGACGCCCCGGCAGCGGGCCTGCCTGCTCGCCGCCGCCGAAGGTCAATCCGCCAAACAGGCGGCGCGCTCGATCGATCTCACCCCGCGGACCGTTCAGCATCATCACGAGGAGGCAAGGCGCCGGCTCGGCGCCCGTTCCCTGACCCACGCGGTGGCCCTCGCGTTGCGGGACGGGATGATTTCGTGAGGGTAGGGAAAGGCTCGCGCAAACTGCGGTTGCCGTCACCTGATCCGGACGTGTCGCAGCTTCCTGCCAAGCTGACCCACGCGGTTGCGTCTGTGGCCGGAGATCGCGTTCGGCCATTGAAAAACGGGCGCATGTTGCTAAACGTCTCGCCCGCGCAGCAATAACGGCGCGACTCTGTTCTTCGCTGCCCTGTGCCGGACGAAGCGTTCTGCTTCGGATCATGGCCGGCCTACATCCGCTCCTTGATGCCGAATTCGATAAGCCAACAGTTCACCGGGTAGCTGGTCAGGAAACCCGTGACCATGGCGACCTGCATGGCGAAACAGAACTCGACCGAATTCACCGGCGCGCTGGCTGCCTAGTCGCGGGTGGCGTCCAAACTGCACCAGGGCCATGAGGCCGTACATCCCGACCTGCCAGGCGATGAGTGACAGGGCGTCGGCCTTGAGGGCGGCGACGAGGCCCTTACCCGGCGAGAGACCCCACATCTGCACGATAGCATAATACTTGAACCCGATCCCGAGCGCGTAGGCGAAGACGAAGTCCAGCACCCAGACCGCGTACATCTTCTCCTCGAAGAGCGACCGCCAGCCGAACCACACCGCCACAGCCGGCACCAGGAAGGCGAGCCACTCGGCGGCGACGTTGCCGAGCATGCAGCCGCTGCCGCAGTGAAGCACGCCCTTGCCCACCATCACGGGGAACGGTGTACCGGTCATGTTCGGCGGCTTCTCGCCTCGCTCCTTGGCGTGGCGGTGCGCATCCATCGTCGCGAGCCGGCCGTAGCGGAGCACGACTGGGGTCGCCAGCGCGAACTGTATCCAGTTGGAGGTCTGCTGGCCGAGGCGCTCCGTCAGACCGAAAAGGTGGCCGCCCATCTCCAGCACGAGCACCGGCAGGGTTCAGGACGAGCCCGACCCAGAACCGGCGGGTCATGTCGACCAACTCGTCACTGGGGCCGGTGTCGGCGCCGATTATCGCCGGCTCCAGCACCATGCCGCAGATTGGGCAGGCGCCCGGGCCGACCTGGCGCACCTCGGGGTGCATCGGACAGGTGTAGATCGTGCCCTCCGGCACGGGCTTGGGCTTCGCCGCCGCACTGGCCGGGTCGAGGTAGCGGGCTGGGTCGGCCTCGAACTTGGTGCGGCAGCCGTTCGAGCAGAAATAGTACGGGTGACCGTTGTGCTCGGCGCGGTGCTTGGCGGTGTGCGGATCGACGGTAATCCCGCAGACCGGGTCCTTGACTGTGTGGGCTGGGGCGGCCGCCACGGCCTTGCTGTGGCCGCCGCAGCAGCTGTGCCCCGCGGTGTTGGGGGCGGGCTTATGAGGGTGCTTGGTCATTGCCGCTCCTCCCTGTTGCGTTGAACCTCCGTGTTGAGTTTAAACTGCGAACCAGTCTGCACCTTCCCATGATGGGAAGGCCAACTTGCAACACCGGGGGTGGTTGAACCGCTGGTGGGTCCTTCGGTCGGCCGTGGGGGCCACGCGCGCCAGGGGGAGCAGGGTAGCGGGCGAGATCACCCGCCGCCCTGCCACAGGCACCGTAGGATTAGTGCTTGCTGCCATCCCCGTGGCCGTGGGGCGTATCGGTATGCGTCGGCGCGGTGCCGGCGGGCGCGTTCCTAGCATGATCGGCGCCGTGGGACGGGCCGCCGGCCGTGTTGCCCCGGCTGGGCGTCGGCTGGGTCTGCTGCTCGGCGTTGGCACTGCCTTCGTCGTTGGCCAGGGCCGGCATCGCCAGCACAGCCAGCAGCGCCGCCGCAGCCGTGAGAGCCTTAATTGTCATCACCGTGTTCCTTGGTTGGTTGAGCTGCCATCCGTTGGCAGCGTTCAGCGCCGGCGCCGACGCAACGTGCGCCGAGCCGGTCACGCCAGCGGGCGACCTAGTGGTTGCCCGCTGTCTTGGCGTTCTTGTCGAGCCAGGCGACGAGCTCCTTGATGCTCTTCTCCTGCTCCTCGATGGTCTTTTCGGCGAGGCGCTTGCTCTCGGCGTTGTCGGCGCCCTTCAGCCCGGCTCGGGCCATGTCGATAGCCCCCTGGTGGTGCGGAATCATCGCGCAGATCCAGGCGACGTCGGGGTCGCCCGCCATCATCCCCTGCATCATCGGGCCGTTCATCGACATCATGGCCTGCTGGAGCCCCTTCTGGGTCTCGGTCGTCTGGCCGCCCATGCCCTGCATGGCCTGGGACATGTGCCCCTGCATGTCCTTCATCATGGCGTCCTTGCCGGCGGTGGCGGCCTTGCAGGCCTCCGGCAGCTTCACGGCGGACTGCATCGAGCCGTGGTCGTGGTCGGCCGCGAAAGCCGTCCCGGCGCCCGGGAGCGCCAGGGTCGCCGCGAGGATCAAGGTACGAAACAGCATGGTTGCCTCCTCTCGTTGGGGGTGAGGGGCGGCCCAGCCGGCCGCCCCGGGTCTGTCAGGCGGCCATCTTCCGGCAGCTCTCGGCGCAAGCCCGGCACTGCTCGACGCAGTCCTGCATGTCGCCGACCTGCTCGCAGCTCCGGGCGCAGTCCTCGCAGACATCGGCGCACTCGGCGCAGGTGTGCTTGTGGTGCGCGGTCCCGAGCAGCATGAAGTGCGCCGAGGTCCGGCAGATCTCGGCGCAGGCCAGGGTCAGCCGGAAGTGCTCGGGCTCGATATGCTTGCCGCCGGCCGGGAGGCAGTGGTTCGAGGCCATACCCAGGCAGGTCTGATAGCAGCGCAGGCACTCGTCGATGCAGGGCTGCATCTCGCTCAACATCTGGTGCATTCAGGTTCTCCGTCTATCCATCGCAGGCATTGCGGCATGACCGGAATGCTGACCTAGTATTGTTTAAGTCAGACCGTCACTACCTGAATATTCAACTCTCCCGATACAGATGCGTTCAGAAATAAATACTCTCACGCATCACGTATCGGGGAGAGCCGCCTACGCGCGGACGCGACCGCTCAGTTGGTGCCGCGCTTCCTGAGGAAGGCCTCCATCTGGGCGATCTCGACGTCCTGGGCCTTGATGATGTCCTCGGCCAGCTTCCGGATCTCGGGGTCCTTGGAATACTGGAGGGCGACCTTGGCCATGGCGACGGCCCCCTTGTGGTGGGGGATCATGCCGCGCACGAAGTCGACGTCGACGTCGTTCGTGTAGCGGATGTCCATGTCCCGGTGCATCTCGGCGCCGACGTCCCGGAACGCCTTGGTCGCTGGCGTGTCCGCTTTGTCCGACGCGGCCATCGCGGCGTGGTCGTGCCCGCCATGCCCGGCATGGTCGTGGGCCTCGTGCGCCACGGCGATGCCCGAGAGGCCGAGGGCCAGGGCCGCGGCGGCGGCGAGGGTCGAGGTCAGGGTCTTCATCGAAGGGTTCTTCCTGGTCCGAGGGGTCAGTTGAACTTGCCGCTGGCGGTCGCGCCGTCCGGGCCGGTGAGCTGCACGGCGCCCTTCGGGCTGTCGCCGAGCGCCGCCTCGGCCTTGCCGGTGAGGCGGTTGCCGTCGGCGGGCTGCAGGGGCACGCGGGCCGGCTTGCCGCCGACGACGAGGATGGCGGTACCCTTGAAGCCCGCGGCCGCGACCGGCTTCTGACCCTCGTCGGACAGGAACACGTCGACGGTCTCGCCCTTGGCGACGAGTTCGACGTGGAACTTGCCCGCGTCCGTCACCCGGCCGCCGTGCTGGCCGGAGGTCTCGTGGGCGCACACGGCCGTCGCGGCTAGCAGACTGGCGACGAGGGTCACTCTGGGAAGGATCATGGAGGTTCTCCCGGGTTGTGCGGGTCAGTAGGCGTCGGCCGGGCGCGGGCGCGCGCCGTCCGGGGATGGGTGGGCCGGCGCCTCGGCGTGCAGGGCGCGCAGCCGCTCCAGCGGCCTGCGGCCGAAGCGCAGGAACAGGACGGGGGTCAGGAAGGTGTCGAGCAGCGTCGCGCTGACGAGGCCGCCGAAGATGGTCACCGCGACCGGGTGCAGGATCTCCTTGCCCGGGCTCGCCGCGTCGTAGAGCAGCGGCACCAGCGCGACGCCGGCCGAGAGGGCCGTCATCAGGACGGGCGTCAGCCGCTCCAGGCTGCCGCGCACGACGAGGTCGGGCTCGAACGGCACCCCCTCGTGCAGCGACAGGTTCAGGTAGTGGCTGATCTTGAGGATGCCATTGCGCGCGGCGATGCCGGTCAGCGTGATGAAGCCGATCATCGACGCCACCGACAGCGGCTGCCCGACCAGCCACAGGGCCGCCACCGAGCCGATCAGGGCGAGCGGCACGTTGCCCATGATGATGAGCGCTAGCGCGGCCGAGCGGTAGCGGCTGTAGAGGATGGCGAACACCAAGGCCAAGGACAGGGCCGAGAGCGCCCCGATGGTCCGGCTCGCCTCCTCCTGCGCCTGGAAGGTGCCCTCCAGGCTGGTGAAGAAGCCGGGCGGGAGCGGCTCCTTCGCCACGGCCTCGCGGATGGCCGCCACGACGGTCGCCATGTCGCTCTCGCCGTTGGTGTTGGCCTGGACGACGATGCGGCGGCGGGCGTTCTCGCGCAGGATCTGGTTCGGCCCGTCCGTCTCGCGGATGTCGGCCACCTGCTTCGCCGGCACCCAGCCCGAGGGCGTCTCCAGCAGGAGGTCACCGAGGCCCGTGGTTGTGCGGCGGTTCTCCGAGAGGCGCAGCACCACGTCAAAGCGGCGCACGCCATCGACGACCGTCGAGACCACCCGCCCGTTCGAGAGGCGGCTGATCTGCTCGACCACCGCGGCCGGCTGGACGCCGTAGAGGGCCGCCCGGGTGTAGTCGACCCGCACCTCAAGCTGCGGGATGCGCACCTGCCGCTCGACCTGCAGGTCGACGAGGCCCGGAATCGAGGCCATCCGCTCGCGCAAGGAGTTCGCCACCCGGCGCAGGGCGTCGAGATCCTCGCCGAACACCTTGAGCGCGATCTCGGCCCGCACGCCCGAGAGCATGTGGTCGAGCCGGTGCGAGATGGGCTGGCCGACGTTGACCGCGACCGGCAAGGCGGCGAGGCGCCCGCGGATGTCGGCGACGAGGGCCTCCTTCGGCCGCTTGGCGCCCTCGTCCAGGGCCACCTCGATCTCCGAGGAGTGAACGCCCTCGGCGTGCTCGTCGAGCTCAGCTCGGCCGGTGCGGCGGCCGATCGCCTTCACGCCCGTGATGTCGAGCAGCAGCCTCTCCGCGATCAGCCCGACCCGGTTGCTCTCGGCGAGCGAGATGCCCGGGTTGAAGGTCATGTTGACCGTGAACGAGCCCTCGTTGAACGGCGGCAGGAACGCGCGCGGCAGGTTCCACGCGGCGACGCCGGCCGCGACCACCGCGACCGCGACCGTCCCGACGAGCAGGCCCTGGTGCCGGAAGGCGACCCGCAGGAGGGCAGCGTTGCCGCGCTTGAGCAGCTTCAGGAAGCGGCTGTCGTGCTCCTCCAGGTTCTTCAGCCCCGGCAGCAGCAGGGATGCCAGGACCGGCGTCAGGGTGATGGAGGTGAGCAGGCTCGCCAGGATGGAGATGATGTAGGCCTGCCCCAGCGGCGCGAAGAGCCGGCCCTCGATGCCCGACAAGGCGAACAGCGGCACGAACACCAGGATGATGATCAGCGTCGCGTAGACGATGCCGGAGCGGACCTCGTTCGAGGCCTCCACCACCACCTGGAACACGCTCTTCGGGTTGCCGGCCCTCCGGTTCTCGCCGAGCCGACGATAGATGTTCTCGACGTCCACCACCGCGTCGTCGACGAGCTCGCCGATGGCGATGGCCAGACCGCCGAGCGTCATCGTGTTGATGGACAACCCGAACAGGTGGAACACCACCGCGGTCGTCAACACCGAGACCGGGATGGCGAGCAGCGAGATTGCCGTGGTGCGCACGTTCAGGAGGAAGGCGAACAGCATCACCGCCACCACCAGCACGGCCTCGACGAGGACGCGCTCCACGTTGCGGATCGAGGTCTCGATGAAGTCGGCCTGACGGAACAGGACCTGGTTGGCCTTGATGCTGGCCGGCAGGGTCGGCGACATCTCCTTCAGGGCCGTCTCGATGCTGCGGGTGAGCCGCACCGTGTCGACGTCGGGCTGCTTCTCGACCGAGACGATGACCGAGGGCTTGGCCATGTAGCCGGCGTCGCCCCGCTTCACCTTCGCGGCGAAGGACACCTCGGCCACCTGGCGCAGGTGGACCGGCGTTTCGGCGACGGTCGCGACCACGAGGTTGCGCAGGTCGTCGAGGCTCATGGTCCGGCCGATGTTCCGGATGAGGTACTCGCGAGAATGCTGGTCGGTGAAGCCGCCACCGGCGTTGGTGCCGAACTGCGCCAGCGCCGCCTCCAACTGGGCGTTGGTGATGCCGAGCGAGCGCATGGCGGCCGGGTTCGGGCTGACCCGGAACTGGCGCACCTCGCCGCCGATGGGGATGACCTGCGCCACGCCCGGGATGGTGAGGAGCCGCGGCCGGATGGTGAAGTCTGCGACCTCGCGCACCTGCATCGGGCTGGCGTTCTCGCCGGTGACCGCCACCAGCAGGATCTGCCCCATGATCGAGGAGACCGGCCCCATCACCGGGGTCACGCCGCGGGGCAGCTGGTCCTGTACCAGGGCCAGCCGCTCGGCGACCTGCTGGCGGTTGCGGTAGATGTCGGTGCCCCAGTCGAACTCGACGTAGGTGATGGACAGGCCGACACCCGAGACCGAGCGCACGCGGGTGACCCCGGGCAGCCCGTTCATCCGGGTCTCGATGGGATAGGTGACGAGCTGCTCGACCTCCTGAGGGGCGTACCCTTCGGCCTCCGTCATGATGGTGACGGTCGGCTTGTTGAGGTCCGGAAAGACGTCGACCGGCAGCTTGGTCGCGGTGAAGGCGCCGTAGAGCACCAGCACCGTGGCCATGGCGAGCACGAGCAGGCGGTTGCGGACCGACTGGCTGACGAGGACGGTGAACATCGGGCGGCCTCCTCAGCGGACCTGATCGAGGAGTTCGGCGCCCTGGGTCACGACCCTCTTGCCGGGCCCGATCCCTTCAGCGACCAGCACGCGGCCGCCGTCGAGCGGCTCGACCCGAACGGGACGCGCCTCGAAGCGCTCGGCGGTGGTGTGCTCGTAGACGACGTCCTGCCCGTTGCCGGTGCGCACGACGGCCGAGCGGGGCAGCGCCAGGCCGGACTGCTCCGTGTCCGTCCCGGCCAGCACCGTGACGAACTGGCCGACCCGCAGGCCGGAGGCTTCGCCCTGAACAGCGAACTGCACCGGGATGGCCTGGTTGCGGTCGGCGAGCCCCGTGCCCTGGTAGGCTAGCTTCAGGGTCCGGCCGTCCGCGAGCCGCGCGGTGGCGTTCTGCGCCGCGGTCAGCGCGTCAAAGCTGAGCGCCTCGACCCAGAGACGGTTTGGGTCGACGATCTGAAAGACCATGGCGCCGGGCGCCGCCATCTGGCCGGCCACCGCGGTCGCCTGCGCCACCACGCCATCGACGGGCGACACCAAGGTCTCGGGCTGCTGCCGGATCTTGTCGAGGGCGGCGCGGCGGTCGTGCAGGCCGTTGAGCTCGGCCACCGCGTCGTCGAGCTGGGTCGTGGCGACGGCGCCGGTGGTCGCGAGCTTGCGGTAGCGCTCGACCCGGCGCTCGACGATGGCGATCTGCTGGTCGAGTTCGCCCTGGCGCTGGCGCATGTCGGAAACGTCGACCGCCTGGACCGGCGGCGTCACCGTGGCGAGGACGTCGCCCTTGCGCACCTTCGTGCCCAGGCGCGGGAAGATGCCGGAAGGCGGGGGCGAGAGGCGGCCGCCGACCGAGGACTGCACGACGCCGCTGGCGTTCGGGTCCGGGATGATGCGGCCGGGCAGCTCGACCGAGCGGTGGAAGCTGCCCCGCTCCGTCAGGGTCGTGCGCAGCACCAGCAGGCGCTGCGTGGGCTTCGGCACGAAGACCGACCCGTCGGGCAGGCGCTGCGCGAGGTCCGACGAGGCCGGCGCGGTCTGGCGCGGCTCGATCAGGGCGGCCCCCTGCACGGGCGCGCCGTGGTCCTCGTCGCCGTGCGCTAAGGCGGCGGTGCCGAGGACGAGGGTGATGCCGATGGCGAGCAGGGCAAGGGCCGGAGCCCCCCGACGGCCGCGTGCGAGCGCCGTCACGAGCACGCCGAGCAGGAACGCGACGGCGACCGCGGCCACCAGGGTCGGGTCCTTGGCCGTCAGGCGCTCCCGGACGCCGTAAGCGATTTCGGTGACGCGCGCCAGAGCCGCCTGCGCCGGAGACGGCGTGGCAGGCGCGGCGGCCGGGGCGGCGTTCCGGTCGGGGACGGTAACCGCGACGGTGAGCACGTCCACGGCGTCGCCCGCCGTGACGGTCGCGACGAGGTCGTGCCGGCCGGGCTTCGATAGCCACGGGGCCGGCAACGTGTAGCCGCCGTCGGCCGTGGCGGTCGCGGTCTTCGGCCCCTCGGGCGTCTCGACCTCGACCGTCGCGCCGGTCACCGGCTCGTTCGTCCTGAAGCGATCGAGGAACAGCGTCAGGGTGCCGTCGCGCGGGATGGCGACGAGCTCGAACGCGTCCGAGAGCGCCTCGCCGCGCGGGGCGATGGTCTTGGAGACGGGCGGCGGCGCGGCGCCGTGGTCGTGGCCCTCGTGGGCGAGCGCCGGCCCCGCCAGGACGGCGGCAAGCAGCGCCACCGCGCTATAGGCGGCGGCAAAACGGATCGGCATGAACGGGAATCCTCGCGTCGGGAGGTCCGGACGGCGCCGTTCGCGGGCGCATTCCGGGCGTCGCGCGCCTCAGGCGCGCCCTACTTCACGCGAGGGTTCGTGGGGGCTTGGGCAGGGCCTCTGGACCGGCGCCCGAACGGCCGGCGACGTCGCGCGGGATCAGCGTGACGGTCCGGAACAGAGACGGTGAGAGGCCAGACGGGCCCGAAAGGACGCCGGTGGCGCAGCAGGCCATCGTCCCGCAGCAGCGGGTCTTGCAACCGGGCTGGCAGCAATCGTCCCCGGTCGGCTCGATGCGCGCCGTCTCCATGGCCGCGAGCGTGACCTTGGACCAGGCCGGCGCCTCGGACCGGGCGGTCGGCTTGGCGGGCACGGTCCCCGCCGCCTTGGTCGTCGCAGGGACGGGCTTCGGCTGAACCGCGGCCATGTGGTGGCCGCGGTGCGCGTGCCCCTCGTGGGCCTGGACGGCGGACGGCGCGACGTAGGCGATGATCGCGAGGATCATCGCCGCCATCAGGCGCACGATTTGCCGGTCGAGGCTCATGAGGTCTGGCTTACACCGATTCCGGTGGCGGGACTATGTCCGCCGTTGAGACGTGAATGCCCGCAGGCATGTTTGGTTTCCGGCGCGTTCTTTCAAGCCGCCGCGAGCAGCGGCATCGCCGGATACCCCGCGGTGGCGATGGCCTGGGCGATGCGGTCGGCCGGGCCGGCGGCACCGGACACGGTCACGAGCTTGGCTCCCAGGTCTACCTCGACGCGGGCGTTCGGCTCGATGCCGAGGACGGCGCGGGTCACGGACTTGGCGCAGCCGCCGCAGCCCATCTTGTCGACCTTGTAGCGGAACATGACGCTCTCCCTCTGGTGGCGTCCTGCACAGATGGGGCTTCCTATGATGGGAAGGTCAAGGCATCGGCGAATCGGCCAGATCGAGTTCCCGAGATCCTGGGGGGTTCCGTTCATCCGTGAAGCCGCAGAGCGGATGAGCGTCCCAAGGTGATTGAGGTGGCAGTCGAAGGCTTCCTGCCGGTCTCTTGGTGGACACCGCTGTCTCACTCTAGCGAACTGCGACGATACCGGATGCCCTCGCCGGACCACCTGTCCCGAGCTGCGAACCTCTCCGACAACTCCGCCCTTGACCCCGTACCACGGTACGGAGTGTAGGCTCTTGGAGTGTTAGTGATGCCGGGGCGGCAAATGAGGGATTTGACCATCGGAAAAGCGGCGCAGGAGGCCGGTGTCGGCGTCGAGACCATCCGGTTCTACGAGCGCCAGGGCTTGATCGAGCAGCCGGCCAGGGGGGCAGGCTATCGGACCTACCCGCCCGAGGTGGTCGCCCGCATCCGCTTCATCCGGCAGGCCCAAAGGATCGGCTTTTCTCTCAAGGAGGCGCAGGAAGTCCTTGCCCTGCGCGCCAACCCGGAGGCCGACTGCGCCGATGTGCGGGCTCAAGCCCAGCACAAGATCGCAGAGGTGGACGAGAAAATCTCCGAGCTCCTGCGCGTCCGCGCCGCCTTGGAGGCCGTGGTCGTGTCGTGCCCGGGCCACGGCAGCCTGGGCGGCTGCACCATCCTGGAAGCTCTCGACGAGGCTCCGCGGGAGCCGGGTGCCTGCCGATGCGACGAACCGAGGAAGAGGAACACACCATGAGGACGGTCACCCTGAAGGTTGAAGGTTGGCGGTGCGCCGCCTGCTCCGCCTCGGTCGGCTCTCTGCTGGAGGCTCATCCCGGCGTCCGCGGCATCGACGTCTCCTTCGACGAGGGACGCGTCCGAGCTCTCTTCGACCCGGCGGCCACCAGCGAGGGCCGCCTCGTCGAGCTGATCGAGAAGCGCGGCTTCCGGGTCGTGGCCCGGACTTCGGCCTGACTCACCCGACCGGACATTCCAGGAGACAGACCGATGGCCGCAGCGGCACTCAACACTGACCTTTCCTTGTGGAGCGAGGAGCCTGCCAGCCGGCCCGACCGGGCGCGCATCCGTGCCCGAATCGGTGGCCTGCACTGCTCGCTCTGCACCGGCACCATCGAGAAGGCTCTGGGCAGCCAGCCCGGCGTCGACAAGGTGGCGGTCAGCCTGACCCACGAGCAGGCCCTCGTCGAGTACGACCCGGCGGTCGCGCGGCCGGCGGCGTTGCTGGGGATCCTGCGCGACATCGGCTACACCATCTCCGACCCGCGCAAGGTCCGGCCCTACGAGGAGGAGGAGCGCGATCTCGTGCGCGAGAGCCGCCGCTTCGTTGTGGCGGTCGCGCTCAGCGTCGCCTCCATACCCATCATCGCGGACCCTACCCTCGGCTGGATTGGCTTCCTGCCCGCCCTGGTCTGCCTCAGCCTCGGCGCGATGGTCTTCCTCGTCCTGCGGAAGACAAGTCTCCTCGCGGCGGCCGCCAGCACCGCCGGTCTCGCCGTCCTGGCACTCGGCCTGCTCTACCTGAACCTCCAGGGCTACCTTGCGGCCTCCGCCCCCTGGCTCGTCGCCGCGCTGGCGGTCGTGATCGTCTTCGGGGTCGGGCGCCACATCCTGCACATGGCCGTCCAGGCCCTCCGACGCGGCATCCTGAACCAGCACGTGCTGCTGGAGATCGGCGCTTTCGCGGGCATGCTCGGCGGCGTCATCGGGCTGGCCCTCGATCGGCCGGACTACCCGACCGCGCCGTTCTTCGCCGTCTCGGTCATGGTCGCGACCTACCACATCTTCTCCGAATGGCTGTCGCTCATCGTCAAGACGCGCAGCTCCCAGGCCGTGAAGCGGCTCCTCGACCTCCAGCCGGAGACCGCCCGCGTGGTCCAGGATGGCCAGGAGCGGGATGTGCCGCTGGACGCCGTCGCGGTCGGCGACCTCGTCCGCATCCGCCCCGGGGAGCGCGTGCCCGTCGACGGCACGGTCGCGGGCGGCCGCTCCGCCGTCGACCAGTCCCTCGTCACCGGCGAGCCCATCCCGGTCGAGCGCGCGGAGGGCGACGCCGTCATCGGCGGCTCGATCAACGGCACCGGCACCCTACTGGTGCGGGTGACCGCGGTGGGTGCCGGCAGCTTCCTGCAGAAGGTGGTGCGCGAGGTCGAGGACGCCCGCGCCCTCAAACCCGGCCTGCTCCACCTCGTCGACCGCGTCCTGCAGGTCTACACCCCGACCGTGCTCGTGGTGGCCGCGCTGGCCTTCGTCGGCTGGTTCGCTGGTTCGTGGTTGGCCGGCGGCGAACCCGACATCGAGCGGGCCGTGTTCGCGGGCCTGAGCGTCCTGGTCATGGGCTATCCCTGCGCCGTCGGCATTTCGGCGCCGCTCTCCATCGTACGGGGGGCCGGCGAGGCCGCCGAGCACGGCATCCTGATGCGGACCGGCGAGGCCTTCCAGGGCTACCGCCTCGTCGACACCGTCGTCCTCGACAAGACCGGGACCCTTACCGAGGGCCGGCCCGCGGTCCGCGAGGTCGAGGCGTTCTCCGGGAGCGAGGCCGATCTCGTCGCCCTTGCCGCCGCGGCCGAGGCCTCGTCCGAGCACCCGCTCGCGCAGGCGGTGGTCAAGGCCGCGTTCGCGCGTGGCGCCGTGCCCCCGGACGTGACCTCGTTCGAGGCCGTTCCGGGCAAGGGCGTCGTCGCCCGCACCGGGGCGGGCGAGGTCCTGGTCGGCAGCCCAGCGTTCCTGGCGGGCCGGGGCATCGACCTCTCGTCCGCAGCGGCCCGCATCCAGCACCTGGAGGGGGCCGGGCGCACCGTCATCGTGGTCGGCCGGGACCGTCGCCTGCTGGGCCTGCTCGCTCTCGACGACAGCCTGCGGTCCGACGCGGCGCAGGCGGTCGCGGCCCTGCGGGCTGAGGGCCTGCGGACGGTCCTGCTCACCGGTGACAACGAGCGAGCCGCCCGCAGGATCGCCGCCGAGGCGGGCATCGACGAGGTCCACGCGGGGGTACTGCCCGACGGCAAGGCGGAGACCGTGCGGCGCCTCCAGGCGACGGCCAAGGTCGCGATGGTCGGCGACGGCATCAACGACGCGCCCGCCCTGATGCAGGCCGACGTCGGCATCGCCATGGGCGGGGGCACCGACATCGCCATTGAGGCTGCCGACATCATCATCCTGTCGAACCGCCTGGCCGCGCTGCCGCTCGCCCGCCGCATCAGCCGGCGTAGCTACGCCAAGATGCTCCAGAACGTCTGGCTGGCCTTTGCCTTCAACGGCCTCGGCATCCCGGTCGCCGCGGCCGGCCTCATCAACCCGATCTGGGCCATGGTCGCCATGGCGGTGAGCGTCACCGCGATCTTCCTCAATTCCCTCTGGGGCCAGCCCGGACTGTTCCTGGGAGCGGTCACGAGCGTCGGCAGCCTGCCCGGCACGAACGGGCTCGCCATCGAAGGAGGTCGGCGATGAGGTTCCTGAATTCTTCGAGCGGCGCGGTCGCGCTCGCAGCCCTCCTCCTGGGACCGCCCGGCCCGGTCCGTGCCCAGGAGGACACGCCGGCCATGTCACACCGCGGCTCCGACCTGAAGGTCGCGACCATCCCGGTGGAAGGCATGGTCTGCCTCTCCTGCGCCGCCTCGATCAAGCGTGCAGTCCGGAAGGTGGACGGCGTGACCGACGCGGAGGTCGACTTCGTCGGCCGCACGCTCCGCGTCACCTACGCCGCCGGCCGACCCCTCCTGCTCGGTCGCGTGCGGACGGCCATCGCGGGCCTCGGCTACACCCCCGGTACCCCCGTGGTGGCGCCGTGACGCTCGAACATCTCGTCCAGCCCCTGGCGACCGGCGCCGGCGGGCCGGCCGCCCTCTGGATCGCGTTCCTTGCCGGGGTCCTGGCCAGCGCGGTCTGCCCCTGCACCCTGCCGGTCGGGCTCGGCCTGGCCAGCGTCGCCGGGGCCTCGGAGGCGGGGTCCCGCCGCGCCGGACTGCAGGTGGCCGGGTCCTTCTTCGCCGGGATCGTCCTGAGCCTCGCCGCCCTCGGCTCCGCGGTGGGACATCTCGGCGCGCTCGCGACGGAGGCGTTCGGCCGGAACTGGGCCCTGCTCATGGCCGCCGTCTCGCTCGCGTCTGCGCTGCTCGCCTTCTGGTGGCCGCGCCTGCGCACCCGAGCGCTGACGGCCTGGCGCCGCCCCGGCCTCCTCGGCGCCTTCGCCTACGGCGTAGTGTTCAGTGTTGGCACCTCGGTCGCGCCGCTGCTGCTGCTGCTCACGGTGGCGGCCGCGGAGGGTCGGACCGGGCGCGGCGTCGTCCTCGCCCTCGCATTCGGCCTCGGTCGGGGCCTGCCCTTCCTCGCCGCCGGCGCGGCCGGGAGCGCGGTCACCCGCCTGGCCCGCCTCGGCGTCTGGGGGCGAGCCCTGCAGCTCCTCAGCGGCGCCGCCCTCCTACTGGTCAGCGCCTACTACGCACGGGTCTACGCGGACCTGCTCTGAACCCCGGAGACCGCATGAGCGACGAAACCGCCTCCCTGACGGAGGTCACCCTCTCCGTGCCGGGCATGCTGTGCGACGGCTGCGCCGAGATGGTCCGTGACCTGCTGATGGCCGTTCCGGGGGTCCGGCAGGCGAGGGCCAGCGCGTGGCGCAAGCACGTCGCCGTTCGGTTCGAGCCGTCCCGCGTCGGACCCGCGGAGATCCGGTCGGCGCTCGCCAACGGCGGGTTCGACGGCGCCGAGGTGCAGGCATGATCCCCGGAGCGGCGGAACCCGCGGAGGCTGACCGCGAGCGCCTGCTCCGCGTGCTCGCGGCGGCGGCGTTCGTGATCTTCTTCCAGGCGTTCATGGTCGCGCCGATCCTGCCGCAGTTGGCGCAGGGGTTCGGCGTTTCGCCCGAGCGTGTCGGGCTCATCGTTCCCGCCTACTTGATCCCGTACGGCGCGGCGACGCTGGTCTACGGATTGCTGGCCGACCGCCTCGGCGTCTGGCGCGTCATGGCGGGTTCCCTGGCCACCTTCGCGGCGCTGACGGCCCTGACAGCCACGGCGAGCTCGGTCGGGCAACTCGCCACGTGGCGCTTCATGACCGGCCCTGGGGGCGAGCGGGGTCGTTCCGCTCGGCCTCGTTCTCGTGGGCCGGCTCTTCCCCTACGAACGAAGCGGGCGCCCCCTGGGATGGCTGTTCGGCGCCATGGCCGGCGGCATGGCCTTCGGGTCGACTTTCGGAGCCCTGCTCGAACCGATCGTCGGATGGCGCGGCCTCTTCCTGACCGTCGGCGCCGCCGGGGGCGCGCTCCTGCTCGTCCTCGCGCCGTCACGGGTGATCATCCCGGGCGCCACGGCGGCCGGGACACGGCTGCCCGACCTGTTCCGCGGCTATCGCGACCTCCTGCTCAACCCACGCGGACGCCGCACCTATAGCTTCGTGCTGCTCAACTCGATGTTCCACTCCGGCGTGTTCACCTGGCTCGGCCTGTACTTCGAGCAGCGATACGGGCTCGGTCCCGTCGGGGTCGGCCTGGCGCTCCTCGGCTACGGCATCCCCGGCTTCCTCCTGGGGCCGGTCATCGGCCGCATCGCGGACCGGCGAGGGCGCGGCCGCCTCCTTCCGGCCGGCCTGCTCCTGGGGGCCTTGTCGGCGGCGGCCCTGACCCTCGACGCGCCGCTTCTCCTGGCGGCGGTGGCGGTGACGGTCCTGTCGCTCGGCTACGACATGACCCAGCCGCTGCTCGCCGGCGTCGTCACCGCGCTCGGGGGCCAACGTCCGGGCCAGGCCATGGGGCTCAACGTCTGCCTGCTGTTCACCGGGTTTGGGCTGGGAAGCCTGCTCTTCGGCGGGTTGCTCCGTTTCGGGTTCGGGACGACACTTGCCCTGTTCGCGGCGGCGGAACTGGCGCTGGCCGCAGCTGCCGTGCGTCTCTTCCGGTCCGAGACGCCGCCGGTTAAGGGAGGACGCCCATGAGTGCGCCAAGGTCCGAGTTCGAGGAGGAAGCCCTCGACACCCTCATTCTCGCCGCGTTCCGGCAAGCGCAGCGGGAGGGGCATCGCGAGGTGGTCGAACACCTCATGCGAGCCCTTGAGGCGCTCGCTGAGGCGGATGACCCGAGATCGGCCGCGGCCTGTGTGGCCGAGGCATACCTTGGCTTTGCAGACGAGCAGGGCACGGGACGCGCTTCCCCAATGAATGAAGGTCGACCGAGGCGGCCGCACTGAGCCTCGACGGCTCGCGCTCGTCCGCGGCAGCAGGTCTATCAGGCCGAGCGCAGCGAAGCGGGTCCATAGATCGCATTCGATGCCCTTCAGGTCTGCACAGTCGGCCAGACCAGCTTGAGGTGACCGCGGACGACCCGAGCGGTGCTGGCGCGCCCACTCAGATGCACCGAGCCCCCGCATGCTGGCGGAAAAGGAGTGTAACATTGCTGATTCCGGTGCGCAGCTGTGAAGGGGTCGATCGTGCCGCTACGCCGTACACGAGTTGGTTTGCCAGACCGCTGGCCCGCGAGAGCGTTGGGTACTCTCGACCGGACGAGGCGAAGCGGTGACCGGGCGCCATGGTTCGCCGTCGATCAGCGACATGGCGGTGCCTGTCACAAAGCCAGCGCTGATGGGCGCCATCCAATACACACACGGCCGCCGTGTGGTTCAGCGCGCAGCCGCTGGAGACCGTCGGCACCTTCTCCACGAAGATCCGGTAGGCTTTCGTTGCGGCCGCAACTTCCTCGTGGGGTAAGTCAGCGCATGGAGGCGCGGGTTGAAGGCCTGCACGTATCAGGCGAGCGCCTCCCGCCTGTCGCGTTCGAGTCAACCGTGAAGAACACCACCTGCAGCCCGTCGGCATCGGGCCCGAGGTCCACCATCAACTGGGACAGGCTTGCCAGCGCAGTCGGGCACACGCCGGGGAAGTGGGTGAAACCGAAGAAGACCACCAGGAGCTTGCCCTGTAGGACGCGCGAAACGAGCATGGCTCCGGTATGGGTCACCACCCGAAAGGGACCGCCAATGTGGGGTCGACCGTCGGCCATGACCCAGCACTGCGGCGGAGCGGTCATGTAACTGACCGTTGTGAGGGCGATCACCAGGCCGGCCGCCGCGAGGGCCCCGTCTCGGATAACCTCCACCGAGTTCATCTCCGTTCGCAAGTCCAGGGCAGGGTGTGCTTGGCCCGCGCGGCCGGAGGGCTGCGGACCGGGCGGGCCAAGCGGAGCCCGCGTCTGCCTCCGGAGGGCGGCCACGCGAACTCGCGGACCTCACCAACGCAGGAGACGGGGTCCGAGCAGGGCTCCGGCAAGTGTGCAGAACGCAATGGTGCCGCCGTACCAGAGCGCCACGAAGGGAACGGAGTCGTCCATGCAATGGAGGGCGTACCCCATCGCGCTGATCCCTCCGGCGGCCAGCCCGACGAGCGCGCCCGTCCGGACGAGGTCGGTCGGCGCGGCGAACCGGCGGACGGCCCAGACCAGCACGGCGAAGGGCAGCACGCCAATGATCGGGATCGACACGAGGCACTCCAGCCACATGTGGCCAACGAGCATCCTGTCCCAGTGCGAACTCGGAGCCGAGGCGAGGCTGAGACCGGCCAGCAGCATGACGCCGAAGAACGGCGCCGCGGCGACCCAGGCCCGGATCCTGGTCTCGCCGCCCGGACGCGCGACCTTCGTCAACAGCCACCCGGCCAGGACGACGATGCCGGCGCCGAAGGCGACCTTCAGGAGCAGGAAGCCGAGCACCCCGGGGTGATGGAGGTCCGGCCTGACCCCGAGTAACAGAAGCGCGACGCAGAGCGCCGCCCCCGCGCCGAGCGCGGCGGCGAGGCCGAGGCCGCGCTTGAGCCGGCGGTGGTCGGTCGGCTCGATGTTGCTGCTGAGCATCTCGATCAGCTCGTTCGTTCTCATCGTGTCCTTCCTCGGCTAATCGCGGACGCCATGGCCTTGAGGCCACGATGGACGCTGACCTTGATGGCGGATTCCGACATGCCGGTTCGGCTGGCGGCCTCGGCGACGCTCAAGCCATCGAGCTTCACGTAGCGGATCGCGAACCGCATCTTCTCTGGTAGCTTGGCCAGGAGCCGATCGAGGTCATGCGCGCTCTCCACGCCAGCATGGTCGTCCTGCGCCGCGAAGTCGCCCGCATCCTCGATGGGCACATCGGCCATCGAGGGGCGGGTGTGGCGCAGGTGGTCGATCAGCTTGTAGCGGGCGATAGCCTGCACCCATGGGGTGAACGGCTGGTCCACGTCGTAGGTATGCCGACGCGTATGGATTGCCATCAGCGTATCCTGCACGAGGTCCTCCGCCTCGGACTGGCTTCGCCCGATGCGGGCCAGCTTACCACGGTAGTAGGCGCGCAGATGCCGGCTCAGTCGGTCGAGGACCGCCCGGTACGCGGCCGCGTCGCCGTCCAGGCTGGCCCTCATCAGGCCCCTGAGCTCTGCTTCACTGGCAATCATCATGCGCTCCTCACGAAGTTCGGGAGGCCTGCCTGAACGGTTACAATAGCCCGCTGACGCGATGGCAGCGGGGCCAAGTCGTGGCGGCTCCCGGCTCGGACCACCGCCTGATGGCTCGGGTCGGGCGCCGGGCTAGGAAGGGAAGGGCTGGGCGCGCGGGTGCGCGCCGAGAACAGCCGGCCATAGGCCGGGTCCTGGCCTTTCGATGCGTGCGGCGGCCTGTTATGCCGGGCCGGATGTCCTGGCTCCGGTCCCATTCCGTCTGCTCGTGGCTCCTGACCCTCGCCCTCGTGGCGGGGTTCGCGCTGCATGGCCTGCAGGCCGCGCATATGAAGGCGGCCATGCCCGCGGTCGCGATGCAGGGGCCGATGCCCGACGGATGCGACGGTTGCGATAAGGCAGGGAAAGCCCCCGCGGCCTGCTTGCTCCTGTGCGCTGGTTTCGTCGCCGTCGCTCCGGCGGCGCTCAGCCCGCGGATCGTCGGGGCCTCGTTCGCGTTTACGCTCGCCGATGTCGGGGGCACGGGCCTGCAAGGACCGCCCGATCCCCTGCCGCCCAAGAGCACCGTCCTAAGCTAGGCGCGCCGTCCGATCGGCGCCCTGACAGCCGCGCTTCCGGCGACAGCCCAGGCGCGGGCCTGTGCCCGGGTCTCTTATCGAGGGTCCGGCCCTTACAGCATTCCAGGACGAGACCGATGTCATCCCACCAGGCATTGGCTGGGCGCCCAGTTTACCGCGCATGGTTGAGCCGGATGTGCCGGACAGCGGGCGTCGCCCGTACAGCCCCTGTTGTAACGAAGGGCCCATCGCCTCCGAACTCGGCATCATGGATGAGATATCGCCGGCGGTTCGTGAGGGGCATTGCGGCTTCTTGCCCCTCAGGGCGATACGATCCTCACGGCCGTGGAGCGCGCTCTTCGCGCGACGCGGCGGCGCGCGGCGCCAACCTATACCAGCCGAGCGCTACCGATACCTGGCCGAACCTGAGCGGGGTGGATCGGGTGCGCACGGGGCCGCCGAGGGGAGGGCCATGGGCCGCGGAGACCCGGGTTCGCGGCAAAGCCTCATCGGGCTCGGAGACCGCGTCGCGACGCTCGCCGAGGGTGCTCGGGCCCAGGCGAAGCCACCGAAGCGGACCTACGTCATCTTCCAGGCCCGGTTCGCCCGGGACCTGTTCTGCGCGGTGCCGACAAGCCTGCCGATCCCGGACTTCCTCACCGGTGCGGCGTGGCGGTTCCGGGGCACCCTCGGCAAGAGAGGCTTCATGCCGCCGGGCTTCAAGGCGGCATCGGCCCGGAAGGCGGCCAACCGTGACGGATTCTACCTGTTCTCCCCACCGTGCACTCAGGATTGAGGCCTGCCCGACCGCGCGCATCCTCGCCTCCGGCGGAGGAGCGGTCCCCATCGAGGGGCGATCGCGGAGATCCTCGCGGCGCCGGCTGAGCCCCGTAATAAACTCTGAGGGTGCTGTAACGGCTTCCGCGAGAGGTCCGAAATCAAGGGCAGAGGCGTCAAGCCTCAAGGTAAGCAAAAGAGTCCCGCCATGAAGAGCAAGATGATCCCCGTTTTTGCCGGCATCGCCATGCTTGCCGGGCTGCCGGGTTACGCCCTCGCTGGGTGGATGGACAATGTCCCGCCCCGCTTCCGACCTGGGGCGCACCAGACGGCACCCCGCAACCTCGAAACGCCGGACGCCGTCCGCACCACGGGGGCGGTCAACGTCGCGCCCGGTCGCCCTGCGACCCGTCAGCCGGCGCGGCCAGGCGCGCACTTCTGACGCGACGGCCCGAGCCGCGTTGAGCCGGCGCCGGCCCGCTGGGGCTGAACGCACGAGCACCGCGCCTGCCCGCCATCGTAGGTTCGGGGGAACTGCCGCAGGGCCGAAGCTTGGCATGTCGCCGTGCCGCGCCTTGGCACTTTCCGTCCAAGAAGCATTCAGATCCATGACGCCTCGCGGCGAAGCTAGTGGATCAAGGCGGCACGTAGAAGAAGTCTCACTAGAAGGATTCACGGCCATGAAATCTTCAGCCATAGCCCTTGGGATTGCCGCCGCGATCACGGCGGCAACACCATACGTTGGCTTCGCCGGCCCGAACGGTATCGACACCATCAAGCTCTACGAATTGAACAGGCGGCATTCCGCTGCCTCGACGCCCAACGTCAACCTGGACGTGAGCTCGACGGGTTCGGTCAACGGCATCCCTCGTCGGGAGTACACGGACCGCCGGGGGCGTGGCCGACAGTGATCAGACCTGGACCGACCCCGCATCCAGCCCGGGGAACATCGGCGGCACCCGTCGTGCGGAACATCTCCTTGTCGGTCTCGCCTGAGTTCGGGATCCCGCCCCGCTATCTCGGCGAGATCCGCAGGTTCCCGATGCTGGAGCCGACGGAGGAGTTCACCCTCGCCAAGAGCTGGCGCGACCATGGGGACCGCGAGGCGGCCCATCGGCTCGTCACCTCGCACCTGCGCCTCGTCGCGAAGATCGCGATGGGCTACCGCGGCTACGGCCTGCCGATCGGCGAGGTGGTGTCCGAGGGCAATGTCGGCCTGATGCAGGCGGTCAAGCGCTTCGACCCCGAGAAGGGCTTCCGGCTGGCCACCTACGCGATGTGGTGGATCAAGGCGGCGATCCAGGAATACATCCTGCGCTCGTGGTCGCTCGTGAAGATGGGCACCACGGCCAACCAGAAGAAGCTGTTCTTCAACCTGCGCAAGGCCAAGGGGCGCATCTCGGCGCTCGACGAGGGCGATTTGCGTCCCGAGCAGGTCCAACAGATCGCCACCTCGCTCGGCGTGCCCGAGCAGGACGTGATCGACATGAACCGCCGCCTGTTAGGCGACACCTCGCTCAACGCCCCTTTGCGCAAGGAGGGTGAGGGCGAGTGGCAGGACTGGCTGGTGGACAACTCGCCGAGCCAGGAGACGGTGCTCGCCGGCGAGGAGGAAGGGCAGAACCGGCTCGCGGCTCTGCGCGACGCGCTCTCCGTCCTCAACCCGCGCGAGCGCCGCATCTTCGAGGCGCGGCGGCTGGCCGACGACCCGATCACCCTGGAGGATCTCTCCGGCGAGTTCGGCGTCTCCCGCGAGCGCGTGCGCCAGATCGAGGTGCGCGCCTTCGAGAAGGTTCAGGAAGCGGTCAAGAAGAACCTCGCCGTGCTCGAGTTGCCGCAAGTCCGCGCGCAAGCCGCCTGACCGCTGGCCTTTTGGCGTGCGCGGACAAGCCCCGAGCCGGGCGACCTGCCGCCTGGGCGCTCGTCACGGCCCTGACCCGGATTTCCGCATCCCGCGTACGACCTGACATCTCGACGAAGATGCCTCGGGCCGACTCACCAAGCAGGCCAACGACATTCAACGCTCTCCGTTGTCGCAAGAAGGCGTGTAACCATCGATCTGCCAACCTCGAAGTAAAGAAAGTAAAGCCGCGAATTAAGACATTGTGGCCCATCTTCGGAGTGCACTCGTGAATAATTATTTCGTGGTTGTTTTGGCTCTCGCGGCCTCCGCGGCGCCCGCATCAGCCAGTCCTTCCTCCGGCACCTGGGCTCCTGCCGCAGCGGCAGCGGTCTTCCAAGCTCAATCGACTCCTGGCCTCGGCCCACAGGCGACCGGGAGCTTACCCAGTGACTCTCGCGTGAAATTGGATGCCCGGGACGTGCTCGGCCGGGATATGCGGAGCAGCACGCGTGGCAATGCGCAGTTTCCTGAACGAGCGCCGGAGGCACAGAACCTCGGCGACACCTCCGGCGGCCCGCAATACTGACGAGGCGCTGGGAGCCACCCTCGCGCCAGCAGCGCTCGCAGTCACGAAGGCAAGCCATCGAATGTAACGAAATAATCCAGCCCCCCGAACTTGAGAGCAATGGCGCAGAACGGATGGCGCCTCCCAGGAAACGGAGACACGTCATGAAGCTCACGGTTGGCATCACCCTTGTCTCACTGACCTTGGCCGGTGCGGCATCCGCCGCGCCGGGATTACAGGCACGAACTGGCCCGCAGCGACACCACCATGATCGGCCTTCGGCTCACGCACTGCGCGAGCCGGCGACGACCGGAACCATCGCCGGCAGCATTGGACGCGTTCGGGTCTCTCGCGACGTGCAGGGGCGCGATTTCCGAAGCAGTACTCGCGGAAATGCGCAGTTCCCGGAGCGTCCGCCAGTCCAGCAGAACCTCGGTGGCACAACAGGCGGCCCTGAGTTTTGAGCGTCCTACCTTACACGCCTCCGCTGGCCGCAGCACGTGCTGCGGCCAGTCCCGCACAGCGGCGCCTTCCATTGTGGCGTGCTCTCGCGCTGACTCCGTTTCTCATAAGCGCCGGCGTGACCTTCGCGTCGTCCTTTAGCCGCGACGCTTCGCCCCATTACGCCTTCGAGCTCGTCGAGCGCGAGGTGAAGCAGGGTTATGGCACGACCATCCTGGTCCGGCTCGTCGACGAGCGCACCGGCAAGGTGGTTCCGGACGCGGTCTTGTTCATCAGCCGCATCGACATGTCGCCTGACGGGATGGGCGCGATGACGGCGCCGTTGGAACTCCAGGCCGATACGCTGCCCGGCTACTACCGTTTCGAGACCGACCTCTCAATGGAGGGCGGCTGGGCGCTCACACTCGCGGCCAAGATCCCCGGCCTTCCAGACCCAGTCCAAGGCAGGCTCGTCCTGCAGGCAGTGCCATGATGCATCAGAACACGCCCTTTCGTGACTTCGAAGAGTTCGAGACCGCCCCCCGCGGTGGTCGAGCAATTTGGATCGTGGGCATTGCTTTGTTTGCCACGATGCTCCTGGCTGCCGTCGCCCTCGGCTACGGCTTGGGGCGTGGGACCTGGGCGGTCCCGAGCTCAATCACCGCGCACGTGCCCGCCGCGGTCGTCGGCTGGCTGCCGGCCTCGGGAGCTGCCCCCGCCAGCGCCGGCACGCCGGTCGCGCTCAAGGACTATGCCTTCGAGCTGACCGAGGCCCAAGCGAAGCAGGGCGAGGCGGTCCTGACCGTGCGCCTCGTGCACAAGCCGACGGGCAAGCCGGTCGCGGATGCGGTCGTGTTCGCACACCGCCTCGACATGACGCCCGCGGGTATGCCGACCATGACGACGGAGCTGGAGCCGCAGCCCGCGACCGAGCCGGGCCTCTATCAGTTCGCAACCAATCTTACGATGAGCGGCGACTGGCAGCTCTCGCTGGCCGCCAAGGTGCAGGGCCAGACCGGCACCGTCCAGACCAAGCTCGCGCTCAAGGCGATACCGTGATGGACCAGATGACACCGTTCGAGGTCGGCGAGGCGCGTGGGCGCCGGGATACCAGCCGAAGCCTCATCTCCTGGTTCATCGGGCTCGTGGCCGTGCCGACCGCGCTCGTGGGCGCCCTCGTCCTCGGCCTGAAGGTCGGCGAAGCCCGCTGGCCCCTGCCAGCCTGGCTGCCGGCCTCGATCTCCGCGCTCCTCGTCCGGGACGAGGTGGGCCCGGCACCGGACGCACCCGTCCTCTACTACCGCGATCCCGACAAGGCGCTCTACGCGCTGGCTCCAGCCAAAACGCCCGATGGCCGCGACTACCGGCCCGTGCGCGTCGGCGCGGATGTGGACTTCGAGCCCAAGGCGGCGGAGCAGGCCGGTGTCAGCCAGACCGGCATGGCCCAGGCCGGGGATAAGAAGGTTCTCTACTACCGCAATCCGATGGGTCTGCCCGACACCTCACCGGTTCCGAAGAAGGACTCGATGGGGATGGACTACATCCCCGTCTACGAGGGCGAGGCCGAGGAAGGCAACACCGTCAAGATCTCGCCCGGCAAGGTCCAGCGCACCGGCGTCCGCTCCGAGAGGGCCGAACGTCGCGTCGTCAGCCGAGCCGTGCGGGTGCCCGGCACCGTGACGCTTGACGAGCGTCGCGTCACCGTCGTGGCGACCCGCTCGGATGCCTATGTTGACAAGGTGGAGAACGTCACCACCGGCGACCGCGTCCGCAAAGGGCAGCCGCTGGTCGACATCTACTCGCCCGAGATCAATGCCGCGGCGGCCCAGCTCATCGCCAACCCGGGCTTCGACGGCTCGCGCCGACGCCTCCAGAACCTGAACGTCCCAGCCGAGGTCATCGCCGAGATGGAGCGCACGCGGAAGGTGCCGATGGCCATCACTTGGTCCTCGCCCCGCGACGGCCTCGTGCTGCAGCGCACCGCTATTGAGGGCATGAAGGCCGCGGCCGGCGACACCCTGTTCCGGATCGCCGACATCTCGGTGATGTGGGTGCTGGCCGACGTGCCCGAGTACGACCTCGGCAATGTCAAGGTCGGCCAGTCCGTCAGCGTGCGCGTGCGCGCGCTCCCCGGGCGCAGCTTCACCGGCAAGGTCGGGCTGATCTATCCGCAGGTGAACACGCAAACCCGCACCACCCGCGTGCGCATCGAGTTGCCGAACCCCGACGGGGTACTGCTGCCCGACATGTACGCCGACGTCGAGATCGGGACCGGGGCGACGAAGCCCGTCGTCGCGGTCCCGAACGATGCCGTCATCGACACGGGCGCACGCCAGGTCGTGCTCGTCGACAAGGGCGAGGGTCGCTTCGAACCCCGCGAGGTCAAGGTTGGCGCCCGCGGCGAGGGCTACACCGAGATCCGCGAGGGAGTGCAGGCTGGCGAGCAAGTCGTGACCGCGGCCAACTTCCTGATCGATGCCGAGAGCAACCTGAAGGCGGCATTGCAGAGCATGGCCGCGCCCAAGTCCCCCGCCGAGCCCCGGGCGCAGGCCGAGGAGAAGGCAGAATGATCGCGCGCCTCATCGGCTGGTCGGCCCGCAACCTCGTCTTAGTCCTGATCGGCACCGTGTTCGTGGTGGCGGCTGGTCTCTACAGCGTGCGCACCCTGCCGCTCGACGCCATCCCGGATCTCTCGGACGTGCAGACCATCGTCTACACCGAATACCCAGGTCAGGCGCCCCAGGTCATCGAGGATCAAGTCACCTACCCGCTCACCACCGCCATGCTGACGGTGCCGAGGTCGAAGGTGGTGCGCGGCTTCTCGTTCTTCGGCGTGTCCTTCGTCTACGTGATCTTCGAGGACGGCACCGACCCCTACTGGGCCCGCTCGCGCGTGCTCGAATACCTGAGCGCGGCGGGCAAGCGCCTGCCGTCCGGCGTGACGCCGACGCTCGGCCCCGACGCCACGGGCGTGGGTTGGGTCTACCAATACGCCATCGTGGCCAAGCAGCAGACGCTCGCCGAGCTGCGCTCGCTGCAGGACTGGGTCGTCCGCTTCGGCGCCTCGCGCGCCGAGGGTGTGGCCGAGGTCGCGGGCGTCGGCGGCTTCGTCAAGCAGTACAACGTCGTCGTCGACCCGAACCGCCTGCGCGCCCAGGGCATCAGCCTCAGCAAACTCCGGGAGGCGATCCGGTCGAGCAACGCCGACGTCGGCGGCCGCACGGTCGAACTCTCCGAGTTCGAGTTCATGGTGCGCGGCCGCGGCTACCTGAAGAGCGTCGCCGACATCGAGAACATCGTGCTCAAGACCGCTGGCGGCACGCCGCTGCGGGTGCGGGACGTCGCCCGGGTCGAGCTCGGGCCGGACGAGCGGCGCGGTATCACCGAGATGAACGGTGAGGGCGAGGTCGCCGGCGGCATCATCCTGCAGCGCTTCGGCGCGAACGCCCTCAACGTCATTGAGGGCGCCAAGGCGCGCCTCGCCGAGGTGGCGGCCAGCCTGCCCAAGGGCACCGAGATCCTGCCGGTCTACGACCGCTCGCAACTCATCGAGGCGGCCATCGAGACGCTCAAGGGGACACTTGTCGAGGAGAGCGTCATTGTGGCGCTCGTCTGCATCGTGTTCCTGCTGCACCTGCGCAGCGCTCTGGTGGCCATCCTGATGCTGCCGGTCGGCATCCTGATGGCACTCGGCGCCATGCATCTCCTCGGGATAGGCGCCAACATCATGAGCCTGGGCGGCATCGCCATCGCGGTCGGCGCCATGATCGACGCCGCCATCGTGATGATCGAGAACGCCCACAAGCACCTGGAGCGGGCGCCCCCAGGCAAGCCCCGGGTCGAGATCCTGGTCGAGGCGGCGGCAGAGGTCGGCCCCTCACTGTTCTTCTCGCTCCTCGTGATCACGGTCTCGTTCCTGCCCATCTTTACCCTGGAGAGCCAAGAGGGGCGGCTGTTCGGACCGCTCGCCTTCACCAAGACCTTCGCCATGGCAGCAGCGGCCCTGCTCTCGGTGACGCTGGTCCCGGCGCTGATGGTGCTGTTCGTGCGGGGCCGCATCATCCCGGAGCACAAGAACCCCCTCAACCGCTTCCTGATCTGGGTCTACCGGCCGGTCATCCATGGCGTACTTCGGGCCAAGGTCCTGACCATCTTGCTCGCGTTCGTGACGCTCGGCGCCACGATCTGGCCCGCGCGCCAACTCGGCTCCGAGTTCATGCCGGACCTGAACGAGGGCACCCTGATGTACATGCCCACGACCTTGCCGGGCATCTCGGTGACGAAGGCAGGCGAGTTGCTGGCGACGCAGGATCGCATCATCAAGTCGTTTCCCGAAGTCGCCTCGGTCTACGGCAAGGCGGGGCGCGCCTCGACGGCGACCGACCCCGCGCCGACGGAAATGTTCGAGACCATCATTAGCCTCAAGCCGAAGAGCGAGTGGCGCCCGGGCGTGACGCTCGCGAGCCTGAAGGCGGAGATGGATCAGGCGCTCCAGTTCCCGGGCGTTTCGAACGCCTGGACGCAGCCGATCCGTGCCCGCATCGACATGCTGGCCACCGGCATCCGCACGCCGGTCGGCATCAAGGTCTACGGCAAGGATCTGGCCGAGATGGAGAAGGTCTCCCGCGAGGTCGAGGCGGTGGTGCGGGCCGTGCCGGGCACGTCGAGCGCGTACGCGGAGCGCGTGATCGGCGGCTACTTCCTCGACATTACGCCGGACCGCGAGGCGCTCGGGCGCTACGGCCTGATGGTCGGCGACGTGCAGGACGTCATCGCGACGGCGCTCGGGGGTGATACGGTCACCAACACGGTCGAAGGCCGCGAGCGCTATACCGTGAACGTGCGCTATCCGAGGGCCTTCCGCTCGGACCCGCAAGCCATCGCGACTGAGGTGCAGGTGCCCATGCCGGATGGCGGTACCGTGCCGCTCGGCGAGGTCGCCAAGGTGCAGCTCACCCGGGGGCCGACCTCGATCCGAACCGAGAACGGGCAACTCGCGGTCTACATCTTCGTCGACATAACGGGCCGCGACCTCGGCGGCTACGTTGCTGAGGCGCGCCAAGCTGTGGCGAACGAGGTCAAGCTTCCCCAGGGCACGACGCTCCAGTGGAGCGGCCAGTTCGAGTACCTGGAGCGAGCCGAGGCCCGGCTGAAGATCGTCGTGCCAGTCACCCTGCTGATCATCTTCCTGCTGCTCTACCTGAACTTCCGGCGCCTGACCGAAACACTGATCGTGATGCTGTCCCTGCCGTTCTCGCTGGTGGGCGGGGTCTGGCTGCTGTGGTGGATGGGCTTCAACATGTCGGTCGCGGTGGCGGTGGGCTTCATCGCGCTCGCCGGCGTCGCCGCCGAGACCGGCGTCATCATGCTGATCTACCTCGATCACGCCTGGGACGAGCAGCGCGCCGAGGCTGCCGCCGCGGGCCGCGAGGTGACGCGTGCGGACCTTTACCGGGCCATCATGGTGGGCGCGGTCGAGCGGGTGCGGCCGAAGATGATGACGGTTGTCGCCATCATGGCCGGGCTCGTGCCGATCCTGTGGAGCACGGGCGCGGGCTCGGAGGTGATGCAGCGGATCGCGGTGCCGATGATCGGCGGCATGGTGTCCTCGACGGTGCTGACCCTCGTCGTCATCCCGGCCATCTACGGCCTAGTGAAGGCGCGCGGGCTTCCACACCGGGCTCGGTCCGGGACCGGGGCGGCGAGGCCCGACCGAGCCGAGGTTCGCGTGCAGCCTCCGCCGGTCAATCCTGCCGAATGAGCGCGGAACTGCCCCCGCAACTCCGGTCATCGGGACGAGCAGTCATCCGCAAACGGGAGGAAGTCGGAAACCATGCCGCGGAGCGTCCTGGATTGTCTCGTGATTGGCGGTGGACCGGCTGGCCTGACGGCCGCCATCTACCTGGCCCGGTATCGCAGGCGCTTCCAGGTGGTTGACGCCGGCCGGAGCCGGGCCGTCCTGATCCCGACCTCGCATAACCACGCGGGCTTTCCCGAGGGCATCAACGGGCGGGTGCTTCTAGGCCGGATGACGGAGCAGGCGCGCAAGTACGGTGCGCATATCGTCCCGGGTTCCGTCACGCGCCTGGAGCGCCGGCCAGACGGCGTCTTCCTCGCCACGCTCGACGGGGAGCCGATCCCGGCCCGGACTATCCTGCTGGCGACCGGCGTGGTCGACCGGGAGCCGGAACTGCCGGCTGTGTCGGACGTGATCCGGCGTGGGCTGGTGCGCCATTGCGGGATCTGCGACGGCTACGAGGCGATGGGCCAGCGCGTCGGAGTCATCGGACAGGGCAACAGCGGCCTGCACGAAGCCCTGTTCCTGCGGACCTATGCCTCCGACATCACCCTGCTGTCACTTGGTCGGCCCCTGACGCTGACGGCGGAGGAGCGCCGGCAGGCGGCACAGGCCGAGATCGCGGTCGTCGAGGAGCCGGTCAGGCGCGTGGTCGTCGAGGGGGATCAGGTCCGTGCACTCAATATGCTCAGCGGGGTGTGCCGGTCGTTCGACGTGCTCTACGCGGCGCTGGGCAGCGCGGCCAGGTCCGAGCTTGTTCGTGGCCTCGACACGCATCTGGACGACAAAGGCTGCGTGGTGACGGACGAGCACCAGCGCAGTTCGACGGATGGACTATTCGCCGCCGGCGACGTGGTGCGCAGCCTCGACCAGATCAGCGTCGCGATGGGCCAGGCCGCCATCGCCGCGACGGCGATCCACAACCGGCTACGCGGGGTTCCATCGCCGAGAGAGGCGCCCGACGACACCCTCTCGTTCTCACCCCAGGACCTGTGCACCTGCTGTTCGCCGCTCGATGCAAGACGGCGCTGAGTCTCTGCACGGGCGCCATTGCGATGCGAGTGGTCAGGGGTGAAATCCCTCGGCGCCCGCGGCCCTGCCGCGGCGACCCACTCGGTTAGCGCTCGCTCTCGACCTCGGAGCTCGTTCCCGCATGCTGAACGCTTCTCAAGTGACGAGCCTTGCAACGCACGCGCTGGAACTGATGATCGGCGTCGGTGCCATCCTCGGACTCGTTCTCCTGACGCGTGGTCGTCGTGCCGAGTTCGGGCTGGTACTCATGGCCGCAGCCATGGCCGTCGTGGTCCGGAAACCGCGCGTGCAGTTGGGGATGGTCGGGATCGGCGCCTATGTGGCCCGCTTCCTGGGTGGTCTGTGGCTGTTACTCGGCCCCGGATCACCGGGTCCTGGCGGACCGGCAGCACCCCGCGGATGAGTGGCCGACAGCGTGCGGCGAAGGGCGAGCACAGGTTCTCGCGCACGGCCCCGAAGCCCCGCACGCTCTTGTCGAGAGTGCTTCCGTGTCGGTTACCAGCGTCAGCCCGGACCGATCTGTTTGGTCAGTCTCTCCGGAAAACACTCCTCCTGTAACTGTTCGCCTGCCATTCAGAATTCATACAAGACGCAGCACGCGCCAAGGAGAACCAGGGAAGGACTTGGCATGGAGCGCATGTTTTTGCGCTACTCCTTGGAGAACTCATTACGTCGACCGGAGCGATCTACGCCTCTGGGGGTTGGGTGGACATCGTCCCGCCCCGTATTCGTCCGGGTGCACACCGAAACCCGTCCCGGGCACCGGAGCCGGTCGATAGCGGCTCGGTGACGGGATCGGTCAACAAGACGCCTGCCCGATCCAAGCGTCCCTCCCGGCCAGGCCACGCGGGAAGCCCTAACGCGACGGCTATGCTGTGAGCCGTGCTCCTGCGCAAGAAGGGCCGGCGAGCGGCAATCGCGTGCGCACCTGGCACCGGATTGCGCCGAAGCACGGTACAAACGTTTCTCTCATCCGGGCGTGAAAAAGCGCAACTGTCGGCCGCCCGCAGATAGGAGGTCGGCGAGTTGTAACCTTTCCCGGACCGGGTCCGAAGTTTGTTGTGAAGGGGCCGCACGCGCGTGGCCTCCGCCTCGAAGGAGCATCCAGGATCTCGCGACGGTGGCGCCCTTGGTGCCCCGGCCAGCCGGACCAGGAAGGGAAGGAACACCGATGTCTGATTTTGGCCAGTCGAGCCGAAAGGGTGCGCTGACCGCGGCCGTCGCCGCGCTGCTGCTTGCAGGAGGCGTTGAGGCGCAGGCCGCGCCGATGGGCGACATGCCCGGTATGAGCGGCAAGGCTGGCGCGGAGAGCGGAAAGCAGCAGACGGCCAGCGCCACTGGAACCGTCTCGGCCGTGAACGCGAGCCAGCACAAGGTGACCTTCGACCACGAGCCGATCCCGGCGATCAACTGGCCCGCCATGCACATGGAGTTTCCGGTCGCCCAGTCGGTCGATCTCTCGAAGGTCAAGCCGGGCGAGAAGGTCAAGTTTACCCTAAGTGGGAGCAAAGGTTCCTACACCGTTCAGTCGATCACTCCGGCCCAGTAGGGCAAACAGGCCGGAGGGCACGCTATGATTCACCGCCGTACGCTCCTCGGCGTTCTTCTTGCAGTGACCGCGCCGTCCATGGCCGCGGCGGAAGGCGCCCCGACCGCCATTCTCTATAAGAACCCCCAGTGCCAGTGCTGCGACGCCTACGCCAAGGTGCTCCAGAGCAGCGGGATTGCGGTCACCGTCAAGGAGACTCCCGCGCTTGCGGCGCTCAAGCGCGAGCACGGAGTGCCCGAGCCGCTCCAGGGCTGCCATACGCTGCTCGTCGACGGCTACGTCGTCGAGGGGCACGTGCCAATCGCCGCCGTCAAGCGGCTACTAGCTGAGCGGCCCGCCATCAGGGGCATATCGCTGCCGGGCATGCCGGCGGGCTCGCCGGGCATGGACGGGGAGAAGATGGGGCCGTTCACGGTCTACGAGATCGGCGACAGCACCCCGAAGGTCTTCGCGCGCGAGTAGCGCGAAGGCAGGACTATCTCGAAACGCACATTCGACAGGAGAAGTCTATGTCCAAGATCTTGCAACTCGCACCCGCCGCTCTCGGCCTTGCTCTGTTTGCCGGCATCGCCGCTGCCTCGGCCGAACCAGCCACGAACCCTGCGCCCTCCGACAAGGGGACGATGGGCGGCATGATGCAGGGTGACGGCATGATGCCGATGATGCAGGAAATGTCGAAGATGATGGGGAACTGCAACAAGATGATGCAGACCATGATGGACCGGCAGAACCAGGGCGGGTCTGGCCAGCAGAATCCGGATAGGCGCGGCTGAGCCAGGGACGCGCGCTGGCCCTTTGCCCATGAGGGCCACGCACGCGGACCGGGCCTACCGCGCCCGTGATTGGATTGTCGGCCGGCGAGTTCCGCCCACAGCTGAGCTTTATGCTCCACCTTGCGGGGTCCACTCTGGGCAACCGTCCTGGCCCCCTTGCCCCGGCCTGCATCATCTCAGCCGGTCGGGGCCTTTTACCACGAACGGGAGGCCAGCGCCCGGTTCTCGTAGTTCCAACGGATCGGGAAAACCGGATTTGCAAACGAGGAACTCACGATGCCTAAACAGGATTGGCGCAAGAGCCCGAACGTCGCAACCGGGCCGAGTACCGCTCCCGAGCCTTCGGCGACGCAAACCCGCGTTCGCGGTGGAACGGGCTGCGGCATGGGTCGTGGTTCTATGGCCATGATCGTGGCGGTGCTGAGCGGTGTGGCGCTCGGGGCAATCCTGTTCGACGGAGGAGCAGAGGGTGTTGCCCAGGTCGGCGGCTGGGCGTCCCTGGTGTTCCTGCTGCCCTGCCTGCTGATGTCCGGGGCCATGATGATGATGGGCGATAGCTCCGGGTCGGACCGCAAGCGCTAAGGTGCACCGCGGGTTGCCCGTCCTCTAACGCCCGGGTGGTGTTGGCCGGCTCTGCCGTGCTCAGGAGGATCGAACGGTGAGCGATCGGGAGCGAAGGAGTATTGACCTTCGTCGGATCGCCGTTGTCACCGTGTCGGGTTCGGGCATCTTCGCCGGCGGCCCTGCCCGGACGCTCGAATGCCCGCTCCCGCACCCTACGGGAACTCCGACCGCGATTGAGCAGACGGCTGAGGACGTTCGGACTTACGCAGAGTTGCTGGCGGTTCAGGGCACCGGGGCAGTGCCGGAGATCGTCTCGCAGCTGAGACAGGCTCATCCCGGTGCTACGGCCGCCGAGATCGTGAACGTCTTGGTGACCGATTACTGTCCCATCGTGAACGGGAACGCATGCCTGGAAGAAGGGCATAGAGGGCACACTACACGGCATTCTCCTCGCGTCTCATGCAGAAGCTGGCCGCGGGTGACGGGCGGTAGCCGCGGCCCGGGCGAAACTGCGGCTGAGGAGGTCATCGCTTATGTTGAAGGATCCTGGCGAGAGCACGCGACCCGACGCCGCCGACGTCCATGAGCAGGTCAGGGATCCTGTTTGCGGGATGATGGTCGACCCGAGCACGACAGCGCATCGGCGTGATCTCGGCGGGGCGACATACCACTTCTGCAGTGCCGGCTGCGCGGGCAAGTTCGCGGCCGATCCGGACCGGTACCTGAACCCGCCCGATCAGGACCCCGCAGTCCAGCAGCCGGCTCTGGGCTCGCTCGCTGAAGCGGCGGAGGGGGCGGTGTGGACCTGCCCGATGCACCCGCAGGTACGTCGCCCCAGGCCTGGCAGTTGCCCGATCTGCGGCATGGCCTTGGAGCCGGCCGCACCGACCCCGGAGGAGGGCCCCAACCTCGAACTCATCGACATGACCCGGCGCTTTTGGGTCAGCGCTGCCCTGTCGATACCCCTGCTGGCGCTCGCCATGGGTCACGAACTCCTCGGCTGGACCCTACTGCCGGCCAGGACCTCGACCCTTGTCCAGCTCGGCCTCGCAACCCCTGTGGTGCTGTGGGGGGGGTGGCCGTTCTTCGAGCGGGGGTGGGCCTCAGTTCGGACGCGCAACCTCAACATGTTCACGCTGATCGCGCTCGGCGTCGGCGTGGCCTACGCCTACAGCACCGTCGCCGCTCTCGCGCCCGGTCTGTTTCCAGTCTCGTTCCGCTCGCCTATGAGCGGCGAGGTGCCGATCTACTTCGAGGCCGCCGGCGTCATCGTCACCCTCGTCCTGCTCGGCCAAGTGCTCGAACTGCGCGCCCGCTCTGCGACCGGCCGCGCCATCCGGGCCCTGCTCGGTCTCGCGCCGAAGACGGCCCGCATGGTGCATGACGACGGACGCGAGGAGGACGTGCCGCTCGACCTCGTCTCGGCAGGCGCCATACTCCGCGTCCGCCCGGGCGAGAAGGTGCCAGTTGACGGCAAGGTCGTCGCGGGGCGCTCTGTCGTCGACGAGGCGATGCTGACAGGCGAGCCCGTGCCCGTCGAGAAGGGCCCCGGCGATACGGTCACAGGTGCCACCGCCAACGGGACGGGCGGTTTCCTCATGCGCGCGGAGCGCGTCGGGCAGGAGACCATGCTGGCACAGATCGTCCGGATGGTGTCGGAGGCGCAGCGCTCGCGCGCGCCAATCCAGGCGCTCGCCGACATCGTCTCGGGCTGGTTCGTACCCGGGGTGATCACGATCGCCGTGCTCTCTTTCACCGTCTGGAGCCTGTTCGGCCCGGCACCTGCCTTCGCCTTCGGCCTCGTAAACGCGGTCGCCGTGCTGATCATCGCTTGTCCCTGCGCGCTCGGGCTTGCCACGCCGATGTCGATCACGGTGGGCACGGGCCGAGGCGCCCAGGCAGGTGTGCTGGTCAAGAACGCGGAGGCGCTTGAGCTGATGGAGCGCGTCGACACGCTCGTCGTGGACAAGACCGGTACGCTGACCGTCGGCAAGCCGCGCCTCGTCTCCGTTCTGCCGGCCTCGGGCGTGCCGGAAGACGAATTCCTGCGCCTTGCCGCGAGCCTTGAACGCGGCAGCGAGCACCCGCTCGCGGCGGCGGTGGTCGCGGGCGCGGAGGAGCGGGGCTTACGGCTCGCCGACGTGACCGACTTCCGGTCGGAGACCGGCAAGGGTGTGATGGGTCGGGTCGACGGTCGCTCCGTGACCCTGGGCAACCGCGGCCTTCTGGAGGCTCTACGGATCGATCCGGCCGACCTGGAGCGCGAAGCCGAGAGGCTGCGGTCTGACGGGCAGGGCGTGATGTTCGGTGCCGTCGATGGGCGCGCCGCAGGCCTCTTGGTCGTCGCCGATCCGGTCAAGGACAGCGCCCCCGGGGCCGTGCAGGCCCTGCGCGCCGATGGCGTCCGCATCGTGATGCTGACCGGCGACAACCGGACGACTGCGGAGGCGGTCGCTCGCCGGGTCGGCGGTATCGACGAGGTCGTCGCCGACGTGCTCCCGGACCAGAAGCAGGCGGTGGTCGAGCGGCTTCGCGGGCAGGGCAAGCGGGTCGCTATGGCGGGCGACGGGATCAACGATGCGCCAGCGCTCGCTGCGGCGGATGTCGGGATTGCCATGGGGACCGGCACGGACGTGGCGATGGAGAGCGCGAGCGTCACACTCGTGAAGGGGGACCTCGGCGGTATTGTTCGGGCTCGCCGCCTGTCCCGCGCGGTCATGCGCAATATCCGCCAGAACCTATTCTTCGCCTTCGTGTTCAACGCGCTCGCCGTCCCGGTTGCCGCGGGCGCGCTCTACCCATTCACCGGCACCCTGCTCAGCCCGATGATTGCGGGCGCAGCCATGGCATTGAGCTCCGTCTCCGTGATCGGCAACGCGCTCCGCCTGCGAACGGCGCGCCTGTCCTGAAACGAGATTGTACACGGGGAGCGCTCGCTTAAGGAACTGCCGTCCGTTCTCTGAACCGCGCCGGGTTCTCCGGAGGCTGTTTGATTTGGGTCAGGTGGCGAGGGCCTGCCCCTCGGCCTGAGCGAAGTAGCGCGCTTCCGCCTCAGAGGCAGGCATGTTGCTGACTGGCTCGAGCGGCCGGAGATTGTTGGACCGGCGGCTGGTCTGAATGTGGCGAACTCGACCGCCTCGACGGAGCGCCACGGCTTTTAAATTGGCTATGATAATGCAGTTTATCGCAGAGAATTTGTGGATCGTTAGGATCCGGGCGGTTAAGCTCGCACCATGACGCTTGACGCCGCCGATCTTGCCCCGGAGCCGCCTCGCGGCTCAACCATCCTCGCCGTCTCGTTCGCGGGCGCGCTGCCGCCGGGCCTTGAGGTTTTGGTCGAGCGGCTCGAGCAGCACGCCCGCGCCGCGCGCGGCGCGTTCGCCGACAACACCGTGCGCGCGCTGGCAGCCGACAGCCGCGTCTTCGCGGAGTGGTGCCGAGAGAACGGGCGCGAGATGCTGCCGGCGTCGCCCGAGACGGTCGTCGCCTTCATCGACGCCCAGGCGGAGCTGAAGTCCCGCGCCACGGTCGAGCGCTACCGCTCCTCGATTGCCGCGCTCCATCGCGCCGCCGTTTTGCCGAACCCGTGCGACGACGAGGTCGTACGCTTGGCCATCAAGCGCATCAGCCGAGCCAAGGGCCGGCGGCAGAAGCAGGCCGAGCCGCTCAACCGGCCAAGCGTCGAGAGGATGCTCGCGGTGAAGGCGACGGAGCGGCTGCACCGGCGCGTGGCGGAGGGCGAGCGGGAGGTGCCGCTGATCGCGCTGCGGAACGCCGCGCTGATCGCAGTCGCCTACGACACACTGCTGCGCCGCTCCGAGCTCGTCTCATTATATATAGGGGATCTGCAGCGCGGGGCGGACGGTTCGGGGACCGTCCTGGTCCGCCGCTCGAAGGCTGATCAGGAGGGCGAGGGCGCGATCAAGTATCTCGCGCCCGACACGATGACGCGCGTCGAGGCTTGGCTCGCGACGGCGAGGCTGGAGAGCGGCCCGCTGTTTCGGCCGCTCACCAAGGGTGGTCGACCGGGCAGGGCGGCGCTCGGCGGCGCCGAAGTCGCGCGCGTGTTTCGCGAGGTCGCTGCTGCAGCCGGGCTGAAACTCCCTCGCCTCCCCTCCGGACACTCGACCCGGGTCGGGGCGACGCAGGACATGTTCGCGGCCGGGTTCGAACTGCTCGAGGTCATGCAGGCGGGTTCCTGGAAGACGCCGGCGATGCCCGCCCGCTACGGAGAGCGGTTGAGAGCTCAGCGCGGAGCAGCCCGCAAGTTGGCGACCTTGCAAAATCGTGCGTAGCGCGCCAGAATTACTGAGATTGCTCAAGGCTTAGGCAATTCTCAGCGCAATATTCTTGTTATTATTGACAAGTATTGCAAGCATGCTCAGGTTTTATCCGGGATAGCGGCTCAAATCTGCTTCGTAGCTCTCGCACTGGAGGCTCCCCCCGTCACGCCTTCTCACGCAATGCTTGGCTTCGTCCGCTATTCCTCGAGCGCGAGGTCGAGGGCGTAGGTCGGTAAGCGGAACTCCTCGAACGCGATCCCTAACACTCCCCTCTCGGTGGCGCGGGGCGCAGAATGCGTTGGCCATGGTGGTGGAAAGGCCGTCCGAGAGCGGAGGAGGGCGGGGGCTTCGTGACGGGGCGGGTGCCTGAGAGAGATCTTGGCACCCGACGCCCCTTCCCGTGCGCACTGCCTCCGAGCCCGCTCGGGCATTGACGGGCCGCTGATGGCTCTGCCAACGTCAAGTTCGACGAGGGCCCGGTTGCTAAGGGGGAATAGATAGCGGCGTTGGCGTCGGCCATGTCGGAGCCGGAGGAACCGTGATCCAAGGAGCGTTTGTTGCATGACTGACGAGGCCTTCGCTCCCCTCACCATCGCGGACTACGCGGCTCAGGCGGCGCTCACCGACCAGCGCAGTGACGGCGGTTCCCTAGCCTTCCCGCTGCTCGGCCTTTTCGGCGAAACCGGAAGCCTTCTCAGCGAGGTCAAGAAAAAGCAGCGCGATCGTGCCTCCTACCGCGGCTACGCGGGCGCCGTCGTCGAGGAGCTCGGCGACGTCCTCTGGTATCTGGCGGCGGTCGCGTCCCGCGTGAACGTCCGTTTGTCCGATGTCTTCGTTGAGGCTGCACCCACAATCGGCACCAACGGCCATATCACACTGGCTTCCTTACAGCCCGCCATCATGCCCCGAGCGGGTGAGCCGACCATCGCATTCGAGCGCACGCTGCTGAAGCTGGCAGGCGAAATCGGGCTCCTCGTGATGGATCTCCAGGAGCAAGGAACGGAGACGCGCAATCACCTTTCGAGCAGCCGTTTGGCGGTCATCGCACGCACGCTTATCCAAGCCGCCAACGAGGCCGGTGTCACGCTCGAGGCGGCAGCGGTCAAGAACCTCGCCAAGATCGCCGATCGCTGGCCGCGCGAGCGCCACTATCCGGCTCCTCTCGACGCGAACGCGGAGCCTGAGGAGCGCCTACCACGCAGGCTCACCATCGAGATCTTCGAGCGGCAAGTTCGAGGGCGCACCTTCGTCTTCCAGCGCTGCAACGGCATCAACATCGGGGATCGGCTGACCGACAACGCCATGGCGGCCGATGACTACCGGTTCCACGATGCCTTCCACTACGCCTACGTTGCCGTGCTGGGCTGGTCGCCGGTCACCCGCGCGCTCTTCCGCCTAAAGCGTAAGTCCGCTCCGAAGGTCGATGAGGCGCAGGATGGCGCCCGCGCTACGCTGATCGAGGAGGGGATCACCACGTGGATCTTCGGGCAGGCGGTTGAACTCGACCTGTTTGCCGGTATGAAGCCGGGCGACTTGCCGTTCGACCTCCTGAAGCACGTCCGGCAGTTCGTGGCGGGCTACGAGGCGGAACGGTGTCCGCTGTGGCTCTGGGAAGAAGCCATTCTGCAGGGCTACGCGGCGTTCCGCTTCCTCCGCGAGCATCGGCGCGGACGTCTCATTCTCGACCTGGACAAGCATCAGATGACGATCGAGCCGCTTTCGTGAAGACGCCTCGCACCTTTGCCGACACTCTCGCCGACACGACGCTCAAGTCGGTGTTCAATCCCTATCGCGATCACTGCGTTCTCCACGATCGCGATGACGGTGCGCGCGTCCGCAAGCGCAATCTGGTTCACTGCCTGGAGGCGGCGATCGAGGCGAAGGTCGACACGATCTGGATCGCCCGCGATCTCGGCTATCGCGGGGGTCGGCGGACCGGGGTACCACTCACCGACGAGGTTCACCTGACATCCGCCAGCGCGCTCCTCGGCGGGATCGCGCTCGACCGCGCCACGCGCGGCCCCATCGTCGCCGAGCGCACGGCCGCAGTTGTCTGGCGGGTCCTCTCCCGAGTCGGCGCGCCTGTCGTCCTCTGGAACGTCTTCCCGCTACATCCGCACGAGCCCGACGACCCGCTCTCCAACCGTTGCCACACTCGTGCCGAGCGTGACGCCACCTGGCCGTTTCTGACAGCGCTCATCGGCATGATCGCGCCGCGTCGGATCGTGGCGATTGGGCGCGATGCCGGCTTGGCGCTCTCCGGGATCGAAATCCCGGTGATGACGGTCCGCCACCCGAGCTACGGCGGGCAGTCGGAGTTCATCGCCGGCGTCCATGCGATCTATGGGGTGAATGAGCAGCTCACTGCTCCGCAGTTGCCCTTGCTGGCGGCTCAGGCTGCGAGCGGAGCAATTGCCTGATCGAACCGCGCGAGAAGAGCCTTGATCTCCCCGCGCATGGCGCCGCCGGGCTGGTCGATCTTCGCATGGGTCGAAATCACGGTCAGCGGACCCACCTCCATCCCAGTCTCGCGGGCGACGAAGGCCATCAGGCGGCCCAGGCCGATCAGATTCCCCAGCAGCTTCTCGACGTAGTAATGGTTTCGATACTGAGCCGTGAGCGTCACCTTGCGCGGTGATCCGGGAACGACCTTGAAGCTCAGGAAGCTGAGGCACTGACCACCGTAAGGAGAATTGTCGACATCGCGGATGGGATCGAACAGCGAAAGCTCGAACTTGTTGAGCGCCCGCACGCTGTCGTCGTTCATCCGCTCGACAATGTCCCAGAGCTGGTTGGGCGGAACGCCCGCGGTTCCCTGGTAGGCGATCATCCGCTCGAAATAGTAGCCGGACCACCGACCGCCGCGGCGCACTTTCGGCAAGACCCGATCGTTGAACACGTCGAAGAACGCCGGCGCGCCGTGCCGCAGGTACAGCGAGGTCGGAAAGATCGTGTTTGCGACCGTCTCGATCGGTTTCGCCCGATCGGCGAGGAAGCCGTCGACGGCTGCCACGCCCGGATGTGCGACCGTCGACGCCGCCGTCGGATCGTCGATGTCGATGATCACGTTGTAGGCTTCGTGATTGCGCATGTGGTCGACATGGCGCACCGCTTCGCGCCAGGCGCTCGCGCAGTCAGGCTGCGAGGGGACGGGCAGATACATCGACATCCTCCGTAAGAAGCGCGGCCCCGAATAGGCGCGGCACGATGAACCCTTCGGTCAGCCAGCCATGGCCGCCGACGCCCCAACCCGGACCCCAGCTATTGCGCACGAGGATCGCGCGTGCGCCCCGGATCGTCCCGTGACCGACCGCGACCACGGCGTGCCGCCGCGCGGGGTCGGGCGCCTCACCAGCCGCCGGCTGAACCACCCCTTCAGGTGTGGGCATGTAGAAGGATCGCGACAGCCTCAGCAGCAGGATGACCGGACGATCCGCTTCGAGCTCGGCAACAATCGCATCGATGGCGTGAGCATGAGGTGCGCCAGCCCGTCCGAACCGCGGGCCAACGGCCGCGGGCGGGGACCACAGCGCAGGATCGGCAGGCATCGCAGCGAGATACGGCCACCCGGTTTCCTCCGGCTGCCCCTCCTGACGCAGTGTCGCCAGCATCGCGGACAGCGTCGCGCCCTGTTCCGGCAGACGTCCGGCGCGTTGCTGTGCGTGGTAGAAGGCGAACTCGCACGACAGCGGCGACCACCCCGGCCGCAACGCGGCATGCGCGTCGCTCGCCGCGAAGGCGAGGCAGGTCGGGCGCGATGCTTGGTTGCGGGCCGCTCCGAATGCGGACCGCAGGTCCTTGAGAATGGTCACGGAGGTCATGCGGCTTCGAGCAGCCTCCGCCGCTCGGCCCGCGAGAGGCCTTCCTCTTCCGGTCCCGTCAGGTCGAAGTCGAGCTGCAACCGGGACAGCGGCGGATCGGGCTCCCAGGGCCGCCGCTCGTCGAGCTGCAACGATCCCCGCCGGCCTTCCTCGGGCGCCGCGGTCACGCGACGGATGACCGGGCCGCCGATACCATCGCCATCGATGGCTTCCGTCGCATCGCGAACGACCGCAAAACCGCTCGCCGCGAGCTGCTCGATGTTCCAGATGTAGCCGCCCCCGCTGTGCTCCTTGAGGCGGAGCACGAAGACGTCGTTTCGGCTCCCGTCGATACGGGTGCCGGCATCGCGCTCGGTCAGCAGCCAGACATCGCCCCGATAATCCTGGGGTCGATAGTCCTGCAACAACGCGACCTTCAGCTCGCGCGGCTGCGTCTGCTGAAGCTCCCGTGCCAGCGCTGCCGCGATCATCCGGTGGCGCACAAGCGTCCAGCACGTCGCTTCGTAGCTGGCGCCGAGCCGCAGAGCGAGCTGGTACACCCGGTTCGGCCGCCGGAAGTCGTCCACTGTCCAACCCTGACGCGCGGCATGCCATTGGATCAGCCAGCGCGGCATCATGAACCCAACCGCGAACGCGTCGGCCTCGACCTCCTGGAAGTCCTCTGCCGGTGCGCCTGCCATCGGCATGCGTCGCAGGATGCTCTCGTCATCGAGGCTCGGCAGATGCTTCATGGTGTAGTGGCCGAGTTCATGCGCGGCGGTGAAGCGCTGGATCGCCATCGGCCGCTGCGTCGTGACGAGAACGCCCGGTGCGGGGTCACTTAGATAGGCGCCAAGCAACCCTTGCAGGGGGCGCAGCAGCAGCGGCAGATCGAGGGTGTGGATCGCGCCGAAGACATCGACGGACCCACCCTGCGCCTCGACCATAAGACGCAGGTCAAGCGCTTGATGAAGGCGCGCGGCCGCCATGGTTCCGGCCCGTACCGCACCTGCATAATCGCCGGCGGCCATGCGCGTCAGCCCCGTGCGGCTTGCGCGCGCGTCCGCAGGTAATCCGCGAAGCGGCCGAGTTCGTCGCGATCCTGCATCGACAGCGCGGCCGCGCGGCGGGCGAGATGCGCGACATCAACGGGCAAGGCCGCTGCCGCCTCGTCCTCTCCCGTGAAGAATGCGACCGGTTGTCGATAGAGCTTGGCCAAACGCGTCAGCTCGATCGCTTCCACCCGCCGCTGGCCGTTCTCGATATCGGTCAGCGCGGTGCGCGGGATCTTGAGATAGGTCGCGACCTCCTCCTGCTTAAGGCCGAGATATTTGCGGGCTTCGCGTAACCGCTCGCCGAGCCGGCGACGCTCGGCGTCGTCATCGTCCTGCTGGATCGCCGCCTGGGTCATCACTTGCCTCCTTTGCGCTTCTTCCAACAGGCTTCGATCCTCGGCAGAAGCTGCGTCAGCGCCTGGTCGACCGAGCCATAGCCGCCTGTCCGCACCACGCTGTCCGGCAGCTCAATGCCGAGAATCGGCTCGACGACACACAGGATCGAGACCACCACGAGGGAGTCGATCTGGAACGGCGTGCTTCCGATCGCTGGCAGTGTCGGCGGCAGAGCGACGCCTTTGATCGAGGCCTCGGCCTTGACTGCCTTGATCAACTCGCTTCGCAAATCCTTCGCCACCGCAGCCGAAGGAAACGGTGCGACGACCGGAGCCGAGATGGGTGGCGCAAGCGTAGCGGTAGCCATGGCGTCCCTTTCCAGCACTTGCGGCCAATTTAATGTCGGATTTTCCGACATTCAAGGGTGGGACGGCAGAGCACCTGCTCTTGGCGCTTCCGGCCGGTGGAGCTCTCGATACGGTCAGCGGTGGCGTGTGTTCAGCAGCGGCGCGGCTGGCTAAACAGGGACATGGCTGACCGCGCGACCTTTCTTCACATTACCGATGCTCATGTGTCCGCAGCCGGCGCCCCGTTCGAGCGGGATGACCGGAAGGTCGACGTCGCGGGCCTCCCTGCCGCTACCCGCGAAGGACCGCTCGATCTGCTGTTCCGACGCCTGGCCGAGCGCCTGACCAGAGAACGCCGCACGCTCGACGGCGTGTTCTTCTCCGGTGACGCCCAGAGCAAAGGCGCAGCCGGCGGCCATGAGCTCGTCTTCAAGCTGATCGCGGATCATCTCGGCGTCGCGACAGACCGCATCGTCTCTGTCCCAGGCAACCACGACGTACCGCGCGATGCCGATCCCGGCTCTGCCGAACGCTACGAGAACTTCGTTCGGGTCTGGAGCACTCCGGGCTGCGTCGTGCCGTGGCTCGACGGGATCGACGGCTGGCCGGCGATCGCGGCGCCCGAACGGCATCGGCTGGTCGCCGCCGACCGTAGCTGGGCGGTGTTCCCAATCAACACGAGCAATTGGTCTCACGTCACCTCGGTCCTGCCCGAGCCGCTGCAGACCTATTGGAACGCGATCCCCGAAACGCTCGCCCCGGGTGACGCAACCGTGGCGGCGCAGTTGCGGTCACAGCTCCAAGCCCTGGCCCGGTACGACATGGCCCGCGTGTCGGAACACCAGCTCGAGGCCTTACGGGCGATCATCGCCTCAACGCCCCAGCCGGATCGCGGCCGTCAGTTGCGTATCGCGGTGATGCACCACCATCTGCGCTCGCCAAGCCTACGCGAGGAACTGAAGCCCTTCGCGGATATGTCGAACCTCGAACAGGTTCGCGCTTTCCTGCGCGGAAGCGGCATCGGCGTGGTCGTCCACGGGCACAAGCACGAGCATGCCGCCTATTTCGATCACATCTATGCCGGCGATGCCGATGACATGCATCGCGTCCTGGTCCTCTCCGGCGCGACCTTCGACGTCGGCCGTGAGACGGACGCGGTCCGGCTCATCACCCTCGACGGCCTGCCGCACACGCCCGAGGTGACAATCGATGCGATCCCGCTTCCGCGGTCGGGTGCCGAAGACCTGCGGCCGGCTCCGATCATCCGCCGCCTCTGGGCGACCGGCGTCCGCCCCGCCGAGACAGTCCTCGTCTCGCCGGGTGCACCTGTGATCGTCGAGGGAGCCGATCTCGATGAGGTCTACGCGCGCGCTCTGGCCATTGCCGGGACGAACGCGAAGCGGGGCACCCTGATCGTTCACCTCGATCTGCCCGACGACGACGGCAGGACCCTGCCGTTGCCCAGTGCCTATGCCGTACCGGACGATCTCCAAGGCGACGAGCGGCAAGCTTGGCTACGTGAACTGGTGGAGTGGTGGCAGCTCGACCGGTCGCAGCTGGAACCGCGCATCCCCTATCTCCACGGCGCGCGCCTGCGCCGATACGGGGGCAAGATCGACCAGATCGAACGCATCATCGCGCTTCTCAGGACGAAGCCGAGCACCAGGGCGATCGCTGTCCTCGTCGACCCGTTCCGTGACTTCGCTCCGAACGGCGCGGGCGAGGAGTTCGCGTCGTTCTGCCTGGTGGAGTTCCGTCGAAGGGACGCGGATGCCGGCCGGATCGCCGTCGATGCGATCGCCTTCTACCGGGCGCAAGAGTTCGAACGCTGGTGGCCGATCAACATCGCCGAGCTACGCTTCCTGCAACGAGAGATCTGTGAAGAGCTCGGCTATCGCCCGGGTCGGATCACCACCATCGCCGCCGACGCGCGAACGATCTCCCGATCGCCCACGCAGGTCGCGATGCCGATCGTCGATCGATGGCTCGACCAGGCTCCGGAGCGGCTCCACCTCCTTGCCGACGCGCTCGTTCACAAGGCCGTGCAGGGCGACGCCCAGGCCAGCGCCGTTCGCGAATGGCGGCGCTCGCTGGCGGAGCTGCGCACGGCGACCAACGGTTTCAACTCCGATGGCATTCCTGTCGCGATCGAAGGACTGCTCACGCTTGCCGCCTACATCGAGGCGACCGCGACGGTTGGCGATGCGGAGCTTCCCGTCCTGGCGCGAAACCTGGGCGACCGCGCGCGGGTCAACGAGACCTTCGAACATTCGACGCGCTCCCGCGCCTCGTTCAACCGATGGTCGCCGGTGGCGCAGAGCCTCGTGACCGCGCTGGAGCGCCTGACCGACACACGTCTGCCCGACGATCGGCCGAAGGCTGCAAGGGGAGGGGAGGGCGCTGCGTAATGCCGACGAAAGCGCCCTGCCCTTCTCGGAGCGATGACGGATTTTCCATAACGGATGTCATGCGAATGCGTGGTGTGAACGCAAAGTCGAGACTAAAATATTGGTAAGGTGTGTGCGGGCACCGGGCAAGTTCAAGAGCCAGAGGAGGGCCGGAGCGGAGTGCCAGGAAGGATGGTCGGAGAGAAGCTCCGGCGCCCGGCGCGAAAGCTTTCCGATGGCCAGACCCACGTCCCACCGCGCGACCCAACCCGAGCGCACTAACCTCTACCGTGAAATTACCGATCGGATCATCGCTCAACTCGAGGCCGGCTGCGTTCCCTGGGTCCAGCCCTGGGACAGCGGCCCCGGCGCTGTCGCGGTGGCCATGCCGCGCAATGCGGTCACGGCCCGGGCGTATAGCGGCATCAACGTCATGCTGCTCTGGGCGGCCGGCGTCGCGGCGGGCTATCGGGACCAACGCTGGCTGACCTTCCGCCAAGCCCTGTCCCTCGGCGGCTGCGTGCGCAAGGGAGAGCACGGGACCGGAATCGTCTACGCCGATCGCTTCACGCCGGCAGACGAGCGCCGACGAGCCGATCGCGACGGGGGCGCCGTCCGGCAAGTGGCGTTCCTCAAGCGCTTCACCGTTTTCAACGTTGCGCAGGTGGACGGCTTGCCCGCGAACCTCACCGATCCGCTGCCCCCGCCGCGCGAGGACCTCGTCATGCCGCGCTTCCGCATGCTGATGGAGGCCTCCGGCGTCACCATCCGCATCGGCGGTAGCATGGCCTTCTACCGTCCTTCCGATGATGTCGTTGTGCTACCCCCGCCGGAGGCGTTTCACGAGCCGATCAACTTCCACCGTACCGCCGCGCATGAGCTGTCGCACGCTACCGGTCATCGCTCGCGCATAGACCGCTTGATGAAAGGGCCACGCGGCGGCCCCTGCTACGCCCGCGAGGAACTCGTGGCGGAGATTTCCGCAGCCTACGTGTGCGCGAGCCTCGGCATCGTGCCCACCGTGCGCCACGCCGACTACATCGCCGCCTGGCTTCAGGTCCTGCGCGAGGACGAGCGAGCCATCGTGCGTGCGGCCTCTCACGCCAGCAAGGCCGCCGACCGGCTGCTTAGCCGTCTCGCGCTCGCGGAAGAGAGCTCGGAGACGGTCGGAAACGACGGCGAAAGAACGCCAATCCCGGTGACCGCGCGGGAGACGCAGCACCTGCAGGATCGGGCCGCGTGACGCGTTTCGGCGGTTCGCTCCGATCAACAAAAGATACGGGAGATGGAAAGCGGAGGGGGTCGATGCCCCCCGACTATGCGTACTTGGAGATAGGCTGCCACCTTAACCCCAGGCTCTGCGGCCCAACCGAGGAAAGAGGGGCCCTCTCGATCGTTGTAAACTGGCCGGGTCATGGTTCTGACGATGCAAACCTGCGTCTCGCGTCGGCAAGTCGCGAGGCGCTCAGGCTACGCTGATCCAGTCTGCCGTTCTCCCCATCGCGGCGCTGCCCTCCAGAGGAAGAGGGCGGCGCTGCGCGTCGTGACGGATCGAGTTTGGAGGAGAGGCCTCCGGCGCCCGTCGCGGAGACAGTACAATGGCGAATACGGTTCAGAAGATCACCCTGGCACCCGCCCGCCCGATCCCCTTCAACAAGCTGGTGTTGAGCCAAGCGAACGTCCGGCGCGTGAAGCTCGGTCTGCCGGTCGAGGACCTCGCCGAGTCCATCGGCCGGCGCGGCCTGATCCAGAGCCTGCACGTTCGGCCGGTGCTCGACGGTGAGGGTCGGGAGACCGGGATGTACGAGGTGCCGGCTGGCGGCCGGCGCTACCGGGCTCTCGAACTCCTGGTGAAGCAGAAGCGGCTGGTGAAGACCGCACCGATACCCTGCATCGTCTCGGATGCCGCCAGCGGCGTCCTCATCGAGGAGATCTCGCTGGCCGAGAACGTCGAGCGGGCGCCGCTCCATCCCCTCGACCAGTTCCGCGCCTTCCAGGCGATGCGCGAGAAAGGCATGACCGAGGAGGCTGTCGCCGCGGCCTTCTTCGTGCCGGTCAACGTGGTCAAGCAGCGGCTGCGCCTCGCAACGGTCGCGCCCGCGCTGCTCGAGGTCTACGCTGTTGACGGCATGACGCTCGAGCAGCTCATGGCCTTCACCATCACGCACGATCACGCCCGCCAGGAGCAGGTCTGGGAGGCGGTGCGGAATTCCTGGTCGAAGGAGCCTTACCAGATCCGGCGGCTCCTGACCGAGAAGGCCGCGCAGGCGTCGGACAAACGGGTCCTGTTCGTCGGGATGGACGCCTATGAGGCGGCCGGGGGCACCGTGCTGCGCGACCTGTTCCAGGCCGATGGCGGCGGCTGGCTCCAGGACGTCGCGCTTCTCGATCGCCTCACGGCCGAGAAGCTGAAGGCCGAGGCCGAGGACGTCGCGGCCGAGGGCTGGAAGTGGATCGAGGCCGCGATGAGCTTCCCCTACGGTCATCAGTTCGGCCTTCGTCGGATCGACGGGGAGCCCGTCGAGACGACAGAGGCGGAGCAGGCGACGATCGACGCACTCACGGCCGAACAGGAGCGGCTCGTCGCCGAGCATGGTCAGGAGGACGAACTGCCGGAGGCGGTCGACGACCGGCTCGGCGAGATCGAGGCAGCGCTCGAGGAGCTGGCGAACCGCCCGTTGCGCTACGATCCGGCCGAGATCGCCTGCGCAGGCGCCTTCGTTGGCCTCGGCCATGACGGCCGGTTGCGGGTCGAGCGTGGTTACGTCCGACCTGAGGACGACGTGCCAGCTACTCCGGCCTCGGAGAGCGAGGGCGACACCACGGGCGGCGAGACCGACCGAGATGGTGCGCCCGCGCAGCCGGCGGTGCAGCGGGCCGTCATCACCATCGGGGGGACGTCGCCCGCTCACGAACCGGAGGAGGAGGACGGCATCCGGCCCCTTCCCGAACGCTTGATGGCGGAGTTGACGGCGCACCGTACGCTGGCGCTGCGCGATGCAGTGGCGAGCCGTCCACAGGTCGCGCTGACGGCGCTGCTGCACAAGCTGGTGCTCGACACCTTCCGCGTCCGCTCGGGATCGGGCTGCCTCGAGGTCTCGGTCCGAGAGGTCCACTTCACCGCGCAAGCCGATGACCTTAAGGACAGCGCCTGCGCCCGCGCCATCGCCGAGCGTCATGCGAGTTGGGAGGCCGAGTTGCCCGCCGAGAGCGATGCGCTCTGGGACTCGCTCGACGCGCTCGACGAGGCGAGCCGCCTGGCCTTGCTCGCGCACTGCGTCAGCTTCGGGGTCAATGCTCTTCACGAGAAGCCGAACCCCTACGGCGGGATGGGCGTCTCGGAGCACGGGCTGCGGGTCCGCCTCGCCCAAGCCGACCGGCTCGCGCGAGCGACGGACCTCGACATGGTCTCCGCCGGATGGCGGCCCACCGTGGCGAACTATCTCGACCGCGTCACCAAGGCGCGGATCCTGGAAGCCGTACGGGAGGGGTCAGGCGAGCGGGCGGCGCAGCTCATCGATCACCTGAAGAAAGGCGACATGGCGAAGGAGGCCGAGCGCCTGCTCGCGGACACCGGCTGGCTGCCCGAGCCGCTGCGCCTCGCCGTAAGTAACAGCGAGCCAGCCGCGACCGCAGAGTGTGACGCCGATTCCTGCGGAACGTAGGAGGCTGACGCGCTACCGCCTTTCCTGGCCGCCGACGCCGAGGAGGACGGTCCGGTGGCCGAGTCCTACGACGTCGCCGCGGAGTAGGCGTCACGCCAGACCGGACAAGCGGCTTCGGGCACAGGCCCGGAGCTGGCCCTCCTCGCCTGACCCTGACATCGTTGTCAACGCCGGTTGAACTCTGACCCGCTTTCGTCCTGCTCGCCGATTGGAATCTGACCCATCCTGCTTCCAGGTAGGCATGCCCACCCGGAAGCCGCGTCAGGCCGCTGCCTTTTCCCGTGCTGGTCGGGCGATCAGGCCAGCGCGCCGCTTGCCCTTGAGCCGATAGCTCTCGCCCTGGATCGTCACGACCGTGGCGTGATGGAGAACCCGGTCGAGCATGGCGGCGGTGAGGACCGCCTCGCCGGCGAAGGCCTGGTCCCACGAGCCGAAGGTCAGGTTCGAGGTCAGGATCATCGAGCCGCGCTCGTAGCGCTTGGCGACGACCTGGAAGAACAGGTTCGCCTGCTCGCGCCCCAGCGGCAGGTAGCCGATCTCGTCGACGATCAGGAGCCTGTAGAGGTTCACGGCCCGGTGCATCGCCTCCTTGATCCGGCCCTGGCGCTGCGCCGTCTCGAGGGCGAGAACGAGATCGGCGGCCGTCGTGAAGCGGACCTTCCAGCCGCGCTGGGTCGCCGCGTAGCCGAGCGCGATCGCCAGATGCGTCTTGCCGACGCCGCTCGGGCCCAGGAACACGACGTTCTCGCCTCGCTCCACGAAGGCGAGGCTCGCCAGTTCCTGGATCTGCTGCCGCGGTGCGCCGGTCGCGAAGGCGAAGTCGAAGCCATCCAGCGTCTTGACGGCCGGGAAGCCCTCCACGCGCGCGAACATCTCACGGGCCCTTGCCCGTCGCGCATCCCGCTCACCTCGCAGCACCTCCTCCAGGAACGCCGCATAGGAGATCTCCCGCGCCACGGCGCCCTGGGCCAGCGCGCCGTAGAGGTCCGGGACCGCGCTCAGCCGCAGCTCCGCGCAGAGCTCGGCCAGTCGGGCATGCTGAAGGTCGCTCATGCCAAGCCTCCCGCGAACGCATCGTAGAACGACAGAGGATGCTGCAGGCCGAGGATCGGGCGCGGGATCACCGTCTCGACCGCACGCACGATCCGTCCACCGTAGGGCGCCGGCACGGGCTGAAGATGGGTGCGCTCGACGGCCAGACGCTCGGCTGGAACAGCGCCCGTCGTTGCGTGAACGCGCGGGTTGGCGACCTCACGAAGCCAGCGCGCGGCCGCGACGTTGGCCGCTTCGCGGTCGACGACGAGCCCATCCTGAGCCAGCCGGCTCGCGAGCGGAACGTAGAAGCTGCCGCGCAGGTAGCGGATGAACCGCTCCACCTTGCCCTTCGTTTGTGCCCGGTAGGGCTGGCATAGCCGAGGCCGGAAGCCGCAATGCCGGGCGAAGTCGCCAAAGGCGGGATTAAAGCGATGGCGCCCCGTCCCGTAGCCGTGCCGCTCCGCTACGACCGTGCGCATGTTGTCGTAGAGCACCTCCCGCGGCACCCCGCCGAAGAACAGGAACGCGTTCTCGTGCGCGGCGATCAGGGTCTCGATCCGCTCGTTGGCTACGAACTCGACATAGGCGGCCCGGCTCCAGCCGAGCGTGGCCACGAACACCGACAGACGGTCGCGCCCGCGCCGGATCGTAGCCCAGTCGACCTGCATCTGCTCGCCGGGCGCCGTCTCGAAGCGCAGCGCCGGCAGCGCGACCGGCCGCGGCCTGAGCGAGGCCATGAAGACCTTCAGCATCGTGATCCCGCCAGCGTAGCCCCGCTCACGCAGCTCGATGATCAGCACCGTCGCCGGGATCCGCTCCGGTGCCGCAGCATCAAGCCGCTGGCTGACGTAGCCCTTGAACGGGTCGAGCTTGGTCGCCCGAACCGGACGCGCCTTGTAGCGAACCGCCGCCTCGTCGCGCAGGTACCGCCGCACCGTGTTGCGCGACACGCCCGTTTCTCGGGCGATCGCCCGAACGCCCTTCCCATGTCGATGCAAAACCCGAATCTCCAACGCCGCCTCCGCTCCCACCACACGGGCCTCCTCCGTCCAGAGGAGCCCAAACCTACAGAGTGGGTCAGCATTCAATCGGCGACCGGGTCAGTTTCACATCGGCGGCTACATCGTAAAAGCGGCAGCGCCATCAGCCGCCTTATGGTGCTGGAACGGGATGTGGATCGCGAGGTGCTCAACCAAGCGCCGATCGGATGCTGAACCCGTCACGGCGGTCCCTGAAGCGGCGTGTCACCAGCCTCTCCGTGATGGTCCTGTCGCAGCCCGGTGACCGCGCGGCCTCTCTCATGGCCTGATCTGGCTGGGGACGGCTGACGCCTCGTCCGGCTTAGCCGCAACGGCGGCCGGCCAAGTTTCTTCCCCTGCTGCGCTGACGCTCTCGCATTCCTCGCGGGACAACAAACCCGCCCGCCAGCCGTCCTCCACTGACGCTCCAGCCTGCACACGCAGGTGCGGCGCCGGTCGCCTCCGGCCTCACCGATCGCCATCGAGGCCGCGGCGGTCGCGGGCTCGGAACAGACACGGAGACATCCCATGGCGAACATCGGCAGCTTCACCAAGATCGAGGAAGGCTTCACCGGCCAGATCGTTACCCTCTCGGTCCAGGCTCGCAACGTCCGGATCGTCCAGGATCCCCGCGCCGCCGGCGAGAACGCCCCGAGCCACCGGGTCTATGTGGGTCGGGCCGAGATCGGAGCCGCATGGTCCAGGCGCTCGAACGAGGGCCGCGAGTACCTCAGCCTGAAGTTGGACGATCCGAGCTTCACGGCGCCGATCTACGCGAACCTCTTCGACGACGGAGAGGGTGAGGGCTACTCGCTGATCTGGTCCCGGCCTACGGGGCGCCGGGACTGAGAGTCGCTGCGGTGCCTCGTCTGGTCATGCCGGGCGAGGCGCAGCCGTCTCCGGTCAGGTCATCTCTTCGTCATAAATGAAAGTCGGAAATCACAGATCCGATTTTGCTTCGAACGTCTGCTGTAGGTTGATTTGCAACTGCCCGCTTCCGAGCAGCAGATGCATTATAGCGGACGTCGACCTGCCACCCGCTTGGAACCCAAATCAGCCTCTTAAATCCGTTCCGGCAACGGTCAGATTAGCCAGAAAGCCGCCTCTCCGCGAGTTCATTGAGACATCTGCGTGCCTGCTTGGCATCTGAGTGCAGCACAGGGCAAACTACTTGATTTTGCACGTTCGCCGGCCGCGTTATCGCTTCGCGAAACCGATATCGGCCGCAACCGCCTTCAGCCGCTCAGGCTCCTGCTCCTTCCGCTCGCTGTAGCGGTCGACGAGGTACTCGGCCCGCTCGCGGGTGAGCAGCGTGAACTTCATCAGCTCCTCGCAGACGTCGACCACGCGGTCGTAGAGCGACCCAGGCTTCATCCGGCCGGCGTCGTCGAACTCCTTGTAGGCCATCGGCACCGAGGACTGGTTCGGGATCGTGATCATCCGCATCCAGCGGCCGAGCACGCGCAACGAGTTCACGGCGTTGAACGACTGCGAGCCGCCCGAGACTTGCATCACCGCAAGGGTGCGTCCCTGCGTCGGCCGCACCGAGCCCTCGCTCAAGGGCAGCCAGTCGATCTGGCTCTTCATCACACCGGTCAGGTTGCCGTGACGCTCCGGCGAGACCCAGACGTGCCCCTCTGACCAGAGCGAGAGCTGCCGCAGCTCCTGCACCTTCGAGTGATCGGCCGTCGTGTCGTCGGGCAGGGGCAAGCCGTGTGCGTGGAAGATCCGCACCTCGCCGCCCATCGCCTCCAGCAGCCGCGCCGCCTCGTAGGCGAGGAAGCGGCTGAACGAGCGCTCGCGTAGCGAACCGTAGAGGATCAGGAAGCGCGGGGCGTGAGTGACGGGCGTGACGGCATAAACGCGGTCACTCGTCGGCGCCTCGAAGTGCGCCTCGCTCACGTTCGGCAGACCATCGGTGAAGGGCTGATCGGGCTTGTACACGAACTCACTATCATCTACGTCTCAACACATGTTGAGATGTTGGACTGACTATGGACGAACCGCAAGCCCTCGTCGCCTTCGCGGCCCTGTCGCAGGAAACTCGCCTGCGCGTCGTCCGGAACCTCGTCACGGCCGGTCCTGACGGTCTGGCAGCTGGTGTGCTCGGCAGCGAGATCGGGGTCTCGACCTCGAACCTGTCTTTTCACCTGAAGGAGCTGGAGCACGCCGGGCTCATCCAATCGCGGCGCGAGGGCCGCTCGATCATCTACAGCGCCGTTTACCCGACGATGTCGGCGCTCATCGCCTTCCTGATGAAGGATTGCTGCCAGGGCCGCCCCGAGGTGTGCGCGCCGGCTGTCGCAGCCCTGGGCGACTGCTGCGCTCCTGAAGAGGTGCTTCATGCCTGATCGCGTCTACAACGTGCTGTTCCTCTGCACCGGCAACTCGGCCCGCTCGATCCTGGCCGAGGCGATGCTGAACAAGGAGGGACAGGGCCGCTTCAGGGCGTTCTCAGGCGGCAGCCAGCCGAAGCCAGACGTAAACCCGCTCGCCCTGCAGGTGCTGCGGGAGACCGACTACCCGATCGAGGGGCTGCGCTCGAAGAGCTGGGACGAGTTCGCCCGGCCCGACGCGCCGATCATGGATTTCGTCTTCACGGTTTGTGGCAACGCCGCCGGCGAGACCTGCCCGTACTGGCCGGGCCAGCCGGTGACGGCGCACTGGGGCATCGAGGATCCCGCCGCCGTCGAGGGCACCGACCTCGAGCGCATGACGGCCTTCGTGACGGCCCAGCGCTACCTTAAGAACCGCATCGCGGCCTTCGTCGTCCTGCCGATCGCCAGCCTCGACAAGGTCGCGCTCAGGTCGCGCGTTCGCGAGATTGGCCAGCAGACGGGCGCCACCTCGCCCCGTCCGGAGGTCGCATGATGGACGTCGTGATCTACCACAATGAGGCCTGCGGCACGTCCTGCAACACGCTAGCGATGATCCGAAATGCCGGCATCGAGCCGCACGTCGTCGAGTACCTGAAGACGCCTCCGACACGGGCGCTCCTGTGCTGGCTGATCGACCGGGCCGGGATCACCGTGCGCGGCCTCCTGCGCGCGAAGGGCACGCCCTATGCGGAGTTGGGGCTCTCCGATCCGTCGCTGACCGACGACCAGCTGCTCGACGCGATGATGGAGCACCCGATCCTGATCAACCGGCCGCTCGTGGTCAGCCCGAAAGGCGTGCGCCTCTGCCGTCCCTCCGAGGCCGTTCTGGATCTCGTGCCGGCGCAGCGGGGCGAGTTCGTGAAGGAGGATGGCGAGCGCGTCACCGACGAGCACGGTCGCCGCGTCGCCACCGCTTGAGGAATCCCATGAGCACGTTCGAGCGCTACCTGACCATCTGGGTCGCCCTCTGCATCGTGGCCGGCATCGCGCTCGGCCACGTCATGCCAGGCGCCTTCCACGCTGTCGGCGCCGCCGAGATCGCCAAGGTGAACCTGCCTGTCGCGGTGCTGATCTGGCTCATGGTCATCCCCATGCTGCTCAAGATCGACTTCGCTTCGTTGCGCCACGTCGGTCGGCACTGGCGCGGCATCGGCGTGACGCTCTTCATCAACTGGGCCGTCAAGCCGTTCTCGATGGCGCTGCTGGGCTGGCTGTTCATCGGCTACCTGTTCCGGCCCTACCTGCCGGCCGACCAGATCGACAGCTACATCGCCGGCCTGATCATCCTGGCGGCAGCGCCCTGCACCGCGATGGTGTTCGTGTGGTCGAACCTGACGCGCGGCGAGCCGCACTTCACGCTTAGCCAGGTCGCGCTGAACGATACGATCATGGTCGTCGCTTTCGCGCCGATCGTCGGCTTGTTGCTCGGGCTCTCGGCCATCACCGTCCCTTGGGGCACGCTGGTCCTCTCGGTCGTGCTCTACATCGTCATCCCGGTTGTGATCGCGCAGGTGATCCGGCGCAGCCTGCTGGCCTCGGGCGGGCAGGCGGCCCTTAACCGGCTCCTGGCCAAGCTCGGCCCGATCTCGCTCGTGGCGCTCCTGGCCACGCTCGTCATGTTGTTCGGCTTCCAGGGCGAGCAGATCCTGGCGCAGCCCGCGGTCATCGGCCTGCTGGCTGTACCGATCCTCATCCAAGTGTACGCGAATTCCGGGCTGGCCTACCTCCTGAACCGGGCGGCCGGCGAGGAGCATTGCGTGGCTGGTCCCTCGGCGCTGATCGGTGCCTCGAATTTCTTCGAGCTGGCCGTGGCCACCGCCATCAGCCTGTTCGGGTTCAACTCGGGCGCGGCTCTGGCTACTGTCGTCGGCGTTCTCATTGAGGTGCCGGTGATGCTGACGGTGGTCTGGATCGTGAACCGCTCCAAGGGGTGGTACGAGCGCGGCGCTTCACAGAGCGCGGCCCTCAAGCCTGCCTCTCGTGAGATCTGACGCCATCGGCCATCATCGTCTGCTGGTGATCAGCGCCCTGGGCGTAGTGCAGATCCTCGCCTGGGGCTCGTCGTTCTACCTGCTCGGCGTGCTCGCCGGCCCGATTGAGGCCGACACAGGCTGGGCGCTCGCCTGGGTCTTCGGCGGTCTGACCCTGGGTCTGCTCGTCGCCGGCCTAATCTCGCACAGCGTCGGCCGGCTCATCGGCGAACGCGGCGGCCGGCCGGTGCTGGCGGCCGCGGCCGTGGTGCTGGCTTGCGGGCTCGTTGTGATCGGCGCGGCGCCGTCGCTGCCCGTGTTCCTGGCAGGCTGGGCACTGCTCGGCCTCGGAATGGGCTGCGGGCTCTACGATCCGGCCTTTGCAACGCTCGGCCGGCTCTACGGCGCGGAGGCGCGGCCTGCGATCACCACGCTGACGCTGTGGGGCGGCTTCGCCAGCACGGTCAGCTAGCCGCTATCGGCCTTCCTGCTCGACCATGTCAGCTGGCGAACCGTGTGTTTCATCTACGCCGGGCTGCAGCTCACGGTGTCGCTCACTCTGGTCCTCCGGCTCGTTCCGCCCGTGCCGGATCGGGCGGCCGACGCGGTGGCCGCTCCTCCGCCGGCCGTGGACCTTGCGCCGCGCGAGCGCTGCCCATTCCTGCTGATGGCCGGTGTGTTGATCCTCGGCGGTGCGGTGATGAGCCTGTTCTCGGCACATGTGCTGACGCTTCTGCAGGCGCGGGGCGTGCCGCTGGCCTCGGCCGTCACCTACGGCACGCTGATCGGGCCGTCCCAGGTCGCGGCTCGGGTGGTCGAGATGGCGTTCAAGGGCCGACATCATCCGCTTTGGACTCTGACGGTAGCGATGAGCCTCGTCGCCATCGGAGTCTTGATGCTGGCCCTCGGCCTGCCGCTGGTCGCCCTGGCCGTCATCCTGTACGGCGCCGGCAACGGGATCTATTCGATCGCGCGGGGTACGGTGCCACTCGCGCTCTTCGGTCCCGAGCGTTACGCGCCGCTGGTGGGACGGCTCGCTCGGCCGAGCCTGATCGCCCAGGCTCTCGCTCCTCCCCTAGGCGCCTCCGTGCTCGCTCAAGGTGGAGCCGGGGCCACGTTCGGCTTGCTCGCCGTCATGGCGCTGCTCAACGTCGGTTTAGTAGGCGCGCTTTGTCAGACGAAAAGAGGGAAGCGTGGCGCTTTTTGAGGTGTGAGGGAAAACTCGAAGTACTGAAAAGTCAACTTCGGAGCACGTTACAAGCTTCCGGTGAATCTGAAGCGAACATCTGCTTCACATTCCGAGCCGAAGTAGCTGCCCGGCCGACGAAGAGCCGCCTTCGGGCAGCGCCGATCGGTGTTGCCACGATGGCATCGGCCAATAGCGGCGGTTCAGCCAGACCGAATTTCAATCTGAGACATCGCCTGATCTCCGCTCCGCCGAGATCGACGGGCCCTGTAACCTGCCAGCCTCGCCCTGGACGTCACCCCGCCTGGTAAGGCGCCCTTTCTCGTCCTGCGTGCTCGACGAGGGCGCCGGGAGTGAGAGGAAGGCCGGGACAGGATCGAGCCGGTGCGGATCGAGAGAGCGCCGCCTGAGCTCGGTCCCTCCTGCTCTCCTGGAATCTCGTCAATGACCGCCCTCCCCTCCTCCGCCGCGACCTCAGTCGCGGCGGCGCATCTGCACGTCTCTTGTACCGATCAAGCCGCCGCGATCGTCACGGCTGCCCGTCTCCTCCAATCATGCCTGGAGCGCGGCGAACCGGTCGACGCCGCAGCCCTGCGCTCCACTATGGAGACCGCCTTCGGCGCGTCCGACGCGGCCGGTGCCTGGGACTGGAAGCTGGCCTATGAGGCAGGTGAGGCGGCGACCGTGCTGTTCCTGCGCAAGTACGGTCGCGCGCTGTTCCGCGCGGTTCCCTCCCCGGTTGCGCGCCTCCGGCTTTTGTCGAAGATCGCCGGCCTTCTGCCCGCGCACACGCGGCGCTCCGCGGAGACGCTGACGCACCAGCAGTTCTCGACCCCCCTTCCCCTCGGGTTCGCCGCACTGACCGCCGCAGCGATCACCCCGGGCGATCGAATCCTCGAGCCCTCGGCCGGCACAGGACTTCTGGCCATCCTGGCCGAGATCGCCGGCGGCGTGCTCACGCTCAACGAACTCGCCGAGACCCGTGCCGGCATCCTGGCCTCCCTTTTCCCGTCGACCCCCCTCACCCGCTTCGACGCCGCTCAGATCGACGATCATCTCGATCCGGGCGTCACGCCCAGCGTCGTGTTGATGAACCCGCCCTTCTCGGTGCTCCCTGATGTCTCGGGCCGCATGTCCGACGCTGTCCTGCGCCACGTGGCCTCGGCGCTGGCTCGCCTGGCGCCCGGCGGCCGGCTTGTGACGATTACCAGGGCAGGCTTCTCGCCGGAAGCATCCGCGTGGCGCGACGCCTTCATCCGGCTGCAAGCCCAGGGCACCGTCGTGTTCACGGCGGCGGTCGACGGCGCCGTTTTCGCGCGCCACGGCACGACGATCGATACGCGGCTCACCGTCTTCGACAAGCGGCCGGCGGACGAGCCCACCCGCTTTCCGGCCTCGGCCGGCATGGCACCGGACGTCCCCACCCTTCTTGCCTGGATCGTGGAGAGGGTGCCGCCGCGGCTGCCGATCGCGGTACCGCCGCTCCCGCCGAGTACACCGATCGTCGACAGGCGGCCTGCCGGCGTGCTGCCAGGCGCCGCCGCCGTCCACCGACCCGCCCTCGCCCGCGCCTTGGTCGAGCTCAAGGGTGCCAAGCTGGTCTACGAGACCGTGGACGGGCAGCCCGACGACAAGGGCAGGCTGACGGAGGCCCTTTACGAGCCCTATGCTCTGCAGGCGATCCATATCCCGAGCGCACAGCTGCACCCCACCAAGCTTGTGCAATCGGCCGCGATGGCCTCGGTCGCGCCGCCGAAGCCCTCTTATCGCCCGCTGCTGCCGGCGAGCGTGGTCGCGGACGGCTTGCTCTCGGATGCCCAACTCGAGACCGTCATCTACGCCGGCGACGCACACGCCGTCCATCTGGCCGGATCGTGGACGGTCGATCCGACGTTCGACACCGTCGCCCCGGCGCCTGAGGACGCGGCGAGCGCGGTGCGCTTCCGTCGCGGCTTCATGCTCGGCGACGGCACCGGAACCGGCAAGGGCCGCCAAGTGGCCGGCGTCCTCCTCGACAATTGGCTCTCCGGCCGGCGCAAGGCGGTGTGGGTGTCGAAGTCCGATACCCTGGTCGAGGACGCACAACGCGACTGGTCGGCACTCGGTCAGGAGCGCCTGCTGGTGACGCCGCTGTCGCGCTTCCCGCAGGGCAAGGCGATCGCGTTGCCGGAAGGCATCTTGTTCGCCACCTACGCCACCCTGCGCTCGGACGGGCGCGGCGAGAAAGTCTCCCGCGTCCGCCAGATCGTCGATTGGCTCGGCGCCGGCTTCGACGGCGTGATCGTCTTCGACGAGAGCCACGCCATGCAGAATGCGGCGGGGGGCAAGGGCGAGCGCGGCGACGTCGCCGCCTCGCAGCAAGGTCGGGCGGGACTACGCCTTCAGCACGCGCTGCCCGACGCCCGTGTGCTCTACGTCTCGGCGACGGGGGCAACAACGGCGCACAACCCTGCCTACGCTCAGCGCCTCGGTCTCTGGGGCGGGGCCGACTTTCCCTTCGCCACGCGTGCGGAGTTCGTCCAGGCGATCGAGGCGGGCGGCGTCGCTGCGATGGAGGTGTTGGCGCGCGATCTGCGGGCGCTAGGCCTCTATACAGCCCGCTCCCTGTCCTACGAGGGCGTCGCCTACGACCCGGTCGAGCATGCGCTGACGCCCGAGCAGACCGCGACCTACGACGCATATGCCGGGGCCTTTGCAATCATCCACGCCAACCTCGACGCGGCGATGCGGGCGGCCAACATCACGGGGACGTCTGGCACGCTGAACGCCCAAGCGAAATCCGCCGCGCGTTCGGCCTTCGAGTCGACCAAGCAGCGCTTCTTCGGCCATCTGCTGACCTCGATGAAGACGCCGGCGCTGATCCGGGCGATCGAGCGGGATCTGGCGGCGGGTGATGCCGCGGTCGTGCAGATCGTCTCGACCGGCGAGGCCCTGACCGAGAGGCGACTGGCCGAGATTCCGCCTGAGGAATGGGACGATCTCTCGATCGACGTGACGCCGCGAGAGTACGTGCTCGGATACCTCCAGCACGCCTTCCCGGTGCAGCTCTACGAGCCCTTCTCGGACAGCGAGGACAACCTCTCCTCCCGGCCGGTCGCGCGCGATGGCCAGCCGGTCTTCTGCCGCGAGGCGGTGGCGAGGCGCGACGCGCTGATCGAGCGGCTTGCCGCGCTCGACGCCGTGCCGGGCGCCCTCGACGCGATCGTGCAGCATTTCGGGACCGATCGCGTCGCCGAGGTCACCGGGCGCTCGCGCCGAATCGTGAGGAAGCGCGGTGCAGACGGCATCGACCGGCTCGCGGTCGAGAGGCGTGCGGCGGGCGCCAACCTTGCCGAAGCCGCGGCCTTCATGGACGATGTGAAGCGCGTCCTCGTGTTCTCGGAGGCGGGCGGCATCGGGCGGTCGTACCATGCGGATCTGGCGGCGAAGAACCGGCGGCTGCGGGTGCATTACCTGCTCGAGCCCGGCTGGAAGGCGGATGCGGCGATCCAGGGGCTCGGGCGGACTAACCGCACGAACCAGGCACAGCCGCCCCTGTTCCGGCCGGTCGCCACCGACGTCAAGGCCGAGAAACGCTTCCTCTCGACCATCGCCCGCCGACTCGACACGCTGGGGGCGATCACACGGGGTTCCCGCCAGACGGGTGGCCAGGGCCTGTTCCGGCCCGAGGACAACCTGGAGAGCGCCTACGCGCGCGACGCCCTTCGGCAACTCTACGGGCTGATCGTGCTCGGCAAGGTCGAGGGCTGCCCCCTCCACATCTTCGAGACTGCGACCGGCTTGAGGCTGACGGGCGAGACCGGAGGCCTCCTCGACGAGCTGCCGCCGATCACCACCTTCCTCAACCGGCTGCTGGCGCTGACCATTGCCCTGCAGGGCGTCTTGTTCGAGGCGTTCGAGGGTCTGCTCGCTGCCCGGATCGAGGGGGCGATCGCCAGCGGGCACTACGACGTTGGGCTGGAGACGCTGCAGGCGGAAAGCTTCACGGTCACCGATGACCGTGTCAGCCACGTCCATCACGGCACGGGTGCTCAGACGCGGCTGCTCACGATCACCCGACGCGAGCGTAACCGACCGTTAACCCTGACTGGCGGTCTCGACCTGATGTGCGAGCGCGGTGGCCGGCTTCTCGTCAACGATCGCTCCGGCCGCGCCGCCGTGCAGGTCTCGGCTCCAAGCGTGATGCTCGACGACGGCTCGGTCGAGCGACGCGTGCGGCTTGTCCGACCCATGGAGACGCAGAGCCTGCCGGAGCGGCTGATAGCGGAGACACACTGGGTCGATGCAGGGCGGGAGGCCTTCGCCGCGACCTGGGCGGCGGAGGTCGCCGGGGTAGCGCCCTTCACCGACTCGACCCTCCACATGGTCGCCGGGCTGCTGCTGCCCATCTGGAAGCGGCTGCCGGCCGACTCGACGCGGGTGTACCGGCTCAAGACCGACGCAGGCGCGCGCCTCATCGGGCGGCGCGTGTCACCGGCCTGGGCCGCCGCGGCACTGGCAATTGGGGGCGGGATCACGTTGTCGGCTGAGGCAGCCCACGCTGCTCTCCTCGAGGGACGGACGGTGCTCGACCTCGCTGACGGACTCCAACTCCGCCGGGTGAGGGTGATGGGCGCGCACCGCATCGAACTCCTTGGCTTCACCATGCCAATGCGCGAGCGGCTGCGCGCGCAGGGCCTGTTCAGCGAGATCATCGCCTGGCGCCTGCGCTTCTTCGTGCCGATCGATGCCGGTGGCGTGACAGTGCTGGAAGAGCTTCTCAAGGCGCACCCGTTGACCCGCATCGCGGACCGCGAGGCGGCGTGATGGACCGCGTCGCGATATCCGACCTGGCCCGCCGCCTCGGTGAGGAGGCCGAGGCGGTCTGCCGCCACTACCTCTCCAGGGGCCGACGTCAGGGTCGGTACTGGCGCGTCGGCGACGTCCACAACAGCCCGGGCTCGTCACTCTACGTGCGCCTGACCGGGCCGGTTTCCGGCAAGGGCCGGCGCGGCAAGTGGACCGACGCGGCCACTGGCGAGCACGGAGACCTTGTCGATCTGATCCGGCTCAATCTTGGCCACGACGATTGGCTCGAGACCCTGGACGAGGTGTGCGGCTTCCTGCGCTTGAAGCGGCCCGCCATGTCCAGCGCCGAGGCCTGCCGCGGGTCCGGCCTAGACGTGGTTCGGGATGCCTCGGAAGCCGCCAAGCGATTGTTCCGCATCGGCCGGCCTCTCGCTGGGACACCGGCTGCCACCTACCTCGCCGGCCGTGGGCTCGCCCACGCGCTCGCCGCGCCCGCCCTGCGCCACCATCCTCGCTGCTACCATCGCCTGACGTGCGGCACGACGCTCCAGCGCCCTGCCCTGCTGGCGGCCGTCACGGATCTGGGCGGGACGGTCACAGGGGTCGCTCGGACCTGGCTCGCCCGGGACGGACGTGGCAAGGCCGACTTGCCCGATCCGCGCCGGGCGCTCGGCCACCTGCTCGGCCACGGGGTCCGGTTCGCCGGGACCGGGCCGGGCGTAATGGTGGTTGGCGAGGGTCTGGAGACCGTGCTGTCGGTGAACCGCCTCCTGCCGGGCATTCCGGCGGTGGCCGCGCTCTCCGCCAGCCATCTCGCCGCCCTTCTCCTGCCGTCCGGTCTGCGCCGCCTCTATGTCGCCCGCGACGCCGATCAGGAGGGCTCGCGTGCCTACGAGACACTCCGAGCTCGGGCTTCAGCCGCGGGCGTCCCCGAGGTGTGGGAACTCGTCCCAGCGGAGGACGATTTCAACGCGGACCTGATGCGCCTCGGCCCGCGCGGCTTGGCCCTCCATCTGGCGCCCCAGATCGCCGAGGTGGATGCGACGGCCCATCTCCGCTTCGGTGGCGAACCGGCCGACTCGGTGACCTGATCCGGTCGCGAAGGGGGACGGCTCGCCGGTCTAACGGAATGCGCCGAGGTGTCCGAGAGAGCCGGCGCGGCGGCCCTTCCGAGAGGACGACCCATACCGAGCCGGTTGGCGCGTGCAACGGCCTCGCGATCGGCGATTTTCCGCCGCCGCCTTCAGGCGGCTTTGCAGCGCGAGGCAAAATCGCCCCCGCCGGCCGTCCTCCGCTGCCGCTGCGGCCCTCGCGCCCCATCGCGACCGCGTGCGATGGGGCCCCTCCCCGCTCGGGTGCGCGCGCCGTCCGATCCCGGTCCAGGTCGCCGTGAAGGCCGCGGCGGTCGCGGCTTCCCGGACCCGAAGGCGCTCCCATGCTCGACCAAACCGATACCCACGCGTTCGCTACGGACCATTACGGCAACGGCCAGGGCGATCACCTCCTGCACGCGTTGCTGACGCATCATTACCGACCCTTCGAGCAGGACGCGGACCCGCGTCCCCTGCCCGAACCCGAGGCGGTCGAGGCGGCAATCGTGGGTGCGATGAACGCGCTCACCGATCTGCTCACCGAGACCCGCCTCGAGGATGATGCCACAGACGTGCTCTGGGGCTTCGTCAATCTTTTCCAACGCCGCGTGGAGACCCTCGACCGCAAGCTAGACGACAACGAGGTGGCGCAGAAGCGCTCCCAGGGCGAGCAGGACGGATCCGAGGTGCGCTCGGTCGAGCTCGAACGGCTCATCGCCGAAGGGCTCAGCCTCACCGAGCGACGCAACGCCTTCGAGTTCACGAGGGACGCGGCAGCCGCATTCTACCGCGTTCAGACCGGCTCGCTCTGGCGCCCGCGCTCCGGCTCGCAGGTCAACCACCGCACCATGACGGCAGCGATGATCGATAGCCGTGACTTCCTGGCCGCCAAGCGTCGGGTGGAGACCGAGACTCTGGTGCCCCCGGGTCCGCGCATCGCCTTCACCGGCGGCAATGACTACCAAGACGTCGAGCGAATTTGGAGCGTTCTCGACCGGGTGATGGGGAAGCATCCGACGATGGTGTTGTTGCATGGCGGCAGCCCGAAGGGCGCCGAGCTGATCGCCGCGAAGTGGGCCGACGCGCGCAAGGTACCGCAGGTGGCGTTCCGGCCGAACTGGACGAAGCACGCCAAAGCAGCGCCCTTCCGTCGTAACGACGCGCTGCTTGAGGCGCTGCCGATCGGGGTCGTCGTGTTCCCCGGGAGTGGCATCAGTGAGAATCTCGCCGACAAGGCCCGCGCCAGGGGAATCCCGGTGCAGCGCGGCGTACGAGACGGCGCTTAGGCGTCGGTATCTCCGGGATGTCGTTCGGTGAAACGGCGGCGATGGACGGCTACCTGCCGGCTTCATCGCCGCTCCTGGCCGATCGTTGGCAGCAGAATCGTCGTGAGGCGCCTGTGCTTGAAACGGGATCGTCCGGATTGAGCGCGTGCCGATGCGCCCGACGCCCTGCAGCGCGCAGAAGCAGCGGACACGTCGAGCTCTCACGGGATTCGTCCGATCTCGGACTGTCGGCTTGACCTATAGCAGTTGGGAGCTCCCAACAGCGTCCACGATCGAGAGCCGGCCCTCTCAGGCGGTGCATCGATATCGTATTGTTGGGAGCTCCCAACTGGCTGCTTGGAACTTGCCGAGGACGTCGGGAGACGGCGCGCGTGCGAATCGAGGATGTTCGCGCGACCGTCCAGGGCGTTCGCGGTTATGCGTCCGGCGCCGAATCGCCCTCGGCATGGTCCTGTCTCGGTCACAATTGTCCGTTGTCGACGCCTGAATCGTGCCGTGGGCGGCCGAATCGCTTGACTCTTTCCAGTCGACTCGCCCCAACTACGCCGAATGCGGAGATCGGGGCTTCAGAGCGTAGATGGCCAAGCGTGGCGAAAACCGGGTTGAGGAGCGTGGACGAGCCGCGCTGCCGTCTTTCGACACGGTGATTGCCGGCCACGCGCAGGCGCTCTCCGAGCAGTTGAACACGATGCGGATGCGGCTGTTTCCCCCCTCCGCCGAGAAGCAGTTGCGTCGCTTTCCGACTGGGGAGGCTGCGCGTCTGATCGGTATCACCGACGCCTATCTGCGTCAGGTCACCCTCGCGGCCGACGGTCTCGAACCCGAGAAGGGGCCGGCCGGGCGGCGTCTGTTCACCTTGGAGCAGATCAACGATTTGCGTCGCCATCTGTCCCGGTCGAAGCCGTCATATCTGCCCCATCGGACAGGCGCAGAGCATCTTCAAGTCATCGCCGTCACCAACTTCAAGGGCGGCTCCGGCAAGACCACCACGGCGGTGCATCTCGCGCAGTACCTCGCGCTGCAGGGGTATCGGGTCCTCGCGGTCGATCTCGATCCGCAGGCTTCCCTATCGGCCCTCTTCGGCTACCAGCCGGAATTCGATGTCGGCGAGAACGAGACGCTCTACGGCGCGATCCGCTACGACGATGAGCAGCGGCCGCTCGCCGACATCGTCCGCTCCACCTATTTCACGGGCATCGACCTCATCCCCGGCAATCTGGAACTGATGGAGTTCGAGCACGAGACACCGCGCGTGCTGCTCGAACGCCGGCGCCCCTCCGACGGGATGTTCTTCGCGCGCATCGCCAATGCGCTGTCGACCGTCGAGGCGGCCTACGATGTCGCCATCATCGATTGCCCGCCGCAACTCGGCTACCTGACGCTGGGCGCCCTATGCGCCGCGACAGCGGTGCTCATCACGATCCATCCGCAGATGCTCGACATCGCGAGCATGTCGCAGTTCCTTCAGATGACCTCGAACCTTCTGGAGGTTGTCCGTGAGGCCGGCGGAAATCTCGAGTACGATTTCCTGCGCTATCTCGTGACGCGCTACGAACCCAACGATGGACCGCAAGCGCAGGTCGTCGGACTTCTGCGGTCGCTGTTCGGGGACGAGGTGCTGACCCACGCGATGCTGAAGTCGACGGCGATCTCGGACGCGGGCCTGACCAAGCAGACGCTCTACGAGGTCGGTCGCGAGCAGTTCACCCGGCAGACCTACGACCGTGCTCTCGAAGCGCTGGACGCCGTGAACGGCGAGGTCGCGGGGCAGATCGCACGCGCCTGGGGGAGGGGGCCGGCATGAAGCGGCGCGACGCGTTACGCGAACTGATGAAACCTGCGCTCGCGAGCGAAGGACCGACCGCCGACGATCCGGCGGAGGCAGCCCGGCCGGCCAAAACGCGCGCCGAGCCCGTTCGGCCGGGCGCGCTGCGCACCATGGGACTCTCGCTCAAGCAGATGTCGGCCGACGCCGACGATGCGCGAACCCTTCGCGCGCAGATCGAGGGCGGCCAGCACGTGGTCGATCTGGATCCGGCCCTGGTCGATCCGTCGTTCGTCGCGGACCGCATCCCCGTCGAGCATGATCCAGGCTTCGACGCCTTCGTGCAGAGCGTCGCGGAGGCGGGACAGCAAGTGCCGATCCTTGTGCGGCCTCATCCGGACGTTCAGGGGCGGTATCAGGCCGCCTATGGACACCGGCGGCTGCGCGCTGCGGCCGCGCTCGGCCGCAGCGTGCGCGCGATCATACGCCCGCTGACCGACACGGAACTCGTCGTCGCGCAAGGCAAGGAGAATGGTGAGCGGCGAGACCTCTCCTTCATCGAGCGTGCTACCTTCGCGACGCACCTGGAGCAACGTGGCTTCGATCGGCCGACGATTATGGCCGCGATTGGCGTCGACAAGGCCGACCTGTCGCGTCTGATCGGCTTGGCCAAGAGCGTGCCCGTCGCCCTCGTGCAGGCCGTCGGGCCTGCTCCGAAGGCGGGTCGCCCTCGCTGGTCCCAACTCGCCGACGCGATCGCCCGACGCGCCGATGCGACCGCGGCCATAGAACAGACTCTTCGGACCGCCGCATTCGCGGCCGCCGACAGCGATCGGCGCTTCGGCCTCGTCCTGTCCGCCCTGAAAGCACAGGACGCGTCCGCGCCGCTCGAGGCGTGGAGTGATGGGGGGGGGAGGGCGCTCGTTCGCATCGAGCGCTCGGCAACCGGTACCAAGTTGCACGTCGACGAGCGCCTCGCGGCGGGGTTCGGCGATTTCCTGATCGAGCGCCTGTCGGCCCTGCATGACGAGTTCATGCGAACCGGGATGCCGACAGCCCGCACACGCGCCGAAACGCCTCATCGGCCGCCCCGGCGTGGTGGGGCCGACGGCGCGAAACGGGCGCGCTCGAACCAGCGCTCCGCAGAAAACCCAGGAGGTGCCGATCGAGACTGATGTGAACGAGAACCGCTCCGCCATCGGCGGACGCCTCAGAGCCGCGCCACCGAAGCTAGACCGAAACTCCGGCTAGGGGACGGTGGTCAACCCGCGAGGCTCTGCTGCAGCGTAACGTCGGACACGGCCGCTCGCGAACGGCAGCGCTGTTCTGACGAATAGCATCCGCTCCGCCATCCCGGCGTGGCGATGCGTCTTCACCCCGCTCCCGATCAGGGGCTCGCCCTTCGGGAGCCTCTCGGCAACCTGAAACGAAAGGATCGTCCCGGCAAAAGAAAAAGGCTCCCGAACTCGACGCCCGGAAGCCCCTCTCTCAGTGTGTTTGGCGACCATGAGAGAATCACCTCCGGCACAAGCTGTCAAGAGTCGCGCCGATTCGGCGAGCGCTGATCTGTTGCCTGACGACAGGCATGACCATGCGACTGACCCAACCGACGACGCCCTTTGGGCGGCGACCGCTTTCGCTCGCCATGATGACGGCGCAGGCGAACGCAAAGGCGTGTCCCGACGATGCCGCCGCGCACAAGTGGCGGGTGTTCCGAAACCTGACCGAGGCCAAGACGCCCCTCGGCCTCGGTGACCGAGAACTGGCGGTGCTCTCGGCTCTGCTGACCTTCCATCCCGACGTTGCGCTGACGGCTGGCTCCGACCTCATCGTCTTCCCATCGAACCACGAACTCTCCGTTCGCGCGCACGGACCCTCGCCGACGACCCTTCGCCGCGCGCTTGCTCAGCTCGTCGAGCACGGGATCGTCATTCGGCGGGACAGCCCCAACGGCAAGCGCTACGCCAGGCGCGGGGAGGGGGGCGAGATCGAGCAGGCCTTCGGCTTCGACCTCGCACCGCTCGTCGCTCGCGCGGCCGAGTTCGAGCGCTTGGCCCAAGAGGTGAGGGCGGCCGCCAAGGCGCGCGTCCTCCTGCGAGAGGAGATTTCGCTGCATCGTCGCGACATCGCCAAGATGCTCGCGGCCGCGCTCGACGAGGGGCTTCCCGGCCCTTGGGCCGAGCTCATGGTTCGGTTCCGCGACCTCGAAGGTATGCCCCCGCGCTCAGCGGATACGGACCGTCTCACGATGGCCGTCGGTGCGCTGCGTAAGCTGCGCCTCGATGTGGATAAGCACCTCTGGGAGACGCTCAATTCTCGGAATCTGGATGGCAATGAGTCCCAGGATGGGCGCCACCATCAGAATTCAAAACCAGAGTCTCCTGAGAATCTTGAACGAGGCTTCCGAGAAAGCCCCGGCCAAACCGATGAGCCTCCTTCGCGATCGGAGGGTTCGCCACCGAAGGCATTTCCCCTCGAAATGGTCCTCCACGCTTGCCCCGACATCCTGATGTACGCTCGCGACGGCATAAGGAGCTGGCGCGAGTTCGTGACGGTCGCAGCACTCGTGCGCGGATCGCTCGGTATCTCATCGAGCGCGTGGGAGGCGGCGATAGCGGCCATGGGCGAGGAAGAGGCTGCGATCGTGATCGCTGCAATCCTCCAGCGCGGATCGATGATCAACTCGGCCGGCGGCTATCTGCGGAACCTCACCGGGAAGGCCAAGGAGGGCAAGTTCTCAGCCTGGCCCATGGTGATGGCTCTGTGGCGTGTGAGCCAAGGTCTCACGAAGAAGGAGTGATGTTGCACCGTCGCTCGCGCGCGCGAAGGCTGCAACGCCTCAGGCCGGGCGGTCATGCGCTCCAGATCGGACGTCGTTAAAATACGGATCGGACGATTGTAAATTCGGGATTGGACGGTATGGTCGGAAGGGTCTCAAGACACGGCAGGTTCGATGTTTCCTCGCTACGCCGAAGGCGCCATTCGCGAAGCCCTGGCCGATACCCGTGTCGTGGCGATCAGCGGGCCGCGTCAGGCCGGCAAGACCACCCTTGCGCGCAAGATTGCCGGGCGGGACCGGACCTTCCTCACCCTCGACGACGCTGCGGTGCTGGCGTCTGCCCGCCGCGATCCGAATGGACTCGTGCGGAGTCTCGACGCCGCCGTCATTGACGAGATCCAGCGCGCGCCCGAGCTGCTCCTCGCCATCAAACAGTCGGTCGATGAGGACCCTCGGCCCGGGCGTTTCCTCATCACAGGCTCGGCCGATCTCCAAGCCATCCCGCGTACGCAGGACTCGCTTGCCGGACGCATCGAGGTCGTGCCGCTGCTCCCGCTCGCGCAGGCCGAAATCCTTGGATATCCGTGCGCACCTCGCTTCGTCGATGCCGTCTTCGCGGGCGAAGTCGCTCGTCCTCCCTACAAGGGGAGCATCAATTCAAGAGATGCCGACGATGCAATGACGGCCGTCCTCGCCGGTGGTTATCCTGACGCCGTCGCACGCCGCAGCGGGCGCCGAAGGGCGGATTGGTATCGCGCCTACGTCTCCGCGATCCTCACACGCGATCTCACCGATCTCGCGACGCTCGACAAGATCGACCGAGTGCCGAACCTCGTCGAGGTGCTGGCTCATCACGCCGGAGATCTCGTCAATTGGGCGAACCTCGGTGGAAAGCTCGGCCTCGATGCCGCGACGGTGCAGCGCTACGTCACGCTGCTCGAGCAGTTGTTCCTGGTGCGCCGCGTGCGCGCCTACAGCGGGAACGAACTCAAGCGCGTGGTCTCGACGCCAAAGCTGCACTTCCTGGATTCCGGCCTGCTCGCCGGGCTTCTTGGCCTTGAGGCCGACCGGTTGCGTGTCGACCGGCAGCCGCTCGGACCGGTGCTGGAAGCTTTCGTCTTCGCGGAGCTGACGAAGCTCGCTGCCTGGAGCGATGCACGGCCCGCGATCTACCACTATCGCGACAAGGATCAGGTGGAGGTCGACTTCGTGCTGGAGGATGCGCAGAGAGGCGTCGTCGGCATTGAGGTCAAGGCGGCCGCCACCGTTTGGGACAGCGACTTCAAGGGTCTGCGTCGGCTGCAAGCCCATCTCGGAGATCGCTTTCGGCTCGGCCTCGTCCTCTACGACGGCGACCGGCTGCTTCCGTTCGGCGACCGGATGGTGGCAGCACCCCTTTCAGCTCTGTGGCAGTGAGCCAGGCTGAAAGAGGCGCGAGGGCGCGTCCGTCTGGCCTTTGGCCAAACGGTCAGGCTCTACTCGGGGCCTGCAGCCCCTCCCCGAACCGCGCCGCGTTTCGGCCGCTCACGCGGTGACGATCCTTCGCGCGGGTGCCCCCTCCTGAACCGGGGGGTCTGCTCAGTCCCCCCAGAATACCGGCCCGCGCCCGTCCGCTTCAAGGACAAGCGGTTCCCCCAAAATGCTGGCGCATTTCGGCTCCCCCGCTCGCCGGCTCCGCCGGGCTCTACCGCGCTCCTTGACCCGACCCGACACGACCCCGTGCGCGCTCTCGTCTTCGCATGACGAGAGGAACAGGACATGTCGCACATCGATCACGTTGCGGAACTGCGCGCCGAGCTCGCCCACTGCCTGCTGACCAAGCGCGAACGCGCCCGACTCGAAGCAGAGCTGAGGAGGGCCATTGCGGCTCGGGCTTCGCGCAACAGGCCGATCCCGACGCCATGCACGGCACGTACCTAGCCCGGGGCCGAATGCGCTCAGGCGACAATGGAGGTGGCGGACGCGCCGCCTCCTCGCCTCTCGCGTGATCGACTCGATGCATGGGCGGGCACCAGCCGAACACGCGGCAATCCGGCGACAGGCGTTTGCCCGGGCAAACACCTGAGACTTTTACCAGGCTGTCTCGGGTGCGCAGCCATCGGTAGGGTCGCTTCGATCCGCCGACGATCGTGATCCCTCGCTCTCGCCGAGCAGGAGCGATGGCGCCAGCCGGACCGTCTCATGAAAGTGCTTGTCGTCAACAATCAGAAGGGCGGGGTCGGCAAAAGCACGATCGCCGTTCACCTCGCCTGGTACTTCGCAGAACTCAGCCAGCGGGTGCTGTTCGTCGACCTAGACCCGCAGCGCAACGGCACGTCGACCCTTGAGGCTCATGCCGGAGCGCTGCCGGCCTCCGCCCTGTTTCTTGATACCGTGCTGATCGACCCCCTCTCGGAACCGGGCATTCGCGTTGTCCCGGGCGATCCCAGGCTTCAAGGCATCAACAACGTCGAGGCGAACGTCATCAACCGATACAAGGCGAACTTGATCGCGGTCGACGACGGTTTCGATGTGGCGGTCATCGATACGCCGCCGACCTTCGGTGTGCGCAATCTCGCGGCGCTCATCAGCGCCGGTTATGTGCTCGCTCCCATCGATCTCGACGAGTACGCGATCGAGGGCATCGAGGCGCTCCTGCGCAACGTCACCGGCGTGAAGCAGCGCTTCAATCCCGATCTGACCTTCCTCGGACTGATGCCGAACCGACTACAGGCGACCTCCCCGCGCCAGCGCGCGAACCTCGAAACGCTCGTGCGCAACGTCGGCCCGCGCTACCTGTTCGACGGCGTCATCCCGCAACGGTCGGCCTTCGGCGAGGCCTTGTCCGAGAGGAAGCCCGTCTGGGAGCTCACGAAGACGTCGGCACGGGAGGCCGGCCGTGAAATCCGGGCCGTGCTCGCAAAAGTTGCGACCCGGATGGAGATCGCAGCATGAGCTACGCCCAGAAGGTCGAGGGCTTGTCGGGCCTGTTCGAGGGCCTCGACGACGTCGCCGGCGCTGCGAGCGGAGCACCCCTTGAGATCGCGCTCGACGCGATCGAGGAAGACCCCAACCAACCCCGTACCCGCTTCTCAGAGCGCGAACTCGACGAACTCGCGGCCTCGATCGTCGGGCGTGGCGTCCGGCAGGCCATCACCGTCACACCGAGAGGGGAGGGGGGGCGTCACCGTATCCTGTACGGGGCCCGCCGGTTTCGGGCGGCCCGGCGCGCCGGTCTCTCAACGATTCCGGCCGTCATCCGGGAGCCGTCGCCCGATGACGCCTACGACCAGATGATCGAGAACATCCAGCGGGACGACCTGACATCGGTGGAGATCGCGGGGTTCGTCTCGCGTCGCATCGGGCTCGGTGAGAAGCAAGCAGACATCGCTCGTCGCCTCGGCAAGGATCGCGCCTTCGTGGCCATGCATGCCGCCGTGGCCCACATGCCGGACGCGCTGCGGCGCATGATCGATACGTCGCCCATCCGCGGTGTGTACGAACTCTATCAGGCGTGGCGCAAGCATCCCGAGCCCATCCTCGCCTTCTGCGGATCACGGGACCGGTTCACGCGCGCCGAGGCGATCACCTTCGTCGACAGCCTGAAGAACACTCCTGCGGCCGGTCCAGACAGCGCTACGTCGATGGAGGAGGCGCAAACGTGTTCTGGGTCAGCCGATCCTCCCGCGGCGAGATCCCCGGCACAGTCGCGCGAGGCCCGCGTAGGACGTAAGGTCGACCACCTGGACGGCGTTGCTTCGCTCGAGGCGGCGTCGGTCCCGAGAGCCGAAGCCCTCGTCCGCGTCGGCCGGCGCGAGGGACGGCTTGTGCTCGACCGTCAGGCCGATCTCGGCGCCGATCATGCCCGCGTCCGCTACGACGATGGTGCCATCACCGAAGTTGCCCTGAGTGACCTTCGCCTCGTGGCGGTGCGCACTCGGCAGTCCCAATGACTTGGTCCTTGCGTGTCTGCGGGGGCGACACTCGGGTCCCGTCCGCCGGCCCGCGGTCCAACTCCGTCCTCTCACCCTGGAACCGAGCCGCTTTTCCACCCGCAGGGCGGAGTGGAACGCGGAGCAGCCGGAGGCCGAACGCGCTTCCCCATAGCGCCGTAGAGAGGCCGGAGGCTGTGCGGAAAGCGGCTCCCGCTCGCGAAGCCTGCGGAGCGATGGGGCTCACCCCTTGTCGTGGCCACACCGGCGACCCGCTTCCTCGGTATTTCCGCTGGCCTCTGCAGAGCTGCAAGACGAACACCCCGAACCAAGAAGCCTCAAGGAAGGTGCAAGGTCTAGTGCAGGATAGGCTTGCCGCCAGCATCGTATTACAGGGGTGTTTATCCATCGAGGCGCCATGGCGACGCTGACGTTTCGCGTGCCGGATGAGCTCGCTGTACGCTTTGCGGCGCATGCTCATCGCCAGGGAGGTAAGTCGGCCGTCCTCCGGCGCTTGGTCGACGAGGCCGTCGGTGCCCACCAAGCGGTATCGGCAGACGGTGCCGGATCGGCGCTGCCGGCGATCTCGGCCGCATTCGGACCGTCGACGAAGGTGACGTTGCGTCTGCGCGTGGAGGAGGTGAATCAACTCGTCGCGCTCGCCGAGGCGCGCGGGATGAGCCGTACTCAGTGGATCACCTCCTTGGTGCGGGCTCGGCTCGGCGTGGAGCATCCACAGACCGGCGACGAACGCGTCGCCCTGCGGGCGATCGCCCGCGAGCTCAACCGCATTGGCGGAAACGTCAATCAAATCGCCCGCGCCGCGAACACCGATGCGCGGTCGAATCGGGCGGTCTCGGTCGACGTCGGTTTCCTCGCGGACATGAGTGCCGCCGTGGACGGGCTCACGGACGCGCTTCGCCAAGCGCTAGGGCGCAGCGCCGGCTATTGGGATAGCGAATCGTGAATGGAGGAAAGGCCGGCGACCTGCCGCCGATCTCCTACGTGTGGCAGACGCCGATCCGCCGTCCCAAGCGGCAGCCTTGGGACATGCCCGCGGCCCCAGGCGGGAAAGCGGTCACCCCCGCGATGCGAAGCCGCCTCGAGCGAATCGTCGCGCGCGTGCCCGAGGTGATGGTGAAGGTCACCGGACGCACGAAGGGCATCGCGCATCTGTGTTCTCATCTCACGTATATTACGCGAAACGGCAATCTCGCAGCCGAGACAGAGACCGGTGTCGCTATGGAAGGGCGTGAGGGGCTGCGCGATCTCCAGGCGCGATGGTCCGAGGATGTCGCTCTCGACACGAAGCGGGCAAACCGGACGCTGTCGGTCAACATGATCCTGTCGATGCCGCCGGGAACCGACGGGGTGAAAGTGCGCGACGCGGTTCGGGCCTTCGCGATCGACACCTTCGAGGGGCGGTACGACTACGCCTTCGTGCTTCACCAAGACGACGTGCATCCCCATGTCCACCTCACCGTGCGCGCGGCGGGCTATGACGGTCGACGGCTCAACCCGCGCAAAGCCGACCTCCACCAATGGCGCGAGCAGTTCGCGCACGAACTCCGATCCCGCGGGATCGCAGCAGAGGCAACGCCGCGCCGAACGCGCGGCCAAGTGCGCAAGGCTGATCGGGGGAAGGTCCGAGCCATCAAGGAGCGCGGGGTGCAGCCCCGGGTGGAGCGTCAAGCGCGTGAGGAGGTGGTGCAGACTCTGTCACGGGACACGGCCGCGCGACCTTGGGAAGAGCGGATCCGGCAGCGTCAGGCTGACATCCGAACCCGCTATCTTGCGTTCGCCGAAGAGATGGGCCGCTCCGCCGACCCGGCTGACAGGGCGTTGAGCGCGCGCATCCGCGGCTTTGTGGAGGAAATGCCGCCGTTGGAGACGCGCCGGCATGCCCTGCGTGAGGAACTCGCGCGCATCAGCGCTTTTCGAAGATCACAGCGCGAGCCGCTCCTGCGCGATGGTGACCGTAGATATAATATGCCAGAGGAGGACCGGTCGCGCTGAGCTACTACAGCACCAGGGAGTGTTCCAATTTGAGATTTTCATGCCGTCTGCGCTGGCTTGATTCACGAGGATCTGCTTCCGAGCGGCGGATTGAAGAAGCGGACGTTCGGCCTTTGACGGAAGCGGGCCGTAAGCTGTCTGTCTGCTTCGGGGCTCGAACAGTAGCTAAGCGGATGTCTGGTAAGGCTTAAGTGAAAGCCTCAGAATGACCCCCTTCCGGACCTTTTGCCTCCTGCGCAACCTCCTCTCCGCGGTCCTCTTGGCCGCCATAATCGCCATCGGTGCCGCCGTCTCCGACTTCGTCTGGGGCACCCTCGCCGCCGCGGGCGTACACCCGACCCTGTTCGCGTTCACCGCCGCGCCGGCCAAGGCACCCGAGGCCGGGCACTCGGAGGGCGATGGCCGCAGCCATGAGGGCGCCGAAGAAGGCCGAGGCCGGGCACGACCACGAAAGCCACGCCAAGCACGAGCACGGTGGGCAAGAGCATAAGGAGGGGGAGGAACACGCCGAGGAAGGCGTGATCAACGTGCGGCCGGACCTGGTCGCCGGTCAGGACATCAAGATCGCGAAGGTCGACAGCAGGACGCTCGCACGGCACATCCTCGGAGCCCGCGGCCAGCCTCGGTCTCCCAGCTCCATACGCCCGCCCGGCGGCCAGGACCGCCGCCGGCACCGCGCCCGTCGTCGCGACGAGGCTTCGCCGGCGGCATGGAAACACCCCCAGGGCCCGTCGCCGCACCGCGACAAACCCGATTGTATTCGCGGCCTCGAATCGCCATATAGACCGGGATGACCCTCGGGATGCGGCATAAGAGCTTCGACGCCGGGCGTGGCTGGTCGGTGACCACCCTGCGCCTGCTCGCGCTCGTGCTCGTCCTGCTCATCGCCGCTCCCGACCTGGGCTTGGCAGCGGATTTCGCGTACCACGGCAAGGCACCTGGCGGGACGGAACTCTCGGTGGTCGAGCCGGCTGACGGCTCCGCCATCGACACGACCGATCCGGGCGTGACCTGTCACGTGCATTGCAGCTGTCACCCGGCCATCACCGCGGACGCCGCTCCGGCGACGACGCCCGCGGCGGCTGCCCAGCCCAATCGGTCCCGGTCCGTCGGCGCGCTCGCATCGACCTGGCCGGACCGCCTGTCGAGGCCTCCTCGCGCGTGAGGTGACCGCGCCACCGAGGTGGCACGGGCCGCCCGGCGACCCGCCAGGCCAGTCGACACCTTACGTGAACATGCGGGATCGACCGTCACCGCCGCGCAGGCGGCCAAGCGGCGTCCCGGTCGAGTCAGGTTCAATGCGCATTCTCCTGTCCGTGGTCATCCTGGCCACCGGCATCGCCATCGGTGGTGCCGTTCCCCGCGTGTCCGACTTCGTCCAGGACGCCCTCGCCTCGGTCGGGGTTCCGAGGATCCACCCGGCGCCTGCCGCCGGTCCGCCCCCCTCCGAGACCGACGTCCCGGAGCCCGCGGGCGAGCATCCTCGCCCGCGAGGGGCGAAGCCGGAGACCGGGCATGCGACCGCCGGGCATCCGCACGAGGAGGGTGGGAGAGAGGCCGAGCCGACCGTGATCAAGATGCAGCCCGAGCAGGTTTCCGGGCAGGACATCACGGTCGTGACGGTGGAGGGGGGCACGCTCGCGCGCCACCTTCTCGTTCCCGGCACCATCGCGCCGGACGCCGACCGGATCGCCCGAGTGCCCGCGCGCGTGGTCGGGATTGTGGCCGAGATGCGCAAGCGCCTGGGCGAGGAGGTTGTGAAGGGTGAGGTCGTCGCGGTGCTCGACAGCCGCGAGGCCGCGGACGCCAAGAGCGAGTATCTCACCGCCTCAGTGAAGGCAGAGCTTGAGAAGACCAATTTCGATCGGCAGCAGGCGCTGTGGGACAAGCGCATCTCGGCCGAATCGGCCTTCCTCAATGCCAAGGCCGTCTATTCGGAGGCGCAGCTTCGCGTCGACCTCGCCCGGCAGAAGCTCTCCGCCCTCAGCCTCAACGCCGCCGAGGTGGCGAGCGCGGCCAAACGGGACGAGACCACGCCCAACACCTCGACGCTGCGCCGCTACGAATTGCGCTCACCGCTGAGCGGGCGCGTGGTTGAGCGCAAGGTCGACCTCGGCACCGACGTCGGCGGTCAAGGCGACCCGGACGACCTGTATACGGTCGCAGACCTGTCCACCGTCTGGATCGAACTGGCGGTGCCAACCACCGAACTGGCCAAGGTCAAGGAAGGCGCCCGCGTCGTGGTCACTCCGAGCCAGGGCGACGCCGACAAGCAGGCCGAAGGCAAGGTGATCTTCGTCAGCCCGATCCTGAACCCCGACACACGCTCCGCCCGCGTCATCGTCGCCCTGCCGAACCGGGACATGGCCTGGCGGCCCGGAACCTTCGTCACCGCCGAGGTCGAGGTCGGCCAGGATGCGGTGGAGGTGCGGGTTCCGAAGGCCGCGATCCAGACCGTCGCCGGCGAAAAGGTCGTCTTCGTGCGCACGGCCACCGGTTTCGAGAAGCGCGAGATCGAGCTCGGGCGCTCCGACGACGATGCTTACGAGGTCGTCTCGGGCCTGAGGCCGGGCGACGAGATCGCCGTCGCCAACTCCTTCCTCCTCAAGGCTGAACTCGGCAAGGCCGCGACCGGCGACAACGACTGAGCGAGAGCCCTCCCATGATCTCCCGCATCCTCGATTTCTCGGTCCACCAGCGCTGGTTGGTGCTGCTCCTGTCGCTGCTGGCCGCCGGTTTCGGGGGCTACGCCCTGACCAAGCTGCCCATCGACGCGGTGCCCGACATCACCAACAATCAGGTGCAGATCAACACCGTCGCGCCCTCGCTCTCGCCGGTCGACATCGAGAAGCAGGTGACCTACCCGGTCGAGACCGCGCTCGCTGGCATCAAGGGCCTGGAGTACACGCGCTCCCTCTCGCGCAACGGCTTCTCGCAGGTCACCGCGGTCTTCGCGGAGCGGCTCGACATCTACTTCGCCCGCCAGCAGGTCGCCGAGCGCCTGTCCCAGGTGAAGGAGGACCTGCCGCTCGGGGCCGAGCCGCACATGGGCCCGATCTCGACCGGCCTCGGCGAGATCTACATGTGGTCGATCCACTACGCGAAGCCAGACGAGCGGACGGTGTCGCCTGCAGGCAAGCCGGGCTGGCAACCGGACGGCAGCTACCTGACCCCGGAAGGCCAGCGGCTCAGGACGGAGCTGGAGCGGGCCGCTTACCTGCGCACGGTGCAGGACTGGATCATTCGGCCCCAGATCAAGACCGTGCGGGGCGTGGCCGGCGTCGACGGCATCGGCGGCTTCGAGAAGCAGTACCACGTCCAGCCCGACCCGGCGCGGCTGACGGCGCTCGACGTGTCCTTCTCCGACGTGTCGCGGGCGCTGGAGGCCAACAACGCCAACCAGGGCGCCCGCTACCTGGAGGACAACGGCGAGGGCTACGTCGTGCGCGCCGCCGGCCGACTGGAGAGCATGGAGGAGATCGAGAACGTCCTCGTCACCACCCGCGGCGGCGTGCCGGTCCGGATCAAGGACATCGCGGAGGTCCGCATCGGCCGGGACCTGCGCACCGGCTCGGCCAGCGAGGACGGGCAGGAGGTGGTCGTCGGAACCGCGCTGATGCTCATCGGCGAGAACAGCCGCACCGTCTCGGCCGCGGTCGACGCCAAGATGACGGAGATCCGCAAGTCCCTTCCGCCCGGCGTCGAGGTGCAGACCGTCCTCAACCGGACGCTCCTGGTTGAGGCCACCATCAAGACGGTGGCCAAGAACCTCGCGGAGGGCGCGGCCCTGGTCATCGTCATCCTGTTCCTGCTGCTGGGCAACATCCGGGCCGCCATCATCACGGCCCTGGTCATCCCGGTCGCCATGCTGATGACCATGACCGGCATGGTCGAGGCGAAGATCTCGGCCAACCTGATGAGCCTCGGCGCGCTCGATTTCGGCCTCATCGTCGACGGAGCGGTCATCATCACCGAGAACGCCCTGCGCCACCTCGCCGAGCGGCAGCACGCAATCGGGCGGGCGCTCGCGCCGGAGGAGCGCCTGGAGACGGTCCGGGCGTCGGCCGAGGAGATGATCAAGCCGTCCCTCTACGGGCAGGCCATCATCATCCTCGTCTACGTGCCGCTCCTCACCTTCACGGGCGTCGAGGGCAAGATGTTCGAGCCCATGGCGCTGACCGTCATCATCGCCCTCGTCTCGGCCTTCGTCCTCTCCCTCACCTTCGTGCCGGCGCTGATTGCCATCGTCATCACCGGGCGCGTCACCGAGAAGGACAATTTCATCATCCGCGCCTTCAAATGGGCCTACCGGCCCGTGCTGGCCGGGGCGGTGCGGGCGCCGATGGTGTTCATCGTCGCGGCCCTGCTGCTTCTCGTCGGCGCGGGCGTCCTGTTCACCCGGCTCGGCACCGAGTTCATCCCGACGCTGGATGAGAAGAGCATCGCCATGAACGCGCTGCGCATCCCCTCGACCTCGCTGTCGCAATCGCAGGCGATGCAGCTGAAGATCGAGCAGGCGATCCGCCGCTTCCCGCAGGTAGCCTACGTCTTCTCGAAGACCGGCACCGCTGAGGTCGCGTCCGACCCGATGCCGCAGAACTCCTCGGACACCTTCGTGATCCTTAAACCCCAGGAGGAGTGGCCGGACCCGGACCTGTCCAAGGCCGAGCTCCAGGAGCAGGTCGAGAAGGCGGTCGGCGCCTTGGCCGGGAACGTCTTCGAGTTCTCCCAGCCGATCCAGCTCCGCTTCAACGAGCTGCTGGCGGGCGCCCGCGGCGACCTGGCCGTGAAGGTGTTCGGCGAGGAGTTCGGGCCGATGACGAAGGCGGCCGATCAGATCGCCGAGATCCTGCGGAGCATCAACGGGGCCGAGGACGTCAAGGTCGAGCAGACGGCGGGCCTGCCGTTCCTGGAGATCAAGATCAACAAGGTTGAGGCCGCGCGCTTGGGCCTGAGCACGGGGGCCATCCAGGAAGTCATTGGGGCAGCCATCGGCGGCAAGGAGGCCGGCCTCGTCTTCGAGGGCGACCGGCGCTTCCCCATCGTGGTGCGCCTAACCGACAAGGTGCGCGAGGACCGCGAGGCTTTGGAAAACATCCCGGTGCCCTTACCCCCGGGCCCGAACGGGCGCGCTGCGTCGGTCCTCCTGAAGCAGGTCGCGAGTTTTTCCGTCACGGAAGGGCCGAACCAGGTCTCGCGCGAGAACGGCCGGCGCCGGGTCGTCGTGACCGCGAACGTGCGCGGCCGCGACATCGGCTCGCTCGTCGCCGAGGCCCAGGCCAAGGTCGGGGCGCAGGTGCAGCTCCCGCCGGGCTACTACGTGACCTGGGGCGGGCAGTTCGAGAACCTCGCCTCGGCTAAGCGGCGGCTCATGGTCGTGGTGCCGGTCTGCTTCTTCATGATCTTCCTGCTGCTCTACTCGGCCCTGGGCAGCCCCCGCGACGCGCTGCTGGTGTTCAGCGCCGTGCCCCTGGCGCTGACCGGCGGCATCGCGGCCCTTTGGCTGCGGGGCATGCCGGTCTCGGTGCCGGCGGCGGTCGGCTTCATCGCGCTCTCGGGCGTGGCGGTGCTCAACGGCCTCGTGATGCTGACCTTCATCAAGCAACTCGTCGCGGAAGGGCGGCCGCGGCGCGAGGCCATCCTTGAAGGCGCCATGACCCGGCTGCGGCCGGTGGCGATGACGGCGCTCGTGGCCTCGCTCGGGTTCGTGCCGATGGCGCTCGCGACCGAGACCGGCGCCGAGGTGCAGCGGCCGCTCGCCACCGTGGTCATCGGCGGCCTGATCAGCGCCACCCTGCTGACCTTGATCGTCCTGCCGGCCCTGTACGCGCGCTTCGGCGGTAAGGAGGTCGCGCGCTCCCCGCGCCGGGCCGAGGAGGCTTCGGCCGGCGCGCGGGCGCGGCTCCGGCAGGCGGCCGAGTGACCCGGGCCATGCATCCCCGGACCCGCGAGGCGCGGTCGCGACGGACCCGAGGGGGAGGCCCGTGATGCGGACGCTTCGTCGTGCGCTTGCGGCGGCGTTCCTAGTGGCGGCGGCCGGCATCCCGGGGTCGCTTGCCGGGGAGGCGCCCTTCGGCCTGCGTTGGGGTCCGCTGGCGTCCGTGCCGAAGCCGTCCATGGCGGACCGAGAGGGGAACGTCACGGCCCTGTTCTATTTCCAGGGCCGGCCCCCGGCCTCCGGGCCCGATACGGAGCAGGTCGTCCTGGAGGTCTGCCGGGACGAGGGCCTGCAGCAGGTCATCTGGTTCAGCCGCCCCTTCGCGGAGGCCGAGCTCGTGCCGGCCTACGCGGCGATCTACCGGGAGGGGGTGCGGCGCTACGGCGAGCCGCAGGAGGCCGGGCGGCCGAACGCCGTGACGTGGCCGGCGGGGCGCACGCTCCTGGCGGTCCGCCCTGCCGAGGGCGGCGGAAAACGCATCGTCATGGTCGCCGCGGGCGAGCTCTACGGGAAATGCTCGTCGGCGCACGAGGTCGCGACCGGCCACCCCGCCGCCCGCCATACCTCCGACCTACTCGAATCCCGGGACCGTCGGACGGTGCCATGATCATCCACCGACCGGGGTTCGACGGCGCTGGCTCCGGCTCATTCCACGAACTGGAGCGAAGGGGAGCATCAATGCGGAGAACACTGATGGTGGCCCTCGGCATCATGGTCGTGATGTCCGCGCAGGCAGGATCGACGGCCAAGATCGTCGGCATCGGCGCACAGACCTGCGCAGAGTTCAACAAGGAAATCTCCTCGAACCAAGCTGCCGAGCTGTACTTCTTCGCCTGGGCGCAAGGTTTCATGAGCGGCGCGCTGATTCGTGCGCCGGCAGGAATCGATGAAGACCTGGACCTGACACCGCCGTCCGTCCCGCTTCAGGCCCAAGTTCATTTCCTGCGCACCTTCTGCGCCAAGAACCCGGGTCAGGACTACATGGATGCGGTGAGGGCCCTTTACCATCGTCTGCGCGGGCCTGGGATCTAGCCGAGTTCGGCAGCGGGCCGGTCGGGGCGGCGCAGCGGCCACGCCGCTGCGGGCAATCCGGGGATCCGGGCCGCCGAAGGCGGCGAGCGCAACGGCCGGCGCCCATCCGCGGCCGGGCAATGCGCGGGCGTCGGTCGGACCGGCACGGGCCGGGAGGGATCGTGATGATCGGCTGGAGGAGGTTCGCGTGTGTCTTGGGGCTGGCCGCCACGGTCACGGGCTGTATTCACGTGCCCGACGTTCCGGGCTGGGCCACGGTCCCGTTCACCCTTCAGCTCCCGTCGGGGGAGCGCCTCACGGGCAGCGTGACCACCCGGCTCACGAGGCGCGAGTTCTACGCGACCGACGGGCGGACGACCTGCAGCGGCTTGTTTCACCCTTCCGGGGCGGACATGCCGGCCACTGTCCGGGTAAACTGCTCGAACGGCCAGCACGGCACTGGGTCGGCCGTCGGAACAAGCTCGTTGGGCGGGAGCGGAACGCTGAGAATGGAGGGCGGCTCCACCACGTTCCGGTACGGGCACGCCATCCAGGGTGGGTGACGGTCCGCACGCCTGCATCGGCCAACCCCGGTACCCGGGGGCGCCGCCCGTCCGTACCGCAGCCGCCAAGGCGGCCGTTCCCAGACCGCCGCTGGCACTCGACCGGTGCGCCGCGTTGCTGAAGGTTCCTGCGCATGTCCCACACCGAATGCGTGGAGCGTTGGTTCGAGCAGTTTCCCGTGCTCGGAAAACTCCCGGTCGACCACCTGCACATCCTGCGCGCCGGCGTGCACTTCCCCGTTCTGGAGGCCGGGGCGACCGCCTACGAGCTGGCGGGCGAGTGCGCGAACTACCTGATGTGCATCGAGGGCCGGACACGCGTCTTCCGGATGTCCGCGGGCGGGCGGCAGATCCTCATCTACCGGGTGGGCCCACGGGGGACCTGCGTCCTCACGACCCAATGCCTGCTCTCCGGCGGCACCTTTCCCGCCGAGAGCGTCGCGGAACAGCGCACGGTGCTGGCGGCCCTTCCGGCGGAAACCTTCCGGCACCTCATGGCCGCGTCGCCCGCGTTCCGGACTTTCGTTCTCGATGACTACGCCAAGCTCACGGCCATCCTGTTCGGACTCCTCGACGAGATCGCCTTCGCGCCCCTGGAGCAGCGCCTCGCCGGACACTTGCTCGCCCAAGCCGACGGTCGTGGAATGGTGACGGCGACCCACTGGCAGATCGCGGCCGATCTCGGAACCGTGCGGGAAGTCGTCAGCCGGCATCTCGCCGGCTGGGAGAGGGCGGGATGGGTCCGGATCCTGCGTGGTCAGGTCGAGATCCGTGACCGCATCGCCCTGGCCAGCCTGAGGACCAGGCCCTGAGGACAAGTGGGCCCCGGTGAAGCCCGGAACCCCTCGCGCCGGGAGGTTCCCACCCCGTTCCCACCGGGGGCGGCGAGGTATGCTGGGTTCCGGAAACCCAGCATACCTCGCCGCTGAGACCTTGCGCAGATCGGTGCGCCCCCGTAAGCGTGGCATATGGTCAGGCTTCGGCAGCAGTGGGACGGGCACGCGTCCGCCGTGTGGCGCTGCGCCCTGGCCTGCCTGCTCGCCATCGCCCTCACGGTCTCTCTCGTAGACCCGGCCCTGACCGCCCCGGCCTCGTCGGACGAGGACGCTGGCGGATCCGGCATCGTCACGATGCTTGACGCCGTCTCCGGGGCGCCCGCTGCGGACGAGCCCTCCGAGCGCGGCCTTGCGGGGCCCGCCCGTTGCAGCGCGCATTGCGCCTGTCATGCCGTCCTCCGTCCGGACAGCCCGGTCGTGGTGCCACTGCGCACCGCCAGGCCACCCGAGTTCACCCTCGGCACCGCCACTCTCTCCTCGCTGGCATCGTCGCCCCCGAGCGAGCCTCCGCGCGCCTGACCTGCCGGCCGCCGCGTGCCGCGGCGGCGCTCCGGGTCGCACGGCCATCCCCAAGGCCCGGAACGGAAGGCGCCCGCCTCGCGCGGCGCGGGTCCCGTCGTTGCGGCGGGACGACCTGTGGCAGCATCTCGCAGGGTGAGCGATGCCCGTCCCCCTCATCATCACCGAACCGGGAGCCGTCCCAGGAGAAGCGGCGCTGCGCGCCGGCGCGTCCCCGCTCGCCCGTGCGGGCCGGGCATCGGTCTCGTCGCGCGCCGCAGATCGGGGGCGCCGCGCTGCCGAACCTCCGGAAGGCGGTACGCCCCGGCCGCCGCAGGTTTTGGGTGCGGCCGATCCGGTCTCCGCCACAACGATCAGCCCCGACCAGGCTACCGGGCCGCCAGCCTCTCCGCGCTCCGGGCTCTTCGGGAGGCCTCGCCAGCGGCCGGCAATCGCTGAAGCTGGACCGCGCGATCCGGCTCCCACCGGTCGGTCGGGCCGCCAGAACACCGAGCCGGCCCTGCGCCGGTCCGAGGCTTGGCCGGAGGCGCGCGGCGCCCACCGGCCTTCCTATCGGTCACCGAGTGCCCGGTCACGGCGAACCCTCGCGGCCTGCGGCCTGAGTGCCGCGGTCTACCTGACTGGAGCCGCCGGGGGAGCCCGGGCCGAGACGCTGGAGGGTGCCCTCGCGCGCGCCTACCGCGCGAACCCGGAGCTGAACGCCGCTCGGGCGGGCTTGCGTGCGACGGACGAGGAGGTCGCGCAGGCCAGGGCGGGCTACCGGCCCACGGTCGGCCTCGACGCCGACATCGGGATCGAGCGGCAGCAGGGAGTCGAGGGTGGGGAACGCTTCGCGCGAACGGCCCTGCCCGGTGGGGCCGGCCTGACCGTGAACCAGACCCTGTTCAACGGCTTCCAGACCGACAACAACGCGCGGCGGGCAGAATCGAACGTGCTCGGCCAGCGCGAGAGCCTGCGTTTCACCGAGACCGCGACGCTCCTCGCCACCGTCCAGGCCTACATGGACGTGCTCCGGAACACCGCGACGCTGGAGTTGAACCGCAACAACGTCGCGGTTCTGCAGGAGCAACTCCGCCAGACGGCCTTCCGGTCCCAGGTCGGCGAGCTGACCCGGACGGACGTCGCCCAGGCCGGGGCACGCCTGGCGCTCGCCCGTGCGCAGGTGAGCGCGGCGGAGGCGCAACTGACCGCTAGCATCGGGACCTATCGCCAAGTCATCGGCGTGGAGCCGCGCCAGCTCTCGCCAGGCCGCCCCCTCGACCGCTTCGTGCCGGCGAGCCTCGACGCCGTGGTCGGAATCGGCCTCAGGGAACATCCGCAGATCCTGTCGGCCCTGCATGCGGTCGATGCCGCCGAGGCGCAGGTCAAGGTGCTGGAGGGTCGCCTCTACCCGCAAGCCGGTCTGACCGGACAAGTCGCCCAGCGCTACGACCAGGAGCAGCCCGGCGACAGCGCCGCCACGGCCTCGATCTCGGCCCGCCTAACCATCCCGCTCTACCAGGGCGGCCAGGAATACGCGCAGATCCGCCAGGCCAAGGAAGCGGTGAGCCAAGCACGCGTCCAGGTCGAGCAGGTGCGCGACCAAGTCCGGGCCGCCGTCGTCTCGGCCTGGGGCCAGCTTGAGGCAGCCAAGGCCCAGGTGGCCGCCTCACAGGCGCAGGTCCAGGCCAACGAGGTGGCGCTGAACGGCGTGCGCGAGGAGGCTCGGGTCGGCCAGCGCACCACCCTCGACGTGCTGAACGCGCAGCAGGAACTGCTCAACGCCCGCGTGCAACTGATCCAGGCCCAACGCGACCGCGTGGTGTTCTCCTACGGCCTCGTGCAGCAGATCGGGCGCCTCACGGCCCGGTTCATCTCGCTGGCGGTCGCCGCCGACAGCCCGAAGACGCACTTCGATCAGGTCAAGGACCTCTGGTCCGGCGTGCGCACACCGGACGGCCGCTGATGGGGCGGGAGACCTTCCGGCGCCAGGGCCGCCCGCTCATCCCTGGCCGGGCCTGCCGGGCGGTCTGGGACCGCCGGCGCACCCCGCCCGCCCTCTCCTTCGCCAGACACCGCCGAGCGCACCATCATGTCCCATTCCTGGCTCCGGCCAACCGCACGTCCCCTGTCCCGCGCCGGCGCCGCGCTCCTGATCCTGGCGCTGCCGGCCTGCGCGATCTCGCTGCCGATCTCCCGGCCTGCCGACGGTTCTCCCGGCGTGCCGGGGCAGGCCACGAAGCGCACGGCGCCCCTAACGTTCCCGGGGCTCGACCCGGAGGATTGGCGCCGGGCGCGCGGCATCCTCGGCCTCGCGTTGGAACCCAGCGGGAACGGTCTGCGCATCCGTTGGGACAACCCGGCGAGCGGGCGGAAGGGCAGCGTCGTGCCGACCGCCGCGCCGGTCGTACACGCGGGGCGGATCTGCCGCGCCTTCCTGGCAACCGTGGAAGAGGCGCACCGCACCACCAGGATCCGCGGCACGGCCTGCCAGAACGTCGGCGACGATTGGGAGGTGACGGAACTCGACCCCGGGGGCAGCGCGCCGGACCGTCAGGGCGTAACGAGGCGCGACGCCGAGCCGACCGGAACGCGCTCGCCCTAATTCGGGCCGCTCCGGCTAGGTTCCGTCAGGCGCGAGGGTCACCGCCGGCGCGCCGCTGGCGGCCCGCCTCGGAACGGCGGCACGACGCGCGGACGGACCATCGGGGCGTTCTCACACTGGCGAGGGATCATGGGTTCGTACTCGGGCATCTGGGGAGACCTTCCCAATCACTTGGTGCGGCTGGCCCTCGCCTTCGCGTTCGCATTCCCACTCGGCTGGAACCGCGAGCGCGAGGCGCGCAGCGCCGGACTGCGCACCTTCCCCATCGTCGCCATCGCCAGCTGCGGGTTCATCCTGCTCGCCAGCGAACTCCTCGGCGCGCGCACGCCGGAGCAGGCGCGCATCCTCCAGGGACTCATCACTGGCATCGGATTCATCGGCGGCGGCGCCATCCTGAAGGGCGGCGACAACGTTCACGGCACTGCGACCGCGGCGAGCCTGTGGAATGTGGGCGTGATCGGGGCGGCCGTCGGTTTCGGCTACTACGACCTTGGCCTCATCCTGGCCCTGTCCAACTTCCTGGTCCTCGCCTTCTTGACGCCCTTGAAGCGCAAGCCGCGGACGGCCGCGTCTCAGGACCGGGGCGCCGGCACCGAGCCGGGGGGAGGGCCGGCCGGCACGGGCGGGGCCGGGCACATCGAATGATGCCCCCCGGGATCGGAAGTCAGCGCGGACCGGCTCGGCCCGAGCGCGCCTGCCGCGCCCAGATCCGATAGGTGCCGCCGAAGGTGTCGGGATGGCGGGTCTCGAAACCGTGCCACGCCGCCGGCGACCGCGCCGCGGCCAGGTCCGGGTGCTCGGCCGCGAATCGGGTCCGGTCCAACGGGCGTTCGAGCTCCAGGCCCAGGAATTCCAGCCCGCACGCGTCCAGCATCGTGCCGATCCGGGGCAGCGTGAAACGGTGCTCCTCCACGTGGAAGATCAGGTCGCGGCATTCCGACAGGGTTCAGAAGTCCGAGGCGGGGCTCAGCAGCATGCCGAGGTCCGGCAGCGTCGCGGCCCGGGTCATGACGGCACGCCGGCCGGCGCGCACGCCGGCTGGCGTCGGCGCGAGCGCCAGTTCAGCGACCAGGGCGCGCCCCGCGACGACGCTGGCGCGAGCGATCTCGCTGTAGAGGCCGAGGAACAGCAGGCCGCCCGGCACGAGCAGCCCGGAGAGGATGCGCAAGCCCTCCAGGGGCTCGCGCATGTGGTGGAGCACGCCGAAGCTCTCGATCAAATCGAACCGCTCGTTCAGGTCGGCGAGGTCGAGGATGTCGGCCTGCAGGTGCCGGACCGAACCGACGCCGTACCCCGCCAGCTTGCGCATTCCGTAGGCCAAGCTGCTGCGGCTCAGGTCGACCGCGAGCACCGAGGCGTGCGCGACCGACTGCACGATCCGCATGGTCTGGATGCCGGTCCCGCACCCCGCGACGAGGACGCGCGGCCGCTCGGTTGCGGGCAGCTCGTCCGCGCCGAGGTGCGGCAGCGCGAGGCCGAGTCGCTCGCGCAAGGGGCGAGGGGTCCCGAGCAGGGCACGCGACCAGCGGGGATAAGGGTTCTCCTCGTACTGGGACTGAACCGCGAGCGATACGGGGTCGCGCACCGGCCTGAGCGGGACGAGGCCGTCCGCGAGCGCGCGCTCCTGTGCCGGCTCCTCAACCTGCTCGCGCGCGAGGGCTTGCAAGGCAGGTGGGGCGGCGCCGAAGTCGAGGCGGGCCGCGGCCGTGCGATGCAGGGCCACGTAGCAGGCCGAAAGGGCGACCCGGTGCCAATCGGCCCCGCCCGCGGGGTCGCCGGCCTGGTCGAGACCCGCGCAAAGGGCCGCCAGGGCGACGTCCTCCGGCTCGTCGGTCCAATACACGTACTCGTTCAGGAAGCATTGGCGCGCGAGGGCGCAGACGAACGCCAAGTCCAGCCCAGGGAGCGCCCCGTCCCGGGCTGCCACGAGCAGGCTTCGCCGCACGTCCGTCAGCAGAAGCTCAAGGCCGAGGTCGGGAATGGGAGTGGCGGACAGGAGCGCGCGGAACAACTCGTCGTCCAGGAGGACGCGGACTGTCGCACCGGCTTCCGCGACGGTCTCGTCGGCTTGAGCGGGATCGCTCGCCAGACGGGCGAGCAGGCCGTCGACGGCGGGATCCTGCCTCAGCGCCGCGACCGCCGCGGTGGCGAGCAGGCGCGGGTCGATGTCGGGACGCTGGAACAGGCCAATCAGCACCGTTCGGAAACGCGGCCCCGCAGGAACCGCGCCGACGTGCAAGAGCTCTCGGGCGAGCAGGCGCCGGAAATCGGCCTCGTCCGGTGCGCAGGCGACGGCCTCGGCGAGGGCCGAGAGGCCGGCAGGCGTATCGCCGGCCCGGATGCGGGCGCTGCCGAGATTGGCCCATAGCGGTGCCCGCGCCTGCGCCATGGTGGCGGGCGTGGCCCGGAGCGCGGCCTCGAAGAAGGGCACAGCTTGGCCGAACTCGTCCTCACGCACCAGCAGGAGCGCGAAGCCCGCCAGGCAATGGGCGAGGTCCGGCTTCAGCATCAATGCGCTCTGGTAGGCCTTGGCGGCCTCGGTGAAGCGTCCCAGGGCGCGGAGCATCTCGCCCGCCTGGCCATGCGTCTCGGCGAAGCCGGGGCTGAGTTCAGCGGCCTTCCGGAAGTGCCGCAGAGCCGAGGCCGGTGCGCCAGTGCGCCGGTGCGCCTCGCCGAGATTGAAATGCAGCTGCGGATCCTTGGACTGCGTGGCGCGCACCCGCTCGAAGAGAACCAGCGCCTCCTCGGGTCGGCCCCGGTTCAGGGCGACGCAGCCGAGCACGTAGAGGGCGCCAGGCTCCTGCGGGCGGGTCGCGAGCACGGACCGAGCCTGGTGCTCGGCCTCATCGAGGCGGCCAGCGTTCAGGGCCTCGGCCGCCCGCCGCAGCGCCAGCGCCGCCGAGGGGCCCGCACCCGAGAACGTCCCGTCGCCCGACCGCACCCATTTCTGCTGCATGATCGCCCTCCGTCCCGCTCGCACCACGTCCCTGCCGCCGGTCCGACTCGCTTGCCTGGCCATCGTTCACCCCGAGGCGACCAGCAGGAGGGCCACGGCAGCGAGGATGGCCGCCATCAGCAGGATGAGATCCCGCCTGGCGGCCGCCCGAACACGCCTTCTCACGCGGCGACGGCCGCCTCGGCCACCCGCGCTCCAACTCGCCGTCTGCCGCGCTAGCTTCTTGCTACCCATCGTGGGCGTCCCGCAGAGAGTGGGCAATAACGTCCCGCGATGCAGACGGCCCTGCGGCCGCCTGCCGGCGCGACGGGGCGCGCGAGGCTTTCCCCGTGGCCCGCCTGTCGCCGCGGCGCGGGTCACCGGCGAGTGCCTCGGCGGCGAGTGGGCGGGAGGCCATCACGGCCATCACCGCCAGATCTCTCGCGGCCGGCTCGGCACCGGAGCGGGGCGTCGGGGGCCAACGCTTCCCGGCCCCGAGCCAAAGGGCTGGCCCTGGGCGCGGAGCGCTCGCCACCCCGGCCGGTCGGCAACGGCCTGGGCGCGCCCTGATACAGCCGCGGGATGGGGGCGGGACCATGACACCGGCCGGACCACCGGCCCTGCGCGACGGCGGGATCCGCGGCCGCGATCCGGGGACGTGAACAGGCGGCACAGGTAGAGGAACGCCCTGCCGGGACACCGGGGGCCGGGACATCGCCGACCTGACAATCCGATGTGCCGCGGACCCGTGCGATCCGGGTGGGGCTACGCCCGGTTCGAGCGCGCCTCGCGCATTCGAGGCTCAACGGCGTCCCCCGGTCGACCTGGGTGCGCGCGTCGCGTCGGACGGCAGCTCTGAAACGACGGCGCGCACGAGTGCGGCCAGGCGGCGACCGTTCAGAACAAACAGGATCGCGGCAAGCCCCAGGTAGACCCAGGCGAGGGCGGACAGCGTCGTGATGGTTCGCGCCTCGTCGCTCCGGTACCAGAACGCGAGCCCGACCTGGATGCCGAAGAGGCCAGCCAGGGTGAGGCCCGACCATAGCCCCAGGCGCAGGCGCAGGAGCAGCGCCAGCGCGAACAGCGACTGCGCGGCGGTTAAGAAGAACTCCTCGCCCTGCCTGGCATCCAGCGGCAGGGCGGTCACGGCACCGGCTCCGGCGCTCATGGCCAATGGCAGCATGCCGACGAGCAGCGTCCACTGGTTGATCTTATCGCTCACCAAGGCGCCCAGCCCGTTTGCCGCGCGCCCCGCGAGCACGAATAGGATCGCGACCGTGATGGCCGGAGCCTCGCTTGCCAGCGGTGCTAGCCACTGGATCAGCAGGAACTCGTTGAGGCCCAGCAGCCGGCCTGAACTCACCATGGCCTCGGCGAAGGGCTCGGCCGAGACCAGGATGATCGCGCAGGCCACAAGCGTCAGCGCGGCCATGACCGCCCATTGCGAGCGAAGGGGCAGATCGCTCAGGGCCGCGGCGGGACCGGGTTCTTCGTCCTCATCCGCGCCCGCCTCGGGAGCGCCGCGCACGCGCCAGACATAGGCCGCGAAGATGGCGACGAGCACGGCGAGGTCGAGCAGCGAGATGGTGTCCTTCAGCACGATGACGAAGGCGTAGAGGCTCGCGACGAGCAGGGAGATGATCTCGACCGCGTTGCCGCGCGTCAACTCCACCGCACGCCCGCCGCCGCGCAGCCAATGCAGCACGACCAGCAGCGGCCACGCCAAGCCGACGAGAAGCCTGTTCGCTCCCGTCATGTTGGCGGCCGCGTAGTGGACGTACTGGGAGTCCGGGCCCGCCTTGCCGGCCTGGTAAGCGTAGTAGAGATCGACCGCATACTCGGGCAGCACGGTCACGAGGGCCACGACGGCGACGATCAAGCCCACGGAGACGTGACGTTCGGCCGCCTCCGCGCCCCAGGACAGCAGGAAGCCGGCCGACAGGATCGCCGCGCCGAACGACACCGTCTCGCCGATGGGGCCGACCTGCAGGCCGGTCAGGCGCAGCCCGACGCCCGGGAGCGCTGCCAGCACCGCAGCCGCGACCAACATCAGGAAACGTCTCATCAGGTCCTCCCAGTAATCGGTCTACTCGTCGGGCCAGGCAGCCCGACCATGGCCGATGCCATCGGCATCGGCCGAGGATTCCCCGGATCTTCGGCACCGTCGCGGCGGCTCGATCCCGCGCGGGGCGCTCCCGTTCCGCGAGCGACCGCCCCGGTCCACCCGGCCGCCGCGGCTTAGAAACCTCGGCCCGCATCCGTCACGCGTCCCCCGTTCCGCCGCAAGGAAGCCGCGCCAAGCATTCCGCGCGGTCGCCGGGCACCCGAGGGGGCGGCCTCGTGTCAGGAGCCGGATTTCGGCCTGAACACTCTCCCGCCCGCGATCCAGCGGTCGATGATGCCTTTGTCATCGTCGATCTGAGAAAGCGCCGACACGAGGCTCACTTCGTCGTGTTGAAGGCCAAGCTGCCCCGTTATTGCGTTGATGCCCGCGCGATGGGCGCATCCTATGAGCTGGATGACGCCGTAAGACTTCGTGTAGACATCGTTCTTTCCGGAAATCGCGGACTTCAAGGCTTCCTCGCAGCGCAAGTCGTCGGAGGACAGCAACGTACGGCATGCGAACGGCCGCACCGCGTAGACCGAGCAGGTTTTCCCCTCGCCCAGCAGAGGGCACGGCAGGCCCACCCGCCCTTGGCCGGAGACACCGGTTGATGTCGAGCTGTCTGAAGGTAGGCCGGACAAACGGCCTGCGAACTCGCTTCCTGCAGCTCGCATGCGCGCGACAAGGATCGCTTCCGGGATGGAAACCTCAACGTCTTGGTAGCAGCACCAGGAGCATCCCTTCCTGCAAGCAACCTGCAATCGCCCCCCTGGGGCATCCGCGATCAGACCGTCAACCGCGGCGTCGCCATGCTTGAAGAGCTCATTTTCAAGGTAGTCCAGCAGAACTTCGACTCTCCTGCTAGCAACTCCCTCCACGGTATGACATCTCGCCAAGCCATTGTCTCTGACGCTGCGCGCAATACTTGTTGCGGCTTCATAGACAAGAGGATTCATAATTGCTGGCATACCCACGGGGAGCGCGACTTGGACAAGATGTCTTGCTGGGGAAAAGGTGTGCTCGTTTGGTTGCCGCCGCTTAAGCCGTCGGCCGCGTGCTGGTGCCTTCATCGTCAACCTCGATACATACCCGTCATTCTGGCGAATAATTTGGGTTTTCGCCTGCAAGTTGCAGACAGAGTCGTATCGAGTCCTTGGTGGCTTGCTTGATTTGGTCAGATCGGCCGAAGAAAAAGCCTGCGCATGTGAAGGAAAATGCGGCCGGCTTGCGAGAAGATGCGGCTCGGCGCACACGGATGCGGCATCGAAGTCCAAGCCGCAGCTGCAGGCGCCACGGCAGGGGCTTGTTTCATGAAGGAAGCAGCAGGGGCAACACGAGCTACCGCGACTTCCGTCCCGTAATTCTCCCTGCAGTTCCGCAAGGGTGATGGTCATCTGCCTCTCGGCAGGAATGCCGGCGGACGCGCTCCCGAAGCCGATCAGCCCCAGGATCAGCGCAAGTGCGATTACGTACGCGCTCGGATAGTGGACGCGAATGGCCGACAGGCAGAGAAGACGGCTGATTTTCGGCATGGCCTTCAAACATCGACCTTCGGGGCGGGGACGATGTCTACGGTCGCGCAACCATCCGACGATGGCTTGCCGTGACGGTCCGGATTTCTCGAGCCGGTCCTAGACAGAGGCGCGCGCCTGATACCGGCTGCGGTAACCGCGTGGGATCTCCCCGGCTCCGGTCGGGCAATCCAAAGCACTCATCCTGCCGCGGAGGGATTTCGGGGCTACGAAAGTCGAGGATCTCGGATCCGGGAAGGGTCACAGCGATCATTGGGCACTCCGTCCGCCCGGCATCGTGAACTCGACCGGAAGAGCGCCTTCATGCACCCTGTAGTCACTTCAGGGTCAATGCCAAATCCCGGGCCCCTGTGCCCACTGGCAACGACCTCGACTGCGCCGCGACCACGGAGGTCGGAACAGTCCGTGGGTGGCGGGCCCTCGGCCTCCCTCTCAGCACCGTCGCGCACGGACGGTTGGATTGGTCCGTTGAGGATGCGCACCAACGTGGGTGGGGCTCGCCTCGCTGCAGTCGCGTCAGAGGTGGGCCGCGGGGCAAGTTCATGAGCGTCTTGCCCCGCGGGCCACCCGGGCGGCGGTCCCCAATGTCGTCGAGATCGACGGCCTCCGGCGTGCCGACGATGCCGTCGTCCGTGACGCGCATCGTGTAGTACAGGCAGCTGCCGAGCTTGGTCCCGTAATCTGAGGGCGCCTTGAAGAAGATGATCAGGCTGTGCTCCAGCTAGGCTCGGTTGCTTCGCGTCACGGACCGGGAATCGGGATAGGGATGAGGTACGTGGCGCTGGACCTCCGACCCCTCCACGCACTTGAACTCGCGCATCGACAGGAAGAAGTCGGCGAAGGCCTCGCGATCCAAGTCGAGCCTGAACCCCATCGCTCGTCCGGCTGGGGAGAACGTCACGGTGCCGATGGGTATGGTGGCGCCGCCGCGAGCCCGGAGCGAGACCCTTGGTTCCGGACATCTCCCAGGCGGCGGCGCCCCCGGACCCGCAAGGACCACCGACAGCATGGCGAGGGCGACCGGCGCGCGGTTGAAGGGGCGTCAGTTGTCCCTGCTCGGAGTAGGGCCAGTCCTCATAGCCGGGTCGTCAGGCTGGTGAGCCACTCCGGGGACGCGTTCACCAGGGCAGTCCCCACCGCCTTGTCGTACCCGAGCACGACCATCAGGCCCGTCGCGACGAGGATCAGGCCGAGGGCCGCCTTGAGCCCCCTTCCGAGCCCCAGCATCCTGTCCCTCCAGGCAACCAGTACTCTGCGTGAGAGCGTGCCGAGCAGGAGCAGCGGCAGCGCGGCCCCGAGACCGAACGCGAACATGGTGAGGGCGACGATGCCGAGGTCGCGTCCCTGCGCCGCCAGCAGCGAGGCGGCGCCGAGCGTCGGCCCCACGCACGGGCTCCACACCGCACCGAGAAGGATGCCGACCGCGAACTGTCCCCCGAGGCCGCGCGTAGAGAGGCCGCCGAAGCGGCTCTCCGTCCAGCCGCTCACGGGGCCCGCGGCCACGGCCAGACGGGTCTGGGCGACCGGAACGAGCAGGACGCCGCCGACCAGCACGAGCATCAGGGCCGCCGCCATGCGAAAGACGCCCGTGTCGAGGCCGACGGCGAAGCCGACGGTCGCCACGAACAGGCCGATGGCCACGAACGAGAGCGCGAGCCCGACCGCGAGCGCCGCCGGCCCGAGGCGATGCTCCGAAGCGGCCGCGCCGAGCACCAGCGGCACCAGCGGCAGGACGCAGGGCGACAGCACCGAGAGGATGCCGGCAAGGAAGGCGAGGCCGGGACCGGCCACCATGACGGCTCAGATTCCCTTGTCGAGAAGGGCCCTGATGGCCTCCGGCCTCGTCTCTCCCGACGAACGTCCGGCTTCCTTGTCGCCCTTGTAGACGATCAGCGTGCTCTGCATCGTGGCGCCGAACCGCCTCACCACGTCCTTGCGGCTGTCGAAGTCAACCTCAAAAACCTGTAGGTCCTTGAACCGGGGCTGGGCCTCAAGCTGCGCCAGGATCGGCTTCTGGGCTGCGCAGGTGGTGCACCAAGGTGCGGTGATGTGCACGAGGACCAGCTTGCCGGCCTTCTGGGCCGCCTCGAACGCCGCAGGCGTGTAGGCGATCGGGTTGGCGGCGGAAGCAGCCGTGCCGGTCAGCAGCGGGAACGAGGCGAGGAGGCCGAGAACGAAACGGCGGGTCGACATGCAGGGACGCTCCTTGGCGCGGGGGCGGTCAGTTGGACGCCTGGGTGATGGCCCGGTCGACGTTGACCCGAGCCGCCCAGTCCTTGGCGCTGTCCTGGCCCTTCAGCGACAGGAGGCGAGCGCCGCTCACGTCGACGTTCTTGAAGTCAGCGCCCGCAACGGTGGCACCGGTCAGGTTCGCACCGGATAGGTCGGAGCCCATCAGCACCGCGTCGGTGAGGTCCGCGTCCGCGAGGTTGGCGTAGTCCAGCCTCGATCGACCAAGGTTCGCTCCCTTCAGGTTGGCGCCCGAGAGGTTCACGGAGGTGAACACGGCCCGCATCAGCCCCATGGACTGGTTCTTGATGTCGGCGCCCCCCCTGAGGTCGACCAGCGTCGCGCCGCTCATGTCGGCGCCCCTGAAGTCACCGATGGGCCTGGACCGGCTGAGGTCGGCCCCGCTGAGTTTCGCGTCGCGGGCGGTGACGCCGAACATCCTCGCGTCGACGAGCTTGGCTCCCGAGAGGTCGGCCTTGATCAGCCAAGCCTGTTCGAGGATGGCGCCACTGAGGTCGGCCCCGCGCAGGTTCGCCTTGTTGAGCCGGGCTGTGCGCAGGTTCACACCCCTGAGATTCAGGCCGGAGAGGTCGAGACCGGACAGCGCCTTGTCGGCGAGGTCAAGGGGCTTGCCGTCGGCCTTGGCGATCATGGCCTCGATGTCCGCACGAGTCATTTCCGCCTGAGTCATCGCCGGGGTGTTCATGTCCGCCCCGAGCAGCAGGTCCTGCTCGGCCCGGACCGGGCCGACAACCAAAGCGGAAACGAGCATGATTGGTGCGAGGCGCCGCATGTTTCCCTCCCGGATGCGCCCGCCGAACCGGCCCCGAAGCTGGCTAGGCACGTCGAGGCGGGTTCTCGTCACGTTCCCGCGATAATACGCCCGTTCACCGGCGTCGTCTGTGACTGAGGTCACCGGGCGCGACAAAACTGGAGCGGAAGTCGGGGAAGAGGACGGATGCCCCGGCAGGCCAAGTCCGGAATGGCAACGCACGTGTCAAACGCCCGCCGGATCGAGCGCGAGACGAGCGGTCCCTGAGTATAGGCGCCGCGCACCTCCCTACTTTCCCGACCTATCAGCGTTCGGTTCCAACGTCAGGAAAATCGAAACGGGCACTCCGTGGTTTGTACCATGAGGACACGGATTATCTACCTTCGTGCGGGGTCACTCCCCCGCGAAGTTGGTCCCGACCCCGTGTCGGCGCGCCGCGAAGCTGGACCAGTCCCGCGAGAACGACGCTCTGCCTCGGTGGTTGCATCTCTGCCGCGAGGGTTGCCCACGTTCATGCCAAGCTCAAGCCAAAGCGGCGCACCAGCCCCCGGGGCGGAGGCGGTTGGTCGTGCGTTCCCACGAGCCCACGGGGCGCCGCCTCATTCATGACCCGATGGCGGGTCGCTCAAATTTCAACCGATCCGGCCGAGTGCCGGAAAAGCCTCCATGATGACGGAGGCCACATCGGTCATGCGGTCGGTGACCATCAGCAGCCCCATCACCACCATGACGCCTCCGCCGACCACCTGAAGCGCCCGGCCGAACCAGCGCAGGGTCCGAAGGCGCGCGACGAACCCGGACAGGAACAGGGCCGCCGCCACGAACGGCACGCCGAGCCCGAGCGAGTAGACGGTGAGCAGGGCAAGGCCCTTGCCCGAGGCCGAGGAGGCCGTGACCGCCAGGATGGCACCCAGGACGGGACCGATGCACGGGGTCCATCCGAAGGCAAAGGCCGTTCCGAGGAGATAGGCGGCGACGGGCCCCCGACCTGGCGGATCGCCGTGCCAGCGCAGCTCGCGCTGCAGCCAGGCGGGCCGCAGCAGACCGGCCGTGAACAGGCCGAACAGGATCACCAGCAAGCCGGAGGCGAGGTTCAGCGCCTCGCGATGGGCAAGCAGGGCGAAGCCGAGCGCGCTCGCCCCCGCGCCGAACGCGACGAAGACGGTCGTGAACCCGAGCACGAAGCAAAGGCTCAGGCCGAGCGTGCGAAGGCTGTCGCGCTCGCCGGCGGCCGACTGCCCGGCGACGTAAGACACGTAGCCCGGAACGAGAGGCAGCACGCAGGGCGACAGGAACGATACGGCGCCGGCCGCGAAGGCCGCGAGGAAGCCCACGCTTGAGGCGTCGATGGCCATCGGTTCAGCCCTGGCGGAGGGATGGACGCAGGATCGTCACTCCCGCCCGTCGCCCGCCGCGGCGAAGATCTTCATAAGGCGTTGGCGCTCCGCCTCGGTCCCGCCGGGCCCCGCCGGCTTGAGTGCCGCCGCGCCCCGGACGGGATCGCGCTTGCCGGCGAGGGCAACCGGACCCGCGGCCGGCATGGCGACCTCGCGCGGCCCTGCGGCCAGGGCCTCGGGGCGGCTCACCTCGCCGAGACCTCCTCCGGCCGCGACCATGGTCTCCCGGAACGACCGGTGCTGGCCACCGTCCTCGTACACCAGCCGGACGGCGGGCGTCCCGCTCGCCACGAGGGCGGCGACCTGCCGCTCGTCATCCGCCTGCTTCCGCGCGACCGCGCCGGCCGTGGCCTCGTCGCCGGCATCGAACGCGTATCGGCCATCGGCGACGCCGACGCCCGGCTCGGCCCCCGTGACCTCGAACCTGTCGGCCCCCTCCTTGAGGTTCCTCCAGAACGCGATGTTCGGGTCCTGCCGGTGCCGGGCCAGGTTCTCCGGCGTCATGCGGAACGGGTAGGACTGGAACTGCACGGCGCGCTGGCCGCCCGCGAAGGCCTCGCGCACCACGGCATAGAGTTCCGAGATCGCCTCGTCCGTCATCGCGAAGCAGCCCCGCGACGAGCAGGAGCCGTGCACCATCAGGTGCGCACCGGTGCGTCCCAGGGAGCGGTCATACTCGTTCGGGTACCCGAGGTTGAACGAGAGGTAGAGGCTCGAATTCGGGTTCATGGACGCGGGCGTCACCGCGTAGAAGCCCTCCGGCGCCTGCCGGTCCCCCTCCCGGGTCTTGGGGCCCAGCTGACCCGACCAGCGGCACATCGGGTAGGTCTTCAGGAGGGCGTACTTGCCATTCGCGCCGCGCTTCCAGAGCTCGATCTCGGACTCCTTCTTGTAGGCCCGCATCAGGATCGGGTCTGCCGGCGAGACACCCTTGGCCGACATCAGGGCCAGGGTCGCCGGCGGGATCGGCGCGAGGTGGCGCGTCGAGGCCGCGTACTGGCCGTCCTGGCAGGCGGACAGCGCCAGGAGGAGGGCCAGACCGAGCGTTGTCGTCTTCAGCATGTCGGCCTCGCCGAGGTCGGCCTCCGAGCCTGGGCTCGAAGGGTTGATGACACGTTGCCGTGGCTGCGGTTCGGCGGAATCGGGCGCCTCACGGGATCGGCTCCCCGGCGCTACGATGCCTCCGCCGCAGGGGAAGTCCGTCGAGGAGGAGCAGCACCACGCCCGTCGAGATCCAGACGTCCGCCAGGTTGAAGGTGAACCAGCGGATGCCGCCGGTGTGCAGGTCGAGGTAGTCCGTGACGACGCCGTCCATGAGCCGGTCGACGAAGTTGCCGGCGGCCCCGCCCGCTATCGCGGCGAGCCCGAGGCGTTCGAGCCCGCCGCCGCCTGCGGCCACGGCCCAGCCGGCCACGAGGCAGGTGAGCGTGCCCTGGATGGCGAGGAGCAGCGCCAGGGAGGACTGGTCGTGCGCCGGGAACAGGCTGAAGCTGATGCCGTGGTTGAACGACAGGCTTAGGTCGACGAAGGGCAGTGCGCCCTTGACGGCGCCCTCCTCCAGCCACGCCTCGGCTACCGCCTTCGCGACGAGGTCTATGGCCGCGGCGGCCCCCGCCACCCCGGCCACGGTCGCCGCCCGGCCGGCCCACCCTGACAGGGAGAACATCAGGCCCTCAGGAGACGGAGCGCGTTGGCCGTCACCAGGACGGTCGCGCCGGTGTCGGCCAGGATGGCCGGCCAGAGGCCGGTGATGCCTGCGATGGTCGTCACCAGGAACACGGCCTTCAGGCCGAGGGCGATCGCGACGTTCTGGCGGATATTGCCCAGGGTCGCCCGAGAGAGGGAGACCAGCGCGGCCACGTCGCCCACCCGGTCGTTCAGCACCGCCGCGTCCGCCGTTTCCAGGGCCGCGTCGGTGCCGCCGCCC
>NZ_JACHOP010000016.1 GCF_014199935.1 Methylorubrum rhodinum
CACGTTCCTCGACGGACATGCGGGCCCCCGTGCGGCGCAAGCGGGGTCAATCACCGATTCGGGGGCCGAGCGCACCCCGAGTGAGGCGATGGTGCGCTACGCGCGCAGCCTCGCCGAGCAGCATGGCATTGCGTATCCCGCCAACCTCGCGTCGAGCTTCGACGTATGCCGCCGCTTCCTCGATGCGCATGCACCCCAAGGGCAGCCGCGGATGTCCGAAACGCAGCGGTCTGCGCGGAAGCTCAAGCCTTCAGCCGAGACATCGGCCAAGCGCAGCCCGGCGGCGCGGACCCCACGAAAGGCGAAGACTCGTCGTCGCGCTGGGTAAGTCGTTTGGCAGGACCGACGCCACGGATGTCAGCTCGCCCAGCGAGCGCCGGAGCCAAGCTCGGCTTCCGTCAACTCACGGTCCTGAGCCATTTAATGCTTTTGCAACTTACGCTGATAAGCGTATTGGGCCTCTGGTGGTGCTCAGGAAAGGACAAGTCATCCGCATCGGAATGACTTTATAAAACAGCCACTTAGCGCATCACGTACATCCCCTGTGTACCACCGCTGTGATCCATCGTGAAGCGACGAAGGTTGCGCCGAATCCTGTCTTAAGCGTCTTCCAGTTGTCGCAGAACAGCAACAAGCACGATCAGGACTATTGGCTGATTCTACCAGGCATTTCGGGCAATAGAAGACGCTGCAAATTGTGATAATTCTGTTCGATAAGCTGAATTAACAAGTATGTAATTCAAATATTTAAACAGCGATGATCAGCATGTCTGCTCTACGTAATCATTATTTATGAGCTCAGCAAAAATACACAACAATCATCCTGTGTCGCAAAACAACCTCATTTGAATGATGCCATTATATGAATATTGCGAGCTTCGCTTGTCGTAATTGTGGAGGAATATGAACACTCGAACACAGTCAGCGAGTTGCTGCATTTATTATAGGCCGTATTATAGAACGAACTTAATACGAAATGTAGGAAAAGATACGGACTTATAGGTCCCCCTACGGGGATTCGGCAATTTTTGTACTGGCCAATGGTCAGATGAGACATGGGATGGCTACCTTCGACGAATGCCTCCCTATCAAAGTCAAATCGAATAGGAGATGTTACAACATTTTTCATCAATACATCGGCATAAATCTCATCATTTTCGTATATATCAGGATTATTTTGATATTCCTCAAGGCTTGGGGATGGAAAAAATGCAAGACGGTGCTTGATTATTTCTCCATCTCGAACTAAATATTGTATTTGTATAATGCCGCCATCTGCCATATATAAGTTGTATGATTTGTTGCGCTTAATTTCTTCGTAGACTTCATTGTACGGAATATTTTTCAAAATATAAGCTAGATCGTGATCCTCAGAAAATGTTATCTCGCATGTTTTATGTCCAACGGTCCTCAAAATAGGATAGCTTTGAACATCACACAATCCAGCCTCAATTAGTTCTCCGGTTAATTTTGTGACTTCCTTATAAATATTTTCAGGCAGTCCCATTGGTCGGCCCCTTCAGCAGCATTGCACGAAGACGCTCGATTTCCCGCTCAGGAAGGTCTTCGAGCCTTATCCGCCCAGCTTCTACATCATCATTGAGCCTACGAATATTTTTTGATTGACTTTTAACACTTCGTTTTTCTTCCTCTGTCATGTCGCGATTGACAATATTAAGATACTTACGTTGTTCAGCTGTTGGATACGTGAAATCCAGGGTAAAACTTTTTGCCTGTACGTGAGAAAATTCCTCGATGAGTGTTTGCATGCCAGCACCAACGCCAAGCACCCGAACCCATGCCTTGCTGCGTGTAATACACGTAAAGAGCTGATTCCGAACGCGCGCCAGACTTCCGAAAGAATAGGCGCAATCATCTGCATTGATAATGTATACCATTCCCGCTTCATTACCCTTGGCGCGAAAAACTCCAGTAAATGCAACAGATTTATTGCTCGCATCGAAAAAAACGTCTGCAGAAGTATCAACGCCCGCAAGATGGCTATTGATTTCCAATTCCCACAATCGACGCCGTGTTTTTCCGACTTCTTTTCTTGTAGTCAAAGGGTCCGGATTGATAACAATAATGTCATCATGCTGAAGCTCATCTTCCGTGAGATTATTTTTAATCGATTGAGCTAGCCATTCAGCTTGATCGTCCTTATTATCGAAACAATAAAATTGAATTAAGTCATTAATATCAGAGTGATTTTCAAGGAACTTAGGACTCGTTCTATCCGAACGGCCAAGCTGTACCCTCTGCCCGTCTTCGAGGGCTCCATCCATGACATCATAACCCACGTCCATCCACAGCTGGCTTTGATCAAACATCTGTATGAGCCCAGTTTTTGTGGTCGGATCAGGACTCCTATAAATGCCGAAACCAAGTGCGTGAGCCGTCGCCAAGAGAGGCCGCGAGTTACGATAACACTTCTCAAGTATGATGTCCTGCTTAGGCTGCCCTTTTTGCTCGGCTACGAACCTAACTCTCGGCGTGCCGTCATTATCCCGACCGAATATTTCTTCAGGCGATGGAAGCGACTTTTCGTTGAGAGACTGCAATTCGTCATAAGCGTACACTAATCTCTTATTTTCCGTCAAGCTTTCGTAACACATTCTTAGAAAACTAGGCGCGAAATCCTGAGCCTCATCGATCAGTACCACGTCAAATATCGGCGAACGATTCGTCGTTTGCTGCAAAGCGCGCTCGCAGACATTGTCGAACTCTTTTCCAGTTGGAAAATAGCTCTTAGCACTTCGGAGGTCCAAGTACTCGCAACCGTTTGCTTGGCAGAACATATAATAGACACCCGATCTTTCGGAGTCTCCAGGGCCGCCCCAAGCATTTATTACGCGCAGATTTTCCCAGATGGGCTCTTCACCGGATTGCTCAAGAACGAATGTATTAATCAAACGCTTAAACTGATCTTTGAGCGATCGCGTATTGAATGTAACGGCAATTTTCCAATCTGGAAACTGCGCATGAAGGTAGGCCGCCTTCAAAGCAAGCACAATTGTTTTGCCAGAGCCTGCTAATCCTCTTATCCTCTGTACGCCTTCTACCGTTTCGATTACCGCACGTCCCTGCATATCATCGAGATTAGCAATCGAATCTTCGATGGCCTTAAGTTTAGCTCCCCGCGACGTTTCAGTCAGAACGCCCCTGTTACGCTTGCCGCGTCTGATAGTCGAAATTGATTGTATAACAGAAACTGCACTTTCAAATGCACCCGCATCACGCCAAACAATCCTATCTAACGCAGATTTCAAATTGTTATCGTTGCAAAGAGGATAAGTTTCGTCGACATCCGGACTTCCAGCCAGCATCGGAGCATAAGTTATAACATTCGGCGTGGCTATAAGATCACGGCCACGCATCAATGACTTATGACTCCTAAGTTTTGTTTCGAGCTTGTTTGCGCTTTCGTCCTGTGTTTCACCATATTCTGCAACGTCGCGGCCTTCGACTAAGTTGAAAATGACGACACCATTCGTGCGGCTTATCCACAACGCGTCGATCGGATAAGCGCCTTCCGGCGTAGCGATTACTGGATAGCCAATATAAAGATATCCATGGTCTTGCACATTTTTGCTCAAAATAACTTGCAAGGCGCTGACTAGAAACTGGTTTTTTCGTAACACCCCATACTGTATTGACCATGATCGTCCCTCCGGCCTTGATGCTTCAAAGCATTATTGGGAAAATATCTTGTACTCAAAATATCTTACAGGCGCAGGGTCTTGTGAGACGCATGTGATATTGGTCGTCATGGCGCTCGTATTCTCAACTTACTCGTGTAAAACTCGCCCAAAGCATTTGCCCCTGCTTCTCGCGAGCGCGGACGCTGTCTCACGACACTACCGTGGTTCACGTAGCAAGGAAAGCTTGGCCGCTCTCTAACGTTACGTTTCTTCGAACCAACCTTGAAAGTGGCGTGACGGATAGGTTCTGAGGCGTCAATACATATCATGTAATTTGCTACCTTGGCCGCAAACAATTTTACAGTATGTGTCGGAAAGACAAGTTATAATTTAAGCCTTAATATCGACGCAAAAATTTTATGCTGCCTGATTGGGTGTTTGTGGCATTCGGATCCTGAGTTCATTGACGTTGAAAACCGACTTTAAGAAGAAACCAAAATATGCGAGCCTTTCGGGGGATCGCTCATTGAAATCCTTTACGGTCGAAGGTAGGTTGATCCCGATAACCGTGTACAATTTTTTTCTGCAATCTCGCATATTCGATTAGATATCATGTAGAAAAAATTTCTTTGTATGCGATTTTGTCCATTTCGGCGCTAAGGCGGGCGAGTGAAATGCCGCAGTCGAGAGTACCATCAGCCCGTCGTTCTCGGCCATATCGGCGGCCCACGCCCCCGCCAGCGTGGCCTGTCAACGCATTGTGCACCTCCTCGCTCAATCCCGCGTCGCGGCACGCGCGCTTGAAGGTATGGCGAAACGAGTGAAACGTCTTGGCGGAGTGATCGACGACGTGCTCGCCGAGATAGCGTCCGAACCACTTCGTCCACGCCTTGGTCTTTGCATCGATGGGCGGGGCAAAAGCCGGCCAGAGAGGTGCCTTGGGAGAATGCCGTTTCGCCCGGTCGGTGACCATGTCCACCATCCCGAGCCGAAGCAACTCGTGGTGGATCGGCACGGAGCGAGCCGATGATGCCGTCTTTAGATTTTGGTCGGCGCCTTCGTTGGTGATGTCGAAGTACCAGATCCCGCCGTCGCCCTGCCGGATGTCTCCGATCTTCAACTGCGCGATCTCGGTGCGGCGGGCACCGCTGAACAGGGCGATCAGGGGGAACCAGTAGGCCGCCTCTCCCCGCCCACCGACGGGCCGCTCGCCGCGTGCAAAGACGGGCGAGGCGAACAGACGTTGCAGTTCGGCTATGCTGAACGGTTCGTAAGGCTCTCGTTCGGCGGGAGCGACGTCGAAGCCGACGTGGAACGGGTTGGTCCAGGCTGGTAACGCTTCGAAATGCCCGTCACGCTCGGCGCGCGCGAGCGCGCCGCTGAGCAGCGCCAGGGTCTTGTTGATGGTTTGCGCGTTGCGCCGGGGATACTTGCCAAGATCCTGCTTCAGCAGCTCCGGCAGCGGCAGCCGTCCGAGCCGGGCTGGGAGAGCCTTCGGCAGCCGGACCAGAGCGTCGCGGAAAGCGCGCGCGTGCGCCTTGGTGATGGCGCTGATCGGCATGTCGCCGTGCAGCTCGACGAAGCGCCGCACCGCTCGCTCGGCCTCAGCAATGGAGGACGGTTGCGGTTTCCTCGCTCCGGCGCCGCCGGCTTCCGCCCAAAGCCGTAGCGCAGCGGTCAGGGTCAAACCATTCAGTTCCACTGGTCGCTCGGGCGTTGCGACCTCGTCGCCGTTGAGGCGGGCCTGTATGCCCGCCAAGGCATCGCGCTGCGCTTTGACGAAGGCGAGTTCGAGCTGACGCCACGCAGGATCGTCCGGCGCGAGGACGATGCCCTGCGCCTCGACCGCGCGATTAACGAAGGCGCTCGTGGACGCGCCCGGTCGCATTTGCGCCGCCTGCTGCCGGGTGTAGCGATCCAGCTCATCGACGAGCATTCGGTAGGTGCGCACATCGTCGAGCGTCATGCCGAGGCCGTCATGCGGTGGCTCCTCGTCACGCGCCAAGTCGAGGCCGAGGCCCTTCGTGCGGATGGCTTCGTCTTGGCCGAGGAGATGGATCTGGTGATCGCGTGCCAGGGCACCGATCTGGTCCGCATTGATGCCCGCGACCGGTCCATCGCGCAGGAAGCGCCGCGCTTGATCGATGAGCCGTTGCGCCTCGGCGATGTGGGCCAGAACCCGTCGATCGGCCGTCGGGCCATCGTTGGTTTTCAGCGAACGGATGAGCTCGGTCTTGAAGCGCCCGGTTCGCACATTGACGAGTAACGCCAGCGTATCCGGCCACGGCGGTGCGACCGGTTTGCCGGAGAGGTCGTCGGGCAGAGGAAAGCGAAACTCGTACCGGCCAGCGCGGCGCTGAACGAACTTCATGCGGCCCATCGTACTTGGTCCCGTAGCACGCGAGTGTAGCACGCGCCGAGGGGCAAGCACCTGAAAACCAACAATTTCTAAGCTGACAACACGTTAAGCGCCAGCTGGCGCGCCTGGACGGAGAAACGTCGAACGCGCTCTTCGAGACTTTGGCGGATTGGAACACCTGCCTGTCGAAGCAGAAGGTTGATTTCGGAGGGCCCCAGCCATGAGGCCCGATCACCAAAAACCCCAGACCACGCTCCGGCAAGCCTTCGAGGCAGGTGCCACATCGCCGAGGCGAACGGCCAAGCCTTCCCCCCGCCTTACGCTGCGCTTCACCGAAGCCGAGCTTGACCGGCTCCAAGCCGCCGCCGCTGACATGTCGCTGAGTGCCTACGTCCGCAAGGTCCTGTTTTCCGGTGACACAGCTCCCCGCAAGCGGCGCTCGCATCGACCGGTCGCGGATCAGGAAGCCTTGGCGCGGGTTCTCGGCCTTCTCGGCCAGTCCGGCATCGCCTACAACCTGAACCGGCTCGCGAGCGAGGCTCGCACAGGGTGCCTGCCTCTCGATCCGCCGACGTTGACCGATATCGAAAAGGCCTGCGCGCATGTCCGCTCGATGCGCGACCAATTGGTCGCGGCTCTCGGCCTGATCGAGGGCCGGTCGCGGTGATCCTTAAGGCCAGCCAGCGCGCGGGTGCCAAGCAGCTGGCTTGGCACCTGCTCAACGAGCGCGACAACGAGCACGTGAGCGTCCACGAGCTTCGCGGATTCGTCGCCGACAATCTCGTGGACGCCTTCAATGAATCCTACGCCCTCAGCCGCGGCACGCGATGCACGCAGTTCCTTTTCTCGCTCAGCCTCAGTCCGCCGGAGCGCGAATCGGTCCGGGTCGAGGTGTTCGAGAAGGCGATCACGGACATCGAGGCGAAGGTCGGCCTCGCCGGTCAGCCGCGGGCCATCGTCTTCCACGAGAAGGAAGGCCGCCGCCATGCACATTGCGTCTGGTCGCGCATTGACCCCGAGCGCATGCGAGCGATCAACCTTTCGCATTTTAAGGTGAAGCTACGTGATGTCTCGCGTAAGCTCTACATCGAGCATGGCTGGCGGATGCCGGCCGGGCTGATCGACAGCGCGGAGCGCGATCCGCTGAACGTCAGCCGGGCGGAGTGGCAGCAGGCCCGCCGGACCGAGCAGGATGCGCGTGCCCTGAAGGCCCTCTTCCAAGAATGCTGGGCGGCGTCGGACTCGGCTGCCGGCTTTCAGCACGCGCTCGACGCGCGCGGTCTCATGCTCGCGCGTGGCGACCGCCGGGGAGTCGTCGCGGTCGATTTCCGGGGCGAGGTCTACGCGGTGGCGCGCTGGGCCGGCATCCCGACCAAGGCGGTGCGCGCGCGGTTTGGCGATGGCGCGATGCTGAGACCCGTGGCCGAGGTTCGGGCGCAGATAGCGGCTCGTCTCAATGAGAAGCTGACCGGCTTTGCGGACGAGACCACACGGGAGTTCGAGGAAGCAGCTGCCCGCCTCGAAGCCAAGCGGCGCAGGATGGTCGTGTCGCAGCGGGGCGAGCGCCGCGATCTTGCGGATGCACAGGCACGCCGCAGCGTCGAGGAGGCGCGCACAAGGAGCCAGCGGCTCCGGAAAGGGCTGCTCGGGATTTGGGACCGGGTCGTCGGCCGTCATGCCAAACTCCGGCGGCAGAACGAGATTGAGACGGACGCCGCAGCGCGGCGCGATGCCGTCGAGCGTCAGGCCTTGATAGACCGGCAGCTTGCCTGTCGGCGCGAGCTTCGGAACGAGCTACGCGCCACTCGCAGCGCCCACCTGGACGAACTGACGTGGCTCAAGCGAGATTTCGTCGAAATCGACTCGATGAAGCAGGTGGATATGACGGCTGAGGTCGGGCCACACACCGATGAACCCCACAAGCGTCGCCGACGATCCGGCCCTTCCTTTTAAGGCCATAGAGAATGGCGTCATCGACGCCTTCTGAGGCGTCGATGCGATGGCAGCCAAATTACTCCGGCCGGTGCGGCGCTCAAGTCCCGAAGCCGTCAGGGGCCGAAGGCCGGACTTGAACGGCGCGCCGGCCGGAGTGACCTCCACGCCTTCAAGACGCAGCGCCTTGCCGGCAATGCCGTGTACGAACGCCTATCCATGGCCGACGACGCGCGTCACCATTTCGAAAGTCTGCTCTACTGCCTGAAGCAAGCGTGAAAGGACGGGTACGGCGGGAGACGACAACCAGCCTGACTAGCACTGGACGGCCGTCGAGGTGTGGATTACCGCGCTGACCAACAAGGAGGTCCATTTTGATACAGCGACCGGGCGCTACCTGCAGGACTGATCGGTGACAATCGGTGCCTATGATTGGCGCGAACCCTCCGCGCGTCTGGACACCGAGTTGACGGCGGTTCCGACGCGGTCGAAGGGCTCGTTGTCCATCGGCCGCAGGTCCGGGGGGCATATGAGTGACCGTCGCTGTCCCCCCTCGATCCGTTCGGCATCCACACGGCCCGCGGCGGCCACATAGCGCTGTCCGTCGATGTGCAGCGCGTCGGCCCATTGAGCGACGCGTTCCAGATTATCCCGGTCGAAGAATTCAACCGCATCGAGCACGGAATCTCGCACCCTTAGGACGCGCGTCACGAGTTCCCGTGCGTTGCGCGTCACACCGAGCAAGTCTCGTCGCGTCGTCGGCGTCCGCGGCATCGCAAGGAATGCGTCCACGAGTGGAAGCACCTCCCTCATGGCTTGGCCGAGCGCCGGCGAATTCGAGAAGAGCACGCTGCCCCTCAGCGTTCCGAGCGCGCGGGTCTCGCGCTTCCTCAGGGGGCTTTTGTCTACCGCAGGGGCGCGGCCGCCTCTAGCGTGGAACTCGGCCCGCTCGCGCTCGCCGAGGCTGGCGTACCATTCGCGCGCTTCCTGCTCGCGCTCCCGCCGCCTTTCCTCGGCAGCATAGTCGCGTGCCTCGACGGTCACGGCCAGGATGCCGTCGTGGCGGGAGATGACCGACTTGGCTGCCGACACTAGCCCAGGGTAGAGCGTCCGCAGGTCGACCCTCAACGCGTCGAAAGCCCGGACCGCCGGGTTTTTCGGCAGCCCCGCTATCCAGTCACGATGGGCGCGCAACGTGTCGGCGAGATCGCGGATCACCCGGAGATAGGAACCGCGTTCCTCCAGCCGCTCCCGGCCCGCAGTGAAGGATTGCCAGTTCCCCAAGCCGAAATGCTTGGCACCGCACTCGTGACCGATCAGGTAGCGCCGGTCCGCCTCGTCCCGGAAGACATAGCCGCGCTTGTGCCGATGCGCAAAGGCGCACGCGACCATGGCTCCGACCTCGTACCGGCCCTCGTAGGTCAGCCATTGGTCGGCCGGTGGTGCCCCCTGCGTCACGTTCTCCAACGCGAGCGGATCTGCGATGACAAACGTCCGATCGACCAATTCCGCGTCGGAAAGGTCCGGGACGCGCACCTTTGTGTAACCGCCCTCGGGCGGGACCGCCCGGCGGGCGCGCACGCGCGCTGCCGGAGCGGTCTTGCGGTTGCGCGCCGCCGGGTCGAGAGTCGTACCATCCAGGATGGTCGTTGCGTCGACCATTGCGGTCTCGAAGCCTGTCGATCTGAGATCCGACCCGGTGAAATCGAACCCGCGGACATCCTCGCCCCCCAGAGGCCAACCCCGCAGGTCGCGGTGCCGGAAGTCCGCCGCAGGATCGAGCCCGCCGGCTGCCACCAGCGCCCTGAGCGTCACCTCAGTGGCGTCCCACACCGCGGCGACGCGGTCGAGCGCTCTGGATGGGATGCATACGGCGTCGAGGGGCGTCACGGATCGTCCCCGTCGGGTTGCGCCCGCTCAAGCGGTACGGCGAGCGACTGGACGGCGATCAGGAATTCGCCGTCGGCGACTGGGAAGCCGGCGTCGCGCTGCGCCTCGCCAAGCGCCTTCGCCATGACGAGGCCGGCCACCCTCGCCCTAAGGTCGACCTTCGCTGCCGAATGCTCCCTGGCCGCCTTCGACGACCGCTGGCGCAACGCGGCCTCCGCGCCCGTGCGGTCCGCCTCCTCGACGGGTCCGGCTGGACCATGCACGAAGACGTGACCGAACGATGCCGACACGGTGGCGGTGAGGACAACCGGTAGCGACGCACTACCCCTTGCGACAACGCAGAGCTCGCGCACCTCACCGTCCTTGTCGCGTTCCTCCCCGAAATACGTGCCCTGGAGCCGGCCGTCGTCCCTACGGGCATCGCCACGCGCCGGATCCCCGACTTGCCAGCGGTCCTGGCCGGACGTGACGATGAGGTCGACGACCGGCTCGCGCCTGACGACATCCTTCCGTTCTTCGTTCCTTCTGGCGGAGCGCTTGTAGCGACCCGTCAGCCGTCCGATAAACGAAGGCTTGAACGGGTTCGCGTCGACCGACGCCTCGATACCGATGCCCGCGTCCCGCTCCCTTCCGCTGCTGAGCGTCTCCGTACCGCTGATCTCGAAGCTTCCCTTACCGAGTCGGTGCTCGTAGCGGGAATGAGTCGCCACCTCGCAGTTCTCGCGCTCCAAGGCGACGTGGCAAGCGCGCATGGAAATGATGTAATCTCGTCCTGCGATGCGCAGGGCAGCCGTGCCGCAACTGAGCTCGAAGTCGACCCGCATCGCGTCGTAGGGCTCGCCCTGGCGGATGTTCACGCCGACGCCCGCGAGATGGTGCAATCCCTTGGCATGGGTTGGCCCGATCTTCTCTACGCGCGAGACGGCCCCCTGCGATTCCAGGTCCGTTGCAACTCTCTTACGGATGCGTGACGTCGTGGGCACGGCAGGGATGGATCAAGGATGCAGGAGCGCAAGCATACTACAGGAACGTTACAAGAACGAGAGCTGTACGTCGCCATCGACAGGAATTCGGCAGGCGTCTCGGCTGGGAGATGTGTCCGCGTCCTCGTGTCAGCGGGACGCCCGATCCTGAGCGGCACAGCGAGGGGCTCGGAGCCCGACGCCCATGAGCGGTCCGCTCCCCCCTCCGCCGTCCCGCCATCGCCCTAGAGTACTCAACGTTTTCGGCATGATCGATGCCGCGGAAAAGTTTATTGTTAAGAGGTTCTATCTTCATCAGAGAATTCGGTACAAAATTTATTAATAATAAAAGTTTGTATGGAGTTGTTTCGAGGAAAATGTTATCCAAGTAGCTTGGTTACGAAAATCGGAGCCGGCGCATCGCGCCCAAAGAGCTTTTTATCCCGTTTGCTCTGGCGATTTCTGTACGTATTCGACAGATTGCTGATGCTGCTGGCTCGGAATTGCTTCATAGGCCAGCTCGCATCACTGTGATCATTCCGCCATAGCTCGAAACGGGTATCGACGATTTTCTCGAACTGCACCTGGGACTGCCAATAAACTTTGGTATCTTCGGTTGCTGCCATCTGGGCGTACCAATGCCGCGCCCATGCGTTGCGTTCATAGGCATAGTGGGCGGCGCGGCAGGCCGCGCCCAAGAGCCCAGGCTGGTCTGCGAAGCGGGACAGTATCTCTGACGCATGCGGTCCCTCGTCGGAAAAGCCAGCAACCATGATCCCGCGAGCGATCTCGGCAGGCTCCTCACGACCGACCTTTTCATCGATGTATGCAGATAAAAAATCTTGCTTGCCATACGCCGAAGCCGCCAACACCTCATCGAAAAGGGCCGCGTCCGTTGTCGCGCGGTCCAGTCGGCCACGGCGCTGCTGATCGAGGATGTCGTTGCGGTCCCCGTCCCACACCGCCTTGGCGTCAAGTGGAACGCCGGCCCGGTACACGTATCGCACGACCGGGCGACCGTCTTCGGCCTTCGAAAAGAGCGCCTTAGCCTTCTCGGGATCATTGGCCGCAAAAACATGGGCGAGCGCGAGCATCAACGGCTGCAGGAGCGGAATTCGAGCATCAGGTAGAGCGACAAAAAGTCGATACCATTGGTCTGCCAGGTCGGGGGCTGCCGCTACAAGCGCATTAAAGGCATCGATACTTAGCTCGTCAACGATGACGCGCGCATCGGCAACGGATAGCTGCCTGTCAAATTCGACATAGGCGTGATAGCTACGACGCTGTTTTTCCTCAAATTCTTCAGTGCTTTCGTCCAACTTGCGCATCAAGTCCCGGAGATCTTTCGACGGCGTCTCCCGTTCGCGCAGGCTGCAGAGGCTTGGTTCCTCAGGTCGATCAGATCGGACGAGCTTCTCGATGTCCGGGGCCGTGATCATGCCATCGAAGCCGATCGCCCGGCGGATCGAGGCATCGATCCTGTGCGCGACCGACAACCGGGCATCGGCGTCATTGAACGTTTGCACAGCGCGTCCGTACAGCCGCGGCGAGATGCGCTGCAGCGCGTCTTCGTCGCCCACGATGCCGCGGGCCGCCGCTTCGAGCAGTGCCCATGAACCATACCAAGCCTCGTAGCCGTTTTCCGCCGTCGCGGCCGCCGCATTCCAATCGCTACCCGCCACGGCGGTTAGAAGCGCATGATCACCGCTCTGTCCCGCAAGCCCGAGCGCCTGCGTGCGCAAACGGTCGCTCGTTGACGAAGTCAGGAGGGAAAGCAGCGCATGATGAACATTTGCCGAAAGTGCTATCCGAGTTGCCTTGGCAACAACTAGCAGAACGTAAATCTGGTCGTCGTCCCCTGCTTCCCATGCCGTGTCAAAAGCTCGATCAAAAATCGTCTGATCAGGCGCGCCGATCATGTCAACAATTTCCACCGTCAGCTGATGCGCCTTGCTCGCTTCAATCAAGGCTTCGAGCTTCTCTTCAAAGCTCAAAAATGGGAATGCAAGCAAAATGTGATACAAGCTTGTAAACCAAGCTTCATTTTCGGATATTCCTGCGAGACTATTCGCCGCGTCGCGTTCCCGCCATTTTGTGAGCAGCGCGTCGGCGTAGTCGCGCGAAAGCAGCGCATGATGTGCGCGAAGGCCATACAGTCCCTGCTTCAACTTGTGGCCGGTACGGTTGAGCACGTCCTGCGCATATTCGCGGTGTTTGCCCACGGCAACGGCTGGCTCGAAGCGGGCCACGCCGGGACGGGCGTCACGGAAGAAATGGTCTTCCATCCCAAGCCCCATATGGATGTGAAGCTTGCTCGGATCGATCGCCGCGTAGCCGCTTGCCGTCTCCCCAATGTTGTCGGGCTTCGCAGAACCCGGGTCACAGGGATCGGAGGCGCAGTATTTTTCAATCAGCCGCCAGCCTTCGAATTTTGGCCTGTCCTTGGTAAGTTCATCGATCAACACGCGAGCTTTCTCGGCATCCTCTGGCGCACCTGTCGCACGATAGAGCGTGTTCAGCGCCCATTGACCGGTTGGAGATACGCCGCGGTCCCGCAAGGCAGTGCATTCAGTAACGAGGGCTATGCGAGCGGCTTTCCAATCCACCAAATTGAGGCTGACAAGATTGAGAAAGTCGCTGTATGGCGCGCTATGATGGGAGTTGAGCGCGTAAGCAAAACTCCAGTTGACCAACGCGGAGGCAAAGGGTGCGAGAGGCTTACCAGCAAGCAGATAAAGCCCTAAACGCCACAGCGCGCTAGGATCTTCGTCGATATGGGACAATCGATCGTATAAGTGCCGTTCGCCAGGCGATAACGCTGCGAGCTTATCGTCAATCGCCTTCTTGCGCTTCAATCGATCTTCCTCAACCTGCTCAGCCGCGTCATGCTCAGGACGCTTTGTCATTCCGAGTTCGGGCGCGAGCGAGCACGTCGAAAGCCATGACCGAATAGCGGCGCTGATGACCGGCCAAGCCGCATCGTCGTCTCGCGCGGCGTGAATAGCCGCATGCACCCAATCGAAGTTTGGTTGATGGCCACCTGTGGCACACAGGCGTGCGGCAGCAGCGAGAAAACCCTGTGGCCGCCGCCGAGCCATCGCTGCAAATGCGGGATGTTTGGTCTGATCGGGATTTTGCAGCTCCGCGAAGGCGCTCACGAGCGCTGCCGCGATGTCTGCATCGTAGGCGTCGTCATCGACCGAGGTTACGTTCAGAGCTGCGAGGAGAACGTCAGCCGTGTCGTCGAGGGCCGCAACCGGTTCGAGCACGGTCGCAAGACTCTCCTCAAGATTACGCCCGCGTCGTTTGGCTACGCGGAGAAGATCAGCAAGCGAGAACCCCAGCGCGAGCGTCAGGCCATCTTCATGGATTTCGTACCGCCCCGGCTCGCCTGCGAGGCCGTGAAAAAATCGGCCATCCGCGACCGCTTCGGCTTCAGATTCGAATACGCGCAGGTCGTCTGTCTGCTGGCGTTGGATGCGGTCCAAGACGATCTGGGCATGTTCCTGAAGACGACGGGCAAAGGTGTTTGCGGGCAGAAGCGACGGCGCATCCCGTTCGCTGGCGCGCATGTGTTCGAATAACAGACGACTAATGCTTAGTTCTTCCAAAGCTGCGATGTCGTGGCCGAGGATATCGAGCGCAATCCCCAGCATTCGCGGATTCTGGAGCGACGTCGCCACGTCCTGCTGGATCGTTGCCGGATCAACGCCACGCCCGCGCAAGATGTCATCACGCTCGGCAGGTGTCCATTCAGGGACAATGATCTCGACCGGCCTCGTCACCAACCGTCCAACGACCCGATCACGAAAATACGGCGTGCGCGAGGTGACGATCAGCGAACCGCCGAGAGCATGCAGGTCCGCAGCGAGACTGTCTAGAACGCGTCCCCAATCGATCTCCGGCTTTTGGTTGATGCCGTCCACGATAACCATAAGGCGAGGATGATCGGCGGCGGCCACGCTGCGCCATTGATCCACCCGGCGCCGCCAGCGTTCGCGGCCGGCTTCCGTGAACCGATCCCCGGATTGCTCGATCAGCTTGGCGATGAGGCGATCGTTCACGTCTCGTTGCCAAAAGCCATCTGCGAATTCGTCCGCGCCGAGCACCACCATCAGCGGCTTCCGATCGCACCCAAGCCATGTCTGGGCTACTACCCACGACTTTCCGCATCCTTCGTGACCGAGCACAACGCCGACTATGGGCTCAGGGGGTGCTTCGAAAAGAGAACGCAGCGCCGTGGCGATCGCTGGACGTTGAAGAACGGTCGTTCGGCCGGCATCGCGTGGCGCGAGCGGCTGATTGAACATCCGCCGTGCGCGGTCGCGATCAGAGAACGCGCTTGTGAGCCATCGTTCGTTGCCAGCCTGCGCCAAGGCTGTCGCCATCGCCGGGGCATCGAGTTCGGTGCGTATCCGCCGTGTGTGGCTCTCAAAATCGCCGTGGTGCCGAACTGCTTCGAGAGCGGCTTTCACTTCGGCACGCGCCGTGGCATCCGCCAAATTCGCATCGAGAAAGGCCTCAGCCCTCGCGCCGCCCATGGCTATAGCGGCGGCCAGCGGTGGGATGTCGTTTTCCAACCAATCCAGGATAAGAACGCTGATACCGTTCCTACGTCCGTCGGCCCGCAAATGTTCGGCAAGTTGAGCGCTCACTTGTGTTGTAGCGCACAACACCCAAGCCAAATCCGCAAAAACTCCAGTTCGAGCAAGGTCGGCGATTTTGGTGATGACCGCCGGTCGATCTATTCGCCCGCCGTAGAGTTTGGCTTCAAAATAAATGGCCGCATCGTCGTAGACGGGCTTGCCATCGACACCAAATTGCAAGCCACTGCTTGCGAGGCGAAAGGGCACACCTGTGACTTCACGCAAAACGGCTGCGACGAGCCCTTCGAACCCATCAGCGCCCGTAGGCTTGAGCTTGAGGAGGCCTTCTTTTAATTTTTCCAAGTGGGATATAAGCGATGGGTCCATTTTTCTTGTCGATCGAAGTGTAAAGTGTAGCGTGGGCAGAGCAATTCGGCGGCCTTAGATCCGGCGTCGCCGTTGAAGTAAGTTGATAGCCCAAGCGGCGATGCACGGCCACCCTGGAGCTGCGTCGCCCCTAGGCTCGATGCCGGGTGCGCAGCTGCCGGGGGGATGGAACGGGGGCCTGCAAGGCCCCCTTCCCAAGTGGGTGTTGGCGGCTTGTCCGACAACACACATCTTGCGCGCAGCGGTAGCAATTATGCTTTATTTGGCATTAAGGTTGCGTTTTTAATTGAGGAGGCGGAGGGTTTTCTCTTGGTGGCTTTCGGCGCCGCCCCCGTTTGGTGTCTACGCCCGGTCGTTTGAGATGGGCTTGGCGAGCGGCGGCCTGATGGGCCCTCGCCAGAGCGACCATGCGACGACGTGAGCAAATTGAATGCGCTGCTGCGCCATTCGCACGGCGATGCGGCGGATTTCCTGGGTGGACCAGCGAATCAGAGGGCGCGCCGATGCGTTCGGATCTTGCTTTTTGGGGGCGCGGCATTGGCATGGTGACGGATCACCGCCAGCAGGGCGAAGGCCATCATCATCAAGCTGACGTGCCGGTGCCAGCCGTGCCAGGAACGGGTCTCGTTGTGATCGAGCTCGAGTTCGGTCTTTGCGGTCTCGAACGCGTCCTAAATGCTCCAGCGCCGCCCCTTGATGGCGACCAAGGTCGTGATCGGTGTGCCGGCCGGGCACCACGTCGTGAAGTAGGCCCGTTCGCCGTCGCTCAGGCTGCACGGATCAGCAGACCGCGCGTCCACAGTTAGACCCGCTCCCACTTCTATATGAACGACGGCCAGGGGGGGCTGCCTCTACACCAAGCGGCTCGACCGCGGCCGCTTCCTGTAGCCGGCCGTTGCGGACGGGGCGGTTACGATCTCGACGGCGCAACTTGGCTACCTGCTCTCGGGCATCGACTGGCGCATGCCGCAGGAGAGCTGGCGTCCGAGCGCTCTCGGCTGAGGATAATGCGTTACGGCGCTTGAAGAATATGCTCATCTCTTCAGTGTGCCGAACGCGCCCGAGCCCCCGCCGCTTCCCACGGATCTCACCGCCGCCCATGCCATGAACTTGGCCGAGCGGGCGGCCCGGCTCGCCTCGGAGATTGCGGTCGAGCAGCTGAAGCTGGAGATCGCCCGGCTGCGGCGGGAGCGCTTCGGGACCTCCTCGGAGCGTAGCGCCCGGATCTACACGCTGATCGAGACCGCCAAGCTCAACCGCGTCGACCCGCAGGCCTGGCTCGCCGACGTCCTCGCGCGGCTGCCCGATCATCCGGCCCGAGGCCTCGACGACTTGCTCCCCTGGAACTGGACCCAGCCCCACCCTCAGCCGATCGCCGCCTGACACGCCGCCTCAAAGGAGACCGCGGCCTTCACCACAGGCATACCAGCAGTCGGGCGGTGCGCTTACGGAAATGCTACTCGCCGTTCCAACTTAAGCAGGGCATTGAAGGACGCAGTTGGCAGCTTCTGCAGCGCAGGCAGTTTGGCGGGAAAACTTCCGAAAATATCTACGTCAGTACCAAGCTCTCGAATCGGGTTGCCCGAGATATTTTGTGAGATAGCCCCGTTTTTATTGCGAGAGATAGCCGGAAAACCGACTAATACAACTAAATCAATGTGAAATCAGTTTGCATTGATAATAGTAATGGCGATAGAAGACGAGCATTTGCGCTCGCCTTTCAATTTTTGATCTAAATACAGATCTGTTTTGATTGTTTTTCTGCCATAGAGAAGGAAATTATTGGAACTTCGTCAGGAATTTTGTTAGGAATATTGAGATCGTTTGGTGGAAATATGCTTAGAATTAGTTCAAGGACAACGCCAACAAACTCGCGGAGAACGGCATTGAGCAGCGCCTTGAGGAAGCTTCTCATCGGATTCCTCCCTTGGGAAACCTACGTGTAAACTAAATTTCCGAAGTTAGCAAGTAAATGGATTTCTGGAGGGGGCCCTTGCCCTTTCAGTCCTCGCATCTGCTCAGACCCGCCAGTCTGCCTCAGCGACATCCAGCGAGGCGGTCTGGGGCGCGCTTAGATGCAGGTCCGCCGTGGTAGTGTTTGATATCTAGCTGTTATCCGTGACTCCCCGCTTCATAAGGGCAATGTGAATCACCTGACGAAGATCATAGTACCCGCCAAGACAAAGAATGTGAGCGCTGACAACGGTGCAGCTTCGTAGCCAAGGGCGGGCCTTCGGCCACGGGCGATTCAGTCAAGGGTCCACCCAATGACTCGGCGACGTATTTGAACAGCAGAACCCTTCTGCTCCAAGCCTTTCAGGTGCTTCAAGCATCTCTATCGCGTAGAAGTGCTAGATCTGATGCGTGGTACTCGATCCAAAAAAACTCTGTTGTACATAGGCTCCTCATACGCAACGGAGCGTTTGTGCGGGAGACACAAAGTCGGCCGATCGAGACCGTAACAACCGCGTTCGAAACTAGGCCGCCGACGCCGCAGCAGGCAGGGCAGAAAGCGTTGATTTCGCTCACAAAGGACGACCATCGCCGCCGTGGGCAAACATCTCGCAAGGGATGCCCTTCCGCCTTTTGTCCGGATGGATGATCTCGACAGTGAGGGTGGTGGCTTTGCCGACGTGCTTGCCTTGATAGGTTTGATCCGCAAAGCAGTGGGTCAGGAACGGCCAGAGCCAATGGGACGCCCGCAGCAAGGGTTGACGTAGGAGTAAATTAGATTAACCTGCCCCCAAGGGATCTTGCAGGTCGAGGAAGAATGTATGGCCAAAGAGGATCGAGATCTCCTTGCCAAGCTCGATATAACCCAGCGGCAAGTCGCTGAAATGTTGGGCGTCACCCCGCAGCGAGTTTCTCAAGCAGCGGCGAACGAGCAAGTTGTTTTTTTTACTCCAGATCGCGTTAGCGAACTCATCAGTATTTTTAGACGCGAGAAGAACGAGAAGGCGGAAATTTTAGAAAACTCTGTTCTAGAGATTTATGGCCCGTCAGACAAGTATATTAGATCCGTACTCAAGGGTACTATAGAAGCAGAAAGAGATCCATTTAATGAAATTGGCGAACGAGCATCTAATTTAACTAGTTCTTTGCCTTGGCCTTGGCCTGCAGCGCATGAACTGTGGCTATTCACATCATCGCCGCGCGAGTTAGATGATCCAGAATATTTGAGTCGTCTCGAAAAAAATCTCTTTAGAACAGGAGAAAAAAGTCAGCAGATTGCGATTACTAGAATGGTCTATTTCATACCTCCAGAACTCTGCGAACCTTTATCGCGCTATCTTGGTAGAATAATAAGCAAAATACCCTCTTCACAGCAAAGATTGTCATATATTGCCATCGTTTCATCTGTATCTGTATCAGAATCGCCAAAAGTCGTCATATTTAATCCGCGCACCAGCAACCCGTGGGGCGTAGTTTCTACTGCTGCAGATCTATTTGCGCCTTTGGACGAGAGCGATGTTAGAATTATAATTTCATCTCTACGTAGAGCCGGTATAGCTGGACTTCCTACAGAATTAGTAACAAAACTAACTCATGAAAAAACAACAGACGGAAGATACAGCTTGTGGTGGGAACATTGGCGAGAGCAAGGTACCGAGGAGAGCCCTCATGAATAGAGACATGCCCTTCGATAGATATTTTCTTTTTCTTTTGAGTTTTCATACGGCCCTATTGATTTCAAGCAATGCTGCAGGTTCCAAAATATTTGCTCTGCCTTTCGGCTTTTCAGCCAGCGCAACAGTTATAAGTTACATGGCCAGCTTCATTATACTGGACTCGGCAGCAGAGCTGTATGGTAAAGTTTATTCACGAATGATGATAAGCTTAGGACTTACGGCTTTGATTGTGTCCGTAGTCGTTTTTGAGCTTGCTATTGCATTACCTCCTGCAAGCTTTTGGACAGGTCAGCAGTCTTTTGAGACTACGCTTGGATCTTCATGGAGGATTGTTGCAGGTGGATGGGCCTCATACATCATTAGCCAAAATTTAGATTTGTGGACTTTCTTTATGATAAAAAAACATTACCCAGAATCTGGGCTGTGGTTGCGCGCATTGCTGAGCACATTGTTGGGACAATTCTTAGATACCATCATATTTATTGTGATTGCTTTTGCTGGAACCGCGCCAATTTTCGATTTGATATTTGGGCAATATTTTGTCAAAGTAGTCATGGCTGGCATATCCCTGCCTCTTGTTCTACTTATGGTTCATATCGGGCGACTACAAATCAAAAAACCGAGCAGCTGATATGATAAACAATGACACGCTTATCCGAAGATTTGGTAGCAAATTTGGGATTGATAAAAGAGAAATTTTAGAATTTCTCGATTTCTACAACAGGGATTATTCAAAGTACGACAATAGAATATATAGTTGCATCGAAGTTAGACTTACGCATTGGATAAATCAGCAGAATCGTACATGGTTCGGCGAAAGAATTAGCATTCTCATGGACGAATTGTACGAGCTTCGCAATGTTTTATTTATAGATGTTGGCTTTTCGATACCTTACCTTCTAATGCAAAAAAGATTTGCTAATAGAAATGACATATTTTCCATTCTTATTGACAAGGAACAAAACTGCAAAATTTTTTATGATTTTATAAATCAAACCGTTCATCAAAACCGATCTGAATTAGACAGTGTCATTATTGCAGATATAGAATATGAGGAAGATCAAAAGTCAATTATTTCATTTGCGAAAAATATTGTTCAAAGAGAATCCGTAAATGTATTATTTATTTGTGGCTCTGAGTTGGTCGAGCACTTAAATGATAAGGAAAATTTCTGGACTTTTTGCAAGGGTATTGAAGAGATCGGAGTTAATACACTCTGCTATGTCACATTGCCTATCGGCAAAAAAATACCTTCGCATAACTTCCATTTTATCGATGAAGATTGTGCTTATCTCGAACTCGAAAAACACATGATTTTGTCAAAAATTGAAGTACTCCGACCAAGCGCAGATGCCGTTTCGCCGTACTTGACTTCTTGTTTTTGTGCATTTGGTAGTATCAGGCACCTACCAGAAGAGGGAAACTCCAGATGATTTCCCGGGAAATCGATTTGCGACACATGACCCGCTGTCTTCAGATAGCGCGTTCGTCAGCAAAGAGGGGGGAGTACCCCTTTGCATCCTTGATTGCGTGTGGCGAAAAAGTACTTGTAGAAGCCGAAAACAATGTGACTGAAAAAGGCGATGTAACGCAACATGCTGAGCTGGTGGCAATATCCCGGGCGCTAATACTAAAATACGGTCTCAGTTCCCTTGAGGGATGCACTCTATATTCTTCGGTAGAACCGTGTGCAATGTGTAGCTTCCCGATACGTGAGTCTCGATTGAGTCGTGTTGTTTATTCGATTTCATCCCCCTTAATGGGCGGGCATTCTAGATGGGGAATTATGACGGATAAAAAAATATCTGATTGTCTGCCGGAGTTTTTTGCTGATCCACCTGAAATACTTTCCGGAATTCTTAGAATTGAGGCGATGAATATCTGGAAAGAATTTTACCCGGATATTTGGAAAAATTTCGAGCTAGCTAACATTTTTCGATAAGCCTCGCTCGAGTGCACGAGTCAGTGTCCACGGTCGAACTTCGAATTGCCGGGCTAACGCTGTGAGCGTTTGCGATTGATCAGCTAGGGCGGCGCGGGCGAGTTCGAGGTGGGCGGCGGTAAGCTTCGGTGGGCGGCCGAGGCGCTTGCCTCTCCGCCGTGCTGCGGCCAGCCCCTCCTTTGTCCTCTTGATCAGCATCTGCCGTTCGAAGGCGGCGTTGGCGCTCATGACGGTGTAAACATACATACCCTCCGGAGTCGCCGTATCGACCTGAAGGTTCACGATCTCGAAGCCGATGCCGCGTGCGAGAAGTCGCTCCGCTGTGCTGACAGCGTCGATGACGGAGCGGAAAGCGCGGTCGAGGTCGAGCACGACGAAGGTGTCCCCCGGCTCTATTTCGTCCATGAGCGCGTCGTAGACCGGCCTGCGGCGACTCGTGGCGGACACCGTCTCGATGCGTAGCGCGTCGCAGCGCGATTCGAGCGCGTCGATCTGGCGGTCAGGCCGCTGCTCTTGCGTTGAAACCCGTAGGTACCCGATTTTTCTCATGTTTCTCTACCGCCGGGGTCAGGCTCCTCGCCGCCCCGCCCCTCAAAATCGACCCTTTTTGAGGTGTCATGTCCGATGGCCTCCCAGCCTCGTCTTGCCAGATCAAATCCACGATCTTGCAAGTATAGTAGCACAATAACACACATTATGAAAATTTCAACAAAAAGGGTCGTTTAAGAGTAAAGCCATTTACTTAGGTATATCCGGCAGTTCGGCCCGAATGGCCAGATATTGTCTTTCTCTACTGGTCGCGGGTACGCCTGCCTTCGCCACGGACTTTACCGCCGGTGTCGTGATGGCGAAGATGGACGGCAAGGAACGGTATGCATTCGTGGCTGGGGTCGTCGAGGGGCTGGCGATGGCCCGCTACATGCGCGACGGGAAGAAGCCCGAAGGCATGAAGTGCCTCTATGATTGGTTCTACAAGGACCAGTCAACGATCGATACCGTCTACGCGGCCTTCCAACGTTACCCCGATTACCCGCCGGGTACCGTGGTCAGCGTCCTTGCCAAGAAGACATGCGGGGAATGATGGAGGCAGGCGTATCACGGTCATGGAAAGAGCAATTCGCGATCGCGGCGGCGATGAGGGAAGAGGATATCAAACACCGCGAGAAGCTGCTGCGCTTCGATGCTCGTCAGCGGACGATGCGCGAGGACGAGCGCGTTCGGACGGAGAAGCGCGACCGCGAAACGTTCGCTGCCGTTCAGGCCGTACTTGCGACCGACAAGCAGGTAGCGACGTTCACGACGAAGCTCGACCGTTACAACGAGAAGACCGTCGAGGCGCTGATGGAGAACCGTATCGCTCTCGATGAGGTGCAAACGCGGCTCGACGAAATGCTCGGCAAGGCGCACGTCCTCCCTGACGGGCGCAGAGTGTTCAAGACGCAGGACGGAACGCGGGTGTTCGACGAGGGCGGGATCGAGTTGAACGCCGATGTCATCGATCCGAACGCCATTGCCGATGAGCGGCCGCCGTGGGAGCGGTACAAAGCCTCGCTGGACACAAAGACCCGTCTCGAACAGGAGCGAAGCCAGCTTCACAATTTTCAGGCCAAGTCAGATGCGGCACGGGAAGAACTCGACCGTGGCAACGTGACCGCCGATCGTCTCGACGAACTGGATGCCGAGATGCAAGCCGCCATGCCGGAGGCTGTGCGGCGCAAGCTCGGCAACGAGGGGCCAACGCGGAACGCGGACGGCCCCGCGCCGGAGCCCGCGAGCCGCGTCCGCGTCGGCGCGACCCTGAACGATCAACGTCCCACCGGCTTCGCACCGATGTAGGCGGCGGCTCCGCGCCGCCGCCCTTCGCTCAAGCCGCCTTGGATAGGTTGGCCGCATCCTCGGTGTAGGACCCTGCCGGGAACGCCAGCCAGCGCGGAACCCAGCCTTCCACCTTCGAGCGTCCCTCTCCGGTCGCATACTGGCGAATGATGCTCCGCAGCACCTTCGTCGTACTGCCCTTGTGAGCGGATGCCACGGCTTCGCCGCCTATCTCTGCCAGCATCGACAGCAAGGTCGTCCGGTCGCGGACCAGCGACAGGAAGGCCTCGTCCGCCTCCCACCACGCAGCCATAGTGACGCCCATCAACGAGCCGAGCGTGCCGATCAGCGGCGTTCCCGCATCCAGCGTCTCGGCCATGAGGAAGGCCAGCACCCTCAGGACATCGGCATCTTCCAGCGCGAGCAGCCGCTCGAACAGGCTACCGACTTCCCCGGTTGCATGCCCGGCGAGGCTCGGCGTGTCGGCATCGAGCGCCAGCATGGCGAGGACCGTTTCACGCTCGGCAGCCATGAAGGCCTCGCCCACGCTTTCGGCCACGCTCTGCGCCGTCTCCGGCTTGTCGGCCCGTTGCGGCTCCGGCGTCACGCGCCACAAGGCCGATCCGGCGAGGATGTGTGCGACCGTGAGGCGGAGGGCGATGCCGGGCTGTTTCAGCACGGACGCCCTGACGGCGGCATGGCGGTGGAGATCGAGGTAGTTGACCGCCGCCTTGGTCAACTCGGGTCTGACGGTGGGCTCCCTCGCCTCGGCCTGTTCCGCACGTTCGCGGCGGCGCAGTTCCTGCTCGGACAGGAAGCCCTCATGGAAGGCGACTTCACCGTTCGCGGCCAGCGTGACGAACACCTTGCCGCCGTGCTTCTTCGCCACTTTGCGGTGCTCGTAGCCGTACCAGCGCTCGCCGCGCTCCAGCACGACGACCTCGGCCCAGCCCTTCCTCCAGTAGGCCTCGACCCGCTCGGCAACCGCCGCCTCCTGATGCGTCCAAAAGGTATCGGCATCCGCGAAGTAGGCCTCCTCCCCGAAGAGGTCGGTGACGACCGCCCCTTCGTACGCGTCGAGCGGGAAGAGCGCGGCGGAGGTCGCGATCTGTTCCCCGCCGAGCAGCCAGCGCCGGAGGCCGTGCCCTTGCGGAGCATACGCCTCGGGATCGCGCCAGAGTTTCAGCCACGCTTTCTGCCGGGCCTTGGTCGCCAGCGTCAGGGCGCGCATCGTGTCCGCATTGATCTCCCCTTTGCGGGTGAGGGTCAGGATCGCGGGGCAAAGGTTGGCGATGGCCAGCCGTTGGCGCACGAGCCGCTCGGTCACGCCGAACTGGGCGGCGATGTCCTCTACGCTGCGGCCCGCATCGATCAGGCCAGCGAAGGCGCGGTACTGGTCGACCTCGTCCATGGGGAGGCGTGCGATGTTCTCGGCCAGCGAGGCCTCGATGGCGGCGGCATCGTCACCGTCTTCCATCACCGCGCAGGGTACGAGGCCAATCGTGTCATGGCCCTCCTCGGCAAGGTGACGGATCGCGGCGAGCCGCCGCTGTCCGGCGATGACATCGTAGCCCTCGCAGTTCTTGCGCACGAGAAGCGGTTGCAGAATGCCAAGGCTGCGGATCGAGGCGACGAGGTCGGACACGTCCTTTCCACCGTGCTTGCGCACGTTGAGGGGCGATGTCTTGAGATTTGCAATGTCGATGTGGTCGAGTTTCATGATGTGGTCTTTCTCTGGTTAGGGTTTGAGCATGCGAAGCTTTCTCTTTTTGTGAAAAAGCCGCGCATGAACCCTTGGCCAGCGCCGAGCGTCCAAACTTGACCCCCGCGGCAGCGGGTTGGACGATCGACCGAAAGACGGGGGCTCCAAAGCCGAACCCCTTGGGGCGCACGTCCCGTGCGGGCCGGGCAACACGGGAGGCCGGTCGCATGCGTCCGGCCGAATGGAGCGGGCCGCCCGGACTTCGGCTATTGGAACAAGCCCCGGCGTCGGTGTAAGCTGGAAAAGAGGGTTCAGCGTGCGGCCCGCCGCACGCACCCGGAACGCGGCGGCCGGGCACCGGGCGCCTCCGCCTCTCCTCCGCCAGCGATCGTGACCCCCACGGGGCCGAAACCGCGAACCGCGGGTTCGGCAGAGCCGGCAAGGCCGGCGGCGTAGAGCGCGGTCCGCCTGTCGGCGGAGGCGGTAAAATCTGGCAATCCGGGGGCGAATGCGCTAGAATAGAGCAATGAAGGATGATGACAAAAATCTAGACAAGCAGACAGTCGAACAAGCCCGGCAGCGGCGTCTCGTCGCGATGCATCTTCAGGACATCGAAGACAATCCGCTCGATGCCGGAGAGATTGCCATGTTCGAGATGTTCGAGCGCGAGGGCTGGCCGCACGAAAAGCGCCGCGCATACATCCTCGATCGCGCCCGCTCCGCCTCCCTCGTTCCCGCGGCGGAATGAGCGACACCGCCTATTGCTACCCGCCCGACTACGCCGTCCTCCGAAACAAGCTCGGCCTGACGGACGCGGTCCAACTCGACCGTTTCGAACGCCGGATCGTCGCCCAGCGGATCGCCGAAGGCGTGCCCGAGGGTGAGTTCGATCTCCGGCACCTAAGCGCGATCCACCGGCACCTGTTCCAGGACGTGTACGACTGGGCCGGCGAGCTGCGCATTGTGGAGATCGCGAAGGGCGGCAGCCAGTTCCAGTTCCGCCGCTTCATCGAGACCGGCATGGCGGACATCCATCGCCGCCTCGTCGCCCGCAACTACCTCAAGCACCTGACCCCGGATGCGTTCGCCGAGCAGGCCGGCGAGATCATCGGTGACGTCAACTACGTCCACCCGTTCCGCGAGGGCAACGGGCGGACGCAGGCCCTCTATCTCGATCAGCTCGCCCGGAACGCCGGGCATCCGTTCGATCTCCGGCGCATCGGCAAGGAACGCTGGCTCGCGGCCTCGAAAGCCGCGCATGCGGGGCGCTACGATCCGTTGAGCGACTGCATTCGTCGGGCGATCGGGGAATAACGACAAGCAGGTCATTGGTACGTCTGGGTCATTGGCCAGTGAGACAGCGGCCGGCCACCAGACGGCGGGGCGCTCACGCAGGCACCGCCCCTCTCAGACTTACAGAAGACAGTGTCGTGCTTAGAAGGACTCTCACCGCCGCCGTTGCGGCCGTCACCCTCTCAGCGTCCACCCTTGCCCCACCTCGAAGGCCCTGGCCGCCGCCGCGGTGAGGCCGTCGCCATCGGCATCCTCGAAACCGCGATCGGCACCACCGCAGTCAGCAGTGCTCGCGCTCGGCAGGATGAAGGCTACCGCGCCTACGGTCGCTAAGACGAGCGCCAGGACTACCTCCCAGTCGGCTTCCGCCAATTGCGCGGCGGCTACGAGGGTGGATATATTGGCTACGTCTTGCACAACAGCCCAATCTTTGATGAGGACAGCAACCGCATCGGCTCCCGCCGCGTCCCCTCCTGCTGATCGAACTTCACCGACAGCGCTGGGTGATCCGTCGAGCGCTTGTCACTTCGGCGCTTCAGCCCCGCCCCCGACAAGGAGGCGGGGCTGATCTGTTAATCGCACCCTGCAGAGATCGGATTTCGACACGGTGCAGGCCTTTGTGATCCACATAGAGTTTGGTAGGGGTTCAAGCTGCCGCAACCTCAACACCGCTGCCAATAGCTTTTCGTACGGCCGCCTGTGCGTCCACGCAGCCGTAGCCGAAATGGATTGAGTGACCGTGCTCGTCGTAGCCGTCGCCAATCTGGCGTGCCGTCTCGCGCAAGATCTCCCTCACCTCGGCCGCAGTCAGGTTGGGATTAGAACTTAAGATAAGGGCACAGACGCCCGCGACGAGGGGGCAGGCGCTCGACGTGCCGCCGAATTCGTAAGTGTAGTCCCCGGGATCGTAACCCAAGGGGCTCTGCACGCCATCAATCAGAACGAATCCCGTAACGTCGGCTGTTACAATACCCCAACCTCCAGCTCCGTTGGAAGGGGCGCAAATCCAAATCTCTTTGCCAAAATTAGAGTAGTTCGACCGTTGATCGCGACTATTTGAAGCTGAGACTGCTATAACGTCCGGATGAATAGCAAAACCATCAACGGTGCCTGCTTCAGGCTCATTGATGTCGTGATTAGAGTTCCCGGCAGCGAACAGAATTACGCACCCTTTGCCACTTCGGCCGTTTCTGGCGCAGTCCGCAATGGCAAGCTCACGCCGACGTCCGAGGGGAAAATTGGCGGCGGCGGCCCCCCAGCTGCAGCTCAGTATCCAAGCTCCCTTGTCGCGCACATATGCGAACCAAGCCTCGACTTGGCGATCGGACAAATCTGGTCCCCATCGAATTGGCATCAGAGCGACCCCGGGGGCAGCACCTACAATGCCGCTCCCATTAGCCCGTCCGAGCGCCACGCCAGCGCAAGCGGTTCCATGCCAATCTTCTGACCTCGGGTCTGGCGTAGGTTTGTTCGTCCGGCGGGTGAAATCCCATGCGCCAACCGTCACGCCTGATTCTGAAAGGTCGGGGTGCGCGAGGTCGAAGCCGTCGTCGATAACGGCTAGGATGACATCAGGAGAGCCAAGTGTCTCAACTTCTCGCCACGCCGCTATCACCCGAGCATCTGCGCCGGCCTTGATGAATACAGTTTGCCCACGGTGAACGCCTTTGTTTTCAAGATGCCATTGATCTTGGAGTAAATCATCGGCAGGAAGGGCGAAGGCCTTAAGGCGTCCGGGCGTCGCGAGATCAGGCTCGGCGAACTCTACAACGCTTTGCTCTTGGAGTTCCGCCGCGACCTTAACTGGATTGGGAGAGTCCGGGGTCGTTTTTGCGATAAGGGCATTGTTACCACGCGCTTCTACGATCTGCAGCTTGTAGCGATCGAAAATTTCCTCTTTTTGATCTGATGATGTCTCCGGCTTGAACTCCACATAGACTTCCCCGGTCGGCACGAACGGCACACCGTCGTTTGAGGTGTGGTAGACATGCGAGCCAATCGCGACTGCAGGATCGCGGCGCAGTTGTTCCAAGCCCTTGCTCGATTCGGCAGCTGTTGCACCAGCTTCTACCACTTGGAAGCCGCCAAGTATGAGACGTTCGGCATCCTTGGATGTTTGGGCTCTCGGTAAGGCATCGATTGCCCTCTCCATAAATACCTCCATCCCCGGACGCGGCTTTACAGCGACCAAACGCTCGCTGCGGGCGAGTGTGAGTGTCTGGCCCCCGTACTTTAGCTTGACCTGTTCAGACATGTCATCCTCCTGACAGACAAAGATCTGCTAGTAGCAGCTCAACAACGCAGCTAAAAATGCTTGATATGATAGTCCTGACGCGCCGCATTAGTGTAGTCATGCTGCAATTCTTCGCGGCCATGTAGTAGCGTTATTGGATTATTTTTAGCCAATATACAGGTAAAATACTGAACAAACTTGTCCCTACAATTGGAACTTTACCGCCGAAGAGAAGCCTGACGAGGTCGGGGGAGAAACGCATTTGCGGAGACATAGTCAGCTACCTTACGACCAAGCGCGATGCCCTCGTCTGCATCTACCTGCCAGTGAATGCCCAAATATATCCGGCTTCGCGCATTTTCCCATTCTGGTTGGGAGAAATTTAGATAATCTCGGGAGCGATATGAACGAGTCTGACCCGCGGCATCTTTGTTAAGCCCATTGAATTCATCAGATGTGAATGTGACGGATGTATTTTCGACGTAATACTTTCTCATTGTCTGGTACAACGCTCCGCCGAAAGCTGCATGACCGGATGGATATGCGGGGAATGGGGGAGTAAAGTTAGGACCACGGCCATTTGTGGCTGGCGCACCCAAGGGAACAAAACTAACGTCAGGCTGAGTTTCCGGATTGCCATCATCCATCTGGTATCGGATTGCTGTTACCGGCCTCCAGAACGCCTCACGCCATTTTGCCTCCCAGGCAACAATTGCAGTATCCGCCATGGCCGTGTTGATTGCAGCTAAAAATCGAGCAAGATCACTGACGTCTTTTAATGGCGACATAGGTTGTTGGTTTTGCTCAACAACCTGCAGCGCATACTGATTGTAGAGACGCGGTGGTGCGCAGAGCTCTGGTGTGCCGTCGTATGCCCAAAACACGCCAATGAAAGACTCATTAGGCTTTCGTGCGGGAGAAAATGACGCGCCAATGTTTTTAACATCATTGTAATCTAAAGTATATCGCACATCGGTGAGTGCCGGGCGAGTAGGAGGTCGAAATGAGATGATATCCTTCAAAACGAATGGTTTGACTTTACCCCAGTCATACCCCAAAGCTGTTGGCATCATGCTGATAGGATCAGGTTGCCACTGTCCAGCACCCGCCGGGAGGTATACGTATTTTGATGGATTCTCTATTGCTTGCTGCTCTGTTCCTGCGTCGCGTTCGTTGAAAGCCGAACCGTCATTCGCGCGTAGAGACAGGATGCGGCGTGTTGCATCTTCCCCCACAGCAATACCCACGTCACTCATCGTCTGCGCTGACTCACAAGCGGCATTAGCCCAGCTCAAATCCCTATTATATGCATCGTTGATTCGATTCTGTTCGCGGGGAAACAGCGCAAGCATACTCGTTCTAGCAGACGCTGAGATTGCTGTGTCAAGGCAAGCTGGTTTTTGAGCATCATTTGCATCTGGAATATCAGAATAAGAGGTATATTTTTTTGTTACTGCATTAATGGCATCGTACATCGCCAAATGAACTATGGCGATAGCACGACTTGATCGATGAGGACCTAACTGGTCATAACCTTCGGCTGGACCTCGCGCGTGATCAGCTGCAGTTACTTCCATGGCAACTTCATTCCAAACCAGTAAGCGAGAGTAAGCATCTCTCGCAGCCCTCACCGTAAGAGCCTGTGCTCGGGCAACAGGCTGCCGATCCGATTGAGGACTTAGTATGCGCTGAAAGGCTGCTTGGCTTTCAGGAGTGAGAATCGTTTGGGCTTGCCCTGTTGAGCCTACTACAAAATACAAAATGACACTTGTTTTTAGTGCGTTCGTGAGCATGGCTTGGCCCTCACATCGGTGCGAAAACAATTCGTAAGCGCAGATGGGCTAACGCGATGGTGCGTCTCTAATAAATATCGATCATAGCAAATTTGCAACCGCAGTTGACCGCGCGGTAGAAATTTTTTCATTTTGAGCTTTGCAGTATTCGCTACTAGTGCTCGGGCGGCAGTCTCAACGCCATAATTCGGCTCGTCGTGGCGTAGCATATGCAGAAATCGACCGTCTGTTGGACAGTCAGGCGCACACTTACGTTCGGCACCCAAAGCTGCTCGGTTCGTGTGCAGAAAATATAAGCACCTCTCTATTGCTGGAGCTTGCAACATCTCGATGCAGAGACGCGGTTGAGTGCATTACCTGAAGCCGAACGGCGCGAAGTGGCCGCGTGCCGTGTCGAGCAGTTCCTCCTTCTCGTCGAGCAACCCCTGGAAGGCGGGATGGCAGCAATCGTCCAGCACCGTATCGGCATCGGACAGGGCTGGGATCACTCCCTTGAGCGCCCTGAACGTGCCGATGACGCCCCGGAACGCCCCGTTCGTTGCCGGGTGTGCATCGAGGAGATGCGCCGCCGTGGTGCGGATCAGATTGTGCAGCCGCGTGTACGGGTCGGGATGCGTGCCGGCGCTGCCGCCTTCCAGGCGCCGGCCGGCCTCATCGAAGATGACGGTTATGAGATAGGCCGTGAACAGGCTGGCCTCGATCCGCTGTTCGGGCGCCGGGGCCTGCAGTGCGAAGATGTTCTCCCGATCCTGGGCCTGCGTCTGGATCACGCCCCAAAGCGCTGAGCGGTCGGCGTCGAGTTCGATCGCCTGGAGGAAGGCCGCGGGCGCCATCGCCAGCACCGCCCGCTCGCGCGCGATCATCGCGGCGGCCCCGCCCGCCTCCGGCATCTCGTTGAGCCGGATCGCCGGGGCGACGCGGCGGAGCACACCGATATGGCCGTTCAGGCAGTGGTAGAGTTCGTGGAACCAGACGAAGCGCATCATGTGCAGCGTCAGCATCACGGCGAAGCGGTAGCGCGCCGGGCATTTCGGAACGAGCGTCGCCGCGACCGAGCGGTCGAGCACCGCCCCGCCCGCCCGGAGCGCGTCGATCATCCAGAAGCCCGGCACGATGCCGGGCGGAAGCGGGGTCGCCGTCTCGCGGCGCGGCTCGCCGATCTCGGGGAACACGCCCGGCTGCGCCATCACGAACAGGCACAGTTCGAACATCGCGCCGTACAGGCCCGAACTCAGGCCGCAGAGATGCAGGCCGCGGTGATGCGCGGCGAAGGCGTTCGGCCGGATCGTCTCGACGAGGCCCGGATGGACCCGGAACGCCGCCCCCGCCGCGTTCCGGCATCCGGCGCTCTGCATCATGTAATCGCGGGCGCTCAGCAAGCCGGCGATCAGGATCTCGTCGCGCTCCCCCGCTTCGGCATCGAGGTCGAGATACGACCCAACCCCGAACTCCCGCTCGGCATAGGTGCGGAACCTGCCCGCGTCCCCGGGGGCGTAGAACGACGCGGTAGGCTCCTCAATCGTCGTCATCCGCCGCGCCGATCATCAGCTCGATCAGGTAGAGGTGCCGGGCGGCGGCGGGCTGGCCACGGTAGAAGCCGAGGATTCCGGCCAGCGCGGCGTAGTCCAGCGCGAACTCCGGCCGGTCGGACGCCTCGATCGCGACCGGGACGGCGTCCCGCGTCTGCAGGACGATGAACCGGTGCAGGCCGGCCTGCTCCCGCTCGGACATGTAGTCCGGCGCGCCGTCGTCTCCGAACCCCGGCAGCAGGATTCGGCGCTGGCCCGGATTGATCTCTGCCGGGACGAAGCCCCACAGCCGCTGCGCCTGCTGCAGGGCGACCACGTGCCGGACCGGAAACGGCGCGTCGCATTCGAGGCGGAACGCGGCGCCGAGCGGCACGAGGTGCACCGGGCGCTCCGGCGCGCTGCTCTCGCGCTCGATCAGGCCGGGCCGGTCCGGCTTGCGCACCAGCCGGATGCGGCCCCGATCCGCCTCGTCGTTCAGAAGCTGCTCCAGCTCCGCGGGGGATCGGGCGCGCAGGACCTGCTCCAGGAGCAGGGCGGGACCGAAGACGATCTCCCGGATGCGGTCGGCGTCGAACGTCTCGGGAAGCGCCCTCGCGATCAGGTCGACGAATTTGTCGAGATGGCGCGGCGGCAGCCGGTCGCGCAGTTGCGCGTCGTTGCCCTGGCCCCAGCCCTTCACGGTCCCGACCGCCGCGCCGAAGTGATCCGCTATGGCGTCCCAGCCGGAGGCGTGACTGTATTCGATCAGCAGCCGGAACTTCCTGTAGATGTCCGGGATCTCGATCGGCGCCACGGACGGGCTCCTGCGGATTCGGATGGCATCCGAACTTCGTTCAGTTCTCGGGCAGATTGCAACCGGGCATCACCATGCGGCCATGCGCGATCATGCGCAGGCCGGGCCTGCCTCGTCTCCCTGACGGACCGGCAGCCCGCTCCTCGTTCAGCGAGAGCGCCGAACCGTGAGCCCCGATCCCGATCATCCCACAAAACCCCTGCGCCGCGAGCCCGGCCCGCGCGGCTCCATGCAGCAGAACCTTCTCCTCGTCTGCATGATCGCCTCCGGCGGCATGCTCACGGGGAGCCTGTTCGCCCTCTTGAGCGACGGCAGCCTGCTCGGCACCGTCAAGGTGTTCTTCTGCGTGCTGGGCGGCATGGCCGTCAGCTACGGCGTCAACCGCTGCGCCATCGATCGCGGCGCCCCGCTCGCCGTCGTCGGTTACCGCAGCGCGGCCGTGGCTTCGGTCCTGTCGATCCTGATCGTCGGCGCCGGGCTGTTTGGCGCCACCTATGCCGGTCTCGTGCTGAAGGACGTCGACCGGCTGCGTCTGGAGGCGCACGGCACAGCGCTCGGCGAGTATGTCGGCGCCCGTGCGGGCGACACCGCAATGGGCGCGGCGGTCGCGCCGGTCCTCGCCTCGATCGCCGACGACCTGGAGCGCAAGGCGCTGTGCGAGCGGGCCGGCTCCTGCGTGTCGGGGCGCCCGGCGGGCGGGCGCGGTCTCGTCGCCCGGACTCTCGAAGCGATGGCCGAGCGCGCCAAGGGCGTCGCAGCCCAGTTCGAGACCGGCGTCGGTACGGGCGCGGCGAAGGGCACGGAGATCGGTGATCTCCTCGCCCGATTCGGTGCCATTGCCGGCGGCAGCGATCCGGCCGCCGAGAAACGCGTCCGGCTGCAGGACATCGATGCCCGAATCCGTCAGGCTTTGGCGGCGCGCAAGGAGGCCGCCCCGCTCGGCCTCGCGCTCGGCTACGCGGCGGAGCTGCAGGCCGCGGGCACCATCGCCGGCCAGCCCGAGGCTTCGCGCGCCCTCTCGACGATCCTGCAGGCCCACGCCCGGAGCCTGCGCGGCGTCGGCACCGCGTCCGCCGTGACGGCGGCGGCCCCCGCCTTCCCAAAGGCGGCGGGCGTCGCCGACACCTTCGCCCACCTCGGCCACTTTCTCCCGGTCGCGGCGATCACCGCCGTCGTCGAGTTGGTCTTCCCGCTGGTGCTGTGGGTCTACGTCGCCCTGACGCTGGCCTGGGAGATCGAGCAGAAGGCGCCGCGCCCGCTCCGGCCGCCGCATGACGACGACGATGCGACCCGGCTGATCCTCGGCCGTCCGGGCCGGCTCAACGGCCGGGATGTCGCCGATCCGAACGCCTACTTCCGCGGCCTCTCGGCCCGGCGGCCGACCGACGACGAGCGCTACGGCTCGCATTGATTGCGCCTTCCTCCAGGCCATCCGCGGCGAGATCGTCCGCGCGCTCGCCGCCTCGCGAAAGCTCAGCCCATGAACCCTGCCTTCACCGGCTCCCGCGGAACCGTTGCCGCGATCAACGGCCACTTCCTCCTCGCCTTCGCTTGCGGCGCCTCGGCTTGGCTCGTCTGGCCGCAGACGCCGGAATGGTGGGGCTTCGGCGTCCTCAGCATCGTCCTCGACGTCGCGGCTGTGTCGTCTCTGGTCAAGGCGGTCAGGGCGATCGTCCGGCTGCATGCCCGCGAGCGCGCCGTCGCCGAGTTCCAGGCGCTCGGCCCACCGCCCAAATCCTCGCAGATGGCCTCGCGCGCCGCCCTCGTGCGGATGGGGATGATCGATGACGACGCGTGAGCACCGCCGCCGCGGGCGCCGCATCCTCGGCCTGACCTTCGACGGCAAGCCGATCTACGAGCCCAGCGCCAACGCGTCGGGCCTGATCATCGCCGCTATGGGCGGCGGCAAAACCACCTGCGGCGCGATGCCGGCGATCCAGTCCCTGCTCGCCGACCGCGACCAAGCGCTCTTCGTCAACGACGTCAAGGACGGTGAGATCGCCGCCCAGATCGCGGCCCTGTGCAAGGCCTACGGCCGGAAGTTCGGCATCGTCGATCCCTACGCCGTGCTCGGCGCCGACAACCCGCACCGGATCGAACTCAACCCGCTCTCGGCCGTGCAGGTCGCGGACAGCGAGGGCCACGTCGATGTCCCGGTGATCCTCGACAAGGTCACCAACACGCTGATCGAGGAGCCGTCTGGCGACGAACGCAACCGCTATTGGCGCGAGAGCCCGCGCGACTTCCTGCACACGGCGAGCCGGATCGTGCTCGCCCACAATCCCCGCCTGCTCACCCCCGGCGGGCTCTACGCGATGCTCGCCGACCCGCACACCTGGGGCAGCGCGCTCGCTTGCGAGGCCGCCGATCCCGATTCCGCCCAACGCTGCGACGCGCAGCGCCTCCTCGCCCTCAAGACCGACAACGCCGAGCACTACACCCAGCACCTCAACGCCGCCGTCTCGGCCCTGCGGCTGTTCGCCTACTCGCCGCTGGACGAGGACGGACGCCGCGCCGAGCTCACCCATGCCGAGCTGCTGCGGGACGGCTGGGTCGTCTGCCTCATAGCCCCCGCCCGCCTCGCCGACCGACTCGGGTCCTACTTCGCGCTCCACACCCTCTCGGCGATGGAGGCGCAGCTGACCGCGGGCAGCGGACGCGCCTGCTTCGTGCTGGATGAGTTCTGTAATGCACCGCTGCGGGAGGCGGTGACCAAGATCACGCTGTTCCGCGCCTACGGGCTCAAGTGCCTCTACATCGCGCAGTCGCGCCAGGACGCGGTGCGCCGCTACGGCGAGCGCGAGATCGCGACGCTGGAGGAGAACTGCACGGTCAAGCAGTGGTTCAAGGTCTCGAACTTCGAGGAGGCGGAGAGGTTGAGCCGCGCCATCGGAGAGGCGGTCTCGGTCACATCCTCGCTTGGACTGTCGACGGAGCAGCCCGCCCTGTCGACAACTCTGAACACCGGCCGCCAGCGCCTGTTCACGCCCTACGAGCTGATGAGCCTGCCCGACGACGAGCAGATTCTGCACGTCGCGGGCCTCGGCTTCGTTCACTGCCGCAAAATCCGCCAGAACCAGATCGCGCCCTCCTGCAACCTCCTCGGTGACAACCCGCTCGAAGGCGGGCGGCTGACGCCCGACCCGAAGGTGTGGCTCGACGCCGGGACGGAGGAGACGCCATGACGCGCCCGCGCCCGATCCGGGCGAGCTTCTTCCTCTGGCTCGCCGTGCCCGCACTTCTTTGGCTCGCGGTACAGCTCGTCGGCCTGCCGCACCCGATCTGGTCCTACGAATGGACCGGGACCGGTCCCTACGGCGAGTTCCGGAGCCGCCGCTACACGCGCTGCACATATGTCGGCCCCTACGGCCCGATCACGGAAATCCCCCGTGACGGCACCTGCGGCTGGGTGCGCTTCGCCGGACCGGGAGGCCGCTGATGCAGAGCCAGCCACGGCAAGGCGACCAGCACCGTGCGGTTCTGCCGCCGATGCAGGCCGAACGATCGCATATCGTCATCGAGCAGCGAGGCGGATCATGGGTTCGACCCTGAAGGACGAACTGCGGCGGACCTTCGCGCTGGCGACGCTGCGGCAGCAGGCCGGGACGCTGCGAAACGGGCGCCACTGGTCGCAGGTCGACGCGCTTATGGCGCGCTCGCGGACCCTGCGCGAGCGCGAGGGCCAACTCTTCGCCGAACGCTACGACAGCCGCGTCGAGGCGGCGCGCCGCCGCCTGCTCGACGAGGCCGCGGTCCCGGAACGCGCGCTGCGGCCGCGCTGGGCCGGCCATGACCGCTTCGATGAGGCGGGCCTCCTTCGGCAGGCCCGGCGCGAGGTCCAGGCCGGGCACGAGCGGCGGCTCGGCCGCATCATGGAGGCGGAAGCGCGGGCTCTGACGGAGATCGTCCGACAGGCCGGTTGGCAGAACGACTTGCAGGGCCAGGCACGCGATGCGTTCGCGCGTGAGGCCGGCCCCGCCTCGCTCGCCGGGCCGGTCAGGAAATCCGGTCCGACGCGCGGCTGATTCCCGGCCGGGACAGAAGATCAGGTCAAGTCGGGCGAGAGGATTTGCTTTGACAAATATAGGATACAAGTCCTATTGTTCACGATAAGTTCTACACTAAAGAAAGGAAACAACGACATGACAACCGAAGCCCCATCGAAACCCAAGGACGACTGGCGCGCTGCCAGAAACAGCTTCTCGGGCCGCCTGCTGACCGGCGAGCAATTCGAGGACGCCATGGCGATCACGGCGGTGATCCAGCGCGAGATCTGGAAGACCGGCACCTTCAAGGACAAGCTCGCCGACTACGCCCACGCCTTCGCCCGCTCCGAGCGGTTCGATGCGATGAAGGCCGAGACCATCGTCCGCGACCTGTTCAAGGAACGCTTCGGCGAGACGATGAACCAGTTGCGCGAGAGCCTGCTCGCCCGCGAGCAGACCATCACCGAGGCCGATCGGCGACAGGCCTACACCAACGCCTGCGGCATCCGCAACGCGATCGAGAACGGCACGAAGGTGGCGTTCGCCCGCGCCTACGCCTTCCAGGCCGACGATCTGGCGGCGACGCTCGGGATCACGCAGGTGACCGCCAAGACGCTGATGAGGGAGGAGTTCAAGGCGGCCGAGTCGATGGAGCTGACCGACTGGGGCAAGGACCTCGAAGCCCGCTTCTACCGCCCGCAGATCGAGGCCGAGACGCGCGAGCGCGAGGCGGTGCGCGCCCGCGGCGAGGCGCAGACGGCGTCTCGCACCCGTACCGGTCCGTCCGGACCATGATCGGGGGGAGATGCGCAATGACCCACTCTGACGAGGACATCATCCCGAACATCGCAGCCGGGCACCGCCCGACGCTGACGCTCGATGTCGCCCTGTACGACAGCTACCTCGAAGGCAGCGGCCTCGCCGAGGACGAGCGGCGCGCCCTGCTCGAAGACCTCTGGGCCATCATCGTCGGCTTCGTCGATCTCGGCTTCGTAGTCGAGCCGGCTGCGGCCCTTGCGGACAAGTCGGACGAGATGAGCGAAGAGTTCGCACGCTCCGGCTCCGCTCTGGTAGACTATTCGACGAATTCGACAACCGACCATTTTGAGAGAGCGGCGGCGCCGATCGCGTCGGCCGGCGATTGAGGGAGACATGCAGAACAAAAGCAAATCGAAACCGACCCAGGCGGTGCTGTATCTCAGGATATCCGACAAGGCGCAGGAGCGACGCGGCAGCGGGCTCGCCTCGCAGGAGGCGACCTGCCGCGAATATGCGCGCTTCCATGGCTACGACATCGTCGAGGTATTCCGCGAGGTGCTGACCGGCGGCGAGCAGAACCGCCCTGTAATGCTCTCGCTGCTGGCCTATCTGCGCAAGCACAAGGCGGAGGGACGCATCGTCATCATCGACGACATCAGCCGGTTCGCGCGCGACGTGCCGGGCCACTGGTACCTGCGCGAGCAGTTGAAGGCGGCCGGCGGCATTCTGGAGAGTCCGCGCATCGAGTTCCGGGACGATGCCGACTCGGTGTTCCGCGAGAACATCCTCGCCAGCGCCGCGCAGCACCAGCGCCAGAAGAACGCCGAGCAGACCAAGAGCCGGATGCGCGCCCGCGTCCTCAACGGCTACTACGTGTTCCAGTGTCCGGTCGGGTACGTCTACCGCCGCGTCTCCGGTCAAGGCAGCGTGCTGACCCGCAGCGAGCCGCTCGCCTCGATCCTGACCGAGGCGCTGGAGGGCTTCGCCTCCGGCCGCTTCGCGACGCAGGTCGAGGTGAAGCGCTTCCTGGAGAGCCATCCCGAGTTCCCGAAGGACAAGGCGAGCGGCGAGGTCCATCCCCAGCGCGTCACCGACATCCTGACGCGGCCGATCTATGCCGGCTACGTCGAGGCGCCGCGCTGGAACGTGTCGCGCCGCAAGGGCCACCACGAGGCACTGATCTCGCTGGAGACCTTCGAGCGCATCCAGCGGCGTCTGACCGAAGCCGCCAAGGCACCGTACCGCAAGGACCTGAACGCCGACTTCGCGCTGCGCGGCTTCGTCGCCTGCGCCGATTGCGGCGGTGCGCTGACGGCGTGCTGGTCGAAGAGCAGCACGGGCAAGCTACATCCGTATTATCTCTGCCACACCCGCGGCTGCGTCAGCGTGCGCAAGTCGATCCCGCGGGCACGGATCGAGGACGAGTTCGAGGCGCTGCTGCGCTCGCTCCAGCCGTCCCCGAGCCTGTCGGCGCTGGCGAAGGCGATGTTCCGCTCGGCCTGGGACCAGCGCAAGGCGCAGGCCGAAGGGACGGCCGCGGGCCTGAAGCGGGAAATGAAGGAGGTCGAGGCGCAGACGGACCGGCTTCTGGCGCGGATCGTCGAGACCGACAATCCGGCGGTCGTCTCGGCCTACGAGAAGAAGATCGTCGAGTTCGAGGGCCGCAAGCTTCTGCTGGCCGAGCGGCTCGCTTCGTCGAGCCGGCCGCACCACGCCTTCGAGGATGTGTTCGAACTCGCGATGCGGTTCCTGTCAAACCCTTGGAATATCTGGGTTTCCGGGCAGTTGCCGCTGCGCCGGATGGTGCTCCGGCTGGCATTCGCGGAGCGGGTGCCCTATCGCCGTGGCGAGGGGTTTTCGAACGCGAAAACCTCGTTGCCGTTCAGCATCTTACGGGAGGTTGGCATGGGTGAAAAAGTGATGGCGCGCCCTACGGGAATCGAACCCGTGTTTTCGCCGTGAAAGGGCGACGTCCTGGACCGCTAGACGAAGGGCGCTGGCGCTGGGCCTGCGGCTCTATAATCGGCTTGGGCGGCGACGGCAACGGGCGTGTTGCCGTCGCGGGCCGCGAGGCGGCGGAATTCGGCGGCTTGGTTCGGAATGGGCCGCGACAGGCTGCGGCATCGTCGGGTTCGCTGCTTCGGTGCGGTCGTCCGCGTTCTGTCAGCGACGTGGCGTATCCCGGCCTTGCGCGGGACGCGTCGTGGCGCGCAGATGCCGCATCGACCCGCGCGGGGCGAAGCTGCGCGAGGCGGGCCGAACGGTGAGGAGGAACGATGCGGATTCTCGTGGTGGGGGCCGGGGCGACCGGCGGCTATTTCGGGGCGCGGCTCGCCGAGATCGGGCGCGACGTGACCTTCCTGGTGCGTCCGGCGCGGGCCGAAAAACTCGCCGCCGAGGGCCTGCGGGTGAAGAGCCCGGTGGGCGACGTGCACATCGCCGCGCCGAACACGGTCACGGCCGACCGGCTGGCCGGGGCGGGACCGTTCGATCTCGTGATCCTCTCGGCCAAGGCCTACGACCTCGACGCGGCGGTGGCCGACTTTCGCCCGGGCGTCGGCCCGGAGACGGCCGTGCTGCCGATCCTCAACGGGATGCGCCATCTCGACGTGCTCGACGCCGCCTTCGGGGCCGAGCGGGTGCTCGGCGGCACCTGCGCCATCGTGGCGACGCTGACGAAGGACGGCGAGATACGCCAGATGAGCGAGCTGCACAGCTTCACCTACGGCGAGCGCGACGGCACGCGCTCGGAGCGCGTCGCGGGAATCGAGGCGCAGATGGAGGGCGTGCGCTTCCAGGCGCGGGCCAGCGACAAGGCCGTGCTGGAGATGTGGGAGAAGTGGGTTTTTCTGGCGACGCTGGCGGGTGCCACGACGCTGATGCGCTCAAGCATCGGCGACATCGTCGCGGCGCCGGGCGGCGCGGCCTTCATCGAGGGCCTGCTCGACGAGTGCCAGGCGGTAGCCGCGGCCAACGGGTACGGTTCGCGGGAAAAGGTGCTGGCGGGCGCCCGTAAGTTCCTGACCGCGGAAAACTCGCCGATGACCGCCTCGATGCTGCGCGACATCGAGGGCGGCGCCCGGATCGAGGCCGACCACATCGTCGGCGACCTGATCGAGCGCGGGCGCAAGGCCGGCGTCGAGACGCCGATCCTCGCCCGCGTCCTCACCGGGCTGAAGGCCTACGAGAACCGGAAGGCCCGCGAAGCGGCCTGAACCGCCTCGCGGCCGGGGCGTCTCAGTAGCGGCCCGGCGGCGGCGGGGGCGGGTTGCCGTATTCGAGCTGGGTCTTGGCGTCGGGGCGCCGCGCCGGGGGCGGCGCCGGGTCGTAGGCGGGCGCCGCCGGAGCGGTCGCGCAGGCGGCGGCGGTGAAGGCGAGCAGGGCGGCGCTCGCGAGCAGCTTCAGGGGCGGCATCGGCAATCTCTCCATGGTCATTCCGGCCAAGCGTTCTCGCAGGCTACGCGAGCGTTCTTGCAGGCTGCGCTTGACGGACGGCGCCATCGTGCCGTTCTGAAGGGCCAACCCGCCGGAAGCTCGGCCGTATCGTGACGGCCGTCGGGTCGAAGCGTGGCCGTATCGCGGCATGGTTTACAATGCTTCGACGGTTGGGTCCGGCGTGAGGCTGAACCGATGCCCCGTGCTTGCGCGTTGATCGGCCCACTTATCGCGCTCACCATCGCATGGTCGGCGATGGCGGACGATGCGAGCGAGTTCGGCCGATACCGACAGGAGGCCGAGGCCGGAGAGCGCACCGCCTACTACCCGCTTGCGGAGCGATACGCGGAGGGACGCGGCGTTCCGCGCGATCCCATCGAAGCTTACGCCCTGGCGGAGATCGCGGAACACTTCCTTCTCGCCACCGAAGACTCGGACCAACCCCGCGCCGTTGCGCTCAAGGCTCGTCTCGCTGCGCAGATGTCCGCCGACCAGATCGCCGCCGCGCATCGGCGCGCGTCCGAAATCCGGCCCGACCTCGAACGGCAAAGGAAGCTCGGCGAAATCCGATCGCGGGAACTCGGTATCGTGCTCCTGGGGCTCGCCTTCGTCGCCGTGATCGCTGCATCGATCGGCCTTTTCCTGCGCCGCCTGATGTTCAGATCGGTGCGGTAGCTCCCGACATCGGGCTTGCTTCCGCCGGGCAAGCACCGGCAATGCGGAGAAACGATCGACCGCAAACCCGGTCGCACAACCTCACGGAGCCGATCCTGACCCCCTCCGCCCGCCTCTCCGCCGCCATCGAGATCTTGGACGACATCGGCGCGCGCCGCCGCCCGGCCGCCGACGCGCTCAAGGATTGGGGCCTCGCCCACCGCTTCGCCGGCTCCGGCGACCGGGCGGCGATCGCCAGCCTCGTCTATGACGGGCTGCGGCGGCGCGCCTCCGCCGCCTTCGTCATGGGGGCCGAGACCGGGCGCGCCGTGACGATCGGCATGCTGCGGCTGCAGCGGGGGCTGGCCGAGCCGACGATTTCCGGCCTGTTCGACGGTGGCCGCTTCGCCCCCGAGCCGCTGACGGAGGACGAGCGCACGCGTCTGAAGGAGGGGAGCCTCGCGGACGCCCCGCCGGAGGTGGCGGGCGATGCCCCGGCCTTCGTGCTGCCCTCACTCGAAGCGGCCTTCGGCGACGACTTGATGGAGGAGCTGCGGGCGCTCGGGCGCCGGGCGCCGCTCGACATCCGCGTCAACGCCCTGAAGCAGACCCGCGAGCAAGCGGCGGAAGCGCTCGCCGATCTCGGGGCTTCGCCGACGCCGCTCTCGCCGCTGGGCCTGAGGGTCCCGACCGGCGAGGACGGGCGGGGCCCGGCGCTCCACGTCGATCCGCTGTTCCTGGAGGGCGGCTTCGAGATTCAGGACGAGGGCTCGCAGCTCGCGAGCCTGCTCGCGGGCGTGAAGCCGGGCGAGACCGTGGTCGATCTCTGCGCCGGCGGCGGTGGCAAGGCGCTGGCGCTGGCGAGCCTCACCGGCAACGGCGCCCGCCTGATCGCGACGGACGCCGACCCGCGCCGGCTCGCCCCGATCCACGAGCGCCTGCGCCGCTCGGGCGCCGAAGTCGAAGTCCGGACGCCGCGCACCGGCAAGGCGCGGGCCGACGTGCTGGCCGATCTCGACGGCACGGTCGATCGGGTGCTGGTCGATGCCCCCTGCACCGGCACCGGGACGTGGCGGCGCAACCCCGACGCCAAGTGGCGGCTGCGGCCCGGCAGCCTCGCCAACCGCATCGCCGAGCAGGCCGAGGTGCTCGACCGCGCAGCCAAACTCGTTCGGCCGGGCGGAAAGATCGTCTACGTCACCTGCTCGGTCCTTCCGGAGGAGAACGACGCGGCGGTGGACGGCCTGCTCACCCGCAGCGGCGGCACGATCGTGGCGGTCGCGACCGATCTCTCGGCCGTGCCGGGCCTCTCCGAAAAAGTCCGGCGCACGGCGCGCGGGGTGCAGATGAGCGCAGGCCTCACCGGCACCGACGGCTTCTATGTCGCGACGATGACACGGGAATCGTGACCACGCTTCAGGGATCGGAACGGCTTTTTCGTCGTTGAGAGCGTGACGGCGCGCCTCAGCGGACGATCCCGCGCGGCGGCCGCCGAGGCGGGACCGACCATGACGAGGCTTCTTCCATGACGCTGCACCGGCGTGCGCTGCTTGCGGGCACGGCGGCGGCCCTCACCGGCGAGACGGCGCTGGCGCAGTCGATTCAGGCGCGACCGCCCGTGCGCGTCTCCGACGACGTGGTGCAGCCCCTGCCGAAATCGGCGCCGGGCTCCGACCTCGAAGTCATCGACCTCTGGCCCGAACTGCCGCCGGGCGGCGGCGGGCCGTTCCGCTCGGAATACCGCTTCGACGAGACGCTGACCGGCGTGGTCACCGGCGTGGTGCGGCCCTGCCTGCTCGTGATCCGCCCGGAGAAGCCGAACGGCGCGGCCATCGTGGTGGCGGCGGGCGGCGGATATCGGCGCATCGATATCGGCAACGAGGGCCTGCCGGTCGGCCAATGGCTCGCCAAGGCCGGCATCACCGCCTTCGTGCTGATCTACCGGCTGCCGGTGGAGGGCTGGCGCGACGGCGCCGACGCGCCCCGGCAGGACGCGCAGCGCGCCATGCGGCTGGTGCGCTGGAGGGCGGAGGAGTTCGGGCTCGATCCCGACCGCGTCGGCGTGCTCGGTTTTTCCGCCGGCGGCCACCTGGCGGGCACCACCGCGACGGATGCCGAGCAGGACCTCTACGACGACCTCGACGAGGCCGACGGCCTCAGCGCGCGACCGAGCTTCGCCGGGTTGATCTACCCGATCGTCACCATGCGGGCGCCCTACGACCGCACCATCTCCAGCCGCAAGGTCTTGGTCGGCGACGACCCGCCGGACGCGCGGCGCCGGGCCTATTCGGTGGAGGTGCAGGTGAATGCGCGCACGCCGCCGATCTTCATGGTGCAGGCCTCCGACGACCGGATCGCGGTGACCGACCATCCGCTGCTGATGCACGCGGCGCTCCGTCAGGCGGGCGTGCCGGTAGAGATGCACCTGTTCGAGCGCGGCGGCCACGGCTTCGGCCTCGGCGTGCCGGGAAGCCCGGCCTCGGCTTGGCCCGCGCTGTTCATGGCCTGGATGCGCGGTCACGGCCTGTTGAAGGCGTAGGCGAGCGGCCCCCGATGAGAGGGGCCGCCCGACTTCGAAAAGATCAGAAGCAGCGGCGCTTGCGCACCACGGTCACACGGCCGAACGGGCCGCGGCGCTTGGTGATGACGGTCTTGCAGCGGGGCCCGCGGATCACCTCGCGGCGAACGACCCGAGCCTGCTGGAACAGCCCGTCGGAGACCGGGGCGGCACCCGGCAAGGAGCCCGCGAGGGGAAGGGCGGAAGCCGGCGCGGCGGCGCCGAGGCCTGCGAGCGCGACGGCGATTCCGAAGAGAGCAGATCTCATGGTCGGAGTGACTCCTGTCCGTTTCGAGGGGCTGCGGGTGTCGCTCTCGGCGAGTGAACGCCCGGTTAACGGAAGGGGTGCCGCGCCGGTCGCACGGGTGACGCGACGCCGCACGCGTTGCGCCGCCGGGATGCCTCGTCTAACCGGGACCCAAAGGGCCCGAGCGCATGACCAGCACCTCCTCCGCCATCGACACGTCCCACCACGACAAGATCTTGATCGTGGATTTCGGCTCGCAGGTCACACAGCTGATCGCCCGGCGGGTGCGCGAGGAGGGGGTCTATTGCGAGATCGTGCCCTTCACCAAGGCCGAGGCCGCCTTCGAGGCGCACCGGCCCAAGGGCGTGATCCTGTCCGGGGGGCCTGAATCCGTCACCACCGACCTGTCCCCGCGAGCCCCGCAAAAAATCTTCGAGGCGGGCGTGCCGGTCTTCGGCATCTGCTACGGCCAGCAGACCATGGCGGCGCAGCTCGGCGGTCAGGTCGAGGGCGGGCACCATGCCGAGTTCGGACGCGCCGAGGTCGAGATTGTCTCGGATTCTCCTCTCTTCAGAGGGGTCTGGCATGTGGGGGAAAAATATCCCGTCTGGATGAGCCACGGCGACCGCGTCACCAAGCTGCCCGACGGCTTCACCACGGTGGCGATGTCGCGCAACGCCCCCTTCGCCGCCGTCGCCGACGAGGCCCGCAAATACTATGCGGTCCAGTTCCATCCGGAGGTGCATCACACCCCGCACGGCGCCCTGCTGATCCGCAACTTCGTGCGCGACATCGCCGGCTGCTCCGGCGACTGGACCATGGGCACCTACCGCGAGGAGGCGGTTCGCCGGATCCGCGAGCAGGTCGGCCGGGAGCGGGTCATCTGTGGCCTGTCCGGGGGCGTCGACTCCTCGGTCGCCGCGGTGCTGATCCACGAGGCGATCGGCGACCAGCTCACCTGCGTCTTCGTCGATCACGGCCTGATGCGGCTCGGTGAGGGCGAGGAGGTCGTGCGCCTGTTCCGCGACCACTACAACATCCCCCTCGTCCACGTTCAGGCGCAGGACCTGTTCATCGGCGCGCTGGAGGGCGTCGACGACCCGGAGGTGAAGCGCAAGACGATCGGGCGGCTGTTCATCGACGTGTTCGAGGCCGAGGCCCAGAAGATCGGCGGCGCGGCGTTCCTGGCGCAGGGCACGCTCTACCCGGACGTGATCGAGAGCGTGTCGTTCTCCGGCGGCCCGTCGGTGACGATCAAGAGCCACCACAATGTCGGCGGGCTCCCCGAGCGCATGAACATGCGCCTCGTCGAACCCTTGCGCGAACTGTTCAAGGACGAGGTGCGCCTGCTCGGCCGCGAACTCGGCCTGCCCGAGAGTTTTGTGGGCCGCCATCCCTTCCCCGGCCCCGGGCTGGCGATCCGCTGCCCCGGCGTGATCACCCGCGAGAAGCTGGAGGCCCTGCGCAAGGCCGACGCGATCTACCTCGACGAGATTCGCCAAGCCGGCCTCTACGACACGATCTGGCAGGCCTTCGCGGTGATCCTGCCCGTGAAGACGGTCGGCGTGATGGGCGACGGGCGCACCTACGACCATGTCTGCGCGCTGCGCGCCGTCACCTCGGTCGACGGCATGACCGCCGACTTCTACCCCTTCGACATGGCCTTCCTCGGTCGCGTGGCGACGCGGATCATCAACGAGGTCAAAGGCATCAACCGGGTGACCTACGACATCACCTCGAAGCCGCCCGGTACTATCGAGTGGGAATGATTTTCGCCCATCCGGACGTATCCGAAACCGCAGTGGATGCTCCATTGCCTGAAGGCGGTGGCATCCGGTTACGGCTTGAAGCCGGATCGGTTCGCCGTTCGACCGACAGGTGCCTCATCAGGTGACGTAGAACTTGTCGTCAGCTTCGGGTGGGAGCTGAAAGCCTGTTTGACTCAATTTCTTCGAGATCGAACCGGCGTGATGCTGCGATCGTCCCAAGCCTCACCCTCATTCTGGGGGGCTGAGCGTCAGCTCGGCCTCGAAGGAGGGCTCCAGGGATCGCGCGACTTACTACCAATTTGCACGGAACATGACCGATGGTCATGCTTCATGCGTCCGGCGGACGACCGCTGCCGTGCAGGCGCGCGGGCCATCGGCGATGAGTCATGGTCATCGCCGATTGGTATTGCGGAGCGTTCCTTCGAGGATGCCGGGCAGGACCTCAGCAAGCTGCACGGAACAGGACCGATGGTCCTGCTTCATACGTCCGGCGGACGACCGCCGCCGCGCAGTCGCGCGGGCCATCGTCGATGAGTCACCGTCATCGCCGATCGGTATGAGACCCCGCATCCCGTCGCAGCGTCCTCGCTCGACAGACCTGACGCGATCATCGCCGAGAACGGGCGCCGATGCTCCTGCCGCGCTACGGGCGGTCGTCCGGGCGACGCCAGTTTACCCCGCAGAGCCCGATCCGAACGCCGTCGACCCGCCATCGCGACGGCCCGCCGAAAGCTGTTGCGACGACCCCATGCGTCTACCCGGCGATCCCTGGTCCGCGAGATGGATCACGTTGCGCGGCTCGCGCTGAGCGACGGCCCTCTCCAGAGCGTCGGGCACCGACTCCGAGCGCAGGCGGCCGGCCATGGGCCCGGCCGACGAACCGCCTACCGAAGGCCTTCATCCTGAACTTGTCGAAGGACGAGCACCGCCGCGAGGTGCATAGTGGGCGTGGTGGGCGCGACAGGGATCGAACCTGTGACCCTTCGCGTGTGAAGCGAATGCTCTCCCGCTGAGCTACGCACCCGAGCCCCGACATGCCGCTCGGGAAAGGCGGCACGGGCGCCGCAAACGCGACGTGAGCGCCGTATACGTCGGGTCGGGGCGCTCGTAAAGCGCTTATGTGCCGGCCAACGGGCGTGTCCGATTTGTCCGGCGATCTGTCTTGTCCTGTCCGTCGAATCGGACTAGGCAGCCGAACCGTACGGTACAGTACGCTTCCGCCCAACGGTTCATGCAGAGCAGCGCCGCCATCCTCGACATGCCCCCGAAGACGCCGTCCCTGCGCCAGCAGGCGGTGCTCGATGCGGTGCTGTCGCTGATCGTCGAGGGCGGCGACCCGCTGACCATGGATGCGGTGGCGCGGCGCGCGAGCTGCTCCAAGGAGACGCTCTACAAGTGGTTCGGCGACCGCGACGGGCTGCTGACCGCCACCGTGCGCTGGCAGGCCTCGCGGGTCCATGCCGGGCGCGAGCCGATCGATGCCATCGACGCCGCAGTTTTGCGCAAGGAACTCCAGGACTTCGCCGAATCCTGGCTCGCGGTGATCGCGAGCCCGACCTCGGTCGCGCTCAACCGCATCGCGGTGGCGCATGCCGGCTCGCACAAGAGCAACCTCGGCGCCATCGTGCTGGCCAACGGCCGCTTCGCCATCGGCGAGCGGGTCAAGCCGGTGCTGGAGGCGGGCCGCGCCGCCGGGCTGCTGACGTTCGAGGAAACGGAAGGCGCGTTCCGGACCTTCTTCGGTCTGGTCGGCCGAGACATCCAGATCCGACTCCTTCTCGGCGACGCGCTCCCCCTCGACGCCGCCGGGATCGGACGCGACGCGGCCCGCGCCGTCGAGCAGTTCCTGGCCCTCCACGGCCCGGCGAACCCCTGACCCCAACCCACCAAGAAGAGAGGACACCCCCATGCGCGTCTATTACGATCGCGATGCCGACCTGAACCTGATCAAGGGGAAGAACGTCGTCATCGTCGGCTACGGCAGCCAGGGCCACGCCCACGCGCTCAACCTGCGCGATTCCGGCGTGAAGGACATCGTCATCGCGCTGCGCGAGGGCTCCGCCACCGCCAAGAAGGCCGAGGCCGAGGGCTTCAAGGTGATGTCGGTCGCCGACGCCGCCAAGTGGGGCGACGTGGTGATGATGCTTACCCCCGACGAGTTGCAGGGCGACATCTACAAGGAGTCGCTCGAGCCGAACCTGAAACAGGGCGCCGCCCTCCTGTTCGCCCACGGCCTCAACGTGCACTTCAACCTGATCGAGCCCCGCAAGGATCTCGACGTGCTGATGGTCGCACCGAAGGGCCCCGGCCACACCGTACGCGGCGAGTACCTCAAGGGCGGCGGCGTGCCGACGCTGATCGCCATCGCCCAGGACGCCTCCGGCAACGCCCACGACCTCGGCCTGTCCTACGCCTCGGCCAATGGCGGCGGCCGGGCCGGCATCATCGAGACGACCTTCAAGGAGGAGTGCGAGACCGACCTGTTCGGCGAGCAGGCCGTGCTCTGCGGCGGCCTCGTCGAGCTGATCAAGGCCGGCTTCGAGACGCTCGTCGAGGCGGGCTACGCCCCCGAGATGGCCTATTTCGAGTGCCTGCACGAGGTGAAGCTGATCGTCGACCTCATCTACGAGGGCGGCATCGCCAACATGAACTACTCGATCTCGAACACCGCCGAGTACGGCGAGTACGTCACCGGCCCGCGCATCGTCACGCCGGAGACCAAGGCCGAGATGAAGCGCGTCCTCAACGACATCCAGTCGGGCATCTTCACCCGCAACTGGATGCTGGAGAACAAGGTCGGCCAGACCTCGTTCAAGGCCACCCGCGCCAAGCTCGCCGCCCACCCGATCGAGGAAGTCGGCGCCAAGCTGCGCGGCATGATGCCGTGGATCTCCGAGAAGGCCCTGGTCGACAAGTCCAAGAATTAATTTGTCAGTTTCAGGCCGTGCTTCGCTCGGCCTGACCGTCGAGGATGAGGCCGGCGTCGCGATAGCGGCGCCGGCCTTTCTCTTTGGCATCGCGGGCATTTTGCCCTTCGCCGATGGGCCGCCGACGTGCCACAACGGCCGCGCCCGCGCGAGACGGGCCGGACGAGAAGAGATCAGGGAGACGACGTATGGAATCGCTCTACAGCCGGGAGCACCGGGCACTCCAGGACGCGTTCGAGACCCGAAAACTCGCCGACTTCCTCGACAAGCACCACGTCCAGCCGGCGATCGGCGAGCAGGACCGCGCGTTCATCGAGAGCCGCGACATGTTCTTCCTCTCCACGGTCGATCCGGACGGCAACCCGACCGTCTCCTACAAGGGCGGCCCGACCGGCGTGGTGAAGGTGCTGGGCCCGAACGAACTCGCCTTCCCCGGCTTCGACGGCAACGGCATGTTCCTGTCGATGGGCAACGTCGCCGGCCAGGGCAAGGTCGGCCTGCTGTTCATCGATTTCGAGACGCCGCACCGCCTGCGCGTCCAGGGCACCGCCCGGATCGTGCGCGACGATCCGCTGCTCTCGCAATGGACGGAGGCGAAGTACGTCGTGCGCGTCGATGTCACGAAGGCCTGGGTCAACTGCCCGCGCTACATCCACAAGCACACCAAGCTCGAACAGAGCCGCTACGTGCCGAAGCCCGAGACCGAGACGCCCCTCGCCCAGTGGAAGCGCCTCGACATCGTGCAGGAGGTCATCAGCGACGAGGACAAGGCCCGCGTCGAGCGCGAGGGCGTGCTCGATCTCGACGCCTACGGCGCCAAGGTGATGAAGGGCGAGGCCTGATCAGCCCGCGAGCTGCCGCGCGAGGTCGGCGAGGTCGCGCGCCGCGAACGTGACCGGCCCGGCGGGCCCCGTCTCGCCGCCCGCCGGGCCGTTCTCGTGGGGGCGGGCGATGTGGGCGGTCGAGAGCCCCTCCCCGGCCGCCGCGGCGAGGTCGTTCGAATGCGAGGCGACCATCAGGGTCTCCTCCGCGGCAAAGCCCAGGGCCGTCACCGCGTCGCGGTAGAGGGCAGGCTTCGGCTTGTAGTCGCGGGAGAATCCGGCGCCGAGCACGGCGTCGAAGACGAGGCCGTTGCGGCGGGCGAGCGCCACGATCAGGCTGACATGCCCGTTCGAGAGCGGCGCCAGCACGAATTTTTGGCGGAGTTCCGCCATCGCGGCGGGCACCTCGGGCCACGCGTCGAGGCGGTGCCAGGCGAGCACCAACTCGCGCTTGACCGCCGCCGAGACGCCGGCGTGGCCGAACGCTTCCAAAAGATCGTCCAGGCTCTCGGCCTGGAGCGTGTCGAGGTCGGCGAAGGGGCGTGCCCCGGAGCGTACCGCCTCCATCGACGGCTGATAGCGCCCCCGCCACGCGTCGGCGAAGGCGCCGCCGTCGAGGCCGGGGAGGAGGCGCTCGACCTCGCGGGCGACGCCGGAGCGCCAATCGACCAGCGTTCCGAACGTGTCGAAGACGAGCGCCCGGATCGCCATCGGGCTCAGACCGCCCGGAGCGCCGGCCCGCGCCGGACGAAGCCGACGATGTCCTTGACGGCGTCCAGCGTCGGGGCGGCGATCTGTTCCGCCCGCCCCGCGCCATCGGCCAGTACCGCGTCGATATGGGCGGGGTCGGCCACGAGCCGCTTCATCTCGGCATTGATCGGCGCAAGGGTCTCGACGGCCAAATCCACCAAGGCCGGCTTGAAGCTCGAGAACTGCGCACCCCCAAAGTCCTTCAGCACCTCCTCGCGGGTGATGCCGCGGAGCGCCGCGAAGATGCCCACCAGATTGTCGGCCTCGGGCCGTCCCTTGAGGCCCTCGATCTCGGAGGGCAGTGAATCCGGGTCGGTCTTGGCCCTGCGCACCTTCTGGGCGATGGCGTCGGCGTCGTCGGTCAGCGCGATGCGCGAATACTCGGACGGGTCCGACTTCGACATTTTCTTGGTGCCGTCACGCAAGGACATGACGCGGGCGGCGGGGCCGCCGATCAGCGGCTCGGTGAACGGGAAGAACTGCTCGCCGTGGCCATGCGCCTGGATCGACGGGCCGAAGTCGTTGTTGAACTTCTGGGCGATGTCGCGGGTCAGTTCGAGGTGCTGCTTCTGGTCCTCGCCGACCGGCACGTGCGTCGCCCGGTAGGCCAGGATGTCGGCCGCCATCAGCACCGGATAGTCGTAGAGGCCGATGCTCGCGTTCTCCCGGTCCTTGCCGGCCTTGTCCTTAAACTGCGTCATGCGGTTGAGCCAGCCCAGCCGCGCGACGCAGTTGAAGATCCAGGCGAGTTCCGCGTGCTGCGGTACCTGGGACTGATTGAAGACGATGGATCGCTTCGGATCAATGCCGGCGGCGAGGAACGCGGCGGTGACTTCGCGGATCTGGCCGCGCAGCGCCTGCGGGTCCTGCCACAGGGTGATCGCGTGCAGATCGACCACGCAGTAGAGGCACTGCGCGTCGCGCTCCTGCATCTCGACGAACCGCTTGATGGCGCCGAGATAGTTGCCGAGGTGGAGGTTTCCGGTCGGCTGGACGCCGGAGAAGACGAGTTCGTTGAACGCGGCCATCGGCTCGGGTCCCAGGGTGAGGCCGGGCCGAGGCGATCTCGCATCCCGCTAGAAGCGGCGGTTTCTGGCCCGGCGGTGGCGCCGGGTCAAGGCGAGGGAGTACGCGTTCCCCTCCCCCTTGCGGGAAGCGGTTAGGGTTGGGGGTCGTGCAGAAGGTACCGCACCGGTCCCTCCCGAGCCACCCCCACCTCCATCTCCTCCCCGCAAGGGGGAGGAGAGGCGCCCTGCCCTAAAGGCTCGCCTCCTCGAACGCCCGCACCCACTCGGCGCAGATGCCGGAGCGGACGATGTCGTCGAGGGTGAATTCGACGATCGGAATGCTCATCATCCGGCTCTTCACCAGATGGATGACGGTGCGCAAGCCGGAGGTCTCGCGCAAATCGGTCTGCGAGACGTCGCCGTTGATGATGACCTGGCAATCGTCGCCGATGCGGGTCAGGAACATCTTGATCTCGGCGGTGGTGGTGTTCTGCGCCTCGTCGAGGATCACGAGGCAGTTCTTGAAGGTGCGTCCGCGCATCACCTCGAAGGGCACCACCTCGATGTCGCCGGCCTTGACCGCGACGTCGAAGGCGCCTGCGCCCATGCGCTCCTTCATCGTTTCGGTGAGCGGGGCGACCCAGGGCGCGATCTTCTCCTCCAGCGTGCCGGGGAAGAAGCCCAGCGAGCGGCCGGAGGGGACGTTGGGGCGGGTGATGACGACCTTGGCGATCCGGCGCTGGCGGAGCTGGTCGGCGGCGCGGGTGCCGGCGATGAAGGTCTTGCCGGTGCCGGCGGGCCCCAGGACGATGACCTGGGCGGACGTCGCGAGAGCGTCGAGGTACTGGCCCTGTCGGTCGGTCAGGGGTTGGATCGGGGCGGGATTGCGTTCCTCGTCGAACCGGGTCCGATGCATCCGGATCGGTCGGTCCTCAACCAGTTCAAGCCGTGCGCGTCGTCTCTTCATGGATCGATACTCCACCTTGACTCGTGCGTGACTTCGATACCCTCGAACTTTCAACCGGCCTCGACTGTCTCCAAACCTCCCGAGAACTGAACAGCATCGCGGCCAAGGCCAATGATGCGGGTGCAAGAGCAAAGCCAACCCTGCCGGGTCGGTTCCACGCTCACGATGAATCGTTGTGGATGCGTCCCCGGCGCCACGCTTCGCTCCCCGTGAAGCTTTTCAGCCGCGGGCGACGGTGGCGTGACGGGGGAGCGAAGAAGCGATGACGCGGCCCTTTTCGGACCGGAGCCGGCGGATCGGGACGATCCTGGCATCATCATCGCGGGCGTCGCCCTCCTCGGGCGAGCGGGAGCGAGTGGCGAAGCCACTGGCCGGAGGCTTCATCCGGGCTGGAGGAAGCTCTCCAGCACCATTTTCCGACCGGCCTTGTCGAAGTCAACGGTCAGCTTGTTGCCGTCGATGCCCGCGACCGTGCCGGGGCCGAACTTGGTGTGGAAGACTCGCGCGCCGTTCTCGAAGGCCGAGGCCGCCGCGGTGGACTTGGCCACGAGTTCGCCCTCGATCTCACGCGGGCCGCCCGAGCGCCCGCCGCGATTCCCGCTGCCGAAATTGCCCGCGGTGTTGGCCTGCGCCCGCTGCCAGCCCGGCGTGCCGTAGGACGAACCGAACGGGGCCGGGTTGCGGTCGAACCGCGAGGCGCCGGCGGAGAAGTGGGCGGGGGCGTCGATCACGTCCACGGCCTGGGGCGGCAGCTCGTCGATGAAGCGGGACGGGATGGTCGAGGACCACAGCCCGTGAATGCGCCGGTTGACCGCGAAGGACAGCTTGGCCCGCTTGCGGGCCCGCGTCAGGCCGACATGGGCCAGCCGCCGCTCTTCCTCCAGGCCCGCGCGCCCGCTCTCGTCGATGGCGCGCTGGTTCGGGAACAGGCCGTCTTCCCAGCCGGGCAGGAACACCGTGTCGAATTCCAGCCCCTTGGCGGCGTGCAGCGTCATCAGGGAGACGCGGTCGGCGCCCTCGGCCTCGGACGCCTCCATCACCAGCGAGACGTGTTCGAGGAAGCCCGCCATGTCCGGGAATTCCTCCATCGAGCGGACGAATTCCTTGAGGTTTTCCAAGCGCCCGGCGGCGTCGGCGGAGCGGTCCTTCTGCCACATCTCGGTGTAGCCGGATTCCTCCAAGATGGTCTGCGCCACTTCCGGGTGCGGCTTCGACTCGACGAGTCGGGCCCAGCGCGAAAAACTCTCGACGAGGCCGCGCAGCATCGAGCGGGCGCGGGGCTTCAGCTCGTCGGTCTCGATCAGCTTTCGCGCCGCGGCCAGCAGCGGGATGCGGTCGGCCCGCGCAAAGGCGTGGAGCGTCTGGAGCGTCGCATCGCCGAGGCCGCGCTTGGGCGTGTTGAAGATGCGCTCGAACGCGAGGTCGTCGGCCCCGTTCATGGTGACGCGCAGGTAGGCCAGCGCGTCGCGGATCTCCGCCCGCTCGTAGAAGCGCGGACCGCCGACCACCCGGTAGGGCAGGCCCACCTGCACGAAGCGGTCCTCGATCTCGCGCATCTGCGCCGAGATGCGCACCAGCACCGCGATCTCGGAGAGCGGATGCTTCCTGTGCTGGAGCGACTCGATCGCCTCGGCGATCTGGCGCGCCTCCTCCTCCGAATCCCAGGCGCCGGAGACGGTGACGGGCTCGCCCGCCTCGTCCTCGGTGCGCAGCGTCTTGCCGAGCCGGCCCTCGTTCTTGGCGATGAGGCCGGAGGCGGCGGCCAGGATGTGGCCGGTCGAGCGGTAGTTGCGCTCGAGCCGCACCACGGTGGCGCCGGGAAAATCGTGCTCGAAGCGCAGGATGTTGTCGACCTCGGCGCCGCGCCAGCCGTAGATCGACTGGTCGTCGTCGCCGACGCAAGCGACGTTCTTTCGCGCCTGCGCGAGCAGCCGCAGCCAGAGATACTGGGCGACGTTGGTGTCCTGGTACTCGTCGACGAGGATGTAGCGGAAGCGGTCCTGGTAATTCGCGAGGATGTCGGGGTTCTCGCGCCACAGCTTGAGGCACAGCAGCAGAAGATCGCCGAAATCGACCGCGTTCAGCGTCACCAGCCTGGCCTGATAGGCGGTGTAGAGCTGGCCGCCCTTGCCGAAGGCGAAGGACTGCCCTTCGCCCGCCGGCACCTGCTCGGGGGAGAGGCCGCGGTTCTTCCAGCCATCAATGGTGTGGGCCAGCGAACGCGCCGGCCAGCGCTTCTCGTCGATGTTCTGGTCGGCGATGACCTGCTTCATCAGCCGGATCTGGTCGTCGGTGCCGAGGATGGTGAAGTCGGATTTGAGCCCGACCAGCTCGGCGTGACGGCGCAGAATTTTGGTGCCGATGGCGTGGAAGGTGCCGAGCCAGGGCATGCCTTCGCCAGCCGGCCCGATCAGGGCGCCGATGCGGTGCTTCATCTCGCGGGCGGCCTTGTTGGTGAAGGTCACCGACAGGATGTCGTAGGGCCGCGCACGCCCCGTCGCGATCAGGTGGGCGATGCGCGTCGTCAGCACGCGGGTCTTGCCGGTGCCGGCGCCCGCCAGCACGAGGACCGGGCCTTCGGTGGCCTCCACGGCGCGGCGCTGCTCCGGGTTGAGGCCGGTGAGGTAGGACGCGCCCTCGGGCCGCAGGGCCGCCATCGCGCGGGCGGCGATCGAGGCGGGCGCGGCCCCCGGTTCGCTGTCACGGTCGTGCATCATGCCCGCATCCCTGGACCAAAAGGCGAACGCCGTCGAGACCCGCCCCGGAACCGCCCGCCACCCTCGGGCGTCACACCTGACGAGATCGATCCTCTCTCCCAAAGGACAAGCGAGGCCATGAGCGCCCGGACATTTTGCGCCCCGATTGCCGTCCTCACCCTGCTGGCCGGCCTCACGGCGGCCGATGCGCAGGTCCTGGGCCAGGGCCGCAACAGCGGCAGCAGCCGGATGAACCAGAACTTCGAGGTCCAGAACCAGAACCGCAACTTCCAGCAGCGCCAGACGCTGGAGAACAGCGCCGTGCGCAACCAGATCCAGCGGGCGCCGCTGAACCGGCCGGCGCCGAGCGGGCCGGGACTCATCCCGCGACCGTGAGACGGAGGCTTCCGCCGGCCTCGCGATGACGCTGCGGAGTTCCTCCCGGCGCGCCTTGTCCGCACCCGAAGACGGCGTCTCCCACCGTCAAGCTTGAGATGCGGGCTCCGCTTCGCCTGTGCTATGGCCGCCGGTGAGGTCGCGTCGTCGGCGCGCCTCGCGGTGGGTGCCTGTCCCCGGCAGGCGAGGCGAAAGCGAATTCGGTGCGTGACCTCCTGACCGCGCTCGCGGGCGTCGTCGTGCTGATCCTCGTGGCGGCGCTCGCCGTGCCGCCCTTCATCGACTGGTCGGGCCAGCGCACGCTGATCGACTGGGCGATCACGCAATCCCTCGGCACGCCGGCCCGCAGCGAGGGCGCGGTCGATCTGCGGCTGCTGCCCTCGCCGCATCTTCGCCTCGACCGGCTCACCCTCGGCGAGGCGGACGGGCCGACGCTCGACGCCCAAAAGGTCGATGCCGAGATCGCGCTCTCGCCCCTGCTCAAGGGCGAGGTGCGCTTCACCGCCACCCTGGTCGAGCGCGCCCGCATCACCCTGCCGGTGGCGCGGGACGTTCTGCTTCTGCCGCGCGGCGGCGAGGCGCCGCGGCGGGACGTGGTGATCGAGGCGCTCGCCGTGCGCCACCTCTCGGTCGCGACCCTCCAGGACGGCGCCGAACCGAGCGAGGTCTTCGCGGCGGACGACGTGCGGCTGCGGGCGCCGAGCCTCGCCGGGCCCTGGCTCGCCGAGGGCATGGTGGCGGGAAGCCCGTTCCATCTCGCAACCGGTGCCGTCACGGCCGACGGCGTGCTCGCCCTCAAGCTCACCGGCGGTGGCGACACGCTGCCGCGGCTGGAAACGGACGCCCGAGTCTCGTTCAAGCCGGAACCCGTCGAGGGCGGGGATCGCCGCGGGCTGGTGCCGGAGGCGGAGGGCTCGGCCAAGCTCACCGTCGGCCCGCCGGTCCAGGCGGCGGGCGACTACCTGCCGCTGACGCTGTCCGCCAAGTTCGAGGCGCGCGGCACGACCGTGACGGCCAAGAGCGTCGAGCTCGAACTCGATCCCGGCGGCAAGGCGGCGCGGCTCTCGGGCACCGGCCGGATCGACCTGCGCGCGGCCCGCGCCGGGCTGGACCTCCGCACCCGCCGGCTCGACCTCGACGGGCTGCTGCTGACGCCCGGCGGCCGGGCGCTGCTGTCGCGGGGGCTCGCCGGCCTCGCCCCGTCCCTGCCGATGATGCTCGACCTCGACCTGAAGGCCGAGAGCGTGGCGCTCGGCCTCGACGACTGGTCCGACATGGCGCTCCGCGGCACCTTCGACCGATCGGGCGGGCTGGTGCTGCGCCGCTTCTCGGGGGTCGCGCCGGGCGGGGCCACGGTCGCGGCGACCGGCGAGATCGACCTCTCGGCCTCCGCCCGCTTCACCGGGCATCTCGACATCGCCGCGCGCAATTCCGAGGGGCTCGGGCGCTACGTCGCGCGGCTCGGCGCCGAGGACGCGGTGGCCTCGCTCCTCGACGGGCGGGCGCTCGATCTCAGCGCCGACCTCTCCTCCACCGCCGCCGACCTGTCGCTGCGCAACCTGCGCCTCGCGCTGGGTCCGGTGCGGGTCACGGGCAACGCCGCCTATACCCGGCCGCAAGGGGGGCGCCGCGGCCGGCTGGAGGCGCAGATCGCCGCAAACGGCATCGACATCGCCGAACTGCCGCCTGCCAGCCGCCTGATGCAGGGGCTCGACCGGCACGATCTCGGCCTGACGCTCACCGCCCGCGACGTGCGCTACGGCGCCTCCACGGGGGCCGGCGGCACCATCACGGTGCGGCTGCAATCCGACGGGGCGAGCCTCGTCGTCGACAGCCTCGACATCGAGAACCTCGCCGGCGCCAGCGCCCGCCTCGCCGGCCGGATCGCCCCGGACGGCTCGGGCCGGATCGAGGGCCGCGTCTCGGCGCCGAAGGCCGCCCCGCTGCTGGCGCTGTTGGAGCGCGGCTACCTCGCCGAGGCGCGGCTCGTGCCCCGCGCCTTCCGCGAGGCCGGCCTCGACCTCGCCCTGACGCTGGAGCGCGAATCCGGCGAGGCCGACGCGCTCCGGGCGCATGCCCGCGGCAAGGCCGGCGGCGGCGAGGCCGATCTTTCGGTGCTGACCCGGGCCGGGCGGATCGACAACCTCGCGGCGACCCTCGACACGCCCCGCGCCGGCCTCTGGTTCGGCCGCGACGACGTCGCCGCGCTCCGCCAGCCCGCGCGCCTGCGCCTGACCGGCACGCGGCCGGCGGACGCCGCAGCCCCCCTCGCGCTCACCGTGGAGGGGACGTTTCCCGGCCTGACGCTCGCATCGACGAAGCCGATCCTGCTCGATTCCGCCGACCGGCCGCCGCTCGCGGGCGCGGTGCGGATCGAGGGCGCCGACCTCGCCCCCACTCTCGGCCTCGCCGGCGCGGCCGTCCCGAGCCCGATCCCCGCCGCGCTCACGCTCGAGCTGTCGCGCCGGGGCGAGGCCCTGCATCTCGACCTCGCGGGGCAGGCCGGCGGCACCGACCTCACCGCCGGCCTCGACCGCGGCCTCGACGGCGCGTGGTCCGGCACGGCCTCCCTCGGGCGGCTCTCGCTGCCGGCGCTGGCCGCGGCGCTGATCCTGCCGACCGACCCGCGCGGCACCCGCTTCGCACCGGCGCCGGACCCGCCGCGGGCGAGCCTCGACCTCACGGTCGGCCGGCTCGATCTCGGCCGCGGCTTCGTCGCCGAGGCGGCGTCCTTCCGGCTCCAGCGCGAGGGTGACGCGCTCAAGGTCGCCGATCTCGCCGCCGGCCTCGGCGGCGGCCGGATCGGCGCCAGCCTGACCCTGACGCGGCCCGCGGGCGCGGCTTCCGTCGCGGGCGAGGCCACGGTGACCGACGTGAGCCTGTCCCGCCTCCTCGACGGCGGGCGGCTTGCCGCGACGCTCTCGGGGAACTTGCGCTTCAGCGCCTCCGGCCAGACGCCCGCCGGGCTCGCCGACGACCTCTCGGGCAACGGCGACCTGCGCCTCGCCGGCCTCACCCTGCCCGAGGCCGATCCCGCCGCCCTCGACCGGGCGCTCGCCCGCGCGCTCGCCGAGGACGATCCGCTCCGCGACGGGCGCCCCCAGGCGCTGGTCTCGGAAGAGTTCGCTGCCGCCCCGCTCGCCGCCAAGGGGCCGGTGAGCACTGCCGTGACGCTGGTCGGCGGCGTGCTGCGCTCCGCGCCGCTCATCCTCGATCTCGGGGCCGCCCGCTGGACCGGCAGCTTCGGATTCGATCTGCGCAACGGCACCCTCGATGCCCGCGGGACGCTCACGAGCGCGTCGGCGCCGAAGGGCTGGTCCGGCGCGCCGCCCGCCGTGCAACTGGGGTTTGCCGGCCCCCTCACCACGCCGGAGCGCCGGGTCGACGCCGCGCCGCTGACGACGGGGCTCGCCGCCCTGGTGCTGCAGCGGGAACTGGAGAAGATCGAGCTGTTCGACGCCGACGCGGCCGAGCGCCAGCGCCGCCGCGCCCGCATCGAGATGGACCGCGCCCGAACCGTCGCGGAGGAGGCGGCGCGTCAAGCCCGGATCAAGGCGCAGCAGGCCGCCGAGGAGGCCGCCAGGGAGAATGCCAAGCGCCAGCGCGAGGCCGAGGAGGCGCGCCGCCAACGCGAGGCGGAGGACGCCGCCCGCCGCGCCCGCCAGGAGGCGGAGCCGGCCGCGCCGCCGGACGCACCCGCGCCGCTCGACATCACGCCGCCCGGCGCGCGGCCGTGAGCTCGGGATCGAGCCGGCGCGTTCACGCCGCCGCGGCGCCCTTCACCCGGACCGGGCCCACCACCGCGTCGCCGATGCGCAGGCGCAGGCGCTCGACGTCCTCGGCGTTGTTGGAGATCAGGTCGGTGATGTCGCCGTCGATCAGGGCGTCGACGTGGCGGCAGCGGCGGCGGTGGGTGCCGGCGGGGCAGGAGCAGCGGAGATACGGACCGCCGGTGTTCTCCTCCAGAACCACGACGTAGCGGTTGCCGGTGCTGCCGCGCAGCGAGAAGCGCAGTTCCGCAACGGCAGGGGTGGCACCCGCCACCCGCAGCGCGCGGGCCGAGGTCGAGCGCTCGAGGTCGCGGCGCGCGGCGTTGGTCGCGCGGATCGGCGTCAGTCCGAGGCCGCGGACGAGGTCGGGCACGTCGCGGGCGCCGGTCTCGCGCATGGCGGCCAATGCGATCTCGGCGCAGGCATAGGCGTCCTCGCCCGCGTCGTGGTGCTCGAAGCGGATGCCGAGGCGGGAGGCCACCTTCGACAGGCCGCAGCCGGCCGGATCGGGAAAGATGCGCCGGGCGATCTGGAGCGTGCAGTGGCCGGTCAGTGTCGGCACCGGCGCGCCATAGGCACCGAGCGAGGCGGCGAGCACCCCCATGTCGAAGCCGGCATTGTGGGCGAGCACGACGCCCTTGGCGAGATCGGGCAGGAACGGCGCCATCGCCTCGGGGAAGGTCGGCGCGTCGCGCACGTCCGCGGGCAGGATGCCGTGGATGCGGATGTTGCCCGGCGAGAACCGCATCTGCGGCGGCCGGATCAGCCGCGATTCCCGCCGCACCACGCGGCCGCCCTCGATCCAGGCGAGCCCGACCGCGCAGGCGCTGTCGCGCCGCTCGTTGGCGGTCTCGAAATCGATCGCGACGACGCTCATCGCGCGAGATTAGGGGGTGGGACAGGGCGCCCGCAAGGCACGATCGCCGCGCCGGCCCGTCGGGACCGGCGCGGCGACCGCTCAGAAGGCGTAGCTGACGCCGGCCAGAACCGTGTTGGTCGTGGTCTTCAGCTTGCCCGTCGCGCCCTCGGCGGCCCAGGTGTAGGTCTGCGATCCGTAATCGGCGTAGCGGTACTCGACATGGCCGCGCCAGCGGCCGAACAACACGGTCTCGAGGCCGGCGCCGACGGTCCAGCCGGTGCGAGTGTTCGAGGCCGAGAAGGAATTTCCGAACACGCCGTTCACCGTGTAGGAGGCGTTGACCCGCTCGTCGAGCAGGGCGAGGCCGCCGGTGACGTAGCCGAGCAGCGTCGGGGTGAATAGGTAGCCGGCCCGCACCCGCACCGTGGCGTCCCATTGGTGGCGGACCGTGAGACTGCCGGTGGCGACCGCGAGCGCCACGGCGGCGCTGCCACCGGCGCCGGCGACCGGCGGCAGGCCGGGGAGGACGAGGGTCTCGGTGGCGGTGCGGCGCGCATCGCCCCACGAGAAGTCGCCGGCGACGCCGACCACGAAGGACGGGCCGACCTGGACGTCGTAGCCGACCCGCGGTCCGCCGACGCCGGTGTCGAGATCGAAGCGGCGCGAGGCCGTCGTGGAGCCGAGGACCGGGTCGAACAGAGACCCGGCCCCGCGCGTCTCGTCGAAGCGGTAGCCGCCCTGGACGCCGATCGTGAAGCCCGTCCAGCTTGGGAGGGCGACTGGCACCATCGGCGGTGCGGCGCGCAGCGGCAGATCCGCCGCGGAGGCGACAGCAACATCAAAACCCATCAATGCGGCCAGCCCCGCCGCGCACATCCCGAAGCGCATGTTCTTGTTCCTCGCTCAAAGCTTTCGGAGCGCGGCGACCATAGCGCGTAAATTGACTTGTTTGGTTAATAAGAAGTTAACCAGTCTAATTGATCGGATCAGTGGCGCTGCCGCAACAGCCTAAACAGATAGGTTCGTTGGATTTCGTAAGGCCGGATCGATATCGACAGATGTTCTGTGTAAAAAATGCGCAAGTGCGCGACGCAGAGGCATTCTGATCCGATCGAGATCGGCCTTGGACCAACCGCGGCTACCCTCGGCCGAGTGTTCGGTCGAAGATCGTCCGCACCGCGCGCCGTTCGGCCGCCAACTGGGCGGCGAGCGCCTTGGCGTCGGGGAGGTTGGCCGCGCGGGCGAGCCGCGCCATCGCGACGGCTGAGGCCTCGGTCGGGTCGCCCTCGACCATCAGGCGCTGCCACTGATGCACGTCGTCGAGGAGGCGGTAGGCCTGGGCCAGCCGCTCCGCCTCGCCGCCGTCGAGGAGGCCGGTCTCCGCGGCGCGGGCGAAGAGCGCCGGGGCATCGAGGCCGACGAGATCGGGATGTTCGTGCGCGTGGGCGAGCACCAGGGCCTGACCCAGGAAGTCGAGATCGAGCAGGCCGCCGGGGGCGAGCTTGAGATCGAGGGGGCCGTGGTCGCCCTTCTCCCGCTCGACGGTGGCGCGCATGTCGCGCACCGAACGGTAGACCGCCCTCGCCTCGCGGGGCCGGCGCAGGGCCTCGCCGATCACGGCCGAGACCTCCTCGGCGAGACTCGGATCGCCCGCGATCACACGGGCGCGGGTCAGCGCCATGTGCTCCCACAGCTCCGCCTCCTCGCTCTGATAGCTGCGGAAGCTGCGGAACTGCGTCGCCGTCGCGCCCTGGCCGCCGCCGGGGCGCAGACGCAGGTCCACCTCGTAGAGCAGGCCGCGCCGGGTCGGCGCCGTGAGCGCGGCGACGAGGCGCTGGGTCAGCCGGTTATAGGCCACGGCCGCGTCGAGCCGCTTCGGGCCGGCGCTGGTGCGGTCCTCCGGGTCGAAGTCGTAGAGCACGACGAGGTCGAGATCGGATTCCGCCGTGAGCTGCCGCGTGCCGAGGCGGCCGTAGCCGATGACGACGAGGCGCCCTCCCGGCACCGCCCCGTGCTCCTCGAAAAATCTTCCGGCGACGGCCTCCAGAGCGGTGGAAACCGCTGCGTCGGCGATGGCGGAGAATGCCTCGCCCGCGCCCTTCGGCGTGAGAATGCCGGAGAGGAGCCGCGCGCCGGCGACGAAACGCATTTGGCGGGCGGCATCGCGGCTGCGATCGAGAAAAATCTCGTGCTCGGCGGGCTGGCCCAGCAGCGCGCGGTAATGCGCGGCGATTCCCTCGGGGTCGATGACCGGATCGCCGAAATCCGGGTCGATCACCGCGTCGAGCACGTGCGGGCTGAAGGCGACGGTGCCGGCGAGCCGCGGCGCGCTGCCCAGAAGGTCGGCAAACAGCAGGCGCAGGCGCTCGTGCTCGCGCAGGATGGTGAGCAGCTCGACCGCCGCGGGCATCCGGCCGAAGGCGCGGTCGAGGTTGGCCAAAGCCGCGTCCGGGTCCGGCGTGCCGGCGAGCGCCTTGAGGAGCGCGGGCACGAGTTCGGTCAGCACCTCGCGGGCGCGGGCGGAGCGCACCGCGGCGCGGCGGCCGAAATGCCAGCCGCGCACGGTCTCGGCGACCGTCTCCGGCTCGCGAAAGCCGAGGCTGCGGAGCGTGGCGAGCGTCGCCGGATCGTCGGCGGCGCCGCTGAAGACGAGGTCGCCGACCTCCGAGGAGAGATCGGGCCCGGCTTCGAACAGCAGCGCGTAATGCGCCTGCACCCGCCTCGCGTGGTGGAGCAAGGCCGCCTCGAAGGCCGGCCGGTCGGCGAATCCGGCGAAGCGGGCGAAGGCGTCGAGCTCGGTGCCGTCGGTCGGCAGGCGCTGGGTCTGCTCGTCGCGCACCATCTGCAGGCGGTGCTCGACGGTGCGCAGGAAGGCGTATGCGGCGCCCAACTCGTCGCGCGCACTCTCCGAAATCCAGCCGTCCTCGTGGAGGCGGCCCAGCATCGGCACGGTGGAACGCCCGCGCAGGATCGGCCGCCGCCCGCCGAAGACGAGTTGCTGGGTCTGGACGAAGAATTCGATCTCGCGGATGCCGCCGCGGCCGAGCTTGATGTCGTGGCCGGCCACGGCCAGCGCCTCGTGGCCGCGCACGGCGTGGATCTGGCGCTTCATCGCGTGCACGTCGGCGATGGCCGCGAAATCGAAATACTTGCGCCAGACGAAGGGCGTCAGCTCGGCCAGGAATTTCTCGCCGGCCGGAATGTCGCCCGCCATGGGACGCGCCTTGATGAAGGCCGCCCGCTCCCAGTTCTGCCCGGTCGTCTCGTAATAGACGTAAGCCGAGGCGAGGCTCATGGCGGTCGGGGTCGAGCCCGGATCGGGCCGCAGGCGGTAATCGACCCGGTGGACGTAGCCGTCGCGGGTGCGCTCCTGCAGGAGCTTGGCCGCCCCTTGCGCGAGGCGGGTGAAGAACGGCGTCGGCTCCAGGCCCTGCTTCAGCGGCGCGGCCTCGGGATCGAAGAAGACGATCAGGTCGATGTCGCTCGAATAGTTCAGCTCCCGCCCGCCGAGCTTTCCGAGCCCCAGCACCACGAGGCCGGACCCGGCCTGCGGCTCGGCCGGATCGCTCGGGCGGAAGCGACCGCTCGCCGCGGCCTGAAGCAGGAGCGCGTCGAAGGCCGCCGAGACGGAGGCGTCGGCGAAGTCGGAGAGCGCGGCGGTCACCCGCTCCAGCGGCCAGACGCCGCCGATATCGGCGAGCGCGACGAGCAGCGCGTGCTCGGCCCGGTTCCGGCGCAGCCGCGTTCCGACCGCGTCGAGATCGGGCGCGGCGGCGCCCTCCGAGCGGCCGGCGGCGCGCTGGTCGCCGAGGATGCGCGCGTCGGAGGCCTCGGGGGAGTCCCGAAGCAGGCGCGCGAGGCGCTCGGGATCGCGGGCGGCGAGCGACCAGAGGAAGGGCGAGTGGTCGGCGAGCGCCAGGAGGAGATCCCGGGCCGGGCCCGCGCGCCAATCGGCCGGGAGAGACCCGGCGATCTCGGCGAGGCGCGTCTCCGCCGCCTCCGGGTTCGACAGCGGCGGAGCCCGACCGAGCCGATCGGCCAGGGGCGCGTCGCCGCCGCGTTGGGGATCCCGCCCGCTCGCTCGTCTGCTCATGCCGATCCGCAGCGCCGCCGGATCGCGGCCTCCTGCCCATCAAGCGCGCAACCCCCGCCTCTTCAAGGGGCATCGTGCGCCCCCCGACACAATCGCCCGAACCGCGCGGCGCATCCGGCCTCGCGGGATCGGTCCGGTGACGGTTGAAGTTGGGCGGGCGGCGGTTAAAGCAGCCGGTCACCCCTCGGATCGGAGCCACGCTTGGGACGACGCCACGGCCTGGAGATCCGCACGGTCGCGGCGTCCGACGCGCCCGGCGTCGCCGAGCTTCTGGCGGCGGCCGGCTGTCCGGTGCCGATGGCGGCGGACCGCCTCGACGCCCTGCGCCACCGCTCCGGCACCGCCTTCCTCGCGCTCGAATGGGGGCCGCCGAGCGGGATCGTCGTGCTGCATTGGTATCCGACGCTTCTGGACGGCGCGCCCGTCGCCCAGATCACGACGCTGCTGGTCGCGCCGGACGACCGTCGCCGCGGGATCGGGCGCCAGCTCCTGAAATCGGCCGCGCAGGCCGCCAGGATGGCCGGCTGCGACAGCCTCCACCTGCTCGCGCCGCCCGAGGCGCCAGCGCTGGCGGCGTTCTGCGCGGCCACGGGGTTCTCGGCAGGGGACGGCAGTTTCGTCAGGCCGTTGCGGAAGAAGAGCTGACGCCGGCCCTCGTCCGGTACGCGCGCATCGCGTCGGCTAAAGGCCGGAGGCTCGGAACGTCCCCTACCAAGCTGCATGGAACAGGACCGATGGTCCTGCTCCATGCGTCCGGCGGACGACCGCCGCCGCGCCGTCGCGCGGGCAATAGGCGATGCGTCACGGTCATCGCCGATCGGTATGCGACGGGTCTTCGGGGATCAGCGGGCGCTGCCGCCGGTGCCGCCGCCGCCGCTGCCCTGCGGGATCGCCCGCTCGGGCTGCCCGGCATTGCCGCCGGCCGCCGAGTTCGTCGTGATGGTGTCGGCCCCGGTCGGGCCGGGGGCGATGACGTAGTCGACGCCGTTGCCCGTGGTGTTGGTCTGGCGCTGGATGATGGTTCCGGGCGGAAAGCGGCCGGGCGGTCCGTCGAAGGGCTGCGCTTGGACGCTGGCCGCGCCCGCGCACAGCGCGGCGAGGACGGTGGCGGTGAGAACCGGGCGGCGCATGGTCTGATCCTTGGGGTCTCGAACCGACGAGCCGGAGCCGCTGGAAGCGGCCCGACCGTCGCTTCGAGACAATTCGGTCCTCCCCCGCAGGGTTTCCGCACGACCGCGCGATCATCCCGCGGCGAATGGGTCCGGTCGAACGGCGGAGAAGTCGGCAGATGCGCGCAATTCGAGCGATGCCGTCAGCCCGACGTTGAAGCGGAGCTGCGAGGGTCGGCATCGATCAACGGATCGGGCGGACCATGCTGACGAATCCAGAGCGGCGGATCGAGCCGCGTCATCGGATCGGAGAGGGCGGATCGGTGGCGCTCGACGAGCACACCTCGATCGGCTGCCTCGTGCACGACCTCTCGGAGAGCGGCGTGAGGATCACCCTGCCGGACGCCGCGGCGATCCCGGAGGTGTTTCTGCTCAGCGCCTCGTGCCTTCCGTCCGCCGCGGTCTGCCGCGTCGTCTGGCGCAACGACGAGACGATCGGCGCACGCTTCCAGGACTAGGCCGGCGAGAGGGGGCGAGCCCCCTCTCCTCACGGCTCGTCACAGCATGTCGGCGAGGGCGTCGCCGCCGTAGACCGCGGCGGTCTCGCGCAGGTGGCGGCCGTAGAGCGCGCGGTAGGCCGCGTCGTCCAGCGTCTCGCTGTCGGCCAGGGCGAGGCCGGTGCCGAACTCGTGGGCGAGGTCGAGCCCGCGCAGGCGCGGCACCGGCAGCACGTCGTTGGCCGCCGCCTGGGCCATCTGGCCGTAGAGGCCTTCGAGGCGGCGCACGAGGAGCGGCGTGTCGAACAGGAGGCAGGTGTCGCGGCCGGCGAGCAGCCGCTCGCGCAGCGGCCGCAGGCTCGCCGGATCGCGGCCGTAGGCGACCGCGCGGGCGACGTAGTCCTCGCCCGTCGTGCAGACCGTTTCGCCGATGCCCGCCGCCCGCACGAGGCTGGCGCAGACCCGCGCGGCGAAGCTGCGGCCCAGCAGCGTCAGCACCGGCACGCCCATCCACAGGGCGTCCGCGGCGGTGGTGTGCGAGCCGTAGGGGAAGGTGTCGAGGAACAGGTCCGCCTGCGGGTAACGGGCGAGATGGTGCGGGTTGGCCCGCTTGTCGGCGAAGACCAGACGCTCCGGCGCGACGCCGCGGGCGGCCGCCGCCTGCCGCAGGCGCTCGTTGGCCTCCTCGGTGCCGGCGAGGAGCCACAGCACGCTGCCCGGCACGTCCGCCAGGATCGCCATCCATCGCGAAAAGACGCGCTCGGTGATCTTCTGCATGCCGTTCAGCGAGCAGTAGACGAAGGCGCCCTCGGGCAGGCCGAGATCGGCCCGGCTCGGGCGCTCGGCGGCGACAGTGCGGCGGCGGTCGTTGGGCTGGTAGCAGGGCAGCCGCAGCACGCTCTCCGAGACGGTGTATTCGAGTTCGCGCGGAAGAATCGTCTCGTCGGCCACGAGGTAGTGGTGGAACGGCGAGGCCATCGTGCCGGGGAAGCCGAACCAGTTAACCGAGACCGGGGCCGGGCGCAGGGCGAAGACGCGGGTGCGCGCGTCTTTGGTGTAGCCGTTGAGGTCGACCAGGATGTCGATGCCGTGCGCCCGGATCAGCCGGGCGGCGTCGGGATCGGAGATTCCGGTCAGGTCGTGCCAATGGTCGACCGCGGCCTTGGTGCGCTGGTGCGTCGCGTCGGCGGCCGGGACGCCGCAGTAATAGGCGAACACCTCGCAGACCGTGCGGTCGTGCTGCTCCATCACCTCGGTCATCGAGAAGCCGACCGCGTGCTCGCGGAAATCCGACGAGACGTAGCCGATCCGCAGCGGGCCCGGACGGCGCTGGCGCGGATCGAGCGGCGGCAGCGCCTCGGCCGGATCGACGGAGAGCCCGATCGAGGTGCGGCAGTAGCGGTGGGAATTGGCGAGCAGGAAGACCGGATCGTCGGTGTAGCAGGCGGCCGAGAGCGGCGAGATGCCGGCGACGATCTCGGCCTTCTTCACCTGGCCGACATCCTCGACCAGCGGCCACTTGCACTGGCGCTGGCGGAGCGCGATCCAGTGCTGGATCACGTCGGGCTGGTGCGGGTTCAGCTCCAGCGACTGGCGAAGGGAATCCTCGGCCAGCGCGTCGCTGTTGGAGGTCTCGAGGACCCGGCCGAGCTGCTTCAGGGCGATGGTCTTGAAGTTCAGGTTCTCGCCGGTCAGCGCCGGGAGGGCGGTCGACACGCCGTTCCAGGCGGTCACGGCGGCGCCGACCTGACCCAGGCGCTCCAGCGCGCTGCCGAGGTTGATCTGTGCCGCGTAGAAGTCGGGCTTGAGCCGCACCGTCTCGCGCAGCACGTTCACGGCGCCGGTCACGTCCTTCTGGTCGGACAGGGCCATGCCGTAGTTGAACATCGCCGCGTAGAGCAGCGGATGATCCGGGTTGAGGGCGATCCAGCTCTTGTACGGCTCGATCGCCAACTCGGGCCGGCCGCCCTGCTTCAGCGTCTCGGTGACGTGGATGAGGCCGGCGAGGTCGAGCTGGCCGGATCGGATGCGCGCCAGTTCCCGCTCGTGAAGCTCGGCCATCGGGTGGGTGCCCGCCGGGGTGTCCGCCTGTCCTGCCGCCATGATCGTGCCCGCCAACGCGATGTTCGCCGAAGGTCCCGCCCGTCCCGGCGGGCGTCCCGCCGCGGGGACGTCCTGCGAGATCTGTCGAGAACCCCGCCGCATCAGGTCAGGCTTTGGTTAACGGCCGGTTTCGATCGCGCGGAACAGGTTTCGCCGGACGGCCGGTTCGGCACCCCATTCGCGCCGAGCCCAACGGCCGACGCCGCCGGCCGCGACCGTCTCGGGTCGTGACCGGCGGCGCGGAGCCGCGAAGGACCCGGCGCCGGGGCGCCGGGATCGGGGATCAGGCCCCCATCAGGGTGACGAGGGCGTTCACCTGGTTGTTCGACATCCCGGCGATCTGCGTCGAGGTGAAGGCGCTGCCCTGGGTCGTGGTCAGCGAGGTGATGTCCGTCGAGCTGAGGCCCGCGATCTGGTTCTTGCTCAGGGAGCGGAGAACCGTCGTGCTCAGACCGTCGATCTGCGTCGTCGTCAGGGCGGCGATCGCGACCGAGTTCAGGCCCTTGGCCTGGGTGGACGACAGCGCACCCACCTGGGTCGAGCTGAAGCCGCCGATCTGGGTCGTCGTCAGCGCCGACATCTCGGTGGAGGTCAAGCCGCCGACCTGGGTGGTCGAGAGCGCCCCGATATCCGTGGAGGCCAGTCCCTTGACCTGGGTCGTGGTCAGGGCGCCGATCTGGGTCGAGGTCAGGCCGCCGATCTGGGTCGAGGTCAGGTCGCCGATGTCGGTCGAGGTCAGGCCGCGCAGCTGGGTCGTGGTCAGCGAGCCGAGCTGGGTGGTGGTGAGGCCGCCGAGCTGGGTCGAGGTCAGGGCGTCGAGCTGGGTCGACTTGAACCCGCCGATCTGCGTGGTGGTGAGCGCGCCGACTTCGGTGCTGGCCAGTCCCTTGATCTGGCTCGACGTGAGACTGCCGAGCTGCGTCGTGGTCAGGCTCTGGAGCTGGGTCGTCGTCAGGGCGCCGAGATCCGACGAGCTGAAGCCCGCGACCTGCGTCGTCGTCAGCGCGGCGAGCTGGGTGGTGGTGAGGCCGCCGAGCTGCGTCGTCGTCAGCGCGTCGAGCTGCGTGCCGAGAAGTCCGCCGACCTGCGTCGTCGTCAGCGTGCCCACGCCGGTGGAGGTGAGGCCGCCGATCTGGCCGGTCGAGAGGTTCTTGATCTGGGTGGCCGTGAGCCCGCCGATCTGGGTCGTGGTCAGATCGCCGAAATCGGTGGAGGACAGTCCCTTGACCTGCGTCGTGCTCAGCGCGCCGAGCTGGGTCGTGGTGAGCGCCCGCAGCTGGGTCGAGGTCAGCGCGTCGAGCTGGGTGCCCGAGACGCCGACGAGCTGGGTCGTCGACAGCGCGGCGACTTCGGTGGTGGTGAGGCCGCCGAGCTGCGTCGTGGTCAGGGAGGCGAGATGCGCCGCCTTGAGGCCGCCCAACTGGGTGGTGGACAGGCTGCCGAGCTGCGTCGTGCTCAGCCCCTTCAGCTGGCCCGTCGTCAGGGCTCCGAGCTGCGTCGAGGTGAGCCCGTCGACCTGGGTGGTGGAGAGCGTACCGAGCTGCGCCGAGGTCAGGCCGCCGAGCTGCGTCGTGGTGAGCGCGCCGAGTCCGGTCGAGGTGATCGCGCCGGCCTGCGTCGTGGTCAGCGCCGCGATTTGCGCCGTCCGGAGCCCGCCGATCTGCGTCGTGGAAAGGCTCGCCACGTCGGTCGTCGAGAGGCCGCCGATCTGACCGGTCGACAGGGCGCCGACCTGCGCCGAGGTCAGCCCGTCGAGCTGGGTGGTGGAGAGCGCGCCGAGCTGGGTCGAGGTCAGGCCGCCGAGCTGCGTCGTGGAGATCGCGCCGAGCTGGGTCGAGGTCAGGCCGCCGATCTGCGTCGTGGTGAGGCTCTTCAGGTCGGCCGAGGCGAGGCCCTTGACCTGCGTGGTCGAGAGCGAGCCGAGCTGGGTCGTGGTGAGGCCGCCGAGCTGGGTCGTGCTCAGCCCGTCGAGCTGCGTCGCCTTCAGGCCGGTCAGGGCAGTGGTGGTGAGGCCTCCGACCTGGGTCGAGGTCAGGCCGCCGAGCTGCGGCAGCGACAACGCGCCGAGCGCGGTGGTGGTCAGGCCGTTGAGCTGGGTCGTGGAGAGCGCGCCGAGCTGGGCGGTCTTGAGGCCGGCGAGCTGGGAGGTGGTCAGGTTCGCCAGCTGGGTGGTGGTGAGGCCGCCGACCTGCGTCGTGGAGAGCGCGCCGAGCTGGACGGATTTCAGGCCGCCGAGCTGGGTCGTCGTGAGGCCGGCGAGATCGGTGGTGGAGAGGTCGCCGAGCTGCGCCGTACCGAGGACGCCGAGCTGGGTGGTCGTCAGGCCGCCGAGCTGCGTGGTGGTGAGCGCGCCGAGCTGCAGCGAGGTCAGTCCGCCGACCTGCGCGGTGGTCAGCCCGCCGATCTGCGTCGTGGTCAGCCCGCCGACCTGGGTCGTGGTGAGAACCTTCAGGTCGGTCGAGTTCAGGCCGCCGATCTGCGTGGTCGAGAACGCGCCGATCTGGGTGGTGGTGAGCCCGCCGAGCTGGATCGAGGACAGCGCGTCGAGCTGCGTCGCCTTGAGGCCGCCGAGCAGCGTGGTGGTGAGGCCGCCGATCTGGGTCGTGGTCAGGCCGCCGAGCGAGACGGTGCTCAGGCCGCCGAACTGGGTCGAGGTCAGGCCGTTGAGCTGGGTCGTGGAGAGCGCGCCGACCTGAGCGGTCTTGAAGCCGCCGAGCTGGGTCGTCGTCAGGTTGGAGAGCTGGGTCGTGGTGAACCCGCCGACCTGGGTGGTGGTGAGCCCGCCGAGCTGAGCGGTCTTGATGCCGCCGAGCACGGTGGTGGTGAGCGCGCCGATCTTGGTGGTGGTGAGGCCGCCGAGCTGCCCGGTCGAGAGGGAGCCTAGCCCCGTGGTGGTCAGGCCGTTGAGCTGCGTCGTCGAGAGCGCGCCGACCTGGGTCGAGGTCAGGCCGGTGAGCTGGGTCGCCGTGATGGCGCCGATCTGCGTGGTGGTGAGCCCGCCGAGCTGCGTCGTCGAGAGGGCCTTCATGTCGGTGGAGGAGAGACCCTTCAGCTGGGTGGTCGAGAGCGAGCCGAGCTGGGTGGTGGTCAGGCCGCCGAGCTGGACCGAGGAGAGCGCGTCGAGCTGGGTCGCGCCGAGGCCGGTCAGGGCGGTGGTGGTGAGGCCGCCGAGCTGGGTCGAGGTCAGGCCGCCGAGCTGCGGCACCGAGATCGCACCGATCTGGGTGGTGGTCAGGCCGTTGAGCTGGGTCGTCGAGAGGGCGCCGAGCTGATTGGTCTTCAGGCCGCCGAGCTGGTTCGTCGTCAGGTTCGACAGCTGGGTCGTGGTCAGGCCGCCGACCTGCGTCGTGGAGAGCGCGCCGAGCTGCGTGGTCTTGAAGCCGCCGAGCTGGGTCGTCGTCAGGGCGGCGAGATCGGTGGTGGAGAGGTCGCCGAGCTGGGCGGTGCCCAGCGCGCCGAGCTGGGTGGTGGTGAGCCCGCCGAGCTGCGTGGTGGTGAGCGCGCCGAGCTGCAGCGAGGTCAGTCCGCCGACCTGGGTGGTGGTGAGCGCGCCGACCTGCGTCGTGGTCAGTCCGCCGATCTGGGTCGTGGTCAGACCCTTGAGGTCGGTGGCAGAGAGGCCCCTGATCTGCGTGGTCGAGAACGCGCCGAGCTGGGTGGTGGTGAGCCCGCCGAGCTGGACCGAGGAGAGCGCGTCGAGCTGCGTCGCCTTCAGGCCGCCGAGCAGGGTCGTGGTGAGGCCGCCGATCTGGGTCGTGGTCAGGCCGCCGAGCGAGACGGTGCCGATGCCGCCGATCTGGGTCGAGGTCAGGCCGTTGAGCTGGGTGGTGGAGAGCGCGCCGACCTGAGCGGTCTTGAAGCCGACGAGCTGGGTCGTCGTCAGGTTGGAGAGCTGGGTGGTGGTGAAGCCGCCGACCTGGGTGGTGGTGAGCCCGCCGAGCTGAGCGGTCTTGATGCCGCCGAGCACGGTGGTGGTGAGCCCGCCGATCGTCGTGGTGGTGAGGCCGCCGAGCTGCCCGGTCGAGAGGGAGCCCAGCCCCGTGGTGGTCAGGCCGTTGAGCTGGGTGGTCGAGAGCGCGCCGACCTGGGTCGAGGTCAGGCCGCTGAGCTGCGTCGCGGTCACGGCACCGATCTGGGTGGTGGTGAGCCCGCCGAGCTGCGTCGTCGAGAGCGCCTTCAGGTCGGCCGAGGTCAGGCCGCCGAGCTGGGTCGTCGTGAACCGGCCGATCTGGGTGGTGGTCAGGCCGCCGAGCTGGGCCGAGGACAGGGCGTTGAGCTGCGTCGCCGTGAGGGTGCCGACCTGCGTCGTGGTCAGGGCGCCGACATCGGTCGAGCTGAGGCCGCCGATCTGGTTGATCGTCAGGGCGCCGACCTGGGTCGTGGTCAGGGCCGCCACCTGGGTCGAGGTGAGGCTGTCGATGTCGGTCGAGGTCAGGCCGCCGACCTGCGTGGTGCTGAGGCTCGCGAGCTGCGTGGTCGAGAGCGCGCCGAGTTGGGTCGAGGTGAGGGCGTCGAGCTGCCCGGCATTCAGGCCGGTGAGCTGGGTCGTCGTCAGGGCGGTGACCGCGGTGGTGGTCAGGCCGCCGAGCTGGGTCGAGGTGAGCGAGCCGACCTGCGTGGTCGAGAAGCTGCCGAGCTGGGTCGTGGTGAAGGCGCCGATGTCGTCCGTCTGGAGGGCGGAGAGCTGGGTCGTCGTCAGCGCGCCGATCTGCGTCGTGGTGACGGCCCGCAGCTGGGTCGAGGTGAGGGCGTCGAGCTGCACGCTCGTGAGGCCCGCGAGCTGCGTGGTGTTGATCCGCGCGAGGTTGGTCGTGGTCAGCACGCCGAGCTGGGTCGAGGTCAGCACCTCGATCTGGGTCGCGGCGAAGGCGGCGATGTCCGTGGTGGTCAGCCCGGCGATCGTCGTCGTCGAGAGCTGCGCGACTTGCGTGGTCGTGAGGTCGGTGATGATCGAGGCCACGGTCCGCTCCAACACCCGAAAAGTGCTGCCGCCGGCGGGCGGCCGTAATCCGTCGCCTCGGTCGGGACGAGGCGGAGCGGAGATTGTCTCTGGAGGGGTCGGAGCCGGCGGGCCGGTCGGGCGGGGCGTCGCGTCTCGGGACGGGCCTCGCCGGACCCGCTCGGAGTCCGCAGCCGTCGTCCCGATACCGTCTGCCCCGCGTCCGGCCTTTCAGCGCGATGGACGCCCTTTGGTCCGATATGCGGGGCGACGCGTTAAAGCCGGTTTAAGTCGGTTGCCGAAACGCGGCCGTTACAACGCTCGTCAAGACCATTCGCGGTCTTGATGAATCATCGGGTAACGGTGTCGGTCGAGATCAAGGCTTCAGCCGCGGCCGCGGGATGTCACGGCTCGCGGATGCTCTCGTCGAAGCCCCGGATCAGCGGATAGATGAAGTAGGAGATCACGCTGCGGGTGCCGACCTTGATCTCGGCGGTCACGCTCATGCCGGGGATCGGCCGCGTGCCCTCGGGCAGCGCGCGCAGATGGTCGCCGGTCAGATCGACCTGCCCGCGATGGGTCAGGACCGAGGCGTTCGGCCCCCCGTTCGGGCTCTGCGCCGTCTCCATCCTGACCGAGCGCAGGCGGCCCGACAGGGTGCCGTGGCGCTGGTAGGGGAAGGCGTCGAGCTTCACCATCACCTCGTCGCCGGGCTTGGCGTAGCCGGCGTCACCGGCGCCGATCATCACCTCGGCGAAGAGCGGCGCGTCGAGGGGCAGCAGCGTCAGCACCGGTTCGGCCGGCTGCACCACCGAGCCGACCGAGCGGCGGGCGAGATCGAGCACGACGCCGTCCTCGGGCGCGGTCAGCACGACGAGGTCGTTCATCCGGTTGGCCTTCACGAGGCTCTCGGAGACGCTCTTCTCCTCCTTCCGCGCCTTGACCAGCGCCTCCATCAGCTCGCTGCGCCAGCGATCGACGAACACCTGCCGCTCGGCGCGCTTGGCCGCGAGCTGATTCTCCAGCTCGTTGCGGCGGTTGTCCTCTTCCTGCTTGTCGCGCTCGGCCTTGAGGCGGCTCACCGAGGCGCCGAGATACTGGACCCGCGAGGCGACGGTCTTCTTGTAGAGCTGCGAATACATCTGCTCCAGTTCGGAATAGACGTCGAATTGCAGCTCGGCCGACTTGGCGTTGACGCCGGCCGCCGCGAGGCTGCCCGTGAGCCGGGCGATCTCGGCGTCGAACGAGCGCAGCTGCGCCTCGAACTGCGAGCCGCGCTGCCGGTGCAGGCTCGTCTGGAGCGCGACGTCCGGCCCCTGCCCGCTGAAGCGCGGCGGTTCCCCGGCGAGTTCGGCCTCCAGCCGCTCCAGTTCAGCGCGCAAGGCCTCCTGCTGCGCGGCGAGCGCGGTGCGGTCGGCCAGGGCGAAGGTCGGATCGAGGCGGGCGAGCACGTCGCCCTTGCGCACGGTGTCGCCGGCCTTCACCCGCAGCTCGCGGATGATCGAGAGCTGGAGCGGCTGGAGCACCACGTTCGGGGCGTCGGCGAGAAGGCGCCCCGAGGACGAGACGATGATGTCGACCTTCACGAGGGAGGCGGCGAGCGTGAGCGCCGCGATCAGCGCGACGACGCCGTAGAGGGTGAGCCGCATGGCGCCGGGCGGGCGCTCGGCGAAGAGCGCGTCGAGGTCCTGCGGCTCCTCGCGCATCGCCGCCCGCGCCCGGGCGGCGCCGTCGACGGTGCGCCGGGTCCAGGCGGCGGGCCCGTTGATCCGCGCGCGGCGGGCCGGGGGGAGGCTTGGCGCGTCCGGCGCCTTCGAGCGGCGCAGCATCACTTGAAATGCCTGGTCTGCTGGTGCCAGAGGCGCTGATAGACCTCGCAGCGCTCGACGAGCTCCGCGTGCGGCGCGCAATCGACGACCCGGCCGCGGTCGAGCACGAGGATCTTGTCGGCCGTCACCAGCGAGGTCAGGCGGTGCGAGACGATGACCATGGTGCGCCCGAGCGCGATCTCGGCGAGATGCTCCTGCACGATCGCCTCGCTCTCGGGATCGAGCGCGCTGGTCGCCTCGTCGAAGATGAGCAGGCGCGGCTGCACGACGAGGGCCCGGGCGATGGCGATGCGCTGGCGCTGGCCGCCGGAGAAGTTGGCCCCGTTCTCCTGCACCAGCGTGTCGTAGGAGGCGGGCAGGCGCTCGATGAACTCGGCGGCGCCCGCCATCCGGGCCGCCTCGACGATCTCGGCGATGGTGGCGTCGGGGCGCGCGGCGGCGATGTTCTCGCGGATGGTGCCGCGGAACAGGAAGTTCTCCTGGAGCACGACGCCGATCTGGCGGCGCAGATGGGCCAGGTCGATCTGGCGCAGGTCGATCCCGTCGAGGCGGATCGCCCCGCCCTGCGCGGTCTGGATGCCCTGGATCAGCCGCGTCACCGTGGTCTTGCCCGAGCCGGAGCGCCCGACGATCCCGATCACCTGCCCCGGCTCGACGGTGAAGCCGACGCCGTCGAGCGCCGGCGCGGCGGCGCCCGGATAGCGGTAGGTGACCTCCTCGAACTCCATCCGCCCGGTCAGCTCGGGCTTCATGCCCGATTGCGACGGATCGCGCTCCAGCGGGTGGGTCATCACCGTGCCGAGCATCTCGACGGCGAGCCGCGTCTCCTGCGATTCGTTGACGAGCGCCACGATCTGGATCAGCGGGCCGGTGACGCGGCCGGCCACCATGTTGAAGGCGATCAGCGCGCCGATGCTGAGCGAGCCGTCGAATACGTCCAGCGCGCCTAAGCCCAGCACGCAGAGCTGCATGCTCTTCTCCAGCCCCGTGGTCATCACGTTGGCGAAGGCCGCGAGCCGCCCCACCGCGGCGCGGCGGGCCACGCCGGTCGCGACCGTGGTGTCCCATTCCTTGAGCCGGGCCGGCTCCAGCGCCAGCGACTTCACGGTGCGCATGCCGTGGATCGTCTCGACGAGGTGGGACTGGCGCGACCCTTCCGCCTGATAGAGCCGCTGCAGGTGATGGCGGAAGATCGGCACGATGGCCCCGATCACCGCCGCGATGGCGAGCGAGAACACCAGAACGACGATCGTCAGCTTGCCCGAGTAGAAGGCGAGCAGCGCCAGGGTCAGCGGCAGCGTCACCGCATCGAGCGCGGCCTGGAACAGGCGGCCGGTGAGGAACTGGCGGATCGTCTCGGTCTGCTGAAGGTTGCGCGTCAGCGCGCCCGCGCTCTGCCCCTCGAAGAAGTGCAGCGGCAGGTGCAGCATGTGCCGGAAGGTGCGGGTGGCGAGCCGCGCATCGACCTTGTTGGTGACGTACAGCATCAGGTACTGCCGCACGTAGGCGAACAGGCCGTCGAACAGGATCAGGATCGCGGCGATCAGCATGATCGCGCCGAGCGTCCGGTAGCTCTGGTGGCCGAGCGCCTTGTCGATCAGCACCTGGAAGGTCAGCGGGGTGGCGAATCCGATGATCGTCGCCATCACGGCCGCGACCGCCACGTCGCGCAGGTAGCGCCGCTCGCGCAGGATCTCGGGGACGAACCAGCTCAGGCCGAAGGTCTCGGGCTCGGCGGGCTTCGCCTTGGCCGGACGGCACAGCAGCAGCGTGCCGGACCATTCCTCCACGAATCTGTCGCGCGCGACCGGAAGGCCGCCCTGGGCCTCGGTCTGGGGATCGAGCACCATCACACTGGGGCCGTCGGGGCCGTCGGCGGAATCGGTGACGAGAACCCAGTTGCCGCCCTTCTGCAGCGCCATCACCGGCCACGCGCCGCCCATGGCGGCGAGGTGCTTCCAGCGCCGCCTGTGCAGGAGCTTGCCCTCCAGCCCGGAGGATTCCATCACCCCCAGCATCGAGCCGGTCGGGTCCTCCTCGCTGATCCCGGCGATGGCCTCGGGCCTGAGCTGGACGCCCCGGTGAAGCGCCATCACGAACAGGCAGCGGATCGCCGTGTGATGGCGCGAGAGCAGGAAGGAGGCCGGCGCGTTCACGGCAAGCTCCTGTCGGGGCGGTGCGGGGTTCGGGCAGCGGCCTCGGACATGGCGTCGATGCCCGCCCCTCAGGCCGCCTGCCGGCCGGCGGCCCGGTGCAGGCCGGTGAGATAGGTGTCGAGCAGGCGGCCGCCGTGGCGGCGGTCGTGCTCCTGCAGGAGCCGGGCGCAGATGTCGAACGACTGGTAGCAGTCGTGCAGGATCTTGGCGGTCGACAGGAGCTGCCGCTCCGTCAGCAGTTCCGGCCGGGTGAAGTCGCGGATGAACAGCGCGTCGGCCCACACCGCCTGGCTCATCGGCGCGTAGACGTCGTTCTCGTTCAGGAGCGGGCGGACGATCCGGCTCACCACGTCCGGGTGGAAGCGGTGGAACACGAAGCCCTGGGCACGCAGGAACTGGTCGACGTCCGAGAACAGCGGCTGGCCGGCATAGAGCGGCACGAACTCCACCTCGGTGTGGATCACGCTGGCCTCGCTCAGGCGCGCCAGCGCGTTGCGGAACACCATCAGCTCGCCGCCCTGGATGTCGATCTTGAGATAGTCGAGCCCCGCAGTGGCCGGCACGTCGTCGAGGCGCACGGTGTCGACCTCGCGGGTCTCGATCACCTCGCCCCAGACGGGGAAGCCGAAAAAGCAGGCGAGCACCGCCGGGTCGGGCGTCAGGAGCGAGCTCATGCCCTGCTGGCGGCAGATGTGGAGGGTGTGGCGCCCGCCGTCGCCGACCGCGTGCGGCAGGTAGGTCTCGTTTGGGCCCTTCATCGCGTCGAGCCGGGCGAGGGCTTCGAGATTCGGCTCGAAGCCGACGACCTCCGCCGAACCCTCGTCGACGAGGCCCGCGTAGGGCGCGGCCCCGTCGATCGGGTTGGCGCCGACATCGACGACCTTCACCCGCACATCGAGGCCGGTGAGGTGGCGGAAGGCGAAGGGATTGTGGGAGGCGGGCATCGGCGGGACCGTGGTCGGAAGGAAAGTGGCGTCGGAGGGTCCGGCCTGACGGCCCGAAGGTGGCGGCGCCGGCCGGTCGGCGGATCGGTTCGGCTGCTCGCCCGACGATCCAAGCCCCCGGAGCGGCGTCGCCCCGGCACGGACCTTGAGGCCCATCGCTCTACATTCGGTTAACCTTGACGCTCGGATGCCGCGCAGCCCGGCCGGCCACCAGGGCAATCGCGTGAAGCGATGTCCCTGGTTTTGTCGACACGCCTCAGTCGCCGGCGCCCGCCTCCGCGGAAGTGGGGTCACCTTGGGCTTTCGCTCCGCTCGACGCTTTTCAGGACAGATGTCCGAAAAGCCCGCTCCGCGCGGCGCTCTTCGCGCCGCGAAGCCGCATAAGCGGCTTCGGGCGATTGCCCTGGGCCGGGCACGGATGGCGATGGCGCCTCGCGCCGCGACCGGGTAGCCTGAGGCGGCGCCTCCGGGCGGCGCTCGACACGAACACGATGGTCCCCACAGGCTACAATCCGGCGCTCGTCGCCCTGTCCATCGCCATCGCGGTGTTCGCCGCCTACACGGCCCTCGATCTCGGCGGGCGGGTGCGCGGCGCGACCGCGACGGCGCGGCTCGCGTGGCTGACCGGGGCGGCGCTGGCGATGGGCGGCGGCATCTGGTCGATGCACTTCGTCGGCATGCTGGCCTTCGAGATGGGCCTGCCGGCCACCTATCATCTCGGACTGACGGTCCTCTCGCTCGCCATCGCCGTCGGCTTCACCGGCACGGCGCTCGCCTACGTCGCCCGCGCGCAGGCCCGCGACCGGGACGTCCTCGTCGCCGGGCCGGTGATGGGGCTCGGCGTCGCCGCGATGCACTACACCGGCATGGCGGCGATGCAGGTGCACGGCAGCCTCGCCTTCAGCCCCTCCATCGTCGCGCTCTCGGTCGCCATCGCGGTGAGCGCGGCCACCGCCGCCCTGTGGCTCACGTTCCGTCCGAGCAATCCCTGGCAGAAGCTCGGTGCCGCCTGCCTGATGGGCGCGGCGGTCGCCGGCATGCACTACACCGGCATGGCGGCGGCGACGATCACGGCGGAGGAAGGCGGCGCGCACGCCACCCACATTGCCGCCACCAGCATGGACCAGCAGAACCTCGCGCTGGCGGTGGCGGGCGCCACCTTCGTCATCCTGTTCCTGGCGATCCTCGCCTCCTCGATCGACCAGCAGCGGATCGGCGGCGAGCTGCAGGCGAGCGAGGAGCGCTTCCGCGCCGCGGTCCGGGCCGTGCGCGGCGTCCTCTGGACCAACGACCCGCAGGGCCGGATGACCGGCGAGCAGCCGGGCTGGGCGGCGCTGACCGGCCAGACGAGGGCCGAATACGAGGGCTACGGCTGGGCCGAGGCCGTCCATCCGGACGACCGGCAGGCGAGCATCGACGAATGGAACCGCACGGTGGCCGCGCGCCGCACCTTCGTCCACGAGCATCGGGTGCGGGCCGGCGACGGCACGTGGCGCCACTTCGCGATCCGCGCGGTCCCGGTCCTCGATGCGCACGGTGCGATCCGCGAATGGGTCGGCGTCCACACCGACATCACCGAGCAGCGCGAGGTGGAAGGAGAGCTGCGCGAATCGAACGAGGAGATCCAGCGCTACGCCTACATCGTCAGCCACGACCTGCGGGCGCCGCTCGTCAACGTGATGGGCTTCACCAGCGAGCTGGAGGCGACCCGCGCGGACGTGCGCGACGCCCTCGGCGACCATCCGCAGGCGGAGCGGATCGATGCCGACATGGCCGAGGCGCTCGGCTTCATCGGCGCGGCCATCACCAAGATGGAAGGGCTGATCGCGGCGATCCTCAAGCTGTCGCGCGAGGGCCGGCGCCGCTTCGACGCCGAGACCCTCGACATGACCGCGCTGCTGCAGGGCATCGCCGACGCGCAGCGCCATCAGGCCGAGCGCCGCGGCGCCCGCGTCACCGTCTCCCCCGACCTGCCGGTCATCACGGCCGACCGGCTCGCGGTGGAGCAGATCTTCGCCAACCTGATCGACAACGCCTTGAAATACCTCGATCCCGCCCGGCCCGGCCGGATCGAGGTGTCGGCCAAGCCCGCCCCCGGCAAGCGCGTCCGCTTCGCCGTTTCCGACAACGGACGCGGCATCGCCGAGAAGGACCATGCCCGCGTGTTCGAGCTGTTTCGCCGCTCCGGCCAGCAGGACCAGCCCGGCGACGGCATCGGGCTCGCCCACGTGAAGGCGCTGGTGCGGGCGCTCGACGGGCGGATCGAACTCGCCTCGAAGCTCGGAGAAGGCACCACCTTCACGGTGACGCTGCCCCGCGGGGCGGCTACAGCCGTCGAGACCGCGACGGCCCCGGTACGGCTCGCCGCGGAATGACGATGGAGACCGACATGCATCCCGTCTGCATCGTGATGATCGAGGACGACGAGGGCCATGCCCGCCTGATCGAGCGCAACATCCGCCGCGCGGGCGTGAACAACGAGATCGTGCCGTTCCGCGACGGCACCTCGGCGCTCGAATACCTGCTCGGCCCCGACGGGACCGGCGAGGTGAGCGCGCGGCGCCATCTCCTCGTCCTGCTCGACCTCAACCTGCCGGACATGACCGGCATCGACATCCTGGAGCGGATCAAGGCCAACCCGCATACCCGTCGCTCGCCCGTCGTGGTCCTGACCACGACCGACGACGCCCGCGAGGTCCAGCGCTGCTACGATCTCGGCGCCAACGTCTACATCACCAAGCCGGTCAACTACGAAGGCTTCTCGAACGCGATCCGCCAGCTCGGACTGTTCTTCTCGGTCATGCAGGTCCCCGAAAACCCATGACCGGAACGCCCGCGCCGCCCCAGGGCCGCATCCTCTACATCGACGACGATCCGGGCCTCGGCCGCCTCGTGCAGCGGGCGCTGCAGACCCGCGGCTACGCGGTCGAGGTCGTGCTGGACGGCGAGGCCGGGCTGACGCGGCTGCGCGCGGGCGGGATCGACCTCGTCGCCCTCGACCATCACATGCCGGGCCAGACCGGCCTCGACCTGCTGCCCGCGATCCGCGCCCTGCCCGACGCGCCGCCGGTCGTCTACGTCACCGGTTCGGAGGACAGCCGCGTTGCCGTCGCCGCCCTGAAGGCGGGCGCGGTCGATTACGTTTGGAAGGACGTGCAGGGCCAATTCCGCGAGCTGCTCGGCGAGGCGATCGGCACGGCGCTCCGCGCCGAAGCGATGCGCCGGGACAAGGAGCGGGCGGAGGCCGCCGTGCGCGAGGCCCGCGACCGGGCCGAGATGCTCCTGCGCGAGGTCAACCACCGCGTCGCCAACTCGCTGACTTTGGTCGCCGCGCTCGCCCGGATGCAGACCAGCGCCGTCAAGGACCCGGCCGCCAAGGAGGCCCTGGAGGAGATGCAGGCGCGCATCTCGGCCATCGCCGGCATCCATCGCCGCCTCTACACCTCCCAGGACGTCGAGGCGGTGGAACTCGACGCCTACCTGACCGGCCTCGTGGAGGAACTGCAGCTCGCCATGAAGGCCTCGGGCCGCGACCACGCCATCCGGCTCAAGGCCGAACCGATCCGTCTCGCCACCGACAAGGCGGTGTCGCTCGGCGTCGTCGTCACCGAACTCGTCACCAACGCCTACAAATACGCCTATCCGGCCGATGCCGCGGGCGAGATCCGCGTCACGGTCGAGCGCCAGGACCCCGACACGCTCTTCCTCGCGGTCGAGGACGACGGGATCGGCTGGACCGGCGAGGGCGAGGCCAAGGGCACGGGGCTGGGCTCGCGCATCATCCGGGCGATGGCCGCGAACCTGCGCTCCGCCCTCACCTACGCGCCGGGCCGTCCCGGCACGCGGGCGGTGCTGTCGTTCCAGGCGTGAACGACCGTTCGATCCGCCGGTTGCGTCGGCTTCCGCTCCGACCCCGTCGTCGCGGGGCGATCCCGAGCGCGGCATCGCCGAGACCGTGCGGCGCCCGAGTGCCGTCGAACTCCGCAATCCCGAAGGGAGATCAGTCGGAGTTCGTGCCAGACGATTTCGGCCGTCCCGTCATCGACGGCGCGATCGGGTCGGATGGGGCGGAGCCCTCGAGGGCTTACGCCTCCGCCTCGCGATGACGGGGAGAGGCGGCAGCCGGGCGATCAGGTGAAAGCCGCCCTGCCCGCGAAAAGCCCGCGCCTACGATTTCATCCGCACATAGGTCCCCGGGGCGGGCGCCAGCGAGGGCAGAGCGCCCGCGCCGGGGATCCGGGCGGGAACGCGCTCGGGGGCCTGTTCCTCGATCCACTTGAACCAGTAGGGCCACCACGAGCCCTCGTGCTCGGTCGAGTTCGTGACCCACTCCTCGAACTTGCCCTTGGCGGGACCGCCGGTGCGGAAGCCGTATTTGGGCTTCTTGCCCGGCGGGTTGACCACGCCGGCGATATGCCCCGAGCCCGCGAGCACGTAATCGACCTTGCCGCCGAACTTGCCCGAGCCCTCGAACACCGAGAGGGCCGGGGCGATGTGGTCCTCGCGGGTGGCGAGGTTGAAGATGGGGATCTTCACCTTCTTCAGGTCGAGGCGCACGTTGCCGAGCACCATCTGGCCCTTGGCGAGCGTGTTGTTGAGGTAGCAGTTGCGGAGATAGAACGAGTGATTGGCCGCCGGCATCCGCGTGGCGTCGGCATTCCAGTACAGGAGGTCGAAAGCCTGGGGCGGCTTGCCCTTCACGTAATTGTTGACGACGTGGGACCAGATCAGGTCGTTGGGCCGCAGCATGTTGAAGGCATTGGCCATGCGCGCGCCTTCGAGATAGCCGCGCTCGGCCATCCGCCCCTCGATCTGCTTGATCTGCTCCTCGTCGGCGAAGACCTTGAGGTCGCCCGCATGGGTGAAGTCGACCTGCGTGGTCAGGAAGGTCGCATTCTTGATGCGGCGGTTGCCGGTGGCGGCCTGATAGGCCAGCGTCACGGCGAGCAGCGTGCCGCCGACGCAATAGCCCGCCGCCGCGACCTCGCTCTCGCCGGTGGCGACGCCGATCATGTCGATGGCCGTCTCGATGCCCTCGCGCATGTAGGACTCGAAGTCCTTGTCGCGATGGCGCTCGTCCGGGTTGACCCAGGAGATCACGAACACGGTCAACCCTTGGGAGACCATCCAGCCGATGAGGCTCTTCTGCGGGTTGAGATCGAGGATGTAGAACTTGTTGATCCAGGGCGGCACGATCAGCAGCGGGCGCTTCAGGACCGTCTCGGTCTTGGGCGCGTACTGGATCAACTCCATGAGGTCGTTGCGGAACACCACCTCGCCCGGCGTCACCGCCACGTCCTCGCCGAAGGTGAAGGCGGCGAGATCGGTCTGGCGCACGCGCAGCTGACCGCCGCCGGCCTGGATGTCCTCCTGCAGCATCTTCATGCCGCGCATGAGGTTCGCGCCGCCCTCCTCCAGCGTCTGGCGCAGGAGTTCGGGATTGGTCATCACGAAGTTCGACGGCGAGTAGGCCGAGAGCAGCTGGCGCAGGTAGAACTCGGCCTTGTGACGGGTGTGCTCGTCGAGCCCCTCGGCCTTCTCGACCATCTCCTCGGCCCAGCGGCTGAAGATGAAGTAGCTCTGCTTGATGAGGTCGAAGACCGGGTTCTTGATCCAATCCTCGTGGGCGAAGCGCTTGTCCTTCGCGTCCGGCGCGGCGACGGGCACGGGCTGCTGCCCTTGCATCCGCGCGGCGGTGGAGGCCCACAGGGCGGCGAAGGATTCGGTCAGCCGGGTCTGGGCCCGCACGGCCTTCTCGGGATCGCTCAGCCAGGTCTCGGCGACCTTGGTGAGGGTGCGGGTCATCTCGTCGATTTCGTTGCCGCCCTGCGCCGCCCCGCCCTGCCCCATCCGCTCGAACGGCTGCAGGGCCGATTGCCGGAAGCTCTCGGCGAGCTGGTTGGCATTGCGCGCGATCGTCTCGAAATCCGGTGCTGCCGGGCTGGTCCGCTCCGTGGCCACGCGTGTCCGTCCTCCCGCATCGGCCCGCCTGTTCGCCCGAAAGGGCGCCGCGAGCCTCGTTTCCGACAAGTTAACGCTCCAGGCAGGACATGTCGCCGTCCCCAGGTCCCATTTCCAGACCGATGTCATGCTCGTGAGCCGGACTTTTCGCGTTGCTGCCCGATCTCTGGCCCTCGCCCTGTCGGTTCCGGCGCTCGCCGCCGGCTGCTCCAGCGACGTCAACCCGATGAAGGCGGCCTTCGTCGGCGCGGGCTACGGCCCGAAGGAGACGCAGGCCCCGGATTTCGTCGCGGGCTCGCGCAAGGCCGACGCCACCTTCATGCCGGTCGGCGAATCGGCACCGCGGCCGGCCCGCACCCGCAACGCCGAGGGGCTCAAGGCGCTCCAATCCGAACTGGAGGGCGCCCGCAGCCGCAACGAGGCCAAGGGCCGGGCCGCCGAGAGCGCGGCCAAGGCCACGGCTCAAGGGCTCGCCCCGCCGCAATAACCGGCGACGGAATCAGGACCAGTCGTGCGGCAGCGCCGGATGACCCGGCGCGGAGAGCGCCGCGCGCAGCGGCCTCGGCCACGCCGAGGCGTCTAGCGGAGCGAAAGCCTAAGCCCGCGGACGCGGGCGCCGGCGACTGAGGCCAAGCAGGAAGCCGCCGGCGGTTGAGGCCCAAACAAAAAACCATCGGCGCATCAGCGCGCCGATGGTAAACACTCCGATTCCCTGCCGCCGACGCGATGCGGAGGGAAGCGTTCCGCGACACCGGACAGAACCCATGACCGATTTTCACCGCATCAAGCGCCTTCCGCCTTACGTCTTCGAGCAGGTGAACCGGATCAAGGCCGCCGCCCGGGCCCAGGGCGCCGACATCATCGATCTCGGCATGGGCAACCCCGACCTCGACGCGCCGCGCCACGTCATCGAGAAGCTGGTCGAGACCGCGGGCAAACCGCGCACCGACCGCTATTCCGCCTCGAAGGGCATCGCCGGCCTGCGCCGGGCCCAGGCCGGCTACTACCAGCGCCGCTTCGGCGTGAGCCTGAACCCCGACACGCAGGTCGTGGCGACGCTGGGCTCCAAGGAGGGCTTCGCCAACATGGCCCAGGCGATCACCGCGCCGGGCGACGTGGTGCTGGTGCCGAACCCGAGCTATCCGATCCACGCCTTCGGCTTCCTGATGGCGGGCGGCGTGATCCGCTCCGTGCCAGCCGAGCCGACGCCGGCGATGTTCCCGGCGCTGGAGAAGGCGGTGGTCCACTCGATCCCCAAGCCGGTCGCGCTGGTGGTCTGCTACCCCTCGAATCCGACGGCCTACGTCGCGAACCTCGATTTCTACCGCGACCTCGTCGCGTTCGCGAAGAAGCACGAACTGATCCTGCTCTCCGACCTCGCCTACGCCGAGGTCTATTTCGACGATGCCAACCCGCCGCCCTCGGTGCTGCAGGTGCCGGGCGCCATGGACGTGACGGTGGAGTTCACCTCGCTGTCCAAGACCTTCTCCATGGCCGGCTGGCGCATGGGCTTCGCGGTCGGCAACGAGCGGCTGCTCGCGGCGCTGACGCGGGTGAAGTCCTATCTCGATTACGGCGCCTTCACGCCGATCCAGGTGGCGGCCACCGCCGCGCTCAACGGGCCGGACGACTGCATCAAGGAGATGCGGGCGACCTACAAGAAACGCCGCGACGCGCTGATCGAATCGTTCGGCAAGGCCGGCTGGACGCTGCCGGTGCCGCAGGCCTCGATGTTCGCCTGGGTGCCGATCCCGGAAAAGTACCGGCCACTCGGCAGCCTGGAATTCTCGAAGCTGCTCTTGGAGAAGTCCGACGTGGCGGTGGCACCGGGCATCGGCTTCGGCGAGCACGGCGACGATTACGTCCGCATCGCGCTGGTCGAGAACGAGCAGCGCATCCGGCAGGCCGCGCGCAACATCCGCCGCTTCTTCGACAATTCCGACCGCACGCTGCACAACGTCGTGCCGATGCAGAAGGCGGTGTGATTGTTGCGGCGGGGCGACAGCCCCGCGCAATCGGGCCCCGCTCCCCGCGCGAGCGCACGGGGAAGCTTGTCAGTGGGCCTCGCCGTCCGCAGGGTCTTCTCCCGTTCCGCTGCCGGGTTTTTAGCCCGGCGGCGGAATGCGCCCTGAGGATTCGCATGCGCCGCCTGAAGCTCTTCGCCGCCCTGGCGCTCGCCGGCGCCGCCACCGGCGCCTGCGCTCCCCACCCGATCGTGGCCCGCGATCCCGTGCCCGCGCCCTCGCCCGACGAGGCCTACGACTGCACGACGAAGCCGTTCGTGCTGAACGCCTACCGCACCGGCTGCGAGCCGCGCCTGCGCGAGCGGCGCACGGTGCTCCAGTCGAAGGGCTGAGCGGCAAGGATTTCTTGTCACATCTCGGACTTGATCGAAGCCGACAGACAGCGCCCTCCCGTCCCCGTGGGGGAGCCGAGACAGACGCCCTTCGGAAAAGGAGTCGCCTTTGGCCCATACCTTGGCCCATGCCCGCCTCGCCCTCGCCGCCCTGCTCGGGTTGACCGTCGCCGACACCGCCCTCGCCCAGGGCGTGGGCGACCTCCTCTACGGCGGCGGCACCGGCCCACAGGTCTACCAGGTGAATCCGGACACCGGCCGTTTCGCCGGTCCGCCGATCAGCAAGGACGGCCGGGATCTCCGCGCCATCGGCGCCGTGCCGGTGCCGACCGTGATGAACGGCGGCAGCTTCGGCATGACCGGCAACGACTACTACAACGACATGAAGGTGCTGACGCCGAACGGTCCGCGCCGGAACTCCGAGACCTACATGCTGGCCCCGGCCTATCTCTCGCCGCCGCTGCGCTGATTTTTTTGGGGTGATCGCCTCCGCTCTCGCGCCGTCCTCGCGAGGCGGAGCCTGACGAGAGATCCCGGCTTACGCCAGCGGCCGACGCCGCGGGTTCGGGTTGCGGTCGTGCTCGCCCTCGCCGTGGGCGGCCTTCTCGTAGGCCGTCACAATGCGGCGCACGAGGTCGTGGCGGACCACGTCCACGTCGCGGAAGCGCACCCGGCCGATCCCCTCGACGCCGTCGAGCACGTTGACCGCCTCCACCAGCCCCGATTTCTGGCCCGGCGGCAGGTCGATCTGGCTCGGGTCGCCGGTGATGATCATGCGCGAATTCTCGCCCAATCGCGTCAGGAACATCTTCATCTGCATCGAGGTGGTGTTCTGCGCCTCGTCCAGCAGCACCACGGCGTTGGTCAGCGTGCGCCCCCGCATGAAGGCGAGCGGAGCGATTTCGATGATGCCGGTCTGGAGGCCGCGGTCGACGTGGCGGGCCTCCATGAAGTCGTAGAGCGCGTCGTAGATCGGCCGCAGGTACGGATCGACCTTTTCGCGCATGTCGCCGGGGAGGAAGCCGAGCCGCTCGCCGGCCTCGACCGCGGGGCGCGACAGGATCAGGCGCTCGGCATGGCCCTGCTCCAGCAGCGAGACCGCGTGGCCGACGGCGAGCCAGGTCTTGCCGGTGCCCGCCGGCCCTTCGGCAAACACCAGCTCGTTCGCGCGTAGAAGCTTGATGTACTCGCTCTGCGCCGCGTTGCGGGCGCGCACGGCGCCGCGCTTGCGGGTGGCGATCTGCTCGAAATGCTCGCGGCCGGGGTCCGCCGCGATCTCGGCGGACGGGAACAGGTTGCCCTGGACGGTGACCTCTTGGATCACCCCATCGACGTCGCCCACGGTCAGCGTCGTGCCGCCCTTCTGGACGCGGGCGTAGAGCCGCTCGAATACCCGCCGGGCCTTTTCCGCCGCGTCGGGGGCGCCCTTGAGCACGAGGTGGTTGCCGAGCGCCGTGCCGGTGATGCCGAGCCGCCGCTCGATATGCGCGACGTTCTGGTCGTACTGGCCGAAGACGAGGCTGGCGAGGCGGTTGTCGTCGAAGGTCAGCGAGACCTCGACGGTCTCGGCGAGGCCGGGGCGCCCGGCGGAAGGGGCTTTGCCGCGGCCGGCGGGGCCGCGGGCGGACGCAACGTCAATCGGCACTCAGGAGATTCCTGCCTCGGTGCTTCCTTATATAGGTCACGCGGCGGCGGCCGCATCGGGCAGAAGTTCGCCGAACAGGCTGTTCGAGCCTGACCTGACGATCCGCACCGGCACCAACGTGCCGATGGTGGAAGCGGGCGCATCGAACTGCAACGCCTGGAGCTGCGGCGTCTTGCCCGCGACCTGCCCCGGATGGCGCCCGGCCTTCTCGACCAGAATTTCCGTGATCGTGCCGACCGCCGCCTCGTTGAAGGCGTGGCGCTGCGCATCGAGCAGCTTTTGCAAGGCCGCCAGCCGCTCGGTCTTCACGCTCTCCGGCACCGCGTCCTCGCGCTCGGCCGCGGGCGTGCCGGCCCGTGGGCTGTACTTGAACGAGAACGCCGCGGCGAAGCCGATGTCGGACACGAGCCGCATGGTCTCGGAAAAATCCGCGTCGGTCTCGCCGGGGAAGCCGACGATGAAGTCCGAGGACAGGGCGATGTCGGGGCGCGCATGCCGGATGCGCTCGATCAACCGGCGATAGGCATCGCCGGTGTGGCGCCGGTTCATCGCGTTCAGGATGCGATCCGAGCCCGACTGTACCGGCAGATGCAGGTAGGGCATCACCAGCGGGTTCTTTTCGTGCGCGTTGATGAGATCATCCGCGAAGTCGTTGGGGTGGCTCGTGGTGTAGCGCAGGCGCAGCAGGCCCGGCACCCCGGACAGCGCGTCCATCAGGACGCCGAGGGTGGCGGGCGCGCCGTCGGCCCCGTCGCCGTGATAGGCGTTGACGTTCTGGCCGATCAGCGTGATCTCGCGGACGCCATCGGCGACGAGGCGGCGCGCCTCCTCGACCACCGCCGCGACCGGGCGCGACACCTCGGCGCCGCGGGTATAGGGCACCACGCAGAAGGCGCAGAACTTGTCGCAGCCCTCCTGCACCGTGAGGAAGCCGGTGACGCCGCGGTTGCGCCGCGCCGGCAGGTGGTCGAATTTGTCCTCCAGCGGAAACTCGGTGTCGACGACGCGGCCCTCGCGCGAGCGACGCAGCAGGTCGGGCAGGCGGTGATAGCTCTGCGGGCCGACCACCACATCGACCGCGGGCGCGCGGGAGAGGATTTCGCGGCCTTCCGCCTGCGCCACGCAGCCCGCCACGACGATCTGGGTCTCCTGGCCGGCTTCCGCACGCTCGCCCTTGAGCACGCGCAGCCGCCCAAGCTCGGAATAAACCTTCTCGGCGGCCTTCTCGCGGATGTGGCAGGTGTTGAGGACGACGATGTCGGCCTCCTCCACCGCCTCGGTCGCGCTGTACCCCTCGGCCGCCAGCACGTCGGCCATGCGGCCGGCGTCGTAGGCGTTCATCTGGCAGCCGTAGGACTTGACGTAGGCTTTCTTCACGATCGCGGACCCTGCCGCCGTCGGCGCGGCGTCATCGTTCGAAACGGAATGTTTTCGGCTGCCGCGCCCTGTAGCACGCTTGCGCCCGAAGGACGATCCTCTCGGACATTGCGGAAGACCGACCCGTGAGCCTCCAGACCGATCCCGCGTTCTTCGACCTGCTGACCGGCAGCTTCCGGCGCCTCGTCGGGCGCCCGCTCGTGCCGGACGGCAGCCTCGGGCCGGATTGGCTGTACGGGCGAGCCCCCTTCGCCGTGCTCGCCCACGACACGGCGGACGATCCCCGTTTCGTCTACGCCAACCGGACCGCGCAGGCCGCCTTCGGCTATGCCTGGGACGAGATCGTCGGCCTGCCCTCGCGGTTCTCGGCCGAAGCGCCGGAGCGGGCCGAGCGCCAGCGCCTGCTCGACGCCGTCGCCCGCGACGGGTTCGTGGCGGATTACAGCGGCCTCCGCATCGCCAAGTCGGGCCGGCGGTTCCCGATCATGGACGGAATCGTATGGCAGCTCATGGACGAGGCGGGCCGGGTGCGCGGGCAGGCGGCGACGTTTCCGGTCGCGGTTTGAGGGTATTCTTCCAACTTGAGGCTTCCCGTCATTCCGGGGCCGCGGAGCGGAACCCGGAATCCACCTGTGACGCCCGGCATCCGGCCAAAGCCTGACCGGCGCGGCCCGTCGTGGATTTCGGGTTCGCCTGCGGCACCCCGGAAAGACGGTGGTGAGGCGGAACGGTGTGTGACGGCTCCGCTCGCCTCGCGATGACGGGGGGCGCGGGACCGACAGGCGATCAGGCGTCAAACCGCCGCGATCCCCGGCGCCGACACGTCGGCCCCCTCGTGCGCCGGCGCCGTCGCGGGCCGCACGGGCGCCATCCCGCCCCGCATCTCGCGCAAAGCCCGCCGCACGGCGGCTTCGGCCTGCGCCGTGGCCTGCTTGCGGTCGGTGGCGGCGTCGAAGGGGATCGGCGGGCCCCAGGCGATGTGGACGTCGATGGGACCGCGGGTCGCGAACAGGCCGAGATGGGGCGCGAGTTCCATGTCGCCGTACCACGCCACCTCCGGCCGCTCGGTTCGCGTCACCGGCAGGCCGTTGCGGCGGGGGTAGCTGAGCGCCAGCGGCTGGAGCCGGATGCGGGCGAGCCCCCCGGTCTCCGCGGCGAGCGCCGCGCGGGCGGCGCCGACGAGCGAGGAGCGGAAGGGGAGCAGGTGCAGCCCGTCGCCGGTGGTGCCCTCGGCGAACAGCACGATCAGGTCGCCGCCCGCGAGCCGCTCCCCGACGGCGGCGTTGACCGTTGCGGTGGCCGTGCGCTTCGCGCGCTCGATGAACACCGTGCGCTGGAGTTTGGCCAGCGTGCCGATCACCGGCCAGCCCTCGATCTCGGACTTCGCCACGAAGGAGAGCGGGCGCAGCGACCCGAGCGCGGCGATGTCGAGCCAGGAGACGTGGTTGGCGAGCACGAGCGCCGGCTCGCCCGGAGGCGGCGGCGTGCCGCTCTGCGTCACCCGCACCGAGAACAGGCGCAGGAACAGCCGGTGGAACCAGACCGGGATGCGCGCGGCCAGCCGCCCACGGCCGAAGCGCAAACTCAGCCACTGGGGCGCGACGAGGAGCGCGAAGGCCAGCGCCTGGAGCGCCAGCCGCAGGCCGATGCCGGGCCGGGTCATCGGACGGGGACTAAGCCGATCACGCGAGCGCCGCGCTCATGGTCAGCGCGGTCGCCCGGCTGCCGTTGGGCAACGGATAATAGCCCTTGCGCTCGCCGATCTTCACGAAGCCGGCTCGCGTGTAGAGCTTGAGCGCCGGGGCGTTGCCCTCGTCCACCTCGAGATGGACCGTGCGGATGCCGCTGAGGGCCAGCGCGTTCATGTGCTCGCGCAAGAGGCGATGGCTGTGGCCGCCGCCGCGGACGGAGGGGGCGAGCACGATGGTCAAAATCTCGGCCTCGTCCGCCGCCTTGCGGGAGAGCACGAAGCCGATCACCGAGCCGCCGCGGCGCAGGGCATGCGCCTCGGTCGAGCGCTCGCACAGCATCCGCTCGAACTCGTGGGCGGCCCAGGGCCGGGCGAAGGCGGTGGCGTGCAGGCTTTCGAGGGCCGGCGCTTGGCCGGCGTCGCGCAGGGGGGCGATGTAGGGCGTCGCGCCCCACGCGTCCCACCACGCCGACCACCAGTCGAGAGCCCAGAACGGGGAGAGCGGCCGGTTCATGCCCGCGCGATCCTGGCGTGGTCCTGCGGCCGGGCATCCGGCCCGCGGAGGTAGAGCGGACGCGGCAGGGCCTGCGCCGGATCGGCGACGAGGCCGAGCGAGGCGACCCAGGCGATCTGCGGCGCCCCGGTGGCGGCGATTTCGACCGACAGGCCGGCTTCCGTGGCCGCCGCCGCCAGCGCCGCGGCACCCGTGCCGGTCAACAGCGTGCGGCGCCGCCCGAGAAGGGCCACGGCGTCGGCCAGGGACACGTGCTGGGGCGGGATCACCACGCCGTCCGTCACGCTCATCGCCTGGAGATAGACGGCGCCGTGGCGCGCATCGATCGCCGCCGCGATCAGCGACGCGCCGTCGAGCGCGAGTTGCGGCGCGAGCAGCGCCGACAGCGTCGTGACGCCGACGACCGGGATGCCGGTTGCGAGCCCGACGGCGCGGGCCGCCGACAGCCCGACCCTCAGGCCCGTGTAGCTGCCCGGCCCGACCGTGACGGCGACCCGCGACAGGCTGGCGAACCCGCCGTCCACCCGCGCCACCACCCGCTCGATCAGCGGCAGCAGCGCCTCGGCATGGCCGCGGGCGAGCGGCATGGACTCTTCCGCCAGCAGGTCGTCGCTCGCGTCGGTGGCGATGCAGGCGGCGCAGGCGTCGAGCGCCGTATCGATGGCAAGGATCCGCAAACCGTCACACCCGTCCGCAGGCGCCTTCGCCCGTTCCTCGGAACAACTCGTTGCGGAACGCGTCCCTTGAGCCGGCAAGCGTTCCGCGGGGCAGTGTAAGCCGAAACGGACACTCCCGTCAGCGCATCCGCCCGCGGCCTCCCCAGGAAGCCGCGGGTGTGTTGCCGATGCGCCAGCCGGCCTCAGACCGCCTGGACCTCGCGGACCGAGGGGAGGAAGTGGCGGAACAGGTTCTGCACGCCCTGCCGCAGGGTCGCGGTCGAGGACGGGCAGCCCGAGCAGGCGCCCTTCATCTCCAGGTAGACGATGCCGTCGCGGAATCCCCGGAAGGTGATGTCGCCGCCGTCGCCCGCCACCGCCGGGCGCACGCGGGTCTCCAGCAGGTCCTTGATGGTCACGACCGTGTCGTGGTCGGCCTCGTCGTAGAACTCGTCGGCCGTGTCGTCCTCCTCCAGCACAGCGCCCGCCTCCAACACCGGGCGGCCGGACTGGAAGTGGTCCATGATCGCGCCGAGCACGGCGGGCTTCACCTGCGGCCACTCGTTCACGCCCTCGGTCTTCGTGACCGAGATGAAGTCGTGCCCGAAATAGACGCCGGAGACGCCGGGCACCGCGAACAGGGCGGAGGCCAGCGGCGAGCGCTCGGCGCCGGCCGCATCGCGGGCCTCGAAGGTGCCCTCGGGCAGCACGACACGGCCGGGCAGGAACTTCAGGGTGGCGGGGTTCGGCGTGGCTTCGGTCTGGATGAACATCGAAAATTCCTCGTGTCCGCTGTCGCCGGTTCAAGGCCGGCCGGGAACGGCGTCGGGCTCTTTGGGGAGTTTCCGCCGCCGCCTTCCATGTGGACCGGGCGGATCGGATTCTCAACCGCGGGCGGAGCGGCGCGCCCGCGTTGATCGGGGATGATCGAGGTTGCAGGATGGGGTGCTACCCTCCCCCCGCGAGTCGCCATGGATCCCGCCTTCGCCGACCCGCAGACCGCGCGCATCGCCGCCTTCCTCGCCGAGATCGGCATCCCGGTGGAGCGCGCCGACCTGCCCGGCCGCTGCTTCGTGCCGGGCATCCGGATCGAGTGCGGGCGGCTCCTCGTCGACGAGGCGCGCATGACCTATCCGGGCGACCTCCTGCACGAGGCCGGGCACATCGCCGTTATGACCCCGGCGGTGCGGGCGCGGCGCAGCCTCGACATCAGCCAGAACATGGGCGACGAGATCGCCGCCATCGCGTGGTCCTGGGCGGCGCTGACCCATCTGCAGCTCGACCCCGAGGTGGTGTTCCACGCGGGCGGCTATCGCGGCTCGTCGGCGTGGTTCACCGAGTTGTTCGGCTCCGGCATCGCCCCCGGCCTGCCGCTGCTGCAATGGATGGGCCTGACCTTCGACGCGCCGACGGCGCGGGTGCGGGGCGCCCTGCCCTTCCCGCACATGCGGCGCTGGCTGCGCGAGACGCCCGCGCCGGCGCCCGACGAGCCCATCGACAAGCCGGCCGACATCGGCTAGAGGGCGGCCCAACTCACAACAGGATGCCGAAATCCTGACGCCCGGCCGTGACCGGCGGGCGCAACGGCCGGAGCTTACCATGAACGTCATCGAGCAGCTCGAGCGGGAAGAGATCGCCCGCCTCAACAAGACCATTCCCGATTTCGAGCCGGGCGACACCGTGATCGTCAACGTCCGCGTGAAGGAAGGCGAGCGCACCCGCGTCCAGGCCTACGAGGGCGTCTGCATCGCCCGCGCCGGCGGCGGCCTCAACGAGAACTTCACCGTCCGCAAGATCTCCTACGGCGAGGGGGTGGAGCGCGTCTTCCCCGTGCATTCCCCGATGATCGACTCGATCAAGGTGGCCCGCCGCGGCAAGGTCCGCCGCGCCAAGCTCTACTACCTGCGCGACCGCCGCGGGAAGTCCGCCCGCATCGTCGAGCGCAGCGACCGCGCCGCCAAGCCGGGCAAGGGCGAGAAGCAGAAAGCGGCCCCCGCCGCCGAGTGATTTTTTGGGACTTTCGCCCGCGCCAGCCGGGGGCCGCTCCTGATCGAAAGAGACCCGCACCGAGATGCTCGGGGCGGGTTTCTTTTTCGATATGAAGCCGCGCGCTTCCACCGACAGAAGCGCGGCCCACATTGATCGGCGTATTGCCCGGGATTGCGTTCGACGCCCTGCTCGAAACCGGAATCCTGATCGATGTCCTGCCGCTCCGGGAAGGTGAGTTCGACGGCAGTATCGCCTTCCGCAACCCGGCTCTCATCAATGCGATCCGATACGAAGGGCGACGGCTGTGACGACGCCCTCCGGCCCGCCGTGACGAGCGTTCGGCCCGATCTCGGCCCCGGCATCAAGACCCATTGTGGGCTGAGTCGATACCGCACTCGGGCGCTCGTTCAATCGGGTCGAGACGCTGCGGCTGATCGCCGACTATCTCGGTGATCCCGCTCACGCCCGACGACGTGCGCTGGGCCGTCGCCGAAGCGGAACGGTTCCTCGCCGAGATCAAGCGGGGCTTTCCGGCCCTCTGACGGGCGGCCGGCCCGCTGCGGCGTCTGTGCGATTTTCAGGGCGGAGGGCTTAGAGCAACGTTCCGAAAGGTGGTTTCCGGCTTTCGGAAAAAGACGATGCGGCACAGAAACATAGAGTATCGTCCTGGATCCGATATCCAGGACGATACTCTAAGGCTGCGCTGCCGCCGTATCGGCCCCCGGCAGGGCCTGCGGCAGCGGGCCGAACGCTTCGTAGGTCTCGATCGAGCGGAGGGCAGCCTCGCGGGCGGCGACGTTCTCGCCCGCCCCCCCGGTCAGGAGGCGCGAGACCGTCAGCGCCATGCCGTAGTTGTTCAGGGACGCCTGCTCGGCCGCGAGGATCGCCTTGAGGGGCTTCCGCTTGGCGAAGGCGGCCTCCAGCACCTTCTTCGTGCCGGCATCCTCCCGCGCGATCGTGCTGACGGCGCCGTAGACCGCCATGATGCCGAGGATACGAACGGTTTCGTGCGGCTTCGCCTTGCAGTCGTATTCGGCGCAGAAGTTCTTGAGAATCTGCGATCGATGGCCGGCGGGCGCGAAGGACGCGCCCCATTTCGACGTGAGCAGCCCCAGGCGCAGGCCGATGCCGGCCGCCTTCTCATCGGCGCCCTCGAACGTCGTCAGGAGCACGTCGAGGTAGCGGCGATTCCCCGACGCGCCGTAGGCGCCCGCCAGCAATTCGGTATCCTTGGCCGAGACCGTACCGGCGGCCGTGATCCCCGGCAGCGTCGACAGCCGCATCGCCTTCAACGAACCGAGGATCGAACCGCCGTTCGTCTGCGCCGCGAGGCGCTCGGCCTCCTCGGTGAGGCCGGCGCGCAGCAAAGCCGTCAGGATGTAGATGATTGCACCCCGATCGGCCGGCGCGGCGAGGATGCGCGCCCGCTCGGTCGGAGAGCGTAAGAATATCTCGGCCAGGAACCCGATCGGCGGCATCCCGGCGTTGAAAGCGCCCGGCGCAAGGCCGGCGGAGAGGCCGAGCACCTGATCGACGCAAGCCGGCGATTTCGTCTTGAAATGGGTGAACAGGCAGGAGCCCGGCTGCGCCGACTGAGCCTGGGCGCCTCCGATGAGGCCCGCGAGGGTAAAACCGGAGGCCGCGATCAGGCGCGTGAGGGACGACATGGCAGGCCTCGAATCGGGGCCCCGAGCGATGCGCGGGCGCCGCGAAGGGAAAGACAACCGTAGAATGCCGTTTCCCGGCGCGGCGTCGAGTGCGTCCCGGCCACAGGTCGCCGTGGTTCAGCGCGGCCGGACCCGCTGCCGCGGTGCGGGAGCGGAATGTGGCGACGCCCGGTCGCCCGATCTCGCGGATCGCCGTGGCGTCATGCGCCATGGCGGCGGGGCCACCATCGTCGACATATGGGCCGCCGAGGCCGGCAGCACGAGCAGGGTCGGCATCAGGAGCGCGCGGGCGCCCCGGCAAACCTCCTCAAAACCGGAAAATATCACCCCCGCCGCAGCGCCGCCAGCACCTTGCCCCCCGGCCGGCCGGTGGCCGGCATGCCGAGCTGGCGCTCGACGTCCTTGATCGCCTCGCGGGTCTTCGACCCGACCTTGCCGTCCGGCTCGCCGACGTCGTAGCCGCGGGCGATCAGGCGCGATTGCAGGTCGCGGCGCTCGGCGCGCGACAGCGGCGGGTCGTCGGTCGGCCAATCGGCCTGGACGCCGGGGCGGCCGCGCAGGCGGTCGGACAGGACCGCGATGGCGAGGCCGTAGGATTCGGCGGCGTTGTAGGAATAGATCGCGTCGAAGTTCTTGGTCACGAGGAAGGCCGGGCCGTCGATGCCGGCGGGCGCGATGATGCCGGCGGGCCCCTCCCCGCTCAGCGGGCGTCCGTCGATGCGGGTGACGCCGAGCGAGGCCCAGTGACCGACCGCGTGCTTGTTCTTGCGCCCGGCCGCGCCGACGTTGAAACCGCGCGGCAGCTTGACCTCGTAGCCCCAGGGCTGGTCGTTCGACCACTTGGCGACGCGCAGGAAGTTGGCCGTGGAGGCCACCGCATCCGCCACCGAATCGACCACGTCGCGCCGCCCGTCGCCGTCGCCGTCGACGGCGAGCCGCTGATAGGTGGTCGGCATGAACTGGGTCTGGCCGAAGGCGCCGGCCCACGAGCCGGTCAGCCGCGAGGCCTCGATGTCGCCTCGCTCGATGATCTTGAGGGTAGCGATCAGCTCGCCGCGAAAGAAGTCGCGGCGGCGGTTGCCCGAGCAGGCGAGCGTGGCCAGCGACTGCACCAGCGGCATCTTGCCGAGATTCTTGCCGAAGTTCGATTCGACGCCCCACACGGCGGCGATGGTGTGGCGATCGACGCCGTAGCGGGCCTCGGCGTTGGCGAGCGCTTGCGCGTGCTGGCGCATGGCCGCGCGCCCGTCCTCGACCCGCTCCTCGTCGACCAGCGCCGACATGTAGTCCCAGATCGGCGTCTTGAACTCGGGCTGGGCCTGGGACAGCTCGATCACCTTGTCGTCGTGAGCGATGCCGCTGGTCGCCGCCCGGAACGTCTGGGCCGAGACGCCCGCACCCGCCGCCTGCGCCTGGATGCCGGCGAGGCAGGACTGGAAGTCGGCCCGTGCCGGAACCGCCATGAGCGAGAGCGCGACCGCGGTGGACAGGATCGCGAGGGGAATCGGGCGTGGCATGCTGGGCGCTCGTCCGAGAGAGGGGTCGTCCGTCAATCGACCCGTAATGGTTAACGCGGGCATAATCGGGGCGCCTTGGCCGCCTCCCCCTGCACCACCTGGAGTTGGCGATTTCGCTTCCCGAGCGATCGAATCGCGCGCATAATCCCGGCGTGCGAAATCAATAATCCGGGAGGAATCTATGTTCGGTTCCACGGTTCTGGAGGTCGGCATCGGGCTGACCTTCATGTTCCTTCTCGTCAGCCTTCTGTGCTCGGCCATGCGGGAACTGATCGAGGCCGCCTCGAAATCACGCGCGACGGATCTCGAGAAGGGCATCATCGAGATACTCGGGGCGAGAGGCGATCCGAGTGTGCTGGAAGATTTCTACAAGCATCCTCTGATCAGTTGCCTCTATAGAAACAGCTACACGCCCGATCCGGCCTTTTTCCAAGGGGCTGCAGTGGCGTCCGGCGCGCAGCCGAACGGTCGCGAGTTCGGCGTCGTCGGACTCTGGTCGGAGCTCAAGCGGCGCCAGAACCTGCCGACCTACATCCCGTCGGCGAATTTCGCCGTAGCCGTCCTGAGCGCGATGGTCCCGGCCGGCACGGCTTCAACCGACGCGAAGGGCGTCCTTTCGGTCGCCTCGCTTCGCGAGACCGCCGCGAAGATCGAAGGCAACGACCAACTGCGCACCATGCTGCTCACGGCGCTCGACGGAGCGCAGGGCGACATCACCGGCGCCCGGAAGAACCTCGAAGCCTGGTACAACGCCTCGATGGACCGGGTCTCCGGGATCTACAAGCGACGGACGCAGTGGATCACGTTCGGCCTCGGGCTGTTCGCGGCGGTCGTCTTCAACATCGACGCGATCCGGGTGGCGAACCATCTCGCCACCGACAAGACCTACCGCGAGGCCATCGTCGAGGACGCCGCCACCTTCCTCAAGGCGCCCGGCGCCGACGGACAGGTCGCCAGCAGCGAGACGCTGAAGCAGCGGCTCGATACCGTGCGAGAGCAGCTGGAGCAGTCCGGCTTCGCGATCGGATGGACCTGCACGCCCGTCGCCCTCTGCAAGACGGCGGACATGGTCGCCGCGGACCCGAAGGCGAACCTGGACGACCTCCGAAAGGCCTCCGTTGGGGTGAACCGACCCTTCAACGGGCCCAGCACGATCGGCGGCTGGCTCGTGACCGCCCTCGCCGTCAGCCTCGGCGCGCCGTTCTGGTTCGACGTGCTCAACAAGTTCATGGTCGTGCGCTCGACCGTGAAGCCGGCGGAGAAGAGCGGCCAGGAAGCCTCGAAGGACAGCACGAGCGAGCCGAATCTCACCGCCGGAAAGCCCGTTCCGGTCACCCTGGTCGTGCAGCAGGCGTCTCCGGGCGGAGCGGGTTCGGGAGGATGACGAAACCGGAGAGGAGCGCGCTGCAAGGGCGGCGGACGATTGACGGGGCCGCCCTTCTCGGCTAGCAGGCCCGGACGAACGGGGCTCCTTAGCGGGGCCCCGCGTCGTTTTCATGCGCACCCGCGAGCGGCAACGTCCGCTCTGTCGCCCTCGCTACGGCTCCGGCCTGAGGGAAAGGAGGGCGCGTTCCTCGAAAGTCTTGTTCCAGAGGAACAGCGAATGTCCAAACGCGTCCAGGCGAAGCACAAGCTCGATCGCCGCATGGGCCAGAACATCTGGGGCCGCCCGAAGAGCCCCGTGAACCGCCGCGAGTACGGCCCCGGCCAGCACGGCCAGCGCCGCAAGGGCAAGATGAGCGACTTCGGCACGCAGTTGCGCGCCAAGCAGAAGCTCAAGGGCTATTACGGCAACATCACCGAGAAGCAGTTCCGCCGCTACTACGCCGAGGCGATCCGCCTGCGCGGCGACTCGGGCGAGAACCTGATCGGCCTGCTGGAGCGCCGCCTCGACGCGGTGGTCTACCGCTCGAAGTTCGTCGCGACCCCGTTCGCCGCGCGCCAGTTCGTCAACCACGGCCACGTCAAGGTCAACGGCCGCCGGGTCAACATCCCGAGCTACCAGGTCAAGGTCGGCGACCTGATCGAGGTGAAGGAAGCCTCCCGCCAGCTCGAGATCGTCGTCGTGGCCTCGCAGCTCGCCGAGCGCGACGTGCCGGACTACATCGAGGTCGATCACCACAAGATGACCGCCCGCGTGACCCGCATCCCCGGCCTGTCCGAGGTGCCCTACCCGGTCCAGATGGAGCCGAACCTCGTCGTCGAGTTCTATTCGCGCTGATTTCTTCCGGATCATTCCGGATACGGACAGGGCCGCCCCTTCGGGCGGCCCTTTCTCGTTTCAGACCGGTGCTTCGAAATGTCCGGAACAGTCGCGCGGGGACCATTTCATCGGCGCGCTCTCGCCCTCCCCGAAGAGGTCGCCCCCTGGATCGCTTCGGCTCCGGCTCGCGATGACGGCGTGACTCCGCCAGGATCGGCACGACCTGCCACACGTCGCCGGTTCACCAGTCGGCGTAGCAGCTGCACGCGTGCTTAAGAGTCGAGGCCGCGGGTAAGCAGGTGCCGAACCAAGTCACTGAAATCTTTGGTGGGCGGTGAGGGACTCGAACCCCCGACCCTCTCCGTGTAAAGGAGACGCTCTACCAACTGAGCTAACCGCCCGGCCGTGACGCCCGCAGCGTTACGAAAGCGCGGGCGTGCGCGCAAGGCTCAGGTGGTTTTCCGAAGCATCCCGGCATGAAAAAGGCCCCCCGGAGCTGCGCTCCGGGAGGCCTTCTGTCACGCGTGCCGCGCTCGCCTTAGTGGGCGACCAGCGTGGCGCTGTCGTCGTCGCGGGCCGGGGTCTTGGCCGGCGGCAGGGGTTCGTCCCACTCGATCGCCTCGGGCTGGCGCACGAGGGCGTGGGTGAGGACCTGATCCATCCGCGAGACCGGGATGATCTCCAGGCCCTGCTTCACGCTGTCGGGCACCTCGGCGATGTCCTTGGCGTTCTCCTCGGGGATCAGCACCGTCTTGATGCCGCCGCGCAGAGCGGCGAGCAGCTTCTCCTTGAGGCCGCCGATCGGCAGGACGCGGCCCCGCAGGGTCACCTCGCCGGTCATCGCCACCTCGCGGCGCACCGGGATTCCGGTGAGCGTCGAGATGATCGCGGTGGCCATGGCGATACCCGCCGACGGCCCGTCCTTCGGGGTCGCCCCCTCCGGTACGTGGACGTGGATGTCGCGGCGCTCGAACAGCGGCGGCTCGATGCCGAAATCGATCGCCCGCGAGCGGACGTAGCTGGCAGCGGCCGAGATCGACTCCTTCATCACGTCGCGCAGGTTGCCCGTGACCGTCATCTTGCCCTTGCCGGGCATCATGACGCCTTCGATCGTCAGCAGCTCGCCGCCGACCTCGGTCCAGGCCAGACCCGTCACCACGCCGACCTGATCGTCCGCGTCGATCTCGCCGTAGCGGAACTTCGGCGGGCCGAGGAAGACCGGCAGCGTGTCGGGGTTGCCCTCGACCTGCTTCACCTTGGTGATCAGGATCTCCTTCACCGCCTTGCGGATCAGGTTGGAGATCTCGCGCTCCAGGTTGCGGACGCCCGCCTCCCGCGTGTAGCGGCGGATGAGCATCATCAGGCCGTCGTCGGTGATCGACCACTCGTCGGCGCTCAAGCCATGCTTCTTGATCGCCTCGGGGATCAGGTGGCGGCGGGCGATCTCCCGCTTCTCCTCCTCGGTGTAGCCGGCGATGCGAATAACTTCCATGCGGTCCATGAGGGGGCCGGGGATGTTGAGCGTATTCGCGGTGGTGACGAACATTACGTTCGACAGGTCGTAATCGACCTCGAGGTAATGGTCGTTGAACGTGCTGTTCTGCTCCGGGTCGAGCACCTCGAGGAGCGCCGCGGACGGATCGCCGCGGAAATCCATGCCCATCTTGTCGATCTCGTCGAGCAGGATGAGCGGGTTCGAGGTCTTGGCCTTGCGCATCGACTGGACGATCTTGCCGGGCATCGAGCCGATATAGGTCCGGCGGTGACCGCGGATCTCGGCCTCGTCGCGCACGCCGCCGAGCGACATCCGCACGAACTCACGGCCCGTGGCCTTGGCGATCGACTTGCCGAGCGAGGTCTTGCCGACGCCGGGGGGGCCGACGAGGCAGAGGATCGGGCCGGTGAGCCGGTTCGTCCGCTGCTGCACGGCGAGGTACTCGACGATCCGGTCCTTGACTTTGTCGAGGCCGAAGTGATCCGAGTCGAGCAGCTGCTGCGCCCCGAGCAGATCCTTCTTGATCTTCGAGCGTTTGCCCCACGGGATGCCGAGCATCCAGTCGAGGTAGTTGCGCACGACCGTCGCCTCGGCCGACATCGGCGACATCTGGCGGAGCTTCTTCAGCTCGGCGGTGGCCTTCTCGCGGGCCTCCTTCGTCAGCTTGGTCTTCTCGATCTTGTCTTCCAATTCGGCCAGCTCGTCGCGACCGTCCTCGTCGCCGAGTTCCTTCTGGATCGCCTTCATCTGCTCGTTGAGGTAGTACTCGCGCTGGGTCTTCTCCATCTGCCGCTTGACGCGGGTGCGGATGCGCTTTTCCACCTGCAGCACGGAGATCTCGCTCTCCATCAGCGACAGCACGCGCTCCAGGCGCGCGGCCACCGTCGGGATCTCGAGGATCGCCTGCTTGTCGGCGATCTTGACCGCGAGATGCGAGCCCACCGTGTCGGCGAGCTTGGAGGGCTCGTCGATCTGCGTGACGGCGGAGACGACCTCGGGGGAGATCTTCTTGTTGAGCTTCACGTAGTTCTCGAACTCGGAGATCACCGAGCGGGCGAGCGCCTCGGCCTCGACGCGGTCGCCGAGATCGTCGTCGAGCGTGAGCGCACGGGCCTCGTAGAACTCGTCGGAGCGGACGAAGGCCTCGATCTGTGCACGTCCCGCACCCTCGACGAGAACCTTCACGGTGCCGTCGGGCAGCTTCAGGAGCTGGAGCACGGAGGCGAGCGTGCCGATCTTGTAGATCGCGTCGGTCGCCGGATCGTCGTCGCTGGCGTTGATCTGGGTGGCGAGCAGGATGTGGCGGTCCGAGCGCACGGCCTCCTCCAGCGCGCGGATCGACTTCTCGCGGCCGACGAAGAGCGGCACGATCATGTGCGGGAACACGACGATGTCGCGCAGCGGGAGGACGGCGTAGGAGCCCGTCGAACCGGGAACGACCGGCTGGCGCGATTTCGACTGGGTCATGGGATTTCCCTTATCTGTTGACGCCGGGCATGCGCTCCTCGGATCGAGCAAGCATCCTGCCAGGTGCCGACCGGGCCGCGAAGGGTCGGAGGCGAATGATACGTCTGCGGCTGGTAGCGCAGCCCGCACCTTGGAAAGCGGGGAGACGGGAGAAGCGTGCCGGCTGCGATGGACCTGAATTGGTCCTTCGCCGGCGCGCTTTCAAGCGCTCCGCCCTGGAACGAAAAAGGGCCGCCGGCATGGCCGGGCGGCCCTTCTGGCTGCCGATCAGGCGCTGACGCTGGCCGGTGCGTCCTTGTTGCGGTCGCCGTGGATGAAGAGGGGCCTCGACTTCCCGTCGACCACCTCCGGGCCGATGACCACCTGCTCGACCGAGTCGAGGCCGGGCAGGTCGTACATCGTGTCGAGCAGGATGGTCTCCAGGATCGACCGGAGGCCGCGGGCGCCGGTCTTGCGCTCGATCGCCTTGCGGGCGACCATCGAGAGCGCCTCGTCCTGGAAGGTCAGCTCGACGTTCTCCATCTCGAACAGGCGCTGGTACTGCTTGACGAGCGCGTTCTTCGGCTCCTGCAGGATCTTCTTGAGGGCCTCCTCGTCGAGGTCTTCGAGCGTCGCCAGCACGGGGAGACGGCCGACGAACTCGGGGATGAGGCCGAACTTGAGAAGATCCTCGGGTTCGACGCTCCGAAAAACCTCACCGGTGCGGCGGTCGTCCGGGGCCTGGACGCTGGCGCCGAAGCCGATCGACGTGCCCTTGCCGCGCTGGGAAATGATGCGCTCGAGGCCCGCGAAGGCGCCGCCGCAGATGAACAGGATGTTCGTCGTGTCGACCTGCAGGAACTCCTGCTGCGGATGCTTGCGCCCGCCCTGCGGCGGCACGGAGGCGACGGTGCCCTCCATGATCTTCAGCAGCGCCTGCTGCACGCCCTCGCCCGACACGTCGCGGGTGATCGAGGGGTTGTCGGACTTGCGGGAGATCTTGTCGATCTCGTCGATGTAGACGATGCCGCGCTGCGCCCGCTCGACGTTGTAGTCGGAGGCCTGGAGCAGCTTGAGGATGATGTTCTCGACGTCCTCGCCGACATAGCCGGCTTCCGTCAGCGTGGTGGCGTCCGCCATGGTGAAGGGCACGTCGAGGATGCGGGCCAGCGTCTGCGCCAGCAGCGTCTTGCCCGAGCCGGTCGGGCCGATCAGCATGATGTTGGACTTGGCCAGCTCGACGTCGTTGTGCTTCGTCGCGTGCGCGAGCCGCTTGTAGTGGTTGTGCACCGCCACCGAGAGGACCTTCTTGGCGAAGTCCTGGCCGATGACGTAGTCGTCGAGGACGCGCCGGATCTCCTTCGGGGTCGGCACGCCGTCGCGGCTCTTCACCAGCGAGGACTTCGATTCCTCGCGGATGATGTCCATGCACAGCTCGACGCACTCGTCGCAGATGAACACCGTCGGGCCCGCGATCAGCTTGCGGACCTCGTGCTGGCTCTTGCCGCAGAACGAGCAGTACAGCGTGCTCTTGGAGTCGTTGCCGCCGGTCTTGCTCATGTCGGTCTCCGGTTCGCGGGCGCGACCCCAGCCAGGAGGGCGCGCGCTTCGGTCATAGGATGTAAGCGCATCCGCCTAAAGAAACAGTCACACCGCGCGGATGCGTCGGGATTGAGGCGCTCGAATCCCGATGCAACCACGCGACCGCCTCGGGATCAACCGGCCCGGGGGGCCGGGCAAGCGCCGAATGGCCGCATGGTTTGCCGGCGTGCCCCGGACGCCTCACTCGAGAAACATCCGGGGTCGCCCGCCTCAGGCCGCGGCGGGTTCCGGGCGCTTGTGGAGGATGTCGTCGATCAGGCCGAACTCCTTGGCCGCCTCGGCGGTCATGAAGTTGTCGCGCTCGAGCGCCTGATGGATCGTCTCGTACTCGCGGCCGGTATGCTTCACGTAGATCTCGTTGAGGCGCTTCTTCAGCGCCTCGATCTCGCGGGCATGGATCAGGATGTCGGTCGCCTGGCCCTGGAAGCCGCCGGAGGGCTGGTGGACCATGATCCGGGCGTTCGGCAGGGCGAAGCGGTGCCCGGCCTCGCCGGCGGCCAACAGCAGCGAGCCCATCGAGGCGGCTTGTCCCACGCAGAGCGTGGTGACGGGGCAGCGGATGAACTGCATCGTGTCGTAGATCGACAGACCCGAGGTCACCACGCCGCCGGGCGAGTTGATGTAGAAGGAGATTTCCTTCTTCGGGTTCTCGGCCTCGAGGAACAGCAACTGGGCGACGATGAGCGAGGCGCCCTGGTCCTCGACCGGACCGGTGAGGAAGATGATCCGCTCGCGCAGCAGCCGGGAATAGATGTCGAACGCGCGCTCGCCGCGGCTCGACTGCTCGACCACCATGGGCACGAGCGAGTTGTGGAAGTAGTCGACCGGATCTCTCATGTCAGCCCTCGGCTCCGGGTCCGGCCCGGAGCGAATCGCTCCATGGCCGGAGGTTACAGCGAACACGGCGCGCGTTAACGCCGTCTGATCTTCACGGGCCCGCGCGGCACCCGTGACGGGCGCCGCTCAAGGATCGCGTTCCGATCGCCGCCCGCCGCGGAGCCGCTGGGCGTCGATCAGCCGGCGGCCTGCTCGGCCGCCGCCTCGTCCTTCTTCGCATCCTTGGGCTCGTCGGCCTTCGACGCACCCTCGGCGTCGGCCTCGTCGTCCTCGGCGAAGAGCGTCTCCTTGGAGACCGGCTCCTCGACCACTTGGACCTGACCGAGGACGTGGTCGACGACCTTCTCCTCGAACAGCGGCGCGCGAAGCTCGGCGAGCGCCTGGGGGTTGTTGCGATAGAAGTCGTAGACCTGCTTCTCCTGGCCCGGGAACTGCCGGATCCGGGCGAAGAGGGCCTGGTTGACCTCGTCATCCGAGATCCTGATATCGGCGGTCTCGCCGACTTGCGCAAGCACCAGCCCGAGGCGCACGCGGCGCTCGGCGATCTTGCGGTACTCTCCTTGCGCCTTCTCCTCGGAGGTGCCCTCCTCCTCGAAGGTCTTGCCGCGGTTCTTCAGGTCCTGCTCGACCTGCGCCCACACGGCGGCGAACTCCTGGTGGACGAGGCTCGGCGGCAGCTCGAAAGCGTACTTGCCGTCGAGCGCGTCGAGCAGCTCCTTCTTGAGCTTGCGGCGCGATTGGGCCTCGTAGTCCGAGCCGATCGCCTTGGAGACGGCTTCCTTCAGCTTCTCTAGGTCGTCCATGCCGAAGCGCTTGGCGAGCTCGTCGTCGATCTTGCTCTCGCCCGGCGCCTTGACGGCCTTCACGGTCACGTCGAACTCGGCGTCCTTGCCGGCGAGTTGCTCGGCCTGATAGCCCTCGGGGAAGGCGGTCTTGACGAGGCGGCTGTCGCCGACCTTGGCGCCGACGAGCTGGTCCTCGAAGCCGGGGATGAAGGTGTTGGAGCCGAGCTCCAGCGGCACGTCCTCGCCCTTGCCGCCCTCGAACTCCACGCCGTCGATCCGGCCGACGAAGTCGATCACGACCTGATCGCCGGTTTGCGCCTCGGCACCCTCCTCGCGGTCCTCGAACGCGCGGCCGTCCTTGGCCATGCGCTCCAGCGCTTCCGCGATCTCCTCGTCGGAGGGGGTCACCACGAGCTTCTTGATCGACACGTCGGAGAGGTCGGCCAGCTCGAAGCTCGGCAGCACCTCGAGCTTCACCTTGAAGGCGAGGTCGCCCTTGGCGTCGAGCGCGCGCTCGATGATGTTCTGCTCCTCGTCCTTCGGAAACTCGATCTGCGGCTCCAGCGCCAGCTTGAGGCCCTTGTCGGCCACGATCTGCTGGTTGGCCTCGTTGACGGCGTTCTGCAGCACGTCGGCCATCACCGACTTGCCGTAGACCTTGCGCAGATGCGCCACCGGCACCTTGCCGGGGCGGAAGCCCTTGATCTGGACCTTACCCTTGATGTTCGAGAGCTCGGTGTTGAGGCGATCCTCAAGCTCGGTCGCGGGGAGGAGCACCTGAAACTCGCGCTTCAGCCCCTCGGAGGTCGTCTCGGTCACCTGCATCGTCGTTCGTCCGCTTTTTTCCAAAACCGCAATCTCGTCCTCGATGCCGCGGCGCTGCGGGAGACCCATCAAGGAGATCCTTGGGGGACTCCGACGGCGCGAACGCCCGGCGGGGACCGGCCCCGGTCCCGAGGCCGGGCCGATGCGGACTTGGTGCGGGCGGAGGGGCTCGAACCCCCACGTCTTGCGACACTGGAACCTAAATCCAGCGCGTCTACCAGTTCCGCCACGCCCGCGAGCGCTTGAGCGACATGGCCCTGTCCGGGCCTTCGAAGCGCGCGTCTATAGCACGCGCGCCGGAGGCCGCAGCAAAAATTTGTTCTTGCTGGGCCTCAAGCGCCGGCGGCCGCGCCTTTCTTCTTAGCCTCAAGCGCCGGCGGCCGCATCCGCGGCCTTGGCTTTCGCTCCGTTCGACGCCTCGGCCTTTCCGAGGCCCACTGCGCGGGGCGCTCTTCGCGCCCGGGGATACGGCCGTACCTCCTGCGAGCGATGCAAGCGAATGCGTTGGGGGCCAGCCAGCCAGTGCGTGGTTGGCGCATTCCGAACGGCCCGGCTACAACGCGGGCCCCTGCCGTGCCAGCCGAACGAGCCCCCATGCGAATGCCCGCCCCCGAGGCCCCGACCGTGGCGACCGGGGAGGCGGACGGCCTGTCCCGGCGCGCGCTGATCGCGGGGAGCGCGGCGCTGACGCTCTCACCCTTCGCCGCCGCGGCGCAGACGCCTGCCCGCAAGACGGCCCCGGCGGCCAAGCCCGCGGACACGCCCGCGCCCGAGGCCAAGCCGGCGGAGGCGAAGACGCTGAAGGCCGCCCCCGCGCAGGCAAGGCTCAAACCCGAACCCGCGCCCGAGACCGCCGTGTGGCGCCTCGGCACGGAGACCGCGCCGCCGGTCCTGCGGATCAAGCTCGGCGAGGCCGTGCGGCTGCGCGTCGAGAACGCCACCGACAAGCCGCTCGCTCTGCACTGGCACGGCGTGCGCAACCGCAACGCCATGGACGGGGTCGGCGGCGTCACGCAGGAGCCGATCGCGCCGGGCCAAGATTTCACTTACGAGTTCACCCCGCCCGATGCCGGCACCTTCCTGATCCGCCCGCTCGTCGTCGGCGGCGCGAGCGAGCCCGCGGGCCGCGGTCTCGGTGGCCTGCTCGTGGTCGAGGAAACCACTCCGCCGCCGGTCGATCAGGACGTGAGCCTGCTGCTGCAGGATTGGCGCCTGGACGAGACCGGCGCGCTGCTCCCGTTCGGACAGGTCGCGTTCGCGGCGGCCGCGGGCAGGCTCGGCAATGCCGTGACGCTGAACGGCACGGTGATCCCGCTGGCGCTCGCAGGCCGCCCCGGCAGCCGCGTCCGGCTTCGGCTCGCCAATGCCTGCAATGCGCGGGCGATCCGCATCCGCTTCGACGGATTGAAGGTCTACGTCGCGGCGGTCGACGGGCAGCCCGCCGACACGTTCGAGCCCCTGAAGGCCACCCTCCCCTTCGCGCCGGGCACCCGCTACGACCTTCTCCTCGACCTGCCGAAGGAGGCCGGCCCCGCCGGCACGATCACGGCGCTCGTCGGCCAGGGCCTGCCGCTGGCGACGCTGAATGTCGCAGGCGAGGCGGTGGGGCCGGCAGCGCGCGGGCCGATCGCCTCGATCCCCGAGAACAAGCGTCTGCCGAGCGAGATCCGGCTCCAGAGCGCGTTCCGGCGCGACCTCCTCGTCACCGGCGGGGTGAAGCCCGACCGCACCAAGCCCGGCGCCGAGACGCCCTATGCCGGCGACCCGCAAAAGATCTGGCAGATCAACGGCGCGAGCGGCGCGGCGGGCGTCGGCCCGCTGTTCACGGTCAAGCGCGGGCAGGTGGTGGTGCTGACGATCCGCAACGACACCGGCTTCCCGCAGATTCTCCATCTGCACGGCCACGTCTTCCGCCTGCTGCACCTCCTCGACGACGGCTGGGAGCCCTACTGGCTCGACACCGTCCAGATCCCGGAAGGCCGCCACGCCCAGATCGCCTTCCTCGCCGACAATCCCGGCCGCTGGCTCCTGTCCTCGACGGTGCTGGAGCGGTTCGACACGGGGCTGTGGACGAGTTTCGAGGTGAGCTGAGGCTCAGGCCAGACCCCGCAGAACCGCCGGCATCCACTCCGAAAGATCCTCGGCGATCAGGCCCGGCCCGTGCCGGAGCCCGGCATCGCCGTGGAGCCAGACCCCCGCGCAGGCCGCCTCGAACGGCGCCATGCCCTGGGCGAGCAGCCCGCAGATCAGCCCGCCCAGCACGTCGCCCGAGCCCGCGGTGGCGAGATGGGGCGCGCCGTGATCGTTGATCGCGATGCGCCCGTCGGGGGCGGCGATGACGGTGTCGGCGCCCTTCAGCACGACCACCGCCCCGGCGAGATGCGCCGCCCGCGCGGCGCGCTCGGGTTTGGCAAGGCCTTCGGCGACGGCCTCGGTGCCGGAGAACAGGCGCGCGAACTCGCCCTCGTGCGGGGTCAGTACGGCCCGGGTCTCGCCGTCGCGGATGTGGCGGGCCAAGGTCCGCACCTCGCTGCGAAAACTCGTCAGCGCGTCGGCATCGAGCACCAGGGCGCGGCCGGCGGAGGCCGCCACCGCCACGAACGCGCAGGTGGCCGGGCCGATGCCGAGGCCGGGGCCGAGCAGCAGGGCGTTGAGGCGGTCGTCCACGAGGATGTCGTCGAGGTCGTCGGCGGTCTCGCAGGGGCGCAGCATGATGGCGGTGAGCTGCGCCGCGTTCTCCGGCAGCGCGGAGGCCGGCGAGGCGACGGTGACGAGGCCGGCGCCGACCCGCAGCGCCCCGCGGGCGGCGAGCCGGGCCGCGCCGGTCTTGTAGGCCGGGCCCGACAGGACGAGGGCGTGGCCGCGGGTATATTTGTGGCTCGCGGCCGACAAGGCGGGCAAAGTCCACAATCCCGGCGCGTTGCGAAACAGGCTCGGCGCGCCCTCCAGCCCGTCGGCGAGCGCGGCGGGGCCGGTGCCGATGTCGGCGAGCGTGATCGCGCCGCACAGAGACCGGCCGGGCTGGAGCAGGTGGCCGGGCTTGAGCGCCACGAAGGTCACGGTCTCCCGCGCCTCCACCGCGACGCCGCGGATCTGGCCTGTATCGCCGTCGAGCCCGCTCGGGACATCGACCGCCAGGACCGGGCGCCCGCTCGCGTTCACCGCCTCGACCATCGTGCGGGCCGCGCCGTCGAGATCGCGCGAGAGGCCCGCGCCGAACAAGGCGTCGACGATCAGGTCACAATCCGGCAGCGGCGCCTCCGCCGGGCCGACCGGGCCGGTCCATTCGGCGGCGGCGAGGCCTGCGTCGCTGGTGAGTGTGTCGCGGTCGCCGAGCAGCCGCAGCTCGACGGCGCGGCCCGCCTCCGCCAGCAGGCGGGCGGCCACGAAGCCGTCGCCGCCGTTGTTGCCCGGCCCGCATAGGACCAGAATCCGCTCTCCTCCGATCGTCAGTGCCCGCTCGGCAACCGCCGCGCCGGCCCTCTGCATCAGCGCGAAGCCTGGCGTGCCGGCCTCGATCGCCGCCGCATCGACCCGGCGCATCGCCTCGACGGTGAGCAGCCGCAGGGCCGATTTCGGGGGGTGGGCCGGCTCATGCATTCGTGGCGCTCACTCTGTGCCTAAAAGTTCATCGAAACCGACGTGATTGCCTGCATATTCCGCCGTCGATGCCTGCGCGATGCGCAACTTCACCTGCCGGCAACGCAAATCGCCGTGGCGGTCGCGCGGTCGCGATGGTAGACATGGATCAGCATCAGACGACGCGCGCATCGGACCGAGCCGGGATGAAGAAGATCGAGGCGATCATCAAGCCGTTCAAGCTCGACGAGGTGAAGGAGGCGCTCCAGGAAGTCGGCCTCCAGGGTATCACCGTCATCGAGGCGAAGGGCTTTGGCCGGCAGAAGGGCCACACCGAGCTGTATCGCGGCGCGGAATACGTGGTCGACTTCCTGCCCAAGGTGAAGCTGGAGATCGTGCTGTCCGACGCGCTAGTCGAGGGCGCGGTCGAGGCGATCCGCAAGTCGGCCCAGACCGGCCGCATCGGCGACGGCAAGATTTTCGTCTCGACCATCGAGGAAGCCATCCGCATCCGCACCGGCGAGACCGGCGCCGACGCGATCTGAGCCGCCGGCTCCTCCCACTTCCGACGACTTGGCGCGCTTCGTGAACGGGCGTTCGCGCGCCCCCTGAGGCGCGTGCCTCAGCGAGCGTGTCCGTGCCCGATCTCGAAGCCATCGTGACAGAGATCGCCGACGCGATGCGGGCGCGGCCGGACCGCGGCGCGGTGGCGAGCTACATCCCCGAACTCGCCCGCGTCGATGCGGGACAATTCGGCCTCGTGGTGATCGACCGCGCGGGGCAGGTCGCGGCCGGCGGCGACGCCGACATCCCCTTCTCGATCCAGAGCATTTCCAAGGTTTTTACCCTGACGCTGGCGCTCGGCATGGTCGGTGACCGGCTGTGGCGCAAGGTCGGGCGCGAGCCCTCGGGCAGCCCGTTCAACTCCATCGTCCAGCTGGAGCGCGAGCAGGGCATTCCGCGCAACCCCTTCATCAACGCGGGCGCCATCGCGGTCACCGACGTGATCCTGTCGGGCCACCAGCCGCGGGAGGCGCTCGGCGAGATCCTGCGCTTCATGCAGTTCCTGGCGCAGGACAGCGGCATCGCCATCGACGAGACCGTGGCGGCCTCGGAGAAGCGCACGGGGTTTCGCAACGCGGCGCTCGCCAACTACATGCGCTCATTCGGCGTCCTCGAGAACCCGGTGGACTACACGCTCGGCGTCTACTTCCACCACTGCGCCATCGCGATGACCTGCCGCCAGCTCGCCACCGCCGGGCTTTACCTCGCCTATTCCGGGCAGCATCCGCTCGCCGGCCACTCGGTGATCTCGGCCGAGCGGGCGCGGCGCATCAACGCCATCATGCTGACCTGCGGCCACTACGATGGCTCGGGCGAGTTCGCCTACCGGGTCGGCCTGCCGGGCAAGAGCGGCGTCGGCGGCGGGATTCTGGCTGTGGCGCCGGGGCGTGCCTCGATCTGCGTCTGGTCGCCGGGGCTGGATGCGGCCGGCAACTCGCATCTCGGGCGCATTGCCCTGGAGATGCTGGTGAAGCGGACCGGGTGGTCGATCTTCGGGGTGTAAGCCGTGCATCCCCTCTCCCCGCGCGCGGGGAGAGGGCTTCATGCCCCCTTGTCGGGGCATGAAGCGAGCCGGCAGGCGAAGGTGAGGGGGGGCTTGTCCGAAGGAGTCTCTTCCGTCGAAGCCCCCTCACCCCCGCTACCGCTTATCGCGACGACGACGAGGTCGTCGCGACCCTCTCCCCGCGTGCGGGGAGAGGGGGTGGTTCCGGCGCTCCAGACGTCGGCCAACAAAAAACCGCCCCCGCCTTGCGGCGGGAGCGGATGTTACAGAGGAGCCGGTCGGCCGACTCCCAAAAATGACTTACGCGACGGCCTTCTCGGCGGCCTCGGCGGGGAGCGGAACCTCGGAGATCGTCTTCAGAACTTGGCTAGCGATCTGGTAGGGGTCGCCCATGGAGTTCGGGCGGCGGTCCTCAAGGTAGCCCTTGTAACCGTTGTTCACGAAGGAGTGGGGCACGCGCACCGAGGCGCCGCGGTCGGCCACGCCGTAGGAGAACTTGTTCCACGGGGCGGTCTCGTGCTTGCCGGTGAGCCGCATGTGGTTGTCCGGGCCGTAGACGGCGATGTGGTCGTCGAGGTTCTTCTCGAATTGGGCCATCATGGCCTCGAAGTAGTCCTTGCCGCCGGTCTCGCGCATGAACGTCGTCGAGAAGTTGCAGTGCATGCCCGAGCCGTTCCAGTCGGTGTCGCCGAGCGGCTTGCAATGGTACTCGATGTCGATCTCGTAGGTCTCGCACAGGCGCTGGAGCAGGTAGCGGGCCATCCACATCTCGTCGGCGGCCTTCTTGGAGCCCTTGCCGAAGATCTGGAATTCCCACTGGCCCTTGGCCACCTCGGCGTTGATGCCCTCGTGATTGATGCCCGCCGTGAGGCACAGGTCGAGATGCTCCTCGACGATCTTGCGGGCGATCGGACCGACGTTCGAGGCGCCGACGCCGCAATAGTACGGGCCCTGCGGGGCGGGGTAGCCGGCCTCGGGGAAGCCGAGCGGGCGGCCGTTCTTGTAGAGGAAATACTCCTGCTCGAAGCCGAACCACGCGCCGGCATCGTCCAGCACGGTCGCGCGCTTGTTCGACGGGTGCGGGGTCTTGCCGTCGGGCATCATCACTTCGCACAGCACAAGCACGCCGTTGCTGCGGGCCGGATCGACGAAGTGGCGGATCGGCTTGAGCACGCAATCGGACGAGGAGCCCTCGGCCTGCATCGTCGAGCTGCCGTCGAAGCCCCACAGCGGCAGCTGCTCCAGGCTCGGGAAGCCGTCGAACTCCTTGATCTGCGTCTTGCCGCGCAGGTTCGGAACCGGAGTGTAGCCGTCGAGCCAGATATACTCGAGCTTGTACTTCGTCATTGCGTGTCTCTCGTTCCTGATCGACGAAATCCGTCTGACAGCCCCCAGGTCCAGCGCCCTGTTCGCCTCCGCCTTGGCCCAGGACCGTCGCCGCATCGCGGGCGCCGATACCCTAGCTGGCTCGGAGGCTTTCGCCCGACCCCGACGCGGCCGGTGAGAACCGTCCGCCTCGGATCGGCCTCTAGCATGTGGCGTGCCAATGTGCCGGCAAATGAGGCGGCGGTTCCCGCGTGAAAGCGTCGCTCTCTGGCGCCAGGCCGGGGTGACGTTTTCCGCGAAACGCCCGCCGGGGCGGAGATTTTTGTCTCACGACGGGTGGCGGCGGCGGGGCGCGGGCAGTAACGTCCGCGCCCGTCGGCCGGACCGGCCGGGGCACGAGGAGGAAGGCCCGCTTCTAAGCTGCGTGGCGCGCGCGACCGCGCGCCTGCGGTCGAGACGAGCCCCCTCCCCTCCATCGATCCGACGACCGGCCGGGATCAGCCCCGGCCCGGACGCGGCCGCTCCGGTCGCGCCCGCCTGACGAGACGACCCGAGGAGACGCACACGATGAAAACGGCCGCTGATGTGCTGAAGGCCATCAAGGACAACGACGTGAAATACGTCGACTTCCGCTTCACCGACCCGCGCGGGAAGTGGCAGCACGTGACCTTCGACGTCTCCCTCGTCGACGAGGAGATCTTTTCCGAGGGCACGATGTTCGACGGCTCCTCGATCGCCGGCTGGAAGGCGATCAACGAGTCCGACATGCTGCTGATGCCCGATCCCGTCACCGCCTGCATGGACCCGTTCTTCTCGGCGTCCACCATGTCGATCGTCTGCGACGTGCTCGAGCCCTCGACTGGCGAGCCCTATTCGCGCGATCCGCGCGGCACCGCCAAGCTCGCCGAGGCGTATCTGCGCTCGACCGGCATCGGCGACGACATCTTCGTGGGCCCCGAGGCCGAGTTCTTCGTGTTCGACGACGTGAAGTTCGGCGCCGACCCCTACCATACCGGTTTCCAGCTCGATTCGACCGAGCTGCCGACCAACGGCTTCACCGATTACGAGGGCGGCAACCTCGGCCACCGCATCCAGACAAAGGGCGGCTACTTCCCCGTGCCGCCGCAGGATTCGGCCCAGGACATGCGCGGCGAGATGCTGGCTGCCATGCAGTCGATGGGCGTGAAGGTCGAGAAGCACCACCACGAGGTGGCCTCTGCCCAGCACGAGCTCGGCATGAAGTTCGACACGCTGACGCTGCTCGCCGACCACATGCAGATCTACAAGTACTGCATCCACAACGTGGCGCAGAGCTACGGCAAGTCCGCGACCTTCATGCCCAAGCCCGTCTACGGCGACAACGGCTCGGGGATGCACGTCCACCAGTCGATCTGGAAGAACGGCAAGCCGCTGTTCGCCGGCGACAAGTACGCCGATCTGAGCCAAGAGTGCCTGTGGTACATCGGCGGCATCATCAAGCACGCCAAGGCGCTCAACGCCTTCACAAACCCCTCGACCAATTCCTACAAGCGCCTGGTGCCGGGCTACGAGGCCCCGGTGCTGCTGGCCTACTCGGCCCGCAACCGCTCGGCCTCCTGCCGTATCCCGTGGACGACGAACCCGAAGGCCAAGCGCGTCGAGGTCCGCTTCCCCGATCCGATGGCCAACCCCTACCTCGCCTTCTCGGCGCTGCTGATGGCCGGCCTCGACGGCATCCTCAACAAGATCGATCCGGGCCCGGCGATGGACAAGGACCTCTACGACCTGCCGCCGCGCGAACTGAAGAAGATCCCGACCGTCTGCGGCTCGCTCCGTGAGGCGCTGCAGAACCTCGACAAGGACCGCGCATTCCTCAAGGCCGGCGGCGTGTTCTCGGACGACCAGATCGACTCGTTCATCGAACTGAAGATGACCGAGGTGCTGCGCTACGAGATGACCCCGCACCCGATCGAGTTCGTGCAGTACTACTCGCTTTAAGCGGAGGGCGGGCCGGCTTGCCCGGCCCGCGACCGTTTCCAAGACGACCCGCAACGCCGGGGCCTTGCGAGAGGCTCCGGCGGTTGCGTCTGAGTCGAGTAATATGGCTTAGCTTTTCTCTCAGAAATTTGTCCTAAATATTGCGATAAATCACAAGCGACCAAGGAAAAATACTTAATCAGCTAAGCCGTGTGGACGGCAGCTGAGGGTGGGAAGCGGAAGTGTCGCTACTCTTCCCCATGCTCGCGCAGCAGCACTTCGAGCAGGGGCACATCGTCTTCCACGTCCTCGTTCCCACGGAACCGAGAGTATTCAACGTGGCCGTCCTCGAACACATCGATCTCGATCCGCTCGCCAACCAGCGACGCCGTGAGCATGATGCTGTCGGGCCGGTGGCGGCTCAACTCGAAGTGGACCTTGTTGGCTTCCAGAAGCCGGATCATGCGATAGATTTCGTGACTCATCTCGGCATCGAACCATCAGCCTCGCAGGTCCGCAACGGGTCCAGGCTGTGTGAAAACGTGCTGATCTGGTAGAGTAATTTCCGATCTGGGGAGGTCGGAATGAAGCGCTTCATCGCAGGCGAGGATCGTCA
>NZ_JACHOP010000017.1 GCF_014199935.1 Methylorubrum rhodinum
GCGTTCCCGCGGCCGGGGTGGGTTGGGTTTAATTGGATCACCTACTAGCGGCCCGCGCGGGCTTTGCGACCGCTCTGTTAAGGGGGGGGGGGGGGGGGGGGGGGGGGGGCGGGGGGGGGGGGGGGGCCCGCCCCGCGACGGCCTTAGCGCTTCCTTCACCACTTTCCTGCTGTTCTATGGCTCGCGAGACGCCGGACGGTTTCCCTCCTGGAGCCCGGCCGGCGGCGCATACCCGGCGGCGACCCGCCGGCCCTTCGGACCGGACCGATCATCCATGCCCCGCCCGCGCTTCGTCCGCTCAGCCCTTCTCGCCGCCGCCCCGGCGGCCCTGATGCTCCTCGTCACCGTCGACGGCGCGAGCGCCAACGAGCCGGTGCCGCAGAGCGTCGTCTCCGTCTCGGTCGACAACGCGAAGGTGATCCGGCTGCCGGAGAAGACCGCGACGGTGATCGTCGGCAACCCGCTGATCGCCGACATCACGCTGCAGCGGAACGGGGTCGTGGTGCTCACCGGAAAGAGCTTCGGCAGCACCAACCTGATCGCGCTGGACCACAAGGGCACGATGCTCGCCGAATCGACCATCAGCGTGCAGGCCCCGCAGGCCTCGATCATCACCGTGCAGCGCGGGCTCGACCGCGAATCCTATTCCTGCACCCCGAACTGCCAGCCCTCGGTCCAACTCGGCGATGCGCAGAAATACTTCGCGGATACCAGCGCCCAGGCAGAGCAGCGCCGGTCGATGGCGACCGGCAAGTAAGGCGGCCACCTCCGAACCCCCGCCGTCATTCCGGGTTCGCTTCGCGCCCCGGAATGACGGGCTGTGTTTTTCGTGAACCGCTCCGCGTTCGGCTGAACGCCTCGATCCGATTTCGCGGTCCTACCGGCACCGGGCCATCGCCCGAAGCGACGGCCCCGCGCCCGAGCGCGCACTCAGATCGTCTGATTGTACGCCCCGACCTCCGGGTGCTGGCGCAGCACGCCGTCGACGGCCTTGAACATGGCATGCAGCCGCGCCTCGGAGACGGGGCTCTCCACCACCACGACCAGTTCCGGCTTGTTCGAGGAGGCCCGCACCAGACCCCAGGTGCCGTCCTCGGTCGTCACCCGCACGCCGTTGACCGTCACCAGACTGGTGATCGCCTGACCGGCCACCGTCTCGCCCGTCGCCTGCATCGCCCGGAACCGCTCGGTCACCGCCTCGACCACGCCGTACTTCACCTCGTCGGCGCAATGCGGCGACATGGTCGGCGAGCCCCAGGTCTTCGGCAACGCCCGGTAGAGGTCGGCCATCGAGGTGTCGGGGTTGCGGTCGAGCATCTCGATCACCGCGATGGCGGTGAGCAGGCCGTCGTCGTAGCCGCGGCCGACCGGCTCGTTGAAGAAGAAGTGGCCGGACTTCTCGAAGCCCGCCAGCGCCCCGAGTTCGTTGACCCGGCGCTTGATGTAGGAATGGCCGGTCTTCCAGTAATCGGTCTTGACCGCCCGCGATTGCAGCTCCGGGTCGGCGGCGTAGAGGCCGGTCGACTTCACGTCCACCACGAAGGTCGCGCCGGGATGGAGCTTCGACAGGTCGCGGGCCAGCATCACGCCGATCTTGTCGGCGAAGATTTCCTCGCCCTCGTTATCGACCACGCCGCAGCGGTCGCCGTCGCCGTCGAAGCCGAGGCCGACATCGGCGCCGTGCGCCTTCACGGCGTGCGCGATGGCATGGAGCATCTCCATGTCCTCGGGGTTCGGGTTGTAGCGCGGGAAGGTGTAGTCGGGCTCGACATCGAGCGGGATCACCTCGACGCCGAGCCGCTCCAGCAGGGCGGGTGCGAAGGCGCCGGCCGTGCCGTTGCCGCAGGCGGCGACCACCTTGAGCTTGCGCCCGACGGGCTTGGCCCGCGCGACGAGGTCCTTGAGGTAGACCTCCGAAAAGCCTTCGACGAACTCGTAGGAGCCGCCGTCGCGATACTGGTAGGTGCCGCCGGTGACGATCTCCTTGAGGCGGGTCATCTCCTCGGGGCCGAAGGTCATCGGCCGGTTGGCGCCCATCTTGACGCCGGTCCAGCCGTTGTCGTTGTGCGAGGCGGTGACCATGGCCACGCACGGGCAATCGAGGGCGAACTGGCCGAAATAGGCCATCGGCGAGAGCGCCAGCCCGATATCCTTCACCCGCAGGCCCGCCGCCTGCATCCCGGCGATGAGCGCGAGCTTGATCGAGGAGGAGTAGCTGCGGAAGTCGTGGCCGGTGACGATCTCGGGCCGCACGCCGAGTTCGTGCACCAGGGTGCCGAGCCCCAAGCCCAGCGCCTGCACCCCCATCAGGTTGATCTCCTGCGGGAACAGCCAGCGGGCATCGTACTCGCGGAAGCCCGTCGGCTTGACCAGCGGCAACTGCTCGAAGGCGAAGGTGTTCGGGTCGAGCTTCGGCAATGGCTTGGGAAACATCGCGGACCCTTCGCGTCGTCGGTTGTGGAACCGACGACGCGTGTAGCCCGCGGGGGCGGCCGGGGGAAGCAGGGTGTCTTTCACCCGATTCAAGCGCCGGCGCCAGTCTCCGCGGGCTCGGCTTTCGCTTCGCTCGACGCCTCGGCATAGCCGAGGCCGCTGCGCGAGGCGCTCTTCGCGCCCGGCTATCCGGCGCGACGGCTCGATGAACGAGCCATCGCCTTCGCGAATCAGAACACCCGCTTCTCACGGATGCCGCCGTCGAAGCCGACATGGAGCATCCGTTCGCGCCCGTCGGCGCCCTTGGCGGCCACATCCAGATGCTTCGGCCCGCGACCGGCGATGCGGACATCGGTGTAGCCCGCGGCCTCGACCTTGGCCTTCAGCCCGGGCAGGTCGATCTCGGGGCCGAGGCCGACCTTGTCCTTCATCCAGTCGAGCCCGCCGGGGCGCGGCCCGCCCGCGGGCTTGAGGTCCGTCGTGGTGCCGTCGGCCCGCACTAGGGCGGCGGCGTGGAGGAAGCCGTTCTCGAACCGGCCGCGCACCGTCACGGTCTCGCCCTTGCGCACGAGCGCGCCGCCCTCGCCCTGGCGCCCGGTCTCGACCAGCGTCCGGCCGGTGGCGTCCTGCAGGACGAACTTGTTGCCGAAGATCTCGGCGACCTCGCCCTTGGCGGCCGCCGCGCCGGACGGCGCCAGCGCGGAGATTGCGGTCGGCTCCAGCGGGGTCGTCGCGATCTCGCCCTTCTGGGCGAACGACAGCCCGGCGGCGCCGAGCGCCAGCGGCAGGGCGAGCGCGCCGACGACGAGGCCGCGGCGGGCGGCCGGGCGGCGCGGGGCTTTTGCTTGAGCGGTCTCGGTCGAGTGGGTCTCGGCGAGGGCAGGGGAGGGCTGGTCGGTCATCGATCGTGTCCTTCGTGAATCGGAAAAGAATCTCCGGTGGGGCTTTCGTCCGCCGGGATGGGCACCGTTTAGAGGGGCCCCGGAAATCCGACCTGAACCCGCCGGTTCAGTTCCCGTTAAAGGTCGGCGCCTACAGCGCGCCGCCCGTTCCAGAAGACCGCCCGCGCGAGACGCCCGACCGATGAAGCTGCTGCTGGCCGAGGACGATGCCGCGCTGGCCGCCGAGCTGCTGCGGGCCCTGCGCGCCGAGCATTTCGCGGTCGATCACGCGGTGAACGGCGAGGATGCGCGCCATCTCGGCGAGACCGAGCGCTACGACGCCGTCGTGCTCGATCTCGGCCTGCCGGTAATCGACGGCGTCACGGTCCTGCGCGACTGGCGGGCGGCGGGCCTGACCCTGCCGGTGCTGATCCTCACTGCCCGCGACGGCTGGAGCGACAAGGTCGCGGGCTTCAAGGCAGGCGCCGACGACTACCTCGTCAAGCCGTTCCGGGTCGAGGAACTGGTGATCCGCCTGCGGGCGCTCGTGCGCCGCGCCAGCGCCCACGGCGCGACGCGGATCGCCTGCGGGCCGCTCGTCTACGATGCCGGGCTCGGCAGCTTCGAGCGCGACGGGCTGCCGCTTCGCCTCACCGGCCTCGAATGGCGCGTGCTGACCTGCCTGATCCTGCGGAAGGACGCGGTGGTGCCCCGCGACCAGCTGATCGAGCGGGTCTACGACGGCGACGCCGAGGTCGATTCGAACTCGGTCGAGGTCATCATCACGCGCTTACGCCGCAAGATCGCCCCGGCCCGGATCGAGAGCGTGCGCGGCCACGGCTGGCGCCTGCGCGCGGAGACCGAGGCGTGAGCGCGCGGCGCCCCGGCGGCTCGCTCCAGCGGCGCCTGTTCCTTGGGGCGCTGGTCTTCGTCACGCTGGCCCTGGTGGTGGCCGGCCTCGCCATCGGCCTCGTGCTCTACCGCTTCGCCCGCGGCCAGATCGATGCCCGGCTCGACGGCGAGCTGTTTGCGATCTCCGCCGACCTGAGACCGGGCAAGCACGGGCCGAGCCTTTTGGCGCCCCACGACGGGCCACCCTTCGACCGTCCGCGCTCCGGCTGGTACTGGCAGGTCCGGGCAGGGGACGCGGTCCTGCGCTCCCCCTCCCTCGGCAGTGCCGACCTCGCGCTGCCGCGGATGCCGGAGCGCGAAGAGGGCCGACCCGTCCCGGCGGACGGCACCGGGCCGCGCGGCGAAGGGCTGATCCTGCGGGTGCTGCGCCTGCCCGGCCCCCGCGACGGGCCCGATGCGGTGCTCGTGGCGGCGGCCCCCGCGGCCGCCCTGCACGGGCCGTTGCGCGAGGCGGGCAAGACGCTGGCCCTGGCCCTGGTGCTCCTCGGCGCCTGCCTGCTCGCCGGCATCGCCGTGCAGGTGCGGCTGGGCCTGCGCCCGCTCCGGACCCTGCGCGACGACCTCGCCGCCGTCCGCGCGGGGGATCGCGAACGCGTGCCGGCCGAGCAGCCGCAGGAGATCCGGCCGCTCGTGACCGAACTCAACCTGCTGCTCGACCAGAACGCGGCGAACCTCGAGCGTGCCCGTGCCCACGTCGCCAACCTCGCCCACGGCCTCAAGACGCCACTCGCGACCCTGGCGGTCGCCGCCGAGCGCGGCGCGGAGCCCGGTCTCGCGCCCCTCGTCGCGGCGATGGACCGACAGGTGCGCCACCACCTGCGCCGGGCTCGCGCCGCGGCGCTCGGCGGGCCCTCGCGGGCGCGGGCCGATCTCTCGGCCCAAGTGAGCGACCTCGTGACGGCGCTCGCCCGCCTCCATGCCGAGCGCGAACTGTCGATCGAGACGGACGTCGCCGCGGGCCTGAGCGCGGCCTGCGACGCTCAGGATGTCGACGAGATGCTCGGCAACCTGATCGACAATGCCTGCCGCTGGGCCCGCAGCCGCGTGCGCATCCGGGCCGAGCGAAGCGGCACCTTCGTGGAACTCCGCGTCGAGGACAACGGCCCCGGTCTGACGCCGGATCAGGCCGCGCACGTCCTCCAGCGCGGCCGGCGCCTCGACGAGAGCGTGCCGGGCGACGGCTTCGGCCTGCCGATCACGCTCGAACTCGCCGAACTCTACGGCGGGACCCTGAATCTGGAGCGTTCCGATCTCGGCGGGCTGCTGGCACGGCTGCGCCTGCCGGCCTGAGCCGGCCGCCGGACGAACCGGCGGCCGGAATCCGGTTACGGCTTGGCCTTGCTGTCGGTGCTGGTGGCGCTCGCCGCGCCCTGGCCGGCGGAGCCGGTCGTGTCGTTCTTGTTCTTGTCGAAGCCCGCGGCGTTGGGCGAGCCCTGCATCTTCTTGCCCTCGCCCTGCTTCATCTCCTGGCCGGGCGCGTTCGCGGCGGCACCGGGCTTCTCCATGGCGAGGGCCGTGCCGCAAAGGCCGAGCGTGGCGAGGACGGCGAGGGACACGCGGGTCATGGTTTCCTCCGATCTGTGATCGAGCGAAAACGCAATTCGCGCCGAAGACGTTCCCGAATCGGCGTTCGAGTTCTTCCGAGTTCAAGGTCATGCGGCTCGGTGGATGCGTCCGTGACTTCGCGCGACCCAAGGTTTATTGCGCATCGCAATATCCGCGGACGCGGCGTTGCCAGCGCCGGCATTCCCGTGTATGCGCCGCCTCGCGCCCTTGAGACACCCTTGGAGGCACGGGCGCGCTGGGGAACGGTCGGGCCGTCCGCTTCGGGCGGCCTTTGTCGTTTGTTCCGGCTCCAGTTTTTTAACGAAGGATCACGCCATGAGCGCATCGAAGTCGCTTGAGGCCGTGGCACGCGACCGGGTCGGCAAGGGGGCCGCCCGGGCCGTTCGTCGCCAGGGCCAGATTCCCGCCGTCATCTACGGCGGAAACCAGGCCCCGCAGGCCATCGCCATCGAACTCATCCGCACCCGCACGCTGATCTATGCCGGCGGCTTCAAGACCACTTTGTTCAACATCAAGGTCGGCGGCAAGAACGTCCGCGCGATCCCGCGCGACTACCAGCTCGACCCGGTCTCCGGCGTGCCGCTGCATGTCGACTTCCTGCGCGTCGTCGCGGGCCAGACCGTCACCGTCGACGTGCCCGTGCACTTCCTCAACGAGGAAGCGGCGCCCGGCATCAAGCAGAACGGCGGCACGCTTAACGTGGCGCAGCACACGCTCTCGCTCGACGTGGCCCCCGACCAGATCCCCGAGGCGATCGAGGTGGACCTGACCGGCCGCGAGATCGGCGACGCGATCCACGTCTCCGACATCAAGATCCCGGTCGGCACCTATACCGGCGAGCCGACCGACGCGGTCGCCAACATCCTGCCGCCGACGGTGCTCGGCGCCGAGGTCGAGGCCGAGGAGGCCGCGATCGCCGAGGCGCAGTCGGCCGAGGCCGCCGAGGAGAAGGCCGAAGCCGAGGCCGAAGAGACCGAAGGCGAGTCGGACGAGAAGTCCGAGGGTTCGGACAAGGCCTGATCCGGTCCGGGCGCTTTGTCCGCGCCCGGCCGATCGAGAACGATGCCCCGGCCGCCCGGCCGGGGCATTTTCATGTGGGATGGGGCATCGCATGCGGCTCATCGTCGGCTTGGGCAATCCCGGCCCGCGCTACGCGCGAAACCGCCACAACATCGGCTTCCTGGCCGTGGACGAGATCGCCCGCGTCCACCGGGCGAGTCCTTTCCGCCGCCGCTTCCAGGGCGAGGCCGCGGAGGTGGTGCTCGGCACCGAGCGGGCCATCCTGCTGAAGCCGCTGACCTTCATGAACGAATCCGGCCGCTCGGTCGGCGAGGCGCAGCGCTTCTTCAAGATCGCGCTCGCCGACGTCATCGTGCTGCACGACGAACTCGATCTCGCGCCGGCCAAGCTTCGGGTGAAGCTCGGCGGCGGGAATGCCGGCCACAACGGCCTGCGCTCGATCACCGCGCAATGCGGCAACAACTATCGCCGGGTGCGGCTGGGCATCGGGCATCCCGGCGACAAGGCGCTGGTGCATTCCTACGTCCTCAACGACTTCGCCAAGTCGGAGGAGCCGTGGGTCGAGGATCTGTGCCGGGCGATCGCCGACCACGCCGCCGTGATGGCCGCGGGCGAGGACGCCAGCTTCCAAAACAAGGTCCACCTCGCCATGGCGGGCCGCGGTTGGGACACGGTGAAGACGCCCGCGGAAGCCGGGAAGGCGAAAGCGCGGGATGCGTCCTGAAGACGCGAATTGACACGAAAACACGAGGGCACGATATCACCGAGCAGGAGGCGGCGATGCGGAACGTGACGATCACGCTCGACGACGACTTGTTCGCCTGGGCACGCGTCGAGGCTGCGAAAAAGGGCTTGAGCCTGTCGCGTTACGTCGCCTCGGCCCTGGAAGAGCGCAGGGCCCCGGATCATGCGACCCAACTCGCGATCCTGGGCGAGTTTTTCGAAGGCCCCGGCTGGCCCGGCGTGGCCGACACTCTTCCTCGTCGTGACGAACTCTATGACCGGCCTGCTCTTCTTCGACACGAACCTGCTCATCTACGCGATGGACCCGAGGGATCCGACGCGGCGGGCCGCCAGCATGGCGCTGATCGGGCAGGCACGAACCCTGCGGCGGCTCGTCGTGAGCCCACAGATTCTGAATGAATGCTACCGGGTTCTCGTGCATCGGCTCCGGCTTGCCGATGCGCCCTCGGCTGCGCGCTATCTCTCGGCGTTTCACGGCGCCTGCACGGCACCGCTCGACGTGGACACGCATCGGTCGGCGATCGAACTCGAAGCGCGGCATGGCCTCTCGTGGTGGGACAGCCTCGCCGTCGCTTCGGCGCTCCAGGCCCGATGCGACCACTTCGTGTCCGAAGACCTGAACGACGGGCAAGCCATCGAGGCGCTGACCGTCGTCAACCCTTTCACTTGGAACGCTCGCGCCAGGTTGGCGCTGATCTGACGGAATTACACCCATGGGCTTCAAATGCGGCATCGTCGGCCTGCCGAACGTCGGCAAGTCGACCCTCTTCAACGCGCTGACCCAGACGGCGGCGGCGCAGGCCGCCAATTATCCGTTCTGCACCATCGAGCCGAATGTCGGTGAGGTGGCAGTGCCCGATCCGCGCCTGGATGCGCTCGCCAAGATCGCCTCGTCCAAGGAGATCATCCCGACGCGGCTGACCTTCGTGGACATCGCCGGCCTCGTGCGCGGCGCCTCCAAGGGCGAGGGGCTCGGCAACCAGTTCCTGGCCAACATCCGCGAGGTCGATGCCATCGCCCACGTGGTGCGCTGCTTCGAGGACGGCGACGTGACCCATGTCGAGGGCAAGGTCGATCCCATCGCCGACATCGAGACGATCGAGACCGAGCTGATGCTGGCCGACCTCGACAGCCTGGAGAAGCGCGTCGTCGCCCTGGAGAAGCGCGCCAAGGGCGCCGACAAGGAGGCCAAGGAGTTTCTCGACCTCGTCAACCGCGCGCTCCCGCTGCTGCGCGACGGCAAGCCGGCCCGCCTCGTCGAGCGCAAGGCCGACGAGGAGCGGCTTTTTCAGCAACTCGGCTTGATGACGGCCAAGCCCGTCCTCTACGTCTGCAACGTGGACGAAGGTGATGCCGACAAGGGCAATGCCCATTCGCAGGCCGTGTTCGACCGAGCCAAGGCCGAGGGCGCCGTCGCCGTCGTGGTCTCGGCCAAGATCGAGAGCGAGATCGCGGTGATGCCGGTGGCCGACCAGGGCGAGTTCCTGGAGGCCGTCGGCCTGACCGAGCCCGGCCTCAACCGGGTGATCCGCGCGGGCTACGACCTGCTCGGCCTCGTCACCTACTTCACCGTCGGCCCGAAGGAGGCCCGCGCCTGGACGATCACCAAGGGCACGCGGGCGCCCGCCGCCGCGGGCGTGATCCACACCGACTTCGAGAAGGGTTTCATCCGCGCGGAGACCATCGCGTACAAGGATTACACTACGCTCAACGGTGAGGCGGGCGCCCGCGACGCCGGCAAGCTGCGGCTGGAAGGCAAGGAATACGTGGTGCAGGACGGCGACGTGCTGCATTTCCGCTTCGCCAACTGACGCTTGCTTGCAGCTCCGGCGCGCCGCAGGACGCTTCGCGTGCTCGCCTACACGTCCGCCGGCTGCAACGCCCGCTCCGGCACCGCTTCGCCCCGCACCCGCGAAAAAGCCTCCCCGGCCTGCCGCGCCAGCGCCTCGATCCGCGCCAGCGTCGTCGGATCGAGCAGGACCATGGCGCACCAATAGGCCCCCAAAGCCGCCACCGGCTCGGGTGCGCCGATCGGGACCATGGCGAGGCTGCAGATCGCCTTGTTGGCGTAGGCCGGCCGCGGCACGCGCGGATCGAGGGCGATGTCGGGCACGACGACCGTCTCGTCGTGCAGCATCGCCCAGCCCGAGATGCACGCGGTGAGCGGGAAGCGGCAGCCCTGCCACAGCGGCTCGATCGCGTCCTCGGCGGCGTAGTGGCAGACATCGCCGTCGCGCAGGACCACGGCGATGCCGTCGGAGCCGGCGATCCGCCGCGCATTGCGCCGCAGGATCGCGACCACCTCGTCCACGGACCGGGCGTCCGCCATCATGGCGGCGGTTCGCGCCAGCGCCGGGTCGAGCTTGGGGTATGCATCCATTATTCGCCGATGGTACCGCGCTTGGCGCAGCCCGTACAGGCGACTCCCGGCCGCCGGAACGAATCGGATGCCATCTCGACCGGTCTCGAACCGACGGGCGGTGTTGACCGGCGGGCAGACGCGTCCGCATCGTGTCGGCCATGTCGTGCTTCTCCGGTCTCTCCGCCTTTCCGATCACGCCGACCTCGCCCGGGGGCCAAGTCGATACGCAGGCCCTGCGCCGGCTGGTGGGGCCGCCTGCCGAGGCGGGGGTCGATTCGATCGGGCTTCTCGGCAGCACCGGCACCTACGCCTATCTCGCGCGCTCGGAGCGCCGCCGGGCGCTGGATGCCGCCCTCGACGCGGTCGCCAGCCGCGTGCCGTTGCTGGTCGGCGTCGGGGCGCTGCGCACCGACGAGGCGGTGCGGCTGGCGCAGGACGCCAAGGCCGCGGGCGCCGCTGCCGGCCTTCTGGCGGCGATGTCCTACACGCCGCTCACCGAGGACGAGGTGTTCGCGCATGTCGCGGCGGTGGCGGGCGAGAGCGGGCTGCCGCTCTGCCTCTACGACAACCCGGCCACGACCCATTTCCGCTTCACGCCCGCCCTCGTCGGGCGCCTCGCCCGGCTCCCCGGCATCGTCGCGGTGAAGAGCCCGGCCCCGGAGGCGAGCGCGGTCGCGGCCCACCATGCCGCCCTGCGCGCCGCCGTGCCGGACGGCTTTTCCATCGGCTATAGCGGCGACTGGAACGCGGCCGAGGCGCTGCTGGCCGGCGGCGCGGCATGGTACGGCGTAGCCGCCGGGCTGTTTCCGGAGCCGTGCCTGCGCATCGCCCAAGCGGCGCGCGCGGGCGATGCCGCGGGGGCGCGGACCGAGAACGCTCGGCTCGAACCGCTCTGGGCGCTGTTCCGCGCCCATTCGAGCCTGCGGATCATGTACGCGGCGGCGGAGATCTTGGGCGTCTGCCGCGCGGCGCCGCCGCGTCCGATCCTGCCGGTCGCCGAGCCGGTGCGCGGCGAGGTGGCCACGGTGCTGAGGCAACTCGGACTGGCTTGAACCGGCGCGTACCGGTTCAGGGACGGGTCAGCGCCGCCGCCGGGTCGAGCCCGTCGAGAGCGACTGCGCCTGCGCCATCGCGTCGGCCCGGTCGGCCTCGTTCGCGGACGCCCAGGCCTTGTCGTACAGATCGACGATCCAGGCGTCCGACGAGCCCTGCACCCCGGCCCGCGCGAGCGCGAGCCAGCTCAAGCCCTTGACGGTCTGGCGCGGCATGCCGATGCCGTTGACCAGGAGGTCGCCGAGCAGGGCCTGGGCCGGACGATGCCCCTTCTCGGCGGCGAGGTTGAACCAGCGCGCGGCCTTGCGCGGGTCCTGATCCACGCCGGTCCCTTCGAGGTAGAGCCGGGCGAGGTTGTACTGCGCGTTCGGGTCGCCGAAGTAGGAGGCGGCGTAGTTGAACATGTCGTAGGCGCGCTCGGGGTTCGGGCGCACGTAGGTGCCCTTGATCCCCTCCAAGAAGTAGGTGCCGAGCGCGTTGAACGCGCTCGCCAGCACGCCGGAATTGGGCGTGTCGGACGCGTCTTCGGTGGTGTCGTCGGCGATCCGCGAAAAATACTCGAACGCCTTGAGGTCGTCCTGGGGCACGCCGTCGCCGGCCGCGTACATGCGGCCGAGCTTCCACAGGGCCAGCGTCTGGCCCTGGTCCGCGGCGTATTCCAGCGCACGCACGGCGCCCTGCTTGTCGCCCGCATTGTAGTCGCGCACGCCCGAGCGCAGGGCATCGCGGCCCGAGCGGAACCCCTTCTCGGGCACGGGGGTGCGGGCGGTCGCGTCCAGCGCCGTGGTCGGCTCGTTGGCGGCGAGCATCAGCGTGAAGCCGAGGAAGCCGGCGAGCAGGGCCGCGCGGAGCCGACCCGGATCGGCCCCGGCCGGCCACGCGGGCCGGTGTGGGACAGTCCTAGATGTCGGCATAGGTCTGCGTCTCCTGGGCTCCGCCCGGATGGGTGACGGCGCCGTTCACCGCGGGGCCGACGGTCTGCGCGTATTTCCAGAGGTAGCCGGAGGTCGCGGTGTTGCCCCGCGGCGTCCATTCCGAGCGGCGCTGGGCCAGCTCTTCGTCCGAGAGCGCCACGTCGAGCGTGCCGCGAATCGCGTCCAAGGTGATCATGTCGCCGTCGCGAAGCAGGCCGATCGGCCCGCCGATGGCGGCCTCGGGGCCGACATGGCCGACGCAGAAGCCGCGGGTCGCGCCGGAGAAGCGCCCGTCGGTGATGAGCGCCACCTTGTCGCCCATGCCCTGGCCGTAGAGCGCCGCGGTGGTCGAAAGCATCTCGCGCATGCCGGGGCCCCCCTTCGGGCCCTCGTAGCGGATGACCAGAACTTCGCCCGGCTTGTAGGTGCGGTTCTGCACGGCCTCGAAGCAGGCCTCCTCGCCGTCGAACACGCGGGCCGGGCCGGTGAAGACCTGGCTCGAAGGCGGCATGCCCGCGACCTTCACGATCGCGCCCTCGGGGGCGAGGTTGCCCTTGAGGCCGACCACGCCGCCGGTGACGGTGATCGGCTGGTCGGCCGGGCGCACCACGTCCTGATCCGGGTTCCAGGCGACCTTGGCGAGGTTCTCCGCGATCGTCCGGCCGGTCACCGTCAGGCAGTCGCCGTGCAGAAAACCGTGGTCGAGCAGCGTCTTCATCAGCAGCGGGATGCCGCCGACCTCGAACATGTCCTTGGCGACGTAGCGCCCGCCGGGCTTCAGGTCGGCGATGTACGGCGTCTTGCGGAAGATCTCGGCGACGTCGAACAGGGTGAATTCGATGCCGCATTCGTGCGCGATCGCCGGCAGGTGGAGCGCCGCGTTGGTCGAGCCGCCCGAGGCCGCCACCGTCGCGGCGGCGTTCTCGAGCGCCTTGCGGGTGACGATGTCGCGCGGGCGGATGTTTTTGGCGATCAGCTCCATGACCTTCTCGCCCGCTGCGGCGCAGAATTGGTCGCGGATTTCGTACGGCGCCGGGGCGCCGGCCGAGTAGGGCAGGGCGAGGCCGATGGCCTCGGAGACGGTCGCCATGGTGTTGGCGGTGAATTGGGCTCCACACGCTCCCGCGGAGGGGCAGGCGACCCGCTCCAGCTCGTCGAGGTCGTCGAGGCTCATGTCGCCGACGGCGACTTTGCCCACCGCCTCGAACAGGTCCTGCACGGTGACCGGCCGGCCGCGGAACGAGCCGGGCAGGATCGAGCCGCCGTAGATGAAGATCGACGGCACGTTGAGGCGCACCATCGCCATCATCATGCCGGGCAGGGACTTGTCGCAGCCGGCGAGGCCGACGAGCGCGTCGTAGGAATGGCCGCGGATCGTCAGCTCGACCGAATCGGCGATGACCTCGCGCGACGGCAGCGAAGCGCGCATGCCGCCGTGGCCCATGGCGATGCCGTCGGTGACCGTGATGGTGCAGAACTCGCGCGGCGTGCCCTTGGCGGCGGCCACGCCCTTCTTCACGGCCTGGGCCTGGCGCATAAGCGAGATGTTGCAGGGGGCGGCCTCGTTCCAGCAGGAGGCCACGCCGACGAGCGGCTGATGGATCTGCTCGGTGGTCAGGCCCATGGCGTAGAGATACGAGCGGTGCGGCGCCCGCTCGGGCCCCTCCGTCACGTGCCGGCTCGGCAGCTTCGACTTGTCGGTCTGACGCGCGTCCATCGCTGATCTCGTGCCCCGGCCCTGCTACGCATCCGAGGCCGCGGCGCCTGTGACGGCCTCACGCGGAAAAACGTCCTTCGACGTCCTCGAAACTCCGCGATAAAGCGTTGGAGCGACAGCATTTACCGCGACCCCGAAGTCGTCCCGGTTTATGGTGGGATTGCGGCGCTCGAAGGCGCTCCCCAAGGCAAAGTCTGGTTGGTTTCGCGGTGTGTCGGGCCCGCAACAGCCACGCTTGTCGAACGGACAATTTTGTCAGCGCCGGCGTCTTCAGGCCGGAGGGGACAAAGCTTCGGGAGACTCGGCCGCCTCGATCAGCCGGTCGCTCTCGTCCTTGAGGTTCACGCCCGTCAGTCCGCGGGAGAAGGCCTGGGTCAGCAGCCAGTCGAGCTTGAACGCGGCGAGGTCATGCGAGAGGCCCGCCGGGCGCACGTTCGAGATGCAGTTGCGCTCGGCGTCCGAGCGGCCGGGCTTCGGGTCGAAGGTGACGTAGAGGCCGAGGCTGTCGGGGGAGGACAGGCCAGGGCGCTCGCCGATCAGCACCGCGACCGCGCGGGCCTTGAGCGCCTCGCCGGCCTCGTCGCCGAGCGCGACGCGGGCTTGGGCGGCGATCACCACCGGGGCAAGGCGCCAGCCGGCCTTTTCCGCATGCGGTTTAAAGGCCTCGATCATCGCCGCCGCGCCCTCGTGGACGGCGCGGGCCGAGAGGCCGTCGGCGACGACGAGGGCGAGGTCGGTGGGCTCGCCCGCGGCCTCCGCGAGCACTGTACGGCTCTCGGGGGAGAGACGGCGGCCGTAATCGGGGCGGCGTAGATAGGTGGCGCGATCCTCGGCGCGGGAGGTGACTGTGACGGTCGGCAGACCCAACGCCTCGATCGCGGCGGCGACCGTTGCCGCCTCCAGCGGCGTGTGGACGGCGTCGCGGGCCTGGGCGTGGGCGAGGCCGAACTTCAGCACCTCGCGGGTCGGCAGTCCGGCGCCCGCGCGGCCGAGGCCGATCCGGGCCGGGGTCAGCGCCGCGAGGCGCCGCCAGAGATCGTCGCTCTCGCTCATGCGGCGAGGTCCGGCGCGGCGGTGAGCAGGCGGGTGGCCGCGCCGCCGGGGAGCAGCGTTCCGGCGGCATCGGTGAGGCCGATGCGGGCGAGCCATTCCTCGAATTCCGGCGCCCGCTTCAGCCCCAAGACCTCGCGGATGTAGAGCTGATCGTGGAACGAGGTGGACTGGTAGTTCAGCATCACGTCGTCGGCGCCGGGAATGCCCATCACGTAGGTGCAGCCGGCCGCCCCCAGGAGCGTGAGCAGGGTGTCCATGTCGTCCTGATCGGCCTCGGCGTGGTTGGTGTAGCAGACGTCGACGCCGAGCGGCACGCCCATCAGCTTGCCGCAGAAATGGTCCTCCAGCCCGGCCCGGATGATCTCCTTGCCGTCGTAGAGGTATTCGGGCCCGATGAAGCCCACCACCGTGTTGACCAGAAGCGGCCGGTAGCGTCGCGCCACCGCGTAGGCACGCGCTTCAAGCGTCTGCTGATCGATGCCGTGATGGGCATCCGCCGAGAGCGCCGAGCCCTGGCCGGTCTCGAAATACATCACGTTGTCGCCGAGGGTGCCGCGCTTGAGGGCGAGCGCGGCCTCGTGCGCTTCCTGCAGGATCGGTAGCGTGACGCCGAAGCTGGCGTTCGCCTTCTGCGTGCCCGCGATCGACTGGAACACGAGATCGACCGGCAGCCCGCGGTTCATCGCATCGAGCGTCGTGGTGACGTGGGTGAGCACGCAGGCCTGCGTCGGGATTTCGAGGCGGTCGATGATCCCGTCGAACAGCCGCAGCAGGCCGGCCATGGTCTGGATCGAATCGGAAACCGGATTGATGCCGATCACCGCGTCGCCGCAGCCGTAGGAGAGCCCGTCGAGAATCGAGGCGGTGACGCCCGCGAGATCGTCGGTCGGATGGTTGGGCTGGAGCCGCACCGCCAGCGTGCCGGGCAGGCCGATGGTGTTGCGGAACTTGGTGACCACCCGGCACTTGCGGGCGATCAGGATCAGGTCCTGGTTGCGCATGATCTTGGAGACGGCGGCCGCGATCTCCGGCGTCACCCCCGGCGCGATGCGGGACAGCGTCTCGGACGAGGCGGTGAGCAGGAACTCGCGAAAGTCGCCGACGGTGAGACCGGCGATCTCGGCGAACGCCGCCTCGTCGTGATCGTCGAGGATCAGGCGGGTGACGTCGTCGTCCTCGTAAGGGATCAGCGGGCGGGCCAGGATATCCCTGAGCGGCACCTCGGCGAGGCACCAGCGTGCCGCCATGGTCTCCTCGGCCGATTCCGCGGCGATGCCGGCGAGGCAATCGCCGGAGCGGATCGGCGTTGCCTTGGCCATCAGGGTCGCGAGGTCGGCGAAGACGTGGGTGCGCGGACCGACGGTGTGGCGATAGGGCATCCGGCGTCTCTCCTGATCTGTCCCCCGGCCTGTGGTCACAGGATGCAAGGATCGGGGGATCTGTCGAGGTGCCCGGCGTGAGAGGCGTCCCCGCTCACGCCGCGCCGGCATGGGGCGCCGGCTCCTCCGTCGAGATCGCGTCCACCGTGCGCTCGGTCGGCTCCGGGCCGCCGTCGGCGCGGTCGATGCGGATTTCCATGCCCGTCGGCTCCATCTCGCCGTAGGGCGTGGCGAAGGCGATCTCGGCGGCGTCGCGGCCGATGCCGATGCGGACCAGCCCGTCGAGATGGGCTTGGCGCGTGGCGTCGAACAGCCACCAGCGCCCGTCGAGATAGGCCTCGAACACGGCGTGAAAGTCGCGCGGCACGAGGCCGTAGGCGTAGCAGCTCACGAACCGGGCCGGGATGCCGAGCGCCCGGCAGAAGGCGGTGCCGATATGGGCGAAGTCGCGGCACACGCCCGCCCGCTTCAGCAGGCTTTCGTCGGCGGTGGTCTCGCCGTCGCTGGCGCCGCGCTGGTAGGCGATGTGGTCGTGAATCCAATTGCAGATCGCGTTGACCCGCTGGTGGCCCTTCGGCAGATGCCCGAACTCGGCCTGCGCGAAGGGCGCGAGCCTGTCGGACGACACGAAGCGGCTTGGTAGCAGGAACGGCAGGATGTCGAGGGGAAGCTCCGACACCGGCGTCTCGCGGATCGTCTCCGGATCGGCCCGCACGACCGACAGTTCGACCTCCGCGTTGTATTCCAGCGAGAACGGGCCCGGCTGCGCGTTGATGCCGAGATAGCGGTTCTTGAGGTCCGGCGTGATGTAGGTCCGGCGGGTCAGGTCGGGCGCGAGGGTCAGCGTCTCGCCGATCACCGCGAGGCTTTTCAGGTGGGCGACCTCCACGTTGAAGATGAAGGTCGTAGGCGTCTTGACCTCGTAGGCGAGGCTGCAGCCGAGCTTGAAGCGCAAGGGTCGAATCTCCGGGGTCCGCGGGGCGGCCTCCGCCAACGGAGGCATTTTGCCGCAAACGTCCAGAATAGCGTCCGGCTCCGCTTTTAGCCTGCCTCTATTTTGCGCTGCAGCAGAAGCACCGTCAGCGAGCGCACGCCCTGTGCCCCATGGATCAGCACGCCCTCGATGTCGGCGGTGGCCGACGGGCCGGTGTGGAGCACGGCGTAGGCGGATTGCCCGAATTCGGGCCGCCGGTAGGCGGCCTGGATGTTCACGAGGAGGTCGGCCGGGTCGAGCAGCACGATCAGGTGCTGGGCGAGGTAGGCGACCGCGTTCACGATCAGGTCGCTTTCCGTGAACAGCACCGAGCCGGTCTCGGCGACGCCGAATCGGGCGCGGACGATGGCCACGTCCACGTCGGCCATCTCCTGCGGGCGCCGCGCCGCCCGGAGATCGCGGTTGCCGGCGAATTCCGGGACGGCGGAGGCGATCACCGCCGCGCCGGCGAGGCGCGAGCGCACCGGCGCGAACGGGTCGGCGGGGCTGCCGGCGCGCTCGACGCGCCCGCCCATCCGGGCCAGCCGCTCGGTGAACGCGGCCACGAGGTCGTCGCCGACCAAAGGTTCGAAGACCGGAACCTCGGGCAGCGGGAAGTCGCCCGCCGGCCGGTTGGCCTCGAGCCGGGCGAAGATGGCTTCCCGGGCGCTCATGCCTCCGGGCCCTTCTTCATGCGGTTCTGGCGATACCACGCGTGAAAGCTCTGGCGCGGGGCGTGGGGCATCTCGCGCTTCTTCCCCCAGGTGTTGGCCGGGTTGTAGACGGCGAAGCGCGGAAGGACACGGAGCGCCGAATCCGCCGCCCCGATCGCGGCGCGGTAGGCGGCGGGTCGGCTCAGCACGGCGCCGGCGGCCTTCATCATGCCCTGCTTCAGCAGCGGGATCTGGTGTTCCTCGGCCAGCACCTTGCGCCACGCGAAGATCTGCTCGTGGATGTTGATCTTGACCGGGCAGACATTGGTGCAGGAGCCGTTCATCGTCGAGGAGAACGGCAGGGTCGAGTATTTGCGCTTGTTGAAGGTCGGATCGATGATGAGCCCGATCGGCCCCGAATAGGTCGCGCCGTAGGAGAGGCCGCCCGAGCGCCGGTACACGGGACATGTGTTCATGCAGGCGCCGCAGCGGATGCATTTGAGCGAGGTCCAGAACTCCTCCATCCCGAGGCGCTCGGAGCGGCCGTTATCGACCAGCACCATGTGCATCTCGGTCCCCGCGCGGGGGCCTCTGAAATGCGAGGTGTACTGCGTGATCGGCGAGCCGAGCGCGGAGCGCGACAGCAGGCGGATGAACACGCCGAGATGCTCGACCTTGGGGACGATCTTCTCGATGCCGATCGAGTGGATCTGCAGCGGCGGCACGTTGCCCGAGAGGTCGGCATTGCCCTCGTTGGTGCAGGTGACGACGGTGCCGGTCTCGGCGACGGCGAAGTTGCAGCCGGTGAGCCCCGCATCGGCCTTGAGGATCAGCGGGCGCGTGGTCTCGCGCTGGCTTTCGGCGAGGTAGTGGGCGTCGTCGTTGTCTGGGTCGGTCCCCAGCGTCCGGGCGAACACGTCGGCGACGTCGAGGCGCGTCTTGTGGACGGCGGGCATCACGACGTGGCTCGGCTCCTCGTCGTCGAGCTGCTGAATGCGCTCGCCGAGATCGGTCTCGATGATGTCGATGCCGTTGGCCGCCATGAAGTGGCGGAAGCCGCATTCCTCGGTCAGCATCGACTTCGACTTCACCAGCGACTTCGCGCCGTGCTTCCTCAGGATGTCGAGGACGATGCGGTTGTGGGCGGCGCCGTCCTCGGCCCAGTGGACGTGGACGCCGTTGGCCTTGGCCGCCGCCTCGAACTGCGCGAGGTAGCTGTCGAGGTGGGTGAGGGTGTGCGCCTTGATCTGCGAGGCGATCTCCCGCAGTTCCTCCCATTCGGGGATGCCGTGGGCGGCGGTGTCGCGCTTCTTGCGCACGTCCCACAGGCGCTCGTCGTGGGCTTTCTGGTGCAGGGGGGCGGCGAGGAAGCGCTCGGCGGCCTCGGCCTGATCGACCGGGCGGTTGCCCTTGATCCTGGCGCCGCGGGGTTGCGGCTCGCGCGGGGCGTCGGCGCGGATCGGTTTCGAGGCGGCTTCCGCGTGCTGGAGGCGCTGGCCGTTCGGGCCGCGCTCGCTCTCGTCATTCGGAGCGCGGACCTCGGGGTGGATCACGCCCTCGCGCTCGCGGGGTTGCAGCTCTTCGCTCATGCCTGCCGCTCCGTCGCGTGAATTCCCGCCCTCGCCCTCATCCTGAGGTGCCGCGAAGCGGCCTCGAAGGAGAGCTCCAGAAATCGCGCGATGCCTGGAGGGCTCCTTCGAGGCCCCGCTTCGCGGCGCACCTCAGGATGAGGGGAATGGGTGGGATGACCCTTGGCCAGGCCGACACCGCTCATGCCGCGGCTCCGTTCAGCACCTGGGCGATGTGGATGTATTTCAGCGGCACGCCGAGGCGCTCGGCGCAGCCCTTCTGATGCATCAGGCAGGAGGAATCGGCCGAGACGACGTAGTCGGCCCCGGCACGCGCCTGATCGGTGACCTTGTCGTAACCCATCTTGGCCGAGACCGCGGGCTCGAACACCGAGAAGGTGCCGCCGAAGCCGCAGCACTCGTCGGGGCGCGCCAGATCGACGATCTCGATGCCCTTCACCTTCTGGAGGAGATTGAGGGGTTTGGAGAAAAACGGCCGGTTCAGCTCGGACGGCCGGGCGTGTCCGATGCCGCGCAAAGCGTTGCAGTTCGAGTGGTAGGCGACCTTATGCGGGAACGCCGCCCAGGGCAGTTCCTCGATCTTCAGGACGTCGTGCAGGAACTCGACCAGCTCGAAGGTTTTCGAGCGCACCGCCTTGACCTCGTCGGTCTGCGGAATGGCGGTGAGGTGCTCGCGCACCTGATGCACGCAGGAGCCGGACGGGGCGACGACGTAGTCGAACCCCGAAAAGTTCTTGACGAACAGCGCCTCGGTGGCGGCGGCCTCGGCGTGGCAGCCGGTGTTGGTCATCGGCTGGCCGCAGCAGGTCTGGTCGAACGGGTATTCGACGTCGAGGCCGAACCGCTCCAGCAGTTCGAGCGTCGCGATGCCGACCTCCGGCTCGAACGCATCGACGTAGCAGGGGACGAACAGCCCGATCCGCATGGCGCTTCTTGCTTCGTGAGACCGCGGGCGCCGCTCGCCCCCTGGAACGGTTACAAGCTGGCCCTCGGGGTGCAATACGCCCTCACGAGTCCGGTTCCAAGCGCTCGCCGGACGGCCCGGTCAGTTCGTCACGGGGGCGGGGCGGCCGGCGGCGCGGATGCGCTCCAGCACGCCGGCATAATTCTCCGGCGTCAGGATGCCGACCAGCTTGTCACGGATCGTGCCGTCGGGGCCGATGATGAAGGTCTCGGGCACGCCGTAGACGCCGAGATCGATGCCGGCCCGGCCGGTCGCGTCGGCGCCGACCGCGGAGAACGGCAGGCCGTGGCGCTCCAGCCAGCGCCGGCCGGCCTCGCCGGGATCCTTGTAGTCGATGCCCACCAAGCGGATGCCCGGCTCCTGCGCCAGCCGCATCAGCATCGGGTGCTCGACCTGACAGGGCGCGCACCACGAGGCGAACACGTTGAGCACCGTGACCTGACCCTTCAGGTCGGCGCTAGTCAGACCCGGCACCGGCTGGCCGTTCGCCTGAAGGCCGGGCACGGGGCCGAGCGCGAAGGCCGGCACCGGCTTGCCGATCAGCGCCGAGGGTAGCGCCGCCGGGTCGGCGCCCGAGCGCAGGCGCACGAAGAACACCACCGCCAGCACCGCGAAGACGACGACCGGCAGCAGGGCGAGGAACGAGCGCCGGGGGCGCTCGGCGACCGGGTTCGTGCTCATGGTCGATCGCCCTGCAATTCGGCCAAGGCGCGCTTTTGCGCCCGCCCGTCGCGCCAGCCGTGGAGGATCAGGGCTCCGAGCACCAGGGCGGTGAAGCCGAAGGCGCCCGCGATGAACGGGGCGTAGGGTCCGAACTCCATCGCGTCCCTCAGATCGCTTGGCCGACGGAAAGCGGCGCGGCGGCGCGGGCGACCGGGGCCTGCGCGCCCGCGTCCAGCCGCTCGGCCTGCCGGATCAGCAAGCTGCGCACCCGGCGCCGATAGATCTCGGTGCGCATCGCCTGGAGATGCAGCGTCACGCCGAGCAGCGTCATCGCCAGGATCATCTCCAGCAGCGGATACAGCATGGAGGAATGCAGCGACGGGCCGCCCATGCGCAGGATCGAGGCCGGCTGATGCAGCGTCGACCACCAGTTCACCGAGAACTTGATGATCGGCAGGTTCACGGCGCCGACGAGCGTCAGGATCGAGACCGCTCGGGCCGCCCGGCTCGGATCCTCGATGGTGCGCCACAGGGCGATGATGCCGCAATAGAGCAGGAACAGCACCAGCATCGAGGTCAGCCGCGCGTCCCACACCCAGTAGGTGCCCCACATCGGCTTGCCCCAGAGGGAGCCGGTGACGAGGCAGATCAGGGTGAAGGCCGCCCCGATCGGCGCGGCGGCGCGCTGCGACACGTCGGCCAGCGGATGGCGCCAGACCAGCGAGCCGATCGCCGAGAGCGCCATCGCCCCGTAGAAACCCATGCCGAGCACGGCGGCCGGCACGTGGATGTACATGATCCGCACCGTGTCGCCCTGCTGGTAGTCCGGCGGCACGGTGAAGAAGGTGAGGTACAGCCCCACCGCCAGCAGCACGGCCGAGAGCCCGGCGAGCCAGGGTAGCGCCGCGCCAGACCAGCGCAGGAAATGGCCCGGTTGGGCGAGGCGGTTCCAGAGGGCGGTCCACATGCGCCCTTCCATACCGCGTGCCGCGCTGCACCAGCAATGCGCGCGTTTCGCGCGGGTGAACCTCCGGGCGGTTGGTTGCACTGCGCAACATTTGTGCAGCGCGCGGTGGAACGTCACGTTTCGCGGAGGCATTTTCGGCCTGCTTACATCGCGACCGCTCCATCGCCCAATGGTCGGCCGCTGGCGTTGCAGTCCAAACCCAAGGCAGGGCCATGCTGATCCGCACCGGCTACGACATCACCTTCGAGACCTTCGCTCCGACCCCGATGTCGCTGCTCCTGAGCGTTCATCCTTCGCGCCAGAAGGATTTGCGCAGCCCCGAGACGATCCGAACCGACCCGGCCGTACCGCAGCGCCAGTCGCTCGACGCGTTCGGCAACGTCTGCACCCGCATCCTCGCGCCCGCGGGCCGCATCACGCTCTCGGCCGATTTTCTCGTGGACGATTCAGGCCTGCCCGACGCGGTGGTGCCGGCGGCACGCCAGATCCCGGTGCAAGAGCTGCCCGACGACGTGATGCCGTACCTGCTCGGCAGCCGCTACTGCGATACCGATCGGCTCTGCGCGACCGCGTGGCAGCTCTTCGGCCAGACGCCCGAGGGCTGGGCGCGGGTGCAGGCGATCGTCGATTACGTCCACGCCCGCATCCGCTTCGACTACCAGCTGGCGGATTCCACCCGCACGGCCTTCGACGGCTACACCCAGCAGGTCGGCGTCTGCCGCGACTTCGCCCATCTCGCCATCGCGTTCTGCCGCTGCATGAACATCCCGGCGCGCTACTGCACCGGCTATCTCGGCGATATCGGCGTCCCCGCGGTGCCCGACCCGATGGATTTCTCGGCGTGGTTCGAGGTCTATCTCGACGGCCGCTGGTACACGTTCGACGCCCGTCACAACCGGCCGCGCATCGGCCGCATCGTCATGGCGCGGGGCCGCGACGCCACCGACTGCGCCATCTCGACGAGCTTCGGCACGGCGCGGCTGGTGCAGTTCGAGGTGCATACGGATGAGGTGACGGGGGCCGACGCGGTCGGGTTCGAGCGGGCGGCCTGACGGTTCCCATCGTCGCCCGCCGCCCCGAGGCGGTCGCCCGGACCGAGACTTCGGCGACGGTCAGGCCGCCGCCGACAGCGCGCAGAAGCGGATGTCCCGCGCCAGCGCATCGACCCGGGCCGGGTCCGAATCCCAGGCGAACATGAAGCGGGCCGCCCCGCCGATGAATCCGTAGAAGTGCCAGCCGCGCGCCCGCAGGCGTTCCTGCGCCGAGGCCGAGAGGTTCAGGAACACCCCGTTGGCTTCGACCGGGGCAGCGAGGGAAGCACCCGGAACGTCGGCGATGGCCCCGGCGAGGCGGCGGGCGCAGGCGTTGGCGTGGCGGGCGTGGCGCAGCCACGCGTCGTTCTCCAGCATCCCGACCCAGGGGGCCGAGAGGTAGCGCATCTTGGAGGCGAGCTGGCCCGCCTGCTTGCAGCGATAGCCGAAATCCTCGGCGAGCGCGGTGTCGAAGAAGATCACCGCCTCGCCCACCGCCATGCCATTCTTGGTGCCGCCGAAGCACAGCACGTCCACGCCCGCCTTCCATGTCAGCTCCGCGGGCGAGGCGTCGAGCGCCGCGCAGGCATTGGCGAAGCGCGCCCCGTCCATGTGCAGGTGCAGGCCGAGCGCTCGGCAGGTCTCGGCGAGCCGCCCGATCTCCCCCGGGGTGTAGACCCGGCCGGTCTCGGTCGCCTGGGTAATCGTCACCGCCTTGGGCTTGGGGAAGTGGATGTCGCTGCGCTTCTCCGCCATCGCCCGCAGCGACTCGGGCGTCAGCTTGCCGTCCGGGCTCGCGACGGTCAGGAGCTTCGAGCCGTTGGAGAAGAACTCCGGCGCGCCGCATTCGTCGGTCTCGATGTGGGCCGAGTCGGCGCAGATCACGCTGTGGTACGACTGGCACAGCGAGGCCAAGGCCAGCGAGTTCGCCGCCGTGCCGTTGAAGACGAAGAACACCTCGCAGTTCGTCTCGAACAGCCGGCGAAAGCCGTCCGCGGCGGCCTGGGTCCAGCTGTCGGCGCCGTAGGCCGGCGCGTGGCCGGCATTGGCGGCCACCATCGCGGCCATCGCCTCCGGGCAGATCCCGGCATAGTTGTCGCTGGCGAATTGCTGGTCGGGCACGGCGCGTCATGCTCCTGCCATGGGGGGAGGGCGGAACCGGACCGGAACGGCGGAGCCGCCTCAAGAGCGGCTTAAGCTATGAAGCAGGTCGGCCTCCCGCAACCGAAAGCTCGGCGCTTGGTAAGCGGAACGGCTGAAGGAACCGGCCCTTCCCACTCATCCCCTCATCCTGAGATTCGAAGCGAAGCGGAGCCTCGAAGGAGGGCTCTGGGGATCTCTGAGCCTCCTGGAGCCCTCGTTCGAGGCCGCTTCGCGGCGCCTCAGAATGAGGGGAGATGGGATGAGGGGGATCGGATGACGACGACGAAAGCGCCCCGCTTCACGCCGCGGCGAGCGCCATCGACATCGATTCCTTCTTCATCAGCTCGCGGTAGAAGCCGTCGAGATGGGTCAGTTTTTCCGGCGAGCCGTCCTGGACGATCTTGCCGCCCTCCAGCACCACGATCCGGTCGAAGTCCTTCAGCGTCGAGAGCCGGTGGGCGATGGCGATGACGGTGCGGCCCTTCATTAGGTTGGCGAGCGCGGCGCGGATCGCCTCCTCGGACTCGGCGTCGAGCGCCGAGGTCGCCTCGTCGAGGAGCAGGATCGGCGAATCCTTCAGGATCGCGCGGGCGATGGCGATGCGCTGGCGCTGGCCGCCCGACAGCTTCACGCCGCGGTCGCCGACGATGGTGTCGAAGCCCTCCGGCAGCGCCTGGATGAAGTCGGTGCAGTGCGCCGCTTCGGCCGCCTTCCACACGTCCTCGTCGCTGGCGTCCGGCCTGCCGTAGCGGATGTTCTCGCGCAACGAGCGGTGGAACATCGAAACGTCCTGCGGGACGACCGTGATCGCCTCGCGCAAGGATTCCTGCGTGACGCGGGTAATGTCCTGGCCGTTGATGAGGATGCGCCCGCCCTGCACCTCGTAGAAGCGCTGGATCAGCGAGAACAGGGTCGACTTGCCCCCGCCCGACTTGCCGACGAGCCCGACCGTCTGCCCCGGCGGGATCAGCAGATCGAAATCGGAGAAGACGGGGCGGCCGTCGGGATAGCTGAAGGCGACGTGGTCGAAATGCATCTCGGCGCCGGTCTGGCCGACGAGTGTTTCCGCTTCCGGGTGATCCACCAGTTCATGCGGCTGCAGCAGCGTGTGGAGCGCCTCCGACAGGCGGGCGGTGTGCTGGGTCGCGTCCACCAGCGCCACGGCGAGGTCGCGGGTGGCGGCGAGGATGCGGATGCCCAGCGTGCAGACCAGCACGACCTGACCGGTGGTGGCTTGGCCCGCCTCCCACATCTTGATCGACCAGTAGAGCAGGCCGAGGATCGAGACGACGGTGAGGATGGCGTGGGTGATGCGCAGCTTCTCGAGATAGATCAGCGAGGAGCGGCGCGCCCGCATCTCGGTGCCGATGGTGCCGTCGAAGCGGACGAACTCGCGGTTGAAGGCCGAGAAGGCGCGCACCAGCGGCATGTTGCCGACGAGATCGACCATCTCGCCGTCGACGCTGGCGGCTTTGGCCGCGAAATCGTGGTGCAGCGGCTTGCCGGCGGATGCCATCTTGAACATCAGCACCACGACCGCGGTGAAGATGGAGGCGAGCACTAGCGCCATCGTGAGGTTCACGGTGCCGATGTAGATGATCGAGAGCACGGCCGCGACGCAGGGCGGCATCACGTTGAACGTGAACATGTTCTCGACGGTGAAGATCGCGTTCGAGGTCGCGGTGATGCGGGACGCCAGCGTGCCGGGCTGCCGGTCGGCGAAGAAGGACGGGGCGTGGCCCGTCATGTGGCGGAACATGTCGCGGCGGATGTCGCCGGTGACGCCCACGAAGGTGAAGGCACCGACGAGGGCCGCCACGCGCCAGAGCAGGTTGTCGGCGGCGATGAAGGCGATCAGCACGGCAAGCGCGGTCCAGACCTGGCCGGCGCTCGGGCCCTTGCCGAGCGCATCGACCACGCCCTTGAGCGCGTAATCCGTCGAGACCGAGAAGGTGACGGCGCCGAGGACGGCGAACAGGATGACGAGGTGCGGGACGATGCGGCGCTTGAGGTAGCGCCCGACGAAGGCGAAGGGCCGGTTGGCGTATTGGCAGAGATCTTCCATCGCGACCGTCAATCCCGATTCGATCAGACCCGCAGGGCGGCATAGGCGTGCCGAGGGCGCGGCAGGCGCAGGAGGACCCTGTTAACCGCAACGCGAAGCGTCGCCTTATGTTTCAAGCGCGGGCCGCTTTCCGCGAGCTATCGCGGCCAAGCTGAACGGGACTTGAGCGACCGTGCGGCGCAGCAACGATTCCAAGCGCGTCGGCGACCCGAGGTCAAGGCATGCGGATTTTTTAGTGTGCCTCGGACGTCGACGGCCGCATCCGCAGACGTCGTGTCCGCTGGGCTTCTCGCGCCCGGAATGCGGCTTGGTGTTCTTCACGCGCTCGCGCGCTGCCCCGCTCCCTTGTCCCGCGTCTCCGGCATGATCAGCAGCACGAGGACGAGGCCGACCGCGCCCATGACCGCGAGTCCCAAAAACGTGCTCTGGCTGCCGAGGTTGTCGGCCATGAAGCCCGCGAGCGCCGTCGAGAGCGCCGCGCCGATGCCCATGCCGGTGCCGACGGCGCCGAGTGCGGTGTTGAAGCGGCCGGTGCCGCGGGTGAGGTCGGAGACGATCAGCGGGACCATGACGCCGAGCACCGAGGCCGAGATGCCGTCGAACACCTGGATCGCCACCATCCAGTAAGGGTCGCTGACGAAGGCGAAGAGCAGGCCGCGCACGGGCAACGCCGCGAAGCCGATGACGAGCAGCGGCTTTCGCCCCCAGCTCTGCGCGAGGCGCCCGACGAAGGGGGCGGTGACGGCCAAAACCGCCTGCGGGACCATGATGCAGGCGGCGACCAACGCCGTGGCGGTCTCGCTGGCGCGCAGCGTCATCACCGAGCCCACCAGCGGCAGCATCGCGGCGTTGGCGAGGAAGAACAGCACCATGCAGGCGGCAAAACACAGCAGCGCCCGGTTCTTCAGCAGTGCCGCCATGCCCCCGGCGGAGGGGGCCGCCGGCGGCTCCTCGGCGGCGGCCGGGCGGGCGGTCTCGGTGCGGCGCGAGGGGATGAAGCGCAGCGAGATCAGCGCCGGGATGACGAGGGCGCCGGCGAGATAGAACACCGCGTCGTTCGAGAGATAGTAGCCCACCGCCCCCATGCTGGCCGCACCGAGCGCGTTGCCGATGGCCGAGAAGCTGGCGTTGCGGCCGAGCCGGGCGCCGGCGTTGGCGTGGCCGACGAGGCCGATCGAGATCGCGGCGATGGCCGGCGTCAGAACGCAGCTCGCCGCCGAGTGGATCGCCATGGCGAGCATGACGATCAGGTAGGTCGGGAAGGCGGCAAGCATCACCGCGCTCATCCCGACCCAGAAGGCCGAGAAGCCGGCGGCGAATCGCTTCGAGCGCGAGGCGTCGACGAAGGCGCCGCCGGGCATCTGCCCGAGCAGGCTGACGAGGCTGCCTACCGTCAGCGCGAGGCCGATATCGGATTGCGTCCACTTCTGCTGGGTGAAGTAGACCGCCAGGAACGGGCCGAAGCCGGTCTGCAGGTTGGCGATGAAGAAGGTGAAGGCGTCGAGCCCGCGCGCGGCGCTCGGCGCCGGCCCGGCGGGGGTGGGCTCACCCGCGCTGGGGCCGGGGCGGCGCGAGGGGCGCCAGCCGGCCCGGTCTCGCGGATCGGGGCGGGGGATGTCGCGCTCGCGGGGCAGGACCGCCCGCCTTTCCGTCACCGGGATCGCCGTCATCTATCCGGCGTCTTGTTGTCTTGCGGTTTATCTTGGGGCTTCGCGGCCGGGTCGGCGGGCTTTTCCGGGGCCGGTGCGGGCGTCGCCGCCGCGGGCGTCGGCGCAGGTGCTGCGGCCGTGTCGCCCTCGCCGGGAGCGGCGGCGGTCGCCGGGCCGGCGGCGCCGAGCACCACGATCGGCTCGCCGGTCTTGTATTCCGGCGAGACCCGGACCTGGTTGCGGTTGAGCTGGAGCACGAGGCGGCCCACCTTGCCCTCGGTGGTGAACTTCAACACGCGCCAATCGACCGCGATCTTGCGCGAGCCGACGCCGAGGAAGCCGCCGAAATCGATCACCGCCGCCCGCGGCCGCCCTTCCCTGTCGATGATCACGTCGATGATCCGGCCGAGGTCGTCGCCGTTCATCGCCCGCACGCTCTTGCCCAGCAGGCTCTCGTAGTCCTGGGTGTCGAGGACCACGGCGGGCGTGCCGCTGCTCTGGGGCGGGGGCGGAGCGGGTGGTGTCGCCGGCGGTGCGGCGGGGGGCGCGGCAGGGGGCGCGGTCTGCGCATCGCCGGACCCGTTGGGGGCGGCGTCTCCGGCGAAGGCCGCCGTGGACAGGAGGGCGATCGCCGGTGTCACGATCGTCCGGATCAGTCTGCGCACCCCGTACATCCTCTCGCCGCCTGGAATCGTCACGCCCGGCACGCCGCTGACGGTCCGCGGCCGGTCGGAATGGAGCGCGCGGATGCCGCAGCGATGCGCGGCAACCGCGGCGAAGTTATGGACCCTCCGGGGCGAACCGGAGAACCCAGCGCGCGGCGCCGATCGGGACCGGAGGAGGCGTGGACGCCACGGCGCCCCGTCTGGTTTTCGCCCCAACCCTGCCTTAGAGCCGTGCAGGAGAAGACGCGAGACACGCGGGGCCGCCGCAGGGTGCGGCCGTGACGAGGACGATTCCCATGCCCGTACCGTCGAGATTGTGCGCCGTGGCGCTGCTTGCTGCGAGCCTCGGCGGCTGCCAGGCGTTCAGCGGCGGCGGCGGGGTGATGCCGGAGACCGAGATCGGGCCACCGCCCTCGGCCCGCGGCACCGTTCCGGGCCGCACGGTCCGCAACGCCCAGGTCGACGAGGACGGCGCGCCGCTGCCCTCGACGCCGACGCGGCGCCTCGACCTGCCGAAGAACGTGCGCGGCGAGGTCAGGGCGGCCGATGGCGGCCCACGCCGCATCAGCCGCGACGAGCTCGAGGGCTCGCAGTCCGGCCGCAGCGCGTCGGGCGGCCTCGCTCCGTCGGTGACGCCCGGCGGCGTCGGCCTCGGCGGCAAGTTCTGACGGCATCGCCGGCCGCTCGCTCAGGCGGTCGGCGCCTTGCGGCCGCCCCAATGGTCGTCGAGGCGGCCGCCGAAGGACGGATCGGAGAACGGATCCTCGCCGGGGCCCTGCGTCGGCGCGCCCTCCAGCTCCGCCGGATCGATGTCGACCACGTAGCCGCCGAGCTCGACCGAGTAGGTGAGGGCCCGCCACGGCAGGGGATGGTAGGTCTCGCCGAGTCCGAGGAAACCTCCGAAGGACAGCACCGCGTAGGCGACCTGCCCCGACATCTTGTCGACCATGAAGTTGTGGACGGTGCCGAGATGGCGCCCGGTCCCGTCGTAGACCGGCGTGCCCTCCACCTTGTCCGAGGCGATCAGCCGAGGCGTCTCGTCGATGGCGATGCCGTCGCCGCCTTGGGGATCGAGTTCGAGGCTTCCGGGCTTTCGCAAGCTGCGTTCGGCGGGCAGGTCCGTCGGCATTCACGTCTCCTCGCTGGCCGCCGCAGGGCGGACCTGCGATGAATGCGGCGCGCCGCGTGCGGTTCCTCGCAGGAAACGATTGCGCGATGCGCCGGCCGCGATCCGCGCCGCGAGTGCGCCGAAAGTCCCGAAACGGCCACTTCGACGACGAAAACCGCGCCTGATCTGTGGATGGTCGCCCGAATGGCGCCCTTGCGCTCTTGGAACGGACGCGGCACCGCTTAGTTGTTGCTCCCTGGCGCCCCGGAACCCCGGGCTCGTTTCGAACTGACTGCGAATCGCAGAACGGAGGGAAACCATGGCGACGAAGACGACGGAGAAGAAGGCCGCGGCTCCGAAGAAGGCCGACACCAAGGCCGCCGCGAAGCCCGCGGCCGCGAAGAAATCCACCGCCACCAAGGCCGAGGGCGGCACCAAGCCGAACGCGCTCCAGCAGCCGCTCACCCCCTCCGCCGATCTCGCCGCCATCGTCGGCGACAAGCCGCTGCCGCGCGGCGAGGTGGTCAGCAAGGTGTGGGAACACATCAAGAAGCACAACCTCCAGAACCCCGAGAACAAGCGCGAGATCGTCGCCGACGACAAGCTCAAGAAGATCTTCGGGAAGGACAAGTGCTCGATGTTTGAGATGAACAAGCACCTCGCCGCCCACCTGAAGGGCTGATTCTTTGGAGGGATGGTTGCGGCGCGCTCCGCGCGCCGACGTCTCCGGCCCGGTTCGCCGATGCGAGCCGGGTTTTTTCGTTTCGTGAGGGACGCCCGATCCGGGCCGCCCTCACCCTCGTTGCGAGGCTGGAGCCGCGGCGATCGACCGACGACCCCTCACGCGATGCCGCGCAGGACGCCGCCGTCGACACGCAGGGCCGCGCCGGTCGTGGCGCTCGCGGCCGGCGTGCAGAGATAGGCCACCATGTTGGCGACCTCCTCCGGCTGGGCGAGGCGCTTGAGGAGCGAGGTCGGCCGGTTCTCGGCGATGAAGGCGCGGCCCTTCTCTTCGAGATCGCCTCCGGCGCCCCCCATCGATTCCAGAAAGTCGGCCACACCCTCGGTCAGCGTCGGACCGGGCAGCACGCTGTTGACGGTGACGCCGCTGCCGCCGACCGTCTCGGCGAGCCCCCGGGAGACGGCGAGCTGCGCCGTCTTGGTCACCCCGTAATGGACCATCTCGACGGGGATGTTGATCCCGGATTCGCTACTGATGAAGACGATGCGGCCCCAGCCGCGCTCCACCATGCCGGGCCCGTAGGCGCGGGCGAGCCGGATGCCGCTCATCACGTTGACCTCGAAGAAGCGGCGCCATTCCTGATCGGGGATCTCGAAGAACGGCTTCGGCTCGAAGATGCCGGCGTTGTTGACGAGGATGTCGACCGTCGGCAGGGCGGCGAGAAGTTCGGCCGCGCCCTCCTCGGTGCCGACGTCGCCGATGCCGGCGATGAAGTCCGCGCCCGGCCCCTCTCCGCGCAGCCGCTCGATGGCGGCGTTGACCCGTTCGCCCGTGCGTCCGTTGACGGCGACGGTGGCGCCGAGCTGCCCGAGGGTCTTGGCGATGGCGTAGCCGATGCCGCCGGTCGAGCCGGTGACGAGGGCGCTGCGTCCCTTCAGGTCGATGTCCATGGGTCTCGTCCGTCGCGCTGTCCTTTCGGCACAACGCGCGAGGCCGGCTTCGGGTGCGGCGCGCAAGCCGGATCAGAACCGCGCCCGGCGCAGCCCGCTCGCGACGGCGCCGGTCAGCGCGAGGACGACCGCGCACCACAGGGTCGGCACGAAGGCCGCGGCCGGCCCGCCGGCCACGAGGCCGAAGGCCACGGCGACGAGCGCCGCGCCCAGCGACTGCCCGACGAGCCGGGCGCTCGCCTGCATGCCGCTCGCGCCGCCGCTGCGCTCCCGCGGAGCGCTCAGGATGATGATCTTGTTGTTGGGCGACTGGAACAGCCCGAAGCCGATGCCGGCGAGCGTCAGCCGCCAAACGATGTCGAGGGTCGTCGCCTCCCGCGGCAGGAGCGCCAGGGCCGCGAGGCCGATGGCCAGCAGGGCGAGGCCGAGCGCGCCGAGGAGGCCCGGCGGGTAACGGTCGGCGAGCCGCCCCGAGAGCGGCGCCATGACGGCGATGGCGAGCGGCCAGGGCGTCATCAGCAGGCCGGTGTGGGCGACCGAGAGACCGATGGCGTCGTGGAAGTAGAAGGGCAGGGCGACGTAGGCGACCATCTGCGCGCTGAACGCGCAGACCGAGGCCATCATCGACAGCGCGAAGGCGGGAATGCGCAGGAGGTCGAGGGGCAGGAGCGGCTGGGCCAGCCGGATCTGGCTGCGGATGAAGACGGTGCCGACAAGAATCGCCGCGGCGATCTCGGCGAGCGCGAGGCCGCGCCGCCCGGGATCGGCCAAGCCGTCGAGGCCGACGATGAGGAGGCCGAAGGTGAGGGCATTCAGCCCGGCGCTCGGCAAATCGAACCGCCGGGACGAGCGGGGCGTATGCGGCAGCGTCCGGGCCCCGACCGCCAAGGCCACCAGCCCGACCGGCAGGTTGACCAGGAACAGCCAGGGCCATTCGGCCAAGGAGAGGATCGCGGCGGCGAGGCTCGGTCCCGCTGCCGAGGCGACCGCCACCACGAGCGCGACGTTGCCGACGCCGCGCCCGAGCAGGCGCTGCGGATAGATGAAGCGCACGAGCGCGGTGTTGACGCTCATGATCCCGGCGGCTCCCAGGCCCTGCGCCACGCGGGCCGCGATCAGGCTCGGGAGGTCGGGGGCGACGGCGCAGGCGACCGAGGCCGCCGTGAACGCGGCGAGCCCCGCGAGATAGACCCGACGGTATCCGAGGCTCTCGCCGAGCGTCGCCAGCGGCAGCAGCGCGGCGGTCACCGCGATCTGGTAGGCGTTGACGACGAAGATCGCGTCCGAGGCCGGCACGCCGAGATCGCGGGCGATCACCGGCAGCGCGACGTTGACGATGGCGCCGTCGAGCACCGCCATGGCCATCGCGAGCGCCATCGCGAAGAACGCCAGCCCGCGCGCCCGTGCCGGCAGCCCGTCGCCGCCTGCGCTCGCCATTACGACCGCGCCCCGCTGAAATGCGCTACAGAGGCGCGCTGACGGCCCGGCTGTCCTATCTGTATACAGTCGACCAAGGAGTTCTCATGCGATCCGCCCCCATCCTGGCGCTGCTGGCGCTGGCCCTGACCGCCGCACCGGCTTCCGCCCAAGAGGGAGCGGACGCGCCGCTCGGCATCGCGCTCGAAGGCTTCGCCTATCCCTATCCGGTGAAGTTCCTGCCGCTCAGCCGCGACCACGAGGCGCAACGCCTCGCCTACATGGACGTGGCCCCCACGGGGAACGCCAACGGCCGCACCGTCCTGCTGCTGCACGGGCGAAACTTTCCTTCCAGCTACTGGGAGCCGGTGATCCGCGCGCTGGCGGAGGGCGGGTACCGGGTCGTCGTCCCGGATCAGCTCGGATTCGGCAAGTCCTCCAAGCCGATCAAGCCGTTCACCTTCGACCGGATGGCCGCGGAGACGGTCGCGCTCGCCGATGCGCTGGGGCTCCAGCGCTTCGACGTGGTGGCCCACTCCATGGGTGGGATGCTGGCGGTGCGAATGGCGCGCAACTTCCCGCAGCGGGTGAACAGCCTCGTGCTGGAGGCGCCGATCGGGCTTGAGGATTACCGCTTCACCGTGCCGCCGGTCACCGACGACCTGCTGCTGACCCGCGAGGGCGAACTGACGGCCGAGGCCTACCGCAAGCAGCTGATGACGAGCTACGCGCTGTCGCTGCCGGTCTCGGCGATCGAGCCGTTCGTGCAGATCCGCGAGCGGGTGAAGGGCTCGGGCGAGTATCCGCGCTGGCTGCGCTCGTTCGTGCAATCCTATCAGGCGATCTGGGGCCAGCCGGTCGTCCACGAGTTCCCGCTGGTGAAGGCGCCGACCCTGTTCGTGATGGGCGCCAACGACCGCAACGCGCCGGGCAAGCCGTTCGCGCCGCCGGAACTGCGGGCCGGCATGGGCGACAACACCGGACATGCCCGGGCTCTGGCCGCGCGGATGCCCAACGGCCGCGCCGAGGTGATCGCCAATGTCGGCCACCTCGTCCACATGGAGGCGACCGACATGTTCAACGGGCTGATGCTCGACTTCCTCGACCGGAACTGAGGCGAGAGACGATATGGACGTCGGATTCATCGGGCTCGGCCGCATGGGCCGAGCCATGGCCGCCCGCCTCGTCGCGGGAGGGCACCGGGTCAGGGTGTGGAACCGCTCGCCGGAAGCCGCCCGCGCCGTGGAGGGGGCTGAGCCGGTGGGGAGCGCGGAGGAGGCGTTCTCGGGCGACGCCGCCATCACCATGCTGGCCGACGACGCCGCGCTTCGCGCCGTGCTCGTCGAGGGCGGTCTGCTCGACGGCGCGGCGCGTCCGGCGGTGCATGTCGGCATGTCGACGATCTCGGTGGCGCTGGCCAAGGAACTCGCCGCCGTGCACGGCCGGGCGGGCGTGGCTTACGTCTCCGCCCCGGTCTTCGGCCGGCCCGACGCGGCGGCGAGCGGCGCGCTCAACATCGTCGCCGCGGGCGAGGACGGGGCGATCGCGAAGGTCCAGCCGCTGTTCGACGCCATGGGTACCAAGACCTGGCGCTTCGGTCTCGAGCCGGAGAAGGCCAACGCGGTCAAGCTCGCGGGCAACTTCATGATCGTCTCGGCGATCGAGGCGATGGGCGAGGTCGCGGCCTTCTCGGAAGGCCACGGCATCCCCGGCGCCGACGTGCTGGCGATGCTGACCAACACGCTGTTCGCCTCGCCGGTCTACAAGAATTACGGCGCGATGATCATGGAAGGTCGCTACGAGCCGCCGGGTTTCACCCTGCGGCTCGGCCTCAAGGACGTGCGCCTCGCGCTCGAGGCCGGCGAAGCGGCGTCCGTGCCGATGCCCTTCGCAAGCGTGCTGCGCGACAACCTGCTCGACGCCATCGCCCATGGCGAAGGCGACCGGGATTTTGCCGCGCTCGCCACGGTGGCGGCGCGGCGCAGCGGGCGGTGAGGACAGGCGGCTCGCGCTGATTGCGATTGCGAGGCGAGCGTCCCATAATCGTGGCGAGCGCCCGCAGGCGGCTACCTGCGAGCGCTCTTATTGAACTAACTACCAGATGAGCCCGAGCGTGATGGTCATCGACCACTCACCGCTCGGGTTTCTCCGTAATGGCGATCCGCAGAAGCGGAAACATCAGCACATCGCTCACCCCCTTCCCGTCTGCCTACTCGCGCGACGGCGGTCGGCGAGGCCGCCGTAAGCCCTGTGAGCCGCAGGGCCTTCGTGACGGGGAGGTGTTCGTTCAACACAATCAGTATGCGGCGCGCGGCGGGAAGCACAACCGTTTGCCGGGCCACCCTGCGCGCCGGTTCATGGCGGTGGCGCGCAGGACACAGGCTCGGCGACTACCGCTTCGCGTTCGCAGCGTTCTGGCCAAACATCACCTTCTTGGCGTCCTCGCTCATCGGCTGGCCGTAGCTCGGGTTCACCTCGACGGCCTTGGCGTAGGCGGCTTGCGTCGCCGGGCGCTCGGCGATGGCCTCGAGCCAGCGCTTCAGGTGCGGATGGTCGTCGAGGTTCTGGCCCTGCTTCTCCCACGGCACGATCCACGGATAGGCCGCCATGTCGGCGATGGTGTAGTCGGCACCCGCCACGAATTCGCGGTCGGCCAGCCGCCGGTCGAGCACGCCGTAGAGCCGGTTGGTCTCCTTGACGTAGCGGTCGACGGCGTAGGGGATCTTCTCGGGGGCGTACTGCGAAAAGTGGTGGTTCTGGCCGAGCATCGGCCCGAGGCCGCCCATCTGCCAGAACAGCCATTGCAGGGTCTCGGTCCGGCCGCGCAGATCGCCCGGCAGGAAGCGCCCGGTTTTTTCCGCGAGGTAGAGCAGGATCGCGCCCGACTCGAACAGCGAGACCGGCGCGCCGCCATCCGCCGGCGCGTGATCGACGATGGCCGGCATGCGGTTGTTGGGAGCGATCTTCAGGAAGGCCGGCTCGAACTGCGCGCCCTTCCCGATATCGACCAGATGGATGCGGTAGGGCAGGCCCGTCTCTTCGAGAAACAGCGTCACCTTGTGGCCGTTCGGGGTCGGCCAGTAGTGCAGATCAATCATTGGTGCCTCGCATCTCCGCGGCGCTCGGTGGCGGCGAGGTGGGAACCCGCGCCGGCCCGGTCAAGCTCGGCCGCTTGCGCGACTTGTCCGCTTGCCGGCAACGAAGGCTTCACGGCTCCCGTGCTGTGCTGCCGGCGAGGACAGGAAAGGGGAAGCGATGATCTCGGCGGTCTCCACGAGCATGGCGGGCCTGAGCGCCGCCTTCCAGCGCTTCGACGGTGCGGCCTCCCGCGTCGCCGCACCCGAAGCCTCGGCCGATCCGACCGCCGCGGTGGTCGAGACCGGTCAGGCGAAGTTCGACGTGGCGATGAACACCGCTTTGCTGAAGTCGTCCCTGGACGCGGAGAAGCGCGTCCTCGACATCTTGGTGTGACGTCCTCGGGCGATGGTACCGGCCAAGGCTCCCCCCGGCCGTCCGAACGACAGGATCTGCTTGCGTCGTCCCGGGACTTCGATCCTGCCCAACCCGGCCGCAGCCGGGGCTGTCGTCGTCGAACCGACCGGGGTCGCCGCGGGGCGGCGCCGTTCTCGGTCAGGGCTTACGGGCGACGATCCAGACGACGTAGGGACAGGCCGGTTCGTTGCGCATGGCAAGCTGGTAGATCGGGTTCTTCGGATTGTCCGGGATCTTCGCGGTGCGAAAACCGAGATTGATATAGGGCCACACTTCGCGGTTGCCCCAGCCATCGGCGAGGATGACCTCGCAGCCGCTGTCCGTCGCCATGAAGCGCAGTCCGTTCGGCGTGTAGCGCCAGAAGTCGCTCGGAGCGCCGTGGATGAACTGCAGGAAGCAGGTCGTATGAACGGCATATCCGCCCGGCTTGAGAACCCGATTGCATTCCTTGAACGCTTCGATCGGGGATCCCTCAATGTGTTCGAAGACCTGATCAGTGATCACGAAATCAAATTGTTCGTTCTCGAACGGCAATTTCATGATATTGTATTCAGGATAGTTAGCCGATGTGAACTTCACGGCGTTGAGACCGATAATTTTTGCCAGATTTTTGGATGTCGAAACACCCAGGCAGGTCTTTTCCTCGCTATCGTGTTCGGCCAAGACGCCGCTAAGCGCCTTATACATGGCGAAGCGTGTGATGTGATGCGTCTTCGGTGCAGGATCATTCTCCAGACAATGCGTAATGATCTTTTGCAGTGTCTTCTCGGATAATCCGGACCAAAGCATCGTTGCCCCCTTCATTGATTTCAGTGCAAGAACTGATCCGTTTTGCGTGCGTACCAGACGCGTTCGCGGCATTCAACTGAATAACTCTGAACCGTCGCCGGCGCGGCCAGGAGAGCATGCGCCGTACCGGCCGGTCGTCGAGCGCGATCCTTCGACACCGGACGGGCCATCGACATGTCAAACGAGTCGGCGGGTGACATGGCATGCACGCGTCGCGCACGGCCGGCTTGCTCGCGGAGCGTCAAAATCGTATTCCTGCGCGGCGATCATCGCGTCGGGGTGTAGCGCAGTCTGGTAGCGCATCTGCTTTGGGAGCATCGGTGCAGAGCATCTTGGCGCCTTTCCCCACAATGACTTAGCGGAATTTGTCCCGAGCGGCTCGGGGATTTTTCGGGACCGGGCCTCACGAATTCGAAAATTCGGCTCTTCGAGGGCTATACAGTTGCCTTGGTGCGATTGGCGACGGCGTCCGCAATCATCTCCGCCATCGCATGCCGAAACCGGCGATCAGACCGAACGCGCTCCAATCGTCGCATCGCCTGCCATCGCGGCAAGGCGCGGAGTGGCCCATCGTCCCCTGTGTAGCGCGGGCTCGTGCGCGCATTGAGCATGTCGAGCGTCGCGCGGATGCGGCGATGGAAGATGCGCTCCTCGCGCAGGTTATCTTCGACGACCTCGGCCATGATGGCGTCCGGCCCGTCCTCAACGCGATAGCGCGCAATGGCGGCGGCGGCTTCGGGCTCACGCCGCTCCCGATGCTCCTTCTCGCTATCGTGCTGCCGGATCGAAGCAAGCGTCAGGATGTGGCAAAGGTCCGAATACGAGAGGCCCGTCAGCAGGGCGCTTCCGTCTTTGCGGCGGATGATGCGGGGGTTCAGGCTCTTCATCGAAATGCCCTTTCGAGATATCTCGCATCCTACGACCGGCCGTGCTATAGGTCAATCCGAGATATCTCGGAAACGAGCATGACTGGGCCATCCTTGACGACATCGGAGATATCCCGTTCAAGCCGCCGGATGGCCCGGCCGAAGAACGATCATGAGCCTGTGTTGATTCGGTTCGTCCCCGGCACGCGGGATCGGATCAAAGCCGTCTTGGTCGAAGGCGAGGACAACGCCTCGTTCGTCCGATCTGTGGTGGACAAGGCAATCGCTCAGCGCGAGCGTGCCGCTGCCCGCAAGCCGCCCAAACCTACTTCGTGACCTTCACCGCCCCCTCGCCTCTGCCCTCGGCCCGCTCACCCAATCGCTCCATGGACTCGCGCAGATCGTCCATCGTGACGTGCGCGTACTTGGCCGTGGTCGCCACGTCGGTGTGCCGGAGGAGGTTGCGCACGGCCATGATGTTCGCGCCGGAGCGCAGCAGCCGCGTCGCTGCCGTATGGCGGAGATCGTGAAAGCGGAAACCATCGACCTCTGCCGGCCCACGAGCCCGGCGCCATGCGGTCTTCATGCCTTCGTAGGTAATGGGCAGGCGGTCACCTACGGCGCGCAGGCCGCGCTTCTTCCGTACCGGGTAGGTGAACACGCGCTCGGGATGGTGGGTGCGCAGCGGGAACAGCAGCGCCCGCATATCGGTAGTCAGCGGAATGCTGGCCTTTTTGTCCCCCTTGCCGAGGATGCTGATCTCGCGCTTGCCCCAATCCACGTCGGACCACCGCAGGTTCACGCACTCGGCCAGCCGGCAGCCGGACATCAGCGCGAACCGCACCAAGTCTCGGTAGCCCTCCGGCATGGCGGACAGGATGACAGGCTGCTCATCGTCGCGCATCTCGCGGACCCGCTCGTCCGGCTCCTTCAGCCGGTAGACCTTCCATTCAATCAGCGGCAGCTCGATCTCCCAAGCGACACGAGCGCGGTTCAGGACGCGCCGCAGCGGTTCGGTGACGGTGCGGTTGACTGTGGCGGGCGACACGCCATCTCCGCGACGCCGGGCGACCAAATCGGCGATGACCGTGCCGCGAATTTCGGAGAGCTTCCGATCCGGCCCAGCCTGCGTCACGATCCACGCCAGCGACGCCTTGAAGGTCTTCTTAGCATTGCCGCGGTAGTGCTGCGCCTTCTCGTTCCAGAACCGCAGCGCCGCCGCGTTGATCGTCATTTCACCAATTGCAGCGGCGCTCTCGTTTTCGGCGGCGCGTTTGGCTTCTTCCTTGACCCGTTGCTCGTATTCCCTGGCTTCTGGCTTCTTTCGGCGGCCAGTAGTTCCAGAAAACCGCCGCTTCCTGAACTGGAAGTCGTAGTGGTAATACGGCGAGCCCTTGGGGCGATAGACGGACATGCCGGGCGCTCCTGCCGCTTCATCTCGACAAAGGCATCAAGGTCGTCGGGGTGGATGAACCGCTTGCGGCGCTTCGTGCCGTTGCCGAAAGCTACGCATTTCAGCTCGCCGCGATCAACATGCCCGCGCACGGTGCGATCGCAGACGCCGATCCGCTCGCCGGCCTCCGCGAACGTGAGGAGAAGTCGCTCACCCATCCACGCCTCCCCCGGTCTCTCGTCCCTGGGTGGTGGCGAGGGCGATGCGGCCCTTTTCGGTGAGCGGAGCGCCGATCCGTCGCCTGTAGCCGAGTGGCAGGCTGGCCCAATCGAACTCGTCTTTGAACGCGCCGCAGACGTGCTCGCGCAGCGTCATGACGTGGCCGGCGCCGATTGCCCGCGACGCGCCGTGGATATTGAGCGGCGCCGTTCGATCAACTCCGGCAACCATCGGGCCGGCATGGCATTCGCCGGCCATCGAGTTGAGCGAGCGCCACCAATCGCAGCCCGCGCAGCAGGGACCGTGCTGATGGTAGAAGCTGTCCAGAAGCTCCTGTCGATCACCGGCCATCCCGCGCCTCCTGTTCTTTGAGGGCGGCACAGAGGGCTTTGAGTTCGGCGACCTTGGCCTCTGCCTCTTCGTATCGCCTCTTGTTTGCAAGCATCTGCCCGCCGTAGAACTTGCACTGCTCCCACATCTCATTTGCGGATGCGCGGAACCGAGCGTGCTCTTCTAGGTGCTGCGCAAGGTTGGCATCCATCCGGTCGAACTCGGCGATGATCGCATCCCGCTCGGTGTCGCCGGAGCACGGAAGCCAAGGAAGACGCCCGGCCTGCCAATTGCGCATCTGGCGCTGACTGATAAGTTCCGCCTTCCGTTTGATCTGATGAAGCCGCTGCCCGCCGGTCAGCCTACGCATCGCCGCTCTCCTTCGGTGTGAGGGGGAGGGCCCGGATCACGTCGCGCACATCGGCGACGGCATCGCTTGCATACTCGCGGGCCGATGTGTGCCGGATCTCGCAGCTGCCCCAAATGGCCAGCCAGCTTTCAGCCGCCTCAGCAGCCCTCTCCCGCATCTCCCGCGCCCCGTCCTCGCGGTCCTTGGCCCGGAGGGCGGCGATCACGACGGCGGCCTGATAGATGCCGCCGACCGCCCCGTCTTCGCAGTCAAGATGCCCTCGGAGCACCGCCTCGATCTCCGCGATCTCGCGCTCATTCGGCATGATCGGCCTCCTCGGATCGGGCGATGAGGGCCGAGACATGGATCATCAGGGCCGCGGCCGTGAGAGCGAGCGCGACGGTCGGCGCCATGCAATCGCGAGCGCCAACCATCTGCCCTTCAGCGTTGCCGAGACACGGGGCGATCTTTGCCCAGGCTCGACTGCTGAAGCCCGATGTGGTCGGGTCAGGCGACCTCGTGCTGATTTGCCAGCAATCGCCCGGCAAGAAGCCGACGAGCCGCTCGTGGTGTCTCGGCTCGGCCGTAAACTCGAAAACTTGGTTTGTGACAAACCTGTCGGTTCGCGGATCGGCCCACACGTCCTCCGTCACGCGCTCGTTCGTGTAATAGTCGCGGGCGCCGATGTGCCGGCGGTCACGCACGTAGAATGCCGCCATGATCGCCTCGTCTAGAGCGCGGTCGGCCTCCTTCGCTGCCTGCACGCGGAGTATCAGCGCCTTCAAGCTCTCCGTCCTCGTCACGCCGGCATCTCCCGTGGGTGTGGTCATCGGGGCTGGTCCTTCGATGCAGCGAGATCGGCGGGTAGCGCGTACTCCGTCCCGCGGTGCTCAAGATGCCCGTCTCGGCGTAGGCGGCTGAGTTGCGGAGCCAAGCCCTCACGCGTTAGGTCGCGGGCGAACCGGACGTGGATGCGCGAGAGGATTTCGGCAGCCGTCAGCGGGCGTTGGACCTCGCGAAGAACTGCGAGCGCCTGCCCTTGAATGGTGTCGGGCTCCGGTGCGCACGTCCTTCTTGGACCGCGCGGTGGCTTACCCTCAAGCACGGCATGGGCCTTCTTGAGGTCGGCGATCTCGGCGCGCAACGGTGCCAGTTCCGCCTCTAATTGAGCCGCCCGTGGTTCAAGTTCGGCAAGCCGGCCAGCGATAAAATTGCGAACCTCACCCATGGCGCGCCCCCTCCTTCACAGGAGCATCCGTCCCCGCTGGTGGGTCGGTGCGGAGGGCGGCGCGGACCCTGGCAGCGATGCCGTTGGCGACCGCCCTGGCCGTGCGCCGCTCCTGCGCCGTCATCTCGCCGGCCATGAGCAGGATCGCGTCCATGCGGGTAGCTTCGGACAGGGCGCGCTTCACATCCGCCGCCACCCGCTCCGCGCTCTCGGCCTTGGCGAGGAGAGGGGCGAGGGGCAGCGCAGCAGCAATTGCCGCCTCCATCCGTTGGGCTGTAGGCAGAAGTGCGTAGCCGCCCTCGTTCCAGGCGCGTCGCGCAGCCTCCAGCATTGCCGGCGTGACTTCGACAGGCTCTTCGCGCAGGGCGTCGTGGTCAGCGGGCGTCATGGGCGGGCTACACAAATCGTGTTCAGGATGCCCCACTCGAAGCGCTTGGCGAGCGCGTCGCCAGATGCAGCCACCTTCATGCGGAAGATGCGCGCGGTCTCGGGATGCATCACCAGCATGTCGCCGACGTGGTAGATGTCGGGCTTCGGTCTCTCGACCCAACGGATGCGCTGGCGATGGCCTTGGCGCCGGCGGCGGGCGGCCCGCGAGGGCGAGCGCACCTGCGACCAGTCCTCGACCGTGTTCGTCATGTGCGGGTCTTCGACGATGCGAAGGCCACCGCTAGGCATGATTGAGCGCCGCGAGATGCTGAAGGCGAAGGCGTCCGAAGCATCCTGGCGCTCACGCGGGCGATCCGGTACCAGATCGCGGAGCGACCGCATCAGACCATCAGCCGATGGAGGTGATGTCTGCGTCGGCAAGGTCACGGTGGTTGCTGGCTGCCCGCCGCGCGGCTTTGGGTGCAGGTACTCGCGAAGGGCGTCGAGCGCCGAAAGGTCGAAGTTGTTCGCCACGGCTACCTCCCCTCTGCGGGGGTGGCGGGGGTGGCGTCTTCAGCGGTCGCGTCGGGGCGGGTGGGGGTCGGCGTCAGAAACGCCTCTAACCATGCGACGGCGCTCGGATCGACCGCGCGCAGGGTCGTCCAGTCGTCGGCGCTCAGCGCTAACAGCCCGTCGAGCGCGGCTCTGGCTTCGGGACGAAGGGACCGGCGTTTCTCCCCCGCGGTCCCCCCATCCGCCGTCGAGGCGGAGAGGGTCGAGCGGGGCGCCGCAAGCGCCTCCACTTGGTTAGAGAGCGTCCGGATGCGGGCGTGGGCGTGTTCGATGATTTCAGCAGCGTCCGGCTGACCGCCCAACGGCTCGCCCGAGAGATCGTGGAGGTGCCGTTCCAGCTTCTCTAGCTGCTCGAAAATCAGCCAAGCGTCCGACCGCCCTCCGCCCGCCGCGGGCTCGGGTGTGGCGGGGGCGGCGGGCCGAGCATAGAGCTTAGTTCCGATCTCAGCGGCGTCCATGAACGCCAGCGAGGCGTCGATAATTTTGTGCGGCTTCTTCTCACCAAAGTGCGCCTCGGGGTCGTACCAGAGCACCTCCGCGACCGGCTCGTCCTCCGGCACCGCCCCGGCGCTGGCCGGTGCGGACGATGGGTCGCTGGCAAGCGCAGCAGCAAAATCCATCAGCCAAAGCAACAGATTTTCTTGAGTTAGATACCCTTTGTAACCAGCGTGCCAGCACTCTTTCAGGTGACTTAGTTGATGGTAGAGGTCGCAGCCAGCGGGAAGTGGGTTCGGTCCAAGCTGACGGACGTGCTTTTGCGCAAGTGCAGCTTTAACCTTCTCTTCCAGCGTCGCCGCCCGCACGCTCTCCGTCTCCGCACCGGCGCTGGCCGGTGCGGAGACCTCCCCCGCCTGTACGGACGATGGGGTGGCGAGGAGGGTAGCTGCGGCCTCGCGAAGCACCGCCCGCAGGTTGAGGCGGGTCTGCTCGCTTTCGCCATTCTCGCAGCGGATGGTGAAGGCACCATCGCCGCATTCCCGGCCGTCCAGGGCGTCGTGAAAGCCCCGAAGCTCGTAAACCAGCCGCCGCACGCTCTCCGGAACTGCGGCCGGGGCGAGGGCGGCGACCTTCAGTTCAGGGTGGTCGAACGCGCTCTCAACGATGCTGCGGATATCGGCCGCGACGGCCCCGCTGGCGCTAATCGTGTCCTCGTAGGACCAGTCCTCGCGCAGGTAGCCGCCTATCGACAGCGTACCCATGATTTCGCCGGACCAAAACGTCATCTGCTCTTCGTGGCAGACGCGGGCTGCGAGTTCGGAGGCGCCGGCCTCCACGTGTGCGTGGGGCATGGTCAGCGTTTCTGGTTGGGGGTTGCGGTAGCAGGCATCGAAGTAGGCCACGAGCCGAGCGTTATTCTCCGATGCGGAAAGCGAGGTGGCTGCGGGCTCCACCGCATCGGAGGCGGAGGCCTTCGCCTCCCTGTGTGTGGGGGCGAGGGTCATGGGCGTGACCCCGCGTTGTAGGTCGGAGCGAAATCCGGCACCTTCTTCTTCGGCCACGCGTCCATCTTGGCGGCGTGATCGCGCGCGACCGCGAGAATGTCGGGAGCGCCGCCTACCTTCTCGGCGAGGTCGGCCCACGCGCGCACTGCGTCGCCCCCGGCCACGTCCTGGCCGCGGATCAGGAACACCGGCTCGTCCTTCGGGATGACCCGGAGCGTGCCGTTGGTGTGGATCGGGACCCTGCCAGCGAACTCGCCGTGGTCGGGGACGCCGAGCACCTGCCGTGCAAGCTGACGGGCGCGGAGACCCTGCGGTGTGCCCATCTGCATGGACAGGATCAGCTCCGCGAGTTCGCGGGCGGCGCTGGTGTCCTGAATATGGCCGTAGTCCGAGCGTGCGTGCTGCATGGTTCAATGCTCCCGTGCTGCGGTGGGATTTGAACTTGCGGAAGGCGCAAGGGCGTGCCGTCCCTCCCCGGCATCCGCTCCGGTCGGGAGTGGGTCGTCGCAGACGGGGCCGTTCGCGAGGCGCAAGAGCACGTCGGCGTGGCAGGGCGAGCCGACGGCGCACCAGCAAGCGAGGTTCTTGCCTCGAATGGCCGGCAACCCATGATCTCGCAGCCACTCGCTCCAGGCCCAATGCAGGGCGTTCGCGTGTATACTACCGGCGAAGTGCAGGCCGTCGGGGCTGCACTGGAAGCTCTGGGTGCCGCCGCGACACAGCCGATCAAACGCCTCAACGGCCTGTGCCGGGTCGGTCGCGTGCACGAAGGGGTTTCCGAGAATGCCAGGACGCGCGACGCTCACCGCGGGCAGCCCGTTCACCGCCCGGCTGTGCGCCTGGAGATCGAACCCCTTCTTCCGGCTCAGTTGCAGACGGACGGGTTTCGCCTCCGCCTGTCCTATGGCGGCCGTCTCCCGGCCCTGAGTGGTGGGCATGGGGGCTACTCCGCGGCCTGAGGGCGTGAGGACGGCGCTCGTGGCCGATTCAGGCGCACGGTCTTCGGCTCGTCCCAGGAGCCGTCTACGATCTCCAGGCGGTCGCGCCAGCCCAGCCGCAAGATGCGGGCGACCCGGCAGTGCGGTAGAAACCGCGCGACGACGCGCAGGAAAAGGTCGTGCGTGATCCCGAGGCCGGCGAGACCAATCTCTTCCTTGTGGCTCGGCGCGCCGCAGATGATGGCGGGCGTGCGGACGGTGTGGCAAACATCAATGTAGCCGTCGGGCTGGCCGATGCCCCACGGCCCCCTGATCCTGACGTGGCGGCCTGCGTAGGGGCCTTCTGCCATCAGACAATCCACCGCCCAACCGCCGCAACCTTCGCTCGGCGGCGTCGCCGGGATTATGAAGCGCTCGGCTTGGCCGGCGACGTAGCGCGTTTGTTCCGTCTCGACGAACTCGCCTTGGAAGCCCCACTGATGGATCCGGCCGTCTGGATGCCGGGCGACCAGCGCGCCCCCTTCGCGAACGAAGGACTGTCCAGGCCAATCGCGCAGTGGCCGATCAGCCATCAGCCACAGGTCGGGAGCATTCGCGTAGCCCTCGTTCCAGCGGACCGTGGCGCCGAGCAGCCACTCGGGAAGCGGCTGAGGGCCGACAGGAAGTTCGACCCAGTCGAAAGCTATCTCGCTCACAGCGCGCCTCCGCGGTCATCTCGGTGAGAGTTCGCGCGAGACCGAACGCTGACGCTCACACACGCCCACGTCCGCGCCTGTCCGCGCGTGGCAGCCGCACGACCGGCGGCGATGCAGGCGTCGTGGCCGCGGTAGGTCGGAGCGGGCGCGATGATTGCGGCGGGGTAGAGGATGAGGGCGACGATCATGGCGCGGCCTCCGCAATGCACGGAGCGCGTGATGCCAAGATCGCGCGACCGATCATTTCCGGGATTTGCGGGACGACAGCGTTTCCGAGAACTCCAAGGCGGTCCACATGATCGGGAAGCCCATGAACAATTCGGACAAGCCCGGATCGAACTTCGTGGTTGTTTGCTGCCGAAGACCAAGCGCTCGGGCTATCGTGTATCCCAGCCCATAGGAGCCGCCCCCACCCTTCCGCGCCCCACTGCCCTTCGTCCCGTCGCAGTGTCTCGGGGTAGGCCACAATCCAGATGCGGTCCCGTTCATGCGGGGCGCCAAGGTCGGAAGCAGAAAGGCAGTGCCACTCCGCATCATACCAGAGCGCGGCCAAGTCTCCGAGAACCCGGCCAAGCCCTCGACCAAGCAGTGCTGCAACGTTCTCCAAGATGATGAAGTCGGGTCGTAGTTCGCCAGAAAGACGGGCGATTTCCGACCATAAGCCCGATCGCTCGCCCCCGATCCCGACGCGATGCCCCCCGTTGCTGATGTCTTGGCACGGAAAGCCCCCGCAGATGACATCCACGGCAATTCCATCTGCGCGGAGGCGATCGGCTGTGAGGGTGCGGATGTCATCGTAGCAGGGGACCTCCGGCCAGTGCTTCGCCAGCACGCGCCGGCAGAAGGGATCAATTTCGCAGAAGGCTACGGTTCTGAAGCCACCCGTGCGCTCCAGCCCGAGGCTGAAGCCGCCAATGCCGCTGAAAAGATCAAGGACGTGCAGGGGCTCGCTCACGCGTCCCTCCCCCCATCCTCGCCCGCTCTCGCGGCGAGGGTCGTGAGGTGATGGGATTCGGGGGAAAGGGCGGGGCAGTTCGACGTTTCGCCGGATCGGGCGCCGGAAATCGCGGCCAGGGCCCGCCGGACGAGGCTGCGAGCGGTCGGCTGGTCGGGCGCGGGCGCGACGTCGTCCTTTCGCACCAGCCGCAGCACGGGCGCCGCCGGCCGGGTGCTCTCGTCGGCAGCGAACTGGCGAACGAGGGCGACCAACCGTTCGGCGTCGGCCAGCACCGCGGCGTCGCGCTCGGCCGCCTGCACAAGCCGGTAGGTCTCCGGGCAGTCGGGGCGGACGCCGATGCTAGCCGCCTCGCGGCGGTAGCGATCCTGGCGCACCACCATGCTCTGGAGGCCGGAGGAGAGCCCGGAGAGGTCAAAGCCGGCGAAATCGGCGGCGCTCAGCATGTGCGCGCCTCCGGGCAATCGACGATGCGTTCCAGGGCGTCGAAGCGCGCAGGTGCGAGCCGGCGGCAATTCTGGATATGCCGCTGCTCCCGCGGCGAGAGCACGTGGCTGCCGGCTTTGCCGGTCAGGAGATATCCAGCGTCGGCGCCGAGGAAGCGCGCGATCTCCACGAGGGCGGAGGCGGCCAGTGGGCGAGTGCCGCGCTCGACCTCGCTGAGCACGCCGGGCGGCCAACCGAACGCCACGGAGGTCTCGCGCTGCGGCAGGCCTTTGCGCGATCGGGCGGCGGCGATGCGCTGGCCGATCAAACGGTCGTCAGGGTTAATGGGCTTCGGCATCGGTGAGCGCCTATCCTGATGCGGGTGGGTTCAGCGGCGGGTGACGCGGCCGTCGAAGCCGCGCTTGAGGCCGGAGGCTTTGGTGCCGGGTAGAGGCCGGCCCTTCGGCCGCTCGAAGCCGAGGATCGCGCGCTTCTGCGCCTTGGCGTCGGCGATCACCGTGAGGTCGCCGGTCGGCCCGTGCGTCTTGGCGAGAGCGCAGGCCTCGTGGACGATGGCCCGGTTGCCGAAGTCGTTGCTGCCGCCGAGGCCGAGCGCGCGCAGGTGCTCGTCGATCAGCCGCTTGCCCGGCCGCATGAAGAGGCCGCACAGCGGGCAGATGCCCTTCTGCTGCTCGTAGAGCTCGAGCTTCTGCGAAGGCGTGAGGGGCCGGCGCGGCGTGGTGCCGACGTCCTCGTAGGTGACGGCGTCGCAGCGGATCACGGGAGCGCTCCGCGCTTCGAGATCCGGACATCGACCTGAACGGGCACCGGCATGCGCCAGCCGTGCGGCTCGTCGCGCAGATCCTTGCGCTCGCGGATGTAGCCGTACTCGGCAGCGATGAAGGCTCTCGCCTCACGACGGGTCGTGAAGAGCATCGTCCTGCAGGGGTGCAGTGTCGTCCCCACGAGGAAGGCGCTGCTGCCATCAAGGCGGTTCTGAGACCGGAAGAGCACGCCCCAGGCGCGCCAGTGCTTGCCGCTCACGCTCGCCCCTCCATCGCTGCAAGGGCCGCCTCGACAAGCTCACCGGTGGCAGGCGCGAGAGCGGTATCGGTGTCGGGATCGCGGCAGTCGGAGCGGACGGCTTCGAGGGCGAAGGCGGCCGGGCCGAAGGCGTTCACGGCGCGGCAGATGTCGGCCGCGGCCTTCGCGCAGAGCGGTCCGTCGATCTGGATATGCCGGCCCTTGGCGGGATCGCCAAAGCTGATCCATGTCGTGCCGTCAGGGCGCTGGCCGTAGGCGGCCGGGAGCGGGAGATGGGCGAGGCGGGCGGTCACCACAGCCTCCGCGCGTCGGCATCTTCCATCAGATCTCGCGCGGCCGCCCGCAACGAGACCTGCCTGCCGTGCAGACGGGCGAGCCCGAGCCCGCCCAGGCAGTCGAGCATGCCGGGCATGTTCACCGTCCGGCTCGACATCAGCCCGAGTCGAATGTCGCGGCACGCCTGGATGACGTCATCCGGGGAGCGTTCGCGGCCGGCCAGCACGTGGCGAAGGGCGGCGACCGTTCGGGGCTCGGCCAACTCGCGCGTGTAGGCACGCGGGATGCCAGAGAAGTGCCGCCGCGCGGCCGGGACGGAGAGCTTGCGCTGCATCACAGCCATCCATGCGCGCGGGCGCAGAGGGCGGCACCGACCGCGGCAGCGATCCACGCGCCCGGCCCAGCGATCACGATGGCCAGGACGGTGCTCGGGTTCAGGCGCGGCTCAACCGCCGACGGACGCGGTGTCATCGAAGATCTCCGGACGGGGCTGGTTGCGGTTGGCGGGCGGCGCGAGGTCGAGCCGGGCGCACACGCCGATCACGGTGCGGTGGCGGACGATCGGCGGCCGGTCCGCGATCCAGAGCAGGACGCGGATCGAGACGGCGAGGAACGCCAGCGACGCGGCGAGCGCGATCCAGGGCGCGGCGTCGGCCATGGCGGTCAGGCCGCAGCCGGGCTGACGAAGCCGCGCTCGTGCGTGCCGTGGGCGAACGAGGCGTTGGCCGCCGCCGACTTCCCGTAGTCGAACCGATCCGCCTCACGGGTGAGATCGGCACAGGGCGCGATCGCGGTGGTGCCGTAGAGGGCGGCGGTGATGGCGTCGCCGCGATCGTGGGCGTTGGCCGTCAGCGCGGCGTCCGCGGCCTCGGCCGTGTCGACCCGGCGCATCGCGGTCGAGAGGATCGCCCGGTTGTTGCGCTCGATGCGGTCCGTGAGCGCCCGGGCGAAATCCGTCTCGCCAGCGTAGGTGACAGCCGTTCCGGCGAGTGCGTTGCAGAGCGTGGCGCGCAGGGCGATCACCTCCTCCTCGAACCGCATCCGAGCCAGGACGGCGTGATGGGCGCCACGGGGGCCGAGCTGCGCGCCAGTCGCGTCGTCGATGGCGATGCGGCGGACGATCTCCACGATGCCGGCGATGGCCACGCAGGTGCGGCCAGCGGCGTCGGCGAGATCGAGGGAGGTGAGAGCGGGCTCGGACGTCACGGCGGTGTCGGTGGGGCTAAACGGCGCGCACATGGGCGGACCTCGGGCGGCTTGAGGGGGCGGGGCAGGCACGGCGAAGGGGAAGAGTGGGCGGCGGCCGAGTCAGGCGGCGCGAGCGACGGCGGGCGGCTCGCCAATGGCGCCGGCAAGGCCTTCGGCGATGGCGTTGAGGGCGACCTCGGCGGCCGCGGCCTCCATGCGTTCGGCGAGGGCGCGGAAGTCGGCAGCGACCGTGAGCAGGCCGGCGCGGCGGTCCTCGGCGACGATGGCCTTGGAAGCCGCGCCCTCGACGACGCAAACCCGGTCATGGGCGACGGTCGCGAGCATCTGGAGGGTGTCGAGCGCGTCGGGCAGACGGGCCGAGGCGATGAGATCGGAAGCCATCACGCGGCCTCTGTCTCGGTGGCGGGCAACAGGAGGTCGTTGACGAGAGCGTCGCGCTCGTCGTCACCCTCGGCGAGACGGTGAACGTGGATCTCGGTGGCGCCAGCTTCGCGGGCGGCTGAGATCCAGGTCTCGGCGGCTTCACGGGTCGGGACGTTGCGAGCGTCCATCGGCTCGGCAATGCCCGAGGCGTTGCGGCTGACCGCGATCAGGACGGCGGGCACGGCGTCGATGGCATCCGCAAAGCCAATGGTGTGGACGCCGACGACGTAGCGGCGGCCGGAGCGCCCGCGCCACGCCGACAGCGCTACGGCCGGCGACCCGCGCAGGCCCACCATCGTGCGCAGGCGCTCCTCCCGAACCTCCGGCATCGGCTTACGGCCGTTGCGCATCTGCGACCGGGCGGCGCGCCAGTCGATCGACTTGTTGGACATCGGGATGGGCTCCACCGCGAGAAGCGATAGAGGCAAGCTACGACCTAGGTTGTTAATTGTCAACTACCTGAGTGGGCGCTCAAGCAAACAGGTAGTTACCCACAACTATCCCCATGAGTTAGGGATTGACCGCAACCGGAACGAAACAGGAACATGGCCGTTGCCAGCACCATGGGGGCGAAGATGTCGGCGAGCAGCGACCAGGCGATTTTCTACGTCATCCAGAGCTTCAGCTTCCAGGGAGGCCGACTTCAGATGGACCAGCCGCTTGAAGCACGCAGCGAGGCAGCTGCCCTACGAACCGCGGAGCGACTGGCGAGGCGAAAGCCGTCGGTCGTGGTGTTGGCGCGATCTGGGACGATTGCGACCGGCGAATTTGATGAGCCGGTGATCGTCAAATCCTACGGCAGCATCGAGGGCCTGGACGACCTGCCATTCTGAGCTTCAGCGGAGTTTTTTCGAAACGATGCGATGTCGGACAGCCCATTCCTCGGCATCAAGCTCAAAGTCTTTTTTGGGCTCGTGCTGACGAACGAGCCACATATCTCCGCGCTCACCCAAGAAACGCTTCACCGTAGCGGTGGGCTCCTCATTTTTGTTGCTGTAAAATACGCAAGACGTGTTAGGAATTACCGGAAGGCGCGGGTTGATATAGAGCGTATCGCCCGGCTCGAATTCGGGAGTCATTGACGTTCCAACCACGAGAATTGCATATCCGTTCTTTACGCCCTGCAATTCGGGCGGTCGGCGCTCGGACCCGATGCTGTCGCGATCAATCAGGATCGTACCGGCGCCTCCTTCTGCCGCAGCATAGAGGGGCACATCGCCGACCAAGCCCGCGGCCATAGCCCAGTAGGCCGGATCGCGAGCGTACTCTGGGAGCGGCAATGGGCTCGCTTCGGTAGGCGCGCTGTCGGTCGCGGGAAGCGCGACTTGCCCAAACGCCTCCTCCGGGAAGTCGGCACGATCGAGCCCCAAAAACTCGATCAGCGCTCCAAGCGCCTTCGTCGACTCGACCTGCCTCAGTTCAATCTTGCCGATAATCGCCTGCGATACACCCACGGCCTTTGCCAGCTTTCCCTGGCTCAGGCCGCGCTTCGTGCGCGCCTCTCGGATTTGGTCGTGCCACGTCATAGCATCGCACCATACTACCTCGGTCGTTGACGCGCTTCGACAACATGGTGGTTGACTACCGACCACGCAGGTAGTTATATCTCCGACCATGAGCGCGCGATCTCTCATTCAAGCGGCGATCACCATGCTTGGCTCGGAAGCCAAGCTCGGGGTCGCGTGCGGCGTCACGCAGGGAGCCATCTGGAAGGCCAAAACGGCCGGCCGGGTCTCTGGTGAGATGGCAGTCAAGATCGAGCGCGCCACCAGCGGCGCAATCCCAAGGTGGAGACTGCGCCCCGATCTCTGGGACGCGCCCACGTCGTCGATGCTCAACCGCCCCGGCCCCCATGGTGGAAGGCCCACCCCCTCCACTCCTGAGGTCGCAGCATGAGCGCGGCCACGACTCCGAACGTGCCGGTCGGCCCCGGCAGCTACATCGAGTTCGTCAACAGCTGCACGGCAAGCGCTGGCGGGGGCGGCAAAAGCCGCGACATCGTCACCGTCTGCCGTGAGCATAGTCTTCAGTTTTCACGAGCTGGCCAAAATCAACTCTTTGACCTCCGTGAGGCAGGCAGCAGCGTGCGGATTACGGTCTGCCTCGATGCTTTGATGCAGGCTTTAGGAGCCTGGATTGTACGGTCGGTCAGGAACGGACGCAGTAAGATTTGTCAAAATGCCACTGACACTTGTGGGTGGCAGAGCAAAATGAACCCACCCTATGCCAGGATGGCGAAAACTCAGAATTCGCAGGCCGCCGATCGTCTCGGCGGAGACGCTCCACATCGGGTCCACGTATGGCGTAACAACAGCAAGTTGTCCCTCGTCCATTGTTGTGTTCTGCGCTGGCTGCATCTCTTCGCGAGCTCGTATCAAACTCTCAAGAGCGTCATCCAAGGCCGCAGCGTCAAACGTGAATTGCGCCTTCGATTGGTCGAGTCCCTCAACAGTCAATTGAGCAACGGTCTTCTCAGGATTGAGGAGCGCCGTGATGCGTGAACGTCTCATTCTCAGCTCCATCGTCGGTGTGTCGCAACCCGTTGATGTAGAGCAGCACGACCGGGCGGCGCGGGCCGCTGACGTCCGACCCGGTTGTGCCTGCCTTTCGGCGAGGTCGGCATGACGACCCGCCCCATCCTCTTTCGCCTCACCGTCTTCGCCCTGGCCGCGGCCATGACGATCGCCATCCTCGATGGTCTCGCCCTGCGCGCCGCCGCCTCTCGCGGCGATCTCCCGGTTCTGCATCTCGGGAGGGCGGAGCCGTGAGGGCCCAGCGTCCCGTCCTCGGCTCCCAGCGCAAGCTCTGGCGCTCTCAGGACGCCGAGGGCGTCTCCGTCAAGGAGATTGCCCGCCGTGCCGGCCGGCACTCGGCGACGGTCTCCTACCACCTCGAACGTCGGCCGTTGGAAGCGCTGCGGGCGAACGCCCTGCGCATCGAGCGGTTCTTCGCGGCCTGCAATCGCGCTGTCGCGGAGGCCGGTCGATGACCTTCGCCTCCACCGAACTCGTCAACGACCTGCCGCGCAGCCGCGTCCGGCCGGACGCCGGCATCGACGGCTTGTCGCCGCGCACCTTGCTGGTCGCGCGCATGCTGGCCGGCGGGTTGAGCGAGTCGGAGGTGGCTCACGCCTTCGGTCGGGGTCGCACCGTAGTCGAGCGCGAGCGCAAGCGCTTCTGCGACGCCACCGGTGCGTTCAGCCGCCGCGACATCGTTCTCGCCTGCCGCCGCTTCGGTCTGGAGCCGGTGTGATGGCGCAGCGCTTCGCATCCCTTTCCCCCATCCAGCGGCAGCCAGCCCCCCGGCCTGCCGCCGGACCGCGCTCGGTCCCCGTTCTCGTTCCCGCGTCACCGGGACCGGGCGCACCCTATTGCAGCCCCGCCGGCGCCTCGCTCGCCCCGGCCGCCCGCGCCACCGACGCGCACGCCGCCTGCGCCGCGCCGAGCAAGGCCGGATCGCGCCGCACCACCGCGGCCATCGCGATCTCGACGTGCGTCAGCAGGCCCGCCCGCGCCTCGGGCGCCCGCTCCATCTCCCGCTGCACCAGCCACGTCGCCATGGCATGCAGCGCCAGGAGCGAAGCGGCCGCGCCGCTGTCGTCGTCAGCCTCCATCGCGCTTCCCCTCCTGCACGCGCCAGCCGTGCGCGCGCTTCACCCCGTTCATCATCTTGCGACCGCGCTTGCCAGCAGTGTCGCTCGTCTTCGTCGCCGTCGGGTTGCCGCCCGTGGCGTCGGTCTGTTCCTGCGCGCCCGGCTCTGCTGCCAAGCCGTGTCCGGTCGCGCCCCTGCGTGTCGTGCGTCTCTCCGAGCCCTCCATCCGCAACCCGTCCTCCGTGGTCGAGCGCAATCGACCACGGGACCGATGGCATGGGCATCCAGCAACGGCGGACAATTCATCCAGGGAGGCGGCGCGTGAGCGCGGGCGTCTATCTTGAGGAGGCTCGCACCTTGGCGGGCACCTGCATCGCTCGCGAGCGGGCGCGCCATGGCGGCAACGCCGATGAGGCGCGTGACCGGCTGGCTCGCCGGATCGGCTGGGCGCCCGGCACGCTCTACAATCTCATGCGCGAGCGCCTGAAGGGCCTAGACTACGACCTTCGCCTGCGCCTGACCGAGTACGCCGTCGAGGACCTGCAGAATGAAATCGACGCGCTCACCCGCGAGATGGAGAGAGCTCGCAACCTTCGCGGTCCGCAAAGTGTGGCGCTGGCTGACAAGGCACAGAAACTCCTGACGGAGGCGCAGGCGCTCCACGCCCGTCTCGGCGGCGGGGGCGACCAATGACGCGCTACCCTCTGTCCATCACCGATCATGCGCTGCTGCGCTGGCTTGAGCGCATCCACGGCATCGACGTGGAAGGCTTCCGCGAGAAGCTGCGCGAGGAAGCCGTCGCCTCGCTCGTCGCTTACGGCGACCTTCGCGAGGCCGACACCGGCACCTTCGTCGTCGATAACGGTGTGGTGATCACCGTGCTCGGCCCTGGCCAGCACGTCATCGGCGCCCCGCACCGCAGGAGCTTCGGCGTGCCGCGCGTTGCGCCGCCGCCCGCCTCCGGCTGACGCCTCATCAATCCCGCCGCCGGGCGGCTCCCGGCTCTTCATCACCCACAGGAGGCCCGCCATGGCCGACGACGACAAGCCGTTCCCGATCCTCGAAGCCTGCGCCGTCTTCGATCCGACGCTGGATCGCACCGCCGACCTGTTCGCCGCCTACGTCTCGAACAACCCGCTGCCTGCCGGCGAGCTACCCGGCCTGATCCGGTCGGTGCGGGCGGCGCTTGCCGAGGACGCGCAGGTTCCGCCCGCCCGCCCCGGCTCCACCGTCGCGGATCAGCCCGAGACCGAGATGCCCAGCGCGGCGCAGATCAAGAAGTCGATCACGCCCGACGCGCTGATCTCCTTCCTCGACGGCAAGCCCTACAAGACGCTGCGTCGCCACCTGCGCACCCACGGGCTCACCCCGGAGAGCTACCGCGCCCGGTTCGGCCTGCCCGTCGACTATCCACTCGTCTCGCCGAACTACTCGGCGGCGCGCTCCGAACTGGCGAAGGCGGCGGGGCTCGGCCGCGGCGGCGCGGCGCCGGAAGCCGAGGCCGGTCCGAGCGCGGGCGGCGCCGTCCCCACCGACGACTCCCTCGCGGCCTGACGCCCATGCGCGCGCCCGGCTCCCCATACCGACGCACGGGCGCGCGCCTCAAGGCCGAGGAGCGCCCGGTCTACGCCCAGCGTCGAATCGTGCCCTCGGTCGAAATTGGCTTCGCGCTGCCGCCGAGCACCAACAGCCTGTTCTTCAACGCGCCCGGCCGCGGTCGCGTGAAGACGCCGCGCTACCGCCGCTGGCGGGACAGCGCCGTCCTCGAGATCTGCACGGCGAACCCGCGCCCCGGCCGCATCGCCGGCCCGTGCGCCGTCACCCTCCGCCTGCCGCCCTTTTCGGGCGACATCGACAACCGGGTGAAGCCGTGCCTCGACGTGGCGGTTGCCGCCGGCATCATCGCCGATGACGGGCAGCGGTACGTGCCCAGCCATCCCCGCGTCGACATCGACCGCTCGGCCGCCGGCGTCCGCATGATCCTCAGCGCCCTCGCGGTCGAGGCCGAAGACGCCGCCGAGATTGAGACCCGCGCCCGGCTCAACCAGAGCCCCGCCTACATCGCCGTCGCCCTCGGGCTGAGCCTGGGACAGGTCGAGACCGTGCTCGCGGGGGCGTCGCGATGACCGCGCCGGCATCCGCCGCCGACACTTGGCCCGACACGCCCCGCAACCGCGCCGAGATCGCGAACCGCTGGGCCAAGGGCCACGACACCCTGACCATCGCCGAGGCCATCGGCCTCACTGAGCCGCAGGTCTGCTGGGTCCGCGCGCGAATGCAGGACGATCGGCACGCGACGCGCGCCCGCCCTTCCACACCCCGGAGCCCGTCATGAGCAAGAAGACCAACGAGGCAGCGCCGTTCCGCGTGGAGGCGCCGCGCGCCGAGCTGCTGCGCGCAGTCAAGGAGGCCGCCCGCGCGGTCGAGCGGCGCAACACCATCCCGATCCTGTCCTTCGTCAATCTCGCCATGGGCTTCGGCACGCTGGCCGTCACCGGCACGAATCTCGACTGCGAAATGCGGGTCGAAATTGAGGCGCGCGGAGAGGGCGCGGCCTGCCTGCCCGCCCACCGGCTGCGCGACATGCTGAGGGCGCTCGACGTCGAAACAATCGCTCTCGCGGGCGACGCCGACGGCATCGTGACCCTGACGGCCGGCGACACGGAGGCGACGTTCGGCTCTCTGCCATCCGTCGATCACCCGGTGCTCAGCGTCGATAGTCTCGCCTGGGCGCTGACCCTGCCGGAGGGCGTGTTCGCCTACCTCATCGGCGGCGCAGCCGACGCCATGAGCACCGAGGAGACCCGCTACTACCTCAACGGCGTCTGCTTCGAGGTGAAGGACGGGCAGGCCATCGCGGTTGCCACGGATGGGCACCGCCTCGTCAGCCGCACACACAACCTCGCCGGCCAGAGCGCCGACCGGGCGCCGATCATCGTCCCGCGCGACGCGGTGCGGCTGGCCCTGCCGCTGATCGGCACGGGTGAGGCCAAGATCACGGCGTACCTCGCTCCGGACGGTAAGGGCGGTCCGGTCAAGATGGAGATAGTCGCGGGCGACGCTCGGCTCCGCTGCAAGCTCATCGACGGCACCTTCCCGGACTGGCGCCGGGTCGTCCCGGCCGAGGGCGGCGCCGAAGTTACGATCAGCCTCGCGGCGCTCGACCGCGTGCTCCAACTTGCTCGCGCCAACACCACCGAGCGCGGACGCGCCGTGAAGCTGGAACCTTGCGACGGCGGCCTGCGGGTCACCAGCAACAACCCTGACCTCGGCAAGGTCGCGACGCGGCTGGCCTGCGAAGGCGAGTTGGGCGCCGAGAGCATCGGCATGAACGCCGAATACCTCGCCGGGATGGCCCGCGCCGCCGCCCGCATCGGCTCGAAGAGCCTGCGTCTGCAGATCACCGGGCCCGGCAACCCGATCCGCATCCTGCCCGACGCCGCGATCCCCGGCGCCATGGCCGTCCTGATGCCGATGCGCGTCTGACCCCTCCTCCTCATGCCAGAAGAGCCGTCCAATGCCCGAGACCGTGACCGAACCGCAGGCTGAGACCAAGAAGAAGCGGACGCGCAAGGACAAGCTCGCGCCGCTCACGGGCGCCGAGATCCTGGAGAAGGCCGCCCGCGAGGCCAAGCCGACCACACCTGCGGAGAGGCGGCGCCTAAAGCGCGAGGGCCAGATGCTCATGCCGGGGCATCTCGACCTGCCGCACATGACCGCCGCGTCGATCGGGCGCTGAACCATGCGCGCCGGCCCGCGTCCGAAGCTCGTCGGCGATGCCGAGCACCTTGATCCCGGGCTTGTGCTGCCTTCGGTCCAGGCCGCCGCCCCACGCCAAGCAGACTGCGATATCTGCGGTCTCGTAGAGGCCGGCTGCTTCGGCTTCGGCGTCTTCCGCAACCGTCGGGGCGTGTGGGCCTGCGACGACATCGACTGCTGCGCAGAGGCCAAGGCCCGTGCGGCAGAATCCCATCGTCAGCTGGTTGCTGCGGAGTAGGTGCGGAGTGGCCGACATCAGCCTCATAGCGGACCTCGTCCGCGCTGGGCTCGATCCCGAGCTGCTGCAGCGTGTGGCACTGGAGCTTGCCCGCGGGCAGGCCGCCATCGCTGCGGCGGAGCGGGTCGAGGCTGAGCGTGCGGCCAAGGCCGAGGCCGCGGCGGAGGCGAAGCGCGAGGCCAATGCGGAGCGGCAGCGCCGGTTTAGGGAGCGTCATAACGGAAGTAACGCGTTACGCGGCGTTACGGAGCGTGACGAGGCGTTACTCCCCCCCCCAAGATAAATAACTCAACCCCCCACCCTGAAACCTTCCCCGCTGACCCTGACGGGTCAGCAGCCCCGACGAGAAAAACCCGAGCGGCCCGGAAGCGGGCTTTGCCGGTCGATTGGCAGCCCGGGGAACGGAGCGAGCGGGTCAGGGTCGAACTCGGCCGACCGCTCGTGTGGATGCACCGCACGGCGGTCGAGATGCGGACCTGGGCCGAGAGCAAGGGCGAGGTCCGCGCCGATTGGGACGCGACCCACGACGGTTGGATGCGCCGCGAGGCGAACCGCGAGTGCGGCCGGCCCGAGCCTCCGCCGCCCGGTCCGCGCGGCCCGGCATCCGGCCAGCGCGTCAGCGGCCTCACCCAGCACGCCCACGAGCGATTCCACGACAAGCGCCGAGGAGGCTTCGATGACCGTACCCTCGACCTGGACGCCGAGCCTGCCCGCGCCGGTGGCGGACATGCTCCCGGAGATGCCTGCGGCCGCTCAGGCCCGGCTGAAGGCGCTGACCCGCGCGGTGAAGGAGGAGGCGCCCGGACGGTATTCGATTTCCCGCAGCGACGCGCCCACGGATGACGAGCGCCGCGGCCTCGCCGCCCGGCGGAAGGCGCTGCAGGACGCGATGCAGCCGGGCAGCCGCGAGGCGATCAAGGACCGGCTTCACGGCTTCGCCTACGGCTTCGGCACCTTGCGTGCACTGGACCGGGAAACGTTCGCGCTGACCCTGACGGCGATGGTTCAGGCCGTCGATCACCTGCCCGTCGAGGCCGTCAGTCGGGCGTGCCTCGCGTGGTCGAAGGGACTGATCCGGTGGGCCAACTGCCGGTTTCCGCCGGATGCGCCGGAACTGGCCCGCGCGGCGGAAGAGGCGTTCGGCCAGTTGCGGATGGAGGAGCGCGAACTGCGCATCATCCTCAGCGCCCGTCTCCTGCCGGCCCCGAAGCCGCCGCCGACCCAAGCCGAGCGCGACAAGGGCGCTGCCGAGGCCGAGGCGCTCATCGCCTCCATCGCAGAGGCCGGCCGGCGCCTCGACGCCGATCTGACGGCCGCGGCGAGCCGGGGCAGCCAAGCGGAGCATCTGGAGCACGTCCGCCGCTTCCAGGCCGCCGAGGCGGAGCGGAAGGCGAGGATTGCGGCACAGCGGTCCGCCTCTGCGACATCCTGAACTCCGCACAGATTTCTGCACAAACCACTACATCTAGCGAGGAACGAATGAAGTTGTGCAGAACGCGCTGCGGGAGCGATTAGCGCGCCTATACTGGGTAAGCACTGACCGCACTCGCGACATCAGCCGGCGGCGAGGCTCAAGCCTGCAAGCCCACCTCGCCGCCTTTTCCAACCCCTCGCGCCAACGAGGGATCAGCGACCACCCCGAATCGAGCGAGAACGAGATGACCGAGACCGACATGCAGCCCGGCGGCGCCGACCGTCAACCGATCGTCCGCCTCGTGGGCGATCAGCTCCGCGCGGACAGCCGCGACGTGGCCGCCTACTTCCGGAAGGATCACAAGAACGTCCTACAGGCCATCACCAACCTACATTGCAGCCCCAGATTTCGGGGGCTGAATTTTCAGCCGTTCAAAATCAACGACTTAACCGGCGAGACGACCTCGCACGTCACGATGACGAAGGACGGCTTCGCGTTCCTCGTGATGGGCTTCACCGGACCGGCCGCTGCGGTGTTCAAGGAGGCCTACATCGAGCGGTTCAACGCGATGGAGGCCGAACTGCGGAATCGGGCGGCGGCCGCCCTGCCGCAAACCTTCGCCGAGGCCCTGCGCCTCGCCGCCGACAAGGCCGAAGAGAACGAGCGCCTCAGCGGGCAGGTGCGCCAGCAGGCCGAGCGGATCGCGTTTCAGGCGCCCAAGGTCGAGGCCTACAAGCGCATCGCCGAAGCTGACGGCTCCATGTGCATCACGGAGGCCGCCAAGAACCTGCAGCTGCGCCCCACCGACCTGTTCAAGCACCTGCGCACCCGCGCCTGGATCTACCGCCGGGCCGGCGCCCGCGAGGACCTTGGCTATTAGGCCCGCATCGCAGCTGGCCTCCTCGAGCACAAGGTCACGGTTCAGCACCGCGGCGATGGCACCGAGCGCGTCTGCACGCAGGTCCGGGTTACGCCGAAGGGGCTCGCCCGGCTCGCGCAGGATTTCCTGCGGTCCTGACCGCCGCCCCACGCCACCCCCTCTCGTAGCGTATCGAGGAACAGCCGCCATGCCTGCCAGCCGGAACGGACGAGGCTTCGACGCCAAGGCCACGCCGCAGCACGACGCCAAGATCGCGGCCGAGGTGCCGCTGTCCAAGGAAGAGCGGAACAAGGTGCCGGACATCACTGCGGCCGGGAAGCGCTGGTACGTCTGCATGACGGCGCCGCAGCGCGAGCTGAAGGCGGCGAAGAGCCTACGTGAGGTCGAGGGAGCACCGTTCCTCACATACGTCCCTTGCGAGTTCTTTTGGCGCCGGCCGGAGCGTGGAAACCTCAAGCTGCCCCGGCGCGAGTTCCAGCGCCCGGCGATGCGCTCCTACCTCTTCGTCGGCGCCCCCGGCGGCATCGGTGACGAGGAACTGGCCCTGCTGCGCGAACGCGACGCCGAGGGCCGCAACCGGCACGGCCTCACCAGCATTCTCGGCTCCAACATGCGGGGCGCCCTGGCGATCGGGCGGGTCGGTTTGGCGTGGCTGGAGGGCATGGCGGACGCCGAGCGCAGCGGGGCGACGATGCACGCGCCGACGGCGCCGTTCGAGCCCGGCGATACCCTCAAGGTCGCGGTCGGACCCATGGCTGGCTTCACGGCGCGCGCCCTCTTCACTGACATGCAGGCGGAAGAGGTGGTGGTCGAGATCAGCCTGCTCGGCAGCACAACCGAGGTTCGCTACCCCTTCGACCATGTGCATAGGGCGGCATGACGTCTATCGAGCCCTTGACCCGCGATAGGGCAGCGCTATTGTCCGCCCTGCGCAGATTGCAGAACAATACGGACGGGTCGAGCGCGAGAACGGACGTGAGGCCGACATAGGCCCTGCCGCTTCTCACCGTTGGAAAGTTGCGCCCCAAACTCAGCCGGTTAGGGCGCCCCGGCCCGCATCAGGGCGACCGCATCCATCAGATCCATCCGAAGCCGCGCTGGAAGTAACGACCTATCGTTACGGCGTACGGCCTCCCACAGGGCAAGCTGATCCACGGCCAGGACGTGCAGGGTGCGAATCTTTGAGATGGCGTTCTCAAGATCGCTGTAGGCGCGCAGGCTCAGCCCGAGGTTGTCGGCCATCTCTTGCTGGGTGAGACCGATAAGGCTTCGCACATTGAACAGGTGCTGCGCTCGAAGCATCTGATTGTCGGGGTACGAGGTGTCCATTGCGGCGCCTCCCAGTCCGTCCTACATTCTCCGTTGGGAACCGGGTGAGGTCTGAACCACCCCACCCGGCCCCTCTGGGTTAGAAGAACAGGACGATGGTGATCGTCAGGCTCTTCCACCGCAGAGTGATTGAGATGACAGGCATCTCGCTCTCCTCTGTGGTATCCGGCGACCACCGCCGGACAAGTCATGTATATGCGGAAACCGCACATTGGTCAAGCACTGATGTGCGGTTTCTGCACATTTAGACCCCGAGCGACAGGATCGCTGCGGGGCTTTTTCATGCTTGGCCTAGGGCATGGCTCGCCTCGCTACCCTTCAGCCCCGCCTCGGCACCCTCGACACGAGAACAGCCCGCCCGGCCCCGAAGCGCGCCGATCCCGAGCTGCTGACGGCCGAGCACAAGGCCTGGCGCCTGGAGGTGCTGAAGCGCGCGCACTGGCGCTGCCAGTGGACGGGATGCGGGGCGCAGGGTGGGCGCGGCGGGGTGAGGCTCTACGCCGACCACATCGTCGAGCGGAAGGACGGCGGGGCGGCGCTCGACCCGGACAATGGGCAGGCGCTCTGCCCGAAGCACCATCAGGTGAAGACGGCGCGGGCTCGGGCTGAGAGGTTGGGGCTGTGACACACCCAAAGGTGACCGCGCTGGACATCCTGAAAGCCCGCGCTGATGCGTTCTATTGGGCCGTCATGCTTGGCAGCGGCGGCGGGCCCTCGGGGATCATGAGCGGGCACGCGACCCCGGAGCGGCGCACTCGACAGCAGCGCCGGCACGCCGAGAGGCAGGCCCGCAAGCGCCGGACGACCGCCTGACCCCAGAGGGAGGGGTAGGGTCGAAAGTCGGGGGGGTGGGGGCCGGCAACCGCATAGGGGCCCATTCGCAGATTTTTTCCCGGTGGGTGAATTCGAGGGCCGCGGAGTGCTGCGGACGGCGTGACGATGGCGAAGGCGAAAAAGCCGATCGACTGGAAAGCGGTCGAGCGCGATTACACGAAAACAGCGTTGCCTGTCAGAGAGTTGGCGCGCTGGTACAACTGCGACGAGAAGGCGATACGCCTGCGCGCGAAGGCCGGCGGCTGGCTGCGGCCGGGCGCCGACGCTCCGCAGCCCACTCCGCACGATCCGCAGCCCTTGGCCGATGCTGTGGCGCCTATCGTCGAGCGCGTCAGGCTCGGAGCCGTGCTCGTGGACGCCAGTCCCGAGACCATCATCACCCGCGGCCAATCCCTCGCGGTTCGGATGCTCGACGAGCTGGAGGCCGACACCGCCTACATCGGCGAGATCGAGCAGGCTATCGAGGATGCCACGCCGGGCAAGGATGCTGCCCGGCGTCGGGACGCGATGATGAAGGCGGTCAGCCTGTCGAGCCGCGCGGGCACCCTGAAGAACCTCGCCCTGGCCGCCAAGACGTTCGCCGAGGCCACGGCGCCGGAGGGCAAGAAGAAACAGCGGCAGGCCGCCGCCGACCAAGCGACGGCGAACGGCGGCAAGTTCGCCCAGCGTAGCGGCCCGCGGTTGGTGTCGAGCAATCCGTGAGACCCGAATGGACGACCGCCTGTCCGGATTGGGAGAAGCGCATCGTCGCCGGGCGATCAATGATCCCTTTCAAGCCGCTGTTCCCGGCGGCGGCGCAGGATGCGCTGGACGTCTTCAAGTCGCTTCGCGTCGTTGATCTGCCAGGGCAACCGACCTTCGGCGAGGTCAGCGAGCCGTGGGTCTTCGATTGGGTCGCGGCCATCTTCGGCGCCTATGACGCCGACCTGGGCCAGCAACTCATCCGCGAGTTCTTCCTGCTCATCAGCAAAAAGAACACGAAATCGACCCTCGGCGCCGGCATCATGCTCACGGCGCTCATCATCAACTGGCGCCACGAAGAAGAGGTGCTGATCCTCGCGCCGACGATTGAGGTGGCGCAGAACGCCTACAAGCCTGCCGCCGCGATGGTGCGGGCGGACCCGGAGCTTGATGCGGCGGCGGGCGAGGGTGGCTTCCTGCACGTTCAGGACCACCTCAAAACGATCACGCACCTAAGCACGCGGGCGGCCCTGAAGGTCGTCGCGGCGGACACTGACACCGTTTCCGGTAAGAAGGCCGGGCGCATCCTGATCGACGAGCTGTGGATCTTCGGCAAGCGGCCGAAGGCGGACGCGATGCTGCGGGAGGCGACCGGCGGCTTGGTCTCCCGGCCCGAGGGCTTCGTGATCTCGCTCTCGACGCAGAGCGATGAACCGCCCGCGGGGGTGTTCAAGGCGAAGCTCGACTACTTCCGCGATGTGCGGGACGGCAAAGTCGTCGATCCGAAGAGCTTTGGGCTGATCTACGAGTTCCCGAGGGCCATGATCGAGGCGAAAGCCTACCTCGACCCCGACAACTTCTACATCACCAATCCGAACATTGATCGATCCGTCAGCCGTGAGTGGCTGGAGGACGAGCTTCGGAAGGAAGAAGCCAAGGGTGAGGACACGCGCCGCACCTTCTTGGCGAAGCACCTCAACGTCGAGATCGGCATGGGCCTGCGGGCCAACCGCTGGCCCGGCGCCGAGTTCTGGGAGCGCGCCGCGGAGCCCGGCGGCCTGACACTGGAAGGCTTGCTCGACCGCTCCGAGGTGGTCTGCGTCGGCATCGACGGCGGCGGCCTAGACGACATCTTCGGAATCGCCGTGGTGGGCCGGGATCGCGTCACCCGCGACTGGCTCGCTTGGACAAAGGCATGGGCCCACAAGGGCGTGCTGGAACGGCGAAAGAGCATCGCAGCGCGGCTGCGGGATTTTGCGACCGCGCGCGAGCTGACCATCGTCGATGACGCGCTGGAAGACATCTCCGAGATCGTCGCCGTCGCCGAGCGGGTGAAGGAGGCGGGCCTACTCGCCTGCGTCGGCGTCGATCCGGCGGGCCTCGGCGAACTGATCGAGGCCTTCGCCGAGGTCGGCATCACTCAGGACGACAAGCTCCTGATCGGCGTCAGCCAGGGCTACGGCCTGATGAACGCGATCAAAACGGCGGAGCGGAAGCTGGCGTCCGGCACGCTCCGGCACTCTGGTTCCGGCCTCGCCGCCTGGTGCGTGTCGAACCTCAAGATCGAGCCGACCGCCACCGCGATCCGGGCGACGAAGCAGAACGCGGGTGACGCCAAGATCGACGTGGCGATGGCCCTGTTCAACGCGGTCGCGCTGATGGCGACCAACCCTGACCCGGCGAAGCCGTCCGACCCGAGCGATTTCCTTCGGGAACCGCTGTTCGCCTGATCCGAAAGGCACCGCATGGGCCTGTTCCGCAAGGCGGTGACGACGCTTGGCCAAGCCCTGCGGCTGACCGACCCCCAGCTGTATCGTCACATCGGCCTTGAGCCCGCGCATTCCGGGGAGAAGGTGACGCCGGAGACGGCGCTCACCCTGGACGCGTTCTGGGCCTGCGTCTGGCTGATCGCGCAGACGATCGCGACGCTCCCGCTGATGCTCTACGAGGCGGGCGACGAGGACGGCGAGGCCCGCCTCGCGAAGGATCACCCGCTCTACCGAGTGATCCACGACCGGCCGAACGCGGACATGACGGCGGTCGAGTTCTGGACCGCGATCATCGCCTGCAAGCTGGTGTGGGGGAACGGATACGCCGCGATCCAGAAGCGCGGCGACGGGTCGGTGATCGCCCTGGAGCCGCTGCTGCCGAGCCTGATGCAGGTGCAGCGCCAGCAGGACGGGTCGCGGACCTACACCTACACCTTCGACGGGCTGACGACGGTCTACCAGGAGGAGGACATCCTCCACCTCAAGGGCTTCTCGCTCGACGGGCTGACGGGCCTCTCCGTCGTCTCGGCCGGGCGTCACAGTCTGGGCGCCGCGCTCGGCGCGGAGCGCGTCGCCGGCACCACCTTCAAGAACGGCATGCGCCCGTCGGGCGTGTTCATGGCGCCGAGCTACCTCGACAAGACGCAGCGCCAGGACGCGAAAGCCTACCTGACCGAGTTTCAGGGCGCGCAGAACACCGGCAAGGTGCCGGTCCTCGAAGGCGGGTGGAAGTGGGAGGCCCTGACCCTCACGCCGGCCGACGCGGAGCTGCTGAAGACGCGCGGTTTCAATGTTGAGACTGTGGCCCGCCTGTTTCGTGTGCCGCCGATACTGATCGGGCACGCTGCCGAAGGTCACACGATGTTCGGCTCCGGTGTGGAGCAGGTGAACCTCGGCTTTCTCATCTACTGCCTCCGCACGCACATGAAGGAGATCGAGCAGGCGCTCGGGATGCGGTGCCTGCGGCCGGGCGAGCGGGATCGGTTTTACGCCGAGTTCAACGTCGAGGGCTTGCTGCGCGCCGACTCGAAGGGCCGGGCCGAGTTCCTGCGCGGGATGGTCAATGGCGCGATCTACACGCCGAACGACGCCCGCCGCTACGAGAACTTGCCGCCGGTCGAGGGCGGCGACCACCTGATGATCCAGGGCGCGATGATGCCGCTGGACGTGCTGGTGGAGCAAGCCGCCTTGGCCGCCGCGCAGATGATGGCCGAGGCGCAGGCTGCAGCCGAGGGCGCGGCTGATGGCGCCGACGATCCCGACGAGGCCACCGACGACGAGATCGACGCGGTCACCGACGACGATCTGAAGGGCCTCTTCTCGGCGGACCTGCTGAGGGGCTGATGGCACGCACATCGAAGGGGAAGGCCGGGCCGCTCGCGGCGACCGGGGTCTCCTCGGCCGTCCGAAAGGCCTTCAACGAGATGCTGCACCCGCGCGGGCCGCGGGGGCAGTTCAAGGACAAGCCGGGCGCGGGCAACGACGCGCCCAAGGCGCCGCGCAAGCCGCGGGCCGCTGCCCCGAAGAAGGCGCTCGCCGGCGAGACCGCGCTGAAGACGTCCGGCGTCTCGGCCGACGACACGATCGAGGTGCTGTCGAAGCGGGTGCGCGCCTACCAGGGCAAGGCGACGGTCCAAGAGTTCGTCGAGACCCATCCGAAGGGTCGGGCCTACGCCCTGCGCAAGCTCGCGGCCGATCAGAAGAAAGGCGTCATCGGCTTCAAGGGGGCGGAGCAGGCGGCCGCCTCCCCGCCCAGCCCTGCGGCGAGCCGCCCCGAATCGCCACCTCCGCCTCGTCCGAGTGTTCCTAAATCGTCATCAGGCGGCTGGGCCGGCGCAGCGGCGCAGCGCGACATCAGCGGCGACACAGTCACCATTGGTGATAGAACGCTTGATCAAGGGCTGTTCCGCGATGAGGCTCAGTTGCGCGAAGCGACCTCCTCATTCCTGTCCGGGGTGCCAAAAGAAGAGAAATTGTCGGTCATTTGGGCGCCTGGCGCTCGACCGAACTCCTTGGTTATGGTTGCGAGCAACGCCAAGGGGACCGCAAAAGTAACGCGCAACTTTATCCGGGAAGGCAATACTTGGGTTGTTAGGCATACATATTTTGAGTTGCCAAAGAAATATCAAGGCGGCGGCAACGCCAAGACAATGCTGCGGTCGAGCGTCGAAGCTTACGACCGTATTGGCGTTGCGCGGATCGACGCACACGCCAACCTCAACGTTGGCGGTTATGCGTGGGCCCGCCTTGGATTTGCTCCCGACCGCCCGACAGTCGTGCGCGAAGCTCTTGAAATGGCGGTGAGACGCGCCCCTCGCACACCGCACGCACAGGCTACGCGGGTCATTTTGGACACGAGTTCGGACGACGACTTGATGCACAATCTTGCGCGAGCCCGCGGCGCCGATGGCGAGCCGTTAGGTCGCAAGATCCTCGGGCCGAAAGCCGATTGGGACGGCCACTTGGACCTGAAAAACGCACGCCACCGAGAGCGCCTGAACGGGAATTTTGCCTGATGGCCGGAACGCAAGCGCCCGCCGCCGATACCGATGAGGGCGGTTGTATTTTCGAGGCGCCAGCAGGCCACCGGCTGGGCGGCGCGCGAGATTGTGCCGACGAGCTACTGCCCGAGGCCGAGTGGTTCGGCGAAGACGAGCGGCGCGACCGCAACGCCGACTCGAGCTTTGAGCCGGATTGGAGCGTGACGGCCAAGGCCAGGAGCTGAGCGGCAAGCTTCAGCGGCTGCGCTCGCGGAGCCAGAGGCGGACGAGGACGCGCACGGGGCCGGGGATGGCGCGGTCGCCGCTTTCCCAGCGTCGCACGGCGCTCTGGTCGACCTCCAGGCGCTCGGCGAACAGCGACACGCTGAGGCCGAGCGCCTCGCGGGCGGAGCGCAGCTCGGCGCCGGTCACAGGGCGCTCGCCAGCGCGAGGCCTTCGTCAAGATCGTAGGCGCGGCCGGTAAAGGGGCGGGCGTCCTTGGCGTAGGCGGGCCAGAGGCCAGCGTCTTCGATGGCGAGTTGGAGGCCCTTGAGGGTCTCGACGCCGAAGCCCTGGCGCGTCAGCCGGGCACGTTCGCGCGGGGCGGCCTCGGCGAGCATGGCGAAGGCGCCTTCGGCCTCGTCGTAGGCCGCGGAGAGCGAGGCGGGCAGCGCGGCGCCGTAGAAGCGAATCATGATCCAGCAGTGGGTGGCGCGGATAGCGGTCTCGATCTCGGTTCGCATCGGGTATCTCCGTGTTGGCAAGATCAGAATGCGCCAATGGCACGTGTTTGTCAAGAGAATACTTGCGAGAGCTTGCATGATCCGGGAATTTTTTGCGCGCGTCGCCCGCGCGGTGGGCGCGCTGCTGCCGCAGCCCGCCCCTGAGACCCGCCTCGTCTACGGCTCGCAGCCGGGCCGGCTGTGGGACCTTCACCGCAGGCAGTGGGTGGACGAGGCCGAGAGCTACCGGCCGGTCCCGTCGGGCCGTGGCGGCATCGACTTCAGCGTGATCGGGCCCGTCTACGTTCACGCGACGGGCCTGCTCGGCCCGGGCGACGCGGCCCGCCTTCGTGAGATGCTGGGAGCAGGACGATGACCGACATCTTCGTCGCGCCGTTCGAGGTGAAGAACGCGGGCGCGCCGAACAGCGGCGAGTTCGAGGGCTACGGCGCCGTCTTCGGCACCGTGGACAGCCACGGCGACGTGATCCTGCCCGGGGCGTTCCGCGACGGCCTGGCCGAGCGCAAGGCCGCGGGCCGCAAGATCGCGATGCACCTCAACCACGGCCTGCCGCAGCTCGGCGGGCGCCGCGGCGTCGGCTCCTACCACGTCGTCGAGGAGGACAGCCGCGGCCTCTACGTGAAGGGCCGGGTCGCCGGCATGAGCACCGAGACCGGACGCTATCTGCATGCGGGGCTCGTGGACGGCGCCTTCACCGGCCTGTCGATCGGGTTTGAGGTCCGGCCGAACGGCGCCGAGCATGTGAAGGGCGCGGACGGCTCCAGGCGGCAGCTCAAGGCGGTCAACGTCGTCGAGATCAGCATCGTGGACGACCCGTCCAACGCCGACGCCATCATCACGCAGGTGAAGGCGGTTCACGGCTTCGTCGACCGCGACCGGGCCCGCGCCAGCATCGCGGCGCTGGCCGCCCTGCATCAGGCGACGCTGTCGGGCGGCAACGCGCCGACTGCGGGCCAACGCGCCGAGCTGATGTCGCATCTGCGCGACCTTCACGAGATCGCCGTGGGCGAGCCCATGGCCGAGATCGGCACCAAAGCGGTGCCCTCCACCCTCCGCGAGTTCGAGAGCGCCCTTCGGGAGATCGGCTTCTCGCACGCGCAGGCCCGCGACATCGCCGCTGCGGGCTTCCCCAAGACGCAGGCTCGGGACGAGCCGGGCGGACAGGCGAGCCCCCCCGAGGCGAAATCCGCGCTCAGCGAACTGCTGGCCGAGATCGCCGCCTTCAAGCTCTGATCCCAGGACACCCGACCATGAAGACCCACATCCTGCTTGCCGGGGCGCGCCCGGCTGCCTTCCACGCGTCGTTCCTCGCCAATTGCGGGATCGGCGGCATCCGCGTCGCGCTCGCCCCCGAAGGTGCCGCCCATGCGGCCGGCCAGGGCGACGGTGCCGGCGAGGCCGAGTTCAAGGCCGCGGCCGCGAACCTGAAGACCATCGGCGACGAGGTGAGGCGTCTTGCCGAGGGCGCGCTGGGCGAGGCCAAGAAGGCCGGGGCGCTCAGCGACGAGACCAAGGCGGCCGTCGACAAGGGCCTGTCCGACTTCAACATCAAGATCCGCGAGTTCGACACCCGGCTCGCCGATGCCGAGCAGAAGGCCGCCCGCCGTGGCGGGCCGGGCGCGCCGATGGAGCAAAAGTCGCTCGGGCAACTCGTCATCGAGAACGAGGAGGTCAAGGCCACCATCCTCGGCGGCAGCCAGCGCGGCAAGGTCGCCATGACGATCGAGACGAAGGCGATCACCACCGCCCCGGCCACGTTCGGCAACACCAACTCGATCTCGAACTCGCTGGTCCCGGCCGAGCGTCTGGCCGGCGTCGTCGGCCTGCCGCAGCGCCCGCTCACCGTGCGCGACCTGCTCGCTCAGGGGCAGACCGCCTCCAACGCCATCGAATTTGCCGTGCAGACCGCGCGCACCAACGCGGCGGCGCCCGTGCCCGAGACCCAGCCCAAGCCCTACTCGGACTACACCTGGAACCTGAAGAGCTTTCCGGTCCGCACGATCGCGCACCTCGTCAAGGCCTCTCGTCAGATTCTCGACGACGCGCCCGGCCTGCGCAGCACCATCGACGCCGAGATGCGCTACGGCATCCAGCTCACCGAGGAGAACCAGCTTCTCGTTGGCGACGGCACCGGCGCCAACATCCTCGGCCTCGTGCCGCAGGCCTCGACCTACACCGGCGCCTTCCAGGTGACGGGCGAGACCGCCATCGACCGGCTGCGCCTCGCCGCGCTTCAGGGCGTCCTCGCCTTCCTCCCGATGGACGGCTACGTGCTCAACCCCACGGACTGGGCCCGCATCGAGACCATCAAGGACGGCATGGGCCGCTACCTGATCGGCGACCCCCAGGGCCGCATCGTCCCGCAGCTCTGGAACCTGCCCGTCTCGCCGAGCTTCGCGATGCCGGTCGGCACCTTCCTCACGGGGGCGTTCAAGACGGCGGCGCAGATCTTCGACCGCATGGCGATCGAGGTGCTGATCTCGACCGAGAACGCCGACGACTTCGAGAAAAACATGATCACGATCCGCGCCGAGGAGCGGCTGGCGCTCGTGGTCAAGCGGCCGAACGCCTTCATCACCGGCACTCTGCCGGCCTGATCGGCTCTCGCCAGCGACGGGGCGGCCATTTCCGGCCGCCCTTGCCCCCCCAACAGACAGCGAGGCCGTCATGGCGAACGAGGACAGCGGCACCGTGCTGGTGCGCCCGCTCAAGATTTTCATGGGCCAGCCCGGCGAGGGTCAGGGCCAGGACGGGCTCGTCATGCCCGATCAGGCGCCCTTCCGCGTCTCGCGCCAGCGGCTCGCCGATCTCAAGGCGAACGGGCTGGTGGAAGAGGCCGGCGCCGCCCGCGACGGCGGCGAGGCCCCTGCTGCGCCCGCCGACAGTCCCGCCGCCGCGCCCGCCCCGATCACGACGGACAGCGTGGCTCGGTCCGAGGACGCGCGCGGCACCCGCGGCCGTCCGGCCCGCACCTGACGCCATCCCAGGAGACCCGACCCATGCGGACCCTTCTCGCGGGCGCGATCGCCCTTCTCGCCCTGACCATCGGCGCCCTGGCGCAGTCGCCCGCCATCCTGCGCCCGCCGGGCGGCCTCGCGCTCGACGGCGGCACCAAGACGACCACCGCCACGGCCGGTGCCGCGACCCTCAACAAGCTCTCGGGCAAGATCACCTCCGAGGCGCTCACCACGGCGGCGGGCGCGACCTACACCCTCACGCTGACCAACAGCACGGTCGCGGCGGGCGACATCGTGTTCGCCTCGCTCGCCAACGGCACGAACACGACCGGCTCGCCCGGCGTGGTGCGCGTGGCCCCTGGGGCCAGCAGCGTCACGATCACGGTGCGCAACGGCGACGCCGCTGCGGCCCTCAACGGCACGGTGGTCGTGTCGTTCATGGTCCTCAAGAACTAGCCCTCGCGAAGTGGAGCCGGCCATGATCCTGCGCCGCTTTGGGCTGATCGCACTCGCGCTCCTGTGCGCCGGCCCGGTCCTGGCCGATCCCCCGCCCGCGACGGCACCGCCCTATCGCACGTCATCAGGGGCGCTGATTCCGGTCGCCGTCTACGACGCGGCCGGCAACGTCGTGTCGACCTTCGGGGGCGGATCGGGCGGCTCGTCCACCGTCGCCGGCTCTACGGAGCAGGACGTCCGCACGACGGGCCCGCTCAACGCCGCCGCCGCCAACGCCGCTATCACCACCGCGATCAACGGCCAGGCGACGGTCGGCTACGCCTTTACGGGCCTCACCGCCTCCGGTGCGACGCTCACTTACGAGCAGTCGATCGACGGCGGCACGACGTGGACCGGCATCAACGCCATTAACCGCGGCACCGGCGTGCCGGAGGCGACGCGCACCACGGATGGGCAGATCGCGCTCAGCGCGACGGGCCGGACCAACGTACGGGTTCGGGTCTCGACGCCTGGCACCGGGACGATCACCGTTGCCACCAACGTCTCGGTGCGAGAGGGCATCTTTTCAATCGGCTCGCCGCTGCCGCCGGGAAGCAACGCGATGGGTTCGGTGCTGGCGGATCTGCGAATCGCCGGAGCGCCGAACGCCTCCGGCAACCCAATTTTCGCGCAGATGACCAACCCGTCGCCCACCGGTTCGGTCACCGGGCCCGGCACGGCGGGCTCGCAGGCGCAGGCGGTCCAAGGCATCCCGAACGGCGTCCCGCAGAACGTCTATCCGTGCCAGTACAATGCGACGCTGCCGACGCTGACGACCGGGCAGACCGCTCACGCCTCATGCGATCTCAACGGGCGCATGATCGTCTCCCTTCCGGCGTCCAGTCAGACGATCGGCAGCGTGTTTCTGGTGACCTCGTCGGCCGCCGGCGCGGGGATCTTGCCCCAGACCACGACCGGGTCGAGCGTCGTTGCCAAGGCCAGCGCGGGCAACCTCTACGGATACCACGCGACGTTCGGGGCGACGGCCGGCTTCGTGGCCATCCTCAATGCGACGGCGGTTCCGACGGCCGGCGCCGCCATCGCCCCGCTGGAATGCACGCCGATCGCGGCGAATGCCTCCTACCGCACGCGCCAGGATTTCGGCGACCGCTACACCGCCGGCATCGTCCTGATCGCCACCTCGTCCTGCACGACGTTCACCGCCGTGACGCCCCTGCTCATGGCCGCGTTCGTGAACTGAGGAGGCCGGGATGCTCGCGCGCTTCCTCCTCGCCGCGGTCCTCGCTTTCGCGCCGGGCGCTGCCTGGGCACAGCCCTCCTCGCTCTATGCGCCGCTCACCGCCGCGGACGCCGTCACCGTCATGCCGGCGCCCGCCACCTCGGCGCCGCCGGCCACGGGCACCGACAGCGTCGAGGGCTCGTCGGTGCGCTACGCCCGCGCCGATCACACCCATGCGACGTCCGTCCAGCGCGCCCGGATGACGGTGGCGCCGGCCGGGCAGCCGGTGCGGTGGACCTTCGCCAAGCCGTACGAGGCTGGGATCACGCCCGTCGTCACCTGCACGGCGCAGAACGTGGCCAGCGCGACGCGGCCTTACGTCGTCAACACCGTGGGTGACCCGACCGCGACCTATGCCGACCTCGTCGTCTATCAGGCGACGGCGCCGAACCTGTCGATCGGCAATCTCTCGCTGACGCTGTTCGGCCCGGCGCCGTCGGGCACGACCGTCAACTGCCAAGCGGCCAAGCCGACGCAATGACCGCGACCGTCCTCATCCCGCCGGCTTCGCACCGGCTCACCACCGTCACGCGGGCGCGCGAGATGTTCGGCTTTCCGCTGGAGTCGGACCGCGCCGCCTGGCTGCTGATCGACCAAGCCTCCGCCACGGCGGAGCGCTTCTGCAATCGCACATTCGGGCGCCAGACGCTGCGGGAGCGCTTCGATCTGTGCCGATCGCCCGACGGTCTCGCCCTCGAGGGCTCGCCGGTGGTCGAGGTCCTGAGCATCGTGCGCGACGGCGTGGCGCTCGCTGTGGACGATTACGAAGTCGACGGCGTCGCGCTCCATGCGGTGCGGAACGGTGACCGGTGCGGTTGGTACGGTCGCACGCTCACGGTCGAATATGTGGCCGGCTACGTCCTGCCGGACGACGAGGAAGGCCCGATCCCGGCTGGCATGCTGCCCGCGGATGTCGAGCGGGCCGTGATGCTTCTCGCCAACGCATCGCTCGCCGGGCGCCAGCGGGAGGCGGGATTGAAATCCGAGTCGGTCGAGGGGGTCGGCTCGTTCTCCTACTTCGTCCAGGGCGCGAACAACGCGCTGCCCGATCCGGAGGCCGAATCCCTGCTGCAGCGGCACCGGAGGCCGTTCCTGGGATGAGCCCGGCGCAGGCCATCGCCGCTCTGGACCGCCAATTGCGCCGGCACGGGCAAGACGTGACGCTCCACGCCAACGGGCGCGAGGCGAGCGTCACGGTGCGCGGGCGCCCGAGCGGCTACCGGCCGGACGAACTCGGCCAGGGCGTGCTGCAGGGCATGACGAAGATCGTGCTCTCGCCGACTGGGCTGGAGGCCTACGGCCGCCCAAGAAAGCTCGACACGATGCAGTACGGCGGTTGGAGCCAGACGGTCGAGGTGGTCGACCCGATCTGGATCGATGGCGAGGTGGTGCGCTTCGAGATCTGGGCGACCGGGTGATGGCGACCCGCACCAGCGTGCGCCTCGACCCGATCGCGCGCGACATCGCCTTGATCCGCGACGAGATGCTGAGCCCGGCGGCGCAAGGTGATGCGCTCGCCGGCTTGGCCCGCGAGGTGATCGGCGAGGCGCAGGAAACCAACCGCCGGGCGCTCGGCTACGCGCCCGACTACGATCTCTTCGTCGATGGCGGTCGACGGGCCACGCTGGACGGTCTGAAGCCCAGCAGCGTCGTCCTGGCCGAGTTCCATCTCCTGCTCGACGTGATCGAGTGGGTCGACGCGCAGTTGATCCTGCACTCGCCGGTCAAGACGGAGCGCTACGCCCGCTCGCACCAGTGGTTCGCCGACAACGTCGCCTTCGACGACCCGACCAACCCGCCGCCGGCCGAGAGCTACATCGTCCTGAACAGCCAGCCCTACGCCCGCAAGATCGAGCGAGGGCAGTCCAGCCAGGCGCCCGATGGTGTGTACGAGGCGGTTGCCGTGCTGGCGCGGCGCCGATTCGGCAACATCGCCTACGTCGGGTTCACCTATCGCTCGTTTCCCGGCGGCGCGGTCGGCGATTGGGCGCAGACCGCCTCGGCGCAGGCGCTCGGCCAGCGCATCCGCAAGGGTCGGGCCGGGCTGAGGCAGGATTGGCTGACGCGCCAGCCCGCCATCTACATCGATCCGGGGCGCTGAACATGGCGCTGAAGCTCGTCGTCGACGCCGTCGAAGCGCGGCTCGCCGCCTACTGGAACGGGCGGACGGACATCTACGGTCTGAACGAGCCCTTGGAGGGCGATCCCCCCAAGGATGCGCAGGGCAAGCCGAAGCCCTTCCTGCAGGTCACCTTCCCGGTCGCCAACAGCCGGCAACTAACCATCGGCGCGCCGGGGGACAATTGGTGGCGCGAAGAGGGCGCGATCCGCATCGAGATCAACATGCGGCGCGCCTCCGGCACCGCGGAAGGCCTCACCTGGGCGGACGAACTGGCCGCCCTGTTTCGCGGCAAGGAGTTCGGCGGGGTCCAGACCTTCGCGCCGTCCTCGCCCGTGCAGGACCCGAACAACGACGCCGGCAACTACTACGTCCTGTCGTTCGCGATCCCCTACCAGGCCGACATCCGCGGCTGACCGGCCGGGCCGCCCGACGCTTCCCTACTTCTGGAGACTGCCATGTCGATCGCCAACGGGTCGGATCGTCGGATCGCCTATGTCGCCGAGGCGACGTGGGGGGTCACGCCCGCCACGCCTTCGTTCAAGACGCTGCGCTCGACCGGCGGCGGGCCGGGGATCAACAAGACGACCGCGACCTCGAACGAGATCTATGCGGACCGCAACGTCCGCAACGAGATCCTCCTCGGGCTCGACGCGGCCGGGGCCTACAACTTCGAGATGGCCTACAACACCTTCGACGACATCTTCGAAGCGGCCCTGTTCGGCACCTGGACCTCGAACGTGCTCAAGAACGGGTCGACGGGCCGGAGCTTCACGTTCGAAGAGACCCTGCCCATCGGCGACTCTGCCGTCACGGTCTCGCGCTTCCCCGGCGCGCGCATCAGCACGCTCAACCTGTCGATTGCGGCGCGCCAGCCCGTCACCGGCTCGTTCGGCATCATGGCGCAGACCGAGGCCCTGCCCGGCGGCCTGCTCACCGGGGCGACCTACGCCGCGCCGACCACCAATCCGATCTCCACGGCATCGGCCAACGTCGCGATCCTCGATTTCGGGCTCGGCGGCAGCGCGCCGGCGCCGAAGGTGCGCAGCCTGTCGCTGTCGGTGAACAATGGTCTGCGCGTCCGGCCGAGCGTCGGCAATCTGTTCACCGAGGATTTCGGGCTCGGCGACATCGACGTCACGGGCAACATCGAGGCCTATTTCGAGACCGACGACCTCTACGCGCTCGCCTTGGCGCATGGCTCCTTCGCGACCGACTTCACGGTCGGGAACGCCGCGACGCAGCGGTATCGGATCACCATGCCGAACTGTCGCCCCATGAATCCCGAGCGGCGTACCGGCGACAACAACGACGACGTGATGGTGATCATCCCGTTCCGGGCCGTGCTCCACACCGGCGAGCAGTGTTCCATCAAAATGCAGAGGGGCGTGTCATGAAGACGGTCCGTATCACCGAAAGCTTTTCCGGCTATCCGAAGGCCTTTCCGAAGGGCGAGGCCACCCGCGCGGACGAGGTCCGCTACGAGGCGGGCACCGAGGTCGAGATGACCGACGCCTACGCCGAACTCATCGTCGGTAAGGGGCTCGGCACGCTCGCGAGCGCCAAGGCCGCCGGGTCGAGCGAGGGCGCCAAGGCCGAGCCGACCAAGCCCGCGCCCGCCATCACCGAGAAGCAGGAGCCCTCCGCGTGAAGCTCTCCGCCCTGAAAACCAACGTCGCCGTGATCGAGCAGGGGCGCTGGATCGACGACATCCCCGGCCTGCCCGGCGTCCGCCTCAAGGTCCGCGGCCTCGGCAACGCCGATTACAAGCGCTTGTTCGACCGCAAGGCCTCCGCGATCCCGGCGCACCAGAAGCTGCGCGGGCTCCGCGCGGAGGATCGCGAGCGCATCATCGGCGAATGCCTCAACGAAGCCGTCTTGCTCGATTGGGACGGCTTTACCGAGGACGACGGCACCACGCCGCTGCCCTACTCGGCCGACCTCGCCGGCAAGCTGCTCGGCGATCCCGAGTTCGACATGTTCCGGGGGGCCGTGACCTGGGCGGCCAACGCCGTCGCCGTCGAGGCCGAGGTCGACGGAAAGGCCGACGCAAAAAACTGATCGACGCCCTCCGATGGGAGGGCGAGTTCGGCGAGCGGGCCGAGTGGCTGATCGACATCGCCGAAGAGGATGGTCAGGTGCCGCGTGCGCTGATGCGGCGCCCGGAACTGGCCGAACACCTCACCTTCGTCTGGTCCGCGTTCTGGCGCCTCCAGGCTGATCGCGCCATCGGCTTCGGCGTGTTCGGCCCGATCCGATGGACCGCGATCCACGCCTATGCCGAACGCTACGGGATCACCGATCTGGACGAGTACGAGCGGCTGGAGCGGCTGGTCGGGCTCATGGACGGTGAGTGGCGCAAGATGATGGACAAGAAGGGAGCGGACCGCTGATGCCCACCCTGAACGCCATCCGCACCGCGACCATCCGCTACGTCTCCGAGGGCGCCGAGAAGGCCCGCTCGGATGCGGACGCCGTGGCGGCGTCGCAGGATCGGCTCGGGCAGGCGACCGAACAGACGGCCCAGCAGACGGAACAGGCCGCGCGTCGGCAGCTCTCGGCCGGTGCGGCGCTGGAAAAGCTTCGTCGCGAGGTCGATGAGACCTACCGGACCCAGCAGCGCCTGGAGCGGGGCACCGCCACCCTGAACCGGGCCTATCAGCAGGGCATCATCGACGCCGCCACCTACGAGCGGACGATGGGGCAGCTGACCAACCGCTATTCCTCAATGGCGGCAGCGGCGGCGAACTCGACCACGGCGGTGCGCAGCGCCACGGCGGCCTGGCGCGAACTCGGCACCCAGGGGGCAGCGACCCTCGGCGGCCTGGAGACCGCTCGCGCCCGCGCCGAGGCGAACGCCGCGGCCAGCCGTCGGCTCGGCGGGCTCGGCGGTGCGGCTGCCAACGAGAACGCTGCCGGGCGTCGGCTGCGCTCGGACGAGGTCACCAACCTCGTGTATCAGGGCAGCGACATCGCTTCTCAGCTCGGATCCGGCTCGCCGCTCGGCATGATCGCGCTTCAGCAGGGGCCGCAGATCGCACAGGTGTTCGCCGGCCCCGGCGGCGCCAGCATCAAAGGCGCGCTCTCGCAGGCGGGCGATGCCGTCGGCGGGTTTGCCTCACGCATCGGCCTGCTCGGCGGCGCGATCGGCGGGGCAGCCACCGCGACCATCGCCGCTGTGGTGGCGCAACAGTCCTACGCCAGCACGCAGCTCGCCCTGGCTCGGTCGACTGCCGGCATCGGGCGCGCGTCGGGCATGACAGTGGGCGGCATCAATGCCCTGGCGCTGTCGTCGGCGGACGGCGCCGGGCTCTCGGTCCGCAGCGCTCGCGAGTTGCTGGGACAGTACGCCGGCACCGGCGGCATCCGTTCAGCGCTCGCCGGCTCGCTTCTCGGGACGGCGCGCGACTATGCGGCGACCACGGGCCAGGACCTGACGGAGGCGAACAAGGCGCTGGCCGCCGCCTTCGCCGATCCGACCCGCGGCGCGAAGACGCTGAACGATCAGCTCGGCTTCCTGAACGCGACGACGCTCGAAACCATCAAGCGACTGGATGCGCAGGGGGATCGCCTCGGTGCCCAGCGGGCCCTCTTCGACGCCTACAAGACAAGCCTGACCAGCGCGACGGAACTGACGAGCGGATGGGGCCATGCGCTGGAGAGCACCGGCAATCGGCTCTCGAATTTCTGGGACAAGGTCGGTCGCGCGGTTGATCGGGCGACGACGGGCGGGGACCTCGAAACGCGCTTGGCGACCGCGCGGCGTGCCCTGGCCGAGGCTGAGCGCGATAATGCCGGGAGCACGAGCTACGTTCAGCAGCTCATCACCGGGCCGCGCATCGCCACGTTCAGGGGCGACGTGGAGCGCCTTGAGGCCGAGCAGAGGCGAATCGCGGATGACGCGGCCAAACGGCAGGCGGCCCAAGACTCCCTTCGAACCGCAGAGCAGCTGAAGACCCTCAACGAAGGTCTCAAGTCCGCACAGCTCGGCCTTCAGACCTCCGGCTACTCGCAGATCGCCGCGTCCGTCGCCCGGATCAATTCCGATTTCGACAAGCGCCTCGAGACGACCCCTTCGGATGGCCGCGCGATCTTGGAGCAGACCCGGCAGGTGGAGCTGGATCGCCTTCGACAGGAGACGTACCGCTCCGAGGGGCGCTACTCGCGCAGCATCGGGCAGGTGCCCTCGGCCTACCGCGATTTCTATTACGACGCCGCGACCCGCTACGGCCTGGACCCGAACCTTCTGGCCGCACAGGGCTATCAGGAGAGCCGCTTCAACCCGAACGCGGTCTCGCCCGCCGGCGCGCAGGGCATCGCCCAGTTTATGCCCGGCACGGCGCGGCAGTACGGGCTGACCAACCCGCTCGATCCCGCCTCGGCGATCGATGCGCAGGCGCGGCTGATGCGCGATCTGCTGGCGCAGTTCGGCGGCAACGAGACGCTGGCGCTGATCGGCTACAACGCCGGTCCGCGCCGCGCGCAGCGTTTTCAGGAGTCAGGCGGTGATCTCTCGACGCTGCCGGCCGAAACGCGCGGCTATCTCAGGGACATTCTGACCCCACGGGCCAACACGCAGCAGACCCTTCAGGAAGAAGGCGAGCGAACCCGACAGCTTCAGCAGCAGCGCGACGAACTGCGACTGACCACCGAGGCGGGCGGGCGCGACACGGAAGGGCTGCGGGCCCGCACGGATGCGCTGCGTTCGATCACCGAGGCCCAGGGGCGCGGCATCACCGTGTCGCAGGCCCTCGCCTCGCAATACGCGCAGGAGGCCACGGAGCGACAGCGCATCATCTCGGCCGGCCGCTTCCTGGCCTTCTCCGACAACGACAACTTCGCGCGTGCGCAGCTCGGCCGCGACCGGCTCGATCAGCAGGCCTACGCCGCAGCCCGCCCCTTCGCCGGGACGCGCTACGAGCAGGCCGTGCTCGACCAGACGCGTGAGACCCTGCGCCTGACCGAGGCGAAGGACATGGCCAGCGGCGCGCTTACCGACTTCGCCACGCAGCTCAGCCACGGCGGTGATGCGCTTCAGGCGTTCTCCAACATCGCCTTGCGCATCGGCGACCGGCTGATTTCGTCGGGCATCGACAGCCTCGTCTCTGCGGGGTTCAGCGCGGGCGGCGGAGGCGGGATCGGCGGCTTCTTCTCCAGCCTGTTCGGCGGCGGCGGCGGCGCTTCAGACGGGCTGACGTTGGCGCTGGGCGGTGCGGACGACGTGTTCGGCGGCTTCGCGCGTGGCGGTTACACGGGCCACGGCGGCCGCTTCCAGCCCGCGGGCATCGTCCACCGCGGCGAGGTGGTGTGGAGCCAAGACGACGTCGCCCGCGTCGGCGGCGTCGCCGTGGCGGAAGCAATGCGACGCGGCCTGCCGGGGTACGCCTCGGGCGGCCCGGTCGGGTGGGCCAAGCCGAGCGCCGGCATGGGCGGCGGCATCGGCACGATCGACGCGCGCACCACCATCAACGCGCCCGGCGCCGACGCGCAGGCCGTGGCCGACCTGAAGGCCTACGTCGATGCGCGGGACCGGGCGCTGCCGCAGCGCATCCGCGAACTCCAGAAGCGCGCCGGGTAACCGATGCCCTTCCTCACCGCCACGCAGGCGGCGGTCGCGGCCGGACGCACGGTCCGCCTCGCCGTCCTCGCCTACTTCGACTTCGCCGACGGGCCGGGCCGGTATTGGCTTTACGGGGCCGGGCCGCTGGTGACCGGCGACGGACAGACCTGGGACGGCACGGGCACGCTGGCGCAGATCGACGGCCTCGACGTGCCGGTCGGGACGACGGCGCCGAAGGCGACCTTCACGATGTCGGGCGTCTCGGCCCGCATCGCGGCGCTCGCCCGCTCGCAATCGGCCAACGTCCGCGGGCGCGACGTCCGCGTGCTCGTCCAGTTCTACGTCGAGGCGACCGGCGGCGCGATCGTGCGGCTCGACGATCCGATCGAGGTCTGGTCAGGCGAGATGGACGTGATGAGCTACGACGCGCTCGGCAACGGCCAGTTTTCGGTGAGCGTGTCGGCCGAGGGGCCGTGGACCGCGCGCAACAAGCCGCCGTTCGGATTCCTTACGGACACCGATCAGCAGGCGCGCTTTCCCGGCGACCGCGGGCTCGAGCTCGTGGCGAGCCTGCCCGGCAAGGCGATCAACTGGCCGGTGTGATCCGATGCACGACGCTCTCCACCACGATCCTGCTCCGCGGGCGATGTCTTATGGCCAGGGCCCCGTCGGCAGCCCGCGCCCGCGCATTCGCCCCGAGAACGGGCATCTCCTGCCGCACGAGGGGGAGCGGCCGATGAACCTCGACCGTCGCGCCCGGCTTCGCACCTTCCTCGCGGAGGGCGCCCGCCTGCCCTTCGTCTGGGGCGAGCGCGACTGCGCACTGTGGGCCTGCGACTGGATCAAGGCCGAGCGCGGCGTCGATCCGGCCGAGGCGCTACGCGGCACCTACCGGAGCGATCGCGCCTGCGCGCGGCTGCTGCGCGCCATGGGCGGGCTTCCGGCGCTCGCCGCAGACCTCGCGGCACGGGCCGGCATCCTTGAGACCGACACCCCGGAGGCCGGCGACGTGGGCGTGATCGAACTGCCGATCGGAACGTATCTCGCCCTCTCGACCGGCGCGGGCTGGGCGATCAAGGCCGCGGATGGGATCGTGGTTTCGCCGGCCCGTCCGACGAAGGTCTGGGCGATCTGATGGCCGAGACCATCGGCTTTGCCATCGTCAGCGCGCTCGCGACGGCCACGGGGACGGCGATCACCGTCTCCGCGACGACGGCCAGCGTGATCGGGTCGCTGGCGATCACCACCGCCTCGGTCGGCGCGAACCTGCTGATCTCGTCGCTGAACCAGCCGAAGCCGCGCAACGAGACCCAGCAGAGCGTCCTGAACCAAGCCATCGGGCCGCGGGTCGGGGTCTACGGCCGCACCATCGTCGGCGGCTCCCGTTTTCTGTTCGAGACGCGCAACGGCGCCCTGATGCAGGGCATCGTCCTCGCCGCCCATGGGATCGACGCGATCGAAAAATACCTGATCGGCGACCGCTACGCGCAGGTCGTGCAGATCAGCACCGACGGCGACGGGCGCTGGCAGGTCACCGATTTCCCGCAGATCAACGTCGTCTCCTACGAGAACCATCTCGGCGCCGACGGCCAAGCGGCCTCGCCCTACCTGCTGGGGCAGTTCCCCGGCATCTGGACATCCGAGCACCGCCTGCGCGGCCTCGCCTACGTCGCCGTTCAGTTCCTTGGCGTGAAGCGCGAGGAGCAACAGCTCGTCTATCCCCAGAGCTACGCCACGCCGCTGCGCTTCCTGATCCGCGGAAAGAAGGTCTGGGACCCGACCAATCCGGCGCACAACCCCGACGACAAGAGCACCTTCGGCTTCAGCGAAATCGCGGCCGACTGCATCCTCGACTATCTGCTGAGCGCCGACGGGGCGCGCTTCCGCCGGTCCAAGATCGACATCGCCTCGTTCCAGGACGCGCACAACCTCCACGCCGAGACCGTCGCGCGCAAGGACGGCTCGACCGAGTTCCGCTATCGGCTCTCGGGCACCTACCGCTTCGACGAGGCGCCCAAGGACGTGCTGACGCGGATGCTGGCGACCTGCGACGGGCGGCTCGTGCGGGGCCCGACCGGGCTCATCGGCCTGCGCGGCGGGCGCTACATCGCGCCGACGGTCACGATCGCCACGCGCAGCATCGTCCGCGCGAGCCTCGCCCAGGGCAACGACCGGCTCGACACCTACAACCGGCTCAAAGTGTCCTACTCGGACCCAGACGCCTACTACCAGCCGACCGAGCTGCAGGCGCGGCAGGACACGGCGAGTCAAGCGCAGATCGGCGTGGTGGATGAGGCGATTGATCTCGCCATGGTGCCGTCATGGACGCAGGCGGCCCGGCTCGCGAAGATCAAATACGCCAGGGATCACCCGGCGTGGAAAGGCACGCTCGCCACCGACCTGTCGGCGCTCAACGCGATGGGCGAGGACACGGTCAGGATCACCTACGACCCGTTGGGCGAGGTCGATCCGGGGCCGATGATGGACACCGTTGCCGAGTTGCCCGCCTTCGGTCTGCGCGCCGATATGTCGGGCTGTGATCTCTCGTTCTCGGCGATCGATTCCGCCGCCTACGCGTGGAACCCCGCGACCGAAGAGCCGCCTCGGCCCGCGCTCCCGACCTACGTCCCGCCGATCAACGACGTGCCGATCCCGAGCGGCGTCAACGTCTCGCAAAGCCTGCGCAGCGGGCAGGCCTACGCGGTCCTGGCCTGGAACGCCTCGCCACGCCCGGACACGACCCCGCAGCCGCAGTACCGCAACAACACGGGCGACGACGGCGACTATGTCGGAATGACCATTCGCAGCGACGGCCAGAGCGCCGAGGCCGGGCCGCTGACCAACGGCCAGACCTATCGGTTCCGCGTCCGCTTCGTGGCGGGCGGCACGCCGAGCGCATGGTCGAACGCGGTCACCCTCCTGATCGACACGACGCCGTAGGTGCAAGATGGCTGATCTGCGTGCGTCGCTCACGCTCCTGCGCCGGTCCGAGGCGTGGTGGATCGAGAACGCCTTCGCGATGAGCGGGGTCTCGGCGACCGGACAGGAGCAAACGGTTCAGGCGCCGAGCGGGCGCTGGCGCGGGCGCACCACCTTCGCCGTCAACACGCCGGAAGAGGTCCTGTCGTTGCGCGGCTTCCTGTTCTCGCTCGACGGTGCTGCGAACCCCTTCCTGATCGGTCCGAAGGATCTCGCGGGGCGCCCGACCGTCGCCTACACCCTGGCCGCCGCCGCAGCGGCGGGCGACACCCAGATCACGCTCCGGCGCACCGTGGCCGATGTGCTGGTCCGCGGTCCCTATTTCGCGCTCGGCGAGCGCATGCACGCGATTTCCCGGCTTCCGGCGGTCGATGCCGGCGACCCCGGCGATGTCTTGGTCGAGATCCGCCCCTGGCTCAGGCAGGCCCACAGCGTCGGCCAGGCCGTCAACTTCGCCTCGCCCCGCCTGCGCATGAAGCTCGTCCCCGCCTCGGCCTCCGCCGCGATCGAGCGCATCGCCCGATCCGAGAGCGAAGTCCCGCTGGAGTTCGTCGAGGCCTTCTGAGCCCTCGCACCGCTCCGCCCAACCCGGACACCTGCATGGCCACCACCGTTCAACCGGGCTCTCCAGTCCTGGGCGATATCGACAAGCTGGTCTGGCGCGACACGAACCGGCCGCGCCCGATCTGGGCGTTCGGGCTGAATCTCGCCGGCTCGACGTTGGTGCTGCGCGTCTCTTGGTGGGGCGGTGGATTCGCGACCTCGTCGGACCCGGACGATCCGAACGTCACCCTCTACGGAGGGCTCGATCTCATCCGCCTGTCGGACATCGACCCGGACGCCGCGGTACCCGCCGATGCCGCCGGCGATCCTCTCTACCGCGACACGGTGTGCTGGAGCTTCAGCCCCGCTGCCGCCGCGCTGATCCCCCTCGGGCGCATCGCCGCCTACCGCCTGCGTCGCGAGATGCGCGACCTCGACGTCGACGAGGTCGGGGAGATGCGCCTGTACCGCGAAGGCTTCCTGATCGGACGGAGTGCTTGAGATGTCTGCTGGTCTCGACCGAACCCGAGCGCTGATCGACATCGTCGAAGGGGCGCAAGGCGTCTCCGGCCCGGTCAATCCCGGAACCCTATCCGCCAAGGCTCTCGCCGAAGCGGCCGCCGCCCAGGCCCAGCAGAGAGCGACGGACGCCGCGACCGCGCGGGATCAGGCGCAGAACGCCGTGGGCTACGGTCGCTTCGTGGCTGACACGCAAGCCCAGCTCGCGGGCGCCGACGCGCTCGCCCGGCCGGACGGTGCGATCGCCGAGGTCATCAACGATCCCGGTGCGGTGACGTCGACCACGGGCAACGGCACCTACGTCAAGAGCGGGGCGCCGGGGGCGGGCAGCTTCGCGAAGCGGAACGATCTTACGCTGCCGCTTCTGGACAAGGCGCTTGCCCTCCGCCAGATCGCAGGCCCCGCGACGCGGGCGCTCGCCCTGGTGGCGGGCATCACCGCAGGTGTCACGAGCTTCACGACGCAGGGCTATGCCAAGCCCGACGACGGCGGCGGCGCCTTCTATGTCGAGGAAGCGCCGACCTATGTCGCGACCGCCCTCGACATTTCCTTCGGCGGTCGCAAGTTCCGGAACGCCTCGTTCATCCTGACGCCGCAAATGGTCGGCGCCGCCGCCGATGGCGTCACCAACGATCGGAATGCTCTTTCCACGATTTCGACGTTCGGGCGGCCGGTCAAGCTCGTCGGCCGCTACAAGATCGACAGCACGTTTTCCTTCGCGGCGGGCTCGTACATCTTCGCCGAGCCGGGCCAGGGCGTTCTCGTGGCGGGCGCGTCCGGCGCCATCATCAACAGCAACGCCCGCAGCAACATTACCGTCAAGGGCGTGTGGTTCGAAGGCCGGTTAGACGCGCCAGACACCGCGGGCCTCGTACAGTTCGCCAACGGGGCGTTCGTCAGGCTCGAAGAGTGTCGGTTCTACGATCACAGGTCGTTCGGACCATCGTTCGTCAACATGCGGGACTCGGGCTGGCACCGCTGTATCGTCCGCAACACGGGCTTCCACAGCAACGTCAACTTGGTCGCGTCGGGATCGCTGTTCCTGCCGTCCAACAACGGCCTGCCGCCCGAGATGCAGAACCCCGACGGTTGGCGTCTCGTCAACCGCAACAACTACTGCACCCACTGCGACTTCGAGGAGGCGTACGGTATCCACGTCGCCTACCAGACCGCCTTCACTGGCGATCACAACAGGCTCTACGGACGCGGCGACCACCCGCCGGCCTGGGGCATCACGCACTGCTCGTATTCGAGCTTCTGCCACAACGACGTGAGCAGCGGCCCGCTCGGCGGCGCCGCGTTCGACATCCTCGTCGGCTACCACCTCAAGGTCAACGACAACACTTGCTGGCAGTGCGGCGGCGCCGGCATCCTGTTCGCCAACATCACCGACTCGGAGGCGTGCAACAACCTCTGCATCGACAATTGGGCCAGCCGCGACGTCGATCCGGTGCAGTTCCCTGGCAACGGCCCGAGCCTGCACCGCGGCGGCATCGTGCTCGATTGCGACACGACCAAGCTCAACCCGACCGTGGCGCGTATCCTGCTCTCCGGCAACATCTGCAAGAACACGCAGCCGGCCGCGACGCAGCAGAACGGCCTTCAGATCCGTAATCCGGCAACGATGGACTTCGCCTCCATCAACATCGACGGTTCGAACCAGTTCAGCGGGAACGCGAAGGAAGACATCACCCCGCCGTATTGGTACACGGGCCTCAAGGCGCGATCGAACCGCGCCTATGTCGCCCCGGCCTATGCCGCGGCGGGCGCGACCGACTTCGATCCGGCCCGTGCCGGTCTTCGCGAGATTGCCGAACAGGTCGCCTACCTAAAGACGCTGTTCGCGGCGCAGGGCGCCGTCGGCGAAGTGCCGTTCCCGTTACCCAGCGCGACGCTGGATATGGATTTCGCCCGCGGCCAGTACCTCGGCAAGCAGACGAGCGACCTGACCGTCGCCCGCACTTCCACCGCAACGGGACTGTTGCCGAAGGATGTGAGCGCCGAGAGCTTCATGAGCTTTGCTGCCAACACCCTGCCGCTCGTGCCCGGCCGCGGTGCCGTCATCATGCCGGCTCGGACGCAGTACCTCGCCAACCCGGCCGCGCCCGCCACGCAGACGGTCACGCTCGCCGCGGGCACCTATACCTGCTGGTGCATCGGCACCGGGTGGCTCGCGCTGAGCCAGGGGACCGGCGTGGCGACAGAGGTCGGCGGCGGCGTGATCGTCCGACCCGGCACGCCGCAGACCCTGACGGTCACGACCGCCGGCACCTTCACGGCGGCGGTCAACGGGTTGCTGCGGTTCGTCCAGATCGAGAACACCGCCGAGCCGAGCGTGTTCATCCCGACGACCGGTGCCTCGGCCGGGACGGCCGCATCGCTGGGCGGAACGGCCTTCACCGACATCTTCGGCAGCGTGACGACCGGCACGTTCTATGCGGACGTGATCCCAACCGCGCCCGTTCCGGCAGCAGCTACGCAATTCCTCTTCGGACTTTGCGACGGCACGGCCACCAACCGCATCGTAGCGTTTCGTCAGTCCAACGGTGAGGTCCAGTTCCGTCACACATCGGCTGGAACCACCACTGCGCTCGGATCGAATCTCGTGGTGCAGCCAGGACAGTCGTGTCGGATAGCGCTGAGCTTCGGCGTGGGCGCGAGCTCGTTCCGCAACGTCATCAACGGCAATATCGCTTACTTTGCGAGCCCGACCGCCGCGCCGGTCGGCCTCACCACGTTGAGGCTCGGCGTCAACGAGGCAGCGACGGGCCAGCAAGGTGCCCTGATCCTGCGCCGGATCGCCTTCATCCCGAGCGTGATCCCCGAGCACATCGCGCGGTCCTACGCGGCGGCGCCTTGACGTTACACAATTGCGGCGGACCTCACGCCGCCGCAGTGAGCGTGCCGTCGTAGGCTCGGGCGCAAGCGTCGGATCGCATCTGCTCCCAATCCGGCGGCGCCTTGCGCGACGACCACGTGACGGCCTTGAACAGCACGCGCTCCCGAATGAAGGACGGGGGCGGAAGTGCGGCCCTCTCTTGGGGCGTTGCACCAGTCGCGCGCGCCTTCAAGACAGGGTCATCGGGGCGGCACCAATCCTCCGGCACGGATAGATAACGAGCAGGAGCGCCTTTGCGTGCGTGCGGGGATGGTGCGGAAACGGCAGGTATTTCTTTCACTGTGAGCCAAACCTCAACAGTGATTGCGCTATCAGACTTCGCAGCGAAGCTTTCCGCCATTTTAACGGCGTTCTCAGTTGCGCCTTCGATTGACTTTAAGAAACCATATGCGTCATTGTGATGAACCCCTTCCAAGGCAACTTCGCCATGCACATCGAGCACAACCGCCTGCGCGGTGCTCTGGCGAAGCCAGACGATCGGCTTTTCAAAGGTGACGAGACCTTGCGTGTCGTGGCCGCCGGAAAGGTCAATCCAGCGCGCAAAAGGTCCGTTCTCCATTTCGGCAATTGGACAGGCGCTGTGAAATTCGCTGATGCGCTGAAACATCAAATCGCCCACTCACTTCCAAGGGCCGCGACCATAGCCGATCCGCCGCAACCCGCCACCGGAGCACCTCCGCGGCCTGCCACCCTAGAGCATGAGCGCGCCAGTGTTGCGCCGCGAACTACGTCAGGAGTGATGTGGATCGAACCTATCGTGGTCACCGAGATACCAGTTTACGGTGTCCACTTCCTCAATAAGCCCTTCTTTGAGCATCCACAGACAAAAACCCTCATTAAAAGGCCGCTCATCAGGACGCTCATCACGCATATACATCGCGTAGTTGTCGATCGCGTCGCTCTGACGGATGTCCTGCGTCGCTCGGTAGGCGCCCTTGTTGTAGGCGTCTTCATCAAGCCCGAGCGAGAAGATGATCAGGGAGCCAGCTGGAATAATTCCGGTCAACGGTTTCGTGTTCATCGCCTGCCTCCTCGCTAAACGTGGTTGACTGACCAACGGCAGCACGCATCAGTATGCGCCAATCTGAACAGCATCTCGCCCATAAGTTCACCGCCGGCTCGCTAAATCCGACGACGAGTGATCATCATGATCCTGCACTAAAGAGCACGTGCACCTTGCTGTGATGGCCGGAAGCGCATTGGAACGCAAGCGCAATCAGATTGGGGACCCCCTGAGTCCGCCGGAGAGGGTATTTGCAAACATAATGCGTAATGGGTCTGAGTGGACGGCAATCGGAAGGCTTGCCTTGGCGTGATTTGCCACATTGCCACCGTGCACGAACTGCGCCCACATTGGGAACGAGGTAATAACGTTGATAATTTTTCCTACCTTGAATGTCCGATCGTGTGCCGTTTGGAAAACGCCCTTTCTCACCCAAATGTTTTCGTTTAAATATTTTTCTCTTGCCTCCAACATCGTTTGAAAAGGATTTCTATTATACATAAGGATTCTTATGTCTCTGTCAGTGCATTGCAGCCCAAACGGAAAATTTACATACATATCGGCTATAGCCTCATCATAGCCAATGCGACTACAATATTGATTAAGATTTTGCATAAAACCAATGCTTAGAGCATCATCAGAGTCAATCCTTGTTGTAGCTACGACATCGCCCACGACAGTTGATGATAAGATTTCCGCGGCTAAAGTATTCTCAAAATGCGACCATCCATGTTTGAGGCGAAAATCTACAAATAGGGGTTTAATAAACCCAAATTCCTGTAGGCTTTCGATAAATGCGCTCGTCCTGCTATCCATGTTTGTGTCAAAGAAAAGCAACAGTTGAAAATCATTGTATGTTTGATGAACAAGCGTAGGAAGAAGCGACTCTCGGAAAAGTACAATTCTGCGCTCAATCCAATTTAAGTATGCATCCTCCTCTAAGATCCCTGCAGCTCGCCGTAGATTTTCATCCCATAAATTAAAACGTGTAATAATATAGTGCTTCAAACGGCCTTCGCCAATTGCCGTGATGGATCTTTCCTTCAACAAGCCGGGGTCCGTTTGCCCATAATTTTCGTCACTACGAATATTCATAGCAATCAAGCTTTTAACGCTGTTGACATCTTGGGCGGTGAGCGCCTGCGGAGCATCCGCATATGATCGTGACATTTTCTTACCCTAATGATGCGCTATCATTTACAGTCAAGGCAAGCTACTTTAAAGGTAAAAATACTTGCTTATCCCTTCAAACGTTGATAACTCTGATGTTGCTAGCAGCTTGATGCTTTTTGTATAAGCCAATAGATCATCAAAGTTCATGGAAGCCATCTCTTCAATAATCTGAGCATAGTTGTCTTTAAGTATCGTACACTGTGGGTTCAAGTTACTAACCAATACCAAGCCAGTTGGCGGGGCGCTAACTACATACAATTTCAAATCAGCCCGATATTTTTTTAGGATTGGTACTATTTTCCATACATCGCCCAGCCACCATGTGGGCTCATGTTTGCTTAGCTGATCAACCGACACAATCTCCTTCCGTCTTGTCATTGGTAGATCGGCCGGAACGCAATCGTGCATGGCAACGACGGAATTTACTTTGCAACTTTTTTCCGTATTAATGAAATCGCGAAGCAAAAATTCGGCAAGATGCATTCCGTCAAGAAAAGATAAGTCGATCGGTCTTCCGAACAATGCGACTGGATCTTTAGTACTGAAAAAATCGTCGCTGCCAATTTGATAAAGAAGACAGGATGGCTTGTTTCCAACAAAACTCTGCCGCAAGCTAAACACAGGGTCTATTGCGATAGTATTGCACTCAGCCAGTTCAAGCGAGCGGCCGGAGCGAGCGCCTATTTCGAGATATGTTTTGGGCTTCAAGTACTTGTGCAGATTTCGGAGCACTACCGTGTAGCCGTCGCCCGTCAGTGGGGCGATGAGCCGATCATATTCTGCTTCTGCGTCCATCACGTCCCCCTGAGTCACTGACCCAATCGCCCATCCGAACGGTCGATTCGGTGTCGTTAAAGCCCGGCAGGCACGCGGTGTCCATCCTGTTCTCTGTTGCGACGGCCTGTCTGGAAAGGTCGCCGATGCACACTCCGCCTTGCACAGCCCTACTCACCACCGGAGAACCACCATGGACCTCAGCCCCATCGGCGAGGCCGCTCTCATCGCGCGCGAGGGACGGCGGCTCGAAGCCTACAAGGACAGCGTCGGCATCTGGACCATCGGCGTCGGCCACACCGCCGCCGCGGGCCCCCCAACGCCGCGCGCGGGCCTGCGCATCACCGCGGCCGAGTGCGATGCGATCTTCGCCCGCGACGTGCAGAAGTTTGTGAAGACGGTACGCGACGCCGTGCCGGCGGACCTGCCGCAGCACGCCTTCGACGCCCTGGTCTCGCTCTGCTTCAACATCGGCCAGCCGGCCTTCCTGCGCTCGACCGTGCTGCGCAAGCTGCGGGCCGGCGACCGGGCAGCGGCGGCCGAGGCTATCCTGCTGTGGAACCGCCCGGCCGTCATCATCCCGCGGCGCCGGGCCGAGTATGACCAGTTCCGCACGCCCTATGCCGAGGCTCTGCCGAGTCAGGTGCGCGGCGCAAAGCCGGTCACCGTCGCCGCGCCCGTGGCAGTCGTGCTCGACAAGACCAAGCCCACGCCCGTGATCGAGCCGGTGGTCGTGCCGCCGCCGACCGGGTGGTGGCCCTGGCTCGCCGGGCTGTTCCGCAGCACGCCCGCGGTCGAGCCTCACGCCGAGACGAATGTCAGCTCGACCCGCGCCTGATCTAAACCGGCAAATTTGCCGGTCTCGACCCGCGCCGGCCGGGCCCGCCGCGCATCATCCATGACAACGAGGCCCACCATGTCCCGCATCCTCTTCGCGGCGCTGGCACTTGCCTGCGTATGCTCTCCGGCTATGGCCTTCGGCGCGCTGCCCGCTCCGACAGGGACCGGCTCGTTCCTCGCCGCCCTGGGTGGCGGAATTTGCCTCGGCGTTGCCCTTGCCTCGGCTCTTCCGATGCGGGCGAGGCTGCCGATTTCAGCCTTCGGCTTCTTTATCGCGTTGACCGGCGCGTCCCTCGCCGCCGAGGAGGTCGCCAAGATCGGCGATGCCTCGGTGACGCTCTCCGCCGAGGCCATGGTCGCCGCCGCCGCGCCGACCGTCTCCGCCTTCGCCGTGACCGCGCTGTCCGGCCTCGCCACGATCCTGCTCGGCCGGATCGGCCCCGTGTGGCTGTCCTCGCTCCTGGCGAGCCGCATCGAGATCGTCGTGCGCACCGCCGTCGACTACGCGCTCAACGCTGTCGAGGGCGCGGCCAAGGGCCAGGTGCTCACCATCCCGGTCGGCTCGGCCGTGGTGGCGAAGGCGCTGCAGCGCGCCCTCGACTCGACGCCCGCGTGGGTGATCCGCATGGCCGGCGGCCCGGCCGAGATCGGCGCCCGCATCTTCCGGTCGCTCCACCTTGAGCCCGACAGCACCGCGGCGAAGGTGCTGGAGCCCGCGCTCCAGGGCCTCGGCACGGGCGCGCGTTAAGTCCTGCCCGTGGCCGGCATCGAGATCGCGGGGCTCCTCAAGGACTACGGGCCTTGGGGCGCCGTCGCGCTCCTCGTGCTCGCGCTCTCCGCTGTCGTGAAGTGGTGGCGCGAGTGCATGAACGCCCGGATCGAGGAGGCCGGCAAAGCTGCCGCGGCGCTGGAGCGCGCTGCCGCCGCGACGGTCGCCACCGCCGCCGCCCTTGAGGACGTGCGCGAGGGGCAAGTCGAAATCGCCCGCCTCGTCACCCAGGCGATGAAGGGGGCCGAGGGCAGCAATGATCTGACCAAGGAGCTGCTGCGCGACATCAAGGACGGAATCAAGAACCGGAGCGGGCACGCATGACTGGCCGGCTTCGCAGCTTCCTCTGCCGCCTCGTCTGCCCGCACTGCGCCCGCGGCGAGCGCGAGCTGGCCCGCCTGGATCGCGCCGAAGACCTTCACGCCAAGTCCGTGCTCGCGGTCGAGCGGGCCAGTTTCAAGCAGGCTCGGCGCCTCGACGACGTGCGGGTCGTGGTCGAGGCCACCCTTCGCCAGATGGAAAAGCGCGCGGCGAGCGCCGAGGAGAATGCGCGGTGATGATCTACAAGGACGGGCCGGAGGGTATCCGGGGCGTGCTCTATCTGACGGCCCTGGTGCTGTTCCTGGGCTATCAGACGATCAACGTCTTCGTGCCCAACGCCGACATGATCGTGGCCGCCCGCATCCTCGCCGCGGGCTTCTACAGCGCCGTCATCTACGTCTACGCGCCGCACGCCTGGGAGGCCGTGCGCCGGCCTAAGCCGGAGGGCGCCGACTTCCTCGTCGTCGGCATCGTCCTGAGCTTCCTGTCGCACCTCGGGCAGACGGTCTACGCGATCGTCTACCGGCTGGCCGAGGCGCCGAAGTGGCTCCTGAACGCCGAGGTGGTCGCGCCGATCGTGCTGCTGTCGATGCTCGCGGCGACGCTCCACGTCTGCGCGCCGGGGCTGATCCAGGGCGAGGTGCCGCGGCGGCAGCGGATCGTGTTCGGGGTGTGGGTCGGCCTCGCGGTGCTGCTGGTCGGCGCCGTGCTGGCGACTCGGCCGGACATCGGGCCGGTGATTGAGCGGGCGCGGCCGTGGATCGGTGACTTCTGGCGCACCGGCGCGATGCCCGGTGCGGTCCCGACCGGACCGCCACCCGCATAACCGCGGGCTCTCACCTCCGCCTTGACCCCGCCCGGCGCCGCCGCGGCGGGGTTTTTCGGTTCCCGGCTCCAATCAAACTTCGGACGCCTGTTTCCGCGCTGCAACAGCCAAGCCTCGGCGCTTCATCTATGTTCGGCCGAATCGTCGAGGAACTGCCCTATGGACGCCACTACGAAGATAAGCCTTACCGTCGGCGAGGACGAGCTGGCTCAGGCGAGTGACGGCATCTCAGTTGCAAGAGAAGCCGACCAGCCTTTCGAGGCTGCGCCCAATCTTCACAATCTTCCAGATTGGGTTTATCTGCATCTGTGCTCGGGAGAGTGGGAATAGGTTCTTTCGTCTAATCTCCGAGACACAATCCGGAAGACCTTCACTCCCTCACCCCAGAGGAGTGCCGCAGATGCCTCGCCGCTGCCGGCTATTACAAAGACTTGGCCGTCACTATGTAACCGGGAGCGGCTCTAAAGGCAGGATATCGAGCGCGAGGCTATGCTGGTCGATGCAGAGCTTCAAGGGCGGGTCGCTTTTAAGCAGGTGACAAAGCCTTTGATCGTGGTCCGTCGCAGGATATTATTAGTCATTCGAGGTATGAGGGGTTGGTCGAGCAAGCGCAGGCGGGCACCACGGAGCGGCAGTAGAATTAGGCGCAGCAGGCGGTTGCCTTGAGCCAGAAAATAATGCGGCAACAGGTCTTGGTCCAGCACCAGTAGCAGCTGCGGACCCAGTAGGCCGCACGCCAGTAGATGATGATGGAGCACCAACAGGCAGCGCTGCGTCTCGGCCCGGCTCCGGGCGGCGGAAATAGCAGGGTCATGGCTGGCCGCCGGGCGTGCCTTGCCGCTAAGGGATCTCCCCGCTGGGCGATAGTAGAGCCCATATCAGGGCCGCATTTCAGGCGTCGATTCTAGGTTCGTCGCCGGCCTGGCGTCTTTCCTAGGAGCTCGCACGCGATGCCGAGTCACCTGCGCCGCCTCGCCGGCCTGATCGCGATCGCCCTGACCTGCGTCACCGGTCCGGTCCGATCTGAGGAGCCGGCCGCTCACGCGACCGCTTCAGTCCCTGCGGCGATTGACGACGCGGCCCTTGTGGACGCACTAACTTTCGGCATCACCCCCGACGATCTCGCGTGTATGCGGGCGATGGGCCGCGAGGCGTGGCTGGAGGCGCAGATCCATCCGCCAACCGGTCTGCGACTGCCGCCAGCGTCGCAGGCGGCGAGCGAGCCATTTCAGGACGGCGGCACGCTCCTCGAGCGATTTTCGGCCTATGGAGCGCAAGTTCGGGTGATCAGCGCCATGCCCGACGACGAGGCACGCCGTCGGGCTGCGAAGGACGTCGGCTCCGTGGAGGTTCGTTCGGGAGAGCGGGCGGTCGGGCGCACAATCCTGGCCGCGCTGTCCACGCCGGACCAGTTGCGCGAGCGGCTGACGTGGTTCTGGCTTAACCACTTCAACGTCTATCTGCCAACGACCTATCTACGGATGTTCGTCGGCGACTACGTCGACACGGCGATCCGACCGCGCGCCCTCGGGCGGTTCCGTGATCTCCTCGGCGCAACCCTGCGTCATCCGGCGATGCTCGGCTATCTCGACAATGCTAAAAACACGGCACAACGGCGCAACGAGAACTATGCTCGCGAACTAATGGAGTTGCACACCCTTGGGGTGGGCGGCGGCTACACGCAAGGGGATGTCGAGCAGCTCGCCCGAATTCTGACAGGGGTCGGCTACGGCTTCACGCCGGAGCCCCGGATGCCGCCGGACCGGCAGCGCGACTATCGCCGCGACGGTCTGTTTGTGTTCGATCCGACGCAACACGATTACGGCGACAAGAGCTTCCTCGGACGCACGATCAAGGGCCGCGGCTATGCCGAGATCGAGGAGGCGCTCGACATCCTGGCCCGTCATCCGGCGACGGCGCGCCACGTCTCGACGTCGCTCGCCCGTGCCCTCCTCGGTGACGTGCCCTCCGCAGCCCTGGTCGAGCGGCTCGGGCGCGTCTTCATGGACAGCGACGGCGACATCGCCCAGGTCGTCAAGGCGCTCGTGCGCGACCCCGACTTCGGGGCAAGCCTCGGGCGCGGCTTCAAAGATCCGGTGCGCTACGTGCTGTCGGCCGTGCGGCTCATCTCGGCCGACCGGACGATCCGCAATCCGGCGCCGATCCAGAGTTGGTTAAAGCGCCTCGGGCAGGGCCTGTTCGGCCGCTCCACCCCGGACGGCTATCCGCTCGACGCGGCGGACTGGAACGGGCCGGGCCAGATGGTTTCCCGCTTCGAGGTGGCGCGGCTGATCAGCGAGGGCGCGCCCGCCCTGTTCGCGCTGCCGGCCGAGGACACGCCGCCCCCCGAGAAGCCGAAGCCCCCGCCGCCGACGGTCCAGAACGCGTTCTACGAGACCGTCCTGCGCGGGCGCCTCGGCGCGCCGACGCTCGCGGCCCTGGCCCAAGCCAAGCCCGGACCGGAATGGACCATGTTGCTCCTTTCCTCCCCCGAATTCATGCACGGCCTCGCGCCGCACGAGGCCCTGCGATGAACTGACCGACGAACCGCCGCGCATTGCTCCGGGCCTCGCCGGCGCTGGACCTCTCCACCGTCGCCGGACGAGCCCAGGCGATACCGCGGGCGCTCCGGGTGCGTGCGTTCGACCTCGGCGAGGTAGCGTTCGAAGGCGGGGCCGGGCGGCTCGGGGCCCGTCACTTCGCGCTCTCCCGTTCCCGCGCCAGGGCTCGCATCGCCTCGGCATAGAGGCCGACCCGGTCGCCGGGGATCGCCAGCCCGCTCTCTCGACGCCGCTCGATTCTCCGCGCGATCTCACGCAGTTCGGCGGGCGTGAGCGCATGCGTCGGCTTGGCGGAGAGGTCGCCGATGATGGGGGAGGATTCGGTCATGACGGGAGGGTATCGGTTCCGTCCATCACTGGCGACGGGGGGCATGGCGACCCCACCTGCGGGGAGGATGGTTGGGCGTCTCGCTTTCAGCGACCGGGCTCTCGCCTCCGGCCGAACCGCTTCGCGTTTCGTCGGCTTCCGCCGCTTCGCTCCCTGACGCGGGGCGCTCATCCTCAATCAGGGCCGCGTCCATCGCCTCCATCATCGCCAGCAAATGCCGGCGCGCTTTGGAATTGAAGGCGGGTCCGCTGTAGACGACCCAGACCTGCCCGCCTCGCCCAACGCTGGTGGACATTTGAACCTTCGCCCTGCGAAACTGGAGCGCGTCGATCAGGACGTGTTCGGATGGCGGGGTGTAGCCGCGGCTCCAGGCGTCGTAATCGACGGGTGAGAAGACGGGTGGTTGACGCTCAGCCATCCCTCAACGTCCTCCCGCAGGAGGAAGGGCGAGGGCGTCCTTTTCGCGGTCGTTGCTGTAGAGGAAGTAAGGAGCGCCCGCCTTAACGATCTCGCGGGCGGTCGCCTCGGATACAAAGCAGACGTGTGCGTATTCGGTTGGGCCGCAGCAATCGTGATAGCGGAGTTGGAGCGCCCACGGCTTTAGGCGCTCTTCGGGCAGCCCGGACGGCGCCAAGATCAAGTTTGCCATCGTCTACTCTCCTGCCTTCGGGGTTGGATCGGGTTGGGGCGCCTCGGCTACGCCGATCGGGCTGTCGTGAACGGGGCCGCCTTGCGTCCCCGCCCTGCGGGCTTCCATCCCTGGCGCATGCGGGTCGCGAAACAGGATTGGCTTGCTCGGCCAGAGATCGCCGGCCTCGGCAATCCACACGCCAGAGGCATCACGGTAGCCGCTATGAACGCCCGTGCTGCCGACCTCGACAAACTCACGATACTGTCCGTCCTTCGGGCAGTAAGTGAAGTCGCGGAAGCCTAGCGCCTTTAGTCGCTCGTATGCTGCCTGCATGACCTTGAGCGCGGCGGCCTCGTCGGGCATCCGCGCGGCATCCGCCTCGTTTCCAAGCTCAATCGCCTGTAGCAGGCGAGCGAATTCATCGGCCGAAACGGCGTGCCAACAGCTCATTGATCGCCTCCTTCTTCATTTCTGGCCCGCGGCATGACTCCGATGTCCACGAACCGCGGATCACCGAAGCCGGTGAACACCATCGTCCAGGCGAGGCGGCCATGCGGCTTCTGGCCGGGCTCGTCGGTTATGATCCGCAGGTCGGCGGCTTGTTCGATCCGCCGCACCAGCTTCTCGGGATCGCAGGCGCGCTCGGTCCACGGCACGGCCAAGAGATCGAGGTCGCGCGTGAACGACCCGTGCATCATCAGCGCGTAGCCTTCGGCCCATGCGAGGCAGCGAGCCATCGTGAAGACGCGCGCGTAATCGGGGTCGATGATGCCGTAGGGTGGCCCGTTGAGTGAACCGGCTGCACTTCCGCCGCGCGAGGGATGGTCGCCCGTAAGGGCCGAGACGCCCTGCGGCTCGGGCTCTGCCGACCAGCCCGGCCCCATCGGGGCGCGTCCTGAAGCTTCCTCGCTCATACCTCAAGCCTCCCTGACGATAGGCGAGGGCCGGATGGAGAGGTTGGACGCATCTCGTGCGGCAAGGCTTGCGGCGAGCCGCGATGTCGGAAACTCCCTCGCGATCTGCTCGCACACTTGGATCGCTTCGCGCAGGCCCCAGCCGAGTTCTGAGCGCAAGAACTTGGCCCCTTCGACGTACGACATCTCAGAAGCCAGCTGCCGAGCGGCTTCAACATCCTGAAGTTTCATGGCTCAAGCCTCCTGCTGTGCTGTGGTGAGGGGCCGGGCGGAGACCTCGTGAGGCGCAATGCGTCGGACGGGAATGCCGGCGGCTTCGGCTTGGCGGATCATGTCGGCCGTGCCCCGTCCGCCGGGGAAGGCGAGGACCACGACCGGCTTGCCCTCGCGGAGCATGCGCGCGTTGCGGATTGGGCCGGCGGACTTGCCGTGCTTCTTCCAGTCGGCCGGGAACGAGAGCACCCGCAGGCCCTCGCTCTCGGCCCACTGCGCCGCGCCTTCGTCGGCGCCGCGGGCGCCGCCATGGATGACGGTCGTGATGCGAGGCAGGCTCGGCCAGCCCAAGGCTTCCGCCGCATCCTGATGGCCGAAGCGTTCCAGCCAGTTCCAGACATCGGCCGCGTCGAGATCTCGGCCTCCGCAGACGAGGACGCGCATGGTCAGGCCTCCCCTCGTTTCGAGGGAGAGCAATCAGACGAGGCATCGCCGATCAGGCCCGGATGCCACGCCCGAGCGCGCTCCCAGCCGCTGTGCTCGCAACTGACACTGCTGTAGCCTTCCCTCGTACAGATTTTGCACGGCATGAAAGGGTAGCCGGGTAGGGCGCGGAGGAGTGCGCGCGCCTCCTCTCGCTCCGTGTCGGTGTCGCGCCCTGGGGTTGTCCAAGCCATCTACCCCTCCCCGGTCAGAGCGAGGGGCCGGGCGGAGGGGGCAGATGCCTTGGCCCGCTCTTCCGCGACACGATGCTCGGCGACGATCAGGTCCATTTCGGCCTTCGTGATCCGCACGAGGCCTTCAGGCAGGGTCCACGTCGCGGCCGGGCCGACGACGGTGCGTTCGGGGTGTTTGGTGGCGTAGCGGTGGCGCTCGGCCTCGGCGTCAGGGATTAGGCCGAAGAACGTGTCGCCCGCCCAGCCGAGCCACGCGCCCTCAAAGACCAGCGTCAGATTACTGCCGTCCGCGATGCCCCAGGTGCCGGAACTGCCGTCGGACGCTTCCCAACTGATCTCCTCGCAGAGGCCGTCGCCATAGACGTCTCGGTAGACGGGCTGCGGGTGAATGCTGCGTAGTCGCTGAAGTTCGCCGGCCTCGGGAGTGCCGACCTTGGGGTGGCTGAAACCGTGCTCGCCCTTCGGCTTCGTCCAGTTCTTGGGCGGCGAGCGCCCCTTGAAGCACAGGTCGGTGCCGGCGGTGCTGAAGCCGGTCGCGCCCTTCGACTGTGCGTATTCCCAGATCGCCCGGCGCCGAGCCGTTTGACGCTCGCGGTACTCGCGTGCCCGTGACAGGAACGGCTCGCCGACGATGCGGACGTAGGTGATGCTCTCGCTCATGGCTCACATCCTCCCCGTGCCACACACAGGAAGACGATCGGGGCCGAGGCGTGGGGCGAGGGCCATGCTGTAATTGCTGCCGACCCCGCTTTCCCAGAAGTGGAACTGGCAGCCCGTCGCCGGGTCGGTCCAGATGCGCCTGCGGATGCCGTTGTCGCCCCTCACGCCGGGCGAGGTGTTGGCGTCGGTGCAGCCGGCGAGGGCGAGCGACAGCACCGCCGCCGCGAGCAGCAGAGCGGAACGCCCCGCGAACACTTTTCGGGAGTTTTTCGGGACCTCTCGCCCCGGATTGCTCAAAACGAGCCCCGAACGTTCCGTTGGACGGCGCTCGCTCACTTGCCCGTCAGAGGCAAAAATCGTAATCCCCCTAGGCCCGTCAGGGCGTCGGGGTGTAGCGCAGTCTGGTAGCGCATCTGCTTTGGGAGCAGAGGGTCGTAGGTTCGAATCCTATCGCCCCGACCATGCCCTTCCCGGAGTCGTACACCGTCCGATGTCGAGCGCCCGCATCTACCGCCCCGCCAAGGACCCGTCGCAGTCCGGGCTCGCGCGCACCAAGCAATGGCTGCTCGAATTCGACCAGACCGCCCCGCGCGAGACCGACCCGCTGATGGGCTGGACCGGCTCGTCCGACATGCTGCAACAGGTGCGGCTCGAATTCGACACCGCCGAGGAGGCGGTGGCCTACGCCAAGTCGCAGGGCATCGCCTACCGGGTCGAGGAGGCCAAGCCCCCGGTTCTGCGCAAGGGCCTGTCCTACTCGGACAATTTCAAGTTCAACCGCACCGCGCCCTGGACGCACTGACGCCGGGCGCGGCCTGAGGAATCGGCTCAGCCGGCCTCCGCCTTGCGCCGCTCCGACCATTCGCGAAAAACGTTCGGCTCGCCGTCGAGCTTCAGGTAGGCGACCCGCATCGGCTGTTCCTCGGCCGGGCGGCAGAGTTCGGCGTAGATGCCGGCGCTCAACAGCCCTTCCGTCTCCGCCTCCTCGGCGGTGAAGGCGTAGTAGCCGCGCTCGACACCCGCGAGCCGCATCGCCGCGTGACACATCGGGCAGGGCTGGCCGCTGGCGTAGACGATGCAGCCGTCGAGCTTCGATTTGCCGAGCTTGCGGCTCGCCGCGCGCAGGGCTGCCATCTCGGCGTGGTCGGTCGGGTCGTGGCTGACATGGATGCCGTTGGCGGCACGTGCCACCACCTCGCCGCCGCGCACGATCACGGCGCCGTAGGGCCGCCCGCCCTCCGCCACGTTCGCCCGCGCGATCTCGACCGCCTCGCGCAGGTAGGCCTCGTGTTCGCTCATGCCGAATCCCTCGCCGAATTCCTTGCCGTGAATCAGAAGGCGTAGCGCACCGTGCAATACGGCAGCCTCTCGGCGAGCAACGCGCGGAAGCGCGTGAGCCACTGTCCCTTCCAGCCGGTGCGGTAGCGCAGATTGTCGCCCCCGCCCTCGGAGCGCTTGGCCTCCTGGATGTCGGGGCGCCACAGCAGCGCCTCGGCCTTGGGGTGCCAGCCGAGATTGACCGCGTGCAGACCCGCGTTGTGGGTCAGCATGATGATTTCGCACTTGAGCTGGGCCTTGGCCGCGTCCGACAGCCGGTCGTCGATCTCGGCGAACAATTCGGCCCAATCCGCCTCCCAGCCCTCGTAGAGGATGACCGGCGAGAAGTTGACGTGGACCTCGTAGCCCGCGGCCAAAAAATCGTCGATCGCGGCGATGCGCTCGGGGATCGGCGCGGTTCGGACATCGACGATTCTGGCGATCCGCGCGGGCATCAGCGAGAAGCGGATGCGGGTGCGACCCTGCGGGTCGTAGTCGAGCAGGTCGCGGTTGACCCATTTGGTGGCGAACGACGCCTTGGCGTTCGGCAGCTCCCGGAACAGGGCGACGAGGTCGCGGACGTTGTCGCAGACCATGGCATCGACCGAGAGGTCGCCGTTCTCGCCGAGATCGTAGACCCAGGCCGCCTCGTCCACCTGATCGGGCCGGGGAAGGGGTCCCTGCTTGGCGGCGTGCCGGGTGATCGCCGCGCCCACCGCCTCGACGTTCACGAACAGTGAGATCGGATTCGAGAATCCCTTGCGGCGCGGCACGTAGCAATAGGCGCAGGCCATGGCGCAGCCGTTCGAGATCGAGGGCGCGATGAAGTGGGCCGAGCGCCCGTTGGGGCGCAGGGCGAGGCCCTTCTTGACGCCGAGCACCAGCGTCGAGCGCTTGATCCGCACCCAATCCTCGACCGAGCCCTCGTTGCCGTGGAGCGAGGGGATGTTCCAGTGCGAGGGCACTTCGATGCGCTCGGCCTCGGGAAACCGCGCGAGGATTTCCGCGCCGCGCGCGTAGCCCGCGACGGCCGGCTCAAGGAAGATGCGGTCGATCTCGAGGAGTGCGCGCTCGGCCATGGCAGGGATATGGCGCGGCGGCCGGCCCATGACCGCCTCGAAGCGGGGCCTGCGGCGACGAGGCCGACGGATCCCTCAGAGGCGCGCCAGCAACTCGGCCTTCTTGGCGGAGAACTCGGCATCGGTGAGGACGTCCTTGCGACGGAGTTCGGCCAGCCGCTCCAGGATGGTCATAACTTCGCCCGCATCCGTGATCGGGGGAGGCGCGGGGCGGCGGTCCGGGGCGGCGTCGGATCGAGAGGCCGCGTCCGAGACGATCTCCGACACGGGCGCAGCGGCCTCGGCGAGGCGGCCCGCCGGCGACGCCGGCTCGGGCGCCTCGGCCTCGATCGGATCGGCCGCGGCGCCCCTCGGCTCCGGGTCGAGCGGTATCAGATCCTCCAGTGCGAAGCCGCCCGCCGGGCCGCTGAACCGGACCGTTCCGTCGCCGCTCTGCTGCTGCGAGACGCCGGTCACCTCGCGGTCGCCGAGATCGTAGAGGTCGATCCGCCCTCGCGTCTCGACGGCCAGCCGCCGGCTCGCCGGGAAGACGGCGTAGCGGGTGCCGTCCTGCGCGCCGACGCTCGACGGCACGCCGAGCCCGTCCGGCCACCAATTGCCCGCCCCCGGCACGCCGTGGGTCTCGGGCAGGGGCAGGCCCGCGGCGAGTTCGGTGCAGAGGGCATCGACCCGGGCCTTGAGGGCATGGTCGTTCATCCGCCCGACCATGATCATGCCGCCGCGTGACCATTGGCCGAGGCCTCCGAACTCGGGATGGTCGAACTGGGCCATGTTGCCGTGGCCCGTCTCCAGCGCCCGCACGAGGTGCTGCACCGCCTCGACGCTGACCCCGTGCCGCTCGGCGATCGCCGCGCGATTGGCCCGCCGCTCGGCCGCTTCTTCGCTCATGTGAACCGCTCCCTGCCCTCCGCCGCGCCCCGATCGGGACTGCTGGTCGTCCCTCGGGCGTGGCGGGAAACGCCTTCGCTCCGTCCGGGTTTCGTTTCCCGGGGTGCATGGAGGTGTTGCCATATCCGGCCCGCCCCCTGCCTTCAGGCCTGCACCTTAGCAAAACGCCTGCAGAAATAATTGCTGCAACGCGGCTCCACGGTGGAGCTTCACCGTTGCGTGAACGTTCACCGTCGCGACGGGGCCGCCGCAGGGGCCCGCCACGCTGACAATTGGGATGACGATGGCCGATCAGGACAGGAATGTGGGGTCGAGGCCGCGCACCGCGCGCTCGCGCATCCGCGAGGGCTCGCCCCATCCCCGCGGAGCCACCTGGGACGGGCGCGGCGTCAACTTCGCGCTGTTCTCGGCCCACGCGACGAAGGTCGAGCTGTGCCTGTTCGACGATGCGGGCAAGAACGAGATCGAGCGGATCGAGCTGCCCGAATACACCGACGAGGTCTGGCACGGCTACCTGCCGGACGCGCGCCCCGGCACCATCTACGGCTACCGCGTCCACGGTCCCTACCAGCCCGAGGCCGGCCATCGCTTCAACCCGAACAAGCTCCTGATCGACCCCTACGCCAAGGGGCTGGTCGGTACCATCGAGTGGAACCCGGCCCTGTTCGGCTACAAGATGGAGACCGGCGACGATCTCACCTTCGACGAGCGCGATTCCGCCCCCTTCACCCGCCGCTCGCGCGTGATCGATCCCGCCTTCACTTGGGGCCGGGACGAAAAGCCCCGCGTGCCGTGGGAGCGCACCATCGTCTACGAGACCCACGTGAAGGGCTTCACCAAGCTGCATCCGGCGGTGCCGGAAAAGCTGCGCGGCACCTATGCCGGCCTCGGCAACCCGGCCGTGCTCGACTACATCAAGAGCCTCGGCGTCACCTCGGTCGAGCTCTTGCCGGTGCATTCCTTCGTGCAGGACGACTACCTGCAGCAGAAGGGCCTGATCAACTACTGGGGCTACAACACGATCTCGTTCTTCACGCCCGCAAGACGCTACGCCGCGGTGCCGGACTTCGCCTTCTCCGAGTTCAAGGAGATGGTCGCGCGCATGCACGGCGCCGGCCTCGAGGTGATTTTGGACGTGGTCTACAACCACACGGCGGAGGGCAACGAGAAGGGGCCGACGCTCTCGTTCAAGGGCGTCGACAACGCCTCCTACTACCGGCTGCTGCCGAACCAGCCGCGCTACTACATCAACGACACCGGCACCGGGAACACCTTCAACCTGTCGCATCCGCGTGTGCTGCAGCTCGTCACCGATTCGCTCCGCTACTGGGCGACCGAGATGCGGGTCGACGGCTTCCGCTTCGATCTGGCCACCATCCTCGGTCGGGAGCCCTACGGGTTCGACGAGGGCGGCGGCTTCCTCGACACCTGCCGCCAGGACCCCGTGCTGAACGACGTGAAGCTCATAGCCGAGCCGTGGGATTGCGGCCCCGGCGGCTATCAGGTCGGCGGCTTCCCCCCCGGCTGGGCCGAGTGGAACGACCGGTTCCGCGACGACGTGCGCGGCTACTGGAAGGGCGACGGCGGCCTGCTGCCAGGGCTGGCCTCGCGCATCACGGCGTCCGCCGACAAGTTCAACAAGCGCGGCCGCCGGCCCTGGGCCTCGGTCAACTTCATCACCGCGCATGACGGCTTCACGTTGAACGATACCGTATCATACAACGAGAAGCACAATATGGCCAACGGCGAGGACAACCGCGACGGCCACGGCCACAACCTGTCCTACAATTACGGCGTCGAGGGCCCGACCGACGATCCGGCGATCCGCTCGGTGCGGATGCGCCAGATGCGCAACCTGCTTGCGACGCTGTTCCTGTCCAAGGGCACGCCGATGCTGCTCGCCGGCGACGAGTTCGCCCGCACGCAGCAGGGCAACAACAACGCCTATTGCCAGGACAACGAGGTCAGCTGGGTCGATTGGGCGGCCATCGGCCACGAGGAGCGGGATCTCGCCGAATTCACCCAGCGCCTGATCCTGCTGCGCAACGCTCTGCCGATGCTCTCGCGCGGGCGCTTTGTGACGGGGGGCTACGACGAGGAGTTCGGCGTCAAGGACGTGACGTGGCTGACGCCCGCCGGAACCGAGATGGCGCCGGAGAACTGGAACGACGGCAATTCCCGCTCGCTGGCGGTGCTGCTCGATGGGCGCGCCCAGCCCTCGGGCATCCATCGCCGCGGCGAGGACGCGACCCTGCTCCTGTTCTACAACGCCTATCACGACGTCCTCGGCTTCACCTTCCCGGACACGCCGGGCGGCACGGCCTGGACGCGGCTGCTCGACACCAACCTGCCCGACGACCAGGAAGTCGCGAGCTTCAAGGTCGGCGAGACCTACGCGGTCACCGGCCGCTCGATGCTGATGTTCGTCCTGAAGCCCGACGAGAGCGAGGGCGGCGAGCACAGCGCCACCGAGCGCTCCTATCAGTACGTCATGCAGGCCTTCGAGCGGGCCAATGTCGAGAGCGTGCGCTTCGGCATCGATCCGGAGGAATGAGGCCGGCACGGCGGGCGGGGGGATTCACGCTTCCCCGCCCGCCATGTCATGAGGCACGTGAAAGGGGGCCCGGCGATCGTCCGTGGGTCGCCCCAAGACCCGAGGCGGTTGTCGATGACCGATATTCCCGAGAAGCCGTCCCACGACGTCCATCCGAGCGTCGAGGCCGGCCTCGCGGGCCACGAGTTCGAATCGGGCAGCGGCATCTTCTTCGCGGCCGTCGAGATGACGCGCATGCCGATGACGGTGGTCGACCCGAACCTGCCCGACCAGCCGATCGTCTTCGTCAACCAAGCCTTCCTGACGATGACGGGCTACGAGAAGTCCGAGGTCGTGGGCCGCAATTGCCGCTTCCTCCAGGGGCCGGACACCGACCCGGCGGCCAAGGCGCGCTTGCGCGCGGCGATCGATCGGCGCGAGGACATCTCGCTCGAGCTGATCAACCATCGCAAGGACGGCTCGGCCTTCTGGAACGCCCTGTTCGTCAGCCCGGTCTACAACGCGGCCGGACAGCTCGTGTATTTCTTCGGCTCGCAGCTCGACATTACCCGCCGCAAGCAGGCCGAGGAATCGCTGAGCCACGCGCAGAAGATGGAGGCGCTCGGCCAACTCACCGGCGGCATCGCCCACGACTTCAACAACCTGCTCCAGGTCATCCTCGGCTACGCCGATTCGCTGGCGACCAACCTGGAGCGGCCCGACGCCGACCGCGCCCGGATGGGCCGTGCCGTCGGCAACATTCGGGAGGCTGCCGAGCGCGCCTCGACCCTGACGGCGCAGCTGCTTTCCTTCGCCCGCAAGCAGCGGCTGGAGGGGCGCACGCTCAGCCTCAACAAGCTGGTCGAGGAGATGCGCCAGCTCGCCGGGCGCACGCTCGGCGAGGCGATCACCATCGAGACCGACCTCGCCCCCGGCCTGTGGCCCTGCCGCCTCGACCCGACCCAGGCCGAGGTCGCGCTGCTCAACATCCTCATCAACGCCCGCGACGCGATGCCCGAAGGCGGGCGCGTCACCATCGCGACCCGCAACCGCGAGCCGAATTCCCCCGGCGGATCGCGTTGCGTCGCCGTCGAGATCACCGACACCGGCACGGGCATCCCCTCCGACGTGCTTGCCCGGGTGATGGACCCGTTCTTCACCACCAAGGAGGAGGGCAAGGGCACGGGCCTCGGCCTCTCGATGGTCTACGGCTTCGCCAAGCAATCCGGCGGCACCGCGCAGATCGAGTCGGTGGTCGGCGAGGGCACCACGGTGCGCCTGCTGTTCCCGGCGAGCGACGAGGCCGGCCCCGAGGCACAACCCGCCTCAACAGTCTCGAGTGAGCCACAGCGGGGCAGCGAGACCGTCCTCATTGTGGACGACCGGGCGGACGTCGCCGAACTCGCCCGCGCGATCCTGCGCGATTACGGCCACAGTACGCTGCTCGCCCGCCACGGCCGCGAGGCGCTCGAAATCCTCGACGACCACCCGGAGATCGACATCCTGTTCTCCGATCTCATCATGCCCGGCATGGACGGCCTCAGCCTCGCCCGCGAGGCGCGCCGCCGCCGCCCTTCGCTCAAGGTGCTGCTCACCACCGGCTACGCCGAGGCGTCGCTGGAGCGAACCGGATTGCCGCGTCCGGAGTTCGAGATCCTGAACAAGCCCTACCGCCGCGCCGACCTGATCCGGCGGCTGCGGGCGGTCCTCGACGCGCCGGAGACCTGAACGGCGCCGACCACCGGGAGAGTCGGATGGCCCGCGGCGACAAGTCGAAATACACGGACAAGCAGGTCCGCAAGGCCGAGCATATCGCCGAATCCTACGAGGCCCGCGGCGTGCCCGAAAAGGAGGCGGAGGCCCGCGCCTGGGCGACGGTCAACAAGGACGACGGCGGCGGCAAGCATCCCGGCGGCTCCGGCCGCGGCAAGGCCACCGGCCACTCCGCGGCCCACAAGGGCGGTCGCAGCGGAGGGGCGGCGTCCGCCTCGCGCACCCCGGAGCAGCGCTCGGCTTCGGCGAAGAAGGCGGCGGAGACGCGCAAGCGGAACGCGGCGAAGAAGGCCGGATAGGGCGGTTCTCGACCGGCCGCGAGCCACCGACCGCTCCGGGTACCCGCACCGTCATTGCGAGGCGGAGCCGAAGCAATCCAGGGCTCCGCACTGTCCGGAGAGGTCTGGACCGTTCCGTCGGCACGGTCTCACCTCATCCGGAAAAGTCGCGCCCTGGATCGCTTCGGCTCCGCCTCGCGATGACGGTGCGGGGCGGATTCCGGGCCGATCGACCGGATAAGATGCGGGAGACGAATCGGGAGGGACGACGGATGTGCCAGGCTGATCGAAGGGGGATTCGAAGCCTCGGTCCCGCGAGCGCCTTCGCCCTCGTAATCGCAAGCGCTCAAATTTTTTCGACCGCCGCCCACGCCACCCCAGGCCCCTTCGACCGCCAACAGGCGGAAGCCGGCCACGTGATCTACAACGATCACTGCGCCGAATGTCACGGCCCCGAACTCGCCGGCGCCCTCGGCGCCTCGCTGATCGATCCGGCCTTCAAGGCGAGGTGGGGCGGCCGACCGGTCTCCGACCTCCGCGACTGGATTTATTCCAACATGCCGCCGAACGCGCCCGGCACGCTGCCCGACGCTCAGCTCGATCCAATCCTGGCGTGGGTCCTGATGAAGAACGGCGTCGCGCCGGGGCCGACGCCGCTGAGCAAGGCGAATGCGGGCGCCGTGTTTCCGAAGGAGTGATCGATTCAGCGGAGCGCGCCGCCACCAAAAACCCTCCCCCCTCTGCGGGGGAGGATGTCCGCGGAGCGGACGGGAGAGGGGAGCGACGGTGCCGCTTGGCCGCCGTCGTCCAGTTCCCTCCGGCACCGTCGCTCCCCTCACCCGACCCTCGCTGACGCGAGGCCCACCCTCTCCCGCGGAGGGGAGAGGGTTGAGCGGTGGTGCTACGCCATCGCGGCCTTCAGGTTCTCGTCGACCTTGTCGAGGAAGCCGTCCGTCGTGAGCCACTTCTGGTCCGGGCCGACCAGCAGCGCCAGATCCTTCGTCATGTGACCGGCTTCGACGGTGTCGACGCAGACCTTCTCCAGGGTCGCGGCGAACTTCGCCAGATCGCCGTTGTCGTCGAGCTTGGCCCGGTGCGACAGGCCGCGGGTCCAGGCGAAGATCGAGGCGATCGAGTTGGTCGAGGTCGCCTTGCCCTTCTGATGCTCGCGGTAGTGGCGCGTCACGGTGCCGTGGGCGGCCTCGGCCTCCACGGTCTGGCCGTCCGGTGTCATCAGCACCGAGGTCATCAGGCCGAGCGAGCCGAATCCTTGCGCCGCGGTGTCCGACTGCACGTCGCCGTCGTAGTTCTTGCACGCCCAGACGTAGCCGCCCGACCACTTCAGGCACGAGGCGACCATGTCGTCGATCAGGCGGTGCTCGTAGACCAGCCCGAGCGATTGGAACTTCGACTTGAACTCCTCGTCGAACACCTTCTGGAACAGATCCTTGAACCGGCCGTCATAGACCTTGAGGATGGTGTTCTTGGTGGACAGGTAGACCGGGTACTTGCGCGCGAGGCCGTAGTTGAACGACGCGCGGGCGAAGTCGATGATCGACTGGTCGAGGTTGTACATCGACATCGCGACGCCGGCGTCGGGGAACTTGAACACCTCCTTCTCGATGACGGTGCCGTCGTCGCCCTCGAACTTGATCGTCAGGCGGCCCTTGCCCGGCACCTTGAAATCGGTGGCGCGGTACTGGTCGCCGTAGGCGTGGCGGCCGATGACGAAGGGCTGGGTCCAGCCGGGCACGAGGCGCGGCACGTTCGAGCAGATGATCGGCTCGCGGAAGATGACGCCGCCGAGGATGTTGCGGATCGTGCCGTTGGGCGAGCGCCACATCTCACGCAGCTTGAACTCCTCGACGCGGGCCTCGTCCGGCGTGATCGTGGCGCATTTCACGCCGACGCCGTGGCGCTTGATCGCCTCGGCCGCATCGATCGTGACCTTGTCACCGGTCGCGTCCCGGTGCTCGACGCCGAGGTCGTAATAGTCGAGGTCGAGATCGAGGTAGGGGTGGATGAGCTTGTTCTTGATCTCCGCCCAGATGATCCGGGTCATCTCGTCGCCGTCGAGCTCGACGACCGGATTGGCCACCTTGATCTTCGCCATGTCGGTTCCTCAGTAGACCGGTGCCGCGCGCCCGGCCGGCTGCCGTCCGCACGTTCCCGGAACCCCGTCGCCGCCCCTATAACGCAGCGCAGCAACACGACAAAGCCGGGCCGCGGCAGGCTGTTTCGGACAGGCGATTCTGTCACCGCCCCGCTTGACGGGCGGCGAAGCCCGCGCAGGCGAGAACCGCGCCAGTTCGGATGGGAAGGGGCAACCCAGTGTCGCTCCCGGACAAGCGCGTGAGGCTGCACCGCTCTACCCGGCCTGGACAAACCGGCCCGGCGCTGCAACGAACCGCGTCGGATCAATACCTTAAGGAGACATCATGAGCGACCGCATCATTCTGCGCGCCGGCGAGGCCCTCGTGGCGGGCGGGCCGCCGAACACCGCGTCCGAGCCCGAGGTCATTATCGGCGAGCTCGACGGTCCGGTCGGCACCGCGCTCGCCACGCTCACCGGCGATCAGGTGGTCGGTCATAGCCGCGTGTTTGCGCTGCTGAACACCGACATCATGGTCCGCCCGGTGACGCTCTGCGTCTCCAAGGTGAGCGTGACCGAGAACAAGTACACCTCGATCCTGATGGGCACGGTGCAGTACGCCATCGCCAACGGCGTCCTCGACGCCGTGCGCGCCGGCTACATCCCCAAGGAGAAGGCCAACGATCTGGGCATCATCTGCTCGGTCTGGCTCAGCCCCGGCGTGATCCAGGCCGAGACCGTCGATCACAAGGCGCTGTTCGACATCCAGCGCCGCGGCATGACCGAGGCGATCCGCAAGGCCATGACCAACGAGCCCTCGATCGACTGGCTCCTGGAGAATCAGGACAAGATCGTCCACAAGTATTACCAGATGGGCCTCGACGGAAAGATCTGATTCTTTTCGAAATTTGCGCCGCCGGCTTCGCTGGCGGCGCAGTCCATGCGCTTCAGCCACGACTCCGCCGTCATCAACTCAGTTCGTGGCGACCTGTCGTTTTTCGGCGAAGGCGTCGCGCAGGCGCGCGTTTGCGATGACGATGAGGCGCCGCATG
>NZ_JACHOP010000018.1 GCF_014199935.1 Methylorubrum rhodinum
AGGTCAGCGCAACCAGATCACCGCTCCAAACCTTGCGAGAAGGGGGCCGTCCACATATGGATTCCGGGTTCCGCTGCGCGGCCCCGGAATGACGGCGGTGATGGAACGAAGGACTGGCCATCCTGCATCATCCTGCGTACCGAACCCCGCGCGAAACCGTCGAACGGTTGACAAGGCCGGGCCGATAGGGCCGCTGTGCGGGCCATGGACGAGGCTCCGGACGACGCCATTCCGTCGCGGCCCACCCGGCCGCGGGTCGCGATCACCTACTGCACCCAGTGCCAGTGGCTCCTGCGCGCCGCCTGGATGGCGCAGGAGCTGCTCTCGACCTTCCGCGACGACCTCGGCGAGGTGGCGCTGCGGCCCGCCACCGGCGGCGCCTTCGCCATCACCTTCGAGGGGGAGACGATCTGGGAGCGGGTGCGCGACGGAGGCTTTCCCGACGTAAAGACCCTCAAGCAGCGGGTGCGCGACCGGCTCGATCCGGGCCGCGACCTCGGGCATGTCGATCGTGCTGCGCACCGATCCTGAGACCCGCGCCGAGGCCGAGCCTTCGGCGGGCGCGGCGGCCTCCGCCACCGTGGAGCCGGCGCCGGCGCCGCGCGAGCCGCGGGACTCGGCCCTGCGGCGGTTCCTGACCCGGCTCGGCCAGCGCGGCTTCTCCACGCAATTCTACCTCATCATGCTGGTGATCGCGCTGATCGGCCCCGGCCTGATCTTCACCGCGATCCTGCTCGCCCGCTACGCCTCGACCGAGCGCGCCCGCTTCGAGCAGGACGCGCGGGAGAACGTGCGCGGCATCGCACTCTCGATCGACCGCGACACGGCCGGCCTCGTCTCGGTGCTGCAGACGCTCGCGACCTCGCCGCGGCTGAAGGACGGCGAGTTCACCAATTTCGAGAACCAGGCGCGGCTGGTGCGCGACGCCACCGGGCTCGACATCGTGCTGCGCCGCCTCGACGGACAGCAGATCGTCAACACGGCGCTGCGCCCCGGCGCGCCGCTGCCGGTCAGCACCCTGCCGATCGACCACGAACTGCGCGCCAGCGGCCAGCGCTCGATGGTGACCGGCTACATCGCGGGCGCGACGCCCGATCAGGCGAGCTACGCGGTCGCCGTGCCAGTGCGGATCGACGACGCGGTCGCCTACATCCTCAGCTTCACCGTGCCGGTCAGCCGCATCGAGGGGATTCTGGCCCGCGAGCAGGTGCGGGGCTGGGTCTCCGGCGTGTCCGACCGCGAGGGCATCGTGCTGGCGCGCCTGCCGGAGCTGCCCGGCGTGGTCGGGCGCCCGCGCCTCGCGACGTTGCGCCAGAAATCCACGGGCACGCCGGGCGTCTGGGAGGGACGCGACCGCGCCTTCAAGCCCGTCACCGTGGTCGAGGCACGCTCGCGGCTCAACGGCTGGACGGCGGGCGCCAGCATCCCGCGCGAACTCGTGGACGAGCGGCTGCACCGCTGGCTCTGGGCCTTCGGCGGGTTCGGCCTGCTCGTGCTCGCGACCTCCTCGGTGCTCGCGGTGCATCTGTGGTCGCGGGTGTCGAAGCCGCTGCGCCAGCTCGCGGCCTCCGGCCCCGCGCTCGCCCGGGGTCAAGCGATCCCGCGCATCGCCTCGCCGATCCACGAGATCCGCCGCCTCGGCGACGTGCTGTCCGAGGCCTCGCTCCGCCTGCGCACCCGCAGCGAGGAGCGCGACCGGGCGCTCGCCGAGACCCAGCGCGGCCTCTCGGCCCTCAAGGAGAGCGAGGCGCGCTTCCGCCACATGGCCGATTCGGCGCCGGCCCTGATCTGGATGACCGACGAGACCGCCGAGGTCGTCTTCGCCAACATGCATTTCGACCACCTGTTCGGACGCCCCGCCGCCGAGATGGCAGGCGCCGGCTGGGAATCGATCGTCCATCCGCCGGATCTGCCGCTGTTCCTCTCGACCTTCGAGGAGGCGTTCGAGAGCCGACGCCCGTTCCGGGCCGAGATGCGGGTGGTGGACCGCACGGGCGAAATCCGCTGGCTGCGCTGCGAGGGCGTGCCGCGGCTCGACGACGGCGGCACCTTCCTCGGCTTCACCGGCTGCAGCGTCGACGTCACCGACGCCAAGCGGGCCGAGGAGCACCTGCGCCTGCTCATCAACGAGCTGAACCACCGGGTGAAGAACACGCTCGCCACCGTGCAGTCGATCGCGATGCAGTCCCTGCGCGGCCTGGAGGGCGACGAGGCGGAGGCCGCGCGCGCCGCCTTCGAGGCGCGTCTGCTCGCGCTCGCCCGCGCCCACGACGTGCTGACCCGCGAGAGCTGGGACGGCGCCGAACTGAAGACGGTGGTGGCCGACGCGATCCGCCCGCTGGAGGCCACCGAAGGTCAGGATTCGCGCTTCGCGGTGTCGGGCCCGCGCCTGCGCCTCGCGCCGCGGCTGGCCCTCTCCATCGCCATGGCGCTCCACGAACTCGGCACCAACGCGGTCAAGTACGGCGCGCTCTCGAAGGAGGGCGGCAAAGTGACCATCACGTGGACGGTGCAGCGCAAGCCCGAGCTACGGCTGTCGCTGCGCTGGAGCGAGGCCGGCGGCCCGCCGGTGACGCCGCCGACCCGGCGCGGCTTCGGTTCCCGCCTGATCGAGCGCAGCCTCGCCCGCGAACTCGCCGGCACGGTCGAACTGCTCTACGAGCCCGACGGCGTGGTCTGCACCATCGAGGCGCCGGTGCCCCCGCCGGGCCTGCTGGAACGCAAGGGCGGGACGGAACTGGCGGCGGTGAAGCCGCTGCCGCTGGCGGGGTAGGAGCCGCCCGCTTCGGTTGCCGTCGATCTTCGACGCCCGATGACCCTTTCAACCGCCGTCATTCCGGGGCTCGCCGAAGGCGAGAACCCGGAATCCACGACTGGCCTCGACAGTACGTATAGCCGCGCATCACGGGTGGATTCCGGGTTCCGCTACGCGGCCCCGGAATGACGGGCGTGGGGTGTCATGAGGCAGGCGGATAGAACAAGTGTCGCCAGCCTTCCTATTGCAGCGTCGCCGGGTCCGGCCCGATCCGCCCGTCCGCCTTATCGAGCCCGGCGATGGCGGCGTGGTCGTCTTCGGTGAGCGAAAAGCCGAACACGTCCAGATTCTCGCTGATCCGGGTGGCCGTGGCGGATTTCGGGATCGCGACGAAGCCGCACTCGACATGCCAGCGCAGCACGATCTGGGCCGGGTTGCGCCCGAGACGACCGGCGATGCGAGTAATGATCGGATCGTCGAGGATCTGCGCCTTGCCGAGCGGGCTCCAGGCCTCGGTGACGATGCCGAGCCGGGCATGCGCCTCCCGCAAACGACGCTGCTGGAAGCGGGGATGCAGCTCGATCTGGTTGAGGGCGGGCGTCACGCCGGTCTCCGACACGAGCCGGTCGAGTTGGCTCTCGGAAAAATTCGAGACGCCGATGGAGCGGGCGCGGCCCTCCTCGCGCAGGCGGATCAGGGCGCGCCAGCTGTCGAGGTAGAGCCCGCGGGCCGGACAGGGCCAGTGGATCAGGTAGAGATCGACCTGCTCGACCGCGAGACGACTGAGGCTCGCCTCGAAGGCCCGCAGGGTCGCGTCGTAGCCCTGGTCGTCGTTCCAGAGCTTGGTCGTCACGAACACGTCCGAGCGCGGCACCCGCGTCTCGCGCAGGCTTCGGCCGACGCCCGCCTCGTTGCCGTAGACCGAGGCCGTGTCGACGGAGCGGTAGCCGGCGCCGAGCGCCGTGCCGACGAGGGCGGGCGCGTGCGTCTCCTCCAGGCGGTAGACGCCGAAGCCGATCTGGGGGATCGCGTGCCCGTCGTTCAGCGCGATCTGCGGGACGGGATCGTGGGTTGCCATGAGGCCAGCCTGTGCGCGGCCCGGGAAAGGCCCGGACGAGGCCGGGACAATCGGCAGGATCGTGCCGGTCGTACAGCCGTTTCGCCGCAGGGGCAGGGCTGCGCCGGGATCAGGACCGCCGGTTCTGGCCCGCCGCGCTCGCGGTCGCCTCGTCCTCGTCGCCGGGTCGGCGCAGGAGGTGCAGGTAGGTCGGGTCGAAGTCGCAGAACGCGCGCAGCCGCGCCACGTCCGGCACGTGCAGCCGCCGGTCCTGGAGCCGGATCAGGCCGTCCTCGCGCAGGTCGCGCAGGACGCGGCTGACATGGATCGTGGTGATGCCGAGGATGTCGGCCAGCATCGGCTGCGTCATCGGCATGGCGCAGTCGTTCGGGCCGGCGGCGCCGACGATCTGCTGGCGCAGGAGCAGCTCGCAGAACAGGTGGGCGATGCGCCGGTCGGCGGCGCGCTGGCCCATATTGGCGAGCCATTCCCGCACGATGCTCTCGTCCACCAGCGTCGCCCACCACAGGGCGCGGGCGATGCGCGAATCGCGGAACACCAGGGCGTCGACCCGATCCTGGGCCACGTCGGCGACGGTGCAGGCGGTGAGCGCGGCGATGTAGTGGTCGGACGGGCCGAGCACGATCGATTGCAGATCGCAGAAATCGCCGGGCAGCAGCAGGCCGAGGATCTGGCGGCGCCCGTCGCCGACGAGCTTGTAGCGGAAGGCGAAGCCCTCGACGACGAGATGGACGCCCACCGCCGGCTCGCCGGCCCGGACGATGTCCTGCTGCGGCTCCAGGGTGCGTCCCGGACGGAACATCCCGGCCAGGAGGCCGCGGTCGCCGTCGTCGAGATCGACGCCGTGCCGCAGCTTGCGGATCAGCGGATTGCTGCGCGGGATCGCCACCGTTGCATCCATGGCCGCATAACGCGGCAGGGGCCGCCCGCGTTTCGCCGGGATGATCGGGAAATGAACGTCAGGCCGCCTTCCAGCGCCGGGCGGCGTTGTTGCCGAAGGCGCGGGCGTAGAGGCCGCAATAGTTCAGCGCCGAGCGGTCCCAGCCGAACTCGCGAGCCATCGCGGTGCGGCGCATGGCGTTGAGACGCTTCTTCTGGCCGAAGGCCTCGAAGGCGCGGGTGATCGCCGAGGTCAGGCCCCGCGGCGAGGCGTCGGCGAAGGTGAAGCCGGTCACCCCGTCCTCGACGGTGTCGTTGAGGCCGCCGGTGCGGCGCACGATCGGCAGGGAGCCGAAGCGCTGGGCGTACATCTGCGCCAGCCCGCAGGGCTCGAAGCGGGAGGGCATCAGCAGGAAGTCGCTGCCGGCGAAGATGCGTCGCGCCTCCGTCTCGCGGAAGCCGACATGGACGCCGACATGGTCGGGATGACGCCCGGCGAGGTCGCGAAGCGCCTCCTCGAAGCGGCCCTCGCCCTGGCCGATGACGACGAGCTGGCCGCCCTCGGCGACGATCGACTCGGCGGCAGCCAAGCTGAGGTCGATCCCCTTCTGGTGAACGAGGCGGGAGACGATGGCGAAGAGCGGGCCGCGGGAGACCGCCATGCCGAACTGCTTTCGCACCTCGTCGGCGTTGGCGCGCTTGCCCTTCCAGTCGTCGGCCTCGAAGGGCGTGGCGAGATGCGGGTCGGTGCGCGGGTCCCAGCTCTCGTCGATGCCGTTGAGGATGCCGGTGAGCCGCCCCTGCGCCGCGCGGGTCCGCAGCAGGCCGTCGAGGCCGCAGCCGCCCTCCGGCGTGGTGATCTCGCGGGCGTAGGTCTCGCTCACCGTAGTGACGTGCGAGGCGTGGTAGAGGCCGGCCTTGAGGAACGAGAGCTGGCCGTAGAACTCCACCCCGTCCATCTGGAAGGCGTAGTCCGGCGCGCCGATCCGCCCGAGGTTGTCGCGCGGGAACAGGCCCTGATAGGCGAGGTTGTGGATCGTCAGCACGCTCGGGCGGCGGATGCCGAGCCACGCCATGTAGGCCGGCGCCAGCGCGGTCTGCCAGTCGTTGAGATGCAGCAGGTCGGCCGACCAGTACGGGTCGAGGCCGGCGGCGAGTTCGGCCGCGGCGCGGCCGAGGCGGGCGAAGCGCAGGTCGTTGTCGCCGAAATCACCCCCGGCGTCGCCGTAAGGCGTGCCGTCGCGCTCGTAGAGGTCGGGGGCGACCAGCGCGTAGACGCCGAGCCCGTCCGGCGTGGTGCCGTAGCCGAGTTCGCAGGCCGGGACGCCGGCGAAGGCGCCCATCCGGGCGACGGTCGAAAAATTCTGCAGGCCGGCGATGACCGAGGCGTAGCCGGGGATCAGGACGCGTACGTCGTAGTGGCGCCGCAGGGCGCGGGGCAGCGCGCCCGCGACCTCGCCGAGCCCGCCGGTCTTCACGAAATCCGCCATCTCGGGGGTGGCGAACAGGATGCGCGGAAGAAGGGAGTGGTCGGTCTGCGGCTCGGAGGTGGAGGAGGGAGACGACGTTACCTCGGCAGCCGGAAGCGCACCGAGATCCACATACGCCATCGACCCGCCCTCACGCCCCGGATGTCGCTCGACAGGGCGCCGAGAGATCGGGCGCCGCTCGTGGGAGACACACCGCGTGGTGGCCGCGCCCAGCATCGTAATGCTCCGGAATGCGTTCTGTTCCGCTGCATCGCACAATTCAGGCCACGTTCAGATGAAGATTGCCCGTCAAACGCCTGCGGTTGCATCATGGTGCGCATGCGCTGGGCGCGTGCCGCCTCATCTGGACGGATCGGCGCGCAGCACCACGCCCTCGTCCGATCCGAGCGTGAGGGCGTCGCGGACGGTCTCGCCCGCCTGCCCCGGACGGGTCGAGAGCAGGACGTTCCAGGCCTGCCCGTCCGGGAGCGGCACCGACCACCCGGTGCGACCGAAATTGAGCAGGATGCGTACGATTTCGTCACCCTCGAACCGCTCGTAGGCGAAGATGTCGGCAGCGAGGGCGGGGTCGAGCGGCAGGCCGCGCCAGCCGCCGACCGACAGGGCGGGATGGTCGCGGCGCAGCGACAGCAGGCGGCGGTAGAGCGTCAGGATCGAGCGGGAATCGTCGCGCAGGGCATCGACGTTGCGGCGCTCGTGATCCTCTGTGAGCGGCAGCCACGGCTCGGCTCGGCTGAAGCCCGCGTTCGGGCCGTCGTCCCACTGCATTGGTGTGCGCACGGGATCGCGGCCGTGGCCGGGCTCGTTCCTCTCCCATGGGTCCTGCACCCGGTCCGCCGGGATTGGCACGTCACCGATCCCGATCTCGTCGCCGTAATAGAGCGTCGGCGTGCCGCGCAACGTGAGCAGCAGCATCGCGGCGACCCGCGCCTGCGCCTCGCCGACGCGGGCGGCGATGCGCGGCCGGTCGTGGTTGCCCAGCACCCAGTTCGGCCAGCCGCCCTCGGGCAAAGCCGCCTCGTATTCGGCGACGAGGCCGGCGACGGCGTCGGCCCGCCAGGGTGTTTCGAGAAGCTGGAAGTTGAAGGGCAGATCGGCGGCGCTCAAATCCGGGCCGTAATAGGCCACCAGCCGCTCGATCGGCAGGTAGATCTCGCCGATCAGCACCCGCTCGCCGTATTCGCGGAGCACCGCGCGCATCCCGCCGATCACCTCGATCACCTCGGGCCGGTCGCAGGAATAGACCTGGGAGAACCGCTCGATGCCGGGCCGGTGCGGGGCGAAGTCCGGATTCTCCGGGTTGTCGCGAAACCCCTCGTCCTTGATCAGGTGCCAGATCACGTCGACGCGGAAACCGTCGACGCCGCGCTCCAGCCAGAAGCGCAGCACGTCGTGCATCGCCGCGCGGACGTCCGGGTTGCGCCAGTTCAGGTCCGGCTGCCGGCTGAGGAAGGCGTGGTAGTAATACTGGCCGCTCGCCTCGTCCCGGGTCCAGGCCGGGCCGCCGAAATTCGAGAGCCAGTTGTTGGGCGGCCCGCCGTCGGGCGCCGGATCGCGCCAGATATACCAGTCGCGCTTCTCCGAATCGCGGCTCGCCCGGCTCTCGACGAACCACGGATGCTCGATCGAGGTGTGGTTGGGGACGAAGTCGAGGATGACCTTGAGCTTGCGCCGATGCGCCTCGGCGATCAGCGCGTCGAAATCGTCGAGCGTGCCAAACAGCGGATCGACGGCGCAGTAATCGGCCACGTCGTAGCCGAAATCGGCCATCGGCGAGCGGTAGAACGGCGAGATCCAGACCGCATCGACGCCGAGCCAGGCCAGATGGTCGAGCCGTGCCGTGATGCCGGGCAGGTCGCCGACGCCGTCGCCGTCCGTGTCCTGGAACGAGCGCGGATAGACCTGATAGACGGTTCCGCTCTTCCACCAGATGGTCTCGGGCATCGGACCTCCCCGGCACCCGCATCGGAACTGTCCCGATGGCGGCGCGCGTTCGTCCAGGTGGGGTAGAGCCGTTCAGGCCGCCTTCAAGCGCGCGGCCCCATTTCGGGGGCCGGGGCCATGCGGAACCGGCAGCGTTGTGTCGACCAGGACACAGGTCTGCCGGCACGGCGCTTGCAAAGACGATCTCCGCCCGCATGTGTCTCGACAAGCTCGCCGCTCCGCAACACCATGGCGGGTGCAGGGTTGTCGGACCTCGTCCTGCCGCAAGAAGCGGGCAGGGTCCGATGCATCACCGATTCGAATCGGCTGCGACGAAGGGGTTGGTCCAGTGCTGAACGAAGCTCTGTCCGTTCTCGTCAGGAACGGCGAGGCGGAACCGTCCGCTTCATCCTCGAAATCGGCCAAGGCCGCTGCCACATATGTGAAGCCGCGTGCCGCCGACGATCGCGACCCCGTGGTCGCGCTGCGTGAGGATATCCGCGCCAAGCTCATCTACGTGCTCGGCAAGACCCCCGAGACCGCCCGCGACCGCGACTGGTTCGCCGCGACCGCCCTGGCGCTGCGCGACCGGATCGTCGATGCCTGCCACGAGGGGCAGGCCGGCACCGTGCCGGACAAGCGGGTCTACTACCTCTCGCTCGAATTCCTCATCGGCCGGCTCTTGTCGGACGCGATGAACAATCTCGGCCTCGTCGAGACCACCAAGCAGGCGTTGCGCGACCTCGGCGTCGATCTCGGCGAGGTCGAGGGCGCGGAGCCCGACGCCGCGCTCGGCAATGGCGGCCTCGGGCGATTGGCCGCCTGCTTCATGGAGAGCATGGCGAGCCTGTCGATCCCGGCGATCGGCTACGGCATCCGCTACGATCACGGCATCTTCCGCCAGTCGCTCGAGGACGGCTGGCAGCGCGAGGCGCCGGAGACCTGGCTCGCCGAGGGCAACCCCTGGGAGTTCGCCCGGCAGGAATCGACCTACAAGATCGGCTTCGGCGGCCACGTCACCATGACGAGCCACGGCGACCACCATATCCGCCGCCACTGGCACCCGGCCGAGACCGTCAACGCGGTGGCCTACGACATCCCGGTCGTCGGCTGGCGCGGCCGGCACGTCAACATGCTTCGCCTGTGGAAGGCGGAATCGGATGCGCCGGTCGAACTCGCCCGCTTCAACGCGGGCGATCATGTCGGTGCGGTGGCCGGTCGCGCCCGGGCCGAGGCGATCTCGCGGGTGCTCTATCCGAGCGATTCGTCGGCGGAAGGGCAGGAGCTGCGCCTGCGCCAGGAATACTTCTTCACCTCCGCCTCGCTGCAGGACCTCGTGCGCCGGCATGTGGCCGAGCGCGGCAACCTGCGGACGCTCCCCGACCACGCCGCGATCCAGCTCAACGACACGCACCCCGCCATCGCGGTGCCGGAGTTGATGCGCATCCTGCTGGAGGAGCACGACTTCCTCTGGGAGGATGCGTGGCAGGTCACCTCCAACACTCTGCACTACACCAACCACACCCTCCTGCCCGAGGCGCTGGAGACGTGGCCGGTGGAGCTGATGGAGCGGTTGCTGCCGCGCCACATGCAGATCATCTACCTGATCAACTGGCTCCACCTCGAGGAGCAGAGCAAGAACGCCCGCGGCGGTGCCGCCCACATCGCCGCCGTCTCGCTCATCGACGAGTCGCACGGACGGCGCGTGCGCATGGGACCGCTCGCCTTCCACGGATCGCGCCGGGTCAACGGCGTGTCGGCGCTCCACAGCGACCTGTTGAAATCGACGGTGTTCAAGGATCTCCACGAGATCGAGCCGGAAAAAATCGTCAACAAGACCAACGGCATCACCTTCCGCCGCTGGCTGCACAACGCCAACCCGGAGCTGACCAAGCTCGCCGTCGACACGATCGGCAAGGGCGTGCTCGACGACCCGACCGAACTGACGAAGCTCGTGCCCTACGCCGACGACGCGGATTTCCGCACGCGCTACGCGGCGGTGCGCAAGCTGCGCAAGAAGCGCCTCGCCCAGGTGATCGCCGAGCGCACCGGCATCGCGGTCGATCCGACCGCCCTGTTCGACGTGCAGATCAAGCGCATCCACGAGTACAAGCGCCAGCTGCTCAACCTCGTCGAGACGGTGGCGCTGTATCAGGCGATCAAGAAGGCGCCACACAAGGACTGGACGCCGCGGGTCAAGATCTTCGCCGGCAAGGCGGCGCCGAGCTACGTCCAGGCCAAGCTCATCATCAAGCTCGCGGGCGACATCGCCAAGGTCGTCAACGAGGACCCGGATGTCGGCAACAAGCTCAAGGTCGTGTTCCTGCCGAACTACTCGGTGAGTCTGGCCGAAGTGATCATCCCGGCCGCGGACCTCTCGGAGCAGATCTCGACCGCGGGCATGGAGGCGTCCGGCACCGGCAACATGAAACTGGCGCTCAACGGCGCGCTCACCATCGGCACGCTCGATGGGGCCAACATCGAGATCAAGGACCATGTCGGCCCCGAGAACATCTTCATCTTCGGCCTCGACGCCGAGGGGGTGCTGGAGCGGGTCGACGAGCCGGCCTACGCCAACAAGGCGATCTCGGCGTCGCCGCGCTTGGCGGCTGCCCTCGACGCCATCGGCAACGGCCTGTTCTCGCCCGACGAGCCGCGCCGCTTCGCGCCGCTCATCGACGAGCTGCGCCACCGCGACCGCTACCTGACCACCGTCGATTTCGACGATTACTGGCGCGTCCAGCGCGAGATCGACGCCGCGTGGCGCCGCCCGGCCCAGTGGTGGCGCACCGCCATCCTCAACACCGCCCGGATGGCGTGGTTCTCCTCCGACCGCTCGATGCGGGAATACGCCGAGGAGATCTGGCAGGTGAAGCTGGGCTGACGCCCATTTTGCGAAGAGCATGAATGCGAAACGGGCAGGCGAGGCGGGTGCCTCGCCTGCCCGTTTCGTTTCGAGCGCCTGTTTCGCGACGCCTCTCCCCTCCACACCCTCGTCCTGAGAGGCTGGAGCGAAGCGGAAGCCTCGAAGGTGGGCTCCAGGGATCGCGCGGCAGGCTGGAGCCCTCCTTTCGAGGGCGACGCTTCGCGCCGCCACCCAGCATGAGGGGATCGGGTGGGAAAAGCCTACGGCATTGCCGATCGATCGCTTCGACGCGGCGAGTCTTCCGAAAGCGTCAGCGGTGGCTGTGCGGCCACGCGGTGGACGAGGCGAACAGGCCGATGCCTTCGCCGGCGCGACCGCCCTTGGTCCGGCGGACGCTGCGGATGAGAGCGGAGAGAAGCGTGATGATGCCCGGATCGCGGTCGATCGCCTCGACCTCGGGGTGGACGGGCTGGGCGGTCAGGATGGTCAGCATGGCTCGGGTCCCTTGTGCGGTTCTGGGCCCTGGGCGTCGCTCCCTTGTTGCGGTGCAATATAAACGCTTCCCGCGACGGTGCGCCCCTCGGGATGTCCGCCGCAGGCCTGCGCTGGGATCATGCCGGCGCCGGCCGACCTTCACAGATTTGCAATATTCTCGTGGCTCAGCCGGTTGACCGCGCGACGCCGAACCGTCATCCGCTCGTCATTTCCAGGCATCAAGCACGCCGCTCCCACACGACGAGCAGCCCGACGAGGAGGGTTTCACCATGTCCGACGGTCAGCAGAAGGATTGGCCCGTCCACGGCCGCATCACCGGCCCGATCGTGATGATCGGCTTCGGCTCGATCGGTCGCGGCACGCTCCCCCTGATCGAGCGGCATTTCGAATTCGACAAGAGCCGCTTCACGGTGGTCGAGCCCTCCGACGCGCACAAGGATCTCGCCGACCAGCACGGCCTGCGCTTCGAGCAGGTGGCGCTGACGAAGGAAAACTACCGCGACGTCCTCACGCCGCTGCTGACCGAGGGCGGCGGCCAGGGCTTCTGCGTGAACCTGTCGGTCGACACCTCCTCGCGCGACATCCTCGAACTCTGCCGCGAACTCGGCGCGCTCTACATCGACACCGTGGCCGAGCCCTGGACCGGCTTCTACTTCGACAAGGGTCTGTCGCAGGCCGACCGCACCAACTATGCGCTGCGCGAGAACATCCTCGAGGCGCGCCGCGTCGCGCCGGGCGGCCCGACCGCGGTGTCCTGTTGCGGCGCCAATCCCGGCATGGTGTCGTGGTTCGTCAAGCAGGCGCTCCTGAACGTCGCGGCGGATACCGGCGTTACCGATCCCGAGCCCCAGACCCGCGAGGAATGGGCCGCGCTGATGCAGAAGGTCGGCGTCAAGGGCGTCCACATCGCCGAGCGCGACACCCAGCGCGCCAAGTATCCCAAGCCCATGGGCGTGTTCGTCAACACGTGGTCGGTCGAGGGCTTCGTGTCCGAGGGCAACCAGCCGGCCGAACTCGGCTGGGGCACGCACGAGACCTGGAAGCCCGCGAACGCGGAAGGTCAGACCAAGGGCTCGCGTTGCGCGATCTTCCTGCTCCAGCCCGGTGCCGACACCCGCGTGCGCACCTGGGTGCCGACGGTGGGCGCGCAGTTCGGCTTCCTCGTCACCCACAACGAGGCGATCTCGATCGCCGACTACTACACGGTGCGCGAGAACGGCGAGCCGGTCTACCGCCCGACCTGCCACTACGCCTACCACCCGGCCAACGACGCCGTGCTCTCGCTCCACGAGATGTGGGGCAATGCCGGCAAGGTGCAGGAGCGCCAGCACATCCTCGACGAGAACGAGATCGTGGACGGCATCGACGAACTCGGCGTGCTCCTCTACGGCCACAGGAAGAACGCCTACTGGTACGGCTCGCAGCTCTCCATCGAGGAGACCCGCCGCGTCGCCCCCTACCAGAACGCCACCGGCCTGCAGGTGACCTCGGCCGTGCTCGCCGGCATGGTCTGGGCGCTGGAGAACCCGGAGGCCGGCATCGTCGAGGCCGACGAGATCGACTTCCGCCGCTGCCTCGAAGTGCAGACGCCGTATCTCGGCCCGGTCGTGGGCGTCTACACCGACTGGACCCCGCTCACCGACCGCCCCGGCCTGTTCCCGGAGGACATCGACACGAGCGACCCCTGGCAGTTCCGCAACGTACTGGTTCACCGCTGAGGCGAGAGGGGCCGCCCGCGACAGGGCGGCCCCGCGATGCTACTCTGTGGGTCTTCACGCGGAGGCAGAATCGATGGCCGTCGCCATCCGCCGCGATCCGCCCATGCGGGTCGCGGAATACAAGAAATGGGTCGCCGCCCGGCCCGAGGGCGAGCGCTGGGAGCTGATCGACGGCGCGCCGGTGATGATGGCGCCGCCGGCCTACCGGCATCAGCAGATCGTCTCCAACGTCGAGGCGGCGTTGCGTCGTCTCGCCCGCCCGAGGGGCTGCTGGGCCCTGTCCAACCTCGCCGTCCTGAGCGAGACGTTCGACGATTACGCGCCGATCCCGGATGTGCTGGTCCGCTGCGGGGCCGCCCTGAAGGACGGCTACGTGCGCGATCCGCTGCTCGTGGCCGAAGTGCTCTCGCCCTCCACGATGATCAACGACCGCGGCTTGAAGGCGCGCTTCTATCAGTCGATCCCGTCGCTTCAGACGCTTCTGCTGATCGATCAGGACGAGGCGCGGATCGAGGTGTGGCGGCAGGAAGCCGAATGGACGATGCGGATCGCGCGAGCCGGCGAGCCCATCGATCTACCCGAACTCGGCGGTGCCCTCACCGTGGCCGATGTCTACGACGGGATTGATCTCTGAGCGTCGGCGGCCGCATTGGCTGCCCCCCGATCGGATGCTAGCCTTCACGGGTTCCTCCGGAGGATCGGCGATGGCCGTGGCGGTTCGGCGTGACGCCCGCATGCGGGTGGCCGCGTACAGGGAATGGGCCGCGACCCGGCCCGACGACGAGCGCTGGGAATTGCTCGACGGCGAGCCGGTGATGAAATCACCCGCCGGGGGACGGCATCAGCGCATCGTCACGAACATCGCCAAGCGTCTCGACGATCTCGCCGAGAGCCGGGGCTGCGGCGCCTATCCGGGCCTCGCGATCCTCAGCGAGGCGAGGGACGATGATGCGCCGATCCCCGATGTCGTGGTCCAGTGCGGCGAGCCGCCGGCCGACGGCTACACCGGCGACCCGCTCCTCGTCGTCGAAGTGCTCTCCCCCTCGACCTTCCTGATCGACCGCGGGCGCAAGACCGAGTTCTACCAGACCGTCCCGTCCCTCCGCTTCTTGCTGCTCGTGGAGCAGGACCAAGCGCGGGTCGAGGTGTGGCGGCGCGAGGCCGCGTGGACCATGCGGATCGCCGGACCCGGCGAGACCATCGACCTGCCCGAACTCGGCGGCAGCCTCTCGGTGGCGGAGATCTACGCGCGCCTGTCCCTCTGAGCTGCGCCCGTTTGCCAAGCCCCGGCCCGGTGCTAGCATCGCGTTTGTCTCGGAGGCCCTTCGATGGCGCTCGCCGTTCGGCGCGACCCCGGCATGGGTGTCGCGGAGTATCAGGTCTGGGTCGCGGACCGGCCCGACGAGGAGCGATGGGAGCTCATCGACGGCGAACCCGTGCTCGCGCCGCCGCCGAGCGAGCGACATCAGATGATCGTTCTCAATCTGCTGCAGCTCCTGTTCCCGCTCGCCCGCGCCAAGGGTGGCCGCGCGATCCCCGGCATCGCCGTGCTGAGCGATGCCATGGATGGGTTCGCACCGATCCCCGACGTGCTGGTCCGCTGCGGACCCGTGCTGGGGCACGGCTACGCCCGCGATCCGATCCTCGTGGCCGAAGTGGTCTCGCCCTCGACCCTGCACCGCGACCGTGGCGCCAAGGCCGCGTTCTACGAAAGCCTCGCCTCGCTCGACGCATTTCTGCTGGTCGATCAGGACGCGCCGTGCGTTGAAACTTGGCGGCGTGACGCGGCGGGTGCTTGGGCCCAGGACATTCGGGGGTGCGACGCGCACATCGATCTGCCCGAACTCGGCGGCCGGCTTGCCGTTGCCGACATCTACGACGACATCGACTTCTGACGCGAGCGCTCCGCCCTTGCCCCATTTCGAAGATTTCTACGCCAACAAGCTGCGCGGCTCCCTCGGCGTCACCGACGCCGAATCCGTGCTCGACCTGCGCGAGGCCAACCGGGCGACGGCGGAGGCCTCGATCGGCGACATGCTGGAGCGCAGCCGATTCGCCAAGGGCAAGACCGTCGCGGTGCGGCTCGCAGCCCCGCCCGAGGGCGGGGGCGAGACGCTGTTCCAGCCGGTCGGGCGCCTGCTGCTGGAGGCCAAGCGCCGCGGCTGGATCGACCGGCTGCAGACGCTGCCCTCGGGGGACGGGCTCGGCTTCTACGTGGCACTCGCGGGCAAGCCCGCGCGCGAGCGCGACTGACCGGGATGGGTTGGAGCCGGAACGACAACGCCCTCGAACATCTCGCCCGCTTCGGCTTCGGCGCCCGCGGCTTCGTCTACTGCATCGTCGGCGCGCTGGCCGTGCTCGCGGCTTTGGGCCACGGCGGCTCGGCCGGCGACAGCAAGGGGGCGCTGCGGGCCGTCCTCGGCGGGCCGTTCGGCGTCGTCATCGTCGGACTGATCGCCCTCGGGCTCGCGGGCTTTTCCCTGTGGCGCGTCGTCGAGGGCGTCACCGACGCCGACCGGCGCGGGAGTTCGGCCAAGGCGCTGGCTGTGCGCGGCGCGCATCTCATCAGCGCCGTCGTCTATGCCGGTCTCGCGCTGAGCGCGGGCCAACTCGCCTTCGGCATCGGCCGGGCCTCGGCCGGCGGCGACGGGGTGCAGGACTGGACCGCGTGGCTCCTGCGCCAGCCGTTCGGGCCCTGGCTCGTCGGGCTCGCCGCAGCGGGCGTGGCCGCGGCCGGGCTGGCCTACGCGAAGAAGGCCTGGACGGGCGACGTGACCGACCGGCTCTCGCTGCCCGGCGAGAGCGAGCGCTGGGCCAAGCCGCTGGGCCGGTTCGGCTACGCGGCGCGTGCGGTGGTGTTCCTCATGATCGCGGGCTTCCTCGCCATCGCCGCCTGGACGCAGGGACCGTCCAACGCGCACGGGCTGTCCGGCGCCTTCGCGGCGTTGCGCGCGCAGCCCTACGGCTGGGTGCTGCTGGCGGTGGTGGCCGCGGGCCACTTCGCCTTCGGGGCCTTCGGCCTGATCCAGGCGCGCTACCGCCGCATCGACGCCCCGGATCTCGGTGATGCCGACGAGGCCCTGGCGCGGGCGAAGCGCTCGGTTGCCTAACGACAGCCAGCGCTCGTCACGAGCGATGGCACCGGATGGCCGGGCGCGAAGAGCGCCCCGCGCAGCGGGCCTCGGCTTCGGCCGAGGCGTCTAGCGGAGCGAGAAGCCTAAGGCCGCGGATGCGGCCGCCGGCGCTTGAGGCCGAAGCAAGAACCAAGGTCGCTCGCTTCGAGCGACCGTCCCGCTCGTTGACATCGCCGCGAGGGCCGCCGATACCGCCCCGCATTCACAAAAAGCACCATGCAGAAGCGCACCCTCAAGACGGCGGTGATGGTCGCCCACGATCTCGCCGCCACCGCGGCGGCCGTGGTGCTGACCTTCGTCTTCCGCTTCCAAGGCGAGTTGCTGGCGGAGCGCCTCTCCGCCCTGCCGCTGCTGCTGCCGCCGTTCCTGGCCTATGCCGGGCTGATCTACGCGTGGTTTAAGCTCTACCGCACCAAGTGGCGCTTCGCCTCGCTGCCCGATCTCGCCGGCATCGTCCGTGCCGCGAGCGTCACCGCGCTGACGCTGCTCGTGCTCGACTACGTGCTGGTCTCCTCCGACCTCTACGGCTTCTACTTCTTCGGCAAGATCGCGATCCTGCTCTACTGGGTGCTGCAGGTGTTCCTGCTCGGGGGCCCGAGGCTGGCGTTCCGCTACCTGAAATACACCCGTTCCCGGCAGAGCCACGCGCGGGCCGCGACCACGCCGACGCTGTTGCTCGGGCGCGGCGCCGACATCGAGGTGGTGCTGCGGGCGATCGAGGCCGGCTCGGTCAAGCGGCTCTCGCCCAAGGGCATCCTCTCGCCCCGCGCCGACGAGGCCGGGCAGATGATGCGCGGCGTGCCGGTGCTCGGCGGCTTCGCGGATCTCGAGCAGGTGGTGGCCGATCTCGGCAATCGCGGCCTGCCCGTGCGTCGCCTCGTGGCGACGCCTTCCGCGCTGGCACCCGAATCCGAGCCCGACGACCTGATCGCCCGCGCCCGGCGCCTCGGCCTGCCGCTCGCCCGCGTCACCAGCCTCGGCGAGGGCATGCGCGACGCCGAACTCGCGCCGCTGGAGATCGAGGATCTGCTGCTGCGCCCCACCGTCGCCATCGACCGGCCGCGCCTCGAAGGGTTCTTGTCGGGTGCGCGCGTGGCGGTGACGGGCGGCGGCGGCTCGATCGGCTCGGAGATCTGCGCCCGCGCCGTCGCCTTCGGGGCCGCCGCGCTGCTCGTCATCGAGAACTCGGAGCCCGCGCTCCACGGCGTGCTCAACAGCCCCGCCCTGCTTCACGCCGAGGCCGACGTGCAGGGCGCGATCGCCGACATCCGCGACCGCGACCGGCTCGCCGCGGTCATCGCCGCGTTCCGGCCGACTTACGTGGTCCACGCCGCCGCGCTCAAGCAGGTGCCGTATCTGGAGCGCGACTGGGCCGAGGGCATCAAGACCAACGTGTTCGGCTCGATCAACGTGGCCGAGGCGACCGTCGCGGCGGGCGCCCGCGCGCTGGTGATGATCTCGACCGACAAGGCGATCGAGCCGGTCTCGCAGCTCGGCGTCACCAAGCGCTTCGCCGAGATGGTGGCGCAGGCCCTTGATCAAGAAACGGCCCTGGACGCCGAGCAGGCGGGCCGGGACGCCACCCGCCTCATCGCCGTGCGCTTCGGCAACGTGCTCGGCTCGGTCGGCTCGGTGGTGCCGGTGTTCAAGGCGCAGATCGCCCGCGGCGGGCCGGTCACCGTCACCCATCCGGAGATGGTGCGCTACTTCATGACCGTCCGCGAGGCCTCCGACCTCGTGCTGACCGCCGCCTCCCACGCCGACGCGGAGGGGCGCGGCGCCACGGGCGAGCAGCGCGCGGCGGTCTACGTGCTCAAGATGGGCCAGCCGGTGCGCATCCGCGAACTCGCCGAGCGGATGATCCGGCTCGCGGGTTTCGAGCCCGGCGAGGACATCGAGATTCAGGTGACCGGCGCCCGGCCGGGCGAGCGCCTCAACGAGATCCTGTTCGCCAAGGAAGAGCCGCGGGTGACGCTCGCCGGCATCGACGGGGTGATGGCGGCCAAGCCCGTCTTCGCCGACCGCACCGTGCTGGACGGCTGGATTCTGCGCCTCCGCGCCGCCGTGGAGACCGGCGACCGGGCCGCGGCCGAGGCGGTGTTCGAGGAGGCGATTCCCGACTTCCGCCACCGGACGCGCCCCGTGCCGAAGGCGGAGGCTTCCGCCTCGCGCGCCGAGACGGCCGCGGCCCTGTAGCGCGCCTGCATCCGGCTCACCCTGCCGGCGCCTCGCAGCCCCTCGCCCCGGCATAGGCGTTCATGATCGCCGAGAGCAGGCCGGGGAAGCGCGCTTCCACCTCGGCGCAGCGCGAATGGTTGCGCATCTCGACGCCGTGGCGCTCGCTGCGGATCAGGCCGGCCTCGCGCAGCACCTTGAAGTGGCTCGACAGCGACGATTTCGGGATCACGCGCTCGCCCAGCGACGCGACCGCCGAGCAGGCCTGGACGCAGCCAACTTGGTTGATGCTGGCGAAGATCGCGGCGCGGGCCGGATCGGCGAGCGCGTGCAGGATCGCCTCCGGGCGCACGTCCTCAATCGCAGGGTGAAACAGCGGGCGCATCATTCATCCATATGGAGGCTTGAACCGCGCTCCAACAGTTCCGAATTTCCGAACTATGGGACCAAGGCGACCAATCCGGCGCCGACCCAGGCGGAAAGGGTAGCACAGATGTCGAAGCTCGAAGGCAAGGTCGCCGTGGTGACGGGCGCCTCGAAGGGGATCGGCGCGGCGATCGCCAAGGCGCTGGCGCGGGACGGCGCGGGGGTCGTGGTCAATTACGCGTCGAGCAAGGCCGGGGCGGACGCCGTCGTCGAGGCGATCACCGCGGCGGGCGGCCGGGCCATCGCGGTGCAGGGCGACGTGTCCAGGGCGGAGCAGGCGGAGGGCCTGATCGAGGCGGCGGTACGGGCGTTCGGCCGGCTCGACATCCTCGTCAACAATTCCGGCGTCTACGAATTCGCAGCCATCGAGGAGGTGACGGAAGAGCATTACCGCCGCCTGTTCGACGTCAACGTGCTCGGCGTGCTGCTGACGACTCGGGCGGCGGCGAAGCACCTCGGCGAGGGCGGCAGCATCGTCAACATCTCCTCGGCGGCGACGCTGGTGAACATGCCCACCACCGCGGCCTACACGGCGACCAAGGGGGCGCTCAACGCGATCACCGGCGTGCTGGCCAACGAACTGGCGCCGCGCCGCGTCCGGGTCAACGGCGTCAGCCCCGGCCTCGTGGTGACCGAGGGCACCCACACGGCCGGCGTCATCGGCTCGGAGATGGAGGCCGGCCTCGTCGCGCAGACGCCGCTCGGCCGCGCCGGCCAACCGGACGACATCGCCGAAGTGGTGGCGTTCCTCGCCTCCGACGACGCCCGCTGGGTGACCGGCGAGGACATCGCGGCGAGCGGCGGCGTTCGCTGACAGGCGCTACCCGCCCGCCCGCGCCAGGGCCGCGAGCCCGTCCCGCGTGCTCTGCGCCGGCCGCCAGCCGAGCGCGGCGAGCCCGTCGGCGCGGGCCACGAGCGAGCCCGACAGACGGTCGAAGGTCTCCTGCCGGCCGGTGGCGCGGCAGGCCAGCCCGATCAGTGAGACGGGGCAGGGCAGCAGGCCCGGCTCCCGGCCGAGACCGGCGCGGAGCGCGGCGATCATGTCGGGGAGCGTCAGGGGATCGGGATCGGCCACGATCAGCGGGCGCCCGATCGGGCCGGGGGCGTCGAGGGACGCCGCCACCGCCGCCGCGAGGCTCTCCACCGAGACCAGCGAGCGCCGTCCGGTCAGGCTTCCCAGCGGCAGCGGGTAGGGGGCGCGGGCGAGCTTGAGCAGGGCGGCCATGTTGCCCTTCACGCCCGCGCCGTAGACCAGCACCGGGCGGAGCGCGACCCAGTCGAGCCCGATCTCGGCCAGCGCCTCTTCGGCCGCGAGCTTGGAGCGGCCGTAGGGGTCGGTGGGGGCGGGCGCGTCGGCCTCGGTGAGCGCGGCCGCGGCGCTCGGGCCGGTCTGCGCCCGGATCGAGGAGAGGAACACGAAACGCCCGACCTTCGCCCGCTGCGCCGCCTCGGCGAGCTTTCGCGTCGCCTCGGTGTTGGAGGTGCGGAAATCGTCCTCGGGGGCGCCGGACATGGCGTGCGCCAGCCCGGCCGAATGCACCACGGCATCGACCCCGCTGAGCGCGGCGGCCATGTTCATGGGGCGGGCGAGATCGCCCACCACCGCGCCGCTCGCCCCCTCCGGCACGGCGACCGGCCGGCGCAGCAGCACCCGCACCCGGTGGCCGCGGGCGGAGAGCGCCGTGAGCAGGTGGCGCCCGATGAAGCCCGTCGCCCCCGTCAGCGCGATCAGCTTTCCGCTCAACGGCTCGCTCCCCTCAATGCCTCACGGGCGCGGCGTCGCGAAACGGCGCAGCAGCCACCCGACGAGCCCCGCCGCAAGCGCGAGGCAGAGAAGCGTGACCGGCCAGAACGGCCAAAGCAAGGTGATGAGCGCGAGCCCGGCGAGCGCGAATTGCAGGGCGAAGACGCGGGCGACCACACCCATCACGGAAAACCCGTTCACCGTGGCGACCTGATAGAAGTGGCTGCGGTGGGCCTGCCACACCTTTTCGCCGCGTCGCATGCGCCAGAGCAGGGTCAGCGTCGCGTCGGCGACGGGGTAGAGCGGCAGGATCAGCGCCGCGGCGAGCCCGCCCTGCGACGCAAGGCGGAACAGCAGCCACGCCACGATCAGGCCGACCGGCAGCGAGCCGACATCGCCCATGAAGAGCCGCGCCACCGGCCGGTTGAACGGCGCGAATCCCAGGAGCCCGCCGAGCAGGGCGCCCGCGACGAGCGCCGGCTCGGCCGCGTATCCGCCGACGAGGCCCAGCCCGGCCAGGAAGGCGGTGAGCGGCACGAACTCGGCGACGCTCATCCAGTCGAGCCCGTCCATGAAGTTGACGAGGTTGACGAACCACAGGCCGGCCATCAGGGCCGCCGGGAGTTCCAGCCACGCCCAACCCTCGGGCAGGAGCCGCCCCTGCGCGGTCGCCACCACCGCGGCGACCGCGCCGGTCTGCACCACGAGCCGGAGCGAGGCCGGCAGCGGCCGGATGTCGTCGACCGCGCCGACGCCTGCGAGCACGAGGACGGCAAAAGCCAACGCTGCGCCCTCGGTGCCGACGAGGCGGATTCCGAAGAGTGAAGTCAGGAGCGCGGCCGCAACCAGAGCCGCGCCGACGATGGCGATGCCGCCGCCCTGCGGTGTCGGCATCGTGTGGCTGGAGCGGGCGTTCGGCCGGGCCAGCGCGTAGCGTTGCAGCAGCGGCTTCAGGAGCACGATCAGGCCGGCGGAGAGGGCGGCCGCCAGCGGTACGGCGATGAGAGGGGCGAGGGTCATGCGGCGGTCGTTCCGCCCGCAGCGGCCGAAAGGGCCGCGCGTTTCCCTCCCCCTTGTGGGGAGGGGGAGGGGTGGGGGTGGTGCCGGATGAGGCTCAGCGGTGCCTTCTGCACCACCCCCACCCCGAACCCCTCCCCACAAGGGGGAGGGGACCCGGGCCACGTCCTGCGCCGACAGGTTTCGGCACCGTCGCGCTGCCCCTCTCCCGCCTGCTCCGCAGGCACCCTCCCCCGCAGAGGGGGGAGGGCATATCCGTCGGGCTCTACGAGGCGTCGCATCATCCCCCCGCTCTACCCGCCGCCGCGCGGGCGGGCGAGGGCTCGGCTTGTTTTGGCCGCAAAGCCGCGCGATCCGCTGGCACCGCGGGGCGTCAATCGCCGGTGGGCCGAGCCCCGTGCCGTGGTGTGGGCGCCTTGCGGGGGCGGGGCCCCGCCGATACGACTCTGGCCGACCGCTCTCGCCGTCATCTCGTTCCGCCTTCGCCGGTCCAAGAAAAGCCCGTTGCGCACTTTGTCCCCGGCCCTCGCGGCCCTGACGGTTCTGGCCGGCCTCGTGGCCGGCCTCCTCGGGGCCCTCACGCCCGCCCACGCGGTGGAGGCCGTGCGCGTCACCCTCGACGCGCCCGCCTTGGACCTGACGCCGATGATCGAGCGCTACCGCTCGGACGGCGAGATGATCCAGATCTCCACCGCCCCGGGCAAGGACGGCATCGTGCGGCGCATCGCGGTCAAGGCCCGCGAGCCCGGCGCCCGGCCCGACTGGATGGTGTTCGCGCTCACCAACGACACCGACGAGCAGATCGACCGGCTGCTGGTGGCCCCGCATTTCCGCCTCGTCGGCTCCGGCGTGGTCTGGCCCGATCTCGGCGGCTCGCGCATCGCCGCGATCACCGCGAGCGAGGGCATCCGCCCCGAGCGCGACGAGAGCCTGGAGGCCGACCAGTTCCTGATCACCATCGATCCGGGCACCACGGTCACCTACGTCGCCGAGCTGAAAGGCCCCAACGTCCCTCAGGTCTACCTCTGGGACCAGGACGCCTACCGCAAAAAGACCGCCGGGCTGACGCTCTACAAGGGCATCATCATCGGCATCAGTGGGCTGCTCGCGCTGTTCCTGACGATCATCTTCGTCGTGAAGGGCGCGATCATCTTCCCCGCCGCCGCCGCCCTGTCCTGGGCGGTGCTCGCCTATGCCTGCATCGATTTCGGCTTCCTGCAGCGCGTCTTCCCCGTCACCGAGAGCGCGGAGCGGATCTACCGGGCGTCCGCCGAGGCGGTGCTCGGCGCCACCCTGCTGGTGTTCCTGTTCGCCTATCTCAACCTGTCGCGCTGGCACGTGCGCTACAGCCACGTCGCCTTCTTCTGGCTGATCTTCCTCGCCGGCCTCGTCGGGCTCGCGGTGTTCGATCCCCCCGTCGCCGCGGGCGTGGCGCGCATTTCCATGGCGGCGGTGGCCGGCGTCGGGCTGATGCTGATCCTGTATCTGGCCGTCCACAACGGCTACGACCGGGCGATCCTGCTGGTGCCGACGTGGCTGCTGCTGCTGTTCTGGGTGGTGGCGGCGGGCTTCGCCATCACCGGGCAGATCGGCTCGGATCTCGTCCAGCCGGCGCTGATCGGCGGCCTCGTGCTAATCGTCATGCTGATCGGCTTCACGGTGATGCAGCACGCCTTCGCGGGCGGGGGCCTGAGCCACAGCCTCGTCTCCGACACCGAGCGCCGGGCACTCGCCCTGATGGGCGCGGGCGACATCGTGTTCGACTGGGACGTGCCGGGCGACCGGGTCTTCGCCGGCCCGGAGATCGAAGCGCAACTCGGCCTCAAGCGCGGCGCGCTCGAAGGGCCCGCCGCCAACTGGCTGGGGCTCCTCCATCCCTTCGACGTCGAGCGCTACTCGGCGGCCCTCGACACGGTGATCGAGGAGCGGCGCGGCCGCATCGTCCACGATTTCCGCCTGCGCTCGGCGGCCGGCCCCTACGCGTGGTACCGGCTGAAGGCGCGCCCCGTGATCGGCACCGACGGCGAGGTGATCCGCATCGTCGGCACCATCAGCGACGTCACCGAACTGAAGACCGCCGAGGAGCGCCTGCTGCACGACGCGGTGCACGACAGCCTCACCGGCCTGCCGAACCGCGAATTGCTGCACGATCGGCTCGACGCGGCCCTCGCACTCGCGAGCCAGGACGCGCGGCTGAAGCCCGCGGTGATCGTGCTCGACATCGACCGGTTCAAGGCGATCAACGACGCCATCGGCCTCTCGGCCGGCGATTCGATCCTGCTCACCCTGTCGCGCCGGCTCGGGCGGCTCCTGCGCCCGCAGGACACGCTGGCGCGGGTGGCGGGCGACGAGTTCGCCGTGATCCTGCTGTCCGAGCGCGAGCCCGACCGCATCCTCGCCTTCGCCGAGATGATCCGGCGCGCCATCGCCACGCCCGTGACCTACGCCGACCGCGAGGTGTTCCTCACGGTCTCCGTCGGCGTCGTGCTCTACGAGGCCGGGCCCGGCAATGCCGGCCAGCCGAAGCGCGACGAAGTGGTCAAGAGCGCGCAGATGGCGATGATCCAGGCCAAGCGCGGCGGCGGCGACCGCATCGAGATCTTCCGCGCCAACATGCGCACCGAGCGCTCCGACCGGCTGATGCTGGAGGCCGACCTGCGCAAGGCGCTGGAGCGCAACGAGATCCGCGTGCTGTTCCAGCCGATCGTGCGCCTCGAAGACCGGACGGTGGCGGGCTTCGAGACGCTGCTGCGCTGGGACCACCCCAAGCTCGGGCGCATCCCGCCCGCGACCTTCCTGCCGGTGGCGGAGGAGACCGGGGTCATCGTCGCGCTCGGCAACTTCGCCATCGAGCGCACGGCGCTGGAACTCGCCGCGTGGCAGCGCTCGCTCGACGTCGAGCCGCCGATCTTCGCCTCCGTCAACGTCTCCTCGCGCCAACTCCTGCGCCACGACCTCCTGCACGACGTGAAGACGGTGATCGCCCGCACCGGCGTGCTGCCGGGCTCGCTCAAGCTGGAGCTGAGCGAGGGGCTGGTGATGGAGAACCCCGAATACGCCGCCCAGATGCTCGCCCGCATCCACGACCTCGGCGCGGGCTTAAGCCTCGACGATTTCGGTACCGGCTACTCGGCTTTGGCCTATCTCCAGCGCTTTCCGTTCGACACGTTGAAGATCGACCATAGCTTCGTGCGCCAGATGGGCCAGGGCCGCACCGCGATGCTGCGCTCCCTCATGCGGATGGCGCAGGAACTCGGCCTCGCCGTCGTCGCCGAGGGCGCGGAATCGGAGGAGGATGCGCAAGGGTTGCAGGAACTCGGCTGCGACTACGCGCAGGGGGCGGCCTTCGGCGAGCCGATGACCATGCTCCAGGCCCGCCAGCTCGTCGGCGCCGCGCCGGAAGCCGCCTGATCCCGACCGGATACGGCGAGGCGCGGCAACGGCTTAAACCTCCCTTAACCATAAGCCGCCATGGTCACGCTCAAGTGTCCGGGGCGCTGAACGCGCAGTCCCGGCCGGCCCGAGGATGAGCGATGAACGAGGCGCACAGACGCAGGGAACCGGGAAGCGGCGGCAGCGCGGTGCGGCGCCTGATGGCGCGCCCGATCCGCGCGCAGATCGCCGGCGCCGCCCAACCCCGCACGCCCGCCCCCGCGAGCGAGACCGCGCCGACGGCCCCGCCCGCGGCCTCGGCCGAGACCGAGGCGCAGGATCTCGTGCGCCTGCGCATGGAAATCCTGATGATGAAGGCGGCGCTCGCCGCCGAGCGGCGCGAGAGCGAGGCCCTCCGTTCCAGCCTCGGCCTGACCGCCGCCGACATGCTCGGCGACGAGGCCCGGGCCGAGCGCGAGCGCTGGGTCGCCCTGGTCGGGCGCCTGATCCACGGCGGGCTCTGACGGGTCCGCCCGCGGACCGGCTCACCCTCTTTCCTCCCAAAAGAATCCGGAGCGGGTTGCCCGCCATGCGTGCTCCCACGAGCGCCCGTTGCTCCCTCGTCGTCAACGGCCAGACCCTGCGGGTCTCGCCCGGGGACACCTCGCTCGAGACGGCGCTCGCCGACGGGGTGATCGCCCCGCTCCAGGGCCTGCACGGCGCCGTCCTGATGGGGCAGGCCGCCGCCCCGTCCGGTCGGCGCCTCGCCGCCCGCGCCCGGCGCGCGGAAAACCCGACGGTGTCGGTGCCCGACGCCGCCCCGCTGCTTCATGCCGTCAGGACGCCGGCCCGCCCGCTCGTGCGGCGCACCGGCAGCGTCGATGCCGTCACGGCGCTGGGGCCCCGCGTGCTCCAGCTCGTCGTCGCCCTGGAGCGGCGTCTTGCGGTCGAGCCCGGCGATCAGGTCTGCGTCACGCTGGACGGCGGGCGCCCGGTGACGCTGGCGCCGACGCTGAGCGTCGAGGGCGGGGCGGAACTCAACGAGCTGGTGTTCCACCTGCACGGCGAGTGCCCGGAGGATCTGGAGGCGTTGTTCGGCGCCGTGCCGGTCCCCGGCACGCCGGTGAAGGCGAAGGGGCCGCTCGGCCACGGCACCTACCGCCCCGGCGGCGGACGCCTCGTGCTGGTCGCCGCCGAGACCGGGTTCGCCGGCGTCTGGGCGATCGCGCGCGCCGCCCGCTACATCGAGCCGGCCCGCGAGGTCTGCCTCGTCGTCGGCGCCCGCGATCCCCTCGACCTCTACATGCGCCCGGCGCTGGAATGGCTGCGGGCGACCGGCGTCAGCCGCATCACGCTGGCGGCCGACCGCCACCGCCAGCGCCCGCCGGACGTGCGCCCCGGCCCGCTCACCGCCCACGTGCCCACCCTGCGCACCACGGACGCCGTCCACGCCTCCGGCTGCGCCTCGACGGTTGGCGCGGTGGAGGTGCTCGCCGCCGCCGCCGGGGCGCGGTTCTACCCGATCCCGCTCGCGCCGGGGGCGTGAGGCACCGGTCGCCCGGCGAACGCACGGAACGGGACCATCGGTCATGGTCCGTGCGGCTCGGTATCGGATGCTCGATCGACCGGTGGCGCTCCCAGGAAGAACCGGACCGGGTGCGCCGGGCTCTCGACGGTTCCTGCGCGACGTCCGGCCTCGTGACCCGTGCGTGCGGCATGGCCGGCGTGCCGGAGGCCCACATCCGCCACCGCCGGGGTGATCGCCGCACGCTGCCCCGCGCCGACCGTGCCTCCCGCCGAGCAGAGGCCCGGCGGAGGAGCGATCCCGTGGGCGCGGGATGGGAACGGTGGGGCGGTCAGACGATGCCGAGCACGCGGATCAGAGCGAGACTCACGACGAGCAGGAGCACGAGGGAACCGGTGACGGCCAGCGTGACGCGGACGCCGACGCGGGCCAGGACGCGGACGTCCACGCCGAGGCCGAGGGCGGCCATCGAGACGACCGTGAGGACGCCCGCGACCCGCCTGATCGGGGGCAGGATCGTTTCCGGCACGAGGCCGAGCGAGCGGAGCATCGCGAGCGCCAGGAAGCCGAGGATGAACCACGGGACCAGCTTGGCGAAGCCGAGCCGCCGCGGGCCGGCCTTGCCCGTCGCTCCGTCGCTCGGGAGATGCGGGGCGATGAGGGCGAAGACGACCACGACGGGGCCGAGCATCAGCACCCGGACGAGTTTGACGAGCGTCCCGACCTGGGTCGCGAGCAACCCCACCGGCACGGTGGCGGCGAGGACCTGCGGCACCGCGTAGACGGTCAGTCCCGCCAGCACCCCGTACTGGTGCTCGCTGAGCCCCATCAGCGGCACGACGAGCGGCAGCCCGAGCACCATCAGGACGCCGAGCACGGCGGTGAAGGCGATCGCGGCCGTCACGTCGCGGGCCTCGGCGCCGATCACCGGGGCGACCGCGGCGATGGCCGAATTGCCGCAGATGGCGTTGCCGGCCGCCACCAGGATGGCCATGCGCGTCGGCAGCCCGAGGCCGCGGCAGATGCCGTAGCTGGCCCCGATCGTCAGCAGCACGGTCGCGACGATGCCGGTCAGAAGCGCAGGGCCGGACGCCACGATCGCCCCGAGGCTGATCGAGGCGCCGAGCAGCACGACGGCCACCTCCAGCACCTGTTTGGCCGAGAAGGCGATCCCGGCGCGGAAGCGCTCGCCCGGCACCCAGACCGTCCGCAGGGCGATGCCGAGCAGGATCGCGATGACCAGGGCCTCGATATAGGGATGGCCGGTGAGGTGTTCCTCCACCGCCTGCACAGCGAGCGCCGCCACCGTGATCGCGAGGCAGACCAGGAGACCGGGGAGCAGCGAGGAGGATCGGCCGACGAGCACGGCGGGCCGCGCGGCCTTCGCGGGCGCTTCGGCGCTCATGGAGCCGGTCTCCCGAGGCGAGGGAAGAAAGTTCTTCTTTGCGCATCCATGAAAGAACGAACATCCCCATTCCAGCGAAAAATCGAAACGTCGCGTCCATTGCTGGAGGCTGTCGCGAACGCGATATTCGCGATCATGCGCACGCCCTCCGATCTGTCGCCGTCTGCCTTCGATCCGTTCGGTGAGCCGGTCGATTCGCGCTGCGTCGACGCGGCCGCGCCGGTGAAGCATCGGGCGCGCAACGTCGCCGTCGTGGTCTTCTGGGGCTTGGCTCTCCTCTTCGTCGTGGGGCGCATCCATTTCGGTGCCGGGCCCGCCGCGCCGGGGAGCGAGACGGCCGCGGCCCACGTCCAGGCCCAGGCGCCCGCCGCGATCCAGATCCGCTAGGATACTTCGCGGGGCATCGTGCCCCGGTCAGCGCAGGACCGAGCGGTAGTGAACGTCCTGCGTCAGGCAGGTCGAGAGGCGCCACTCGACCGGCCGCTCTTCCAGATCGACGGCGACGCGGTCGATCTCCAGCGCCGGCGTGCCCTGCGCCACCGCAAGCAGCCCGGCCTCCCGCTCCGCCAGCGCCACCGCCTTCAGACGCTCGTTGGCGGTCGCGATCGTGATGCCGTAGCGGATCGCGTAGAGGCTGTAGAGGGTGTTGGGCAGTTCGAGGCCCGCGATGCCGGGAAACAGGCTCGCCGGCACGCTGATCGTCTCGCTGACGCAGAGCCGTCCGTCGATGGAGCGCACGCGCTCGATCCGCACCACGCGGGCGGTCCGCACGAGGTCGAGGCGCCCGCGCTCGTCCGCGCTGGCGGTGGCCTCGGCGATGGCCAGCACCCGGCTCGTCGGCATGCCGGTGCCGTCGCCGTCCGGGCGCAGCTTGAAGAAGCGGAAGACGCTCTGCTTGTCGTCGTGGTCGGCCACGAAGGTGCCGCGGCCCTGGCGGCGCACCAGCAGGCTGTCGGCCGTGAGGGCGTCGAGGGCCTTGCGCACCGTGCCCTGGCTGACGCCGAGCTCGGCGGCCAGTTGCCCCTCGCTCGGCAGGATCTGTCCGGGCTGCCACACGGCGTCGGCGAGGCGCTTCAGCAGCGTGTCGTAGACTTGCCGGTAGAGCGGCCGAAAGCCGACCGCGTTGCCGCTCCCCGAACCCGCCTGCCCGTCCCCTGACCGTTCCATGCCGTGACGACGCCGAGCCCCATCTGCGGGCAGAGCGTCGAAGGATGTGTCCAGCACCTCTCCCTCCCCTGGCTTACGTCGGCCTGCGCAGCGGAGCAATCGCAGGTTTTTCCTCCGCACAGGCGATCGTTTTCACAGCGCCCGGATCTCGGTGAGCAGCGCGTCCGGAAGGTCCAGACCCTCGGCGGCGGCCCGGCGGCGCAGCGCGAGGCGACGGGCGCCCGGAAGCCGGGCGCCGTCCTGCGCCTCGATGGAGGCGGCGAGCGCGGCGAAGCGCTCCGGACCGTCCGGGCTCAGGGCCGCCGCGTCGAGGGCCACGATGAGCTGGCCCGTGCCCGGCGGGTCCCCGTCCGCGTCGAGGAAGGACGAGGCCTCGCCGGCGAAGCGCGCCCCGACGAGGCCCGCGGCGAGCAGTTCCACCATCAGCGCGAGCGCCGTACCCTTGGCGTCGCCGAGCGGCACCATCGTGCCCGCGAGCGCGGCCTTCGCGTCGGTGGTGGGGCGCCCCTCCGCGTCGAGGGCCCAGCCCTCGGGGATCGCCTCGCTGCGCTTGGCCGCCCCGACGATGGTGGCGCGCGCCACCTTCGACAGGGCGAGATCGACGACGACGGGGGCCCGGCCCGGAAGCGGGCAGGCGAAGGCGAGCGGGTTGGTCCCGAACACCGCACGGGCCCCGCCCCAGGGCGCCATCGCGGCCGGCGTGTTGGCGAACAGGAGGGCGACGCAGCCGCGCTCGGCCAGCGCCTCGACCGGGCGGCCGGCCGCGCCGCAATGGTGCGAGCGGCGGATGCCGGCCGCGGCGATGCCCTGCTGGCGGGCCAGGTCCGGCAGCGCCTCCAGAGCGAGATCGATGGCCGGATAGGCGAAGCCGTGGGCGGCGTCCACCGCGAGCAGGCCCGGCCGCGGGCGCTCCAGGCGCGGCAGCGCGTCGCCGACGACCTTGCCCACGCGCACCTGCGCGCCGTAGGGCGCCACCCGCGACAGGCCGTGCCCCTTCAGCCCGCCCGCCTCGGCGCCGACCAGGGCGCGGGCGACGCTCGCTGCGGCGGCCGGCGCCGTCCCGCAGCGGACGAGGGCGTCGGCGGCGAGCGCTTCCGCCTCGGCGAGGGAGACCGTCGGCATGGGATCAGCTCCCCGTGAGGTGGCGGCGCACCGCCCGCGCCGTGACGGCGGAGACGCGCACGTTCGATTCCCGGGTCACCCCGGCGATGTGCGGGGTCAGGATCAGGTTCGGCACGTCCGCGAAGACGGCGCCGGCCTCCCCGTCCAGGGGCTCGCGGGCGAAGACGTCGAGCGCCGCGCCGCCGAGATGGCCCGAGCGCAGGGCCGCCGCGACCGCCGCCTCGTCGGCGATGCCGCCGCGGGCGGCGTTGATCAGCACCGCCCCGCGGGGCATCCGGGCGATCGCCGCCGCATCGATCAGGCCGCGCGTTCCCTCGGTCAGCGGCACGTGCAGCGAGAGCACGTCGCTGTCCGCGAGCAGCGCGTCGAGGGCGACGCGCGCGACCGGGCCATGGGCCGGCCTCCAGGCCGCATCCTCGGGGGCGACGAACGGATCGTGCGCCGCGACCGACATGCCGAGTGCCGCGGCGCGGCGGGCGGTCTCGCGGGCGATGGCGCCGAACCCGACGAGGCCGAGGCGCTTGGCCCCGATCTCCCGGCCCATCAGGGCGTTGCGCGGCCACGTACCGGCCGCGACAGCGGCGCTCGCGCCGTAGGCGCCGCGCAGGAGCAGCATCGCGCAGGCCACGACGTACTCGGCCACGGCCCCGTCATTGGCGCCCGTCACCGGGTAGACCGCGATGCCGCGGGCGCGGCAGGCCTCGACGTCGATGTTGTCGAGGCCGACGCCGAGGCGACCGACCACCTTGAGGTCGGGGGCGCCGTCGAGCAGGGCGCCGCGCACCTGGGTCCGGTTGCGCACGATCAAGGCGTCGGCGCGCGCCAGCGCCGCGGCCAGCGCCTCGGGCCGGTCGACGAGGCCGGGATCGTACAGGACCTCGAAGCCGGAGAGTTCGGCGGCGATGGCCGCCTCGTCCATGAACTCGCTGACGACGACCTTGGGCATGGCGGGTTCCGTGGAACTGGTCCTGCAACGTCGAACGGCGCGGTCGCCCTCCCCCGCGGAGGGGGAGGGTCGATGCCCCCGTCCTCAGGCGCTTCGGTAGAGCTTCGTCATCACGAACTCCCGGTGGCCGAGCGACTCGGCCGCGGTGAGGCGGCCGTTGGCGGTGCGCACCACCATGTCGATCAGGGCGTCGCCGGCCTGCGGAATCGTCATCTCGCGGGTCAGCACCCCGGAGACATCGACGTCGATATGCTCGCCCATGGTGCGCACGGTGCGGGGATTGCCGGTGATCTTGATCACCGGGACGATCGGGTTGCCGATCACGTTGCCCTGGCCCGTGGGGAAGGTGTGCACCACGTAGCCCGCCGCCGCCATCAGGGTCACGCACTCGGCCGCCGCCGAGGAGGTGTCCATGAAGTAGAGGCCGGGCCCCTTGGCCGGGCTTTCCGCCGGCTGAAGGGCGTCGATGTAGCGGCATTCGTGGCCGATCTTCTCGAGGTTGCCGAGCGCCTTCTCCTCGATCGTGGTCAGCCCGCCCGCGATGTTCCCCTTGGTCGGCTGCGAGTCCGAGAGGTCGTCGGTCTTGTGGGCCTCGATCACGTCGTCCTGGTAGGCCTTCCACATGGCGTACCACTTGTCGGAGATTTCCGGGCTCGCCGCCCGCTCGCGGCAGAGATGCTCGGCGCCGGTGATCTCCGAGGTCTCGCCGAACACCCCGTAGATCCCGTGCGGGATCAGCTTGTCGTACATGTTGCCGACGGTGGGGCAGGAGGCCAGTCCCGTGGTGGTGTCGGACTCGCCGCACTTCGTCGAGACCCAGAGGTCCGAGATCGGGCATTCCTCGCGGGCCAGCTCGGTCGCCCATTGCACGAAGCGCTTGGCCTGGTAGCTCGCCCTGGCCACCGTGGCGATGTCGCCGTGGCCCTCGATGCCGAAGCCGACCACCGGCTTGCCGGTCCGGGCGATGCCCTCGACCACGCGGTTGGTCCACTGGTCCTCGATGCCGATCACCACCACGGCGGCGACGTTCGGGTTCGAGCCGATGCCGATGAGGGTGCGGAAATGCAGCGCCAGATCCTCGCCGAACTGGAGCCGGCCATAGGCGTGGGGCAGCGCCATCGTGCCCTTCACGTTGTTGGCCACGGCCTCGCAGGCGGTGTTGGAGAGATCGTCGAGCGGCAGCAGCACAACGTGGTTGCGCACGCCGACGCGGCCGTTCTCGCGGCGCCAGCCCATGAAGGTGGCGGCCTCGTGATCGGCGGAGGCGCGGTCGGTCGAGAGCGCCTTCGTGGCGAATTGATCGGGAGCGCCGCCGACGAAGGGCGTGGCGATCTCGTGTTCGAGCCGAGCGGATTCCCTGAACATCGTCACCTCACCAGCGCTTCGTCTTGACGTTGTGAACGTGGACGTGCTCGCCCTTGGCGACGTCCTTGATGACCTTGCCGATGTCCTGGCCGTACTTGATGGCCGTATCGCCCGCCTTGAGGTCGGTCAGCGCGACCTTGTGGCCGATCGGGATGTCGTGCCGGACATGCACCTCGAAGGTGGAGTCGTTCTCGGTGACCACCCCGAAGGCGTCGGTGTCGGCCGAGAGGCCTTCGATCACCGCGACGGCGACGTTGTCGTCCGGGGAATGGGCGAGAAGATGCGGCTTGCGGCGTCCCGCGCCGGCTTCGGCGTGGCTGCTCATGCGGTCCTCCTGCTGGCTGATCGTCGTCTCTTGGCGGCGACTAGTCTTATATAAGACCTATCATATCAAAAGCGTCAAGGGTGAGACGGCTGCGTCGATGGGTGGCCCGGTTTGACCCACGGTGAGGAACGTCTCGCCAGCAAACGTTTGTTCGTAGCCATATGTCTTATATAAGAATTATTCCAAAAATGGCCGTTCCTGCAAGGTGGGTGGCCGGATGCGAGCGCGACGGTCCTCCCTCAGGCCGCCGTGTCGAGGAGCGAGATGCCCGGCCGCACATGGGTGAAGGCGACCGGCTCCATCGCGATCGCGAAGGCCTCGCCCTGCCGCCGCACCACCGTGTAGGCGGAGGTGGCGAGGTCCGACGTCTCGGGATGGTCCTCGCGGAAATGCGCGCCGCGGCTGTCGGTGCGGGCGAGGGCGGCGCGGGCGATCGCTTGCGAGACGAGAACGAGGTTCTCCAGATTCAGCCGGTCCATCCAGGTGAGCGCGTAGCGGCGGTCGCCGTCCGGGGCGCCCGCGCGGGCGACCGCGTCGGCGAGGCCGTCGAGGGCGGCGAGCCCGCGCCTCAGCCCGGCCTCGTCGCGCAGGATGCCGACATCGGCCCACATCGTCTCGTAGAGCGCCTCGCGGATCGCCGGGAGTTCGCCTTCGGGCCGGCCGAGCGGCCCGAAGGCGCGGGCGAGCCCGGCCTCGACCGCGTCCGGATCGGGATCGGCGAGGCCGCCGCCGCGGGCGACCGCGCGGGCCATGGACTGGCCGGCGAGCCCGCCGAACACGGTGGAGTTCGCCACGCCGTTGCCGCCGAGCCGGTTCGCCCCGTGCACGCCGCCGGTATCCTCGCCCGCCGCGTAGAGGCGCGGCAGCGCCGTGGTGCAGTCCACCGCGAACTGGAGGCCGCCCATCATGTAGTGGGCGGTCGGGATCACCTCGACGAGCCCCCCCGCGAGGTCGAAGCCGCAATCGGCGCAGCGCTCGACCATGCCCTTGAAGCGGCGGCGGACATCCTCCGGGCCGAGATGGCTCATCTGGATGTGCACGCCCCCGTTCGGGGTGGCGTAGCCGTCGCGGATGCGGCGGATGATCGAGCGGCTGACGACGTCGCGCGTCGCCCGCTCGGCGCGCGGGTCGTAGGCCTCCATGAAGCGCTCAGCCGTCGCATCGAGCAGCCAGCCGCCCGCCCCGCGCAGGCCCTCCTCCAGCACCGTGCCGGTCATGCGGGTGCCGGCCCCGGCGAGCAGGCCGGTGGGGTGGAACTGCACCATCTCCATGTCGCGCAACGGCAGCCCGGCGCGCAAAGCCATGGCGAGCCCGTCGCAGGACTTGTCGCCCGAGGGCGTGTGGTACTTGTACATGGTCGGCCCGCCGCCGGTGGCGAGCAGCACGGCCTTCGCCCGCACCAGCTTGGCCTCGCCCGAGCGCATGTCGAGCATCAGGACGCCGGCAAGCCCCGAGCCGTCGCGGGCCGGGATCAGTTCCAGCGCCCGGTGGTCCTCCAGGCGGTTCACGTCGCGCCGCCAGACCTGCTCGGAGAGCCGGTTGATGATCTCGATGCCGGTGAGGTCGCCCTTGTGCACCGTGCGGTCGAAGGTCTGTCCGGCAAAGGCCTTCTGGTGGACGCTGCCGTCCGGGTTGCGGTCGAAGAAGCAGCCGAGCTCGGTCTCCAGTTCGCGGATGCGCACCTGCGCCTCGGTGACGAGCGTCCAGGCGAGCGCCTGGTCGTTCAGCCACTTGCCGCCCTCGACCGTGTCCATGAAGTGGCGCTCGACCGAGTCGCCCGGCGCCAGCGCCACGTTGTAGCCGCCCTGGACCATGCGGGTGCAGCCGCACTTGCCGAGCAGCCCCTTCACCGCGACCGTCACCGCGAGGTCCGGTGCCGTCTTCTTGGCGTGGAGCGCCGCGAACAGCCCGGCCCCGCCGGAGCCCAGGATCAGGATGTCGGTCTCGACCTGCAAAAGGTCCGCAGCGAGGCTCATCGGGCCTCCTCCAGGCTGGCCAGCACGGCGTCGCGGCGGCTGGCCACGTCGCGCTGCACCTCGGCGAAGAGCGAGCCGCCGTGCGAATCCATGCCGACCAAGAGCGGCCCGAAATCGCGGATCGCGAAGCGCCACAGGCTCTCGGGATGGAGGTCGTCCATGTCGACGTCCTCGATGCGCTCGATCCACGTGGTCTCCAGCGCCGCCGCACCCCCGACGATGGCAAGGTAGGCGCCGCCCCGCTCGGCGAAGGCCTTCGACGTCGCCGGCCCCATGCCGCCCTTGCCGACGATGAGGCGCACGCCTTCCCGCGCCATCAGCGCGTCGGTGAAGCGCTCCATGCGCATCGAGGTGGTGGTGCCGATGCAGAACGGCGCGTAGCCGACCGGCGCCTCGGGCGAGGGCGCGACCCGGTGGACGTTGGGCGCGGTGTGGATCACCGCGTGCCCGGCGAGGTCGAGCCGGGTGCGCCGGTCCCGGTCGAACATGTGGATCAGCGTGGCGTCGCGGATGCCGAACAGCCAGCGCCGCAGGGTGACGGTGTCGCCGATGCGCAGCGCCCGGATCTCGGGCTCCCCGGCCGGCATGTCGAGGACGTGGTGGGCCATGGGGGCCTCCTCAGTCGAAGCGCGGCGGAACGCGTCCCAATCGACGATGATCCTGACTCGTCGTCGATTGCCCGCGCGACTGCGCGGCGGCGGCCGTCCGCCGGACGCACGGAACGGGACCATCGGTCCGGTTCCGTGCAGCTTGGAATCAGTCGAACGCGATGCCGCCCGGCGTGATCGTCGCGCGGGCGCGGCGGGCCGAGTGGCACTGGATGTTCACGGCGACCGGGTTCTGGGTGATGTGGGTGGCGGCCAGTTCCACGTGGACCGCGAAGCTGGTCGAGCGCCCGCCGAGTCCCTGCGGACCGATGCCGAGTTCGTTGACCGCCCGCGACAGCTCCGCCTCGATCCGGGCGCCCTCCGGGTCGGCGCAGACCGAGCGGAGCGGCCGCGTCGCCGCGACCTTGGCGAGGTGCATGCAGAGATCCGAGGTCCCGCCCAATCCCACGCCGACGATGGTCGGCGGGCAGACCCGGCCGCCGAGCTCGATCACCCGGTCGATCACGAAGCGCTTGGCCGCCCCGATCCCGTCGGAGGGCAGCAGCATCTGCAGGAAGGAGCCGTTCTCCGAGCCCGAGCCCTTCGGGATCATCTCGACCGCGACGGTCTCGGGACGTTCGTCGAAATCGACATGGATGATCGGCACCCGGATGCCGCAGGAGGTCTGCTCGTTCTTGCGCGTGATCGGATGGACCACGGAGGAGCGCAGGGAGAATTCCTTGGTCGCCCGCTCGCAGCCGCGCCGGATCGCGGCCTTGAGGTCCGCGCCGTCGAAGGCGACGCCGCGGCCGATGCGGATGTTGTAGATCGGGATGCCGGTGTCCTGGCAGAGGATGTTCTTGGTGCGCTCGGCGACCGCGACGTTCTCCACCATCGTGTCGAGGATGGCGCGGCCCGTCGCGCTGGTCTCGGCCCGCTGCAACTCCGAGAAACCCGCCTTGATGTCGGGCGGCAGGATCTTCAGGGCCCGGACGTAGAGGTCGCGGCAGACCTCCTCGAATTCGCGCAGGTCGAGCTCCATGGCGGATCTCCGGATGGCGGGCGGTCAGGCCCCGCTGAGCAGGAACAGGAGGCCGACCGCGAAGGAGGTCGCGAGGCAGCCCGAGACGACGAGGGCGGTGCGCTCGCGGTAGCTCAGCCACTCGATCGCGAGCACGCGCAGGCCGAGCGCCATGTGGACGGCGAGCGCGCAGACGAGGCCCCACTCGGCCACGCGCACGAAGCCGTTGTGGGTGAGCCCGAGGAAGCTCTCCAGCCGGTCGGCGCCCTGCAGCGCGGTGCCGAGGGCGACGAAGTGCATCGGCAGGAACAAGGCGAGCGCGATGCCGGAGAGCCGGTGGATCAGGGCGGCGGCGAAGCCCGGCCGGCGGTGGGGGGCGTGGGTGATGCCGGTCCTCATGCTCCGTACACCGCGAGCGCCGCCCGCAGCCCCAACCCGGCGAGCAGGGCCGAGAGGGCGAGCATGGCGATGTCGAGGGAGCGTCCGCGCCAGCCGGTCCACTCCCGCAGGATGCTGCGCAGGCCGATCGGCGCGTGGATCGCCGCCGCCAGCACGAAGACCGCGTAGAACAGGAGGAAGCCGAGATGGCCCTGCGTCCGGCCCAGGATCTCGCCGGCCGTCAGCCCCCCCCGCACGGCGTAGAGGATCGTGCCGAGATGGACCGCGACCGTGAGCGCCAGGATCGCGGCGGTGCCGCGCTGGGCGAGGTAGAGGAGCGGGCTCATCCGCGCCTCCAGAGCCGGCGGAGCGCCGCCTTGCCGGTCTCGCGCTTCAGGCCGGCGATGGCGAAGGTCGGGCTGAGCGCTTTCGGGCAGTGCTCGGTGCAGCTCATGTGGCTGTGGCAGGAATGGCAGCCGGCATCGCCCGCCACCGCGTCGAGCCGCGCCGCCTGTCCCCGGTCGCGCACGTCGTTGACGAGCGTCCAGGCGCGGTTCAGCGCCGCCGGCCCGAGATAGTCGGGGTTCCAGGTCACCAGATCGCAGGCCGCGTAGCAGACGCCGCAATTGATGCACTCGATGCCGGCATCCGCCTCCCGGCGCTCGGCGGAATCGGGCAGCACCGCCGCGAAATCGTCCGGCGGGTTCTCCCCCGGATCGAAAGAGCCGTGGGCGCGGCGCCACTTCTCGAAGAAGGGCTCCATATCGACGGCGAGATCCTTCACCACCGGCAGGTTGCGCAGGGGCTCCAGCAGCAAGGCCCCCTCCGGCGCCACGGCGGCGACGCGGGTGCGGCAGGTCCAGCGCGGGCGCCCGTTCACGGTCATGCCGCAGGAACCGCACATGCCGACCCGGCAGGCGAAGCGGTAGGCCAGCGTCGGGTCCTGCTCGCGCTGGATCTCGGTGACGACGTCGAGCACGGTCTGGTTGGCGCGCCGCGGCACGGCGTAGTCCTGCACGCCGTCGCCACGCCGCACGCGCACCCGCAGCGCCTCGGTCGCGCCCTCTGCCACCGCGGCGTGGTCGACGGGCGCCGTCACCGCGCGGCCTCCTTCGGGGCGCCCTCGGGGGCGGGGAAGAACAGCTCGCTCTCGGCGCTCGCCTTGGCCGAGACCAGCCCGGCGCGGTTCATGTAGGCGAGATAGTCCAGCATGCGCTTGGGCGCCGTCGTCCACTCGTTCTGCGGCGCACGGATGATGGCCACGGCCTCGTCCTGCGAGAGCTTCGCCCCCTCGGCCTTGATCCAGAGCGCGGCGGCCCGGTTCGGGTCGTCGCGGATCAGCTTCAGGCTGTCCTCCAGCGCGGCGAGGAAGGCCGCGGTGACCTTCGGGTTCGCCGCCACGAAGCGGCCCGAGGCCCAGACGAGGTTGAAGGTGTGGGGGCCGCCCATCACGTCGAAGCTGTCGAGCACCTTGCGGGCGCGTGGGTCCTTCAGCTCCATCTCCTGAAACGGCGGCGCGCCGAAATGCGCCGTGATCTCCGAGCGCCCGCCCATCATCGCGGTCTGCGCGTCGGGATGGCCCATCGAGACCGTGAGCGGGTCGAGCTTGGCCTGCTGGCCCGCCCCGAAGGCCTGCTCGGCGGCCATCTGCAGGGTGATGGCCTGGATCGAGGTCTTGGCGGTCGGCAGCGCGATCTTGTCCTTCGGGCCGAAATCCTTGATCGACTTGACGTCCGGGTTGACCGTCACCAGCCAGAGCGGCATCGCATTGAGCGCCGCCACGCCCTTCACCTTGATGTTGGTCTGCGTCCGGCCCCAGATCGTCAGGAACGGGCCGACGCCACCGGAGGCGAGGTCGAGGTTGCCCGAGAGCAGCGCCTCGTTCATGCCGGAACCGCCGGTGAAGCGCAGCCACTCCGCCTTGATGTCGAGGCCGCGGGCCTTGGCCTGCTTCTCCAGCAGGCCTTCCTCCTCCATCACGGTCAGCGGCAGGTAGGAAATCCCGAACTGCTTGGCGAGCCGGACGGTCGATACCTCGGCCCGGGCCGCGCCGAGCGCCCCCCACATGGCCGCGACCGTGCCGACGAGCCGGACGATGCTCCGTGCCGTCATGGCGTTCCTCACCGGTTCTCGCGCCGATCTGTCGTGTCCGTCAGCGTCGCGTCGAGGATACGCCCGTCCCGAGGGCTGTCAACATTAAGGTGTCATATACATGACTCGTTTCGGATCGGCGATCCGGGGCCGGGGCTTCGACGGTAAACGTCGTCCCGAGGCGCGTCGGAGCGCCCCGGGACGACGAGGGAGGTCAGGGATGCAGCGGGATATGCGGCGGCGTCAGGCCTGCATGCCCCAGCGCCGGATGGTGTGGCGCTCGATCGTCTGGAAGATCAGGTTCTCGACGACGAGGCCGATCAGGATCACGGTCAGCAGCCCGGCGAACACGTTCGGGATGTCGAGCATGTTCTTGTTCTCGAAGATGAACCATCCGAGGCCGCCGGAGCCCGAGGAGACGCCGAAGACGAGTTCGGCGGCGATCAGCGTGCGCCACGCGAAGGCCCAGCCGACCTTCAGGCCGGTCAGGATGCTGGGAAAGGCCGCCGGGATCAGGATCTTCCGGATCAGGCCCGCGCCGCTCAGGCCGTAATTGCGCCCGACCATCGTCAGCGTCCGGCTCACCGAGAGGAAGCCGGAATGGGTGTTGAGGGCGATCGCCCAGGTGACGGAATGCACCAGCACGAAGACGAGGCTTCCGTTGCCGAGGCCGAACCAGATCAGGGCCAGCGGCAGCAACGCGATCGCCGGCAGCGGGTTGAGCATCGACGTCATGGTCTCGAGGAAGTCGGTGCCGATCCGCGAGGCGATGGCGAGGCCGGTCAGCAGCGTGGCGAGCACGATCCCGATCCCGTAGCCGACGAGCAGGATCTTCACCGACCCCCAGGCCCGCAGCGGCAGCGTCCCGTCCGCCACGCCGCGGAAGAACGCCGCGAGCGTCGCGGTGAAGGTCGGGAACAGGAGGTCGTTGTCGAGGGTGCGCCCGTAGATCTCCCAGATCGAGGCCAGCACCACCAATATGAAGATCTTGCGCAGCCAGGCTTGGTTGTAGAGCCGTTCCGGCGTCGAGAGCGGCTTCTCGACGATGGTGCCGCCCTGGGCGGACATCCGGTCGCGGACGATTTCGGGACGCGACGGGCCCACGGGCGCAGTCGCGGCGAAGGCATTCGCGCCGGAGCCGTGCCCGACCACGTTGGGTCGGGACGCATCTCGAAATCTCTGTGGTGCCGCGCTTCCCTTCGACGAACCGGCATCCACTTCGTCGGAAAGCGCCCTAGACATTCTCCGCCTCCTCGATCTCCTCGGAGAACAGCATCTGCTGGATGCGGTTCTCCAGACGCGCCTGTTCTCCCGGTGCGCCCACGCTGTTCAGCTCGGCCTTCACCTCGCCGGGATGGGGCGAGAGCAGGAGGATACGCGAGCCGATCTTGATCGCTTCCGGGATCGAGTGGGTGACGAAGAGGACCGTGAAGCGGGTCTCGTCCCAGAGCGCGAGCAGCTCGTCCTGCATCCGCCGACGGGTGAGCGCGTCGAGCGCGGCGAAGGGCTCGTCCATCAGCAGGATGTCGGGCTCCATCGCCATCCCGCGGGCGATCGCGACCCGCTGTTTCATCCCGCCGGACAGCATGTGCGGGAAGCTGTCGGCGAACTTCGTGAGGTTGACCTTGTCGATATAGGCCATCGCCCGCTCCTCGGCGGCGCGGCCGGTGAGGCGACCCGAGGCTTCGAGGGCGAAGACGACGTTCTGCTTGACCGTCTTCCAGGGCAGGAGCTGGTCGAACTCTTGGAAGACCATCATCCGGTCCGGGCCCGGCTCGGTGACGGCCTGCCCCTTCAGCCGGATCTCGCCCTCGGTCGGCGGCATGTAGCCGCCCACCGCCTTCAGGAGCGTCGACTTCCCGCAACCGGAGGGGCCGAGCAGAACGAAGCGGTCCCCCGGCAGGACATCGAAACTGACCCGGTAGGTCGCGGTGATCAGGTGATGCGGCGTCTTGTATTGCAGCGTGACGCCGTCGACCTCCAACAGAGGTTGATTCAAGCCCATACGCTCCTCCCTGCGCCGCGGCTTAGGCCGCGATCTTTTGCGAGCTATGTCTTGTCTTGATCCGTGCCGCGGCGATGCAGGATGCCGCGGCGATTATTTTAAACTTTCGTGGGTGATCCGCCGAATCGGTGTGCGGTACGGCCGTGAACGGGCCTGGACGATGTCCGGCAACGGTTGGCGAAGCCGCGGCCGGCCTCCACGGCGCAGGCCGCACGCCAGGGCCATGATGCCCCTAACGTGATAGCAGACTCGGGCCCGATCATCAAGATCATATATCATTTACAAGACTGCAGTGGATTCGCTTGACGAGGACGCGCCCGTGACGGATCCTCGACCGTGCCTCGAGTCCCGTCCCATCGCCGACGGACCGGCCGCGAAACCCATCGGCAGTCCTGTCTTCGATGGAGCGCGCTCGAACCAGGCGTGTCACGACGGAGCCGGGAGGCTTCCGCCCGCGTGGTCGACGAGTCTTGTCGGTCCGCGAGGTTCCCCTCCACCCCCGGGCCGGCTGGAGCGATCCCGGATCACGCCTTTCGCGAGGGAGGAGCGCCGTTCTGCGTCCTCGCCAATCTCAACGGCTCGGCCGACCGGGATGGATCGCAGCGGAGGGCACACTCCGCTCGATCGCCGCAACGATCAGAGGGAGGATGCCATGACGATGACGATGACGAACGACGACGCACCGATCATTCCGGCGCGCACCGTCGGCCTCGACCGGCGCGGCTTCCTTGCGGGCGCCGGCCTCGCCGGCGCCGCGCTCGGGGCCGGCAGCGTCGTGACGGCCGCTCCCGCGGGCGCGCAGGAGTCAAAGCCCTCCGAGGCCGCGAAGGCGGCCGGCCCGGCCGAGCCCGCCGCCTTCGCCTACGAGGGCAAGGATTCCGGATTGACGGGGCTCGGCGACCGGCCGCTGGTGGCCGAGACGCCAGCGCATCTGCTCGACGACGACACCACGCCGATCGCGAAGTTCTTCATCCGCTGCAACGGGCAGATTCCGGAGCCGGCGGCGGATCGGGACGCGTGGTCGCTGACGATCGACGGCGAGGTCGAGGCGCCTCTGACCCTCTCGCTGAAGGAGTTGAGGGAGCGCTTCACGCCCAGAACCTTCCGCATGGTGCTGGAATGCGGCGGCAACGGCCGCTCGTCCTTCCAGCCGCCGGCCCGCGGCAACCAGTGGACCAACGGCGGCGCCGGCTGCGCGGAATGGACCGGCATTCCCCTCGGCGAGGTGCTCCGGGCGGCCAAGGTCAAGCCGTCGGCGCGGTACACGGCCCATCACGGTGCGGACCCGCATCTCTCGGGCGATGCCAAGAAGGAAAGCCTGTCGCGCGGCATGCCCATCGCGAAGGCGATGGACGCGCACAACCTGCTGGTCTTCGCGATGAACGGCGAGCCGTTGCCGAACATCCATGGCGGCCCCCTGCGGCTACTGGTGCCCGGCTGGCCGGGCTCGCTGTCCCACAAGTGGCTGACGCGGATCACCCTGCGCGACCGGGAGCACGACGGCCAGGGGATGACCGGCCACTCGTACCGGCTGCCCGAGCGGCCGCTTGTACCGGGCTCGAAGGGCGACGGCGTTCCCTTCCGCATCCTCGAGTCGATGCCGGTGAGGGCCGTGACCACGTCGCCGGCGAACGGCACGCGGCTGCCGACGGGTGCGCACGATCTCGATCTGCGCGGCGCGGCCTGGGGCGGCGACATCCCCATCGCCCGCGTCGAGGTCAGCATCGACGGCGGCCAGACCTGGACGGAGGCGACGATCGCACCCTTGAAGAACCGCTACGACTGGCATCGCTGGACCGCGCGGATCAAGCTGCCGTCGGACGGCTATTACGAGGTCTTCGCGCGCGCAACCGACGTCCACGGCCGGACGCAGCCGACCTTGGCGACCAACTGGAACCCGCAGGGCTACGGCGGCAACGCCCAGCACCGCATCGCGATTCTGGTGGGCTGAGCCGATGGCGAACCGAACCCTGATCGCCGCGACCGCGCTCCTGCTCGGTGCGGCCCCGATTCCGGCCTCGGCCCAGCAGGCGGCGGCGCGGGAGGAGCGCGCGGAGGCGCTTCCCGCCGCGCCCGGCCGCGACGAGGCCTTCGGCACCTGCTCGGCCTGCCACGCCTACCGGCTCGTCGCCGCCCAGGGCTTGAGCCGAGAGCGCTGGGACGAGACCATGACGCTGATGACCGAGAAGCACGGCATGCCCAAGCTCGAAGGCGACGAGCGCCGGGTCGTCCTCGACTACCTCGCGAGGGCGCACCCACCCAAGCGGGCCACCGGAACGGGCGGTTTCCAAGTCCCGTTCGCGCCGCAATAGGCCGCGTGCGGTGAACGTTGATGGGCACGAGGTCCGGCCACTGCGCCCGCCCTCGGGGGTCGTGTCCCATGCGGTGGTGTAGCTGAGGGGTGGTCATCGGCGGTTGCCGGGTAGGGTCGGGTTGCGAGCACCAACCTCGAACCCGAGAGACCTCCGATGACCGACGAGATGATGGCCCTGCGCGGGAGCGGCGCCCATCGTGGCAGGCCACGATGGGGTCCCGCCGATGGAGAAGAGTGCCGACGCCGATCTGCTGCGCGAGATGATCGGCTTTGCCGCCCAACGGCTGATGGAGTTGGAGGTGGGCGGCCTGACCGGGGCGGCCCATGGCGAGAAGAGCGCCGAGCGGCTGGTTCAACGCAACGGCTATCGCGACCGGGACTGGCAGACGCGGGCCGGCACGGTCGAACTGCGCATCCCCAAGCTGCGCAAGGGCTCGTACTTCCCCGGTTTCCTGGAGCCGCGGCGCATGGCCGAGCCCTTCGACAGGCTCAGGGTGAGGGGCTCAACAGCGAGATCGAGCGCCGGACCGAGGTGATCGGAAACTTCCCCAACGAGGCCGCCATCATCCGCCTCGTCGGCGCGATCCTGCTCGAACAGAACGACGAGTCGCCCGCGTCTACCAATTCCGCCATACCCGCGACGCCTCCGCCTCACGGCACAGGCCGAGGGTTCAGGGCCAGCGCGAATTTTTCGCGCGCCGTCACGCCCTCGCTTCGCGCCGGCTTCTGTGCTGAAAGGGCGGCGCTTCCCGCTCGCGCATCGGCCTGGATCTCGGATCCAGGCCGATGCGCTCGATCCTTGTTTCTGCATCGTCTTTTTCCGAAAGCCGGAAGCCACCTTTCGGGCCGATGCTCTCGCGGATGAGGAACCATGATCCGCCGTCTCTACGAGTGGATACTCGCGCTCGCCGCCAAGCCCTCGGCTCCTTACGCGCTGGGGGCCGTGGCGTTTGCTGAGAGTTCGTTCTTCCCCGTGCCGCCCGACGCCATGATCGTGCCGATGGCGGTGAGCCGGCCTGACCGGGTCTGGCTCTATGCCACCATCGCGACCGTCGCCTCCGTGCTCGGCGGGCTCGTGGGCTACGCCATCGGCGCGCTGCTGTTCGACTCGGTCGGGGTGTGGCTGTTCAACCTCTACGGGCTCGCCGACAAGGCCGCGACGTTCCAGGCCTCCTACGCCACCTACGGGCATTGGGTGATCCTCCTGAAGGGACTCACGCCGATCCCCTACAAGCTCGTCACCATCACCTCGGGCTTCGCGCATTACTCGCTGTTCTGGTTCACCGTGCTGTCGGTGGTGACCCGTGGGGCGCGCTTCTTCCTGCTCGCCTGGCTGCTCGGGCGCTACGGCGTCGGCATCCGCGCGGTGCTCGACCGGCATCTCAACGTGGTGGCCGGCCTGTTCGCCGCGGTGATCATCCTCGGCTTCGTCGCCTTCAAGGTGATGCTGTGAGCCTGCGTGCCATCGCGCTCGCGCTCGCGCTCGCTGCGGCGGCCACCGTCGGCGCCGCGCTCGTGTTCGAGCACGGCTTCGGCTACGTGCCGTGCAAGCTCTGCCTGACCGAGCGGGTGCCCTACTATCTCGCCGCGCCGCTCGCGCTGGTCGCCGCCTTCCTGCCGCCGCGGCCGGCGCGGTTCCTGCTGGGGCTGGTGGCGCTGGTGCTGCTCTACGGGGCCGGGCTCGGCGTCTATCACGCGGGCGCCGAATGGGCTTTTTGGCCCGGACCCAACGATTGCGGCGGCGGCTCGGGCGCGGCGCCGGCGGAGGTCGGCGACTTCCTCAAGAGCCTGGAGAGCGTGCGGCCGGTCGATTGCACGACCGCCGCGTGGCGCTTCCTCGGCGTTTCGCTCGCCGGATGGAACGCGCTGATCGCCGCTGCCCTCGGCCTCGTCGCGGCGGCTGCGGCGCTCGGGTTCGCTCAGCCCTCGACCGGGCCGCACCAGCCGGGCAGGTAGCCGGCCTCCGGCGACTTGGCGAAGCGCATCGCCCGCTCCAGCGCCGCCGAAAAATCATCGGCGACGAGCTTGGGCTTCACCTTGCGTCGCAAAAAGTCGGCCCACAGGAACTCGCTGAACGGCGTCGTGTCCTTCGCGAAGCCCCCCGCCCGGCGCAACTCGCCCGCAAGGCTGCGATAGGGGTCGTCGGCGAGCGCCGAAATCGTCTTCGGGATGTCCGAGAAGCCAACCCGCACCCCCTTGGCGTCGTAGGGATGGACCCAGGACTTGTGGTCGGCCACCGTCCAGAACGCGTCCTTGCTCAGCTTGTGCAGGTCGGCCACCACCGTCACCAACACGCTCTCGACGCCCTCCTCGTGGAGCGCGCGGGCAAGGTGGTGATGGTCGATGACGTAGTGGTGCTTCTTCGGCCCGAGCAGCACCGGGATCATGTGCGCGCCGAGGAAGGCCGCCTTCTTGTCCGCATCGTGTTCGCGCCAGCGGCGGCGCTTCTCCGCGACCTCGCGATAGCCGACCGTCATCTGGGTCGGCCGCAGTTCGGCGATCGGCACGGGTTTGAGCAGGGGTTCGCGCGGGGCCATGAGGGTTCGTCCGTCAAAGCATCGGCCCGAAAGGTGGGAACCGGCTTTCGGAAAAGCCGATGCGTCACAAGAATTCAGCGTCTCGTGCTGGATATCATATCCAGCACGAGGCGCAGGTCGTGTCGCGGCAAAGCGAGTGCGCCCCGGCGCCAGGGCAACCGGCCGAGCTTCACATTCGTGTGAAACTCAAAGCCCGTAGCCGCCCATGGCGCAGACCAGGGCCCACTCGTCCTCCGTCACGGGCTGGACCGAGAGGCGCGTGTTGACGACGAGCATCATGCCCTTCAGCGCGTCCTCGGCCTTGATGGCGTCGAGGGGGACGGGGCGGGGCATCGGCGCCACGGCGCGGACATCGACCATGCCGAAGCGGCCGGTCTCGTCGGTGTGGTCGGGATAGTAGGGCTTGATCACCTCGACGATGCCGACGACGGCCTTGCCCTCGTTGGAGTGGTAGAAGAAGCCGCGCTCGCCCACCCGCATCGCCTGCATCTGGTTCTTGGCCAGATGATTCCGCACCCCGTTCCAGAACGTGCCGGCCTCCCCCGCCGCGACCTGTTGCTCCCACGACCAGGTCGAGGGCTCGGACTTGAACAGCCAGTGGGCCATGGGGGAGGGGGCTCCGTGGACGACGCCCCCGCTTACGGGAATTGCGGCCGCGCTTGAAGCGGCGCCTTAGCTATCTGAGTGTCCGCTTCCAGTAGGTGAGGCTGTCCGGGTTCACGGGTGAGCCCGCCGCCTGCACCCGCTTCATCACCAGCTCGAAAAACTCCTGCGCGGCATCCTGACCGATCAGGTCGCGGAGCGCCGTGAGGATACGGGTGATGCGCAGATGGTTGTGATCGTAAGGACGCAGCCAGCCGTCGGTGGCCTCGTAGAAGCGGGCCATGCGGGCGGTCGCGCCCCGCAAGCCATCGATTGCCGCCGGATCGATGCGGATGGCATCGGCTTCCGTCGGCGTCAGCACCGGGGCGCCCGGCACCGCGCGGCTCGCCTCGCGCAGGGGAAAGCACCACTGGATGAAGTCGTGAACGCCCTCGATGCGGGCGTCGTCGAAGGCGAGCACATCGGCGAGAAGCCGCCCGGCGCCGTCGCGGCCGTGGCCGGCGAGGAAGGCGTGGACCGGGCCGCTCACTCGACCTCTCCCTTCAGCGGGCGCGACAGCAGGCGGCTCGTGGCGGCGTCCACCGTGAGTTCGCCCGCCACCACCGCGGCGACGGCCTCGGCCACCGGCATCTCGACCGCGCGGGCGCGGGCGAGGCCGACCAGAGCCGCTGCCGTGAAGGCGCCCTCGGCGAGCTTGCCGCCCGCGGCGTCCTCGGGCGTGGCGCCCTTTCCGAGCCGCTCGCCGAAGGCGAAGTTGCGCGATTGCGACGAGGAGGCGGTCAGCACGAGGTCGCCCAGGCCCGACAGGCCCATCAGCGTCTCGGCGCGTCCCCCGTAGGCGCGGGCGAAGCGCATCAGTTCGGCGAAGGCGCGGGCGATGAGGGCCGCGCGGGCACTCTCGCCCAGCCCCCGGCCGGCGACGATGCCCGAGGCGATGGCGAGCACGTTCTTGCCCGCGCCGCCGATCTCGACGCCGCGTACGTCGTCGGTGTGATAGAGCCGGAAGGCCGGGCCCGAGAGCAGGCCGGAGAGGCGCGCGGCCTCGCGCCCGTCGGCGCAGGCGAGCGTCACGGCGGTCGGCAATCCCCGGGCGACATCGACGGCGAAGCTGGGGCCCGACAGCACCGCGACCGGGCGCTCCGGCCCGATCACCTCGGCGGCCACCACGCTCATGAAGCTGTCGCTGCCCCGCTCGATCCCCTTGGCGCAGAGCACGATGGGGGCATCCGGCCGCAGCACGGGCGCGAGCGTGCCGAGCACGCCGCGCAGGGTCTGGGCCGGAACGACGAGGAGCACGGTGGCGGCCCCGGCGAGCGCTCCGGTTTCGGTGGTCGCCCGCACGCCCTCGTGCAGGCCGATGCCCGGCAGGTAGCGCGCGTTGGCGCGGCTTTCCTGCATCCGCGCCGCGGTCTCGGCGTCGCGCAGCCACAGGGTGACCGGGTGCCCGGCGGCGGCGGCGGCGTTGGCCAGCGCCGTGCCCCAGGCCCCGCCGCCGATCACCGCGACGCCGCGCGCTCCGTCCGATGCCTGCCCCATCCTGCGCTCCGCAGCGATCCTTCGGAGGGGACCGTCAGCGCGACGGCCCCCGTACCGGAGCTAGATGTGCATCGCTCAAGCCTTGTCCATCGCCAATCGCGTGGGCCGATCAGGCGGCGGTCGGCCCGGTCTCCAGCGGTGCGGCCTCGCGGGGGCGGATGTCCATCGGGTTGCCGCGCCAGACGATGGCGGTGCGGCCCCAGGCGCTGGCCCAGATCGCGGGCAGCAGGGCGTCGCGCACGAGGAAGGCCAGCAGCAGACGCGGCGAGCGGTGCCAGCCGGCCCGGACCGCCAGCGCATACTCGGCGCCGTACCAGAGCGCGCCGGCGCCGATCAGCAGGGCGGTCGCCTCAGGCGTAGCGATGGCGAGCGCGGCGAGCGTCAGCGGCAGCAGCGCGCCGATGCCGATCTCGGGGGCGAAGAACAGCGGGAAGGTGACGCGCCGCAGCCGTGCCCAACGCACCTGCCGCGACCAGACCTCGCTCAACGAGCGCCGCCCGAGCGGCTGGCGGAACGGGGAGGCCACGAGGTGGACCCGGCATCCGGCGGCGCGCACGAGCTTGGTCGCCGCCGCGTCCTCGGCGATCTCGGCGTTGAGCGCGCGGATGCCGCCCCGCGCGTCGAGGAACGGCTTGTTCCACAGCATGCTCTTGCCCTGCGCGAAGCCCAGCCCCAGCGCCTCGCCGGCATATTGCCAGCGCGCCTGCAGGGTGTTGAGGAAGGCGCATTCGACCAGCGCGAAGAACCCGTCCGGCCGGTCGCCGATCGGCGTCGAGCAGACGAGGCCGGTGTCGGGCCGCCACGCCGCCTGCATCTGCCCGATGTAGTCGGGGGGCATCATCACGTTCGAATCGGCCAGGATCACCCAATCGTGCCGGGCCGCGTCCCAGCCGCGGACACAGTTGTTGAGCTTCGGGTTGCCGCCGATGCGCTCGTCGCCGAGGATCAGCCGCGACGGGATGTGCGGATATTCCGCGCGCATCCGCTCCAGCATCGGCAGGATCGGGTCGCCGGCATCGGCCACGCAGAAGATCAGCTCGTAGGCCGGATGATCGAGCCGGAAGCTCGCCCGCAGGGTCTCCTCGCTGAAGGCCTCGATCCCCCGCAGCGGCCGCACCACCGAGACGGGGGCGTTCGCCGGGAAGGCGGAGGACCGGTGCTGCCGCCCGATGCGGACCATCGCGACGGCGAGACTCGCGAGGTTGACGAGCACGAGCGCGAGGACCGCCCAGAGGGCGAAGGTCGCGAGCGTGCCGCTCTCCGGCAAGGCGGCCATGCGGGGCGTCTCCGAACGACGTGAGGTGCGGCATCGGGCGCGAGGCGCGCCCCTTCACGCCCCTAGCAGCGCGGCCTTATCAGGCGTGTGACACTGCAACCCGCCGAAGACCGCCCCTTGCCGCCGATCGTGTTCCATCCGGCCTACGAGGCCGCGCTGCCGGAGGGCCATCGCTTTCCGATGCGCAAGTACGGCCGGCTCGCCGAGCTTTTGCGGGAGCGCGGGTTGGTGCCGGACGGGTTCGTCACGCCGGAACCCGCCGATGCGGCGTTGCTCTCCGGTGCGCACGATCCGGCCTACGTCCAGGCCGTGCTGGACGCGCGGGTGCCGCCCGCGATCGAGCGGGCCATCGGGTTGCCGGTGACGGAGTCCGTGGTGGCCCGCTCGCGCGCCTCGTCGGGTGGCACGCTCTGCGCCGCGCGGCTCGCCCTCGAGCACGGGCTCGCGGGCAGCACGGCGGGCGGCAGCCACCACGCCCGGCGCGCGGGCGGGGCGGGGTTCTGCGTGTTCAACGACGTGGCGGTGGCCTCGCTCGCCCTCAAGCGGGAGGGGCGCATCCGGCGGGCGCTCGTGGTCGATCTCGACGTGCACCAGGGCGACGGCACCGCCGACTGCCTCGCCCGCGAGCCCGACCTGTTCACGCTCTCGGTCCATTGCGAGCGCAACTATCCCCACGACAAGGTGCCGGGCGATCTCGATATCGGCCTGCCCGACGGGCTCGGCGACGCGGACTATCTCGCGGTGCTGGCCGCGCGCCTGCCGCCGCTCATCGAGGGGTTTGCGCCGGACCTCGTCTTCTACAACGCGGGCGTCGATCCGCATCGCGACGACCGCCTCGGGCGCCTGAACCTCACCGACGAAGGCCTCGCCGCCCGCGACCGCTTCGTCGTCGGGCTCGCGGTGGCCGAAAGGATCCCGCTCTGCGCGGTGATCGGCGGCGGCTACGGCAGCGACGTCGATGCCATCGCGGCGCGTCATGCGTTCGTGTTCGAGGCCATGGCGGCCGTGTGAGATCGTCGCCGTCCGATCGCTTCGGTGCCCGCGCGTCCCCTCTCCCCGCTCTGCAGCGACGGGCGACACGGGTTTCGCCTACGCTCGAGCGATCCTGGCACCGGCGAGGGCAGCGGCGCAGCGATCCCGGCCGCGGGTCCGATCTCGGGGCCGGGCGGCTTGCCGCCGCGGTTCCGGCCGCCGGGGCGCGCCACGACCCCGTTCATCCGCCCTCGCCCCGGCAAGGACGGACGAGGCTCGGCACGGGGCTGCCGGACGAAACCCGTGTCGTCCACAGCCGGAAGCCGGGAGCGGGTGACCGGCGGAGACGGGACGAGGATCGGTGCCCGGCAAGCGCCTCTCCGCCGGATACGTCGCTCCGGGCGCTCGTTCGGCCGTGTCCTTCCGGCCACCCGACCCGCGCCATCGCGGCGGCGACCTCCGTGCCCGTAGCCCGAGCCCGCCTCCCTCCGCTAAGGTCGTTCCGGACCCGGGCTTCGATGCCGGAAATGCATCGAAGCCGGGCGTGATCGGTGCCATTCGGCATGATCGGGCGGAGATGGCGGGCGTGAACGGGTCTCGATGACGGCGCAGGGACCGGACAGCCCCGATGGCGCGGGACGCGACCGACGCGAGGCGCAGGATGCCGCCCGCGAGGCGGCGCGCACCGCGGGCCTGCTCGCGCGCCAGCTCGGCCGGCTGGCCGGAAGCGCCGGGCGCAGCCTGTGGCGACAGAGCCGCGACGCGGCGCGGCGGACGGCGAGCGCCGCGGGGCCGGCTCTTCGGCGCGAGCGCGGACCCGTTTCGGGGCCGACATCCGCGCCGATCCCGGCGGCCGCTCCCGAACCCGCCCCGGCCCGCCCCGGCTTCCTCGCCTGCCTGCGGCGCCGGCCCGCCCTCGCCGTGGCGATCCTCGCCCTGCTGGTGCCGATCGCGGTGCTGGCGGCCTACGTGCTCGCCGCCTTCGCGACGCTGCCGCCGCTGGGCGGCGTCGTGCCAGAGGCCGGGCAGCGGGCGCTGGTGGTCGAGGCCGACGACGGCCGCACCTTCGCCACCCGCGGCGCCTTCCAGGGCGAAAAACTCACCGAAAAGACCCTGCCGCCGCGGCTCGCCGAGGCGATCGTGGCGATCGAGGATCGGCGCTTCTACAGTCACTGGGGCATCGACCTGCGCGGGCTGCTGCGGGCGATGTGGCGCAACGCCACCGGCGGCGGCGTGCGCGAGGGCGGCTCGACCATCACGCAGCAATATGCGCGGCTGACCTCGCTCAGCCAGGAGAAGACGCTCCGGCGCAAGATCCAGGAGGCGTTCCTGGCGCTTCGCCTGGAGAGCACGATGTCGAAGCCCGAGATCCTGGTAGGCTATCTCAACACCGCCTATTTCGGCGCGGGCGCCTACGGGGCGGACGCGGCGGCGCGACGCTATTTCGGCCACGGGGCGCAGGGGCTGACCTTGCCGGAGGCCGCGATGCTGGCGGGCCTCGTGCGGGCCCCCTCGCAGCTCGCGCCGACCCGCAATTTCGGCGGCGCCAAGGAGCGGGCCGACCTCGTGCTCCAGGCCATGGTCGAGACCGGCGCGATCAGCCAGGCCGAGGCCGACAAGGCGCGGAAAGAAAAGCTCACGCTCCACTCGCCCCCCGAGACGCCGCCGGGCACCAACTACTATCTCGACGCGCTCCAGGCCGACGTGCGCCGCCTGACACCTGAGACCGGCGACGTCACCGTGCGCTCGACCCTCAACCTCGACCTCCAGAGCCTCGCCGAGGGCGTGCTCGCCCGCCGCCTCGACGCGGAAGGCGCCAAGAAGAAGGTCGGTCAGGGCGCGCTGGTGGCGCTCGCCCCCGACGGCGCCGTGCTCGCGATGGTGGGCGGGCGCGACTACGAGGACAGCCAGTTCAACCGCGCGACCCAGGCCAAGCGTCAGGCCGGCTCGCTGTTCAAGCTGTTCGTCTACCTCGCGGCCTATCAGAAGGGCTATTTCCCCGACAGCGTGCTGGTCGACCGCCCGACCCAGATCGGCGAGTGGGAGCCGCAGAACGCGAACAACCGCTTCCGCGGAGCGCTGCCGCTGCGGCAGGCCTTCGCACTCTCGGTCAACACCATCGCGGCGCAGCTCGGCGACGAGGTCGGCATGCCGGCCGTGATCGCCGAGGCGCGCCGGCTCGGGGTGCAGACCGATCTGCCCAACGTCCCCAGCCTCGCGCTGGGCTCCGCCGACGTGACGCTGATCGACATGGCCCGCGCCTATGCAGGGGTGCTGGGGCCGGGCGTGCCGGTCGAGCCCTATCTCGTGCGCGCCGTGAAGGGCGGGCCGCCGCAGCCGCTCTACCAGCGCAGCGCCCCGAAGCCGGGCGCGCCGATGGACGCGCAGGTGCAGACCATGATCCTGACCTCGCTCGAGGCGGTGGTGGAGTCCGGCACCGGCAAGGCCGCGCGGGTCTCGGGCGTGCCGGTCGGCGGCAAGACCGGCACCAGCCAGGATTTTCGCGATGCGTGGTTCGTCGGGCTGACGCCGGACATGATCGTCGGCGTCTGGGTCGGCAACGACGACAACGCACCGATGAACAAGGTCACCGGCGGCGACATCCCGGCCCGCGTGTTCCACGATTTCGTCGAGCGCGCCCAGAAGGTCCTGAAGGGTCGCAAGCGCCCGGCGCCCTCGGCCGCGCGGGGCGAGACCGTGCCGGCGACCGCGGTGCCGCCGCCGACGCCCCCCGCGCCGATTCCGAGCAATGCCGGGCCGGAGGTGCGCGGCGTGCCGGAGGTGGTCGATACCGGAACGCTCACGATCCGCGGGCGCACGGTGCGGCTGCTCGGCGTCATCGGCGAGGGCGGCGCGCTCGCCCGCCAGCTCGCCCGCTACCTGCGGCGGCGCGAAGTGGTCTGCTCCGGCGACACCGAGATGCGCTGCCGCCTCGACGGCGACGACCTCGCCGCGCTCATCGTCACCGCGGGCGGGGCACGCGCCACCGAGGACGCGCCGCCCGACCTCGTCGAGGCCGAGGATCAGGCCCGCGCCGAGCGGGCGGGCCTGTGGCAGCGGGAGCGCTGAACGGCGCCGGCCGTTTCGATCCTCGAGCATCGGCCCGAAAGGTGGGAGCCGGCTTTCGGAAAAAGCCGATGCGGCACAAGAATCGAGCGCGTCGAAAACGGCGGCTCGTAAGCTCAACTTAACCTACGTCAACAATTCTCGCCTCACGATCGTGCGATCCTCGAGGCCCACCCCGTGAAGCTTGTCGCCAACACCCGCATCCTCCTGAAGGTCGCCGTGCCGCTCGGCCTCCTCGTGGCGACGTCGGTCGGCTCCGTCACCTATGCGAGCCGGACCCTCGACAGCGTCGGCGAGCAGTCCCGCCACCTGACGGACGTCCAGGCGGTGCGCCAGGAGAACATCCTGAAGACGCAGATCGCCATCACCGAGGCGACGATCCAGAACCGTAACATCATCATCGAGACCGACAATTCGAAGATGGGGACCTACAAGACCCGCCAGGACGCGGCGATCCAGGCGGCCTACGGATCGATCAACCGGCTGATCGAGCTCTCCGACGAGCCGCAGCGCGCGGCGGCCAACCGGGCGATGCTGCAGTCGGCGCAGTCCTACTTCGGCATCCTGGCCCGCTCGACCGATCTCGGCCTGCGCAACGAACCCGCCGCGGCGATGAAGATCGCGCAGGAGGAGGCCTCGCCCGCCCGCGCCAAGCTGCGGGAGACGGTGGACACCCGCATCAAGACGATCAGCGAGGAGATGCAGGCCGAGAAGCGGGCCGCGCTCGACGAGACCGCGCGCGCGACGTCGCTCCTGATCGCGGGCTCGGGGCTGGCGCTGCTGCTCGCCCTCGCGCTCGCCGGGACCATCGTGGTGATCGGCATCACCCGCCCGCTCGGGCGCCTCGTCGGCGTGCTGCGGCGGATGGCCGAGGGCGAGATCGATGCCGGCATCCCGGAGGCGCGCCGCGGCGACGAGATCGGGCAGGTCGGCCGCGCGGTCGAGCGCATCAAGGACATGGTCGCCCGCAAGGCCGCCGAGGAGGCCGAGCTGCGCCACATCGCCGACGCGGCCGCCGCGGCCGAGCGCAGGCGCACGATGATCGAACTCGCCGATCGCTTCGAGCGGGCGGTCGGCGGCATCGTCGGCATGGTGTCGTCGTCGGCCACCGAACTCCAGGCCACCGCCTCGACCATGACGGCGACCGCCACCGAGACCGCGAGCCAGGCCGGCACCGTCGCGGCGGCCGCGGAAGAGGCAGCCGCCAACGTCAACACCGTCGCGGCGGCGGCGGAAGAGCTCGGCGCCTCGGTGGCGGAGATCGGCCGGCAGGTGTCGAGCTCCGCCGACCTCGCCCAGGCGGCGGTCGCGGAATCGGGCAACACCTCGGCGCTCGTGCAGGAACTCGACGGGGCGGTGGCGCGCATCGGCGACGTGGTCGGCCTGATCTCCTCGATCGCCGGCCAGACCAATCTTCTGGCCCTCAACGCCACCATCGAGGCGGCGCGCGCGGGCGAGGCCGGCCGCGGCTTCGCGGTGGTGGCCGCGGAAGTGAAGGAACTCGCGACGCAGACCGCGCGGGCGACGGAGGAGATTTCGCAGCAGATCGGCCGCATCCAGGGCGCGACCGGTCAGGCGGTCACGGCCATCGGCGGCATCGCGGCGCGCATCCGCGACATCGACGCGGTGGCCTCTTCCATCGCCGCGGCGGTGGAGGAGCAGGGCGCGGCGACCCAGGAGATCGTCCGCAACGTGGCGCAGGCCTCCGCGGGCGCCTCCGAGGTGACGGGCAACATCACCGGCGTCGCGGGCGCGGCGGAAGAGACGGGTGCTGCGGCGACGCAGGTGCTGGGCGCGGCCGGCGAACTCTCGCGGCAGTCCGAGCAGCTGCGCGCGGAGGTCGGGCGCTTCCTGGCGACCGTACGGGCGGCCTGATCGCATTGAAGGCCGCCGGTTCCCCCCTCTCCCCGCACGCGGGGAGAGGGGATGCTCGGCGCACCGAGTGGATCAAACCGAAGCCGTACGGCCGCCCCTACCGGAATGGCGGCTCGTCGAAGCTTCGCAGCTTGCGCGAGTGCAGCCCGGCCCGGTCGGCGCGCAGGGTGTCGAGGGTCGCCAGCCCGATCTCGAGATGCTCGGCCACCGCCCGCTCGTAGAAGGCGCTGGCCGAGCCCGGCAGCTTGATCTCGCCGTGGAGCGGCTTGTCGGAGACGCAGAGCAAGGTCCCGTAGGGCACCCGCAGGCGAAAGCCTTGCGCCGCGATGGTGCCGCTCTCCATGTCGACGGCCACCGCCCGCGACAGGTTGATCGGCCGCCGCTCCTGGCTGAAGCGCAGCTCCCAGTTGCGGTCGTCGTAGGTGACGACGGTGCCGGTGCGCAGCCGCCGCTTGAGCGCGTCGGCCCGCTCGCCGGTCACCGCGGCGGCGGCCGATTGCAGGGCGATCTGCACTTCCGCCAAGGCCGGCACCGGGATGTCCGGCGGCACGAGGTCGTCGAGGATGCGGTCGCGGCGAAGATACCCGTGCGCCAGCACGTAGTCGCCGATGGTCTGCGACTGGCGCAGGCCCCCGCAATGGCCGACCATCAGCCAGCAATGCGGGCGCAAAACCGCGAGATGGTCGGTGATCGTCTTGGCGTTGGAGGGGCCGACGCCGATGTTGACCAGCGTCGTGCCCTGGGGTGCCCCGTCGGCCCCGCGGGAGACGAGGTGGTAGGCCGGCATCTGGAAGCGGTGCCAGGGGGAGGCGGCGATCAGCGCCTCCGGATCGGCACCCGCCGCATCCGCTTGGCGCACCACCACGCCGCCCGGCAGGACGAGGCGCTCCCCGTCGCCGGACGCCAGCCGGTCGAGGGCATGGCGGACGAAGTTGTGGACGTAGCGGTGGTAGTTGGTGAGCAGGATCCAGGGCTGGATCTCGCTCCAGTCCGAGCCCGTGTAGTGGACGAGACGGCGCAGCGAGTAGTCGGTGCGGATGCCGTCGAACAGGGCGAGCGGGCGCGGCTCGCCCGGCTCCTCCCGCCACAGCCCGTCGGCCACCTCGTCGCCGACCACCGAGAGCAGCGGCACGGGAAACAGCGCTGCGAGATCGCTCGCGCTCACGCCGCTGCCGCCGAGATCGGTGCCGGGCTCGACCACGTAGGGGTAGGGAATCTCCTGGGCCGAGAGCCCGACCTCGATCGCCGCGCCGTAATCGCGCACCAGCGGACGCAGCTGCTCCAGCAGGTAGGGGCGGAAATAGCCCGGCTGGGTCAGCGTGGTCGAATAGATCCCCGGCGCCTGGAACTTGGCGGTCGCCCGCTCCAGCCGCGGCAGCGGCCCCGCCGGCTGGTAGGTCAGGCGCAGTTCGGGATAGCGGAACTGCAGCCGCTCGGCCGGGCTCGGCGCCTCGCGCGTGTCGAGGTAGCGGGCGAGCGCCGTCTGCAGCGCCCGCGTCGCGCCCGCATGCAGCGCCTCCAGCCGCGCGACCGCGCCCTCCGGATCGGTGATCGACTCCATCGGCCGCAACTCGTCGCTGACCATGCGCTCTCCCCTTCGGCGGTGTGGGCCTCTACATCGGCGCGAGCGCGGCGGCGGGCAAGCCGGTTCGGGACGGATGCGAGGAGACGCGATGCAGGATCGAGCCGAACGCCGCCCCGGCGAGGAGACGGTCGAACTCCCCCGAAGCTACGATGCCGGCCTCTACTTCATCGGCCGGGTGCGCACGCCCTGGGGCAGTCGGGCCGAATGCCCGAAGAACGGGCGCCAGACCGAGGCGGTCTGCACGCTCGAGGTCGATGCGCCCTACCGACCCGGCCTCCAGAACGTGCACGGGGCGACCCACCTGATCGTGCTCTACTGGATGGACCGGGCCGCCCGCGACCTCGTGCGCCAGCAGCCGCGCCATGCCGAGGGCAGCCGCGGCACCTTCTCGCTGCGCTCGCCGGCCCGGCCGAACCCGATCGCGCTCTCGGTGGTCGAGTTGCTCGGCATCGAGGGCGGTCGCCTCAGCGTGCGCGGGCTCGACTGCATCGACGGCACGCCGCTCCTCGACATCAAGCCCTACTACGCCACGACCGACAGCCGCCCCGAGGCGCGGGTCGATCGGGCCGGAACGGCAACCAGGGCCTGACATCAGGATGAAGTCATCCCGAGCTGCATGAATCAGGACAGATGGTCCTGATTCATGCGTCCGGCGGACGACCGCCGCCGCGCAGTCGCGCGGGCGATCGGCGATGAGGCATGGTCATCGTCGATCGGTTTCAGGTGCGACTTGGCAAATTCTGCGGCGATCTCCATCATGTGATGGTTAATCGACTGAAACAATAGCCTGTCACCAACCTTAGCGATCAAGAACAGCGTCGATTAAGGCATTGTTTATGTTTGGGGCAGCTACTGATCGCCATCGGAGGGAGCGATGGCATCGGCATCGACCACATTCCGGCTGTGCGACCAGCGTCCGCCCTCGCTGAGGGACGCGTTCGCCGAAGCCCTGACGGTGCCGCCGCTGCTGGCGACCATGCTGCGCAGCATGATCGAGGCATGGCCCGACGAGGTCTACGCGCAGCCCGCCGTCGCCACCCGGTTCCTGGGCAAGCGCACCACCTATGTCTGCGAGCCGGGGCTGATCCGCAGCCTGCTCGTCGATCAGGCGGACGCGCTGGAGCGCGAGACCTTCATGCTGCGGGCGCTGGCGCCCGCGCTCGGGCGCGGCATCCTCACGGCGGACGGCGCCTTCTGGCGCGGGCAGCGCCGGACCGCGGCGCCGATGTTCCGGCCCGACCGCATCCGCGGCTTCGTCCCGGCCATCGCGGCGGCGGCGGAGGCCGGGCGCGCGCGCTGGCAGGCGACCGCCGCCCAAGTCGCTCCCGCCGCCGACATCCTGCCGGAGTTGATGCGAACGGCCTTCGAGATCATCGTCGCCACCATGATCTCGGGCGATTCCGAGATGCAGGTCGCCCCCTTCGGCCGGGCGATCGACGACTACCTGTCGCAGACGCAGTGGAAGATCGCGCTCGCCCATCTCGGCGCGCCGGCCTGGACGCCGCATCCGGGCGCCCGCCGGGGGGCGGCCGCCGCGCGCTACCTGCGCGACGAGACCGCCCGCACCATCGCCCGGCGCCGCGCCCGCGGCGAGCCGGGCCGCGATCTGCTCGGGCTGCTGCTGGAGGCGCGCGATCCCGAGACCGGCCTCGGCCTGTCCGAGGAGGCGCTGGTCGACAACCTCCTCACCTTCGTCGCCGCCGGCCACGAGACCACGGCGCTGGCGCTGGCCTGGACCCTGCGGCTGATCGCCGACCGGCCCGAGGTCGAGGCGCGGATGCTCGCCGAGATCGCCGGGCTGCCTGCGCCGCTGGGGCAGAAGCCGGACGGCGTCGAGCGCCTGACCTACACGCGCCAGGTGCTGATGGAAGCCATGCGCCTCTACCCGCCCGCGCCCCTGATCGTGCGCCGCACCGTCCGGGAGGTCCGTCTCGGCGAGACGCGGATTCCGGCGGGCGAATCGGTCCACGTGCCGGTCTACGCGCTCCACCGCAACCGCGGCCTGTGGGACCGGCCCGACGCCTTCGACCCGGACCGCTTCGCCCCGGCGATCCACGCGGCCCGCGACCGCTACGCCTACCTGCCGTTCGGCGCCGGCCCGCGGGTCTGCATCGGCATGGGGCTCGCGATCACCGAATGCCTCGTCGTGCTGGCAACCCTCCTGCCGGCGCTGCGCTTCGTGCCGGAGCGGGCCGAGATGCCGGAGGCGCAGTTCCGCGTCACCCTGCGGCCGCGGGGCGGCGTGCCCATGCGGGTGGTGGCGCGCCATGCCGGATGACACCGTGCGGGAGCGTGGCGAGGAAAAGGACGGCTGGCTCGCACGCCGGCTCGGCTGGGCCGTGGCCGAGGCGCCGCCGGAGCGCTACCGGCATCAGATCCGCACCGACCTCCTCGACGAGACCCTGAAGCTCGCCAACATCTCGGCCGTCACGCATTTCGCCGTCGCCGTCGTGATCCCGGTGCTGTTCTGGGACAGCGCCTCGCGGGTCTATCTCGCCGGGCTGTTCGCGGTGGTGACGACGATCATCGGGCTGACCCTCTACACCAACCGGCTCTACCGCCGCATCTACGCGGACGGGGTGTCGGAGGTCGGCGTCGCCCGCGGCTGCCGCATCTCGGCCGGGCTGGCGCTCGCCCTCGGGCTCACCTGGGCGACGATGCCGATCATGCTGTTCGCTCCCGCCAGCGACGACCAGCGCCTGATCATCGTCGCCACCGCCGCCGGGCTGATCTCCGACGCCTACGTGGTCGGGCCGCTGCTCTCGGTCTCGTTCCTGTTCGCGGTGCCGCTGATCCTCGGCAGCTTCGTCGGGCTCGCCCGCTCGGGCGAGGGGATCGCGCTCAGCATCGGCGTGCTGCTCGTCGTCTACGCGATGTTCGTGCTCGCCAGCGTCGCGCGGATGAGCCGGCTGTCGCGGGAGCGCATCCACGACCGCGTGCGCGTCGAGGACCAGGGCCAGACCATCGGCCTCCTGCTCAACGAGTTCGAGGCCAACACCAGCGACTGGCTGTGGGAGACCGACGAGTTGGGCCAGTTCCAGCACGTCTCGGCCCGGATGGCGCAGGCGCTCGGCCGCACGGAGGACGACCTGCACGCGACCTCGCTCGCCACGCTCCTCGGCGGCGGCGCGCAGGCGGACGGACAGGAAGGGGATGGAGTCGCCGAGATCCTGGCCTGCCTCGCCGCCCGCGAGCCGTTCCGCGAGCGGCTCGCCGCCTTCGCGGGATCCGAGGGGGTCCGCTGGCTGCGGCTCAGCGGCAAGCCGTTCCAGGATCGGCGCGGCGGGTTCGCGGGCTTCCGCGGGGTCGGCTCCGACGTGACCGCGAGCCGCGCCGCCGAGGAGCGCATCGCCTATCTGGCCACCCGCGACGCCCTGACCGGCCTGTCGAACCGGGCGATCTTCCACGAGATCGCCCAGGCCGCCTGCCGCGAGGCGGGCACGCCCGGCGGGGAGACGGCGAGCCTGCTCTACCTCGACCTCGACGGCTTCAAGCTCGTCAACGACAGCGCCGGACACGGCGCGGGCGACGCGCTGCTGCGGCAGGTCGCCGACCGCATCCGCGCCGTCACGGCCGCCGAGCCTTCGGCCCACGGCTTTCGCCTGGGCGGCGACGAGTTCGCGATCCTGCATCGCGGCTCCGTCGCGGCGGCGGAAGCCGTGGCGCAATCCTGCGTCACCGTTCTCGGCGAGCCCTACGCGATCGACGGCGTGCGCGCCGAGATCGGCGTCAGCGTCGGCCTCGCCCACGCGCCCCGCGACGCCACCGATCCCGAGTGCCTGCTGCGCAAGGCCGATCTCGCCCTCTACACCGCCAAGGATGCCGGCAAGGGGCGCTGGCACGCCTTCGACGCCAGCCTGGAGCGCCGGGCGCAACGCCACCGCGAACTCGACGCGGCGATGCGCCCGGCCCTGGAGAACGGCGAGATGGCGCTGCACTACCAGCCGCTGGTGAACCTCGCCGACGGTCGCGTGATCGGCTTCGAGGCGCTCTTGCGCTGGACCCGCCCCGGCGAGGGCCCGGTCTCGCCCGCCGAGACGGTGCCGATCGCCGAGAGCACGGGCTTCGTCATCGAGATCGGCCGCTGGGCGCTGCGCAAGGCCTGCGCCGAGGCCGCGGGCTGGCCCGAGGCCCTGCGGGTCGCCGTCAATATCTCCTCGATCCACTTCCGCCTGCCGGGCTTTGTCGGCGAGGTCGAGGCGGCGTTGCGGGCGACCGGGTTGGCGCCGAACCTTCTGGAGATCGAGATCACCGAGACGATCTTCCTCGGCAGCACGCCCCACGTCATCGAGAACCTGAATCGACTGCGGGGCTTGGGCGTGCGCATCGCGCTCGACGATTTCGGCACCGGCTTCTCGTCGCTGAGCTACCTGACGCAGTTTCCCGTCGACAAGATCAAGATCGACCGCGCCTTCGTGCGCGACCTGATCCACCGCCGCGAATGCCTCACGGTGATCGAGGCGATCATGGTGATCGCCCGCGACCTCGCTATCGACGTGACGGTGGAGGGCGTCGAGACCGTGCAGCAGGCCGAGTTGCTGCGGCTCAAGCGCTGCAACAGCGCGCAGGGCTTCCTCTACAGCCCGGCCCGGCCCGCGCGGGACATCCCGGACCTCATCGAGAGCATCCCGCATCGCGTTCGCCACACCGGCGTGCGGGCGAGCGCGGCCTGATCGGCAAAGGACTCGGGAAAGGTCCGCCGCGAGACGATCGGCCGGACGTCGCCCTACCGGATCGCGTGCGCCCCCAGCACCGGGGCCACGGCTCCGTCGAGGCGCAGGCGGGCGTCGAGGATCGGGGCGTCGGCCACCTCCGGCAGTTGGCCGGCGAGTTCGGCGATGGCCTGGTATTGGCTCATGCGCTGGTCGATCATGCCGTCGAGGCGCTCGTGCACCTCGGCGACCGTGAGGCTGCGGCGCTTGGCCCCGTCCTTGGCGGTGAAGATCGAGCGGTTGGCCCGCGCGGCGCGGCCGAACACCGTCTGGGCGACCTTGTCCGGATCCTCGGCGCTGAGCGAGAGGAATTTTCCGGCGCTCGCGGTGCCGAGGAAGTGGGCGAGGTAGAGTTCGGTGGTCTTGAGCGCCCGGCCGATCCGGGCCTCGATGCGGGCGCGGTCGCGCTTGATCAACTCGCCCGCCATCAGGCCGGAGACGTAGGGATCGTTGCGCAGGTCGAGCACGCGCTTGCGCATCGCGGCGTCGGCAATCGTGATGGCGCCGCCGCGACCCTTCACGGCGGCGGCTTCCGCCGCGAGCCCGTGGCGGGCGCCGTAGGTGCGGATCATCTCCAGCCACGTCCCGGTGACGAACTGGAACAGACCCTGCGCCGAGGAGGCGGAGGACTTCACGTCGGTGTCGAAGCTGGATTCCTTGTCGGCGAGCGCCATCATGTAGACGGGATCGACGCCGGTCGCCTCGGAGGCGCGCAGGATGGTCGAAACGAGGTCGCGCGGCACGCTCATGTCGCCGAAGCGCAGCACGTCCTCGTCGCCCTCGCGGGTACCGGTCATGGCGCCTTGGGCGCGGGCGACCGGGACGGACACGGTGTCGTCCTGGCCCAGCAGGGCGGAGCCGCCCCATTCGGGCTCGGCGGCGGCCGGGCGCAGATCGGTCCGCACCAGGGCCGGGATCGCTTGGACGACCGCGTTCTCGTAGGCGTCCGCGGCGCGCGGCGCGGAGAGCAGGAGGAGGCCCGCGAGCATCGCGGCGGCAACGCCGCAAGAGGCGAGGCGGGCGGCGGAACCCGCCCGAGAGGTGGCGCGGTGCGGGACCGCGTTCGCGCTGGCGAGCGACCCGCAAGGCACGAGTCGGCTCACGTCGTCGGCGCAGAGCGCCGGCTCCGGGTAAACCCCCATCGGTCTTCCTTGTTTTGCCTCGGCGTTCTTTTCGGCCGGGCTTCTTTTGACCGGCGGGTGTTTCGCCGCCGGGTGTGACCACAATGGGACCACCCCGTGATACAAACGTGGTCGCGTTAATGGAGCGTTAAGCCACTGTATTTACGATATTTTAACGATTTCGCGTCGTGGCCCGCGCGATCGCCCTGCGTCAAACGAGGCAGCCTTGTCCTCGGAACGCACCAGCTGGGCCACAGTTGTCATGGGCCGCGCGGCGACCAGTTAGGGCTCATCCTAAGGTGCCTGCGCCACCACAGCAGAAAGTCGGGTTCATGGGCATTCAGACCGGTCGGCGCGTCGGAGTGGCGTTCGTCGGCATGGGCGGTGCGGTCGCCACGACCGCCATCGCCGGCATCGAGACCATCAAGTCGGGCTCGAACCGTCTGGACGGCCTGCCGCTCGCGGGCGTGCCCGTTCCGGGCATGGCCGATTACAAGGATCTGGTGTTCGGCGGCTGGGACCTGAACGGCGACGACCTCGCCTCCGCCGCCACCGGCCACGGCGTTCTGACGGCTCAGGACATCGACAACGGCGCCCAGGCGCTCAAGGGCATCACCCCCTGGCCGGCCGTCGGCTCGGCCAAGTTCTGCAAGAACATCGACGGCGCCAACCGCATCGTCGCCAGGGATCACCGCGAGGCCGTCTCGGTCATCGCCAACGACCTCAACCGCTTCCGCAAGGAGAGCAACCTCGACGACGTCGTGGTCGTGAACCTCGCCTCGACCGAGCGCTGGCCCGACCTCTCCGCGGCGACGCTCAACTCGGCCGACGCCTTCGAGAAGGGCCTGGATTCGAGCGACGAGTCGATCTCGCCCGCGATGCTCTACGCCTACGCGGCGATCAAGAGCGGCGTGCCGTATGCCAACTTCACCCCCTCGGTCGCCGCCGACGTGCCGGCGCTCATGGAACTCGCCCGCGAGCTGAACGTCCCGGTCGCCGGCAAGGACGGCAAGACCGGCCAGACCATGATGAAGACGGTGCTGGCCCCGGCGCTCAAGGCCCGCTCGCTCCACGTCGACGGCTGGTTCTCGACCAACATCCTCGGCAACCGCGACGGCCTCGCCCTCAACGACAAGGACTCGCTCCAGTCGAAGCTCAACACCAAGGGCACGGTGCTCGACTCGATCCTCGGCTATCCGGTCGAGGATCACCTCGTGCACATCCACTATTACCGCCCGCGCGGCGACGACAAGGAAGCTTGGGACAACATCGACGTCACCGGCTTCATGGGCCAGCGGATGCAGATCAAGGTCAACTTCCTCTGTAAGGACTCGATCCTGGCCGCCCCGCTCGTCATCGAGATCGCCCGCGTGCTGGATCTGGCCAAGACCCGCGGCGACGGCGGCGTGCAGGAGCAGCTCTCGACCTTCTTCAAGGCGCCGATGGTCAAGAACGGCCACGGCCCGGAGCACGATTTCGGCAAGCAGCAGCGCATGCTGTTCGACTGGCTGGGCGTGCACTGAGGACATCCCACCGATGGCGGGCTTTTCGGAGACCGGTCCCGCGGCGCCGCTGGCGCTGCGGGAGCTTCTGGTCGAACTCGGCGACCTGAAGCGCGTCCGCTCCGCGGGCCGCGACGGGTCGATCGCCGAGCGGCTGTTCGCGCAGGGCTGGTCGGCGCTGACCGGCGGCACGCCGCCCGAGACGGTCGCCCTCGACATCACCGCGAAGGCGCTCGCCGCCGCGCGGCTCTGCGACCTCGACGCGGCGTTCCTCGCCGCTGCCGGGCTCGACGACGCCCAAGCCTCTAACATCCTCGTGGCAGGGCTCGATGCGGTCGCCGGGGCGGTCGATCCGGCGCTCCGCGAGCGGCTGCGGGAGGACCTGCGCCATCCCGCGGAGCTACAGGCCGGCCCGGTGCCCGGCTTCGTCGGAGCGCTGGCGCGGCAGCCGCGGGCGGGCGTCACCTGTCCGGGCAAGCCGCGCATCCTGCTGGAGCCGCCGGAAAACCATGCCGAGCACTGCCTCGTCGTGGCGGTCTACGGCGTGCTCCTGAGCCCGTTCTACCGGGCCGACCCGACGACGGTTTTCTTGGCCGGACTCGCGCATCACTTTCACAACGCCGCGATGCCGGATGCCGGCTTCACCGGCGAGATGCTGCTCGGCGACCATCTCTGGCCGATCGTCGCGCGCTGCTCGCAATGGGCGCTGGACGAACTGGACCAGCCCTTGCGCGAGACCGTGCGCTCCGCCCGCGCGGTGCTGCCCGACGACGCGACCGCGGAGGGCCGCGCCTTCCACGCCGCCGACTCCATCGACCGCGTCCTGCAGATCGCCCAGCACCTGCGGGCGGCCTCGCTCACCATGGACACGGTGCTCGGCGAGATGGAACTGGTCCATGCCGGGCCGGTGAAGGCTTTCCAGGATCGCGTGCTGACCGATATGCGGATTCCGTGACCCAGCGCGCCCTTCGGCTCCCCCGATGATCCCGTTCGACCTGCTCTCGCCCGAGACCGGCCACCGGCTCAAAGCCGACGGCGCGCATGCCCTGCGCGACGTCGAGACCGGCGCCCGTTGGCCGGTGATCGATGGCATTCCCTATCTGCGCACCGGCCGCGCGCGGCTGGTCGAGGTCGTGCTGGAAGCCCTCGACGCCGACCGCGCGGACGAGGCTCTGATCCTGCTGCTCGCCGATCAGGACGATTGGTGGACCGGCCCGCCCGCAGACCCGGATTCCCTGCGCCGTCTCATCGCCGAGCGCGAGACCACGAGTCTGCGCGGGGCGGTCGATCTCCTCGGCTGGGGCCGCGTCGGCGACTATTTCGTCAACCGCTGGAGCGACCCGACCTATCTGGCGGGCCTCAGCCTCTTGGAAGCCCACTGGAACGCGCCGGCCTGCGCCTTCGAGCTTGCCTGCGGCATCGGCCATTACCTGCGCGAATTGCAGCGCCGCGGCGTCAAGGTCGCGGGCGGCGACGTGGTGTTCGCCAAGCTCTGGGTCGCCCGCCACTGGGTCGTCGGTGCGGGGGCACAACTCGTCTGCTTCGACGCGGCCGCGCCCCACTGGCCGATCGCCGAGGCGCCGGTCGATCTCGTCATCTGCAACGACGCCTTCTACTTCCTCGACGACAAGCCCGGCGTGCTGGCCTGCCTGCGCAAGACCGCGGGCGAGGACGGCTGGCTCGCCGTCAGCCACATCCACAACAGCGGCCGGCCCGGCTTCTCCGCCGGCAAGGCGATCTCTTCCGCGGACGTCGAGGAGCTGTTTCCCGACGCCCTCGTTTACGACGATTCCGAGCTGACCCGGGCGCTCGTCGAGGCCCGCGCGCCCCAACCACGGGAGCCCGGCCAGCTCAAGACCTGCGAGGCCTTCTCGGTGGTGGCCGGTCCCGGCATGCGCCCGGCCCCGCGCGCGGTGATCGACGGCATCACCCTGCCGCCGCCGGACGCGCAGCTTCATCTCAACCCGCTCTACGCGGCCGAAGACGGCGGCTTCGCCATCCGCTGGCCGTCCGAGCGCTACGAGGCGGAATACGCGAGCCAAGCCACCTATCCGCTCCATTCCGACGGCCCGCAGGCGATCAGTTGGGAGGGCAAGCCCGATGCGCCCGAGGTCGAGCGGGTGCGGCGACGCGAATATGTCGATCTGCCGGAGCGCTGGTGATGAGACCGGTCGGGTGGGGCATCGTCGGCTACGGCTGGGTCGCCCGCGACTACATGGCGCCGGGCATCCGCGCCGCCGGACACCGCCTCGTCGCGGTCGCCGATCCGGGCGAGGCCTCGCGCGCTGCCGCTGAGAGGGAAGGCGCCCGCGCGCATGCCGATCTCGCCGGCCTGATCGCCGAGCCGGAGGTCGAAGCGGTCTACGTCGCGACCCCGAACCATCTTCACCGCGGCGCCGTCGAAGCGCTCTGCGCCGCCGGAAAGGCGGTGCTGTGCGAGAAGCCGATGGCGGCGACGCTCTCTGACGCAGAGGCCATGGCGGCCGCCGTGCGCAAGTCCGGCGCCTTCTACGGCACCGCCTTCGACCAGCGCCATCACCCCGGCCACGCGGCTTTGCGCGCGGCGATCCGCGACGGCCGCATTGGCACCGTCACGGCGATCCGCATCGTCTACGCCTGCTGGCTCGACCGGGCCTGGACCTCGTTTCAGGGGCAGCCGAACTGGCGCATCGACCCGGCTCAGGCCGGAGGCGGCGCCCTGATGGATCTGGCGCCCCACGGCCTCGACCTCGTGGATTTCCTCCTCGGCGAGCCCCTCGTCCAGATCGCCGCGATGACCCAGGCCCGCGCCCAGGACTACGCCGTCGATGACGGCGCCCTGCTGATCGGCCGCACCGAGGGCGGGGCGCTGGCCCAGCTCAACGTCGCCTATAACTGCCCCGACGCCCTGCCGCGCCGCCGCCTCGAAGTGGTCGGCACAGGCGGCCTGCTGACCGCCATCGACACGATGGGCCAGACCGCGGGCGGCTCCGTGACCTTCACCGACGGCGCGACCGGCAAAAGCCGGCCGATCCCCTTCGATACGGACGCCTCGCCGTTCCTCGAACAGGTGCGCGCCTTCGGCCGAGCGCTCCGCGAGCCGGCCCTGCGCGCCGCCTGGGACGCCGAGCGCGACCTTCACACCATGCGCCTGATCGCCCGCGCCTACGCGGCGGCCGGCACGCCCGCGGGCCGCGACGCGGCCTGAAGGCAACGAGAGAGAGGAAACCGTCTCATCCCACCAACCCCTCATCCTGAGGTGCTGCGAAGCAGCCTCGAAGGAGGGTTCCAGCGTATCGCGCGCATACTGGAGCCCTCCTTCGAGGCTGAGCTTGCGCTCGGCACCTCAGGATGAGGGCGGAGGATGGGATGAGACGGTTCTAGAATCGGAACGGACATGACCGAGACCCTCGACCGGGACGACCGCGCCCGCCACGCGACGCTCGCCGCGCCCCGCGCCTATCGCCGCGGCGCCCCGCGGGTCATCGAGGGCCTGCCCGAGCGGCTGCCCGAGCCGGTGCGCGCCTATCTCGACGTGCTGCCCGAGGGGCGCGTCGTCGGCTTCAACCTCGCGGGCCTCGACCGCACCGGCATCCCGGTCTGGTTCGTGGCGCTCTTCCTCGACGATCCGTTCTATGTCGGTGCCATGCCGTCGGGCATCGGCTACGGTGCCACCGACGACGAGGCGCTGATCGGCGCGGTGGCCGAGATCGCCGAGAACCTGATGCCCTCGGTCGCCCTGCTGCCGCGCCTGCGCGCCAGGGGCGGCGACAACGAGGACGAGCGCTCCTACCACGACCTCGTGCGCGTCTACGGCGCGAACGCCGTGGTCGATCCGCTGACGCTCGGCCTCCCCGCGGGCTCGCCCGTCGACCGCGGCACCCCCCTCGACTGGACCCGCGCCGTGCGGGCGCGGACCGGCGAATCCGTCTGGGCGCCGCTCGATGTCGCCGCGACCGACTATTTCGAGCTGCGCCAGGGCTATCAGCCCTTCACCAACCTCATCACCAACGGGCTGGGCGCCGGGCCGGACGTGGAGTTCGCGCTGGGCCACGGCCTCCTCGAAATGCTCCAGCGCGACGGCAACGGCCTGCTGTTCCGCGCGCTCGATCAGGGCGTGATGCTCGATCTCGACGGGATCGGCCCCGAGACCCGCGCCATGCTCGACCGGCTTGAAGGGCTCGGAATCCGCGCGCTGCCGAAATTCGCCACCGACGAATTCGGTATGACCAACCTCTACGTCGTCGGCTACGACGAGGACCCGGCCCGCACGCCCGCCCCCATCGCGCTCTCGGCCTGCGGCGAGGCCTGCGACCCCGACCGCGAGCGCGCTCTGCGCAAAGCGCTCCTCGAATTCCAGGCCGCGCGCGTCCGAAAAACCTTCGGGCACGGGCCGCTGGCGCTCGCCGACACCGTGGCGCCCCCCGGCTACGTCGAGGCTTTCATCCGGAAGGCGCTGCCGAGCCTCGATCTGGAGGAGAGCCGCGCGCTCCAGGCCATGCTCGCCTGGATCGACATGACGCCCGCGCAACTCCGTGGCGTGTTGAGCGAGACGGTCTACGCCGAGCGCAGCACCAAGCCGTTCATGGAACTACCGACGACGCCGGCTGCGGACGGGCATGCCCGTGGACGGATCGCCCGCGAGCGGCTGGAGCAGGCCGGCTTCGACGTGCTCTACGTCGATTGCTCGCCGCCCGGCGGCGGCATCGGCGTCGTCAAGGCGATCGTGCCGGAGCTCGAGGTCGAGACCATGAGCTACTACCGGATCGGCGAGCGCAACACGAAGAAGCTCATCGAGCGCGATCATCCGCTGATCCGCTTCGGCCAGCCGACCGACACGCTGCTGCCAGTCCGCCTCACGCCCGAGGCGTTGGATCGCTTCGGCGGCCAGCCGCTCTTCGACACGGCGCTGGCGGAAAAAATCGTCGGCTCGCATTACCCGCTCTACCGCGAGCCGGAATCGCACCACGCCCCGTTCCGCTACGAGCGACAGGGCCGCCGGGCCGACCGGAGGCCGTCATGACCCTTCGCTTCGCCTACAACACCAACGGCACCGCCAACCACCGCATCGAGGACGCGATCCGCCTCATCGGGGACGCCGGCTACGACGGCGTCGCGCTGACGCTCGACATCCACCATCTCGACCCCTTCGCCGACAACTGGGTGGTCGAGGCCGACCGCGTCGCCAGTATCCTGGCCCGGCTCGAACTCGGCTCGGTGATCGAGACCGGCGCCCGTTTCCTGCTCGACCCCACCGCCAAGCACGAGCCGACGCTGGTGACGGCGGACGCGACGGGCCGCGCCCGGCGGATCGGCTTCCTCAAACGGGCGATCGAGATCGGCAAGATCCTGAACGCCGAGGCGGTCTCGTTCTGGGCCGGCGTGCCGAAGCCCGGCGTCGATCACGGCGAGGCGCGCGGCTGGCTGATCGAGGGCTTGCGGGAGGTCGCCGACTTCGCCGCGGAGAAGGGCGTCGTCGCCGCGCTGGAGCCCGAGCCCGGCATGCTGATCGAGACGCTGGACGATTTCGCCGGCCTCGACATCCCCGGCCTGCATCTCGCCCTCGACACCGGCCATTGCCTCGTCACGCAGGAGCGCGACCCGGCCGCCGCGGTGAAGGAATTCGCCCCCCGGATCGGCACGGTGGCGATCGAGGACATGAAGCGGGGCGAGCACATCCACCTGCCCTTCGGCGAGGGCGACATGGACGTGGCGTCCGTGCTCGACGCCCTCGACGCGATCGGCTTCCAAAAGCTCGTCTGTGTGGAGCTGTCGCGCGATTCGCACCGGGCCGACGTGATGGTGGGTCAGGCCCTCGAGTATCTCCGCACCTGCCGCCGCCCCGGCCCCGGCCTGCCTCGGCCGGACGCGACGCCCCGCGAGACCCCCGTTCCGGGACTGCCCAACGCATGAGAATCTGCTTCGTCAGCCGCCGCTACTTCCCGGCGATCTCCGGCATGAGCGTATACGCCCAGAATCTTCTGCGCGAGGTCGCGGGGGCCGGGCACGACGTGACGATGATCTCGCAGTACCGCGGCGATGAATTCGGCACGCGCGTCTATGGCGGCGGTCCACCCCCATTGGTGCCGGGCGTCCGCGTCATCGGCCTGGAGCAGCGCGGCGAGCAGGAAAACGGCGATTTCGAGCGCGACATCGACGAGATGATCGCGACCATCGAAGCCGAGCACGCCAAGAAGCCGTTCGACGTGCTGCACGCGCAGTACGGCTACCCGACCGGCTGGGCGGTGCTGGTCGCCGGCAAGCGCCTCGGCCTGCCGACGGTGGTGTCGATCCAGGGCGGCGACGGCCACTGGGTCGGCTCCTGCTGCGAGACCCACCGGGTCGCGATGGTCGAGGTGCTGGCCCACGCCAACGCCCTGCTGATCGGCGGCCCGTCCTTCGTCGGGGAGGTCTGCGACCGGCTGGGGTCGGACCCGGCCCGCTTCACCATCGTGCCCGGCGCCGTCGACACCGCCCGCTTCACGCCGGGCGCGCGGTTCGAGGCCGAGCGCGAGGACGAGGAGCCGGTGCGCTTCCTCTATCACGGCCGGGTCGATCGCCGGAAAGGCGTGCTCGACTTCCTCGACGCCCTGGAGCGCCTGTGGGAGGCCGGCCAGCCCTTCGACGCGACCATCTCCGGCATCGGCCCGGACGTGGACGCCGCCCGCGAACGCGCGGAGGCCATCGGCTTCACCGCGCATCAGGTGCGCTTCACGGGCTACGCCGATTACGACACCGTGCCGGACCTCTACCGGCAGGCCGACGTGTTCGTCTCCCCGACCTACGCCGAGGGCTTTTCGAACACGATCCTGGAGGCGATGGCTTCGGGGCTGGCGGTGGTCTCAACCCACTCGGTCGGCGTCTCGGACTGCCTGCGCGACGGCGAGAACGGCCTGCTCGTGAACCCCGGCGACGTGCCGGCCCTGGCGAAAGCCCTCGGCCGCGTGGTGGAGGACGACGACCTGCGGGGCCGCCTCGCCCGCGACGGGCTGGAGGAGTGCCGCCGGGTCTATTCATGGACGGCGGTCGGGCGCCAGATCATGGATGTCTATGCCGAGGTCGCCGGGCAGGCGCCGCACACCGACTTCGCGGACGCGTTGCCCTACGATCCGTCCTGCCGCTTCCGCGCCGAGCCGCACCTGCTCTGATGCCGGTCGCGCTCGCCATCTCGCCCCATCTCGACGACGCTGCCTTTTCGGCCGGCGGGACGCTGGCGCGGTTGGGCGCGCAAGGCTGGCAGGTCGTGATGGCGACGGTGTTCACCGCCTCGGTGGCGAACCCGCAGGGCTTCGCGCTGGCCTGCCAGCTCGACAAGGGGCTCGGGCCGCACGTCGACTACATGGCCCTGCGCCGTTCCGAGGATTGTTTCGCAACGGAGGCGCTCGGCATCGAGGCGCCAGTCCACCTTCCGTTCCGCGAGGCGCCGCACCGCGGCTACGCTTCGGCGCCCGAGCTGTTTTCGGAGTTGCGCCCCGACGACAGCGTCGGCCTCAATCTCGCCGACGCCTTCGAGCGTCTGGTGGCCGACACGCAGCCGGACCTGATCCTCGCCCCCCAGGCGGTCGGCGGCCATGTCGATCACGTCCAGGTCGTGCGTGCCTTCCGCGCCGCCCAGCCGCCGCTCCCGGTGCTGTGGTGGCGCGATTTTCCCTACACGGTGCGCGACGCCGCGCCGAAGCAGCCGCTGCGGCATCTGTTCGAGCCCTATCCCGAGTGGATGGTCCGCTTCGGTGCCGAGGCCGAGCGGCGCAAGGCCGAGGCCTGTGCGGCCTACGCTTCGCAGATCGGTTTCCAGTTCGGTGGGGCGGAGGGCTTGCGGGAGCGTCTGGCTGCGGAAGACGGGATCGAGCGGTTTCGGGTTCAGGGGAAATTGCCCGACGGGATTTTGGATTGATCCGGTTCGCCGTGTGTGAGGTTGGCTTCTGCACCCAGCACCTGTGTCCGTGGATCGCCTCGTGAGCAGAACGGGGCGTTCTCCTCCCTCTTGCGGGGAGGAGGTAGGAGGTGGGGGTGGTTCAGAACGAGGCGTGATGGTGCCTTCTGCCCGACCCCCACCCCGAACCCCTCCCCGCAAGGGGGAGGGGACCCGCGCTCGACGCGACTCGGAGAGCCCGACAGAGATCGGCGCCTCCGACAGCATAACGCAGGCAGCGACAGGCGCCGCCGATCTATCGGCTCTGCCCACCGCCCCCAAAAGCCTCGCCGACCCGGCCGCGCTCGAAGCCCGCCGCGCCATGGTCGGCGCCCCCCACATCGCCCCCTTACGAGCCCTCGCCCGAAAAATCGCAACCGAGCGCAACGCCTCCGTTCCCGACCCCGACCCCCTCGACGGCGGCGTCGCGGCGCGCCTCCTGCTGCTCCTCGAAACCCCCGGCCCATCCATCGGCCGCACCGGCTTCGTCTCCCGCGACAACGCCACCGGCACGGCCGCCAACCTGTTCCGCTTCCTCGCCGAGGCCGGCATCGCGCGGGGCGACACGCTGATCTGGAACGCGATCCCCTGGGTGATCCACGCGCCGGGCGCCCTCAACCGCGCTCCGCGCCGTGCCGAGGCCGCGGCGGCCGCGCCCTACTTCGCCCCGCTGCTCGCGCTGCTGCCGCGCCTTGCCGTCGTGGTGCCGGCCGGGCGCTTCGCCGCGGGGGCCGCCGCGCCGCTCGCCGAGTTGCGGCCCGACCTGCCGGTGATCCCGGTGCCGCATCCGAGCCCGACCTATGTCTGCACCGCGCCGAGCGTGCGCGAGCGCATCCTGGCGGGTCTGCGCGAGGCCGCGGCGCGACTCGCCGAGAGGGGGTAGCACCGTCAATTCGGCCGCAATCCGGATGCAGGACGGGGGTGCCCCGCGCGTCCGGTCGCTGGCCTTTGGCCGGCATTGACCCTAAATGCGCCGGGGCGGGCATCCAGGGCACCCGCTCGGGTCGCGACCCGCGCCGACGGCTCGAGGCGGGCGACCAGCGGAGGCGTGCACCGATCTCACATGAATTTTGCCGGAAAGCATAAGCCGGTCTCCTCGGCCGAGCCGGACGAGGACGCCCGTGGCGCCAAGGCCGCCAAGCCGAAGGTGAAGCGCGGCCCCTATGCCTGGTTCGGCACGCTGGCGAGCCTCCTGCTCATCCTCGCCTCGCTGTTCGTGCTGTGGAAGCTCTCGGCGGAGATCACCTGGGCCGAGTTGCACAAGGCGTTTACCGAGGTCACCAACGCGCAGCTCGCCATGGCCTTCGGCGCGGTCGCCGTCAGCTACCTGTTCCTCACCTGCTACGACGCGCTGGCGCTCCGGCAACTCCGGCTCAAGGTGCCCTACAGCATCACCGCGCTCGCCTCGTTCACGAGCTACGCGGTGAGCTTCACCCTCGGCTTCCCGCTCATCACCGCGGCGACCATCCGCTACTGGATCTACTCGAAGCGCGGGCTCTCGGGGGCCAAGATCGCGGCACTCACCGTCATCGCGGGCTTCACCTTCTGGCTCGGCATGGGGGTGGTGCTGGGCCTCAGCCTCATCATCGAGGCGGGCCAGCTCGCGAGCCTGACCTTCCAGAGCATCGGCGTGAACACGACGGTCCGGCTCAACCAGATCCTCGGCTTCGGCGCGCTGGGCCTCGTCCTCGCCTACCTCGCCTGGGTCTCGGTGAAGCGGCGCTACATCACCGTGCGTCAGTGGCAGCTCGAACTGCCCGGCGCCACGGTCTCGTTCAGCCAGATGCTGGTCGGCATCGGCGATGTCTGCGCCGCGGCCGCCGTGCTCTACATGCTGCTGCCCGAGGGCATGACGCTCGGCTTCACCACCTTCCTCGCGATCTACGTGCTCGCCGCCATGCTCGGCATCGCCTCGAACGCGCCCGGCGGCATCGGCGTGTTCGAGGCCACCATCCTGATCGCCCTGTCCTATCTCCCCCGCGACGAGGTGCTGGGCTCGCTGCTGCTGTTCCGGGTCTGCTACTACCTCGTGCCCTTCGTCCTGGCGCTGCTCATGCTCGGCGCCTACGAGGGGCTGTCGCGCCTGCGGCGGCACCGGGCGGCGAACGACCCGTGACCCGGGCGAAGGCCTGACCCGTGGGTTCGGAGCAGCCGGCCTGGATCGGCGCCGCGGTCGCGGTCGCCGTCATCCTCAGCATCGAGGCTCTGGCCGGCCATGTCGACACCGCGTTGATCGTCTCCGCCGTGCTCGCGTTGGTTGCGGGCGGCCTGCTCGGCCGCACCCGGCGGCCGGTGACGCTGCCGCCGCGCGAGCCCGGCCTGCCCGCCCGCCACGCTGTGGCCGAGGCTTTGCTCGCCAACATCCCCGATCCGGTCATCCTCGTGGATCGCCGCGTCGTGGTGATGGAGGCCAACCCCGCCGCGCGCCGATTGCTGCCGGGCTTGAAGCTGCGCCACCCGCTCTCGTTCTTTCTGCGCGCCCCCGACATCCTCGACGGCATCGAGGAGGTCTTGCGCACCGGCACCAGCCTGACCGTCGACTACGTCGCCCGCGTGCCGACCGAGCGCGCCTTCGCGGTTCAGATCGGGGCGCTGCCGATGCCCGACGGCCCGAGCGGGGGAGAGCCCAACATCGTGCTGTTCCTGCGCGACCTCACCGAGGCGCGCCGCCTGGAGGCGATGCGGGTCGATTTCGTGGCGAACGCCAGCCACGAACTGCGCACGCCGCTGTCCGCCCTGCTCGGCTTCATCGAGACGCTCCAGGGCCCGGCCCGCGACGATGCCCGCGCCCGCGAGCAGTTCCTCGGCATCATGCGCACCCAGGCGCAGCGGATGACGCGGCTGATCGACGACCTGCTCTCGCTCTCGCGCATCGAGCTGCGCGAGCACGTGGCGCCGACGCGGCCGGTCGATCTCGCGCGCATCGCACGCCAGCTCGTGGACATGCAGGCGCCGCTCGCCCGCGAGCGCGGCATCGAACTCACCGTGGAGGCCCCCGATACGCCGATGCGGGTGCTGGGCGAGCGCGACGAGCTGCTGCGGGTGATCGAGAACCTCGTCGAGAACGCCATGAAGTACGGCGGCAGCGGCGGCGTCGTGACGGTCTCGCTCCATCGGCTCGACAGGACCGGAGGACGCCCGGACCGGATCGAGCTGCGGGTCGCGGATGCCGGCCCCGGCATCGCGCCCGAGCACATCCCGCGGCTGACCGAGCGCTTCTACCGCGTCGACGTCGCCTCCAGCCGTCAGCAGGGCGGCACGGGCCTCGGCCTCGCCATCGTCAAGCACAGTCTCAACCGCCACCGCGGCCGCCTGAGCATCGAGAGCGAACTCGGGCGAGGCACCACCATGCGGGTGACGCTGCCGGAGTACCGGCCGGAGCCGGCCGAGGCGGTGCCGGTTCAGGAATAGGAAAGGGGCTTTCCGCCCCCCAGGGATTGGTCCTGCGAGAGGGGCGTCGTCCGGCGCCCGCGCCTGTGGGCAGGCGTGCCGCGAGACGGCGGCCCGGCGATTTCGACACGCCCGCCTTGACCTTCCCATCGTGGGAAGCCCCATCTGAGTGGGCATGGAAGCCCTCGCAGACCGTTCTTTCTCCCCTTCCGCCGAGTCCGCGACCCGGCTGAGCCTGCCCGTCGAGGGCATGAGCTGCGCCTCGTGCTCGGCCCGCGTCGAGCGGGCGCTGGCCGCGCTGCCGGGCGCCCGCGACGTGTCGGTCAACCTCGCGACGGGGCGGGCGAGTCTGGCGGGCGTCCGGCCCGCCGAGGTCGTGGAGGCGATCCGCGGAGCTGGCTACGAGGTGCCCTCGACGGTGACCGCGGTCACCGTCGAGGGCATGAGCTGCGCCTCCTGCACCGGCCGCGTCGAGCGCGCGCTGCTCGCGCTGCCCGGAGCGGTCGCGGCGAGCGTCAACCTCGCCACCGGCCGGGCCGAGTTGCGCCACGCCGTCGGCACCGTCTCGCGCGCCGATATCGAGGCGGCCGTGCGCGAGGCCGGCTACGCGCCGGTCACGACGGAGCGCGCCGCGGACACGAGCCGCGCCGACCGGCAGGCGCGGGAGGAGGCGGCGCTGCGGCGCGACCTCTTCGTCGCGGCGGCGCTCGCGGCCCCCGTCGTCGTCCTCGACATGGGCGGCCACCTGTTTCCCGGCTTCCACCACGCCCTGGCCGGTTGGCTCGGCGCCGCCACCGTGCCCTGGCTCCAGGCCGTGCTGGCGACCCTGGTGCTTGCCGGTCCCGGCCGAAGGTTCTTCCGCGTCGGCGTGCCGAACCTGCTGCGCGGCCATCCCGACATGAACGCCCTCGTCGCGCTGGGGGCAGGCGCGGCCTACCTCTACTCCCTCGTCTCGGTTGCAGTACCCCACATGCTCCCGATGGGGGCGGCGCATCTCTACTTCGAGGCGAGCGTCCTCATCGTCACCCTGATCCTGCTCGGCCGCACCCTGGAGGCCCGCGCCCGCGGCCGGGCCGGGGCGGCCATCGCCCGGCTGATCGACCTCTCGCCCCGCACCGCCCGCCGCCTCGACCGCGAGGGCGAGCGCGAGGTGCCGGTGGAGAGCCTGCGCGTCGGCGACCGGGTGCGGGTGCGCCCCGGCGAGCGCGTGCCCGCCGACGGCACCGTCGCCGCGGGCGAGTCCTACGTCGACGAGAGCATGATCTCCGGCGAGCCGGTGCCGGTGCGGAAAGGGGAGGGCGCGTCCGTCGTCGGCGGCACGCTCAACACCACCGGCGGCTTCGATCTCATCGTCACCCGCACCGGGGCCGACACGGTGCTGGCCCGCATCGTCCGCATGGTCGAGGCGGCGCAGGGCGGCAAGCTGCCGGTCCAGGCGCTGGTCGATCGCATCACCCTGTGGTTCGTGCCCGCCGTGATGGGGATCGCCGCGCTCACCTTCTTGGGCTGGCTCGCGCTCGGCCCGGCGCCCGCGCTCGGCCACGCCCTGGTGGCGGCCATCGCCGTGCTCATCATCGCCTGCCCCTGCGCCATGGGGCTCGCCACCCCGGTCTCGATCATGGTCGGGACCGGACGGGCCGCCGAGCGCGGCGTGCTGTTCCGCCAGGGCGCAGCGCTTCAGGCGTTGCAGGAGGCCCGCGTGGTCGCCCTCGACAAGACCGGCACGCTCACCGAGGGCCGCCCCCGTCTCACCGATTTTCTGGCGGCGCCTGGTTTTTCGCGCGACGAGGCGCTGGCGCTGGCCGGCGCCGTCGAGGCCCGCTCCGAGCACCCGATCGCCCGCGCCGTCGCCGAGGCCGCCCGCGCCGAGGCCGGGGCCCTGCCGGAAGTTTCCGCCTTCGAGGCCGTGCCCGGCCACGGCGTCACCGCGCGGGTCGGCGGACGGGTGGTAGCGCTCGGCAACCGCCGCCACATGGAGCGGCTCGGCGTCGATGTCGCCCCGCTGGCAGGCGAGGCCGAGCGCTTGGCCGGCGAAGGCAAGAGCCCCGTCCATCTCGCCCTCGACGGCCGGCTCGCGGCCCTGCTGGCGGTGGCCGATCCGATCAAGCCTGAGGCGCGCGCGGCAGTCGCCGCGCTGCGCGCCCGCGGCCTCACCGTGGCGATGCTGACGGGCGATGCCGACGCGACGGCGCAGGTCGTGGCCCGCTCGCTCGGTGTCGCGGAGGTGCGCGCCGAACTCCTGCCCGAGGGCAAGGTCGAGGCCCTGCGCACCTTGCGCGCCGCGCACGGCCCGCTGGCCTTCGTCGGCGACGGCATCAACGATGCCCCCGCGCTCGCGGAGGCCGATGTCGGCATCGCCATCGGCACCGGCACCGATGTCGCGGTCGAGAGCGCCGACGTGGTGCTGATGTCGGGCGCGCTCACCGGCCTCGTCGAGGCGGTCGCGCTGTCGCGCGCCACCATGGCCAACATCCGCCAGAACCTGTTCTGGGCGTTCGCCTACAACGCCGCCCTGATCCCGGTGGCGGCAGGTCTGCTCGCGGTGTTCGACGGGCCGCTTCTCTCGCCGGTCCTGGCGGCGGGCGCGATGGCGCTCTCCAGCGTCTTCGTCGTCGGCAACGCCCTGCGCCTGCGCCGCGCCGGAGGCTCGATATGAGCGTCACCATCGGCGAGGCGGCCCGCGCCAGCGGCGTCTCGGCCAAGATGATCCGCTACTACGAAGAAACCGGGCTGCTCGGGCCCGCCGAGCGCACGGCCGCCGGCTACCGCGTCTACGGCGAGGCCGATCTCCACGCTTTGCGCTTCGTGCGCCGCGCCCGCGACCTCGGCTTCTCCATGGCCGAGATCGCCGACCTGCTGGCGCTCTGGCGCGACCGCGAACGGGCGAGCGCCTCGGTGAAGGGGCTGGCGCTGACCCACGTGGCGGATCTCCGCCGCCGCATCCGCGACCTGGAAGCAATGGCCCGCACCCTGGAGACCCTGGCCGAACGCTGCTGCGGCGATGGCCGGCCGGATTGCCCGATCCTGGATGATCTCGCCGGGGCGGGGTGAGGCTCACTGCTCCGCCGTCATTCCGGGTTCGCCTTCGGCGCCCCGGAATGACGGCGGAAGAATGAGCCATCATTGTGAGCCCGGCGCGCTGTCCGAAGCCCGGTCCCAAATGCAAGCTTCGCCGTTGACCCGGCCTTGGCCTTCTGCTTGCTGGGGACGATCCGGAACGCTCGGACGTTGCTCCGAAAAGGTTGGGATCCATGCCCGTCATCGACCGCATCGCCGGCCTCGCCGAGGAGATCGCCGCGTGGCGGCACGATCTCCACGCGCATCCCGAGCTGCAATACGACGTGCACCGCACCGCCGGCTTCGTCGCCGACAAGCTGCGCGAGTTCGGCTGCGACGAGGTCGCCACCGGCATCGGCCGCACCGGCGTGGTCGGGGTGATCCGCGGCCGGGGCCACGGCTCGAACCGGGCCATCGGCTTGCGCGCCGACATGGACGCGCTGCCGATCGAGGAGGCGCGCGATCTCCCCTACCGCTCGACCGTGCCGGGAAAGATGCACGCCTGCGGCCATGACGGGCACACCGCCATGCTGCTCGGCGCCGCAAAGTACCTCGCCGAGACCCGCGACTTCGACGGGCGCGCCGTGCTGATCTTCCAGCCCGCCGAGGAGGGCGGCGGGGGCGGCGAGGCGATGGTGAAGGACGGCATGATGGAGCGCTTCGGGGTCGAGGCGGTCTACGGCCTGCACAACATCCCCGACCAGCCCGTCGGCACCTTCGCGATCCGCCCCGGCCCGATCATGGCCTCGACCGACCGCTTCACCATCGAGATCGAGGGGAGGGGCGGGCACGCCGCCCTGCCGCACGCCGCGGTCGACACCTTGCTGGTGGGAAGCCACATCGTGGTCGCCCTGCAATCGATCGTGTCGCGCAACGTGAAGGCGCTCGATGCCGCGGTGGTCTCCGTCTGCGCGGTCGAGGCGGGCCACGCCTTCAACGTGCTGCCGCAGCGGGCCGAACTGCGCGGCACCCTGCGGGCGCTGACGCCGAAGGTGCGCAGCCTCGTGCTCCGCCGGATCGAGGAGATCGTCGTCGGCGTGGCGGGCGCCTTCGGGGCGCGGGCGAGCGTCGATTTCGCCAGCGGCTACCCGGCGACCGAGAACCACCCGGCCGAGACCGACTTCATGGCCGATGTCGCCGAGCAGGTGGTGGGCCGGCAAGCGGTCGAGCGCGACGTGGCGCCGATGATGGCGGCAGAGGATTTTTCCTACATGCTGGCCCATCGGCCGGGCGCCTACATCTTCATGGGCAACGGCCCGTCGGCCGGCCTCCACCATCCGGACTACGACTTCAACGACGCGGCGATCCCCTACGGCGCCTCGCTCTGGGCGCGGATCATCGAGACCGGGCTGCCGGTGGGGGCGTGATCCTCGTCGTCATTCCGGGCCGCGCAGCGGACCCGGAATCCACCCGTAATGCGCGGCCCGACACACCGTCGCGGCCAGTCTTGGATTGCACGCCTCCGGCGCGCCCTTCGGGTCCGGGTTCGCCTGCGGCGCCCCGGAATGACGATGAGGTGATTTGGAATGCCGGTGAGAGGACGGCTTCCATGGAGCCCGAATCTCAAGCCCCGACACGAAAACGGGCCCCGCAGGGCCCGCATCGTCCAACCATCGTCGGAAAACGTCTTACCGGTAGGGGTTCATGCCGGTGCGCGACACGTACGACGTCGGGTCGATCCCGTCGATGAAGGAGAGGTCGACGTTGCGGATCGCGCTCGAGCGGGCGCCGATGAACGGGCCGTTGGTGATCGGGTCGGGCAGGATGCCGTTGCCGAAGCGGTCGTTGCGGCCGTAGACCGGGTTGAGCTGGTTCGAGGCGGCGATGAAGGCCGGGTTGGTGGCCGGGTTCGAGACCGAGCCGTTGCCCGGCTCCACCACGTTGCCGGCATCGAGCCAGGAGCGCGGACGGATGCGGATCGGCAGGGGCTGGCTCACGCGCACGTAACCCGGGTTGCCGTAGGGACCCTGCGCTTCGGCGCCGGTGCCGAAGCCGATGGCCGCGAGGGTCATGGCGCCCAGGAGGGCGATCTTGGTCGAGCGCATGGCACACCTTGTTGATTGCGAGGAGACCGTATCGGGGCCTTCGTTAAGAATCCCGCCTGTTGGGGAGTAGACGTTCAGGCGTGGCCGTTGTTCCCGGATTATGGCCGCGCTCGCATCATTTCCGCCGCCGTTTTGCCGCAATGTGTCCGGCGGCACCGGCCCCGGCGATCGATCCCGCGGCCGCGGCCATGGCGACCGACCCGGTCTGGTCGCCGAGGGCGGCCGCCTCGGACCCGCAGGCGCCCGGATTGCCCTTGCCCGCTTCCCCGGCGCCGAGCGCCGCCGCGACCCGGCCCGAGAGGGCGATCCGCTCGATGGCGCAGGCCAAGGCGCGCGGCTCCGGCGCCTGGCCGAGGATGCCGCAGAGCCAACCGTCGAGGCGCAGGGTGTTGAGGTCGAGGCTGCGGAAGCCCGTGCAGGTCCGGGCGCCGTCGCCGCTCAGCACCGCTTCCAGCGTCTCGAAGCTGCCGTAGCGGGTCGCCACCGCGCCGCGCTCGCCGGTGCGGGTTACGGCGAGCCCGCGTCCGTCGGCGGCGCGCCGCACCAGGGTGACGAACAGGCTCGGGCCCGGCTCGGTGCGCGCCGCGCCCGGATCGGTCGCGGTGACGAGGAGCCACGGCGCCTCGATGGCGTCGAAGCTGCCCTGGCTGACGCTGTCCTCGCGCTGGCCGCGGGTCGGGTCCCAGCGGCTCGGCTCAGCCCGCGGCGGCGGGACGGGCAGTTCGGAGGCGGCCTCGACCAGGGTGAGGAGCGGCTCGGATGAGGCGACCATCCGCGGGGCAGTGTTTTCCGTGCGCGGCGGATCGGTCCAGTCCCGCGGCTCGGGGGCATGCAGCCGGTCGCGGGCGGCGAGCGACAGGCCGGCGATCAGCGCGGCGCAGACCGTGAGCTTCGCTGCGATCCGGGCGCGCCGCAGCGGCCGGGGCCGGGCGAGGCCGCGCAGGTCGTCCGGGCTGTCGTCGCGCGCATCCGCGACGAGGGTGCCGTCGTGGGTGGGGGGCATGGCACGTCCTCGCGGCGTGAAGGGGGCATGCTCCACCTTGCCCACGCTCGTCGCACCGCCCGGTTGCCGCGCCGGCGCCGTCCTCGTGATTCTCCACCCAAGGTGAATCGGCCGTTTCAACCGGCCCGCTTCGTCATCCGGCCTCGGCCGACCCCTTGACAGCCGAACCCGACCGTCCTCTTGCTCCGCGCGCCGGAAAACCCACCTCGACGCTTCGGGGCGGGCTCTTCCGCCTATGGATTCCCCGACGGCACGGCGAGGACGCCGTCCGAGCGGGGAGCGGGCCGGTCTTTCATCGCAAAAGAGATCACGTCCGCGCAGCGGAGTTGGACAGATGGGTTACAAGGTCGCCGTCGTCGGAGCCACGGGCAATGTGGGCCGCGAGATGCTCGACATCCTGGCCGAGCGCGCCTTCCCGGCCGACGAGGTCGTGGCGCTCGCCTCGCGCCGCAGCCAGGGTCAGGACGTGTCCTTCGGCGACAAGATCCTCAAGGTCAAAGTCCTCGACACCTACGATTTCTCCGACACCGACATCTGCCTGATGTCGGCGGGCGGCGAGGCCTCGAAGGAGTGGAGCCCCCGCATCGGCCAGCAGGGCTGTGTGGTGATCGATAATTCCTCCGCGTTCCGCTACGATTCGGACGTGCCGCTGATCGTCCCCGAGGTGAACGCCGACGCGGTCGAGGGTTTTGCCAAGCGCAACATCATCGCCAACCCGAATTGCTCGACGGCGCAGCTCGTCGTGGCCCTGAAGCCCCTGCACGAGGCGGCGACGATCAAGCGCGTCGTAGTCTCGACCTACCAATCCGTCTCCGGCGCCGGCAAGGACGCCATGGACGAGCTGTTCAGCCAAACGCGCGCCGTCTTCACCGCAGGTGAGGTAGTAACAAAAAAGTTCACCAAGCGGATCGCCTTCAACGTCATCCCGCACATCGATGTGTTCATGGAGGACGGCTACACGAAGGAAGAGTGGAAGATGGTCGCCGAGACCAAGAAGATGCTCGATCCCAAGATCAAGCTCACGGCGACCGCGGTGCGGGTGCCGGTGTTCATCGGCCACGCCGAGGCCGTGAACGTCGAGTTCGAGCGCCCGCTCTCCCCCGAGCAGGCGACCGAGATTCTTCGCAACGCGCCCGGCGTGCTGGTGATCGATAAGCGCGAGAACGGCGGCTACATGACCCCGCACGAGGCGGCGGGCGAGGACGCCACCTATATTTCCCGCATCCGCGAGGACGCGACCGTCGAGAACGGCCTGAACTTCTGGTGCGTCTCGGACAACCTGCGCAAGGGCGCGGCGCTCAACGCCGTGCAGATCGCCGAGGTGCTGGTGAACCGCAAGCTGCTCGGCAAGGCACGCCCGGCCGCCTGATCCCTCTCGACAAGCCCACGCTTCGAAGCGCCGCCCCCGACCGGGGCGGCGTTTTCGTTTGGGCGGTCGGCGGCTCCGGCAAGAATCGCCAGCGTCCACTTATAGGACTAAAATCTTGTAAAGTGACTTAAGTCATAGTATGCATATTTTCCTGTTCGAGAGGCAGGAGGATCGAGCATGAGCCGTCGCACCGACCGCCGCACCGAGATCGCGGCCATCCGGGGTTTGCTGGCCGGGGCGGCGCTGGATCGGGAGGCGATCCGGCTCGAGCGGATGCTGAGACGAAAATATTCCGACGATCAGCCGCGCGCGCCCGCGGGCCAGTCCGATGGCGGGCAGTGGGTGCCGGCGGGCGGAGCGGGCGGCGGCGCGACGGGGGGCCGGTCCGGCGGCTCCGACGGCGATGTCGCCGGCCGCGAACGGACGCTCCTCGACGATGGGACGCAAGTCCTCACGATCCGGGTCCGTGCCGGTCGCCGGGACCACGACGAGCAGCACGTCGTCACCGCGCCGGACGGCGACAGCCGGATCTTCGAGACCTCCGGCCTGACCCAGACGATCCGCGACGGCGCGACCGGCGCGGTGCTCGGGCGCAGCACCTTCACCGCCGCGGGCGCGGAGCCGGAGGCGTTCGTTCAATCGACGTTTCTTCCGGCGATCCCGCTGACGACAGCGGTGACGGTCAGATTGGCGGGGGCACTCTTTGCGGTTCTCTCCGCGCGGAACGACCGCTTCGGGAAAGCCGTCCTCGGCCTTACGGCGAACGAGTATGCCATCGATCTGACCGAAACGGGGGTGAGCGCGGCGTTCGCAAGCCGTATCGATCAACGAACGCTCGATGCGGCCTGCCGCAGAAACGGTGAGGTCGAGGCGCTTGCCGAGCAGGCCGTCCGAAGCGTGCGCGCAAGCGGGCTGTATCGTTCGGCACAGGACTTCGGCAACAAGGTTCACGCCTGGATCGCTGCCGCCGTGAATAAGCAAGAAGACCCGAATTTCGTGGCGGAGATTTCTTTCAACGATGCGTCTCGCGCTGCGCGTTATGGCGAAAGAAATTCCACGAGGATCGATCTTTTCGAGAGGACATCGCCAGGAACGACCTGCGTCTATGATTTCAAGACCGGGAGCGCCAACATCGGCGATGACCGCGCCCTTCGGCTCGCTGCTGCCGCCAGTCGACATTTTCCTGATACGGTTCGGGTCATCGTGATTCAGGTGAAGCCTCGCTCATGACGACCGCTCGGCAGATCCGACAGCTTGTCCGCCCTCTCCTGAAGCGCCATCCGGACCTCGCGCTCGTCACCAGCGATTCGCTGTGGCTGACGCCCGTGACGCATGTCGCCCGGGTGATCCATATCGGACGGACTTCCTCGGCCCTTTATTGCAAACCGAGTTGGTGGTTGCTCCCCCTCTTTCTTCCGGACACGAATCCCACTAGGGATATCGGTTTTTGTACGGGCTATATCCGCACGCCGACCGATGCATCAAAGTCTTTAGATCTCTGGTTCTGGGATAATCCGCTGATGATGAGCGAGCTTCATCTCCGCATTGAAAAGACTCTGCGTCTCTTGAGAACGCTTGATAATTTGCGATCATGCCGATCATTTACCGAGGCGCATATGGATTATACGTGGGGAAAGACTTTCGTCGAGAATATAGTGTACGATATTGCGATGGGAAATTTGAAATTGGCCCGCTGCTGGTTGCACAAGGTCAATGCGAACTGTCCGCGACTGTGCGAGCGCATCCGCGAGATCGACGAGCCGCTGATGGACGACGACCGCGCCGCGCTCGCCGCGGTTCTTCATCGCTGGGAGCGGGAGAACGTGGCGGGGACGGCGGTCGAGCCGTTCTGGACGCCGACGCCGTTCCCGCTCGAGAGCACGGCCTGACTGGCGGGTGCGCTGACAACTGCAGCCCGAGCCCGCAGCCGCCTGGGGCTGCGTCTCGGTTCTGGCATGTCGGCGCCTCCATCGTCGACACGGGCGACGCAGCCCATGAGTGCGACCCGGCGACTGCTCTTGCAACCGCAGCGATCGGGCGCTTTCCTGAAACAGCCCGCGTGATCGTGATTCAGGTGAAGCCTCGCTCGTGACGACCGCTCGGCAGATCCGGCAACTTGTCCGCCCTCTCCTGAAGCGCCATCCGGACCTCGCGCTCGTCACCAGCGATTCGCTGTGGCTGACGCCCGTGACGCATGTCGCCAGGGTGATCCATATCGGACGGACTTCGTCTGCCCGTTATTGCGATCCGAACTGGTGGCTGCTCCCCCTCTTTCTTCCGGACACGGAACCCACAAGGGATATTGGTTTTTGTCGTGCATATATCCGTCCGCCGATCGATGATTCAAAGTCATTGGATCTCTGGTTCTGGGACAATCCGCTGATGCAGGACGAGCTTCATCTTCGCATTGAAAAGACTCTGCGTCTCTTGAGAACGCTTGATAATTTGCGATCATGCCGATCATTTACCGAGGCGCATATGGATTATACGTGTGGAAAGACTTTCGTCGAGAATATAGTGTACGATATTGCGATGGGAAATTTGAAATTGGCCCGCTGCTGGTTGCACAAGGTCAATGCGAACTGTCCGCGACTGTGCGAGCGCATCCGCGAGATCGACGAGCCGCTGATGGACGACGACCGCGCCGCGCTCGCCGCGGTTCTTCATCGCTGGGAGCGGGAGAACGTGGCGGGGACGGAGGTCGAGCCGTTCTGGACGCCGGCGCCGTTCCCACTCGAACTGACCGGCTGAGCCGGCGCGTCGCCGCGCTCAGCCGTCCCGCGCCGCCGCCTCCAGCGCATCCACGTCGCCGCCGCCGATCAGCGCCAGATGCGCGGTGATCCGCGCCACCGGCCAGTTCCACCACGCGATCCGCTGCATCCGCGCGGCGTCTTCTTCCGAAAGGCGGCGGCGCACCACGCGGGCCGGGTTGCCGGCGACGATCGCGTAGGGCGGCACGTCCTGGCTCACCACCGCATGCGCGGCCACCACCGCCCCGTCGCCGATGGTGACGCCGGGCAGGATCGTGCTCTGGAAGCCGAGCCAGACGTCGTGGCCGATCACCGTGTCGCCGCGGTTGGGGAAATTCAGCTCGCCTGCGAAGCGGCCGGTCCAGTCGCCGCCGAAGATCGGGAAGGGGTAGGTCGAGAGCCCGTCGAGGCGGTGGTTGCCGCCGTTCATCAGGAAGCGCGTGCCCGCCGCGATGGCGCAGAACTTCCCGATCACCAGCCGGTCACCGAGGAAAGGGAAATGGTAGAGGATCGCGTCGAGAAACGCCTGCGGCCCGGCCGGGTCGTCGTAATAGGTATAGGTTCCGACCTCGACGTTCTCGGGGAGCGCCAGATTGCGGATGAAGGTGACGCGGCTGTGGCCGGCTAGCGGGTGCAGGGCGTCCGGGTCGGGGCCGGGGCGATGGGGCGGCAAGGATGTCTCCTCTCGCGGCGGGCTTCGGTAACGCCATCCGCACCGGCCGGTGTCAATCTTCGCACCGTCATTCCGGGGCGCGAAGCGAACCCGGAATCCACCCGCGATGCGCGGCCCACGAAATGTCGCGACCAGTCATGGATTCCGGGTTCCGCTGCGCGGCCCCGGAATGACGAGCGTAGTGGGGTGCGAAGGGCGCCGTACGCTTCCCGGCCCGCTTCGCCGATGCCCGATCGAATCGCTTGAATTCTCCGCCGGCCGGGTCTAAGTCACGGCTCAACATTTCTGGTGCAGTCGATAGGCTGCTTGCGGGAGTGGGTCCTCCGGGGCCCGCTCTTTTTTGTTTCCGCGAGCCTGCCTGCACCCGAACAGTCAAGTTCACTCAAGACGAGCGGGCCGGAAACGACAGCATGGCGGAGCCCACCGAGAAGCGTCTGGTCGGGGAGACGGGCGTCGCCGCGCGCGTCGCCCAGGTGGTCGAGGGCCCGATCGAGGGCCTCGGCTTCCGGCTGGTGCGGGTCAAGGTCTCGAACGCCAACGGCTGCACCGTGCAGATCATGGCCGAGCGGCCGGACGGCACCATGGGCGTGGACGAGTGCGAGACGGTGAGCCGCGCGATCTCGCCCCTGCTCGACCTCGAAGACCCGGTCGGCGGCGCCTACTACCTCGAAGTCTCCTCGCCCGGCATCGACCGGCCGCTGGTGCGCGTCTCGGATTTCGAGCGCTGGGCCGGCTACGAGGCGAAGGTGGAACTGGCCGTGCCGCTGGACGGGCGCAAGCGCTTCCGCGGGATCATCAACGTGCCGAGCCCGGACGGCGCCACCGTGCCGATCGACCTGCCCGACGTGAAGCCCGGCCTGCCGAGCCGGATCGACGTGCCGCTGCGCGATCTGGCGGAGGCGCATCTCGTGCTCACCGACGACCTGATCCGCGAATCGCTCCGCCGCGGCTCGGCCCCGCCCCAGGACGGCGACGACCTCGACGCGGAGGCGGAGGACGACGAGGCCGAAGGAGCCGAAGAGGCGCCGCTGGTCCGCGTCATCCCGCAGCCCAAGCGCCCCAAGCCCAAAGCCGACAAGCCGGTGAAGGCGAAAGGGCAGAAGCCCAAGGGCAAGCCCGGCCCCGGCGTCGTCACCAAGGCCGCCCGCCTGAAGAACCGCGACACCCTTCACTAGAGCCTCGTCCCGAAAGGTGGTTTCCGGCCATCAGAAGAAGACGATGCTCCAAGCAGAATGACGAGAAGCCCGCCGTGACGGCGGACGTTCACGAGACCGCACAAGAGGACAGACCCCATGGCCGTCGTCAGCGCCAACCGGCTCGAACTCCTGCAGATCGCCGACGCGGTGGCCCGCGAGAAGGTGATCGACCGCCAGATCGTCATCGAGGCGATGGAGGAGGCGATCGCCAAGGCCGCCCGCTCCCGCTACGGCGCCGAGACCGACGTGCATGCCGAGATCGACACCAAGAGCGGGGCGCTGCGCCTGTCGCGCCACCTGCTCGTGGTCGATCAGGTCGAGAACGACGCCCGCGAGATCACGCTGGATCAGGCCCGCCGCTACAATCCCGGCGCGCTCATCGGCGACGTCATCTCCGACACCTTGCCGCCGTTCGATTTCGGGCGGGTGGCCGCGCAATCGGCCAAGCAGGTCATCGTCCAGAAGGTCCGCGACGCCGAGCGCGCGCGCCAGTACGACGAGTACAAGGACCGCATCGGCGAGATCCTCAACGGCGTGGTCAAGCGCGTCGAGTACGGCAACGTCATCGTCGATCTCGGCCGCGGCGAGGGCATCGTCCGGCGCGACGAGATGATCCCGCGCGAAACGTTCCGGCCGGGGGACCGCATCCGCTCCTACCTGTTCGACGTGCGCACCGAAGTGCGCGGGCCGCAGATCTTCCTCTCGCGCTCGCACCCACAATTCATGGCCAAGCTCTTCGGCCAGGAAGTGCCGGAGATCTACGACGGCATCGTCGAGGTGAAGGCGGTCGCCCGCGATCCGGGCTCGCGCGCCAAGATCGCCGTGATCTCCCGCGATGGCTCGATCGATCCCGTCGGCGCCTGCGTCGGCATGCGCGGCTCCCGCGTCCAGGCGGTGGTCGGCGAGCTGCAGGGCGAGAAGATCGACATCATCCCGTGGTCGCAGGATCAGGCGACCTTCATCGTCAACGCGCTCCAGCCGGCGGAAGTCGTCAAGGTGGTGCTCGACGAGGAGGCCGACCGCATCGAGGTCGTGGTGCCCGACGACCAGCTCTCGCTCGCCATCGGCCGCCGTGGCCAGAACGTGCGGCTGGCCTCCCAGCTCACCGGCTGGGACATCGACATCATGACGGAGGCCGAGGAATCGGAACGCCGCCAGAAGGAGTTCGCCGAGCGCACGCAGGTCTTCATGGAGGCGCTCGACGTCGACGAGACCGTCGGCCAGCTACTCGCGGCGGAAGGCTTTCGCAACGTCGAGGAGATCGCCTACGTCGACGTGGCGGAGCTGTCGGGCATCCAGGGGCTCGACGAGGAGACCGGCGCCGAGATCCAGGCCCGCGCCCAGGACCACCTCGCCCGGATCGAGCAGGAGCAGGACGACCGCCGCCGCGAACTCGGCGTCGAGGACGAGCTGCGCGAGATCGACGGCGTCACCACCGCGATGATGGTCGCGCTCGGCGAGAACGAGGTGAAGTCGGTCGAGGATCTGGCCGGCTGCGCCACCGACGACCTCGTCGGCTACACCGAAGGCCGCGGCCCCGAGGCCGTGCGCCACGCGGGCTACCTCGACGGCTTCGAGCTGTCGCGGGCCGAGGCCGAGGCGCTCATCATGTCCGCCCGCCTCAAGGCCGGCTGGATCGATTCGCTGCCCGAGCCCGAGGGCGAGGCCGGCCAGGAGGGTGAGGCCACGGACGGCGCCGAGGACGAGGCGCCCGTCGAGGGCGAGGCCCGTCCCGAGACGCAGAACGCCTGAAGGCGCGGCGGGTGAGCGGGAGCGTGGACCTACAGGCGGAGGCGGAGGACGCCCCGCCCCTCGACCGTGGCCCCGGCCGCGGGCGCGAGCCCCTGCGCACCTGCATCGTCACCCGCGTCACGCAATCGCCCGAGGCGATGATCCGCTTCGTGCTGGGGCCGGACGGCGCCGTGGTGCCGGACCTGCGCACCCGCCTGCCCGGCCGCGGCGCCTGGGTGACCGCCACCCGCGAGACCGTCGCGGCGGCGGTGAAGCGCCGCGCCTTCAACCGGGCGTTCCGCACGAGCGGCGCGAGCGTCCCGCCCGATCTGCCCGACCGGATCGCGGAAGGGTTGCGCACCGACCTGCGCCAGGCGCTGGCGCTCGCCAACAAGGCGGGCTGCGTCGTCACCGGCTTCGGCAAGGTCGAGTCGGCGATTCTCGGCCCCGAGAGCGTCGCGGCGGTGATTCACGCCTCCGACGCGATGCCGGACGGGCGCCGCAAGCTGGCGGCCGCCTTGCGTCGGCGCCATGGCGACGCCATATCGGCAATTCCCGTCATGGATGACCTGTCCAACCCCGAATTGGACATGGCCTTGGGGCGGGATCATGTGATACACGCTGCCCTCGTCGCGGGAGCCGGCACCACCGGCTATCTCGCGCGTTGGCGTCGGTTCCGGGCCTTCGAAGGGTTGGCGTCGGCGTCCGAGGCGGGCGCCCCGCTCGATGCTGGCGCGACTGCCTGCGATTCGCACGACGATGTAATGACGTTGACTCGGCCGGGCATGCCCGCCGCCGGCCGCGCTGACGATGGAAGCCCTCAGGGTTCAGACTGAATGAGCGATACGAACAATCCGGGTGACAAGACGCAGAACAGGGCCCCCTCGAAGCCGATGACGCTGAAGCGCCCGGTCGAGCAGGGGACGGTGCGTCAGAGCTTCTCCCACGGGCGGTCGAAGTCCGTCGTGGTCGAGACGGTGAAGCGGCGCACGATCGGCGCCGCCCCCGGAACGGTCGCGCCCCGCGAGCCCGTCGCCGCACCGCCGCCGCGCCCTGCCTCGGTCGCGCCCGCGCCGACCCCGGCGGTCCGGCCCGCCGGCCGCTCGGCGTCCGGTGTCGTGCTGCGCACGTTGAGCGAGCAGGAGCGCGACGCCCGTGCCAGCGCGCTCGCCGACGCGCAGCGCCGCGAGGCCGAGAACCGCGCCCGCGCCGAGGCCGAGGTCAAGGCTCGCCGGGAGCGCGAGGAGGCCGAGCGCCGCGAGCGCGAAGCCGCCGAGGCGCGCCGCCGCGAGGAGGAGGAGCGCCGCCGCCAGGAGGACGAACTCCGCCGCAAGGCCGCCGAGGATTCGCGCCGCCGCGCCGAGGAGGAGGCTGCCCGCGCCGCCGCCGCACCAGTCGAGGCGTCCGCACCCGAGGCCGTCGCCCCGGTTTCCGAAGCGCCCGCTGCTGCCGCTTCCGAGGCGCCTGCATCGGCTGCCGCTCCCGCCGCCGCCCGTCCGGCTGCCGCCGCTCCGGCGCGGCCCGCCGCCGCTCCGGCACGGCCCGCCGCTGCCACTGCCCGTCCGGCGGCTCCCCGCCCGGCCGCCGGGGCCGCCCCGTCCCGTCCGGCTGCGCCCGCTCGTCCGGGGGTGGCGCGTCCCGCCGCCGCCGGTGCGCCCCGTCCGGCGACGCCGCAGGCGCCGGCCGAGCCGCGCCGCGTCCTCACGGCCGACACGCGCAAGCCGCGCGACCTGAACTTCATGGCCAAGCCCGCTCCGGCGCCCGAGCCCGAGAAGGCGCCGACGCCGACCACCGCCGCCCGCCCCGCGGGTGCCGGTGCGGCGCGTCCCGCCGCGCGCCCCGGCGCCCCGGCGATGGAGGACGAGTCGGACACCAAGCGCGTGATCCGTCGTCCGGGCATGCCGCTCAAGATCATCACGCCGCCCAAGACGCCGAAGTCGCCGGGCGGCGACCGCAACCGTGGCCGCCTCACCATCGCCAACGCCACCTCGGGCGAGGATGAGCGCACGCGCTCCGTCGCCTCGTTCCGCCGCCGCCAGCAGCGGATGAGCGGGCACCGGCACGAGGAGCCGAAGGAGAAGATCGCCCGCGACGTGACGATCCCCGAGACGATCACCATCCAGGAACTCGCCAACCGCATGTCGGAGCGGGCCGTGGACGTCATCCGCCTGCTGATGAAGCAGGGCCAGATCCACAAGATCACCGACGTGATCGACTCGGACACGGCCCAGCTCATCGCCGAGGAGATGGGCCACACCGTGCGCCGCGTCGCGGAGTCGGACGTCGAGGAGGGACTCAGCTCCGACGAGCCGGATCTGGAGGAGGATCTGGAGCCGCGTCCGCCGGTCGTCACGATCATGGGTCACGTCGACCACGGCAAGACCTCGCTGCTCGACGCGATCCGCAAGGAGAACGTGGTCGAGGGCGAGGCCGGCGGCATCACCCAGCATATCGGCGCCTATCAGGTGTCGGCGCCGTCGGGCGACCTCATCACCTTCATCGACACCCCCGGCCACGCGGCCTTCACCTCCATGCGCGCCCGCGGCGCCAAGGTGACGGACATCGTCGTGATCGTGGTGGCGGCCGATGACGGCGTGATGCCCCAGACCGTGGAAGCGATCCAGCACGCCAAGGCGGCGGGCGTCCCGCTCATCATCGCGATCAACAAGATCGACAAGCCGGATGCGAACCCGCAGCGGGTCCGCACCGAGCTGCTCCAGCACGACATCCAGGTCGAGTCGATGGGCGGCGAGACCCTGGAATTCGAGGTCTCGGCCAAGACCGGCGACGGCCTGCCCGACCTGCTGGAGGGCCTGCAGCTCCAGGCCGAGATCATGAACCTGCGCGCCAACGAGAAGCGCGACGGCGAGGGCACCGTGATCGAGGCCCAGCTCGACCGCGGCCGCGGTCCCGTGGCCACGGTTCTGGTCCAGCGCGGCACGCTGTTCACCGGCGACATCGTCGTGGCCGGCGCCGAGTGGGGCCGCATCCGCGCGCTTATCGACGACACCGGCAAGCACGTGCCCTATGCCGGGCCCTCGGTTCCGGTCGAGGTGCTCGGCTTCAACGGCACGCCGGATGCCGGCGACCGCGTGATCGTGGTGGCCAACGAGGCGCGCGCCCGCGAGGTCACCGAGTACCGTGCCCGCATCAAGCGCGAGCGCCTGAACGCCCGCACCGGCGGCGCCAACCGCTCGCTCGTCGACATGATGCGCGAGGCCAAGGAAGGCGCTAACCGCAAGGAACTGCCGATCATCATCAAGGGTGACGTGCAGGGCTCGGTCGAGGCGATCGTCGGCGCGCTCACGGCGCTCGGCAACGACGAGGTCGGCGTGCGCATCCTCCTGTCGGGGGTCGGCGGCATCACCGAGTCGGACATCACGCTCTCCAACGCCTCCAAGGCGGTGGTGATCGGCTTCAACGTGCGGGCCCACAAGGAAGCCCGCAACGCGGCCGAGCGCGACGGCACCGAGATCCGCTACTACAGCATCATCTACGACCTCGTGGACGACATCAAAGCCACGCTGTCGGGCATGCTGCCGCCGACGCTCCGCGAGGAGAAGCTCGGCGAGGCACAGATCCTGCAGATCTTCGACGTGTCGAAGGTCGGCAAGATCGCCGGTTGCCGCGTCATGGAGGGCGTGGTCCAGCGCGGCGCCCATGTCCGCCTGCTGCGCAACGACGTGGTGATCCACGAGGGGCGGCTGTCGCAGCTCAAGCGCCTCAAGGACGACGCCAAGGAAGTCACCGCCGGCTACGAGTGCGGCATGTCCTTCCAGAACTACCAGGACATGCGGGTGGGCGATTTCATCGAGTGCTTCAACATCGAGGAAATCAAGCGCACGCTCTGAGCGGCCTGATCGCCTGAACCGCCTTCGGAAAGCGGGGCCGCGGCGAGAGCTGCGGCCCCTTTTCTTTCACTCCGAGCCGTCCGGCTCCGCGCGAACGATATGGCCCAGAAACAGACCCCGTCCGGCCCCTCGCAGCGCCAGCAGCGCGTGGCCGAACTCGTGCGCCACGCGCTCGCCGAGGTGCTTCAGCGCGGCGACATCCAGGACCCGGTGCTCGGCTCCCACGTCGTCACCGTGCCGGAGGTGCGCATGTCGCCCGACCTCAAGCTCGCCACCGCCTACATCATGCCGCTCGGCGGCCAGGACGAGGCGCCGGTGATCGCCGCGCTCGAGCGCAACCGGAAGATCCTGCGCCAGGAAGTCGCCCGGCGGGTGAACCTGAAATACGCGCCGGAACTCCGCTTCCGCCGCGACGAGACCTTCGACGAGGCCGCCCGGATCGACCGGCTCCTCAGAAGCGACAAGGTTCAGCGGGACCTCGAGAGCGCCCCGCGGAACGGCGAAACGGATTCGTCCGCGGACGATTGATCCATCACGAGGGCGGCGCCGGTCCGGCTCCGCCGATCACGAAATCCGGACCCACCAGTGGTCCGATGACGGGACGATTCCCTTCAAAGTACCCGTCGATCGAGGACAGGATGCAGGACGAAATTTCTTCCCCATCGTCGGATGAGGCGCCGCGCGGAGAGGCGCGCCGCCATGACGGTCCGCCGCGCTCCGGCCGCCGGCCCCAGCGCGGGCGCCCGCGCCACGACCGGCCGAAGAAGAACGACGTGAGCGGCTGGGTCGTGCTCGACAAGGGCGTCGGCATCACCTCGACGCAGGCGGTGGCCATCGTGAAGCGCCTGTTCAACGCCAAGAAGGCGGGCCACGCCGGCACCCTCGATCCGCTGGCGTCGGGCATCCTGCCGATCGCGCTGGGTGAAGCCACCAAGACGGTGCCGTTCGTCATGGACGGCCGCAAGGCCTACCGCTTCGAGGTGAGCTGGGGCGTCGAGACCGACACCGACGACGCCGAGGGCAAGCCGGTCGCCACCAGCGACGCGCGCCCGACCCGCGAGGCGGTCGAGGCTGCGTTGCCGACCTTCGTCGGCGAGATCGAGCAGGTGCCGCCGCGCTTCTCCGCCATCAAGATCCAGGGCGAGCGCGCCTACGATCTCGCCCGCGACGGCGAGGTGGTGGAACTGGTCGCCCGCACGGTGCAGATCGCGCATCTCTCGGTGATCGAGCACAGCACTGAGCGCACCGTGATCGCCGCCGAATGCGGCAAGGGCACCTATGTCCGGGCGCTGGCGCGCGACCTCGGCCGAATGCTCGGCTGCTACGGCCACGTCTCGGCCCTGCGCCGAACCCGCGTCGGCCCGTTCGAGGAGGCGAATGCCTGCTCCGTCGCATCGCTGGAAGAGAGCATCGAGGCGCAGCTGAAGCCGGTCGAGACGGCTTTGGACGAAGTCCCCTCGGTGGCGGTGAGCCGCGACATGGGCCTGCGCCTGATGCGCGGCCAGCCGGTGATCCTGCGCGGCCAGGACGCTCCGATGGAAGGCAAGGCCTACGCAACTTGCGGCGGCGTGCTTGTGGCGGTCGGCGACGTCGAGCGCGGCGAACTGGTGCCGCACCGAGTGTTTCACTTAGGTGGAACGGCGCCGCAGCCGCGGACCTGATTCTTTTTGAGAGAGGATACCGGCTTCGCTCGGCAGCGGAACGAGGCGTTCTCCTCCCCCTTGCGGGGAGGAGGTAGGAGGTGGGGGTGGTTCAGGAGGGACCAGTGTGCGGTGCCTTCTGCCCGACCCCCACCCCCTGACCCCTCCCCGCAAGGGGGAGGGGAAGCGCGCCCGCTCAGAGACCGCGCGCGATCTCCAACTCCCGCACGATCGCGTCACCCATCTGCGCCGTGCTGATCGCCGTCTGGCCCTCGCTGGCGATGTCGCGGGTGCGGGCGCCGGAGGCCAGCGCCTTGGTGATCGCGCCCTCCACGAGGTCGGCGGCTTCGCCCAGCCCGAACGAGTAGCGCAGGCACATGGCGAGCGAGCCGATCATCGCGATCGGGTTGGCGAACCCCTTGCCGGCGATGTCCGGGGCCGAGCCGTGGACCGGCTCGTAGAGCGCCTTGCGGGTGCCGCGGGCATCGACCGCGCCGAGCGAGGCCGAGGGCAGCATCCCGAGGGAGCCGGTCAGCATCGCGGCCACATCCGAGAGCACGTCGCCGAACAGGTTGTCGGTCACCAGCACGTCGAACTGCTTCGGGCGCCGCACGAGCTGCATGGCGCAGTTGTCGGCCAGCACGTGTTCCAGCTCCACTTCCGCGTAGTGCTCGGCATGGACCTTGGTGACGACCTCCTTCCACAGGACGCCGGTCTTCATCACGTTGTTCTTTTCCGCCGACGCCACCCGGCCCGAGCGCTTGCGGGCGAGGTCGAAGGCGACATGCGCGATCCGCTCGATCTCGGCGGTGGTGTAGACCTGGGTGTCGACGGCGCGCTTCGAGCCGTCTGCAAGCGTGGTGATCTCCTTCGGCTCTCCGAAATAGACGCCGCCGGTCAATTCGCGCACGATCATGATGTCGAGGCCCTCGACCAGCTCGCGCTTGAGCGCCGAGGCTTCGGCCAGCGCCGGGTAGCAGATCGCCGGGCGGAGGTTCGCGAACAGGCCGAGATCCTTGCGCAGGCGCAGCAACCCGGCCTCGGGGCGCAGATCGTAGGCGATGCCGGTCCATTTCGGGCCGCCGACCGCGCCGAGCAGGATCGCGTCCGCGGCGTCGGCCCGCGCCAGAGTCTCGTCGGAGAGCGGCTTGCCGTGGGCGTCGATCGCCGAGCCGCCGACATGGCCGTGCTCGGTCTCGAACGAGGCCAGCCCCGCCCGGCCCAGCCACGCCACCACCTTCTCGACCTCGGCCATCACCTCGGGGCCGATGCCGTCGCCGGGCAGGAGCAGGAGCTTGTAGGTGGACATGGCGGCCTCGGGCGTCGCGTTGGCAGGATATCCCGCGCCTTATCTTTGCGGCGATGCCGCCGCAAGTCGCGCCGGCACGGGGGTGGGATTGCCGGCGTCCGAGGCTGCGGGCCGGACGCAATCCCCGGGGAGCACGCTCGACGGGCCGCGTGCGACCCTCACGACTTCAGCGGCACACCCTTCGTGGTGAAGCGCTGCCCGCCGCCCGGGCGATACACGGGCCGCGGCTGGCCCCGGCCCTTCCCTGCGCCGGAGCCGGTGCCCGGCGGCTGCGAGAACGGCACGAGCTGGTCCGGCCGCGGCCCGATCAGGTCGGCACGGCCCATCTCCCGCAGGGCCTCGCGCAGGAGCGGCCAGTTCTCGGGGTCGTGGTAGCGCAGGAACGCCTTGTGCAGCCGGCGCTGGCGCATCCCCTTGATCGCCTCGACCGGCTCGGCTCCGCCGCGGCTCACGCCTTTCAGCGTGTTGACCTCGGTGTGGTACATCGCGGTCGCGGTCGCCATCGGCGAGGGCAGGAAGGTCTGCACCTGATCGGCGCGGTAGTCGTTCTTCTTGAGCCAGAGCGCGAGCTGCAGCATGTCCTCGTCGGTCGTACCCGGATGGGCCGCGATGAAGTACGGGATCAGGTAGTACTTCTTGCCGGCCTTCTTGGCGGCTTCGTCGAACATCTCCTTGAAGCGGTCGTAGGTGCCGATCCCCGGCTTCATCATCAGGTCGAGGGGCCCGCGCTCGGTGTGCTCGGGCGCGATCTTGAGGCGCCCGCCGACATGGTGCGTCACCAGTTCCTCGACGTATTCGGGGCTTCGCACCGCGAGGTCGTAGCGCACGCCCGAGGCGACCATCACCTTCTTGACGCCCTTCACCTCGCGGACCTTGCGGTAGAGCCGGATCAGGTCGTCGTGCGAGGTGTTCAGGTTCGGGCAGATGTCCGGGAAGACGCAGGAGGGCAGCCGGCAGGCCGCCTCGATCTTCGGGTCCTTGCAGGCCATCCGGTACATGTTGGCGGTCGGCCCGCCGACATCCGAGATCACCCCGGTGAAGCCCGGGGTCTTGTCGCGGATGCGCTCGATCTCGCGCAGGATCGAGCCCTCCGAGCGGTTCTGGATGACGCGGCCCTCGTGCTCGGTGATGGAGCAGAAGGTGCAGCCGCCGAAGCACCCGCGCATGATCGTCACCGAGAACTTGATCATGTCCCAGGCGGGAATCTTGGCGTCGCCGTAGGACGGATGCGGCGCGCGGGCGTAGGGCAGGTCGTAGACCGCATCCATCTCGTCGCTGGAGAGCGGGATCGGCGGCGGGTTCAGCCACAGGTCGCGGTCGCCGTGGCGCTGGACGAGCGGGCGCGCGTTGCCGGGATTGGCCTCCCGGTGCAGCACGCGCGAGGCGCGGGCATAGGCCTCCTTGTCGTCCTTCACGTCGTCGTAGGCCGGGAGCCGGATCACGGTGTCGCCGGGCTTTCGGGCGGCGGCCTCGTCGGTGGAATCGAGGTCGTCGGCGGGCAACTCGGTGTAATGCTCGGGCACGCGGCGGAACAGGGCGACGCCCCGGATCGAATCGAGCTCGCGCGGGGCCGCGCCGGCGGCCATGCGGTTGGCCACCTCGACCACGGCGCGCTCGGCGTTGCCGTAGAGGAGCAGGTCGGCCTTGGCGTCCGCCAGGATCGAGCGGCGCACCTTGTCGGACCAGTAATCGTAATGGGCGATGCGGCGCAGCGACGCCTCGATGCCGCCGAGAACGATCGGCACGTCCTTGTAGGCCTCGCGGCAGCGCTGCGTGTAGACGATCGTGCAGCGGTCCGGCCGCTTTCCGCCTTCGCCGCCGGCCGTGTAGGCGTCGTCGTGGCGCAGGCGCCGGTCGGCCGTGTAGCGGTTCACCATCGAATCGAGGTTGCCGCCGGTGACGCCGAAGAACAGTTTTGGCCGGCCGAGCGCCTTGAACGGCTCGGCCGAATGCCAGTCGGGCTGGGCGATGATGCCGACCCGGAACCCCTGCGCTTCGAGCAGCCGGCCGATGATGGCCATGCCGAAGCTCGGATGATCGACATAGGCGTCGCCGGTCACCAGGACGATGTCGCAGGACTCCCACCCGAGTGCCGTCATCTCGGCGCGGCTCATCGGCAGGAACGGCGCCGCCCTGCCGCCACGCGGCGGTTTGCAGGCCAGGGGAGGCGCCAGGGAGGACATGGATCGTTCGGCGGAAGCGTGGAGTTCCATGGCGCCATCCATAGGCCCCCAGGGCCGCAATCTCAACGAATGGCTTGGGCGCGATCGATCGGAGCGGCGGTGCCCTGCATCGAGACGGTGCTGGGGAGAGCTTCGAAAGCCGCCGGCGCCCTCTCGGGCCGATGCGCTAACCGGCGAAGATCGCCGCGATCTCGTCCGTTCCCAGAATCCGATGATCGCCCGCCGCCAGATCGTCCGGCAGTGCCAGCCCGCCGACGCGGTCGCGGTGGAGCGCATCGACGTGGTTGCCCATGGCGGCGAACATCCGCCGGACCTGATGGTAGCGGCCCTCGTGCAGAGTCACCGAGCAGTGGGTGGCGTCCTCGGTCTCCATCTCGACGGGCAGCAGCGGCCGGTCCTCACCCTCCAGCATCAGTTCGCCGGAGGACAGGATCGCCGCCTCGTCGCCCTGGAGCGGGCGGGCGAGGCTCACCCGGTAGCGCTTGGCCACTTTGGCCTTGGGGGCGATGATCCGATGCAGCAGGGCGCCGTCGTCGGTCAGCAGCAGGAGGCCGGAGGTCTCCTTGTCGAGCCGGCCGACGGTGGAGAGCGCCGGGTCGCGGCGGCGCCAGCGCTCGGGCAGCAGGCCGTAGACCAGCGGCCCCGCCTCCTTGTGCGAGCAGGTGACGCCGAGCGGCTTGTGCAGCATCAGGCACAGGCCCGGCAGCGGATCGAGCGGCTCGCCCATCACGGTCATCCGGGCGGGAAGGTCGGGATCGAGCGGGATGCGGGCGGAGGCGTCGGTCAGCGGCGCGCCGTCTCGGAGGATGCGGCGGGCCCGGGCCAGCCCCTCGATCTCCCGGCGCGAGCCGTAGCCGAGGTTGGCCAGCAGCCGGTCGAGGCGCAACGCCTTCATTTGCGGGCCTCGAACAGCTTGTAGCCGCCTTCCGTCACCGTGGGCGTCACGGTCTTGAAGGCGGCGCGCAAGGGGGCCTCGTAGGGCAGGTGGGCGTTGGCCACGAGGTACAGCGTGCCGCCGTTGCGGAGCGCCGCCGCCGCGCGGGCGATGAACGCTTGGCCCAGCGCCTGATCCTCGGCGCCGCCGTCGTGGAAGGGGGGATTGGTCACGACGAAGTCGAGGCCGGTGAGCGCGGGTTCGGCGCCGCGGAGATCCGCCCAATGCGCGGTGGCGCGGGCCTCGCCGACATTGCGCCGGGCCATCTCGATCGCCCGGCGGTCGATGTCGATCATCGCCAGCGACTTGACCTTTTCGGAGTGCAGCACCGCGCGCGAGAGGATGCCGAGACCGCAGCCGAAATCGGCGCCCTTGCCCGACAGGCTCGGCAGATGGCGCAGCAGCAGCGCGGTACCGGGATCGAGCCGGTCCCAGGAGAAGATGCCGGGCTGGGTGCACAGACCGAGATTGTCGATGTGGCGCGGGCGCCCCGCCTGGATCGCCTCATCGAGGCCGGCGGGTGCGGCCGGGCGCGTCGCGGTGCAGATGCGGTGATGGCGCTTGGCCTCCTCGGTGATCGCGCAGCCGAAATTGCGCAATTCCTTGGCGAGCCGGGTGCCGCCCTTGTCCTTGGGTGCCAGCACGGTGAGCCGCCCGCCGGGCTTCAGGGCCCGCAGCGCGAGCGCCAGGGCATAGCGGCGCTCGACCGTGCCGGGGGGCGCGAGCAGCACGGCATTCTCCAGACTGTCGGCGGCGATGTCTTCGAGACGCGCCGAGCCGGGGATCAGCGGCGAGACCTGCGCGGCGCCGTCCGGCACGGCGACAAGTTCGGCCAGCGGTAGGCCGTGGACGATGGCGTCAGAGGCGGCGGACATGGACTCGCATCATCTCGGCTTCGGACCCGATATCGCGCGCGTTTCCCCTCCCCCTTGCGGGGAGGGGTAGGGGTGGGGGTGGTTCAGGATCGAGCGCCCCGGTGCCTTCTGCGCCACCCCCACCTCCTACCTCCTCCCCGCAAGGGGGAGGAGAGCTCCCGGTTCGGCTCGGATGGTTGTTACGGGGACGGCATGAAGCCCCAAAAGGAATCAGCCGGTCGGAAATTCCAGCCCCATCTCGCGGTAGCGGGCGGGGTCGTCGGCCCAGTTCTCGCGGACCTTTACGTGCAGGAACAGGTGGACCTTGGCCTCGGCCACCTCCGAAATCTCGATGCGGGCGGCCTGACCGATCGCCTTGATGGTCTGGCCGTTCTTGCCCAGCACGATCGAGCGCTGGCTCTCGCGCTCGACGAAGATGGTCTGCTCGATCCGGACCGAGCCGTCGGGCCGGGCCTGCCACTGGTCGGTCTCGACGGTGGAGCGGTAGGGCAGCTCCTCGTGCAGCCGGTCGTAGATCTTTTCCCGCGTGATCTCGGCGGCCAGCATCCGCAGCGGCGCGTCGGAGACCTGATCCTCGGGGTAGAGCCAGGGGGAGGACGGCATCCGGTCCGCCAGCGCCTTGCGCAGGCGCTCGATGCCGTCGCCCTTGAGCGCCGAGATCATGAAGGTGTCCTCGAATGGCACCTGCTGGTTGAGCTTGGCGGCCAGTTCGAGCAGGCGCTCGCGGGGGATCAGGTCGATCTTGTTGAGGATCAGGATCTTGGGCCGCTTCACCTCGGGCAGGCGGCGGAGAATGGTCTCGACCTCCTCGTCGGCGCCTTTCCGGGCATCGACCAAGAGGCAGACCGCGTCGGCGTCCGCCGCGCCGCTCCAGGCGGAATGCACCATCGCCCGGTCGAGGCGGCGCTTCGGGGCGAAGATGCCGGGGGTGTCCACCAGGATGATCTGGGCGGCGCCCTCCATGACGATGCCGCGCACGAGGGCGCGGGTCGTCTGCACCTTGCGCGAGACGATCGAGACCTTGGCGCCGACCAGCGCGTTCAGCAGCGTCGACTTGCCCGCGTTCGGCACGCCGATCAGCGCGACGAAGCCCGCGCGGGTGTCCTGCGGCTGCCTCTGCTCGTGCGGTCCGCCCGTCGTGTCGTCCTCAGCCATGGGTGTCGTCCTGATCCTGGGTGCCGCCGATGCCCTCGCGGGCCAGCACGGCGCGGGCGGCCTCCTGCTCGGCCACGCGCTTGGAATTGCCCTCGCCGTAACCCGGCTCGATCCCGTCCACCCGCACGGCGATGCGGAAGACCGGGGCGTGGTCGGGGCCGGAGCGGTCCACCACCTCGTAGAGCGGGATCGGCAGGCTGCGCGCCATCGCCCATTCCTGCAAGGAGGATTTGGCGTCGCGCCCGCGCGGCGCGCCGGTCACCTCGCCGGGGCGGAAGGCCGCCTGCACGATCGCCTTGGTGGCCGCGTAGCCGGCATCGAGAAAGACCGCGCCGAGGATCGATTCGCAGACGTCGGCGAGGATGGTCTGGTTGCGCCGCCCGCCGGTCTGGACCTCGCCGGGGCCGAGATTGAGATGGGGCCCGACCTCCCAGGCTTCGGCCACCGCCGCGCAGGTCTCCCGCCGCACGAGGCCGGCCAGCCGCCGCGATAGCTCGCCTTCCTCCGCGTCCGGGAAGGCGGTGTAGAGGCTTTCCGCGATGGCGAGCCCCAGCACGCGGTCGCCCAGAAATTCGAGGCGCTGGTAGCTGCCGACCCGGCCGGTATGGCCCGCCTTGCTGACATGGGTCAGCGCCAGCGGCAGCAGCGCGGAGTCTGCGAAGGTATGGCCGATGCGGGCTTCCAGCACGTCGAGGCCCGGCCGCGGCCGCTGGGCGCGCCGGGCACGGCTGGAGCGCGGGGCGCCTTCGTCGGGCGCGCTCAACGCCGTTTGCCCGCCGGAGCGGGGCTTTCTGTCGGTGCCGCGGTCACGATGGCGAAATAGCGGTCAGTGGATCGTCGTGAAGAGGCGGTTCCAGCGGACATCCGCGGGCCAGCGCCAGAGCTGCCAGGCGGGGGTGCGCTCGTCGATCGAGAAGAAGATCATCTCGGCCCGGCCGACGAAGTTCTCGAACGGCACGTAGCCGACGCTGGAGAGGTCGCGCGAATCGGTCGAGTTGTCGCGGTTGTCGCCCATCATGAAATAGTGCCCCTCGGGCACCGTGTAGACCGTGGTGTTGTCCCAGAAGCCGCGGTCGCCATCGCGCTCGATCACCTTGTGGCTGACCCCGCCGGGCAGCGTCTCGGTGTACTGGGCGACCTTCACGGTCTGGTCGAAGGCGTCGAGGGTCTCGTAATCGGCGATGCGCTCGCGCTTGACCGGCTTGCCGTTGATGTTGAGCACGCCCTCGATCATCTGGATCTTGTCGCCGGGCAAGCCGATGACGCGCTTGATATAGTCGGTGGCGTTGTCCTTTGGCAGCTTGAACACGGCGATGTCGCCGCGCTTCGGCTCGGCCGCCCAGATCCGCCCATGCGCCTCGAACGGCAGGTACTCCGACAGCGGCAGGGAGTATTTCGAGTAGCCGTAGGTGTACTTCGACACGAACAGGTAATCGCCGATCAGAAGCGTCGGGATCAGCGAGCCCGAGGGGATATTGAACGGCTGGAACAGGAGCGTGCGCACCACGAGCGCGATCAGCAGCGCCTGGACGCCGACCTTCACGGTCTCGCGGATGCTCTCCCAGGTGCCGGGTTCCGCCGCCCGGATCTCCGATTTGCTGTCGCGATCCACGCGTGCGGGTTCCATGATCTCGTTGCCTTCGCAGCCTCACACGCCGATGCCCGGCCCGAGACCGTCCATCGCGCAATCGTTCTGCTGGGCCGGGGGTCTAGACCATGCGCGGGCCGCCCGCAACGCGAGGATAAGCCGGCTCAGCCGTGTATTCAGTTCAGGGCTTGGCCGCCGGGACCGCTTCGATGATCACGAAGGCTTGCGCCAGAGGGGGTTCGTCGGTGAGCGTGATGTGCAGCCGCGCCTCAAAGCCCGCCGGAACCATGCGTGACAGGTGTTCCTGCGCACCTCCGGAGAGCCGCAGCGTCGGCTGGCCGCCGGGAAGGTTCACCACCTCCATGTCGCGCCAGAACACCCCCTGGCCGATCCCGGTGCCGAGCGCCTTGGCGCAGGCTTCCTTGGCGGCGAAGCGCCGGGCATAGGACGGCGCCCGCGCCGCCCGCCGGTCGCACTTTGCCCGCTCGCCCTCGGTGAAGACCCGGTGGGTGAAGCGCTCGCCGTACTTTTCGAGGGAATTCTCGATCCGGCGGATGTCGCAGAGATCGGTGCCGATGCCGAGGATCATGTTTCGATCGCTTCCCGCTACCAGATTGTCTGGTGCTATATCTTAGTCGGCGCATGCATGTGATGCGGAGTCATGTCGGAAGATAAAATGGGACATACTAGGCTACGATAATCTCGCAGCCTTGAATGGAAATTTTTCTAACAGTTTTCAGCCACGGATTGACAGCATATTAGTTTTATATTAAGTTCTGTTTGATTTCAGGTCTGATCATGTAGAAGTAGTGATATCAGTGTTGCGTTTATCAATAGGAAAATTGGAACCAAGAGGACATTTTTGAATATACCTGTCTCGGATTTGAGCGCATACTGGCTATTTATCTTCGGATTGACAAAGATATCGACATCGCCTCCGTCGAAGATTTTTATTATATGATATTCTCTCTTGTTCAAGTCATTGTAGCTTATGCCGTTTAGTTCATAAACTAATGCCGGCACAATAAATGTGGAGTCGCCGCATGATGTGGTAGCGGAACCCACGATTTTTCCTGTGATCGGTATCCAATATTTTGGCCTAGTAAGATTCGATATAAATGCTGCAATCAGCGTTATATCAAAAAGCAACGTACAGATAATTGCTACAAAATTCTTGCTGCTCATATGGGTGTTGCCTTGCAATCTGATTTGTTGCTCCGCCTCGGCTGTTCAGCGCCCCGATTTCGATCCGGATTGAAAGTTCCTGCCAACCATCCTCAACTTACTAGTGCTCCGGCTACCGCCGCGCCCGGTCCATCGCCGCCCGCATGTCGTGCACGGCCTGCCGCAAACCGACGAAGATCGCCTCGGCGATCAGCGCGTGGCCGATGTTCAGCTCGCGCAACTGCGGCACGGCCGCGACCGGGCCGACGCTATCCAGCGTCAGGCCGTGGCCGGCATGGATCTCGAGGCCGAGCCCGGCGCCGTGGGCGGCGGCGCGCACGATCCGGTCGAGTTCATGCGCGACGCGCGCGGTGTCACCCGCAACGCAAGCCTCGCAGTAGCTTCCGGTATGGAGTTCGACCACCGGCGCCCCGAGCGCACGGGCCGCCTCCATCACCGCCTCGTCGGGCTCGACGAACAGCGACACGCGGATGCCGGCCTCGGACAGCGTCGCGATGCGGGGCGCGAGGTGCGCGCGCCCGCCGACGATGTCGAGCCCGCCCTCGGTGGTGCGCTCCTCGCGCTTCTCCGGCACGAGGCAGGCGGCATGCGGCCGGGTATGGAGCGCGATGCCGACCATCTCGTCGGTCGCTGCCATCTCCAGGTTCAGCGGCACCGGCAGGCTTTTAAGCGCCGCGATATCGGCGTCGCGGATGTGGCGGCGGTCCTCGCGCAGATGCGCGGTGATGCCGTCGGCGCCCGCTGCCACGGCCTCCCCTGCGGCGCGCACCGGATCGGGCATGAGCCCGCCGCGGGCGTTGCGGACGGTGGCGACGTGATCGATGTTCACGCCCAGGCGCAGGGACGACACGGCTTCTTCTTCCGGGCTCAAAAGATATGGGCAGCCGGTTTAGCCGCTGCCGCCGGGGCTTGGAAGCGGCTCGGAAGCGGGACTTCGCCACGGGCTGCGGCGGCGGGCGTGGTTGCGCGGGCGGCGGAAGTGCCCAGATTGAGGCGCGGCCGTTCCGGCCGGAAGACCAACCGATCGAGCGCGCATGCATGGCACGTTGTCCCGGCCGGATTCCCCGCAAAGCCGGCCGGCCGCCTCCCGGCTGCCGCTGACCCTGCGCTTGGCGCTCCGCGAACTGCGCGGCGGGCTTTCGGGCTTTCGCGTCTTCATCGCCTGCATCGCCTTGGGTGTGGCCGCGATCAGCGGCGTCACCTCGATCGCCGCCTCGCTCTCGGGCGGGCTCGGGCGCGAGGGCCGGCGAATTCTCGGCGGCGACCTCACCTATTCGCTGGTCAACCGCGAGGCGACCCAGGCCGAGCGGGCCGCATTGGCCGCCAAGGGCCCGGTCTCCGAGGTCGTGACTTTGCGCGCCATGGCGGTGGCGGGCGAGGGCGCGGCGCTCGTCGAGCTGAAGGCAGTCGATGCCTCGTACCCGGCGGTCGGTACGGTCGAGACCGATCCGGCCCGGCCGCTGCCCGAGCTGCTCGCCGAGCGCGACGGCGTCTACGGCGCGGTGGCCGACCCGGCTCTCCTGACCCGGCTCGACCTGAAGCCCGGTGACCGGGTCACGCTCGGCGGCTTCCCGGTCCAGATCCGCGCCGCGCTCGTGTCGGAGCCCGACAAGGTCGCCGCCGGCGTCGGCTTCGGCCCGCGGCTGATGATCGCGATGCCCGCGCTCCGCGCCACCGGCCTGATCCAGCCCGGCAGCCTCAACCAGTGGAGCTACCGTCTCCAGCTTCCCGGCCTCGACGACGCGCAGCTGACAGCGACCGACGCCGCGATCCAGAAGGCGCTGCCCGAGGCCGGCTTTCAGATGCGCGGGCGGACCAACGCCGATCCGCGCTTCGCCAAGGGCATCGAGCGCTTCACCCAGTTCCTCACGCTCGTCGGGCTGACCGCGCTGATCGTCGGCGGCGTCGGCGTAGCGAATGCCGTGCGGGCCTTCGTCGACGGGCGGCGCGGGGCGATCGCGACGCTGAAAAGTGTCGGCGCGCCGGGCTCGCAGGTGGTCGGGCTCTACCTCGTGCAGGTCATGCTGATCGCCGGACTCAGCACGGTGCTCGGACTGGCGCTCGGCGCCGCCCTGCCGTTCGGGCTCGACTTCGCCCTGCGCGACCAGCTTCCGTTGCCGCTCAACCCCGAGATCGCGCCGGGCCGCCTCGCGCTCGCCGCCGCCTACGGGTTGCTCACCGCGCTCGCCTTCGCGATCCTGCCGCTGGGGCGCGCCCACGACGTGCCGGTGGCCAGCCTGTTTCGCGACGGCGTCGATCCCGAGCGGCGCCGGCCGCGGACCCGCTACCTCGTGGGTCTGGCGCTCGCGCTCCTGGCGCTCGCTGGCCTCGCCCTCGTCACGGCGTTCGACCGCAAGGTCGCGCTGTACTTCATGCTGGCCGCAGGCCTCGCCTTCGGCGGGCTTCGGCTCATCGCGGTCGGCATCATGGCGTTGGCCGCCCGCCTGCCGCGGCCGCGGGCGATGGCGCCGCGGATGGCGCTGGCCAACCTCCACCGCCCCGGCGCGCTCACCCCCGCGGTCGTGCTCTCGCTCGGCCTCGGCACGACGCTGCTGGTGACGCTGGGCGCCATCGACGCCAACATCACCCGCGCGCTCGAAAGCTCGCTGCCGGGCCGCGCCCCGAGCCTGTTCTTCCTCGACGTGCCCTCGCGCGACGCGGAGGCCTTCTCGGCCTTCCTCGGCTCGAAGGCGCCCGACGCCAAGATCGAGCGGGTGCCGATGATGCGTGGGCGCATCACCGCGCTGAACGGCGTGCCCGCGGGCCAGATCAAGCCGCCGGAGGACGCGAGCTGGATCCTCGACGGCGACCGCGGCATCACCTACGCCGAGATCCTGCCCGAGGGCTCGCAGATCCTCGACGGCACGTGGTGGAACGCGGAAGAAGGCCGCCAGCCGCTCGTCTCGTTCGAGTCGGACGCGGCGCGGGCGCTGGACCTGAAGGTCGGCTCCACCGTCGCGGTCAACGTGCTCGGCCGCACGATCACCGCGAAGGTCGCCAACCTGCGCAAGGTCGAGTGGCGCTCGCTCGGCATCAACTTCGTGATGGTGTTCTCCCCCGGCACGTTCCGCGGCGCGCCGCATGCGGACCTGGCCACCCTGACGCTGCCGAACGGCCCCGAGCCGAAGCTCGAGGCCGAGATCGTGCGCGACGCCGCCAAGGCCTTCCCCTCGGTCACCAGCGTGCGGGTGAAGGACGCGTTGGATGCCGTGAACGACCTCGTCCACAAGCTGACGCTGGCGATCCGCGGCGCCAGCGTGGTGGCGGTGCTGACGAGCCTGCTCGTGCTCGCCGGGGCGCTCGCCGCCGGGCACCGGGCCCGGCTCTACGACGCCGTGGTGCTGAAGGTTCTCGGTGCCACCCGCGGCCGGCTTCTCTTCGCCTACGTGCTCGAATACGGTGCGCTCGGTGCCGTCACCGCTGCCTTCGGCATTCTGGCCGGGACGCTGGCCGGCTGGGGCATCGTCGCCCGGGTGATGCGGCTCGATTTCCGGCCCGATCCGGCGGGCGCCCTGATGGTGGCCGGCATCGCCGTCGCCTTCGCGGTGATCGTGGGCTTGGCCGGCACGTGGCGCATCCTCGGCCAGAAGCCGGCACCCTATCTGCGGCAGTTCTGAGTCATGGCCCCCGACGCCGAAAGACGAGCTTTAATCCCGGCGTTTGGTTAAAAACTTTCGCCGCCGGAACGACTTGAAATCTCGGCCGCGAGCTTCACCGCCCTCTTGTCTGTGACTGTCCGAGCGAACATATTCAGGCCCGAGGCGTGCTCGACACGCCGGGGTTCGCGCGTGGACCTCGCATCGATCCCGCGCCGGGAGCTTCCAAGGGAAACTTTCATGGCATTCGACAACAGCCCGTTCCGCTACGGTGCCCAGCCGCAGGGATACGCCGGCTCCCAGGTCGAGGTCGACCAGGGCCTGCGCAGCTTCATGCTGGGCGTCTACAACAACATGGTCGTCGGCCTCGGGATCTCGGGTCTCGTGGCGCTCGGCCTCAACATGGCCGTCCAGACCGGCACGATCGTCGCCAACTACAAGGGCATCCCGCTCAACCAAGTGGGTGTCTTCATCTACGGCACGTGGTTCAAGTACGTGCTGATGCTGGCGCCGCTCGCCTTCATCTTCGTCTTCTCCTTCCGGATGGACCGGATGTCGGCAGCCTCGGCGCGGACGATGTTCTGGGCCTTCGCCGCGGTGATGGGCGCCTCGATGTCCTCGCTGCTGCTCGCCTTCACGGGCGCCAGCGTGGTGCGGGTGTTCTTCATCACGGCGGCCACCTTCGGCGGCCTGAGCCTCTACGGCTACACGACCAAGCGTAGCCTGTCGGGCATGGGCTCGTTCCTGATCATGGGCCTGATCGGCCTGATCATCGCCTCGCTGGTGAACATCTTCCTGGCCTCGAGCGCGCTCCAGTTCGCGATCTCGGTGCTCGGCGTCCTGATCTTCGCGGGCCTCACCGCCTACGACACGCAGAAGCTGAAGGAGATGTTCCTCTACAGCGGCCTCGACGCCGAGGGTGCGGCCAAGATGTCCGTCAACGGCGCCCTGACCCTGTACCTGGACTTCATCAACATGTTCCAGTTCCTGCTCTCGCTCCTCGGCGACCGCCGCTAAGCGAACCGCAGACTGAGACCGAGAGCCCCGGCCGAAAGGCCGGGGCTTTTTCGTGGATGGAGCAGATTGCTGTACCGACCGCGGTCGTCATTCCGGGGCGCCGTAGGCGAACCCGGAATCCACGACGGGCCGCGCCGCCTCGTGCAGTCATGCATCACGGGTGGCTTCCGGGTTCCGCTACGCGGCCCCGGAATTGTCTGTTGGGGCTCTGCTAGAAAGAGGCTGTCCCGCAGCCGCGGGGTGCCTGGTCCGGGTGGCCACCCGGACCAGGCGCGGGGCGCCGACCGTCCCGGAATGGGGCTGCAACGCCCGTCGTCATCC
>NZ_JACHOP010000019.1 GCF_014199935.1 Methylorubrum rhodinum
TGGCCCTGCGCGATCAACACGTCCGCCTGCCGCAGCTTGGCGACTACATCCTCCGGCTTGTGCCGCTTCGTTCCCATCTGTCCGTCCTCGTCCTGGCCCGCAGGCCATACCTCAGGGCGGACCACTCCCATGGGGGCGGATCATACGTCCGGGTAGGACAGGGCCCCCGCACGCGGATGCGCGAGCGTTACGACACCGAACAGTTCTGGCGCGACTACCGCTTGGCCGTCGAGGGCAAGCCACTCGCTCCCGCGACCGGGCCGGCGCCGGGCACGCTGTCGTGGCTCATCGTCCGGCATATGGCCTCGGCCGAGTGGGCAGGCCTCAGCGCCGCCACCCGGAAGCAGCGCGGCAGCTTCTTCAAGGCGGCGGAGAAGACGGCCGGAACCGCGCAGGTCTCGGACATCGACCGATGCGCTATCCTGGCCGGGCGGGACCGGCGGCGGGACACCCCGTTCGCGGCCAACAATTTTCTGAAGGCGATGCGGGCGCTGTTCACGTGGGCGCTCGCCGCCGACTACGTGAAGAGCGACCCAACGCACGGCATCAAGCTCCTGCCGATCGGCGCGGACAAGGACGGCTTCCACGCTTGGACCGAGGAGGAGGTGGCCCGCTTCGAAGCCCACTGGCCGATCGGCACGCGCGAGCGCTTGGCCTTCGACATTTTGCTCTATACCGGCCTGCGCCGCGGCGATGCGGTGCGCTTGGGGCGGCCCCACGTGCGGAACGACGAGTTCACCATCCGCACCGAGAAGACGGGCATGGTGGTGGTGGCGCCGATCCTCCCGGCGCTGGTCGCCTCGATCGCCGCGACGGCAACTGGCGAGCTGACGTTCCTCGCGACCGAGCGAGGCCGCCCCTTCGTCAAAAAATCCTTCGGCAACTGGTTCAGGGAGGCGTGCCGCTCGGCGCGCTGCCCCGGCTCGGCCCACGGCCTGCGCAAGGCCGGCGCGCGTCGTGCGGCCGAGGAAGGCGCCACCGAGGCGCAGCTCAACGCCCTGTTCGGATGGGCCGACGGAAGCCGGGAAAGCGCGGTCTACACCCGGACGGCCAACCGGGTGAAGCTCGCCCGCGAAGCCCGCAGAAATCCCGCCCACTCGGCATCGGCGCGGGAGCAAGGCCAGAAAATCGAGATACTTTAGGGACCGAAATCCCTGCAAATTTCCAAGGTGCGGGATAGCTCGGATTTTTACGAGAAAAATCAGATGCTTATTAGACAAGTGGTGGGCCCGGCAGGACTCGAACCTGCAACCAGACCGTTATGAGCGGTCGGCTCTAACCGTTGAGCTACAGGCCCTGCGCTCTGGGATACGCTATTGCCGGATACGCGAAAGAGCCGGTTTCGTCACCCCAAATTCCCTTTCATTCCCATGCCCTACTCGTGCCCTTGACCGGACAATGAACCTCATCGCCTCCGGCGGGGTGCGGGCCCGGGTCACAAAGTCCCGGATGGGGGCATTCGACCACGAAGAGGCGGTAACGGTCCGGCGCATACGTTACCAGCGCTCGTGCGTGGAGACGGTTCTCGGCCAAGGGATGCCGAACGCTTACGCGCAGGACATCGTCGCCCGGGTCGAGGGGAGGGACGCTGATGGCCTCAGGCGCCTTGTGGCGTCCACGGATGCCCTGCAGGATGCCGCCGGGCAAACCAGGGCGAACGCAGAGATTTCGACCGTGGAAACGTCTCTCTACGATGATGCGGCTGCCCACTCGTCGTTTGCTGAAGAAGGTTTAAATGGCGTCGGCAACGACGCGCTGGCCTTCCCGGTAGCCCTGCACGGCCGAGCCGAGTTTCTCGATGACGCCGACGGGCTCGTGTCCGACCGTCAGCCTTTTCGCGACCGGATACTCGCCCCTGAGGATATGAACGTCGGTGCCGCAGATGGTGGTGGTCGTGATCCGCAGCAGGGCGTCCAACGCGCCGACATCGGGCGCAGGCTTGTCTTGAAGGGCGATCCGGCCGGGCTCGACGAACACCGCAGCCTTCAGCTTGCTGACCTGTGGCCGGATATGCTCCGGCAGGGTAGCGACCGGGGCGGTCGGCGCCGCGACGAGGTTCAAGGTCGGCCTCTTGTCCGGAGCCCATGAAGCCCGCCGCACGCCCCGCAGGCCTTGAGGCAGGTCAAAGCTGCCCGGTCGTCCGGGCCTCAAGTTGGCTCGATGCCCGTCGTGCTGGCCGCCAGCGTCGTCCTCGTCGTCGTCACCATCCTGGTGCTCTACGAGACCCTGTGGCTGACCTCGGAGCACCTGGCCGAATTGCCGGTGCCGCCGCGGGCGCGGATCATCGCCGTGGTGCTGGCCGCCTTCGCCGGACACACTGTCGCGGTCTGGACCTATGCGGGGGCCTATTGGCTCCTCGTCTTGAAGCTGGGTCTCGGTGCCTTCTCCGGCGTGCCCGTCGAGTCCTTCGAGGACTGCCTGTTCGTTTCGGTCGTGGCCTACACCTCGCTTGGCTACGGCGACCACATCCCCCTCGGCCACGCGCGGCTGCTGACCGGCGTCGAGGCGCTGAACGGATTGGTCCTGATCGGCTGGTCGGCCTCGTTCACCTATCTCGCGATGGAGCGGTACTGGCCGCTCCATGGCAAGGCCCGCGCTCGCCCTGCCGCCACGGCGCGCCGGTCGGCAACGGCCCGAAAGCGGCTCGCGCAACCGGTCGCCGAAGCCCGACAGGACGAGGGCTTTGCGCTGGATCAAGGCCCCGCCGGCTCCGGGTGACGAGGATTCCCTATCGGGCCGACGGGCGGCCGGAGGGAGGCGGTCATGGGCTACGCGAACATCCTGGTCTCGGTCGATCTCGGCGAGGCCGCTCCGGACAGGGTCAAGCTCGCGGCCGGCCTCGCGCGCCGCTTCGAAGCCACATTGACCGGCGCGGCCGCCGAGACGGTGCCGGCCCCGCTGCTGGTGCACGACATCTACGACGCCGCGAGGCAGGAGGAGGACAACGCGGCCAAGGTCCGGGAGGCGCTGACCGAGGCCGGCACGGTGTTCAACGCCAACCTCGGCGAGGGTCTGCGGACCGACTGGCGCCCGGCGCTGGCCGGGCCGGTGACGCACCTCGTCGACCTGGCCAGGGCCGCCGACCTTGTCGTCGTCGGCCGCCACGGCGCCGATGATGACGCTCCACGCCAGTTCGACGTGCCGCCCGGCCCCGTGCTGATGGAGGCCGGTCGCCCGGTCCTCGTGGTGCCGCCGCGGATCGAGAACCTCAAGGGATCCCGGGTGGTCGTGGCGTGGAAGGACGGACCGCCCGCGCGCCGGGCGGTCTCGGCCGCCCTGCCGTTCCTCCGCAACGCGGACCACGTCCACGTCGTGACCACCGGCTCCGACGCCCGACTTCAGGGCGGCGAGGAGGTGGCCGCCCACCTCGCACGGCACGGCGCCTCCGTCGCCACCCACTTCCTGCGCGCGGTCGACACGGATGGCGCCGAGATCCTCCGCTTCGCCCAGATGCACGATGCCGACCTGCTCGTCATGGGGGCCTACGGGCATTCCCGGCTTCGGGAATGGGTGCTGGGCGGCGTGACGCGGGAGATCCTGCAGCGTAGCCCCATCTGCAGCCTGATGTGCCACTGATGCGGGCCGCCATCCTCGTCGCGGCCGCGCTCGTCATGACGCCCCCCTCCGTCCAGGCGGACGGCAACGTCCGGCGGGGCGAGGTCATCGCGCTGACGAACTGCGCCCGCTGCCATGCGGTCGGGCGCCTCGGCGGCAGCCCGCTCGGGGCGGCCCCGCCGTTCCGGGAGCTTCATCGACGCTACCCTGTCGAAGACCTCTCGGAAGCGCTGGCGGAGGGCATCGTCACCGGCCACCCCACCATGCCCGAGTTCAGGCTGGACCCGGACGAGGCCCAGAACCTCATCGACTACCTGAAGACGCTCGAACGGTAACGCCAGGCGGCCTCAGGCGGCGGCGAGGTTCTCCAGTCGGTCGAGGTTGGTGAGCCGGACGCCTCCAGGAACGATCAGCAGTGCCTTCTCGCGGTCGAGACGCGTCAGCAAGCGGCTCACGGTCTCGATGGTGAGGCCGAGATGGTCGGCGATGTCCTGGCGGCCCATCGGCAGCGCCACGGTCACGGAGCCCTGCCCGACCAGGGCGTAGCGGTCGCGCATGGTGAGCAGGAAGCTCGCGACCTTCTCCTCCGCCGTGCGCCGGCCGAGGAGCGTCATGTGGTCCTGCGCGAGGGTGAGCTCGTAGCCGGCCCGCTCGTGGAGCTTCCGAAGGAGGTGGGGCTTGCCGGCGACGAGGTTCGCGAAGGGGCGTCTCTCGAACCGGCAGAGGGCCGTCGGCGACAGGGCCTCGACGGTGACGTTGTAACGCTCGGGGAGCGCCAGGCCGAGGAAGTCGCCGACCATCGCGAAGCCCATGACGTGCCGGCGTCCGTCCGGCAGCAGACGGGACAGGCGGACCATGCCCTCGGTCACGTTGTATACCGCATCGGCGGGGTCACCTTGCCGGAACAGCGCCTGACGCGGCGCAAGGTGCAGTCGCTGGCTCAGCGCCTCGAGCTCGTCGAGCTCTTCGCAGGTCAGGGCGGCACAGACGCTGAGGAGGCGAACCTTGCACTCGGAGCAGCCGCCCGAGGAGCGCGCGTGGACGCAGGCATGTCCGGTAGGGGGCGGCGCCCCGGTTCTGCTCAACATGGAAGCCTCCAGAATCGGTTCCATCGGCAGCACTCTCGCTAGCAATTCCCACGCGCCGCGAACAGAGAAAACGCGGAAAAAACTGGATTGCGGGCCGCCATGGCGATAGAAGAATGAAAATCGGTCAATAAACTTGGCTGGCCGGGCGGTACCATTTCACATGGGCATATCGATGGGCGTCGCGCCTCGGGTCGAGGACCCGACCGAATTGGCGCACGAACGGTACAGCGCCCTGGTTCGCGCGGTGGCGACGGTCGTCTGGACGGCGACGCCCGATGGAGGCACGCGGGTCGGATCGGACTGGACGACGCTGACCGGGCAGACGACCGAGGAGATGACAGGTTACGGGTGGCTCGACGCCATCCACCCAGAGGACCGCGAACGCACGCGCGAAGCATGGCGGACCGCGGTGCTCCACCAGGGCGTCTACGATACCGACTATCGTATTCGGTGCGCGGACGGCATCCACCGCTGGTTCAATGCACGCGGTGCGCCGGTCCTCGACCATGACGGTGCCATCCGGGAATGGGTCGGGATGTGCCTTCCCATCACGGGCAGCAAGAGGTTTCAGGTCGACCTGCGGATCCCAGGATCCTCCACCACGCGCCTCACCGCCGCGCAGGTCCGGGCGGCCAGGGCATTGCTGGGTTGGACCATCGAGCGCCTCTCGACGGAAGCGGACCTGTCACCGTCGACGGTCGCGCGGATCGAGGATGCGGCGCGCATCGGGAGCGTCCGTCGGTCGAACCTCGACGCGGCAAAGGCGGCCTTCGAGGCGAACGGGGTGGTGTTCACCGGGGATGCCGGACGGGTCGGCCTGAGCCTTGGAGGCACACCGACAGCCCCGTGAGGCCGACCATGCCGTCACCTGCGTCGATGCCTGCCGCCGAGGGGAGGGCTGTCCTTCAGGGTTCCAGCCATCTCGACACCGGCTCGGCGCCGTCCAGGGCCCTCAGTGGCTGAGCAGGCAGCAGATCGGGCAGCCTCGGAGCAAGTCCCGGGTGACGCCGCCGAACGCCCATTCCCTCAGTCGGGAATGCCCGTAGGCGTCCGTGACGAGCAGGTCGGCGGCGTGCTCGCAGGCGAGATCGACGAGCGCCTCGGCCGTGCCGGCACCCTCGGCGGACGCCCGCACCGCCGTGGCCTGGATGCCGAACCCCGACAGGTAGCGGATGACCGGCTCGCCGCTGCAGGTACCCCCGCCCTCGTCGATAGCGACGACGACGACCTTGGAGGCCCGGCGCAGGAAGGGTAGCGCGTCGGTGACGGCCCGACGTGCCTCCCGGGTGTTGCGCCAGCCGAGGGCGACGCGCCGCCCATCCAGGTGGTCGACCCCCCGGGGCACGACGAGCAGCGGTCGGCCGAGGTTCATGACGAGGTCGCCGGTATCGGCGACGAGGCATGGCGGCTCGTCGGCGCCCGGCCGGCCGGTCACGACGAGACCGGCGCGGGCGGCTTGGCGGACGATGAAGGAGAGCGGGAAGTCGACATCGGAGACCCACGCGTTCCGGCTCCGGCCCGCGGCCGCTTCCTCGAAGACCGCATGGGCCCGCGCCAAGCCGTCGAGGCACGCCTCGCGCAGGCGGGGCGTGACGTAGGCGTCGACCGGCGGGCCGCCCGCCGGCGGCAGGTGGATCGGCACCTGTGCCGACACCCCGAGCAGGCTCGCCCCGAAAGCGTCGGCGAGGTGCCCCGCCAGCCGTATCCGGGTCCGGGCAGCCTCACTCGGATCGACGGTCACCATGACGGTCCCAAAGGTCATGTCGGCCTCCTCGGACGGGAAGGCTCCGGCGGGGCGCGCCGGCCGAGCTGCCGGAGACAAGGGCGGGGCCGGTCCCGGACGGTCAGACGACCTCGATGCGGGCGTCCACCGAGCGCACCCCCGCCGCGGACCACGCAGCGCGCTCGGCGACGCCGCGCTCGTGCCGGGCGTGGACCTTGCCGTGCAGGGTGACCCTGTCGCCGGCCACGTTCACGCTGATCGAGTCGGCCTCGACCTGGGCGTTCCGCTTCAGCGCCGCGACGATCTGGTGGCGCATGTCGGCCGCGTCGGCGCGGGGCGTCACCGCGATCAGGTCGATGAGACCGAGTACGCCGTGCCGGCGGTTCACCGCGGCCTTGGCCTCGGTCTTCCGGTCCTTCCACCGCCCGTTGCCGCCCCCGCCAAGGCACGGGCTCGCCGCGTTCGTGGCTCATCCCGGCCTCCTCAAGCGGCGATGTCGGCCAGTTCGACGGCTTCGCAGGTGTCGGCGCGGAGCCGCCAGTCCGCGACACCCATTTCCTCGCGGAAGAGCGCCTTGGCCTCGAACAGGGCGGAGACCTCGGACCTTGCCCGGACGAGCGCCTGACGCTGCACGATGCGGCGGTCGTGACCGCTGCCGTCGGTGACGACCTTGTGGAAGCTGACGAGGTACTGGCGCATGGGCTGGCTCCGTCCTTGACCTGGGTGGAAGCTGACCCGGAGCGCCGGGCGGCGGCCTTGATCCAGCGCAAGGCGCCCGCTCAGTAGAGGACGGACCAGGCCTCGTCCCGGACGGGAGCGGCCTCGACCGGGGTCGGATGGCGAACCCCGACCGTGTTCACGATGTCGGTCACGCCGACGAGCCGGCGCAGCGCCCGGTCAGCTGCGTCCTTCTGCTCGTATCGCTCGACCCAGCCCGTCAGTGTGATGCAGCCGTTCTCGATCTTCACCACGACCGAACCGTGCGGGACGGTCGCGTCCCCCTCGATGACGCGGGCGCAGCGGTCCGCGAGTTCCTCGTCTCCGACGCGCAGGTGGTCGGGGCTTGAAACCTCGATCCGTTCGACGACGGCGCGCACCTGCAGCACGGCCCGCTCGGCGGCGAGCTTCTCGCCGTAGGTGGCGACGTGACCCGTCAGGGAGACCACGCCGTCGGCGACGGCCACCCCGATCCGGGCCGCGTCGAGCTGCGGGAGGAAATCGAGTTCCTCGACGCGGTGAAGCCGGAGCGTCTTGTCGTCCATGGCGGATCTCAAAGGGCGGCGTAGAGCAGGCCGGTCACCAGCACCGATGCGACGATGGCCAAGCCGAGCGCGTGAAGGCTGCCGATGGCCCGGTGCCGGGACCCGTCTTCGATCACCTCACCGGCCCTCGCGGGCTGGGTCACATCGCGCGCCGCGGCCCCACGCGGCATCCGGACTTCCCGCAACATCGTCACGGAGGTGGCCCTCACGACCATCGTCATCGTCGTCTCCCTCGCTGGATACGGGCGCCATGGTGGCGCCGTCAGGGAGAGCGGCCTTGATCCAGCGCAAGGACGCGGTCGTCCTCGGCGCCCCGGCAGCCGAGACCCAGGGCGACGGCGTGGAACGGGGACATCGGAGCGGCGCTCAAGGCAACGAGGGCCAGGGCATGATCGACCTCGCTCAACCACGCGATCGGCAACTCGAACCAGAGCATGCGCCAAAGGCCGAACCCCGCCTCCATCACTGCCAGGATCGGCCCCGGCACATCCGACATCGCGGTCGTGGTCGCGCTCACGCCGCACCCCCACCGGGATTGCCTGCATCGGCGACCTTGAAGGTGCGCAACAGATCCCGGTCGGCGTCGCGGATAGAGACGTACTCGCCCGCGACGAGGCGGTGGCCGCCGAGGCGGAAGCCGGGCTCGTCGTCCTTCGTGGTGCGGTCGTCGTAGTCGATCAGCCAAGTGGCCCCGCCGGGACCGCCGGCTCGATGCACGAGGCGGCCGTGGCGGTCGGGCTCGCCGGTCCAGAACCGGCGGACGCGGCAGCGATCCCGCTCGCATCGCCAGAGATCTACGTCGAGGCGGCCGTCCGAGCCGAGCGGTGCGACGATGTCATAGCCGCAGCCGGCATGACCCTCCGGGTGCTCGCGGCAGCGGGCGAGCGTCAGGGTGACAGTCCGAAGCATGGGCACCTCCATGGGGAGCGGGAGCCATGGCCGAGCGCCGCGTCCGTGCCCTTGATCCAGCGCAAGAGGTCGAGCGCAGGAGACCCGCTCTTCGGACAGGTGGCCGGCTACTCGTGGTGCGACCGGTAGGCCACGAGCCCGGCCGCGAAGGCCGGATCGAGGGCAGGCCCGGTCCGGGAGAGCAAGGCGGCCGCGGATAGGTTCGCGAGCCCGATCAGCACCAACACCAGCACCAAGGTGATGTCGTCCGCCCGATGTCGGCAGGCATGGATCACCATGCAGCCGGCGGTGAAGGCCGACGCGAGGACGAGGTTGACCGTTTCGAGAGGCATGAGCGCGCGTTCCATCGTCGCGGACGGTCAGACGACGCGCGGGCCCGGCACCTGCCGCAAGCGCCGAAGCTCGGCGGCCGCCGAGATCATCAGGCCGAGATCATCAGGCCGAGGCCGAAGCCGAGGTCTCGACGATGGTCTCGTCGTCCGACGGTGAGCCGGGTGTCCCTCGTCGCCCTTGAGATGGATCAAAAGTCGTTCGCCTCAGATGGCGAGGCGACGCAGGGCGAGCAGGGCGACCCCGAAGGTCATCAGGCTCCACGCGGCCGCCGGCGAGAGCACGGCCCGCGCGACCCGGTTGTCGGGCTGGTAGCCGAGGCCGGAGACGAAGGCGCCGGAGACGCCGAGCAGCAGCAGGGGCAGCACGGCGTGCTCGACCGGTCCGAACCGGGCACCGAGGATGCGCGGGTAGAGGAGCAGCGCCGCCGAGAGGACGAGCGCCGCCGCCAGGGACGCCGCCCTAGACGAAGTCGTGATCGACATCGTTCGGGTTCCCGACCGGGACGGGCGGCTTGCCGGGCTGGGCCTCCAGCCAGAGCGCGTTGAGGACTGCGAAGGCGCAGGCGAAGCCGACGCCGAGCATCCAGGCGAAGTACCACATCGAAAACGCCTCCGGTTCAGTAGACGGCCTTGCCCTGGGCCTCGACCCAGGCGGCGGTGACGCGGCCCCGCAGCACCCGGTAGACCCATGCGGTGTAGGCAAGGACGAGCGGCAGGAAGAGGACGGTCGCCCCGAGCATGATCAGCAGGGTGGTGCGGCTCGACGAGGCGTCGAACACCGTCAGCCCGGCATTTGGGTCGAGGGAGGACGGCAGAAGGAACGGGAACAGGCTGAGGCCCGCCGTGGCGACGATGCCGGCCACCGCCGTCCCGCTCGCCACGAAGGCGAGGCCGGGCCGGTCGCGCTCCGCCAGCGGCCCGGCGAGCGCCGCCCCGAGATAGGCGAGGAGCGGCGCCGCCGCGATCCAGGGCTGCTCGCCGTAGTTGCGCAGCCAGCCGCCGGACTCGGTGACGACCCGCTTCATCAGCGGGTTCGAGGGCGCGTTGCCCCCCGGTCCCTGCACGACCGCGTGACCGTCCACGCCGAACGCGAGGGCGAGGCCGGCGAGCGAGAACAGGACGAGCGTCGCGAGGGCGGCCTTGCCGATAAGGCCGGCGGCGCGGGCGGCGACCGGACCGTCCGCCTTGAGGGCGAGATAGCTCGCGCCGTGCATCGCCAGCATGGCGACGCTCACCAGCCCGCACAGCAGGGCGAAGGGGTTGAGCAGGTCGAGGAGCCCGCCCTCGTAGGTCAGCCGCAGGTCGGCGTCGAAGCGGAAGGGCGCGCCGAGGAAGGCGTTGCCGACGGCGACGCCGAAGATCAGGGCCGGCACCAGCCCGCCGACGAACAGCGCACCGTCCCAGGCCGTCCGCCAGCGCCGGTCGGCGACCTTGGAGCGGAACTTGAACCCCACGGGTCGCAGGATCAGCGCGCACAGCACGAGGAACATCGCGAGGTAGAAACCGGAGAAGGCGACCGCGTAGAGGGGCGGCCATGCGGCGAAGATCGCCCCGGCGCCGAGGATCAGCCAGACCTGATTGCCTTCCCAGACCGGGCCGACGGTGTTGATGGCGACGCGCCGCTCGGCATCGGTGCGGGCGACGACCGGCAGCAGCAGGCCGACGCCGAGGTCGAAGCCGTCCATGACGGCGAAGCCGATCAGCAGGACGCCGAGCAGCGCCCACCAGATCAGGCGCAGGGTCTCGTAGTCGAGGGACATGGTGGATCTCCGAAGGGCTACTCGGCGGCGACCGGCAGGGGGGCCGGGCGCGGTGCGACGATGACCGGGTCGAGCAGCGCCTCCGGCCCGAGCCGGATGGTCTTGCCCATCAGGTAGAGGTCGATGACCAGCAGGGCCGAGTAGAACGCGACGAAGCCGACGAGGGTGATCCGAACGTTGGCGGCCGAGACGCTCGACACCGCGAGGAAGGTCGGCAGGACGCCCTCGATGACCCATGGCTGGCGCCCGACCTCGGCGACGTACCAGCCGAGTTCGGCCGCGACCCAGGGCAGCGGCAGTGCCAGCAGCGCCGTCCAGAGGAAGGCGGGGTGGGCGTCGAGCCGGCGTCGGCAGGCGAGCCAGAAGGCGACGGCGAACAAGGTGATGAACCCGAAGCCGAGACCCACCATGATCCGGAAGCTCCAGAACAGCGGCGAGACCGGCGGCACCGTCGACCACGCCGCCTGCGCGATCTCGGCTTCGGTGGCGGCGAGGATGTCGGGGCGGATCTTCTTCAGGAGAAGGGCGTGGCCGAGGTCGCCGGCATGGGCTTCCAGCTTGGCCCGCGCGGCGGCATCGGTGCGGTCGCGCTTGAACGCCTCCAGGCCCGCATAGGCGGTCAGCCCCGTGCGGATGCGGCTCTCGGCGCGGGCGACGAGGTCCCGGATGCCCGGCACCTCCTTGTCGAGGGAGCGGGTGGCGATGAGCCCCAGCATCCAGGGCACCTTCACCTCGTAGGCGGTGTGGCGGCCCTCCAGATCGGGCAGGCCGAACACCGTGAAGGCGGCCGGCGCAGGCTCCGTCTCCCACATCGCCTCGATGGCGGCGATCTTCATCTTCTGGTTCTCGCCGGTCGTGTAGCCGCTCTCGTCGCCGAGCACGACGACCGAGAGGGCGGCGGCCAGCCCGAAGCTCGCCGCGACCGTCATCGAGCGCTTGGCGAGGTCCACGTGCCGGCCGCGCAGCAGGTAGAAGGCGCTCACCGAGAGCACGAACATCGCGCCGGTGACGTAGCCGGCGCTGACCGTGTGGACGAACTTGGCCTGGGCGACCGGATTGAACAGCACGGCCGCGAAGTCGGTCACCTCCATGCGCATGGTGTCGGGGTTGAAGCGGGCGCCGACCGGGTGCTGCATCCAGCCGTTGGCGATCAGGATCCAGAGCGCGGAGAGGTTCGAACCGAGCGCGACGAGCCAGGTCACGCACAGGTGGGCGACCTTGGAGAGCTTGTCCCAGCCGAAGAAGAACAACCCGATGAAGGTGGCCTCCAGGAAGAAGGCCATCAGCCCTTCGATGGCGAGGGGCGCACCGAAGACATCACCGACGTAGTGGCTGTAATAGGCCCAGTTGGTGCCGAACTGGAACTCCATGGTGATGCCGGTGGCCACACCCATGGCGAAGTTGATGCCGAACAGCGTGCCCCAGAACTTCGTCATCTGCCGCCAGATTTCGCGGCCCGTCATGACGTAGATGCTCTCCATGATGCCGAGCAGCAGCGCGAGCCCGAGCGTCAGCGGCACGAACAGGAAGTGGTACATGGCGGTCAGGCCGAACTGGAGCCGTGACAGCTGCACGACGTCCATGGCTGCGGCGGTCATGGATCGGGTCTCCCGGAGAGGGGCGGTGCGGCGGTGACGAGGACCCTGTCCTCGACGCTGCCGGGGGTGAGGCGGGGCCGCTGCCCGGGCCCGAACAGGAGGAGGCCGGCCGCCAGGACGAGAAGCGTCTTCACGGCGACGACGAGGGCGACCTCACGGGCGAGCGGATGCTGGAGCATGGCCCGGAGAGGTTTGGCGGTCGCGGAGGCGGGCTTCCTTGATCCACCTCAAGGCAGGCCTGGGCTCGCTCCGGGTACCGGGTCGCCGGGTATGCCCCACAGGACGCGGAGCGCGTTCAGGATGACCGCGACGTCGATGGCCTCTTGAAGAAGGGCGCCCTGGAGAGGCGAGAGGTGGCCGAACGCGGCCGCCGCCATGCCCGCCGCCATGCCGACCAGGGACAGGCCCAGGCCGACCACGACGCTCTGAAGGGCAATGACGCGCGCCCGCCGCGCGATCCGAATGTTCCACCTGACGGTGCTGGATGCATCCCGACCGGGTGGAGACATCGACCTGGAGCGAGCGGAGAAGTTGCTGTTCGGCAGCGGGCGGCCGGTCGCCGTCGTACCGCCCGGCGTGTCGATCTTCTCGGCGAAGCGAATCCTCGTGGCCTGGGACAGCGGCACCCAGGCGGCGCGGGCGATCAACGACGCGATGCCGTTCCTTCGTGCGGCCGAAGCCGTCGAGGTCGCCTGCGTGGTGGGGATACGGGACATGGCGGACACGGTGGCGGGCGCGGAGATCGCACCGCACCTCGCGCGCCACGGCGTGAACGTCACGGTCGACGATTTGCCCGCCTACGGACGCGTGGAAGACATTCTGCGCAACCAAGCCGGACTGTTCCGGGCTGACTTGGTGGTGATGGGCGCCTACCGACATTCGCGTTTGCGGGAGATGGTCTTCGATCGCGAAGTCGGTCCGTGCCGTATGGTAACCTTTCGGTAAACAGACATGCCTACCATCGTCTTAGGACATCGGACCGGAACGCGGCATCGCCCGTGAGGCGCGCGCGGGGCGGGCCGGCGCCTCGCGTGCGGCGGTGATGCGGCTTGTCGGGCCCGGCCGGACCCTGCGCGGTGGAGATCCATCAGGGAAAGCCAGGGTCATGGCGGAGACGGTCGAAGCGGAGAAGGCGGCGTCCGCAGGCAAGGCCTCGCCGGAAGAGATGCTGAAGCAGGCTGTGGGCGCCGCCGCCGCGAAGCCGGCCGCCCCGGTGGAGAGCGCGAGTGCGCCCGCCCCGACGCGCCGGCCGTTCCGGCTCAACGCCAACGGTCGGCTGGCGGCGGCCTCGTGCGCCGCGCTGGTCGGCGGCATCTGCATCGGGCTCGGTCTGGCGGCCTCGCCGAAGGAACGCTCCGGCGAGGCGCTGGCCCAGCTGCGGGCCGGGATCGAGGCCGGGCGCGCCGAGACGCTCCGGCTGTCGCAGGACATGGAGCGGCTCGCCCGCACGGCGTCCGCCCTCCGCGAGACGAGCGAGGCCCTTCGGACCGAGACGAAGGCGCTGAACGGCACGCTCGGCGAGCGGATCGGCCGGCTCGAGCAGGGGCTCGACAAACGCCTCGCCTCGCTCTCCGACACGCTCGCCCAGTCCGAGCGCGAGCAGGGCGCGCGGCTTGCCGGCCTGACCACGCTGATGGACAAGAAGCTTCAGCCGGCACTCCCCGCCCTGCCGAAGCCGGAAGCCAAGGTCGAGCCGAAGCCGGAGACGCGCGCCGAGCCGGTGCAGACCGGCAGCCTTCCGGACCGGCCGAAGGTCGAGACCGTCGAGGGGTGGGCGGTGCGCGACGTCTACGACGGCGTCGCCATCCTGGAGGATCGCCGCCGCCGTCTCGTCGAGGTGGGCGCCGGCGATGCGGTGCCGGGCGTCGGGCGCGTGGAGGCGATCGAGCGACGCGGCCGCAACTGGGTCGTGGTCACGCGCCAGGGGCTGATCACGCCGCAGGCTTGGTGACGCTCCGCCGGGCTCAGACCGCGGGCACCGCGTTCTGTCCGGTGAGCGCGGCGAGGGTCGTGCCCGGCACGGCAGGCGCCAGTTCCGCCAGCATCGTCGCCCGCTCGATCCGGGTGCGACCGCGCTCGCGCGCCTGTTCCCGGGCGGCGGGCGTCGGGTGGAGGATCATCGCGAGGAGGTTCCGGTCCTCGTCCTGGGTAAGCAGATTCTTCGCTTCGAAGACTGGCATGACCGGCTCCCGCCCCTGTCCGGGGCACGCGGCCGCCGAGCACAAGCTCGGCTGTCGGTGAATAACGAGGGCAGCGGTGGCAAGTTCCGCGGCCCGTTCACATTTTTACCGCAAATTCATATTTGCGCTGCCGAAGAGATTGTTGCGGTGCGCATTGGCACTCGGTCGCACGAATAGTGAGCGTTTGCCGCGTCAGCGGCGGACCGAAGCGACACCTGTTCGCGTATAGCCGGCACCGCTCAAGTGTTCGCAAGCACAACGTCGGTCCGTCCATGCACGGGTCCGCGCATCGTAAAGTTCGGATGACAGAAGCGGTTGATGATCGTCGATGACGCTTCGGATCGCCCTGGTTGCCGGCTCGTTTCATGGCTAAGCTGAAGCCGCCAAGCCTCCTGCGCCCTGCAGCCGCGCGCTGGCCGTCGTCTCGGAGACCAACGGTGCGCCCATTCCTTTCTCTGGCGACGGCGCTCTCCGTCGCGATCCTGCCTTGTCTTTCCGCCGAGGCGGCCCAACGCGAACCGTTCGAGACCGTGAAGGGCTGGGAGGTCGAGCGCACCGTCGGCGACAAGAGCGCCAATCCCTGCCTGATGACCCACACCTACGAGGACAAGGACGACAACAATGCGATGAACGCGGTCGTCTTCGCCCTCGCCGGCGACAGGGCGACGCTCGTCCTCGCCTATCAGGGCTGGGACTTCGACAAGGACGAAGCGGTGAAGGTGCCGTTCTTCCTCGACAAGAAGGCGATCAAGTTCAAGGCGAACTGGACCGGCGACGGCAAGACCCTGCGGGCGCAGTTCCCCGACGCTCTGGTGCCGGACCTGCTCGCGGCCAAGACCGTGATCCTGCGCTTCGAGAACGGTGAGGCGGACTTCCGGATTCCGAACTTCGCCGCGGGCTACGAGGCCTTGCGCCGCTGCGACGCCGCCCCGCCGAAATCCGCCGCGCAATCGGCGATCGGCGCCGCCGTCGCGAGCCCGACGCCCGCCCTTCCTTCGCAGGGCAGGATCGCGACCTACGCGGTCGGCCTCGTCATCCAGCGGGTGCTGAAGGACTGCGACGTCAGCTCGACGGGCCGGCAGCGCGCCGGCGTGGAGAGCCGCATCGCCGCGCTCCAGCCTGACATGGCCCCGGTCGAGGCGACCGTTCGCGGCGAGTTGCAGAAGAAGGGTTTCAGCTGCCCGCCCGCGGACAAGGAAGCCGAGTTCCAAGAGGCGATGCGCCGCTTCGTCGAACTCTCGCCCGACGCCTTCGCCGCCGCGATGGAGAAGCAGGTCGAGACCGAGAAATCCGCCGAGGCCGCCCCGAAGCCGTGAGGTGTGCGCCCGCCGTCCGGTCCCATCGCATCGGGTTCCGCTCGACGTCGTCCTCGCGCGGCCCGATCCCCGGAGTCCGTGCGCGACGGTGAACGGTCTTCGCCGAATTGTTTGCGGCTTTTCCCGAGACTTCAACTCCGCGGCCTGACGGCTCGCGGAGTATCTTCTTCCGAACGCGAAACTGTTTCCCGCCGGATAACATAAACTATATCAAAGCGTTCCCGGATCGGCCCGGCTATTTCTCGATGCCGACGAGGAGGCACGCGATGCCGGGAGACGATTCAGCTGATCCAAGCGGGGAACGCGACTGGGTGACCTACCTCATCGGGACGCTGCTCGCCTTCGAGTGCACCATCCTCGTCGTCACCCTGATCTGGCTCTGATGAGCTCGGGCCGTCAGGCCCGGCTCGGATAGTTCGGGCTCTCGCGGGTGATGGTCACGTCGTGGACGTGGCTCTCGCGCAGGCCGGCATTCGTGATGCGGACGAACTGCGCCCGCTCCTGGAACTCCGGTACGGTCGCGGCGCCGACATAGCCCATGGCGGCGCGCAAGCCCCCCGCGAGCTGGTGCAGCACGGCGGCCACCGGCCCCTTGTACGGCACTTGGCCCTCGATGCCCTCCGGCACGAGCTTGTGGGTGTCGCTGACCTCGGCCTGGAAGTAGCGGTCGGCGGAGCCGCGGGCCATGGCGCCCACCGAGCCCATGCCCCGATAGCTCTTGTACGAGCGCCCCTGATACAGGAAGACCTCGCCCGGCGCCTCGTCGGTGCCGGCCAAGAGCGAGCCGAGCATGGCGACCGAGGCGCCCGCCGCGATCGCCTTGGCGAGGTCGCCCGAGAACTTGATGCCGCCGTCGGCGATCACCGGCACGTCCGCGCCCTGCGCGGCCTCGACCGCCTCCATCAGCGCGGTGAGCTGGGGTACGCCGACGCCCGCGACGATGCGGGTGGTGCAGATCGAGCCCGGCCCGATGCCGACCTTGATCGCGTCGGCACCCGCATCGATCAGCGCGCGGGCGCCCTCGGCGGTCGCGACGTTGCCCGCGATGATCTGCACGGCGTTGGAGAGCTGCTTCACCCGCGCGACGCTGTCGAGCACCTTGCGGGAATGGCCGTGGGCGGTGTCGACCACGATCACGTCGCAACCCGCATCGATCAGGCGCTCGGCCCGCTCGAAGCCGGAATCGCCGGTGGTCGTGGCGGCGGCGACCCGCAGGCGGCCCTGCTCGTCCTTGACGGCGCCGGGATAGGCGACCTGCTTCTCGATGTCCTTGACGGTGATGAGGCCGATGCAGCGGTAGTGGTCGTCGACGACCAAGAGCTTCTCGATGCGGAACTGGTGCAGCAGGCGCTTGGCCTCGTCCTGGGTCACGCCCTCGCGCACCGTGATGAGCCGGTCGCGGGTCATCAGCTCGGCCACCGGCTGGCCGGTCTTGGTGGCGAAGCGCACGTCGCGGTTCGTCAGGATGCCGACGAGCTTGCCGCGGGAGCCGTTGGGGCCGCGCTCGACCACCGGGATGCCGGAGATCCGGTTCTTCTTCATCACCTCGAAGGCGTCGGCCAGCGTCTCGTCGGGATGGATGGTGATCGGGTTGAGCACCATGCCCGACTCGTACTTCTTGACGAGGCGGACCTGCTCGGCCTGCTCGGCCGGCTCGAGGTTGCGGTGGATGACGCCGAGCCCGCCGTTCTGCGCCATGGCGATGGCCATGGGCGCCTCCGTCACCGTGTCCATGGCGGAGGCGATGATCGGCAGGTTGAGCTGGATCGTGCGGGTCAGCCGCGTGGCGACGTTCACCTCGGTCGGCATCACCGACGAGGCGGCGGGGCGCAGCAGCACATCGTCGAAGGTCAGGCCCTCGATGATCGAATCTGCGCTGATACGGGCCATGAACCAACTCCGGTGACGAAGACAGCGCCGGGCCGAAGCGTTCGGCCAGCGGGATCGGGTTGGCAGGGGCCAGTATCACGCGACCGAGCCGGCGCCTAGCGGCGGATGCGCGCGCCGGTGCATGGCTGGGTGTTTGTTTTTGGCTGACCCTTGGCGCGTAACCCTCCCCCCTCCGCGGGGGAGGGTGGCCCCCGAAGGGGGTCGGGTGAGGGGAGCGACGCTTCCGGAGATAACTGGACGAGGGCGGCCGAGCGGGATCGTCGCGCTACCCCTCTCCCGCCCGCTCCGCGGGCACCCTCCCCCGCGGAGGGGGGAGGGGGATGTGCGGCGCGTTTCACGACCGCATTCTTACTCAGCGCAACAGACCGTTAACCCTTCCATTCCACGATCAGGGCGGGCCGCCCGTGTCTCGTCGCGGGACGACGCGCCCCGGAGTCGAGCCCCGCCATGATGTCGCGCGCCGAACGCAGCCCCCTGGCCGATTGGTGGTGGACCGTGGATCGCGGCCTGCTCGCGGGCCTCGGCTGCCTGATGGTGGCCGGCCTCGTCTTCCTGATGGGCGGCGGACCGCCGGTGGCCGAGCGCATCGGCCTGCCGACCTTCTACTTCCTCAACCGTCAGGCGCTCTACCTCGCGCCGACGATCCTGCTCATCATCGCGGTCTCCTTCCTGTCGGTGCGCCACATCCGGCGCTTCGCGCTGGTCACTTGGATCGTCGGGGTGGCGCTGTGCATCGCCGCCGGAAAGTTCGGCCCGGAGATCAAGGGCGCGCATCGCTGGATCCAGTTCGGGCCTTTCGGCCTCCAGCCGTCCGAGTTCGTGAAGCCCGCGTTCGTGGTGGTGGCCGCCTGGGCGTTCTCGGAAGGGGCGCAGCGCCGCGACATGCCCGGCGGGCTGCTCGCCATCCTGCTCCTGCCGGTCACCATCGTGCCGCTGATCCTCCAGCCCGATTTCGGCCAGACCATGCTGATCACCATGGTGTGGTGCGCGCTGTTCTTCGTCGCCGGCCTGCACTGGTTCTGGGTCGCGGGCCTCGGCGTGCTGGGGCTCACCGGAGTGTTTGCCGCCTACACCTTCCTCCACCACGTCCGCGAGCGCATCAACCGCTTCATGGACCGCGATTCGGGCGACAGCTTCCAGGAGTTCTGGTCGCGGGAATCGTTCAATTCCGGCGGCTGGTTCGGCACCGGGCCGGGGGAAGGCGTGGCCAAGCGCCACCTGCCCGACGCGCATACCGATTTCATCTTCTCCGTCACCGGCGAGGAGTTCGGCGTGCTGGTCTGCCTGGGCCTCGTGGCGCTCTTCGCCTACATCGTCCTGCGCGGGCTCAAGCTCGCGCGCCGCACCGACGACACCTTCTCGAGGCTCGCCATCACCGGTCTGTCCACCCTGTTCGGCCTCCAGGCCTGCATCAACATGGCGGTGAACACGCAGCTCATGCCAGCCAAGGGCATGACGCTGCCGTTCGTCTCCTACGGCGGCTCGTCGCTGATCTCGCTGGCGCTCGGCATGGGCTTCCTCGTGGCGCTCACCCGCAAGCGCCCGCGCACGACGATGCTGAGCCAGCGCCCGCCCGGCACGCTGCCCTCGGCGGTTCCGGGGATCATGCAGTGAACCCGACGGCGAACACGACCGCCACCGCCTCGCCGAGGCCGTCGGCAAGCGCACAGGCGCGAAGCCGCTCGTATGGCGGGTCGTCCTCGAGGCGTCAGCATCGAGGACAAGCAAGATGACCGTTTTCACGCCACTCGTTCTGGTCTGTGCCGGTGGCACCGGTGGCCACCTGTTTCCGGCGCAGAGCCTCGCCTACGCGTTGAAGGAGCGCGGCATCCGGGTCGCGCTCGCCACCGACGCGCGGGTCGATTCCATCGCCGGCGACTTCCCGGCGGACGAGATCGTCACCATCGCCTCCGCCACGCCGTCGGGCCGCTCGCCGCTGCGGCGGGCCGGTGCGATGGTGACGCTGGGTCGCGGCTTCGGTCAGGCGGCCCGCGCCGTGCGCCGGCTCAACCCGGCCGCGGTCGTGGGCTTCGGCGGCTACCCGACCGTGCCGCCGATGCTGGCCGCCCAGCTCCTCAAGGTGCCGACGATCTTGCACGAGCAGAACGCCGTGATGGGCCGGGCCAACGGCTTCCTGGCCAAGGGCGCTCGCGTCATCGCCACCGGCTTCGCGGAAGTCCGCGGCGTGCCCGAGAAGGCGACCGCGCGGCGTGTCCACACCGGCAACCCCATCCGCCCGGCGGTGCTGTCCGTCGCCGATCTGCCCTACCCGGGCCTCGACGAGGCGGCGACGTTGCGCCTCCTCGTGTTCGGCGGCAGCCAGGGCGCCCGCGTCATGAGCGAGGTCGTGCCGGCCGCGCTGGAGAAGCTGCCCGCGGATCTGCGCGCCCGCCTCCATCTGGTCCAACAGGCCCGGCCCGAGGACCTGACGGCGGTGCAGAACCGCTATCTCGCCATGGGGCTGGCCGGGATCGAGGCGGCGCCGTTCTTCAAGGACCTGCCGAGCCGCATGGCCGCGAGCCACCTCATCGTCGCCCGCTCGGGTGCCTCGACCGTCTCGGAGCTTGCCGCCATCGGCCGCCCCGCCATCCTCGTGCCGCTGCCCGGCGCGCTCGATCAGGATCAGGCGGCCAATGCCGCGACGCTCGCCGGGATCGGCGCCGCGCTCTCGATCCCGCAGAGCGCCTTCACGCCGGATCGGCTGGCCGCCGAACTCGTCGATCTGTTCGGCGCCCCCCGGAAATTGACCCAAGCCGCGGCGGCGGCCAAAACCGCCCGCATCCTCGACGCCGCCGACCGCCTCGCCGCCGTCGTCGTGGAGACCGCCGCCGCAGCATCCTAGGTGCGGCAAGTCTGGCTAGGTGCGGCAAATCTGCCGCGTCCGGCGGACGACCGCCGCCCCGCATTCGCGGGGGCGGATCGCGCCCCGGCGCGATCCGGTAGAGATTGAATCGGGGCTCGCTTGCGCCCCGGCCCTCGAAGGTTCCGTCACATGAAGCTGCCCGAAAAGCTCGGCCCCATCCACTTCATCGGCATCGGCGGCATCGGCATGTCCGGCATCGCCGAGGTGATGGCCAATCTCGGCTACACCGTGCAGGGCTCGGACGCGAACGACAACGCCAACGTCCGGCGCCTCTCCGAGAAGGGCATCCGCACCTTCGTCGGCCATAAGGCTGAGAACGTCGAGAACGCGGCGCTGGTCGTGGTCTCCACCGCGATCCGCCGCGACAACCCCGAGCTGGTCGAGGCCCGCGAGCGCCGCCTGCCCGTCGTGCGCCGCGCCGAGATGCTGGCCGAGCTGATGCGGTTCAAGTCCTGCGTCGCGGTGGCCGGTACCCACGGCAAGACCACGACGACCTCGCTGGTCGCCACCCTGTTGGATGCCGGCAACCTCGACCCGACGGTGATCAACGGCGGCATCATCAACGCCTACGGCACCAACGCCCGCATGGGCGCGGGCGACTGGATGGTGGTGGAGGCCGACGAGTCGGACGGTACCTTTCTCAAGCTGCCGGCGGATGTCGCGATCGTCACCAACATCGACCCCGAGCATCTCGACCATTTCGGCTCGTTCGACGCGATCAAGGACGCCTTCCGGCGCTTCATCGACAACATCCCGTTCTACGGCTTCGCGGTGATGTGCATCGATCACCCGATCGTGCAGGACCTCGTCGGCCATATCGAGGATCGGCGCATCATCACCTACGGCGAGAACCCGCAGGCCGACGTGCGCCTCCTCGACATCGACCTGAAGGGGGGGCAAAGCCGCTTCCGCGTCATGATCCGCGACCGCCGCCCCGGCTTCCGTCTGGAGATGCAGGATCTCGTCCTGCCGATGCCGGGCAAGCACAACGCGTTGAACGCTACCGCCGCGCTCGCGGTGGCCCACGAACTCGGCGTCTCGGAGGAGGCGATCCGCAAGGCGCTGTCGAGCTTTGGCGGGGTCAAGCGCCGCTTCACCCGCACGGGCGAGTGGAACGGCGCGACGATCTTCGACGATTACGGCCACCATCCGGTGGAGATCGCGGCCGTGCTGCGGGCCGCCCGCGCCTCGACCGAAGGCAACGTCGTCGCCGTGGTGCAGCCGCACCGCTACACCCGGCTGCAATCGCTGTTCGAGGATTTCTGCACCTGCTTCAACGACGCCGACACGGTCATCGTCGCCCCCGTCTACGCCGCGGGCGAGGCGCCGATCGAGGGCTTCGACCGCGATTCGCTGGTCGCCGGCCTGAAGTCCCGCGGCCACCGCGACGCACTGGCGCTGAACGCGCCGGAGGAATTGGCCGGGTTGGTCGCCGGACGGGCGCAGGCGGGCGATTACGTGGTGTGCCTCGGCGCCGGCACGATCACTCAGTGGGCCTACGCGCTGCCGGGGGAGCTGGCGGCGCTGAAGGGGTGAGGCGTGCGCTCCGCGGATGACGAGCGGAGAGGATTCAGGCGCCAGCTTCGGCACGATTTGACGGAGGCCGAACGCCGCTTGTGGTTTCGTCTTCGGGATCGTCGCCTCGCTGGCTTCAAGTTCGTGCGGCAGGAGAGTGTCGGCTCTTATGTGGCCGATTTCTGCTGTCGCGAGGCGAAGCTGATCATTGAAATCGACGGAAGCCAGCACGCCGACAATCCCCGTGACACCATTCGAGACACGTGGCTCGCATCACAAGGCTACCGCGTGTTGCGCTTCTGGAACGCGGAGGCCATGACGAACACGATCGGCGTGCTCGACACGATCCTGGCCGCGCTTCCCCCCTCTCCCCGCGTGCGGGGAGAGGGTCGCGACGACCTCGTCGTCGGCGCGACGAGCGGTAGCGAAGGTGAGGGGGCTTGTCCGCCCGAGCCTCATTCGTTGCCGCCCCCTCACCCCCGGCTGCCGCCTCGCTTCGGCGACGACGAGGTCGCCGAAGCCCTCTCCCCGCGTGCGGGGAGAGGGGGAGACTCTGGATGACTGCCTCTTCGAACCTCACCGACGCCATCCGCGCCGCTGCACCCAACCTCCGCGGCCGGCTTCTCGAGAACCAGTCGCTGTCCGACCTCACGTGGTTTCGCGTCGGCGGGCCCGCCGAGGTGCTGTTCAGCCCGGCCGACGAGGAGGATCTTTCGCAGTTCCTCGCCGCCCTCGATCCGGCCGTGCCGGTGACCGTGATCGGGCTGGGCTCGAACCTGATCGTGCGCGACGGTGGCATTCCCGGCGTGACGATCCGGCTCGGGGGCAAAGCGTTCGGCTCGGTCGCGATCGACGGCGAGACGATCCGCGCCGGCACCGCGGTGCCCGACATGCGCCTCGCCAAGACTTCCGCCGAGGCGTCCCTCGACGGGCTCGCCTTCTTCCGCGGCATCCCCGGCTCGGTCGGCGGAGCGCTCCGCATGAACGCCGGGGCGCATGGCGGCGAGACCACCGACGTGCTGACGCAGGCCCGCGGCATCGACCGCAAGGGGGAAGCCCGGACCTTCACCCACGCCGAGATGGGATTCCGCTATCGCCATTCCTCGGCCCCCGGCGACGTTATTTTTACGAGCGCGACCTTCCGTGGCCGTCCGGGTGATCGACAAGAAATCGAAGCCGAAATGGATCGGGTCACGGCGGCCCGCGAGGCGGCTCAGCCGATTCGCGAGCGCACCGGCGGCTCGACCTTCAAGAACCCGGAGGGCGGCAAGGCCTGGCAGCTCATCGACGCCGCCGGCTGCCGCGGGCTGACACTGGGCGGGGCCCAGGTCTCGGAGATGCACTGCAACTTCCTTATCAACCGCGGCGGGGCGACAGCCGCCGACATCGAGGGCCTCGGCGAGGAAGTCCGCCGCCGGGTGCGCGAGTCGTCCGGAGTCGAGCTGCATTGGGAGATCAAGCGGATCGGCGTCGACCGGTCCGAGGTGTGAGCGGCGGTGAAGGTCCGTGAGATCATCCGCCTGATCGAGGCTGACGGATGGAGCCTCGTCGCGACACGCGGCTCTCATCGGCAGTACAAGCATCCGACGAAGCCCGGCCGCGTCACTGTAGCGGGCGCCCCATCGGACGAAATCGCGCCCGGAACGCGGGGGAGCATCCTCAAGCAGGCGGGCCTGAAGGGACAGGACTGATGCGCTACGCCGTCGTCATCGAGCGGGCCGGAGACAATTTTTCGGCCTACGTGCCCGATCTGCCGGGCTGCATCGCCACTGCGCCGACCCCCGAGGCCGTCGAGAGCGAGATTCGCGAGGCCATCCGCTTCCACATCGACGGACTGCGCGCCGACGGCGAGCCCGTGCCCGAGCCGACCAGCCGGGCTGAGTACGTCGACGCCTAATTTTTTCGGCCGACTTCCGGAGCCATCCCATGTCCAAGCACGTCGCCGTCCTGATGGGCGGCTGGTCCTCCGAGCGGGAGATCTCGCTGCGCTCCGGCAATGCCTGCGCCCGGGCGCTGGAAGGGGAGGGGTTCCGGGTCACGCCCGTCGATGTCGGGCCCGACATCGCCGCCGTGCTGACCGCGCTTGCGCCCGACGTGGCGCTCAACGCGCTTCACGGGCCGGCGGGCGAGGACGGGACGATCCAGGGCCTGCTCGAAATCCTCAAGATTCCCTACACTCATTCCGGCGTGCTGGCCTCGGCGCTCGCCATGCACAAGGAGCGTGCCAAAACGGTCATGCGGGCGGCCGGAGTCTCGGTGCCGGAGGGCCGCGTCGTTAACCGTCATGATGCGGCGAAGTCACACCCGTTAACCCCTCCGTATGTCGTGAAGCCCATCGCCGAGGGCTCCTCCATGGGGGTCATCATCGTGCGCGACGGGCGCTCGCATCCGCCCCAGATCCTGGCTTCCGACGCGTGGACCTACGGCGAGGAAGTCCTTGCGGAGACTTACGTTGCCGGCCGCGAACTGACCTGCGCCGTGATCGGCGACCGGGCGCTCGGCGTCACCGAGATCAAGCCGGTCTCGGGGGAGTGGTACGACTTCGACGCGAAGTACGCCGGAGGCGGGTCGATCCACGTCCTTCCCGCCGATCTTAAACCAAATGTTTACCAGCGTGTCCAAGAGTTGGCGTTAACGGCGCATCAAGCACTGGGATGCCGTGGCGTCAGCCGTGCCGACCTTCGTTACGACGACACGCCGGGGGGAACCGGCGCCCTCGTCGTGCTGGAGGTCAACACGCAGCCCGGCATGACCCAGACGAGCCTTGTGCCGGAGATCGCGGCCCACGCAGGCCTGAGTTTCGGTGAACTCGTCCGATGGATGGTGGAGGACGCTTCTCTCAGCCGCTGAACGCTTCCGGCCTCGGAAGCGGCGGAGCCCCCGCGGGGTTCCGGCTGCGGCTGCCCCGGTTCCTGCGGCGGTTTTCCGCCCGCCGCCTGCGCGTGGCCGCGCCGATCGAGCAGCGCGTGCCGCGGCTCGCCGGCATCGCTTTGGTCTCCGGTCTCTCCGGTGTCCTGGCACTGGCCGGCTTCGTGGCGAGCGGGCGCTACGACGCCTTCGTCGCCGAGAACGGGCGGCCCCTCGACATCATGGCCCGCATCGCCGGCTTCGGCGTCGAGCGGGTGACGATCTCCGGCATCTCGCGGATGTACGAGCGCGAGGTGCTCTCCGCCGCCGGGATCGACTGGCGCTCCTCGGTGCCCTTCCTCGACCTCGACCGGGCGCGCGAGCGCCTGCTCGCCGAGCCGCTCATCGCCAGCGTGTCGGTGCGCAAGCTCTATCCCAACGAGATCGTGATCAACCAGGTCGAGCGCGAGCCCGCCGCCCTCTGGCAGCGCAACGGCGAGATCCAGGTGATCGCCGCCGACGGCACCGTGATCGACGAGATGCGCGACGAGCGCTACGTCAACCTGCCCCTCGTCGTGGGGGAGGGGGCCAACGCCCGCCTCACCGAATATCTCGGGCTGATCGAGGCCGCCGGGCCGCTCGGGTCGCGCATCAAGGCCGGCACCTTCGTCTCCGGCCGGCGCTGGACGCTCAAGCTCGACGGCGTCGACATCCGCCTGCCCGAGACCGGCGCGGCCGAGGCGCTGACCCGGCTGGTACGGATCGAGCGCGAGAACCGCATCCTCGACAAGGACATCATCGCCGTCGACCTGCGCATGGCCGACCGCGTCGTGGTGCGCCTCACCGAGGAGGCCGCCGCCGCCCGTGCCGAGAGCCGCAAGAAGCCGAAGAAGGCGACGCCGACATGAGCGCCCGCCCGACCACCCTCCGCCTCGTTCCCCGCCGTGTTCTCGCCGAGTAGCGTCCGATGCAGACCCCCCACTGCCTCACGCCGCGCCTGAAGCCGCTCTCCGCCCGCCGGAGCGCGACCCTGTCGGTGCTCGACATCGGCACCAGCAAGGTCGTGTGCCTCATCGCCGAATTGCAGCCGGCCGAGGCGGTCTCGACCCTGCGGGGCCGCACCCACCTCGCCCGCATCATCGGCATCGGCCATCAGCGCTCCCTCGGGCTGAAGGGCGGCGCCATCGTCGATCTGGAGGCCGCCGAGGGCGCGATCCGTCACGCGGTGCATGCCGCCGAGCGGATGGCCAAGGCCGAGGTCCAGTCGGTCATCGTCAACATCTCCGGCGGGCGCCTCGCCTCGCAGCATTTCGAGGCGCGGGTGAACGTCCGCTCCGGCACCGTCACCGGCGCCGATGTCGAGCGCGTGCTGGAGACCGCGAGCGCCCACGGCGTCAGCCCCGGACGTGCCGTGCTCCACGCCCTGCCGACCGGCTACGCGCTGGACGGCCAGGGCGCGGTGATCGACCCGTCCGGCATGATCGGCGATTCGCTCGGCGTCGATCTCCACGTCGTCACCGCGGAGGCGGCCGCCGCCCGCAACCTGATGCTCGCGGTCGAGCATTGCCATCTCGGTGTCGATGCCGTGATCGCCACCCCCTACGCCGCCGGCCTCTCGGCGCTCGTCGACGACGAGGCCGAACTCGGCTGCGTCGTCGTCGACATGGGCGGCGGCACCACCAGCGTCGGCGTGTTCACCGGCGGCCACCTCGTCCATTGCGACGCGGTCGCGGTCGGCGGGCACCACGTCACCATGGACATCGCCCGCGGCCTCTCGACCCGCGTCTCGGTCGCCGAGCGGCTGAAGACCCTCTACGGCTCGGCCATCGCCACGCCGTCCGACGAGCGCGACATGATCGCGGTCCACGGCGTCGGCGAGGACGAGGGCGAGGCGCCCTCCCACGTGCCGCGCTCGCAACTCGTGCGCATCGTCAAGCCGCGGGTCGAGGAAGTGCTCGAACTGGTGCGCGACCGCCTGCGCAACGCCGGCTTCGGCGCCCAGGCCGGCCGCCGGGTGATCCTGACGGGCGGGGCGAGCCAGCTCGTCGGCCTGCCGGAGACGGCCCGGCGCATCCTCCAGGGACAGGTCCGCATCGGGCGCCCGCTCGGCATCCGCGGTCTGCCGGAAGCCGCCAAGGGCCCCGCCTTCTCGGCCTCGGTCGGGATGCTGGTCTACCCGCAGGTCGCGCATGCGGAGCATTTCGAGCCGCGGGGGCAGGGCGCCTTCGCCGGCACGGGAACGGACGGATACTTTTCACGGGTCGGTCGCTGGATCCGCGAGAGCTTCTGAAGAACGACCCGCCCAGCCGAGAGGTGAAGGGCGGGGAAAAGAACAGGGCAGGCGTCCTCAGGGCGTCGATCAGACAATCTTTCAAGCAGTCACGAAGGGCACGACCACCATGGCCATCTCTCTTCAGGCTCCCGATATCCGCGAGCTCAAGCCCCGCATCACCGTCTTCGGCGTCGGCGGCGCGGGCGGCAACGCCGTCAACAACATGATCGAGTCGGGGCTCCTCGGCTGCGAGTTCGTCGTGGCCAACACCGACGCCCAGGCACTCACCTCCTCGAAGGCCGAGCGGGTGATCCAGATGGGCATCGGCGTCACGCAGGGCCTCGGCGCGGGCTCGCACCCCGAGGTCGGCTCGGCGGCGGCCGAAGAGGTGATCGACGAGATCCGCGACCAGCTCTCGGGCGCGCATATGTGCTTCATCACCGCCGGCATGGGCGGCGGCACCGGCACGGGTGCGGCCCCGGTCATCGCCCGTGCGGCGCGCGACATGGGCATCCTCACGGTCGGCGTCGTGACCAAGCCCTTCCAGTTCGAGGGCATGCGCCGGATGCGCACGGCGGAGGCCGGCATCCAGGAGCTTCAGGCCGCGGTCGACACGCTCATCGTCATCCCGAACCAGAACCTGTTCCGCGTCGCCAACGAGAAGACCACCTTCGCCGACGCCTTCGCGATGGCCGATCAGGTGCTCTACTCGGGCGTGGCCTGCATCACCGACCTCATGGTCAAGGAAGGCCTGATCAACCTCGACTTCGCCGACGTGCGCGCGATCATGCGCGGCATGGGCAAGGCGATGATGGGCACCGGCGAGGCCTCCGGCGAGAACCGCGCCAACCGCGCCGCGGAAGCCGCCATCGCCAACCCGCTCCTCGACGAGGTGTCGATGAAGGGCGCCCGCGGCCTCTTGATCTCGATCACCGGCGGCTCGGACCTGACCCTCTACGAACTCGACGAGGCCGCCACCCGCATCCGCGAGGAGGTCGATCAGGACGCCAACATCATCCTCGGTGCCACTTTCGACGAGAGCCTCGACGGCATCATCCGCGTGTCGGTGGTCGCCACCGGCATCGAGCCGGCGCTGATCTCGGCCGATTCGCCGAACAACCCGGAGATCGCCCAGACCGAGCAGCGCATCGCCGAGGTGGCCGAGCGCCTGCGCGCCGAGGCCCGCGCCCGCGCTTCCGCCGCGCTCTCGCCCGCGAGCCCCACCGCCGCCCCGCTCCACGCCCAGCGCCCGGCCCCCGAGCCGGTACGGGCCGCCGAGGCCGCACCCGCCTCGCGTCCGGCGATGCCGGAGGCCGTCGCCGCCGAGCCGGTGCGGGCCGAAACCTTTCGCGGCGACACCTTTCGTCCCGAGCCGGCCCCGGTCTTGCATCACCACGACGTGATGTTGACCCAGGCCCCCGCCCGCGTCGCCGCCCCGGCCTACGAGCCGCCGGTTCCGGCCGCCCCCGTACAGGACGCCGCCCCGCTCGGCGCCGGCCCCTACGTGCCGCCGCGCCCGCAGCTGGCCCGTCCGCCGCGCATGCCGCAGATCTCGGACCTGCCGCCCCACACCCAGGCGCAGATCCTCAAGAGCCGCGGCGACGAGCCGGTGTCCGAGCCCGCTCCGGACTCCAAGCGGATGACCCTGCTGCGCCGTCTCGCCACCGTCGGCTTCGGCGGGCGCCGCGAGGAGGCCGAGGCCGCCCCGCTGCCGCCGGCCCCCCGCGCCGCCGCTCCGGCCCCGTCGATCCCGGCGCCCCGCGTCGAGCACGCGGTGCGCGCGCCGGCCCCCCAGGCGCCGCAATATCGCCCCGCCGCCGGCCATCTCGACCCGCAGGGTCGCGCCCTGCCGCCGCGGATGATGGAGGACGACCAGCTCGAGATCCCGGCCTTCCTCCGCCGGCAGGCGAACTGAGAAGCGTTGCCGTGATGGGCTGACGCTGCGCGTCAGCCGTCACTGGGATATTTCGGCCACAGACCCGGGACCGTAAGGTTCCGGGTTTAGCTGCTTGTTAACACACGGATGATAAAAGGCTTTTCAAAGATCGTGGCGAAACCGTGGCTGTAACAGATCGTAAGAATCCGTGATTTGGCCGGTGTGTGCGCCGCAGCTATACACACCCTCGGAACGACGAAAGGCGCGAACGGCGGTCACAGCCGGAGCGCTCGCAGAGGCTTCAAGCAGCGGACGGACTTCACGCATCGTGCTTCCCGAAGGGCGCGCGCGAAGGATCCTGGCCGAGGGCTAAGGTATGCGGACGAACCAACAAACAACGATCAAAGCGTCCGTGACCCTCACCGGCATCGGCGTCCACTCCGGGAACCCGGCGGAGATCATTCTCCACCCAGCCCCCGCCAATCACGGTGTCAGTTTCCTCCGCACCGGAACGCCGACCGGCAACGACCGGCTCATCAAGGCCCACTACGCCTGCGTTTCCGCCACCGAGCTCTGCACCGTCGTCGGCGACAACGAGACCGGTGCCGTCGCCACCATCGAGCACCTGATGTCCGCCCTCTACGGATTGGGCGTCGACAACGTCCTCGTCGAGATCGACGGGCCCGAGATGCCGATCCTCGACGGCAGTGCCCGCCTCTTCGTCCAGGCCATCGACGGCGTCGGCCTCACGACCTGCAGCGCCCCGCGCCGCTGGATCAAGGTGCTCCAGCCGGTCCGCATCGAGTCCGGCCGCGCCTTCGCCGAGCTCCGCCCGATCGACCGCGGCTTCCGCCTCGACGTGGAGATCGATTTCGAATCCCCGGTGATCGGCCGCTCGCGCAAGGCGATGGACCTGACGCCGGCCGCCTATCGCCGCGAGATCGCGGGCGCCCGCACCTTCGGCATGATGAAGGACGTGGAGCGCTACTGGAAGGCCGGCTTCGCGCTGGGCGCCTCCCTCGACAACACGGTTGCCGTCGGCGAGACCGCGGTCGTCAACCCGGAAGGCCTGCGCTTTCCGGACGAGTTCGTCCGCCACAAGATCCTCGACGCCGTCGGCGACCTCGCGCTGGCCGGCCTGCCGATCCAGGGCGCCTACCGCTCCTATTGCGGCGGCCACCGCATGAATGTCGGCATCCTCCAGGCCCTGTTCGCCGACCGCGCGAACTACGCCATCGTCGAGGGCCAAGGCGCCCGCCGCGAGCCCGCGCGGGCCGAGTACGGCGCGGCCCTGGGGCTCGCCGCCTTCGCCGCCGAACTGTAACCGACAAGACACAGGTCCGCCGCTCCGGCGCGCCGCACGGGATTCCTTAACATCTCGTCGGAACCTGCCGCTTTCGCGCCAGAATCGGACCTCAACGCTAGAGCCTGCGCGTAGGACGCGTGCCGCTCTTTCGAGTGGCCCGTGCCTGACAGGGATTTGACCGCGATGCCTCTGACCCTTCCGACCCGTGGCGCGATGGCGGCCGTCCTCCTCAGCCTCGGGGTCGGCCTCGGCGGCTGCGACGCCCTCGACCCGTCGAACCTGTTCGCCGAGAAGTACAAGCCCGAGGTGGTCGCCGACACGCCGGCCGACAAGCTCTACAGCGACGGCCTCGCGAAGATGGAGGACAAGGATTACGAGGGCGCCTCGAAGTCCTTCGACCAGCTCGACAAGCAGTATTCCTACTCCGACTGGTCGCGCAGAGCTCTGCTGATGACCGCCTACTCGAACTACGAGGGCGCGAAGTACGACGACGCGATCACCGCCTCGAAGCGCTATCTCCAACGCCATCCCGCCAGCAAGGATGCGGCCTACGCCCAGTACCTGATGGCGATGTCGCAATATAAGCAGATCCCGGACGTGACCCGCGATCAGGAGCGCTCCGAGCGCGCCCTCGTCGCCCTGCAGGAACTCGTCCAGAAGTACCCGACCTCCGAGTACGCCAACGACGCCAAGGCGAAGATCCAGATCACCCGCGACCAGCTCGCGGCCAAGGAGATGGAGGTCGGCCGCTTCTACCTCGAGAAGCGCTCCTTCCCGGCGGCGATCAACCGGTTTCGCGACGTGATCTCGAAGTACCAGACCACCCGCCACACCGAGGAGGCGCTGGAGCGTCTCGTCGAGGCCTACATGGCGCTCGGCATCACCGGCGAGGCGCAGAACGCCGCGGCCGTGCTCGGCCACAACTTCCCCGACAGCCCCTGGTACAAGGACGCCTACGCGCTCCTGCAGACCGGCGGCCTGGAGCCCCGCGAGGAGAAGTCCTCCTGGCTCAGCCGCGCGTTCCGCGCCGTCACCGGCCAGAAGACCGCCTCGGCCGATTGAGGCCGCGCGCAGGGATCGGACGGACGAGGGGCGCGGCATCGGCCGCGCCCTTCTTTTTTCGCGTGAAGTCCGGCGCGCGCCGCCGTAAGAGACGCCGTCCGTTCACGACAGGAATTTCCGGCGCGGCATGCTCGTCCAGCTCGCGATCCGCGACATCGTTCTGATCGACAAGCTCGACCTCGCCTTCTCCGGGGGGCTCACCGTGCTCACCGGGGAGACCGGTGCGGGCAAGTCGATCCTGCTCGACGCCTTCGCGCTGGCCCTCGGCGGGCGCGGCGACGGCGGGCTCGTGCGCCACGGCGAGCCGCAGGGCGGCGTCACGGCGGTGTTCGACCTGCCCGCCGACCATCCCGCACGGGCCGTCGCGGCGGCGGCCGAGATCGACACCGACGGCGACCTGATCCTGCGCCGCACCCAGTTCGCCGACGGGCGCACCCGCGCCTTCGTCAACGACCAGCCGGTCGGCGTGCAGACCATGCGGGCGATCGGCACCGCCCTCGTGGAAATCCACGGCCAGCACGACGACCGGGCGCTCGCCGACCCGACCACCCACCGCGCCATCCTCGACGCCTTCGGCGGCCTCCAGGGTCCGCTCGCCGCGGTGGCCTCCGCGGCCAAGCGCGTGCGCGCCGCCCGCACGGCCTTGTCCGAGCAGCGCGCCCGCGTCGAGGCGGCGCAGAAGGAGGCCGACTTCCTCCGCCACGCGGTGGACGAACTCGGCGCCCTCGATCCGCAGGGAGGCGAGGAAGCGAGCCTGGCCGAGCGCCGTACGCTGATGCAGCAGGGCGAGAAGGTCGCCCGCGAGCTGAACGAGGCGCTCGACCTCGTCGGCGGCTCGGGCTCGATGGTGCCGCACCTCTCCTCCGCCCTGCGCCGGCTGGAGCGCCGCGCCGCCACGGTCCCGAGCCTGGTCGAGCCGAGCATCCTCGCCCTCGACGCAGCGCTGACCGCCCTGGACGAGGCCCGCACGTCGCTGGACGCGGCGGTGCTCGCCGCCGAGTTCGATCCGCGCGAACTGGAGCGGGTGGAGGAGCGCCTGTTCGCCCTGCGCGCCGCCTCGCGAAAGTATTCGGTGCCGGCGGACGACCTCGCCGACCTGCGCAGCCGCTACGATGCGGATGTGGCCGCCCTCGACGCGGGCGAGAAGGCCCTTTCGGGTCTGGAAGCCGAGCAGGCGGCGGCGGAAGCGGCCTACGCGGCGGCGGCCAAGAAACTCGGCGATGGGCGCCGCCGCGCCGCCAAGGCGCTCGACGCCGCGGTGCAGGCCGAACTGCCGCCGCTGAAGCTGGAGGGCGCCCGCTTCATCACCCAGATCAGCGTCGACGAGGCCTCCCGCGATGCGTCGGGCACCGAACGGGTGGAGTTCTGGGCGCAGACCAATCCCGGCACCCGCGCCGGCCCGATGATGAAGGTCGCCTCCGGCGGCGAGCTGTCGCGCTTCATGCTGGCGCTCAAGGTGGTGCTCGCCGGCAAGGGCTCGGCCCCGACGCTGATCTTCGACGAGATCGACACCGGCCTCGGCGGCGCGGTCGCCGACGCCATCGGCGCGCGGCTCGGGCGCTTGGCCGCGCAGGTTCAGGTCGTGGCGGTGACCCACGCCCCCCAGGTCGCGGCGCGGGCCGGCACGCATTTCCGCATCGCCAAGGACAGCGTGAAGGGCGAGAAGGGGGCGGCCAAGGCGAAGGGCAAGGCCGAGGAGCGCGTCACCACCCGCGTGGTCGGCCTCGCAGCGGAGGCGCGCCGGGAGGAAATCGCCCGGATGCTCGCCGGCGCCACCATCACCGACGAGGCCCGCGCCGCGGCGGCGCGGCTGCTGCAGGGGGCCGAGGGCTAATCGCCCTCGTCCAGCTCGATCCCGTACTCGGCCAGCACCCAAAAGATCGCTTCGAGATCGTCCGCGGTCACGTCGCGCGGCGGCAGCGCCTCTTCGAGGTCGTCGTAGGTGAGCGAGCGGCGCCGCTCGGCATCCGCCTTGGCGAGCAGGCGGTCGACGGTCATGCGGATGTCGGCCGGCAGGGCGTCGTGGCTCGGCAGCACGACCCCGCCCGCCGGGCGAAGGGCGTCGCTGAGCAGGCGATCGATGATCGCCTGCCGCCGCGCATGGGCTCCGTCCGGTCCATCCATGGGGCGGAATATGGACCGGCGCGGGCCGGCGTCGAGTCTCGGCACCGCAACGGGGGAGTGCGTGATGTGACCGGTCTCGGCCACCGCGCATGACGTGTCACAGGATAGGGTGGTGAAGGCAGCGTTTGGCTGTAGCGAGGCCGATCCGGGGGAGTCGGTGGCGACCGGAGTGTCGGTGGAGATCGCGTGCGATCGTCTGGAAGCCAGCGGAGCAATTAAACCCGTCAGCATCGCATCCCGTCTTGCAGCGCATCGATCACGGTGCCAGCATCCCACCGTCAGGCAGAGATCGTCGGCATGTCGCCCAAGGGGCCAAGCTCAGCAACCCGCTCGTCCGTTTCGGGCCGATACACCCTGGCTAAAGCCGGGCGCGGCACGCCGGCGACGGTAACGAAGGATGTCGCGGCGCGGGTCGAGGCGTCGTGGAAGCGCGCCAGCGAGGCGACGGGCGCTTTCCAGTCCAAAGACAAGTCGTCGGCGCCGAAGCGCTGATGCCGACCAACGACCGCGAGGTGTTTCAGCACCTCACCGGCGACCCGAACCACTCGGACGTCAGCAACTTCCTCACCTACGCGCAATTCGCCTTCGATCGACGGGAGTGGTTCGCCCACCGGACCCGGGAGGATGGCCGGGAGCCGACCGAGGAAATGGTCGCGGCCTGGACCATGAACCATACGCCCCACAGCTTCGAGCAGTTGCGGCTGCGCGCCCAGAGCTTCTTCGATTACGCCGCCCGCGACTACATGCAGGACGAGATCGAGGCGGCACGGCAGGAAGCCCTGCAGAGCGGCGTGCTGCGCGAGGTGGCCAGCGCGACCAAGGCTCAGGAGCTTGGGCTGAAGGCCACCCTGGAGCAGGTGAAGTCGGCAGGGGCGCTCTGGCGTCAAGCCGCCATCGCCCTGCTGACGGCCATCCTCGCACCCATCATCATCGGCGGCATCCTCGCCCTGGCCCTGCTCGGCGAGAAGGCCATCCCGACAATCGCGGGCGTCAAGGACGCTGTCTCAAGACAGGCCGCTCCCCCCGACGCGGCGAAGCCGGACGGTCAGCGGTAGACCGCCCTTTTCCACCCGGCAGGTCTCAGGCCGGCGCGGCCGTCCTGGTGACCCGCACCGGAATCGCCTTCGCGGCCGGCACCTTGGCCTGCACGTCGTGGTGCCAGAGCGGGATCAGCACGTTCAGCTCCGGATAGTAGCCGCCGCAATTGCCCTCGGGGATGTCGTAGCGGACGATCCTCAGGCCTCTGACAACACGGTCGAACCCGTCTGACGCGTCGGTGGCCACGTCTACCGTCTCGCCGTCGGCGAGCCCCAGGCGGGCGATGTCGTTCTCGTTCATGAAGAGGATGTCGCGGGTGCCTTTCACGCCGCGAAAGCGGTCGTGATAGCCGTAGACCGTGGTGTTGAACTGGTCGTTCGAGCGCAGCGTGATGAGGTCGAGCACCTCGCGCCCGCGGGCCGGCATATCCGGGTCCTCCTCCAGCCCGTCCGGCGGAACTACGAAGTTGGCCTTGCCGGTGTCGGTCTCCCACTTGCGCTCGCGGGCGGCGATCGGCTTGTGCTGGCCGCCGGGCTCGAACAGGCGCGCGTTGAAGTTCTTGAATGTCTCGGGGTAGGTCGCCTCGATGGCGTCGCGGACCTTGGCGTAATCGCCGACCCAGGCGTCCCAATCGAGCTTCGGGTTCGGCGCCAGCGTCGCCTTGGCGAGTTCGGCCACGATCCACGGCTCGGAGCGGACATGGTCGCTGATCGGGCTCGCCACACCCTTGGAGCCGTGGAAGCAGGAGCTCGAATCCTCCATCGACACCGCCTGCGGGCCGCTCTTCTGCTCGTCCACCTCGATTCGCCCGAGGCAGGGCAGGATGTAGGCGATCTCGCCCCGGACGAGGTGCGAGCGGTTGAGCTTGGTCGAAATCTGCACGGTGAGGCGCTGATGGCGCCACGCCTCCTCCATGCGCTGGGTGTCCGGCACCGCTCGGACGAAGTTGCCGCCGAGGCCGATGAAGGCCTTCACCTTGCCGTCCAGGATCGCCTCGCAGGCCTCGACCGTGTTGAGGCCCTTCTCCCGCGGCGGCTCGAAGCCGTAGAGGTCCTTCAACTTGTCGAGCGGCACGAGTTCGGGATCGTCGGCGATCCCGACGGTGCGCTGGCCCTGCACGTTGGAGTGCCCCCGCACCGGGCAGATGCCGGCGCCCGGCCGGCCGATATGCCCGCGCAGCAGCAGCAGGTTGACCAGCATCTGCACCGTCTCGGTGCCGCGGCGGTGCTGGGTCAGGCCCATGCCGTAGATGCCGATTACCGCTTGCGCCCGCGCGTAGACGGCGGCGGCCGCCTCCATCGCCTCGCGCTTGAGGCCGGACTTGCCCTCCAAAGCCGGCCAGTCGTGCCGGTCGCAGAAATTCTCGAACTTTTCGAAGCCGTGGGTGTGCTCGGCGATGAAGTCGACGTCGAGGACGCGCGGGCGGCCCTCTTCCTGCGCCGTCCGATCGGCGGCGAACAGCGCCTTGCAGATGCCGGTGATCGCCGCGATGTCGCCGCCCGCCTTGACCTGATGGTACTGGGTCGAGATCTGCGTCGAGGACTTCGTCAGCATCTCGACGGGCGATTGCGGGTCGGTGAAGCGCTCCAGGCCCCGCTCCCGCAGCGGGTTGAAGGTGATGATCGGCACGCCCCGGCGGCGGGCGTCCTGCAGCGGATGCAGCATCCGCGGCGCGTTCGAGCCGACGTTCTGGCCGAAGAACAGGATCAGGTCGGTCGCCTCGAAATCCTCCAGCACCGTCGTCCCGACCGGCACGCCGATCGATTGCGGCAGCGCCTTCGATGTCGATTCGTGGCACATGTTGGAGGAGTCGGGCAGGTTGTTGGTGCCGTACATCCGCGCGAACAGCGCGTACATGTAGCTCGTTTCCAGCGAGGCCCGGCCCGAGGCGTAGAACACCACCGAATTCGGATCGAACCCCTTCAGCTCCCGGCCGATCTCGGCGAAGGCCTCCTCCCAGGCGACCGGGACGTAGCGGTCGCGCTGGGGGTCGTAGCGCAGGGGATGGGTGATCCGGCCCTTCTCTTCGAGAGCATAGTCCGACCACGTCAGCAGTTCGGTGAGGGTGTGGCGCTCGAAGAAGTCGGGGCCGATGCGCTTACGGGTCTGCTCCCAGGCGGTGGCCTTGGCGCCGTTCTCGCAATACTCGAAGGTCGCGGGCTTGGCCGGCTTCGACCACGCGCAGGATACGCACATGAAGCCGCCGGGCTTGTTCTGCTTGAGCAGCATCGCCGCGCCGGTGACCGGAATTTGTTCGCGCGTCAGGATGTCGACGAGGGATCGCGCCGAGCCCCAGCCGCCGGCCGGGTCGGTATAGGCTTCGATCTTCTGGTCGGTCATGGCGCGCTCGCGAGGCTCCCGTGGACCTCGGCGGAACAGGGGCCGCGAACCGCCGGTTCCGGCCCGCGACGATGCCGACCCGGCGCCTACGGCTCGAAGAACGGGTCGCCGCCGCCCGCGGCGTCCGGGTTCACGCCGTCGACCGCGGGCTTGGGCCGGCGCGGGCGGGGTGCCGAGGTGTTCGATGCCGTCGGGCTCGCGGTGTTCGCGCCGAGCCGGGCGGCGAGCGCGATCGCCCGCGCCTCGGTGTAGCGCAGGTGGCAATAGCCGTGCGCGCCCTCGCGGGCATAGGTGCGGCAGGCCTGCTCGCGGTCCGAGGAGAAGGCCGCCTGCTCCTGCACGATCGGCCGAACGTCCTGACCGCGGGCCCGCTGGGTCATGATCTTGAAGTTGTCGCGCACCGCCTTGTCGGCGACGCCGCGGGCGGTGTCGAACTCGCCGGCCTGCGGGATCAGCGCCGCGGCGCCGGGCCCCCACAGGCCGCCCGGCGTCGTGGCGCAGTCCTGCGCGGTGAAGGTGCAGACCTTGTCGCCGAGCGGGGTCGCCAGCACGCTGCCGTCGAGCACTTCGAGCTTCAGCGGACATTCCGGCGCGCTCATGGAGAAGCGCGACACGCCCTGCGAACGCCCCTCGGCGGTCAGCGCCACCGGCTTGCCGGCGTTGAGCTTGACCGCGCAGGCTTCGGTCGGCTGCGAGACCTTGGTGCCCGGCAGCGTCATCGACGCGGTGTAGCCCGCGCCCGCCTTCTCGATCTTGAGCGCACCGTTGAGGCCGTTCAGCAGAAGATCCTGGCCGACGACGTTGTCCTCCGCCGGCACCTTGAGCACCACCGGCTGGCGCGGCGCGGCGGGCGCGCTCGGCCGCGTCTCGGCCCCCTCGCCGGGAAGGGCCGGGGCGCCCGGCGCCGTCGGCCCGGGAGCGGGCGACGGCTCGGCCGGCACGTTGCGGGGCGGGGCGGGGGGCTTGGCCGCCTTGCCGATCCCGAACAGCTCCTCGAAGAAGTTCTGTGCCTGGGCTCCGGCGGGGCTGAGCGCCACGAGGCAGACGAGGCCTACTGCTGCCATGCGCCGAAAGCGGGCGGGCCGTGCGGCGGAACTTAACGAGACGGGCAGTCGCATCAGGCTTTCGCCATCCTGGCTCGGGGCCGGTCGTTGAGGGAATCTTCATGCTCTCTAGCACGCCACCCGTGGCGCGGGCGTGGCAGCCTGGCAACGGGGAAGGGCGGCCTTCCGCGTGTCGTTTCGGCAAAAAGTCCTGCGGAACACGGGATTGTGGGGTGTGGTTCGCGCGTCCTCGCCCGTTCTTGCGGCGGCGTAGCCGTCTTCTTATATGCGGCGGGACACGGGACGAGGCCTTGGAAGCACCGTCTGCCCAGACGACGCGCTTCGGATCCATCCCGTTCTCAAGCCTGGAAGTTTTGTACCGCCATGGGTCGAGCTGCTTCGGGGCTCGGCGGTCTGCTTGAAACAGCGAACAGAGGGATCCCACCATGGGTAAAGTGATCGGTATCGACCTCGGAACCACCAATTCCTGCGTGGCCGTCATGGAAGGCACGCAGCCGAGGGTCATCGAGAATGCGGAAGGCGCCCGCACCACCCCGTCCATCGTCGCCTTCACCGACGACGGGGAGCGCCTCGTCGGCCAGCCGGCCAAGCGGCAGGCCGTGACCAATCCGGAGCGCACGTTCTTCGCGATCAAGCGTCTGATCGGCCGCACCTACGACGATCCGCTGACGCAGAAGGACAAGGGGCTCGTCCCCTACAAGATCGCCAAGGGCGACAACGGTGACGCCTGGGTCGAGGCCGACGGCAAGAAGTACTCGCCCTCGCAGATCTCCGCCTTCACCCTTCAGAAGATGAAGGAGACCGCCGAGTCGCATCTCGGCCAGCCGGTGACGCAGGCCGTCATCACGGTCCCGGCCTACTTCAACGACGCCCAGCGTCAGGCCACCAAGGATGCTGGCAAGATCGCCGGCCTCGAAGTGCTGCGCATCATCAACGAGCCGACGGCCGCCGCGCTTGCCTACGGCCTCGACAAGAAGAAGGCTGGCACCATCGCGGTCTACGACCTCGGCGGCGGCACCTTCGACGTGTCGATCCTCGAGATCGGCGACGGCGTGTTCGAGGTGAAATCCACCAACGGCGACACCTTCCTCGGCGGCGAGGACTTCGACAACCGCGTGGTCGAGTACCTGACCGCCGAGTTCAAGAAGGAGCAGGGCATCGACCTGACCAAGGATAAGCTCGCCCTCCAGCGCCTCAAGGAGGCCGCCGAGAAGGCCAAGATCGAGCTGTCCTCGGCCACGCAGACCGAGATCAACCTGCCCTACATCACCGCCGACGCCTCGGGCCCGAAGCACCTCGCGCTGAAGCTCAGCCGGGCGAAGTTCGAGTCGCTGGTCGACGACCTCGTCCAGCGGACGATCGAGCCGTGCCGCAAGGCGCTCAAGGATGCCGGCGTCTCGGCCTCCGAGATCGACGAGGTCGTGCTCGTCGGCGGCCAGACCCGCATGCCCAAGGTGCAGGAGGTCGTGAAGGCGTTCTTCGGCAAGGAGCCCCACAAGGGCGTCAACCCGGACGAGGTCGTCGCCATCGGCGCCGCGGTTCAGGCCGGCGTTCTCCAGGGCGACGTGAAGGACGTGCTGCTGCTGGACGTCACCCCGCTCTCGCTCGGCATCGAGACGCTCGGCGGCGTGTTCACGCGGCTCATCGACCGCAACACCACGATCCCGACGAAGAAGTCCCAGGTCTTCTCGACGGCCGAGGACAACCAGAACGCGGTCACCATCCGGGTCTTCCAGGGTGAGCGCGAGATGGCGGCCGACAACAAGCTGCTCGGCCAGTTCGACCTGATGGGCATCCCGCCGGCCCCGCGCGGCATGCCGCAGATCGAGGTGACCTTCGACATCGACGCCAACGGCATCGTGAACGTCACGGCCAAGGACAAGGCGACCAACAAGGAGCACCAGATCCGCATCCAGGCCTCCGGCGGCCTCTCGGACGCGGACATCGAGAAGATGGTCAAGGACGCCGAGGCCAACGCCGAGGCCGACAAGAAGCGCCGCGAACTCGTCGAGGTGAAGAACCAGGGCGAGAGCCTGATCCACGCCACCGAGAAGTCGGTGTCGGAGTACGGCGACAAGGTCTCGGCCGCCGACAAGGGCGCCATCGAGTCCGCGATCACCGCGCTCCGCACCGCGCTGGAGGGCGAGGATGCCGAGGGCATCAAGGCCAAGACCAACGACCTGATGCAGGCCTCGATGAAGCTCGGCGAGGCGATGTACGCCGCCTCGCAGAACGAGGGCGCGCCGGGTGAGGGCGCCTCCGCGTCGGCCGAGAAGAAGGACGACGTCATCGACGCCGACTTCCAGGAGGTCGACGACAAGGACCAGAAGAAGCGCGCCTGATCGACGGCTCCGGAACCCTCCCCCCTCTGCGGGGGAGGGTGCCTCGCCGATGCGAGGCGGGAGAGGGGAGCGACGGTTCAGGAGAGGTCGATGCGTCGGATGACGCGCGCTTCCTCCGGCACCGTCGCTCCCCCCACCCGATCCTCGCTGACGCGAGGCCCACCCTCTCCCGCAGAGGGGAGAGGGACGAGCGGCGGCTCACGAGAAAAAGAGCACGTGCGAGCAAGGCCCGCGTGCATCTTCCCGGATACGAAGCCGATGATGATGCGCTAGAGACGATTCGTCCGAGCGAAATCGCGAATCGGCCGCTGCGTCCGAAGAGACGCGGACGAGGTTTGAAGGCTGGGTATGTCCAAGCGGGATTACTACGAGGTTTTGGGCGTCGCCAAGACCGCCACGGAGAGCGAACTCAAGGTCGCCTTCCGCAAGCTCGCCATGGTCCACCACCCGGACCGCAATCCCGGCGACAAGGAAGCCGAGATCAAGTTCAAGGAAGTCAACGAGGCCTATCAGTGCCTCTCCGACGGCCAGAAGCGCGCGGCCTACGACCGCTTCGGCCACGCCGCGTTCAGCCAGGGCGGTCAGGGCGGCCCCGGATTCGGCAACGAGTTCGGCGACTTCATGTCGGACATCTTCGAGAATTTTTTCGGCGACGGACGCGGCCAGCCGGGCGGCGGGGCCGGTCAACGCGGGCGCGGCCAGCCGGGGCGCGAGCGCGGCGCGGATCTCCGCTACAACCTCGAGATCAGCCTGGAGGAGGCGTTCGCCGGCAAGACCGAGACGCTCCGCATCCCGACCTCCGTCGCCTGCGAGGTCTGCTCCGGCACGGGCGCCAAGGCCGGCTCGAAGCCGCGCACCTGCCCGACCTGCGGCGGCTACGGCCGGGTGCGGGCGGCGCAGGGGTTCTTCGCCATCGAGCGCACCTGCCCGAACTGCCACGGCCGCGGCGAGGTGGTGGACGATCCCTGCACCGCCTGTTCCGGCGCCGGCCGGGTCAACCGCGAGCGGACGCTCTCGATCAACGTGCCGGCGGGCGTCGACGACGGCCTGCGCATCCGGCTGGCCGGCGAGGGCGAGAGCGGCCTGCGCGGCGGACCGGCGGGCGACCTCTACGTCTTCCTCTCGATCAAGCCGCACCCGTTCTTCCAGCGCGACGGAGCCGACCTGTTCTGCCGCGTGCCGATCTCGATGGTCACGGCCGCGCTGTCGGGCGAAATCACCGTGCCGGTGATCGACGGATCGCAGACCCAGGTGCGCATCCCGGCTGGTACGCAGACGGCCAAGCAGTTCCGCATCAAGGGGAAGGGCATGCCGGTGCTGCGCTCGCGCGAGATCGGCGACCTCTACATCCAGGTCTCGGTCGAGACGCCGCAGAACCTCACCAAGCGCCAGCGCGAGCTGCTGCAGGAGTTCGACCAGTCGGCCTCCGACGAGAACCACCCGGAGAGCGCGGGCTTCTTCTCCAAGGTCCGTGACTTCTTCGTGAGCGGCGCGGGCCGCACGTGATCGGAATGCGGCTCGGGATCAAACGTGAGGTTCGGCCTGTTATGCCCGCGGTCGCCCCTGTCGGGCGGCCGGCGGGCGCCCTTGCGCCCTGGGACGGCCGACCTTGACGGGGTGCGGGTTTTCGTCGTCTAGAACGCTCCCCGCCGGATCGTTCGCCGGCTCGGCGAGCGCGCGCGTCAGCCCTGGTGTCAGGCCGGGATTGCGCCACCGCGCGCGGCCCGCGTGCGGTTCCACCCCGTCCTTCCACTCCTGATCCGAGGATCATCGGTCGTGCCGCCGCTTCGCCGTTCCAGCGCCCGAGCCGTCGCCGCGACCCGCCTGCGGGAGGGGCGCGATCCGCTGGAGGACGAGGCCCGGTTTCTGCGCTCGTGGTTCGAGCGGCCCCTCGTCACCGGCGCCGTCACCCCCTCGGGCAAGATGCTCGCCCGCACCATGGCCTCCTACGCCGACCCGTCGGTCCCCGGCCCGGTGATCGAGCTCGGTCCGGGCACCGGCCCGGTGACCGAGGCGCTGATCCGGCGCGGCTTCGAGCAGGAACGGCTGATCCTCGTCGAGTTCAATCCGGATTTCTGCACGCTGCTGCGCCGCCGCTTCCCCCGCACCACGGTGATCCGCGGCGACGCCTACAGCATCCGCGAGACGCTGGGCAGCACCGTCACCGAGCCCTGCGCCGCGACCATCTCCAGCCTGCCGCTCTTCACCAAGCCGCTGGAGAAGCGGATGGAACTGCTGCAGGACGCCCACGACGTGATGCAGCCGGGCGCGCCCTTCGTGCAGTTCACCTATGCCGTCGTGCCGCCGATCCCGGCCCGCTGCGAGGCCGGCAGCTACACCGCCAGCCGCTCCAACCGGGTCTGGCTGAACCTGCCGCCCGCCCGCGTGTGGGTCTATCGCCGGCCGGGCAAGACGACCGCCTGACACGATTTCGATCCGCTTCTGATCCGCCTGAGAAGTGTTTCCGTTTGTAGGAATGCGTCTCAGGCACCGTTCATGGCGAGGCTCCTAGCGTCTCGATCCGAGGCCGCCACCGGGCGGCCGGACGAAAGGAGTTCACCGATGTCGGACATCGTTTCGACCAAGCGTATCCGCCGCGCGCTCGCCGCCCTGGCCGTGCTCGCCGGCGGGCTGATCGGCGCCCCAGTCGCGCAGGCCGCCCCGCTCGCGGCCCCGCCCGCCGCCGCCCTCGCCACCGACACCGCGGTCGAGACCGTGCAGTGGCACCATCACGGCGGCTGGGGCCATCGCCGCCATCACTGGGGCCACCACGGCGGCTGGCGCCGTCATCACCACCATCATCACGGCTGGGGCCATCACCGCCGCCACCACTGGGGTCACCACCGCCACCGCCACTGGGGCCATCACCACGGCTGGGGCCATCGCCGCCACTTCTACTGAGTCACGGCTCCGAGGGTCCGCGCGCATGGGGAACCGTGCGCGCGGTTTCTTTTTCGAAAACCGATCATTCGGCTTCGTCCTACCCATCCCCTGATCCTGAGGTGCTGCGCAGCAGCCTCGAAGGAGGGCTCCAACCAGCCGCGCGATTTCTGGAGCCTCCTTCGAGGCTCCGCTTCGCTCCGCACCTCAGGATGAGGGGGATGGATGGGAGCGACGTGAGCCTCGATCAGCCCACCCGCTCGATGATCGCCTCCCGCGCCACCGGCACCGTCGCGCCGATCCGGTAGGCCGCCCGCAGGGCCGCCGCCGCCCGCTCCGCCGCCGTCTCGTCCGCCGCGTGGACGAGCCCGAGCGGATCGCCGGCCCCGAGCCGGTCGCCGGGTCGTGCCAATTCCGAGAAACCGACCCGCGGGTCGATGTCGTCCTGCGATCGGGTCCGCCCGCCGCCGAGACCGATCACCGCGAGGCCGACCGCGCGGGTGTCCACAGACCCGACGATGCCGGCTCTCTCCGCCGCGACCGGCCGCACCACCGGCGCCCGCGGCAGATGCCGCTCCGACGCCTCGACGAAATCGGACGGGCCGCCGAGCGCGCCGACCATTCGGCCGAAAATCTCGGCGGCGGCCCCGGTGTCGAGGGCGGCTTGCAGCCGTGCCTCGGCTTCCGCGCGGTCGGCGGCGAGGCGGCCGAGCAGCAGCATCTCGGCGCAGAGCGCCATCGTCACCGCGTGGAAGCGCGGCTCGCGGGCGCGGCCAGTTAGGTAATCGACGGCATAGGCCACTTCCACCGCGTTGCCGGCGGCGGAGGCCAGCGGGGCGTCCATGTCGGTGAGGAGGGCACGCGTCGGCAGGCCGGCGGCGTTGGCCACCGTGACGATGCTCTGCGCCAGCCCCCGCGCCTCCTCGTCCCGCGCCATGAAGGCGCCGGAGCCCGCCTTCACGTCCATGACGAGGCCGCCGAGACCCGCCGCCAGCTTCTTCGAGAGGATCGAGGCGGTGATCAGGTCCAGCGATTCGACCGTGCCGGTGACGTCGCGGATGGCGTAGAGGCGCCGGTCGGCCGGCGCGAGGTCGCCGGTCTGGCCGATGATGGCGCAGCCCGCCTCCCGCACCACCGCGCGGAAGCGGTCGAGCCCCGGCGCCACGTCGTAGCCGGGGATGCCGGCGAGCTTGTCGAGGGTGCCGCCGGTATGTCCCAGGCCGCGCCCCGAGATCATCGGCACGAAGCCGCCGCAGGCCGCGACCATGGGGGCCAGCGCGAGGCTCACCGTATCGCCGACGCCGCCGGTGGAGTGCTTGTCGAGCACCGGGCCGGGCAGGTCCCAGGCCAGTACCGTACCGGAATCCCGCATGGCGCGGGTGAGCGCCACGCGCTCGTCGAGCGAGAGGCCGCGAAAGAAAACCGCCATGGCGAAGGCCGCCGCCTGCCCCTCGGTGACGCGCTCCGCGGTGAGGCCGCGGATGAAGTCGGCGATGTCGGCCTCGGAGAGCGCCCGCCCGTCGCGCTTGTCGCGGATGATCTCCTGCGGAAGCCTCACGCCGCAGCCTCCACGGCGCGGGCAAGGTCGTCGAGGAGCGCGCTGGCGCCGATGCGGAACGTGTCCGGGCTCGCCCAGACCGGGCCCATGATCCGGTCGGCGAGCGCGAGGTAGCGCGCGGCATCCTCGACGCGGCGCAGGCCGCCGGACACCTTCAGCCCGACCGGCCGCGCGCCGTCCCGGTCGCGGATCGTGAACAGCATCGCCTCCGCCGCCTCGGGCGTGGCCGAGACCGGCGTCTTGCCGGTCGAGGTCTTGAGGAAGTCGGCGCCCGCCTCCAGGGCCAGCCGGCTCGCCCGCGCCACCGTCCCGGCATCGGGCAGCATCCCGGTCTCCAGGATCACCTTGAGCAGTTTTTCGCCGCAGGCCTCGCGAACGCTCGCGACCATGGCCCGGGCCGCGTCCGCATCGCCGCGCAGGAATGCGCGGTAGGGCAGAACGAGGTCGATCTCGTCGGCGCCGTCCGCGAGTGCCGCGCGGGTCTCGGCCACCGTGCCGGCCACGTCCTCGCTGCCCTCGGGAAAATTGACGACGGTGGCGATCCGCACGCCGCTGCCCGCGAGCGCCTGCGCGGCCTGGGCGACGAAACGCGGCCAGACGCACACCGCCGCCACCGCGTGCCGCTGCGCGCGCTCGCAGAGCCCGCGAACCGCCTCCGCCGTGCAGCCCTCGCTCAGGTCGGTCAGGTCGAGGAGCGGCAGGGCGCGGGCGGCCACGTCCGAGAGGGGATCGGCTGCGGTCATCGCAACAAGCTCACGTTTCGGGGAGGCGCGCCGCGAAGGCGGCGGCGAGGCGGGCGAGGTCGGAGCCGGCGCGGGCCGCGACCGCCCTGGTCTCGGCATGGTGCGGATCGCCGCCCGAGACCCCGGCGGCGAAGTTCGTCACCGCCGAGACCGCGGCGACTTCGAGCCCGAGGAAGCGGGCCAGGATCGTCTCCGGCACGGTGGACATGCCGACGAGGTCGGCCCCGAGCCGTCCCGCCATGCGGACTTCCGCGGGCGTCTCGAAGCTCGGGCCGGAGAACCACGCATAGACGCCCTCGTGCAGGAAGAGGCCTTCCATCTCGGCCGCGGCGCGCAAGGCTGCGCGCAGACGGGGGGCGTAGGCGTTCGTCATCGGCACGAACCGGGCCTCGCTCGCCTCGCCGATCAGCGGGTTGAGCCCGGAGAGGTTGATGTGGTCGGTCAGGACCACGAGGCTGCCGGGACCGGCCTTCGGCATCAGCGAGCCGGCGGCATTGGTCAGGAGAACGCGCTTCGCCCCGAGCGCCGCCACCGCCGCGAGAGGCATCCGCATGGCGGCGGGCTCGCCCCGTTCGTAGGCGTGCGCTCGCCCTTCCAGCACCAGCACCGGCCGCCCCGAGAGCGTCCCGCGATGAAGCCGCCCGCCATGGCCGGACACCCCAGGCCGAGGGAAACCGGGAATCTCGGAGTAATCGAGGCTGATCCGCCCCTCGATCGCCTCGACGAGGGCGCCGAGGCCGGTCCCGGTCACGATCGCCAGGGCGATGGGGCCGGCGAACCCGTTTTCGCGCAAGGCGGCGACGGCTTCGGCCTCACTCGGCATCGACGATGTGCTCCGGCAGGTGCTCGGGGCCGAACGAGGCGGGCAGCAGCGCCTCCAGGGTGAAGCGGGCGCGGACGCCGTTCGGCCCGGCCGAAACGATCGGCGTGTCCGGCCCGGCGAACTCGCGGATGCGCTGGCGGCAGGCGCCGCAGGGCGTGACCGGGGCGGGGCTGTCGGCGAGGATCAGGATCGCCCGGATGCGCCGCCCGCCGCCCGCGATCATCGCCGCGATGGCCCCGGCCTCGGCGCAGGTACCGACCGGGTAGGCCGCGTTCTCGACGTTGCAGCCGGCGTGCACGCGGCCCGCTTCGTCACTCAGCGCCGCCCCCACCGAAAACCCCGAATAGGGCGCATGCGCCCGCGCCCGCACGGCGGCGGCCGCCGCGAAAAGGGCGTCGAGATCGGGGCTCGGGGGCGGGGAGCCGGGCGCGGTCATGGCACCGTTTGGCCCGAGGCGAGGGTCCCTGTCGAGGGCCCGTCTTGATGGGCGGTCGACAGGTGCGCGTTCGCCTTCTATGCCGAACCCTTGCGGGGGCGGCAGGGAGCCAGCGACATGCTCGGGCGCTTGGATCGGGGTTCGAACAACGGCGAGGCGAAGGTCGAGTACGGCGACGGCACCATGCGGGTGCTCAAGCCCGGCACCTTCGTGCGCTGCGCCGTGACCGGCGAGCCGATCCATCTCGACGCTTTGCGCTACTGGAACGTCGATCGCCAGGAGGCCTATGCTACTCCCGAGGCGGCGATGCAGCGGCTCAAGGAGATCGGCCGGGCCCCGTAAGGGCCTCTGCCAAGTGCCGCCGCAGGGCCGCCGGATCGGCGAAGGCGAGGGCGACCCGCAGCACCTCCGCGCTCTCGCCCGCGGGCAGGCGCACGGCGTCCTTCTCGGTGGTGACGAGGCGCGCGCCCTCGCGCGCGGCGATCGCCCGCAACCCGTCGAGATCGCCGGCCCGATACGGATGGTGGTCCGGAAAGCTCTCGGTGGCGACGACCCGCGCCCCGAGGCCCGCGAGCGTGTCGAAGAACTTTTGCGGACGGCCGATCCCGGCGAAGGCGACGACGGGCCGGTCCTGCCAGCGCTCCGGCGCCTCCGGCACGAGGCGGCCCCGGTGCAGCGGCAGACCGCGCTCCCGCGCCGCCCGCCCCACGCGCTCGCCGGCCTCGCCTTCGCCGACGAGCACCACGCCGCCGACATGCCGCCATTGCCGCGCCAGCGGCGCCCGCAGGGGGCCGGCCGGGAAGGGCAGGCCGTTGCCGATGCCCGCGCCGGCATCGACCACGGCGAGCGACAGCGTCTTCCGCAGGCTCGGATTCTGAAGCCCGTCGTCCATCACGATCGCGTCGGCGCCGCGATCGGCGCAGAGCCGCGCACCCGCGAGGCGGTCGCGGGCGACCACGGTGAACGCGGAACGGGCGAGCAACAGCGGCTCGTCGCCGACATCGAGGGCGCCGTGCGAGGCCGGATCCACCGCCACCGGTCCGGCGAGCCGCCCGCCGTAGCCGCGGCTGAGGAAGGCCGGGCGGCGGCCGAGATCGTCCCGCAGGATGGCCGCGAGCGCCAGCGCCGTCGGCGTCTTGCCGGCTCCGCCGAGGGTGAAGTTGCCGATGCACAGGACCGGGCAGGGGCCGGCCGTGCCCGGCCGGTCCATCCGCCGTGCGGTCAGCCCGCCGTAGAGTGCGCCGACGGGGGCCAGCAGCCGGGCCAGCGGGTGGGCGGGCGCGCGGGTCCAGAAATCCGGCGGGCGCATCAGGCCCGTTCGCGGGCGGACAGCTTCATCTGCGCGACGTAGGGGTCGAGCACGGCCAGCGTTCGGCCGACCGCCCCCTCGAAGGCGGCGAGCGCCGCCTGGCCCTGCCGCGCCATCCCGGTGGTGCGGGCCGGATTCGCCACAAGGTCGGCCACGGCGGCCGCGAGATCGTCCTCGCCCGTCACCGCGCGGGCGCCGCCCGCCTCGTCCAGCGCGCCGTAGGATTCGGAAAAATTGTGGATGTGGGGGCCGTGCAGCACGGCGCTGCCGAGGCGTACCGGCTCGATCGGGTTCTGGCCGCCATGCTCCACCAGCGAGCCGCCGAGGAAGACCAGCGGGCAGAGCCTGTAGAACAGGCCGAGCTCGCCCAGCGTGTCGGCGACGTAGACATCGACGTTCGCCTGCGGGCGCCCGTTCTTCGCCCGCCGGCTGGTGCGCAGTCCGGCCTCGTGGGCCACCTGCGCCACCTCCTCGCCCCGGCGGGGATGGCGCGGCACCACGATGGTGAGCAGCCGCGGGAAGCGGTCCTTCAGCCGGGCATGGACGCGGGCGATCGTGGCGTCCTCGCCCGAATGGGTGCTCGCCGCGACCCAGACCGGCCGGTCGCCGACCATGTCGCGGAGGTAGGCGAGCTGCTGCGTATCGGCCGGAGGAACCGCTGAATCGTATTTGAGGTTGCCGACCACGCTGATGCGCGGGGCGCCGAGCCGGGCGAAGCGCTCGGCATCGTCGCGGGTCTGGCAGAGGCACACGGCGATGCGCGACAGCAGCGCGCGGGCGGTGCGCGGCGAGCGGGCCCAGCCCTGGAACGAGCGCTGCGACATCCGGCCGTTGACGAGCACCAGCGGGATGCCGCGCTCGTGCAGGGCGACGACGGTGTTGGGCCAGATCTCCGATTCGGCGACGATGGCGAGATCGGGCTGCCAATGCTTGAGGAAGCGCTCGACCCAGCGCGGCGCGTCGAGCGGCATGTACTGATGCACGGCGCCCGCGGGCAGGCGCTGGCTCAGGAGGTCGGCGGCGCTGCGGGTGCCGGTGGTGACGAGCACCGAGCAGCCGCGGGCGATCATGCCCTCGATCAGGCCGACGAGGGAGAGCGCCTCGCCGATGCTGGCCCCGTGCATCCACACCAGATGCCCGACCGGCCGGGCGCGTCCGGGGCGCCCGCGCCGCTCGGGCAGGCGCGCCGGGTCCTCCTTTCCGCGGCTGGAGCGCCACGCGAGCAGGCCCGCCACCGCGGGCTCGCCGAGATAGAGCCCGTAGCGGTAGGCCCGCAGGACGGCGGGAAGCGGTGGGACCCTCACGCGGCTTGCCCCAGGGCGTCGTCGCGGGAGCCGACGACGCGGTCGGGCCGGCCGACCAGGGCGTAGGCGCGGTCGTGGACGCGGTTCAGCTCCGCCTGGACGCGGGCGCGCAGGGCCTCGACCGCCTCCGGTTCGATCTCGCGGGGGACGAAGATCGATTCGCCGAACACCATGGCGCCACGGCCGAACGGCAGGCCGAGGCAGGCGCGGTCCCACGAATTGAAGCGGATGTGCCGGCTCGTCACCACGGCGACGGGAACGATGGGGCAGCCGGAGAAGCGCGCCAGCATGATGATGCCCGCGTCGCACACCCGCGAGACCTTGGGCACGTCCGCCGAGAAGGCGACGGTCTCGCCGCCCTTCAGCGCCCTCACCATCGCGCGCAGGCCCTCGGCGCCGCCCTTGGCGCGGGCATCACGGACGGCGCGACCGCGGGCGCCGGAGGCGCGCATCACCCGCACCCCCATCCGCTCCAGCGCCATGGTGTTGATGTTGCCGTCGGGCGAGCGGGAGATGATCGTGGCGACCCGGTCCTGCGGGCGGCTCATGAACGAGATCATGAGATGCTGGCCGTGCCACATCGCCGCGATGAACGCGCCGGTGGCGTCGAGCCGCTCGTAGATGCTCGCCGGCTCCAGGGTGAAGCGGTTCGTGCGCTTCACCAGCTTGAGGTAGCCGTAGGCGATTGCGCCGAGCACGCGCTGCACCGCGGGCTTGCGGCCGATGGTCTTGATCAGGCCCATGGGCTCGGACCGCTCCGCCTCTTCGCTCGCGTTTCGAATCGGGATGCCGCCCTGGCCGGGTGTCTAGCCCCGGGCCGCGCCGGGTGGCAACGCGACCGAAAGGAGAACCCGCGGAGTCGTGCCGCAATGCGGCGGAGTTCGGGCGTCGCCCCGGCTTCCGATCATCGCCCGAACACCGCGGGAAGGACGCCGAAGTGTTGACGCGAGCGGCCGATCACACGATGCCGTGAGCCAACATGTTCAGGCTCGCCCATCTCACCGATCCCCATGTCGGGCCGCTGCCCCGCCTGCGCCTGCGCCAGTTGCTGAGCAAGCGGGCGACCGGCTACGTGAACTGGCACCGCGGGCGCGGGCGCCACCACTGCATGGATCTGCTCGGCGCCCTCGTCGCGGATCTTCGGGCGCAGGATAGCGACCACGTCGCCTGCACCGGCGACCTGTGCAATCTCGGCCTGCCCGACGAGTGGGACACCGCCCGCATCTTCCTGGAGGCGCTGGGACCGGCCGACCGGGTCAGCTTCGTGCCGGGCAACCACGACGCCTATGTCCGCGGCTCGCTGGAGGGCCTGCTCGGCACCTGCGGCGGCTGGACCGCGGCCGACGACGGCCGCAGCGGGCTGTTCCCGTATCTGAGGCGGCGCGGGCCGCTCGCGCTGGTGGGCCTCTCCTCGGCGATCCCGACCAAGCCGTTCGCCGCGACCGGGCGGCTCGGGCCGGTGCAGATCGAGGCCGCCGAGCGCCTGTTGCGCGATCTCGCTGAGGTGCCCGAGCGGCCCTGCCGCGTGGTGATGATCCACCATCCGCCCCATCCGGGCGGCGCCGCCTCCGGCCGCGAGTTGAAGGACGCCGCCGCCTTCGCGGCGATGATCGGGCGGGCCGGAGCCGACCTGATCCTGCACGGTCACAATCACGTGGGGACCGTGGCGCACATTCCCGGGCCGGACGGGCGGCCGGTGCCGGTGGTCGGCGCGCCTTCGGCGTCCGCCCGCTCGCTGCTCGTGAACCGGCGCGCCTCCTACTACCTCTACACGATCGTGCCGGGCGAGACCGGACACCGCATCGCCGTCGTCGAGCGCGGGCTCGATGCGGAGGGCGGCATCGCCGAACTCGCCGCCTTCGACATCGAGACGCCGCCCGCCGACCGGATCGGACCCGCCCCGAAGCGGCGGCGACGGCATTGAGGCGCGGCGTCAGTTCAGCCCCATCCCCTTCGATAGCCCGCTGGCGCGCGGCAGCGGGCGCAGCAGGCTCTTCACCTGCGAGAACGGTCGGGGCCGGTTGATCACCTCGTCGAGGCGCGACCACAGGGTCTTGGGCGAGAACGGCTTGGCGATGATCTCGTTGACGCCGAGCGCGATGGCCCGGTCCACCACGTTGCGCCGGGGCTGGGCCAGCATCAGGATGATCGGCACGGTGGGCGAGGGCGAGGTCGCGGGCGTGCGGGCCAAGCGGATGAACTCCTCGCCGGAGAGGATCGCCAGATCCCAGTCGAGGATGGTCAGGTCCGGCTTGCTCTCGGCCAGAACGCCCAGGGCCTCGGCCCCGTCCGGGGCTTCCAGCACGCGCTTGATGCCGACGCGCATCAGCATGTCGCGAACGATGCGGCGGATGTAGAGGCTCTCGTCGACGACGAGGGCCGAGAGGTCCGGGAAGGTCGGGGTGGCGATCATCGGCGGCGTTGGGGCCCGGCCTCGCGATGCGCGGGCTGCCCCAAAAGCCTAGCGGAGGCGCGTTTGCGTTTCCCTAAAGCGACCTGCGCATCGTGTCCGTGATGATGCATTTATCTGGAACGGTTCTCGGCCGAGCCGTGAAAACCGGGTGCACGCCGCCACTCTACGCAGTTCACCGCGAAAATCGGTGGGGCAAGGCACGGACGGGTTAGAAGTTCCTTGCGGATCGGCCGCGATTGCGTCAGACCTGAGGCATCGATCTCGGTATCCGCTGCCGAGGGGATGATAGTGCGAGGCGTGGGCTGTCTCGGGATAGCGCGCACGCGGTATTCGAGACGTGGCGGGCGGACGGTTTTTGCGAGCTTTCAATGGGACGTGGTCGTGATTTTCGGGGGCCGCAGAAGCGCGGCTTCGACGAGGGCGGTGCCGAGCCTCAGTGGCCGGACCAGCTGCCCCCGAGCAGTGGTGGATATGGTGGTGGCGGCAACCGCTTCGGCGGCGGTGGCGGCGGCTACGGTGGTGGTGGCGGTGGCTTCGACCGCGGCCCCTCGCGGGGCGCCCCCGCGGCTGCGGCGCCTACGGGCCCGGAGCGTGACGCCACGGTGAAGTGGTTCAACAAGGAGAAGGGCTTCGGCTTCGTGGAGCTCGGCGACGGCTCCGGCGATGCCTTCCTCCACATCCGCGCGGTCGAGGCCGCCGGCCACGACGACCTCCTGCCCGGCACGCGCCTCACGGTGCAGACCGCCCAGGGCCAGAAGGGTCCGCAGGTCACCGCGGTCAACAGCGTCGACACCTCCACGGCCGAGGCGGCTCCGCCCCGGCGCGAGGGCCCGCGCTTCGGCGGCGGCGGCGATCGCTTCGGCGGTGGTGGCGGCGACCGCTTCGGTGGCGGCGGCGACCGCTTCGGCGGTGGTGGCCGTGATCGCTTCGGCGGCGGTGATCGGGGCGGCGGCGGTGGTCGCTTCGCCTCCGGCCCGTCGGTCGAGATGACCGGCACCGTGAAGTGGTACGACCCGGCCAAGGGCTTCGGCTTCGTCTCCGTCAACGACGGCGGCAAGGACGTGTTCGTGCACCGGTCCGCCCTGTCCCGCGCCGGCCTCGACTCGCTGGCCGAAGGCCAGCAGGTCACCCTCGGCGTGGTCGAGGGCCAGAAGGGCCGCGAAGCCTCCAGCATCAGCGTCGATTACTGATCGAACCGGTATCGGATGACGAAACGGCGGCCTCAGGGCCGCCGTTTTCGTTTGTCGGGATGCCGGCAGGATCGTTCAGCGAGGACCGAGCGGATGCGTGGGGCGACGGCGATCTGTCTGGGCCTGCTGCTCGTCACCGGCCCGGCCGCAGCCGAGGATTTCACAGGGTTCTATGCCGGGGTGAATGCCGGCTGGGCGTTCGAGCGCGGCCGCGACGGCGCCGCGACCCTGCCGCCGACCGGCGCCGACCGCGATGAGAACGGCCTGCCGCCGAGCGTCGCCCGGATCGAGCAACAGCGCCGCTCCGAAACGCCGCCGGCCCGGCGAGGCCGCTGAGCGCCCGAGGAACCAACCCGTCCTGCCCATCCCCCTCATCCTGAGGTGCTGCGAAGCAGCCTCGAAGGAGGGCTCCAGTTCACGCGCGACTTCTGGAGCCCTCCTTCGAGGCTACGCTTCGCTCCGCACCTCAGGATGGGGGGATCGGTGGGGGGAAACCGGGCAAGGTCCCCTGTCACGCCACGCCGTCCCATGTCTCCGTGATCACCCGCCCGGCATGGCTGAGGCGGGCGCGCAGAACCACGTCGCCCGCCGGCATCGGCTCGGGCGGGCGGAACTCGGCGTAGAGGCGCCAGCCGCCGGTCTGCGGCACGCGCTCGGTATAGGGCTCGACGAAGGCGCCGGCGCTGGCCGAGAGGGCGACCTCGACAGTGGCCTTCGGATCGTCGGGCAGGCCCGGTCCCTCGAAGTCGATGGCGAAGAGGCGCCGCTTCGGGCTCGGCGGATTGCTCGGGCGCAGCCGCTCGGCCGAGCCGACCCGCGTCGAGACCACCCGCGCCAGCGGCGGCGCGATGGCAGCCGCCGGCTCCGCCCCGACGGTGACGAGTGCATAGGCGAGGTCGAGCCGCCGGCCCGGCTCCACGGGCGCCTCCGGCACGAAGGCGGCCACGATGTTGTCGGTCGCCTCCTCCCGCGAGGGAATCTCGAACAGCCGCACCGCACCGGTCCCGAAGCCGGATTCGGGTCGCACCCACAGGCCGGGCCGGTCCTCGTGGCGGGCCTGGACGTCGAGATAGGCGGCGAAGCGCCGCTCGCGCTGGAGCAGCCCGAACCCTTCGAGGGGGGCGGCGCGGAAGGCGGAGGTCTGCGGCGCGGCCCTGCCATTGGCGAGCGGGCGCCAGAGCCGGTCGCCGGGCGTCTGCACCAGCAGGCCGTCCGAATCGTGCACCTGCGGGCGGAAATCGTCGAACGGCACGGCGCCCCGCGCCCCGGGCCCGTTCTCGCCGTCGATGAACATGCTGGTGAGCGGCGCGAGCCCGAGCCCGGCGATCGCCCGCCGTGGAAACAGCGCGGCGGTGACCGCGAGCGTCGAGGGATCACCCGGCGTGACGACGAAGCGGTAGGCACCGGTCAGGCTCGGGCCTTCCAGCAGGGCGAGCACCGTAATCGTGCCGCCCTCGACCGGCCCGATCCAGAAGGTGGTGAAATCGGGAAACTCCTCGCCGGTCGGCGCCCCGGTATCGACCGCGATGCCGCGGGCCGAGAGGCCGTAGATCTGGCCCTTGCCCCGCACCCGGAAATAGGAGGCGCCGAGGAAGACGAGGAATTCCTCTTGGTTGTCCGGCCGGGCGGTATCGAAGGCGTGGGCGATGCGGAACCCCGCATAGCCGAGCGCGGCCGGATAGCTGCGCCCCTTCAGGGCCGGTCCGAGATCGAACAGCCCCGCATCGTAGCCGAACGGTTCGGGCGCCTGTCCGGCCCTCTGGAGCAGAATATCGACGCGGCGCCGCTGCAGGCCCCCGCGATGGAACGGCTGCATCGAGAAGCCGGGGCCGAGCGGCACCGTCGCCTCCGGGCGGACGCGGATGGCCTGCGTATCGTCGTAGTTGAGGGCCGCCAGTTCCGGCGGCAGGTCGTCGTCGTGCGGACGGTAGGGGGAACGGGCGAGCGATTCGGCGCGCGCCGCCACGTCCTCCAGCCTCACCGGACGGGTCTCGCCCTGCGACGGCGCTCCGGGTTGAGGCGGGGAAGCGGTCTGGGCCATCGTTCTGTCGGCATTCAGGTCGAAGAGGCTAGGAACCGATACGCCGGATAGGCCGGCGAGCCCGATCCGCACCACGTGCCGCCGCGAGACGTCCCCGTCCCGGCGCGCATCCCCGTCTCTGTCCGACGGTTCCGTCATCCGCTGATTCCTCCCGCGAGTAGTCGACGCCGACCATGTCCAGCCCAGACTTGCCGCAGGTCGACGCGCCCGTCGAGACGGGCGAAGCCCCGGCCCGGCCCTCCGGGACCGGCCCGGCGGCGCGGGCCCCTTCGTTCGGTCTGCGCCGCCTCGCGCTGGTGCTGCCAACGCTCGCGACCGCCGGAGCGATCCTCGGGCTGGCCCTCGCCGCCTATGGCCTGCCGGAGACGTGGCTCGGGCGCATCGTACTCGGCCTGTTCACCCTGCTGATGGCGTGGCAGTCGTTCACCGCGTGGCAGTACCTCTACGGGCTGATCGCCACGGGGATGGGCGACCGTGTGCTGTCGCCGCTGGAGCGGCGGGCCGCGACCGTCTCGTCGCGCCCGACCGGCCTGAGCCGCACGGCGGCCGTGGTGGCGATCCACGCCGAGGACCCGATCGCGGTCTTTTCCGCCATCCGTGTCATGGCCCGCTCGCTCCAGCGCGAGGGCGGGCACGGTTCGGACATCGACATCTTCGTCCTGTCCGACACCCGCGAGGGGGCGATCTCGGCGGTCGAGGAGCACGAATTCGCCCGCGCGGTCGCCTGGGCCGAGCGCGAGGGCTGCGGCATGCCGCGCATCCGCTACCGCCGCCGGGCGCAGAACACCGGCCGCAAGGCCGGCAACATCGCCGAGTTCTGCCGGAGCTACGGGGACGAGTACGATTTCATGATCGTGCTCGACGCCGACAGCCTGATGACCGGCGCCGCCATGCGCAAGCTCGCCCGGCTGATGGAGGAGAACCCCCGCGTCGGCCTGATCCAGACCGTCTCCTACGCGGCCGGCCGCGACACGCTGTTCGCCCGCATCCAGCAATTCGCCGTGCGGCTCTACGCGCCGCTCAGCTTGCGCTGCCTGGAGACGTGGCAGGGGCCGGACGGCTCGTATTGGGGCCACAACGCGATCCTGCGGATCGCGGCGTTTTCGCAGAACGCCGCGCTTCCGGTGCTCTCGGGCAAGCCCCCGCTCGGCGGCGAGATCCTGTGCCACGACATCGTCGAGGGCGCCTTCCTGCGCCGCGCCGGCTGGGAGGTGCGCCTTCTTCCAGAGATGGGCGGCACCTGGGAGGAGATGCCGACCAACCTCATCGACCTGCTCGGGCGCGAGCGGCGCTGGTGCCAGGGCAACCTCCAGCACATCCGCGTGCTGCCGATGAAGGGCCTGCTCGGCGCGAGCCGCTGGCATCTCGGCGTCGGCATCCTCGGCTACGGCGTCTATCCGTTGTGGATCGCCTTCCTGGCGCTCGGCACGTGGCAGGCGGTAAGCCTCCGCGAACTCGGCCTTCTCGGCTACGGCGTGGACGGCGGCACGCCCGCCGCGTGGGGGCTCGCCGCCCTCGTCGTCGCCGTGATGGCGCTGCCGAAGCTCCTCAGCCTCGGCTACGTGCTGGCCTCGTCCGAGCGGCGTGCGGCCTTCGGCGGCACCGGTTCGCTGCTCGTCAGCGCCGCGATCGAGCAGGCGATCTGGGTGGTGCTGTGGCCGGTCATGGCCCTGTTCAGCGCGGGCGCCGTGGTCTCGACCCTGTTCGGCCGGGTAGTGCGCTGGGACGCGCAATCGCGCGACGACCGCAGCGTGCCGTGGGGCGAGGCCTTTCGGCTCCAGAGCGACGCGGTCGCCGCCGGCGCCGCACTCGCCGTCCTCGTCGCGGTGGCGGGCGATCCCCTGCTCGCCGCCTGGATGGCCCCGGTCGCCTTCGCCCTGTTGACGAGCCCGGCGCAAAGCGTGCTCACCAGCTCGACCCGCCTCGGCCTCGGCTCGAAGGCGCGGGGGCTGTTCCTCACCGAGGACGACACCCGGCAGGCGCCTGAACTGGCGGAACTGCATCAGAGCCGGGTGACCGGCACGGCGTCGGCGCCGGCGGGCGAGCCGGTGACATGGCTGCCGGGCCCGATTGACCCGTCACGCGCCTCGACCCCGCGCTGAGAACCGCCATCGCGGCGGGCGCGTACGGGAGCCGGCCTCGACGCCGGGCTATTCCTCGATCCGCCGCACGGCCCCCTTGGCCGCGGAGGTCGCCAGCATCGCGTAGGCACGCAGCGCCGTGCTCACCTTGCGCTTGCGGGGCGCCGCCGGGCGCCAGCCCTCGCGTTCGCGGACGGCGCGGCGCTCGGCCAGCACCGCCTCGTCCACGGCCAGATGGATGCGGCGGTTGGGGATGTCGATCTCGATTCGGTCGCCCTGCTCCACGAGCCCGATCAGCCCGCCTTCGGCCGCCTCCGGCGAGACGTGGCCGATGGAAAGGCCCGACGAGCCGCCGGAGAAGCGCCCGTCGGTGACCAGCGCGCAGGCCTTACCCAGGCCCTTCGATTTCAGGTAGCTCGTCGGATAGAGCATCTCCTGCATGCCGGGGCCGCCGCGGGGGCCCTCGTAGCGGATCAGCACCACCTCGCCGGCCTTGACCCGGCCGTTGAGGATCGCCTCCACCGAGGCGTCCTGGCTCTCGAACACGTGGGCCGTGCCGGTGAAGGTGAGGATCGAGGCGTCCACGCCCGCGGTCTTCACGATGCAGCCGTCTTCCGCGAGGTTGCCGTAGAGCACGGCGAGCCCCCCGTCCTGCGAGTAGGCGTGCGCGGCGTCGCGGATCACGCCGGCCTCCCGGTCGAGGTCGAGTTCGTCCCAGCGCGAATCCTGGCTGAACGCGACCTGGGTCGGCACGCCCCCCGGCGCCGCCCGGAAGAAGGTTTGCACCGACTCGCTGCGAGTCACCGTCACGTCCCAGCGGTCGAGCGCCTCGCCCAGCGTGCCGGCGCTCACGTTGCCGACGCTGCGGTCGATCAGGCCGGCGCGGTCGAGTTCGCCCAGGATCGCCATGATGCCGCCGGCCCGGTGCACGTCCTCCATGTGGACGTCGGCCACCGCCGGGGCGACCTTGCACAGCACCGGCACGCGGCGCGACAGGCGGTCGATGTCCGCCATGGTGAAGGGCACCTCGCCCTCGTGCGCGGCGGCGAGCAGATGCAGCACCGTGTTGGTCGAGCCGCCCATGGCGATGTCGAGCGTCATCGCGTTCTCGAACGCCGCGAACGAGGCGACCGAGCGCGGCAGCACGCTCGCATCGTCCTGCTCGTAGTAGCGGCGGGCCAGATCGACGATCAGGTGCCCGGCCTCGACGAACAGGCGCCTGCGGTCGGCATGCGTCGCCAGCGTCGAGCCGTTGCCGGGCAGCGACAGGCCGAGCGCTTCCGTCAGGCAGTTCATGGAATTGGCCGTGAACATGCCCGAGCACGAACCGCAGGTCGGGCAGGCCGAGCGCTCGATCACAGCCACGTCCTCGTCCGAGACCCGGTCGTCGGCCGCCGCCACCATGGCGTCCACGAGGTCGAACGTGCGGGTGATGCCGTTCATCACGGCCTTGCCGGCCTCCATCGGCCCGCCGGAGACGAACACCGCCGGGATGTCGAGGCGGAGCGCCGCCATGAGCATGCCGGGGGTGATCTTGTCGCAATTCGAGATGCAGACCATGGCGTCGGCGCAATGCGCGTTGACCATGTACTCGACCGAGTCGGCGATGAGTTCGCGCGACGGGAGTGAGTACAGCATCCCGTCGTGGCCCATGGCGATGCCGTCATCGACCGCGATGGTGTTGAATTCCTTCGCGACGCCGCCCGCCTGCTCGATCTCGCGGGCGACGAGCTGGCCGAGATCCTTCAGGTGGACGTGGCCGGGCACGAACTGCGTGAACGAGTTCACCACCGCGATGATCGGCTTGCCGAAATCCGAATCCTTCATGCCGGTGGCCCGCCACAGGCCGCGGGCGCCGGCCATGTTGCGGCCGTGGGTGGTGGTGCGGGAGCGATAGGCGGGCATCTTTTCGCGATCGACTTTTCGAGCCGGATCGGCCGCGAGGCCGATCCTCCAAGACACGCCCTCATCCTGAGGTGCGAAGCGAAGCGGAGCCTCGAAGGAGGGCTCCAGTAGTTCACGGCGATCCCTGGAGCCCTCCTTCGAGGCTCAGCCTTTGGCTGAGCACCTCAGGATGAGGAGGAGGGTGGGATGATCGCGGCGTCGGTCACACCACCGCGGCGTGCTGCGCGTGCAGACGCACCGACACCGCCGAGAGCTTGTTGAGCGCCGACAGATACGCCTTGGCCGAGGCCACCAGCGTGTCCGGGTCGGCGCCGCGGGCCGTCACCGAGCGCTCGCCGGCCTTCAATCGCACCGAGACCTCGGCCTGCGCGTCGGTCCCCTCGGTCACGGCGTGGACCTGATAGAGCTCGAGCACCGTGTCGTGCGGCACCATCGCGTGGATGGCGTTGAACACCGCGTCCACCGGCCCGTTGCCGTCGGCTTCCTCGGTGAAGGTGCGCCCGTCCATCTCGATCTTCATCGTCGCGCGCTGCGGGCCCCGCGTGCCGGCGATCACGGAGAGCGAGACCAGCTTAATTCGGTCGTGCGCGGTGGCGAGGTTCTGATCGACCAGCGCCTCGATGTCCTCGTCGTAGACGTGCTTCTTGCGGTCGGCCAGATCCTTGAAGCGCTCGAACACGTCCTGCATCTGGTTGTCGGACAGCGAGATGCCGAGTTCGGCGAGCTTCGACTTGAAGGCCGCCCGGCCCGAATGCTTGCCCATCACCAGCGAGGTCTTGGCGAGCCCGACCGAGGCCGGCGTCATGATCTCGTAGGTCTCGGAATGCTTGAGCATGCCGTCCTGATGGATGCCGCTCTCGTGGGCGAAGGCGTTCCGGCCGACGATGGCCTTGTTGTACTGCACCGGGAAATTCGCTGCGTGGCTGACGAGCTTCGAGGCGCGGGTCAGCATCGTCGTGTCGATGCCGGTGTCGTAGGGCATCACGTCGGCCCGCGTGCGGATCGCCATGACGATCTCTTCGAGCGCCGCGTTGCCCGCCCGCTCGCCGATGCCGTTGACGGTGCACTCGATCTGGCGCGCGCCGCCTTCCAGCCCCGCGAGCGAGTTCGCGACCGCGAGGCCCAGATCGTCGTGGCAATGCACCGAAAAGATCGCCTTGTCGGCATCCGGCACGCGCTCGCGCACGGCGCGGAACATCGCGCCGTATTCCTGCGGCGTGGCGTAGCCCACCGTGTCGGGCAGGTTGATCGTGGTGGCGCCCGCGCGGATCGCCGCCTCGACGCAGCGGCACAGGTAGTCGATGTCGGTGCGGGTCGCGTCCATGGCCGACCATTCCACGTCCTCGACGAGGTCGCGGGCCTGGGCCACGGTCTTCAGGATGATCTCGATCACCTCGTCCTGCGTCTTGCGCATCTGGTGGGCGAGGTGGATCGCCGAGGTCGAGACAAAGGTGTGGATGCGCCCCCGCTGCGCATGGCGCACGGCCTCGCCCGCACGGGCGATGTCGGCGGGAATCGCGCGGGCGAGCCCGGCGACGGTGGCGCGCTTGGTGCGCCGGGCGATCTCGGACACCGCCTCGAAATCGCCGTTCGAGGCGATGGGGAAGCCCGCCTCGATGATGTCGACGCCCATCCCGTCGAGGAGTTCGGCCACCGCCAGCTTCTCGTCGAGCGTCATGGTGGCGCCGGGGCATTGCTCGCCGTCGCGCAACGTCGTGTCGAAGATGACGACGCGGTCCTTGGTATTCGCCATGGGTCTATCCTCGCGGCCGGCGCGCTCGACCTCGTGAGGAGCGGCGTCGGAATAAGCCTGTCGGTTCCGGGTTCGAGCGGCATCCCCTGAGAGCCCAGGCGCGCGCCCGGACGGCCCTCAGGGGCGGCTAAGAAGCAGGCCGACGAGGATGAGCGCGCAGGCCGACGCGGCCGCGAAAGCGGCGCCGTCGATCGTCTGCACGGAGCGGCCAGGGGCCACGCTCGGTCTCCTCAGGGGCTGACTCGCCGGCATAAGGCCCGCGACCAGGGTTCGCGTGTGTATCGATTGGTGGGGAGTGTGACAAGCGCGACCCCGCGCCGTGATTGACCGTCCTTCCGACGCATCGCACAAGCTCGGCCTTATCGAACGCGTCTGCCGGGAGACCTCGTCGTGCCCTCGCCCCGTTCCGCCATCGTTTTGACCGTCCTCGCTTCGTCACTCGGCGCCTGCCAGTCGAGCGCACCGCCGCCGGTCGCGGCGGTGGCCGCGGCGCCCGCCCCGGTGATCGCCGACTTGGCTCCCGGCGCCGGCTGCGGCCCGACCATCGCGCGGACGCAATCCATCGTCGCGGGCGATGTGAAGACCGGCGACCTGTCGGAAGCGGTCGGCCAGCGATTCGGCGCGGATCTCGGCAAGGCGGCCGACGCCTGCGCGGCAGGGCGCGACGCGGAGGCCTTGCGCCTGCATGCGGCGGCCAAGGCGCGGTACGGCTACCGGTAGTTCACCCCGGAAACACGCTCGCCAGATAGGCCTGCACGAAGCCCGGCATCCGTCCCGCGTCGATATCGGCCCGCGAGCGGGCGACGATGCTGTGGGCGAGTTCCGGCTCGTCCTCGTGGCCGCGATGGGCGTCGATCCGCGCGCTCAACGCCTCGGCGTCGAGATCGAACCGGACCGGGCGCAGGAAGGCGAGCTGGCCGTCGCCGCGCAGCAGAACCCAGTCCTGCGCCGCGTCGTCCGGCAGGGGCAGGCCGGTTTCCTCCAGAAATTCGCGTTCGGCGCTGCCGGCGAGGTCCACCACCTCGCCGTCACGAAGGTCGCCAGGGTCGGGCGTGCCGCAGGGGAAGTAGATCTGCCCGGCATTGGCGGTGTGGGCGCCCATCACGCCGAGCACCACGGCGCCGTCCGCGGTGTGCGGCACGATCGCCGCGAAGGCGTTGGCGACGAGCGCGTCCGGCACGCCCGCATCGCGAAACGCGATGAAGCGGGAATAGCGCGCCTCGAAGAACGCCGCCTCGCAGGCGCCGTCGGCGATGGAGCAGCCGCTCGCCAGATAGACCGGGCCGTCGAAAAGGCCCGGCGTCTTTTGCCGGCGCCGCTCCCAGTTGCGATCGATCGCCTCGGCGTTGTCGCGGGCCCAGGCCCAGTCGTAAGCGGCCAGACGAGCGGTGATGTGCTTCAGCGGCGTCAGGGTGAAGCCCGGCGCGGGCAGGCTCTCGCCCTCAATCGACATGCATCGTGCCTTCCGCGACCAGCACGGCGCCGCCGCCGATCTCGGCGGAGCGCAGGGCGCCGTCCGCGATGACGACTTGCAGGTCGATCGCGCTCGGGCGGCCGATGGCGACGCCTTGGCGGATCAGCACGTCGTGGGTGCCGTCGCCCAGCGGCTCGAACTGCATCAGCACGCCGGCGAAGGCCGCCGCCGCGCTGCCCGTCGCTGGGTCCTCGCGTACGCCCAGCCGCGGGGCGAACATGCGGGCCTGATACTGGAGCCCGATCCCCTCGGGATCGACGGCGTAGAGGTAGAGCGCGTCGGCCCCCTCAGGATACAGCCGGGCGAGGCCGGACTCGTCGACCCGCGCCCGGTCGAGCGCCTCGCGGCTCGCCACCGGCACGAAGGTGAAGTCCGGGCCCGCCCCGTGCCGGCTCGGACGATGGCGGTCGAAGCCGATGTCGGAGGGCGACAGCCCGAGCACCTCGGCGAGCGCGTCCGCCGCCGGCGCCTCGCCGAGATAGGTCGGCAGCACCGGCAGCTTGAACCGGGCGCGGCCGGAGCGTCCGTCGGCCCCGGTCTCGACCACGCAGGAGACCGTGCCGATCCGCTCCTCCAGTCCGAAGGCGAGGGCGTCGGCCCCGGTTCGCGCGGCGCGGTCGTGCAGCGCCAGCAGCACCGCGGTGCCGATGGTGGGATGGCCGGCGAACGGCAGTTCGCGGGCCGGGGTGAAGATGCGGAGCGAAGCCCGGTGACGCGCCTCGGCGGGGGCGGCCACGAACACCGTCTCGGACAGGTTGAACTCGCGGGCGACGGCCTGCATCTGCACATCGTCCAGGCCGCCGCTGTCGAGCACCACCGCCAGCGGGTTTCCGGCCAGCGCCGTGTCGGTGAAAACGTCGAGGGTGGCGAAGCGGCGTTTCGGCATCGAATATCCTTATCAGACGGTTTCGACCGGGAAGGCGTTCGTGGGCGCGACGAACTCGTCCTGCGCCTCGACGGTCAACAGCTCCTCGGCCCCGGCTTCCGCCGTGCGGCGCAGGAGCCCGTGGATCGAGGCCGCCGCCATGCCGAGCGCGAGCGCCGCCGAGCGGGTGCGCCAGTAATGCACGAGGTAGAGCGCGGCCACCGCATCGCCCGCGCCGGAGACCGCCTTGAGGTCGAGCCGCGGCGTGCGCACCCGCCAGAACGCGCCGCCTTCGCCCGCCATCATGTCGATCGAATCCGCGGGCGTCTCGGCGGTGACGAGCGAGGTGACGAGCACCACCATCGGACCCAGCGCCTGCACCGCCCCGACCGCCGCCTTGGCGCCCGCCAGCGTGTCGGTGGGCGTGCCGGCGATCAGGTCCAGCTCGAACTGGTTCGGCGTCAGGATGTCGGCCGCCGGCACCGCCTGATCCCGCATGAAGTCGGCGATGCCCGGCCGCACGTAGACGCCGGCATAGGTGTCGCCGATCACCGGATCGCAGCAATACAGCGCCTCGCGGTTGGCCGCCCGCACGGCGGCGACCGCCCGCAGGATCGCGGTGCCGATATCAGCCGAGCCCATGTAGCCGGAGAGCACCGCGTCGCAGTGCTTCAAGGCGCCCCGCTCGGCCACGCCCTGCACCACCTCCTCGACCGCCGGCCCGTCGAACACCCGGCCGCGCCACTTCCCGTAGCCGGTGTGGTTGGAGAACTGCACCGTGTGCACCGGCCAGACCTCGACGCCGAGCCGCTGCATCGGGAAGACCGCGGAGGCGTTGCCGACATGGCCGTAGGCGACGTGCGACTGGATCGACAGAACCTTCATGACGCTCCGGATATGCCGTCTTGCACCGCTTTCGTAGCCCGCCGCGCCGCGCGACGCATCCCATGCGCCTATCGCCGCGTTGCGGCTCCGAATAGACAAGCGTCGCGGCGCACGGGGGCGGCATGGATTTCGAGACGATCAAGACGACCGTGCTGACCTTCGTCGAGACGCACAGGGCCTGGGCGCCGGTCGTGACCGCCGTGATCGCCTTCTGCGAATCGCTTGCCTTCCTGTCGCTCCTCGTGCCTGCGACCTTCATCCTGCTCGCGATCGGCGCGCTGATCGGATCGAGCGATCTGCCGTTCTGGCCGATGGTGATCGGGGCCGGCATCGGCGCCGGCCTCGGCGACTGGGTGTCCTACGAGGTCGGCCACTACTTCAAGCACGACGTCAAAAAAGTCTGGCCGATGAAGCGCTATCCCGAGATGACCGACAAGGCCGAGGACTTTCTACGACGCTGGGGCGCGGGCGCGGTGGCGATCGGGCGCTTCATCGGCCCGGCCCGCGCGGTGGTGCCGCTGGTCGCCGGCTCCTTCGGCGTCAACCGCATCCCGTTCCAGATCGCCAACTGGCTCTCGGCCTTCGTCTGGGGCTTCCTCATGCTCGCCCCCGGCGCCGGGCTGCTGACGTGGTTCAAGCATTAGGATGCGCGGCTTCCCGCCCGAACGCATCGTCTGCCTGACGGAGGAGACCGTCGAGACGCTGTATCTGCTGGGCGAGGATCACCGCATCGTCGGCGTCTCGGGCTACGCGGTGCGCCCGGCGCGCGTGCGCAAGGAGAAGCCGCGGGTCTCGGCCTTCACCAGCGCCGACCTGCCCAAGATCCTGGCGCTCGAACCCGACCTCGTTCTCGCCTTCTCCGACCTCCAGGCGGAGATCGTGGCGAACCTCGCCCGCGCGGGCGTCGCCGTCCACCTGTTCAACCAGCGCGACGTGGCCGGCTGCCTCGCGATGATCCGCACGCTCGGCGCCCTCGTCGGCGCGCCCGAGCGGGCCGAGGCCCTGGCGCTCTCCTACGAGGCGCGGCTCGCTCAAGCCTCTGCCGCGACGGCCGGGCGCGCACGTCCAAAAGTCTACTTCGAGGAATGGGACGAGCCGATGATCTCCGGCATCGGCTGGGTCTCCGACCTGATCGGCCATGCCGGCGGCCGGGACGTGTTTTCGGCGTTGAGCCGGATGCAGGCCGCCAGGGACCGCATCGTCACATCGGAACAGGTGATCGCGGCGGCGCCCGACGTGATCCTCGCCTCGTGGTGCGGCAAGCGCGTCAACATCGACCGCATCCGCGCCCGGCCGGGTTGGGACGCGATCCCCGCGGTCGCCGCGGGGCGCATCCACGAGATCAAGTCGCCGCTGATCCTCCAGCCGGGACCGGCGGCGCTGACGGACGGGTTCGACGCCATCCGGGCGGCGCTGGGGTGACGCGCCTCCCGGTCGATCGCGCGCCGGGCGGTCGGGTGTCGGGGCGAGAGCCCGAACGGCCTACTTCGCCCCCTTGTCCGCGCTCGGGAAGAACAGCTGTTCGCCGCCGATCTTGTAACCGGCGATGGCCGCCTGACCCTCGGGCGAGACCAGCCAGTCGACGAAGGCCTGGCCCTCCTTCGCCTTCACGGTCGGATGCTTCTCGGGGTTCACCAGCATCACGCCGTAGGGATTGAACAGCTTCCGGTCGCCCTCGACCAGAACGGTCAGGTCGCCGCGGTTCTTGAACGAGAGCCACGTGCCGCGGTCGGCGAGGATATAGGCCCCGAGCGCCGAGGCCGTGTTGAGGGCCGGGCCCATGCCCTGGCCGACGTCGCGGTACCACTCGCCCTTGGCGGCGGCGAGATCGACGCCCGCCTCCTTCCAGGCCCGCACCTCCGCGCTGTGGGTGCCGGAGCGGTCGCCGCGGGAGACGAACGGCGCCTTGGCCTCGGCGAGCTTGCGGAACGCATCCTGAAGACCCGCGCCCTTGATGCCCGCCGGGTCGGATTTCGGGCCGATCACGACGAAGTCGTTGTACATCACGTCCTTGCGCGCCTTGGCGAAGCCCTCCGTGACGAACTTGTCCTCCGCGGCGCGGTCGTGGACCAGCACCACGTCGGCGTCGCCCCGCCGGGCGGCGTCGAGGGCCTGTCCGGTGCCCAGCGCCACGACCTTCACCTCGATCCCGGTCTTGTCCTTGAACAGCGGCAGGATGTGCTTGAACAGGCCCGATTGCTCGGTCGAGGTCGTGGAGGCGACGACGATGGATTGCGGCTCGGCTTGCGCCGGCACGGCGGCGGCGAGGCCGGCGAGCAGGCCGAGGGTCAGGAAGCCGCGGCGAAGGATGTCCAAGGCAGTTCTCCGGTGAGGTAGGCCCGGGCTTCGGGCGTTCGGGGTGAGAAGAGGATGGTGCGGGTCGGGCCCTGCTCGACGGTACGGCCGGCCTCGAGCACGGCCACGGTCTCGGCGAGCCGGGCGACCTGCCCGAGATTGTGCGAGACGAGGAGCACGGCGGTGCCGCCCCGCGCCATCTCGGCGACGAGATCCTCGACGATCGCCGTCGCCCCCGGATCGAGGCTCGCGGTCGGCTCGTCGAGGAGGAGGAGGGCGGGGCGCAGGGCCCAGGCGCGGGCGAGCGCCAGACGCTGCTGCTCGCCGCCGGAGAAGCGGGTGGCGGCGTCGCCCGCGCGATGGCCCAACCCGACGCGGGCGAGCGCGGCGGCGACGCGCTCGCCCCGCTCCCGGCGGGAGAGCCCGAGCGACGCCAGCGCCAGGGCGACGTTGGCGGCGGCGCTCGCCCGCACCAGGGCGGTGCGCTGGAAGACGAAGGCCGAGCGGCCGGGGCTGACCCGCACCGCTCCGGAATCGGGCCGCAGCAGGCCGTCGATCACCCGCAGGGTCACGCTCTTGCCGGCGCCGTTCGGGCCGATCAGCGCGGTGACGCCGCGGGCCGGCACGTCGAGGGTGAGCCGGTCGAGGATGGGGCGACCGCCCAGCGCAAGGCTCACGCCGTCGAGGCGGATGGCGGGCTCCGCGCTCATGCGGGGAACCGATGCTTCGACGACTCGAAGGGATGCGCTTCTCCTCCCCCTTGCGGGGAGGAGGGAGGAGGTGGGGGTGGTTCAGGATGAGGTGCCCCGGTGCCTTCTGCCCGACCCCCACCCCTGACCCCTCCCCGCAAGGGGGAGGGGACCCGCGCTTGGTCCGGCCATCCGGTGGACGCTTCGGCCCGAGGACGGATCATCCGTAGGCCCTCGCCGCATGCCCCCGCAGCAGCGCGGCGGCGGCGTTGACCGTGATGACGAGCCCCATCAGCACGAGGCCCAGCGCCAGGGCGAGGCTGAGGTCGCCCTTCTGCGTCTCCAGCGAGATCGCCGTCGTCATGGTGCGGGTGTGGCCGTCGATGTTGCCGCCGACGACGAGGACGGCGCCGATCTCCGAGATCGCCCGGCCGAACGCGGCGAGCGCCGCCGTCACCAGCGAGAACCGCACGTCGTAGATCAGCACCATCGCCCGTCGCGGGGCCGAGAGGCGCAGCGAGCGCAGCTGCTCGCCGAGATGCGCCTCGGCATCCGCCACCACCTGCCGGGACAGCGCGGCGACCAGCGGCGTGGCGAGCACGGCCTGGGCCGCCACCATGGCGCCGGGGGTGAACAGCAGGCCCAGCGGCCCGAGCGGGCCGGAGCGGGAGAGAAGCAGGTAGAGCACCAGCCCGACGACGACCGGCGGCAGGCCCATGAAGGCGTTGAGCCCGGCGACCAGCGCATCCCGCCCGGGAAAGCGCGCCACCGCGACGAGCGCGCCGAGCGGGATGCCGAGGACGAGGCCGATGCCCACCGCCGTGAGGCTCACGCGCAGGGACAGCCACGCGATCGCGACGACGTCGCGGTCGAGGGTCCACAGGCGGGCGAACGTCTCGTGGAGGGTCTGGGTCATCGCCGCGGCCGGCGCCGGGGCTGCGCCTCGATCCGCCGGATGCTACGCCACGTGGGCGAAGATCAATAGGAAAGGGCTTGCATATGAGGGTGAGCCTGCGGATGGAGGGCCGCGCGGGCGGCGGCCGGGCCGACATCGCGCTGGGGCCGACGCATGCGTTGCTGGAGGCCCTCGACCGTTCCGGCTCGCTCCAAGGCGTGGCGGAGGAACTCGGCGTCTCCTACCGCTCGGCCTGGGGGCAGCTCGCCGCGCTGGAGCACGCGCTCGGCCGCCCGGCGGCGGTGAAGACGAAGGGCCACGGCAGCGTCCTGACCCCGCTCGGGACCGGCCTGCTCACCCTGCTGCGGGCCTCGCAGGTGCGGCTCGGGCCGGCGCTCGCCGCCGAGGAACTGGCCCTCGCCGAGGGGCTGCGGCGCCTGCTGCAGCCGGAGGTGGCCCGCATCCGTCTCGCCGCGAGCCACGATCCGCTGCTTCTCGAAGCCGTGGAGGCGCGGCCCGAGATCGATCTGATGATCGCGGGCAGCCTGGACGCGCTGGCGCGGCTGCGCGAGGGCGCGGTCGAGGCCGCGGGCTTCCACTTCGGCGCGGACGGGCCGCCCCCGCCGCCCTTCGACGCCCTGTTCCGCGACGCCGAACTCGCGGTCGCGCCGCTGTTCCGCCGGGAGCAGGGCCTGCTGCTGGCCCCCGGCAACCCGCTTCGCCTGACCGGCGTCGCCGACATCGCCGCGCGAAGAGCGCGGTTCGTGAACCGGCAGCGGGGCGCGGGCACCCGCATCTGGTTCGAGCGGCTGTGCCGGGAGGCCGGCCTGCCGGTCGACGAGATCATCGGGTACCACAGCGAGGAATTCACGCATCAGGCGGTGGCCGCGCTCATCGCCACCGGGGCGGCGGATGTCGGCATGGGCACCCGGGCGGTGGCCGAGCGCTTCGCCCTCGATTACCGGCCGCTCGGCTGGGAGACCTACTATCTGGCCGCCCGCGCCGCGCTGCCGCCGGAGCGGTTGGCGCCGCTGCGCGACCTGATGCGCAACCGCGCCCGCGCGGTCTCGGGCTACGCCCCGCCGCCGGAGGCTTGAGCCTCACCAGAGCAGGGCGTGGGGATAGAAGGCGAGAAGATCGCCCGGCGCGACGCCGGTCGTGTCGTCGGGCAGCTCCACGAGACCGTCGCTGCCGGTGAGCGAGGTCAGCACGCCCGCCCCGTCCCGCGGAAACTTTGTTGCGGTCAGTCCGTCCGCGTCCCTGGACAGGATGACGCGCACGAATTCCCGGCGGCTCTGCTTCTTCTTGTACGGAAATCCGGAACGCACGGGGACAGCGAGGGGCGGCGCGTAGCGCGCGCCGCCGAGCGCCGCGAGCAGCGGCCGCACCACGAACAGCAGCGTCACGTAGACCGCGACTGGATTGCCCGGCAGGCCGAGGAAGGGCGTGCCGGCCACCAGCCCGGCCGCCACCGGCCGGCCGGGCTTGACCGCGAGCCGCCACAGCACGAGCCGTCCGATCGCCTCGACCGCGGCCTTCACGTGGTCCTCCTCGCCGGTCGAGACGCCGCCGGAGGTGAGGATCAGGTCGTGGCCCTCCGCCGCCGCCGCGAGACGGGCCGGCAGCGTCGCGGGATCGTCGCGCAGGATGCCGAGATCCGAGACCGCGCAGCCGAGCCGGTGGAGAAGCGAGGCGAGCAGCACCCGGTTCGAATCGTGGATCGAACCCGGCCGCAGGGCCGCGCCGGGCTCGGCGAGTTCGTCGCCGGTGGAGAACAGGGCCACCCTGAGGCGCCGCCGCACGGTGAGGCGCGCATGGCCGGTGGCGGCGGCGAGCGCGAGGTCCTGCGGCCGCAGCCTCTGCCCGGCGGGAATCGCGAGCGCGCCGCGCGCCATGTCCTCGCCCGCGGGCCGGGCGTTGGCGCCGGGCTTCAGCCCCGGCGGCAGGGCGACGTGGTCGCCGTCGCGGCGCACGTCCTCCTGCATGAACACCGTGTCGGCACCCGGCGGCATCGGCGCGCCGGTGAAGATGCGGATCGCTCCGCCCGGCCAGTCATCCTCCGCCGCACGGCCCGCGGGCAGGCGGCCGGTGACCGGCAGCACGGTCTCGGTGCCGTCGGCGAGGTCGGCGTGGCGCACGGCGTAGCCGTCGACCGCGGAGTTGGCGAAGGGCGGCAGGTCGTGCTCGGCGAAGACGTCCGCGGCCGCGACGCGCCCGTCGGCCTCGGCCAGCGGCACGATCTCGGTCCCGGCGATCACCGGAAAACGCTCGGCGATGCGGGCGACCGCCTCCTCGATCGCCAGGAGCTTGCCGCCGAAGGCGAAGCAATCGTCGGTGAGCTGGGCCATCAGGCGGTCTCCAGCCGGGCCAGCACCGCATCGAGCGGCTCGGCGAGGCGCTGCACCAGATCGGCGATCGCGGCGATGTCGTCGAGCCCGGCCACGGGGAGACCGGCTTGCGGGAACGGCACGTCGCTGGCGATGCCGACGATGCGGGGATCGTCGGGGTGGATCGGCGGGCGGCCGTTGGCCTCGCGGAACACTTCGAGCTTGAGATGGGCCTCGCGCTTGAAGCCCTCGACCAGGGCGAGGCCCTCCGGCGTCAGGCGCCGCAGCAGAGCGGGCAGGCGGGCTTCCTCGCCCTCCTCGACCTCGCGGATCTGCGCCCAGCGCCGGGCGGAAGAGACGATGACCTCGCTCGCGCCCGCCTGCCGATGGACATGCGAGTCCTTGCCCGGATGGTCCACGTCGAAGCCGTGATGGGCGTGCTTGAGCGTCGCGACGCGCACGCCCCGGGCGACGAGGAGCGGGATCAGCCGGGCGAGCAGGGTGGTCTTGCCCGCCCCGCTCCAGCCGGCGAGGCCGATGACCTTGAGCCCGCTCATGCGGCATCTCCCGCCGGTGTGAAGCCGAGTTCGGTCAGCGCCGCCGCAGTCTCGGATGCGCGCAGCAGCGCCAGGAAAGCCGCGAGCGCCGGGCGCTCCTCCGTGCCGGCCGCGTAGGCGAAGTCGTAATGCTCCTCCGTCAGCGGCAGGAAGCCGAGGCCGTAGGCGGCGGCGACGCTGGCGATGGCCACGCCCCAATCGGCCCGCCCCTGCGCGACGGCGGCCGCGACGGCGTTGTGCGAGCGCGGCTGGTTCCAGAAGCCCGGAGGCCGCGCGCCCTTGAGCAGGCCGTCGACGAGGAGGCGCGTGCCGGAGCCGGCATTGCGGTTGACCATCACGGCATCGGCATCCGCCAGGGCCGCGGCGACGCCGTCCCCGGCGCCGCGGCCCTCGAAGCGCCCGTCGCCGGGGCGGAACACCACGCCCTGAAGCCGGCGCCAGCCGGGGGCGAGGCGCATGCCGGGCTCCAGGAGCGGGGCGTTGTAGCGGCCGGTCTCGGGGTCGAGCAGGTGCATGGCGGCCAGATCGCACTCGCCCCGCCGCAACGCCGCGAGCCCTCCCGCCGAGCCGACCCAGACGGTGCGGGCGGTGAAGCCGCGCTCGGCCACGAGGCCGACCAGCCGGTCGAGCCCGACGCAGTGGCTGCCGACGATCGTCAGGTCGGGCGCCCGCACGCCGGCGCCGAGCCGCACCACCGAGACCGTCTCGCCCGCCTCCAGCCCGGAGCGGGCCGCCGGAATCGCGAAGAAGCCGTCGGCCTGGGAGAAGGCGGTGACCGAGCCCGAGCCCTTCGGCAGCGGCAGAGCCACCGGCCCCTCGGGCCCGCGGCCGAGCGAGGCCATCACGAATTCGGTGCGGCCGAGTTCGGACGGCACCCGCTGCGGCAGGCTGGCGGCGACCGCCTGCTCCTCCCGCGGCGGCAGGCCGGCGAGGGCGCGGACCAGCGGCACGACGAAGTCGTGGAAGGTGAACATCGCCGAGGTCGGGAAGCCCGGCAGCACGACGACCGGCGTTCCGTCGGCGACCGCGAGGCAGAGCGGCTTGCCGGGCTTCAGGGCCACGCCGTGGACGAGGATGCCGGGCGAACCCAGCCGGTCGAGGATGCGGTGGGACACGTCGCCCGCGCCCTTCGAGGTGCCGCCGGACAGGACGACGAGATCGTTGCCGGCCAACGCCTCGCGCAGGGCCCGTTCGAGGGCGGCCTCGTCGTCGCGCACGATGCCGAACGACACCGGCTCGCCGCCGTTCTCGGTGACGGAGGCCGCGACGATCGCCCCGTTCGAATCGTAGATCGCGCCGGGTGCCAGCGCCGCGCCGGGCGCCGTCAGCTCGTCGCCGGTGGAGAGGATCGCGACAAGCGGGCGGCGCACCACCGGCACCGCGGCGATGCCGCAGGCCGCCAGCATGCCGATCTCGCGGGCGGTGATCGTCAGCCCCTTGCGCAGGACCGTCTCGCCGAGCGCCATGTCGGCCCCGGCGTAGCCGATGAACTGGCCGGGGCGCACCGGCGCGGCGACGTCGATGGCGAGCGCGCCCTCGTCGAACTCCGTCTGCTCGACCATCACCACGGCGTCGGCCCCGCGGGGGATCACGCCGCCGGTGGCGATCGGCGTGGCGGTGCCGGGCTCGATCGCCAGCGCCGGGGCGACGCCGCAGGCCAGGATCTCGCGGTTGAGGGCGAGCCGCCGAGCCCGCGCAGGGCCGGCGCCCTCGGTGTCGGCGGCGCGCAGCGCGAAGCCGTCGACCAGAGCCCGGTCGAAGGGCGGCACGTCGATCGGCGAGGCGACATCGCCCGCGAGCACCCGGCCGAGCGAAGCGGCGAGCGGCACCGTCTCCGGGCGAAGAGCCACGTGCGGCACCGCCCTGCGAAAGGCGGCCTGCGCGTCCTCCCGGCTCACGACCGTCAGGAACTGCTCCTGACGCGAAGCGGCCGCGAGGCGGCGGACGAAATCCTCGGTGTCGCGGGGCTCGCTCACAGGTCCCAAACCTCGACCTCGGTCCCCTCGGGATAGCCCTCGTGCTCCGGCGGTACCAGCACGGCGACATCGGCGTGTACGAGACACCGCAGCGGCAGGTCCACGCCGCCGAGCGGCTCGACGCCCCGCGCGACCCGGCGTCCGACCACGATCTCGCTCAGGCCGATGCCCGACGCGATCTTTTTCGTGAGGACCGCAGGGGTCGGGGCCGGCGGGGCCGAGCCGGACAGCGCCGCGACGAGCGGCCGGCCCAGCGCCAGGAACACCGCGACCGCCGCCTCGGGCCGGCCCGGCACGAGCAGCACCGGGCGCCCCTCCACCTCGCCGATCCCGGCGGTCTCGCCCGGCCGCAGGGCGATGCCGTGGACCAGCAGCCGGCCGGCTCCGGCGAGGCCGGCGGCGCTGTGATCGGTGCGCCCGAGGCCGGTCCCGCCGAGCAGCAGCACGGCGTCGGCCTCGACGCCGCGGATTTTTTCCGCGATGGCCTCCGCCTCGTCGGATGCCTGCGCCGTCACGACCCCTGCGCCCTCCCGCGCGGCGAGGGCCGCCAGGAACGGCGTCAGCGCATCGGGTTCGGACGGGCCGGTGGCGACGAGGGCGACGCGCGGTCGCCGGATGTCGATGGTCGCCACCCCGCAGGCGGCGAGCGCCAGAAGATGGCGCGGCTCGATCCGTTCGCCCGCCGCGACGAGGGAATCGCCCTTCAGGAAGTCCTCGCCCGGCGCCCGCACGCCTTCGCGGAAAAACACCTCCGCGACGGCGTCGCGCCCCTCCAGTCCCTCGGGCGCCAGCACCGCGTCGGTGCCCGCGGGCAGGGTGTGTCCGGTCTCGATCCAGGCCGGTGCCTGCGACAGCCGCACCGGCGCGTAGGGCGAGGCGCCACCGACGAGACTCGAGTCCACGGCGTAGCCGTCGCGCAGGGACGTGGGCTCGGTCGGCCGGTCGCGCGGGGCTTGGATCGACGTTGCGGCGATGCGGCCCAGCGCTTCGGCGAGCGGCACCCTCTCCGGCGAAACCGGCCGGGCCAGCCCGAGCAGGAGCGCGCGCGCTTCGGCGAGCGGCATCAATGCCGCCGAGGCTGTGCGCGTCATGCGCCGGCCCGCAGGAGCGTCGGGATCGGCTGTCGAGGGCCCGCCTGTCTCATGATCGGAGCGATGCGCCATCCCTCCGGGATGATCAAGATTGGGTGAGCGCATGGGACATCGCGGCCCAGCCGCGCGGCGCAGACAGGCCACGTGCGCCTCGGCTATGGTCCCGCGCCTTTTCCGATCGAGCCGCCATGATCCAGCGCATCCCGATCCTCGGCCTTGCCGCCGCCCTCGCCGTCCTCGCCACGTCGCCGGCTTCCGCCCAGATGCGCGGCCATGGCGGGCCGGTGAGGGCGCTCGCGGTCACCGGCGACGGGCGGCTGGCCGTCTCCGGCGGGTTCGATCAGGCGGCCATCGTCTGGGGGCTCGACACCGGCACGGCGCTCTCGGTGCTGCGCTTCCACGAGGGCGCGGTGAACGCGGTGGCGGTGCTGCCGGACGGGCGCTTCGCCACCGCCTCGGAGGACGGGCGCATCGCCCTTTGGCGGCTCGGGCTGCCGGAGCCGGAGCGGGTGTTGGAGGGCCATGCCGGCCCGGTCGCCGGCCTCGCGGTCTCGCCCGATGGCCGGACCCTCGCCTCCGCCGCCTGGGACGGCACCGCCCGGCTTTGGCCGCTGGCCGGCGGCCCGGCGCGGGTGCTGGAGGGCCACAAGGGCAACGTCAACGCCGTCGCGTTCCTGCCCGATGGCCGCCCCGTCACGGCGGGTTCCGATGCCACCGTGCGAATCTGGTCGGCTGCGGGCGAGCCGGTCACCAGCGTCACCCTGCCGAGCGCGCTGAGCACGCTGGCGGTCGCCCCCGACGGGACGATCGCCGCCGCCGGAGCGGATGCGACGGTGCGCTTCATCGATGCGGACGGCGCGGTCCGCGCCTCGGTCGAACTCGGGCCGGCGCCGGTGATCGCCCTGGCGCTCTCGCCCGACGGCAGGCGGCTCGCTGCGGCGGGGGCGGGCGGTACGGTGGCGGTGATCGAGCGGGACACCACGAAGATCCTCTACACCCTGGTCGGCCCCGGCCTGCCGGTCTGGTCGGTGGCGTGGCGCCCGGACGGCTCGGAGCTGATCACCGGCGGCGGCGACCGGCTCGTGCGCCGCTGGGACGCGGCGACCGGCGCGCCGATCGGCCCGCTCGCCATGCCGCGCCCGGCCGACACCCTCGCGGCCTTCCACGGCGAGCGCGGCGCCGAGGTGTTTCGCGCCTGCGTGGCCTGCCACTCGCTGAAAGCCGACGAGGGCCCCCGCGCCGGCCCGACGCTCGCCGGCCTCTTCGGCCGCCGCATCGCCAGCCTGCCGGACTACCGCTATTCCGAGGCGCTCAGGCGCATGGACATCGTCTGGACGCCGGAGACGGTGGCGCGCCTGTTCGAGGTGGGCCCGGCCCGCTACACGCCGGGCACGCGGATGCCGGAGCAGACGATCACCAGCGCGGACGACCGCGCCGCGCTGGTTCGGTTCCTGGAGAAGGCGACGCAGTAGGGGACGGATTCCGAGACACGCTCGCTTCACTTGGAGCGTCGCCGATCCCCCCTCACGACGCCGCCCCACCCGACTCACGCTCGCGCAGATAATCCTCGGTCGTGCGCGGCTTCGCCCGCTCCGGCGCGTGCGGGTCGAAGCCCTGGTTCAGCGCGGCTTCCACGCGGCAATCGTCGCACATCATCAGCGAGCGGATGCGCGCCTCGCCGGCCTCGCCGGTGAACATCCAGTGGCGGTCGCGCAGTTTGTCGATGACCCGCTCGATGCTGGAGCGGGTGCCGAACGGCTTGGCGCAGGCGATGCAGGCGAAGGGCTCCTCCTCTTTCACCACCCGGCGCGGCGCGGCCCAGGCGGCGAAGTCGATCTGGGGCTTGAGGTCGATCACGTCCTCCGGGCAGGTCGCGGCGCACAGCCCGCACTGGACGCACAGGCTCTCCTCGAAGGCCAGCAGCGGGCGGTCCGCGCTGTCGGTGAGCGCGTGGGTCGGGCAGGCGCCGACGCAGGACAGGCAGAGGGTGCAGTCCTGGCTGCGGAAATCGAGCCCGCCGAACGGCGCCCCGGCGGCGAGCGGCACCGCCTCCACCGGATCGGGCGCGGCGGCGTGCATCTCGCGGAAGGCGAGGCGCAGCATCTCGCGCTTGCCCCCGTCCGGCACGAAGCCCGCGGGGGTCACCGCCGTGCGGCCAGGCGCGATGTCGCGCAAGGCGGCGCCGAGCGCGTCGGGATCGTCGGTCTCGATCAGGGCGACGAGGCCGGCGCCGTAGCCGAGGGCCGCGGCGAGGGTGTCGGCGAGCGCGATGGTGCGGTGCAGGCCGTCGAGATCGTGCTTGGGCCGGGCACGCGCCAGCAACCGGATGCCGGCCGCGCCGTAGGCGAAGAGCGCCGCGAACACCTCGGGGCCGAGCTGCGTCACCTCGTTGACCCGCACCGGCAGGACGTTGGCCGGCAGGCCCTCGCCATGGCGGCCGAGTGCGTCGATCAGCGGCTCGCCGTGATCGCCGTCGTGGAACAGCACGACGGCGTCCGTTCCGCCCGCCGTTCGATAGGCGCGCATCAGCACCCGCAGGCGGCGCATCAGCGCGTCGCCGGGAGGGAGGGCGTAGCCCGCCGCCCCCGTCGGGCACACGGCGGCGCAGCTGCCGCAGCCGGCGCAGACATAAGGATCGATCGTGACGCTGTCGCCGGCCGGCGCGATGGCGCCGGTGGGGCAGATGTCGAGGCAGCGGGTGCAGCCGGTGATGCGCGAGCGCGAATGGGCGCAGAGTTCGGCGCGGAAATCGACGAAGCGGGTCTTGTCGTACTCGCCGACCAGATGGGACGCCGCCGTGATCGCCCGCTCGACCGCGGCCGGATCGCGCGGGTCGGCCCGCAGGTAGCCGCTGCGGAGGTCGTGTGCGGGAAACAGCGGCGTGCCGCCGGTGAGGTCGATCACGAGGTCGCAAGTCGAGGTCGCGCCGTCGCGGGCGGCGCCGAAATCGAGCTGCGTGCGCGAGGACGGGCTGGGCAGGGCGTAATCGTCGATGCGCAGTTCGAACGCACCGAGATGGCCCTTCGCGGTCCGCACCGTTCCTTTCAGGATCGGGAATTCGTTGCGGTGGAGCGGGGCCACCGCGCCGGGGCGCGAGAGCAGCACCGTCACGTCGAGATGTTCGGCCAGCCGCCGGCCCGCCTCCACCGCGACCTCGTCGCGCCCGTAGACGAGGGCGACGCCGCGGCTCTCCATCGGCACGGTCCCGGCGGTGGGCAGCGGCTCGGCGGCGGCGGCGAGAAGCGCGGCCATCTTCGGGCCGGAGCGGGCGGCCTGCGTCGACCAGCCCGCGGTCTCGCGGATCTTAGCGTAGGTGACTTCGGTCCCAGCGCCCGTCTCCTCGGCGACCTCGTCGAACAGCGGCGCCTGCAGCGTGCAGGAGACGGTGACGGGAGCCTGCCCGGCGAGGGCCTGCCGGAAGCGGTCGAGCTCGCGCCCGCAGAGCTGGTCGGCGAGATGCACCTGCCCGCCGCAGCCCTTCTCCAGGGCGGCGGCATCGAGCGGCATCGTCTTCTCGCAGGAGCAGGCGAACACGAGACGATCGGACACGGGGAAACCTGACTGCTTCGACGGAGTGCGGCCCCTTCGCGCCGGGGCCTGCATTTCATATACTCATATCGTTCCAAACGACGAGCCGACACGCCCGCCCGGCCCTCGACGACCCGACGCCGCAGCCTCGAAGACGCCCATTCATGACCCTGTTTCCGGAGGCCCGCCCGGCGGATCTCGTCCTCCCGCCGGCCTTCACCGGTGTCTTCGCCGCGGCCGGCACCGACGTGCATGGCGAGACCTGTCGGCTGGCCGCCTCGGATGCCGAGGCCGGCACGCTGGTGCTCGGCGAGCGCGACGGCATCCTGACGCTCGCCGTGGTGCTCGCCCCCGACGAGCCGCTGGCCGGCGCCCGCCGCGCGCTGTTTGCCGGGATGTGGGCGCTCAGTGAGGCCATCGGCGGCTTCGGCCCGCCGGAGATTCCGGTCGTGGTCTCCTGGCCCGACACCCTGCATTTCAACGAGGCGCGCCTCGGCGGCGGCCGGCTCGGCTGGCCGGAGGGCTGCGGCGAGGGGGATGTGCCGGACTGGCTCGTCTTCTCGGCGAGCCTCATCGCCTCGAAGCGCCATGCGGGCGATCCGGGCCTGACGCCGGAATCGACCTCGCTCGAGGAGGAGGGGTTTCCCGCCGACCTCGCCCGACCGCTCGCCGAGAGTTTTGCCCGCTTCCTCACCAAGGCGTTCGAGATCTGGACCGAGGACGGGTTTCAGCACCTCGCCGGGCGCTACCTCGACCATCTCGCCCTGCCGCCCCACGCCCGGGAGGCGCAGATCGTGGACGACGGCGACCTGCGCCTGACCTTCGCCCCCGGCCTCAGCGAGGACCGGCCGCTGCTGCCCGCCCTCGTGCAACCGGCGTGGTGCGATCCCGAGACCGGGACGGTGCGGCTGTGAGCGCCCATCGGCTGCCGCGTACCCTGCGGCTCGACCCGTCCGACACCTTCGTCTTCGCTGAGGCTGCCGAGCCCGGCGAGTGGGCGGTGACGGGCTCGTTTCTCTTTCTCGATTCCGACCCCGCAGAACTCACCGGCAAGGCGCGCGCCGCCTTCCGCTCGGGCTTTGCCGGCGTGCGCTCGCTCGGCTTCTCGACCCTCGTCGTGGTGAGCGAGGCGAGCGAGGCCGAGCGCACGGAGGCGGTGGAGACGCTCGCCCGCCACATCTTGGAACGCTTCGGCGCGCCGAACCTCGCGGCGGCCCGTGGCGCGGCGGAGGAGGAGATCGCGGTGGCGGCCTCTCTCTGCAATCTGCCCGTCGGCAGCGTCGTGGCGATGCACCGCACGGTGGACGGCGGCGAGATCCACGAAAGTTTCCGTACGCTCCACCAGCGGGCGCCGGGGGCCGACCCGCTCCACGCCCGCGCCTTCCACTTCGTCGAGACCGACGAGGAGGGGCCGGAGGAGGAGGCCGACTTGGTCGGCATGGTGCGGGGCAGCGAGCCGAGGCGTTGAGCGAGTGTAGGATGAGCGCCGTGTTCCGGCGTGCTCCAACCCAACCCCCTCATCCTGAGGTGCCGCGAAGCGGCCTCGAAGGAGGGCTCCAGGGATCGCGCGGCCGGCTGGAGCCCTCCTTCGAGGCTGCGCTTCGCTCCGCACCTCAGGATGAGGGAGTTGGGTGGGGAAAAGTGCGATGTCGGGCGGCCTTGAGACGATGAGACGATGACCGAGTTCTGGGTTTCGAGCGGCCACCACCTGACGCAGCGCACCGAGGGCGGTGGGCTCGCGGTGACGGACGAGTTGATCCTCGCCTACCTCGCCCGGCCCGAACTGGTGCCGCCGGACGAGGCCTGCGAGGCCGAGCGGGCGCTTCACGCCGCGCTGATGGCCGACCCGCGCTGCCCCATCCCGCGCAGTGACTTGCAAAAAATCGCCGATCTGGACGCCCGCGAGAATTGGGAGGTGATGCTGGCCTTCCGCGACCGGCTGCTCGCCGCCCGCTCGGTCGAGGCGGCCTATCTCGCGCTGATCCGCGGTGGATTGCAGGGCGTGCCGGGGCTGTTCCTGAACCAGCTCTGCCACCTGATCCTGCGCAACGCGCTCGATGCCTGCGACGACCCGTTCGTGCTGCGCGCGGCCGAACTGTTCTTCCGCCCACAGCGGGTCAGCCTGCATGAGGGGGCGGTGCTGCTCGCCGATGCGGAGGTGATCGAGGCGCGCGAAGGCTCGGCCCCGCTCCCGCCGCTCGTCGGCATGCTCGGCAAGGAAGCGGCCAACGAACTCGACGTCCTCAACGACGAGAACGCCTGGACCTACTGGAGCCGCTCCGACGCCTTCACCGTGGCGCTCAACCTCGCGAGCCAGAAGGCGCGCGACGGGCTCGCCCGCGCCATCGAGAGTTTCGTCGGCCATCTGCTGAACGCCGAGGTGCGGGTCGAAACCCGCGACGGGTTGGAGGACCCGGACTGGCGTTGGTTCGTCGGGCTCGACGCGGAGGGCACGCGGTTGGGCAACGCGCTCTGGAACGGCGAGGCATTGGATGCCGCCGCCCGCGAGCGCCTGCTCGTCGTCTTCGCGCTGACCTTCGCCGATCCGGCCCGCGTCGATCCGCGGGTCGGCGACAGGCCGGTCTATCTCCTGCTCGCCATGAACGCGCAGAAGTCCGTGACGCTCAAGCCCCACAACCTCGTCGTCGGCCTGCCGCTCGCCGACCGCGCCGCCTGAGGATCGAGCATGACCCCCGAGGATCGCTTCGAGGTCGGCATCATCGTCGCCCGCCGCCGGCTCAAGGGGCCGTGGGCGAGCCATGCCTGGATGCCCGTGGCGGCACTTCCGGCGGCGCCCGCCGCGCCGGCCTGGACCCCGCTCGGCGAGACCGAGGACGAGGCGACCTTCTACGCCGGCGCCTACGAGGTCTCGCTGCATGTGGCCGAGACCGCGCATTACCGCGACAACCTCGTCTCGGGCCAACCCTCGCTCTGGGTGGCGCTCCGCGCCACGGGCGACGAGACCTACGAGATCGCCACCGTCACCGCCGACCCCTACGAGGGCGAGGCGATGGCCGAAGGCATCGGCGAGATCGTCGAGGCGGTGGCGATGCCCCCCGAGATCCAGGCCAAGCTCTTGGCCTTCTTCGAAGCCTTCCACATCGAGCGCACCTTCGAGAAGCGCAAGCGCGACCGCGCCGACCCGGAGGCGCTCGCCCGCCGCGCCCGGATCGAGTCGGGGAGGGGGGAATGAGCGACGGCTTCCTCTCCCGCTGGGCCCGCCGCAAGGAGGCGGTGAAGGCCGCGGAGCAGAACGTGGCGCAGGAGGCGCCTGTCCCCTCCCCCTTGTGGGGAGGGGTAGGGGTGGGGGTGGTGCAGGATGAGGCGGGAGCGGTGCCTCCTGCACCACCCCCACCTCCTCCCTCCTCCCCGCAAGGGGGAGGAGAGGCGCCCGACCTTGAGGCGCTCGGTGATCGAACGGCGGCTTCGGAAGTGCCTGCCGACACCGACCAGCATCTCCTCGACCTTCCCTCCCTCGATGCTCTCACCCCCGACACCGACCTCACGCCCTTCCTGCGCACCGGCGTCCCCTCGGCGCTGCGCAACGCGGCTTTGCGGCGGATGTGGTCGCTCGATCCGTCGATCCGCGACTTCGTCAGCGAGGCGCGGGAATACGCCTACGACTGGAACACGCCGGGCGGCGTGCCGGGGATGGGGCCGCTACTGCCGGGCGACGACGTGAAGGCGATGCTCGGTCGGCTGTTCCGCGACCCCGCGGAGGCGAAACCCGAAGCCGGATCGCCGGCCGACGCGCCCGAACCGGAGCCCACCGAGTCGCCGGAAACGGGGGTCGCGGAGGCCGCCGACGAAGTGCCCGCGCCCGAACCGGAGCCTGCGCAAGCTTCGATTGTATCTGCCGAACCGCCTCAGCCCAAAGCGGCCGAAGCGCCGCGGCCGGAACCGCGGCTGCGGCGTCACGGAGGGGCGAAGCCCGCGTAATTCAGGCAAAATCCGATTGCGGCCAACACAAACGCTTTTTATTATCGATCCAAACAAGCGGTCCTGGGGTATGGGCTCGGAGGGACGGTGGGTTCTGTGGCGTCGGTGGTGGGATTGACCGAGGGAGCGGCGCCGGGGGCTTCCCCCGTGATCGACGACGTCGATCAGTTGCGCGCCCGGCACTACGACCTGCTGGCTGCCCTGCTCGGCCGGGCGCCGGACGTGGCCCTGCTCGATGCGCTCGGGGAGATGGAGGGCGGCGAGGGCGTTCTCGGCCGTCACCTGTCCGATCTCAGCCGGGCCGCCGCCACGACCTCGGCGCAGGCGATCGAGCGCGAGTTCTTCGAGCTGTTCGTCGGCGTCGGTCGCGGCGAACTTCTGCCTTACGCCTCCTACTACCTCACCGGCTTCCTCAACGAGCGCCCGCTCGCCCGCGTGCGCGAAGACTTCTCCGCCCTCGGCATCGAGCGCGGCGAGGCGATGAGCGAGCCGGAGGATCACCTCGCGATGCTCCTCGAAGTCATGGCCGGCCTCGCCGCCGGGCGGTTCGAGGCGGAGCCCGGGATGCAGGCGCGCTTCTTCGCCCGGCACGTCGCGCCGTGGGCGACCCGCTTCTTCGCCGACTTGGAGCAGGCCAAGGCGGCGCGGTTCTACCGGACGGTCGGGGAACTCGGCCGGACCTTCATCGAGATCGAGACCGAAGCCTTCGCGATGGAAGGCTGACGTCGAACGCCGCTCCGGCGGTGAAAGAGTCACGCGCGGACGGATCATCCGAGGATGAGGCGCCGCCAGGGGAGACGGGATGATGGCACAGGACGGGAAGACGCTCGGTCGCCGGCAGTTCTTCCGCGCGCTCGGCGGCAGCACGGTGGCGGTGGCCGCCGCGGTCGCCTCGCCGATGGGGGCGACCGAGGCCCAGGCCTACGATCCGGGCAACGACGAGACCAAGAGCCGCTACCGCGAGAGCGACCACGTCAAGGCGTTCTACCGCACCAACGGGTACGAGACCTTGAAGAAGAACATGGACCCGACGTCCACCGGACCGAAGTGAGGCGGCGATGCTGATCAAGCGTAGAAGCGGCGAGGCGTCTCGCTCCAAGCATCAGGCGGTGGCCGCGGGCCTTGCCGCGGGCGTGCTCGACCGGCGCGCCTTCCTGCGCCGCTCCGGCCTCACGGCGGGCGCGCTGGCGGCCGCCGGCACGATCCAGCTCGGCGCCGTGCGCAAGGCGCAGGCCGCCGGCTCCTCGGCGGTCGGACCGGACACGGTCGTGAAGAAGAACATCTGCACCCACTGCTCGGTGGGCTGCACGGTGACGGCCGAGGTCGTCAACGGCGTCTGGGTCGGCCAGGAGCCGTCCTATGCCAGCCCGATTAACCGCGGCACGCACTGCGCCAAGGGCGCGGCCATCCGCGAGCTGGTCTCGTCGGACCGGCGCCTCAAGTACCCGATGAAGCTCGAGGGCGGTCAGTGGAAGCGCATCTCGTGGGATCAGGCCTACGAAGAGATCGGCGACAAGCTGCTGGCCATCCGTGAGAAGAACGGCGCGGATTCGGTCTACTGGCTGGGTTCGGCCAAGTTCACCAACGAGGCCTCCTACCTGATGCGCAAGTTCGCCGCCCTGTGGGGCACGAACTCGATCGACCATCAGGCGCGCATCTGCCACTCGACGACCGTTGCGGGCGTGGCCAACACCTGGGGCTACGGCGCCCAGACCAACAGCTACAACGACATCCGCAACGCCAAGACGATGATCGTGCTCGGCGGCAATCCGGCCGAGGCGCACCCGGTCTCGCTCCAGCACGTGCTGTCGGGCAAGGAGATCAACCGCGCGAACATGATCGTCATCGATCCGCGCTTCACCCGCACCGCCGCGCACGCCACCGAATACGTCCGCATCCGCTCGGGCACCGACATCCCGGTCGTCTACGGCATCCTGTGGCACATTTTCCAGAATGGCTGGGAGGACAAGGAGTTCATCGCCCAGCGCGTCTACGCGATGGACGACGTGCGCAAGGAAGTCGCCAAGTGGACGCCCGACGAGGTCGAGCGCGTCTCCGGCGTGCCCGGCGAGCAGCTGAAGCGCGTCGCGGAAAAGTTCGCCAAGGAGAAGCCCGCCACCCTGATCTGGTGCATGGGCGCGACGCAGCACACCGTCGGCACCGCCAACGTGCGCGCGCTGTGCATCCTGTGTCTGGCCACCGGCAACGTCGGCAAGCCGGGCACCGGCGCCAACATCTTCCGCGGCCACACCAACGTGCAGGGCGCGACCGATCTCGGCCTCGATGTGACGACGCTGCCGCTCTATTACGGCCTCGTCGAGGGCGGCTGGCGGCACTGGGCCCGCGTCTGGGACGTGCCCTACGAGTGGCTGCAATCGCGCTTCGACGAAGTCCCGGCGACCGCCGGCCGCAAGGCCCGCACCCGCAAGGAGAACATGGAGGCGCCGGGCATCACCTCGACCCGCTGGTTCGATGCCGTGAACCTGCCCCCGGAGCAGATCGATCAGCGCAGCCCGATCAAGGCCTTCATGGTGTTCGGCCACGGCGGCAACACCGTCACCCGCATGCCCGAGGCGATCGAGGGCATGAACAAGCTCGAACTCCTCGTCGTCGCTGATCCGCACCCGACCACCTTCGCGGCGCTCGATGCCCGGCAGGACAACACCTACCTCCTGCCGATCTGCACCTCGCTGGAGATGGACGGCTCGCGCACGGCCTCGAACCGCTCGATCCAGTGGGGCGAGCAGATCGTCCAGCCGGCCTTCGAGTCGAGGAACGACTACGAGGTGCTCTACAAGCTGGCGACCAAGCTCGGCTTCGCCGACAAGCTGTGCAAGAACATCAAGGTCGAGAACGGCATTCCGGTCGCCGAGGACATCCTGCGCGAGATCAACCGCGGCGGCTGGTCGACGGGCTATTGCGGCCAGTCGCCGGAGCGGCTGAAGGCGCATATGCGCAACCAGCACAAGTTCGACCTCATCACGCTGCGCGCGCCGAAGGACGATCCGGAGGTCGGCGGCGACTATTACGGCCTGCCCTGGCCGTGCTGGGGCAAGCCGGAGCTGAAGCATCCGGGCTCGGCGATCCTCTACAACACCAACATGCATGTGAAGGAGGGCGGCGGCACCTTCCGCGCTCGCTTCGGCACCGAGCGCAACGGCCAGACGCTGCTGGCCGAGGATTCCTTCTCGAAGGGCTCCGACCTGACCGACGGCTACCCCGAATTCACCTTCGGGGTGTTCAAGAAGCTCGGCTGGGACAAGGACCTGACGGAGGAGGAGCGCGCCACGATCCTCAAGATCGGCGGCGAGAAGCCCGACACCGTGAGCTGGGCCACCGACCTCTCCGGCGGCATCCAGCGGGTGTGCATGGAGCACGGCGTCTCGCCCTTCGGCAACGGCAAGGCCCGGGCCAACGCCTGGAACCTGCCCGACCCGGTGCCGGTCCACCGCGAGCCGATCTACTCGCCGCGCCCCGACCTCGTGGCGAAATACCCGACCCGCCCCGACGAGCGGCAGCTGCGCGTGCCCAACATCGGCCTCACGGTGCAGAAGGCGGTGGTGGACCGGGGCATCGCCAAGGACTTCCCGATCATCCTCACCTCCGGCCGTCTGGTCGAGTACGAGGGCGGCGGCGAGGAGACCCGGTCGAACCCGTGGCTTGCCGAGCTGCAGCAGGACATGTTCGTCGAGATCAACACCGGCGACGCGGCCGATCGCGGCATCAAGGACGGGCAGTTCGTCTGGGTCTACGGCCCTGAGAACAAGTCCAAGACCAAGGTGAAGGCGCTGGTGACCGACCGCGTCGGCAAGGGCGTGGCCTTCATGCCGTTCCACTTCTCCGGGTGGTACCAGGGCAAGGACATGCGCGACTACTACCCGAAGGGCACCGACCCGGTGGTGCTCGGCGAGAGCGTGAACACCGTGACGACCTACGGCTTCGATCCTGTGACGGGCATGCAGGAAACGAAGTGCACCCTGTGCCAGATCGCAGCGGCCTGACGAGGAGCGACCCGAACCATGGCCCGGATGAAGTTCCTCTGCGACGCGGATCGCTGCATCGAGTGCAACGCCTGCGTCACCGCCTGTAAGAACGAGCACGAGGTGCCGTGGGGCATCAACCGTCGCCGCGTCGTGACGCTGAACGACGGCAAGCCCGGCGAGCGCTCGGTCTCGATGGCCTGCATGCACTGCACCGACGCGCCCTGCGCGTCGGTCTGCCCGGTGAACTGCTTCTACACCACCGCCGACGCGGTCGTCCTGCATTCGAAGGACATTTGCATCGGCTGCGGCTACTGCTTCTACGCCTGCCCGTTCGGCGCGCCGCAATATCCCCGTGTCGGCAACTTCGGCTCGCGCGGCAAGATGGACAAGTGCACCTACTGCTCCGGCGGCCCCGAGCCCGACTTCTCGACCGCCGAGTACGAGAAGTACGGCTCGAACCGCCTCGCGGAGGGCAAGCTGCCGCTCTGCGCCGAGATGTGTTCGACCAAGGCGTTGCTCGCGGGCGACGGCGAGATGATCGCCGAGATCTACAAGCAGCGGGTGATCAAGCGCGGCTACGGCTCCGGCGCCTGGGGCTGGAAGACGGCCTACCGCGAGACCGTCGCGATCTGAACGCTCGGTTCGAGGGCGCAAGTCCTCGAACCGTATTCCCACCCTCGACCTCATCCTGAGGTGCCGGTCGGCGGCGCCTCGACACGGATTTGGAAAGGAACGCCGATGCGGCGGGCAGTGACCTTCCTCAAGACCCTCCTTCTGGCCGCGATGCTCGTCGCCGGCCCGGCGGCGCTCGCGCCTGCGCTGGCGCAGAACCCGATCCAGGCCGATGGCGTGAACCCGATGGGCGCGCGGCCGACGGCGGATTCGGTCAACGAGGAGTTCCTGTTCAAGCAGAAGGACACGATCACCGGCCGGGTCTCGATCCCCGACGGCAAGTCGGCCTACCTGATCCAGCCGCAGGGCCGCGAGTACCAGAGTTTTCGCGAGGGCTGGCTGCCGTGGATCGGCGCGCTCGCCATCCTCGGCATGATCGCCGCGCTCGGGGCATTCTTCATGTTCCGCGGCCGGATCAAGATGGAGCACAGCCAGGAATCCGGTAAGAAGATCCTGCGCTTCAACGCTTTCGAGCGCTTCACCCACTGGATGACGGCGACCTGCTTCATCATCCTGTCGCTCTCGGGCTTGAACTACATCTTCGGCAAGCGTCTGCTGATGCCGCTGATCGGACCCGATGCCTTCGGCACACTGGCGCAATGGGCGAAGTACAGCCACATCTACCTCGCGTGGCCGTTCATGCTCGGTGTCGCCTTCATGTTCGTCCTCTGGATCAAGGACAACATCCCGAACAAGATCGACATCGCGTGGCTCAAGGCCGGCGGCGGCCTGATCGGCAAGGGCCACCCGCATGCGGCCCGCTTCAATGCCGGCCAGAAGGGCGTGTTCTGGATGGTCGCGGGCTTCGGCGCCGCCATGAGCGTCACCGGCCTGATGATGATCTTCCCCTTCGCGCTCACCGACATCAACGGCATGCAGCTGATGCAGGTGGTCCACTCGGTGATCGGCATCGCCTTCATCGCCGGCATCCTGGCCCACATCTATATCGGCTCGCTCGGCATGGAGGGCGCCTACGACGCCATGGGCAGCGGCAAGGTCGATCTCGCCTGGGCGCGCGCGCACCACGACCTCTGGGTCGAGCAGGAGCAGGCCCGCACCGCCAGCGGCCCGCAGCTGAAGGGACATCCGGCTCCGGCCGAGTGACCGAGGGACGGCGAAAACCCGCCGTCCCGGCCCGCCTTTCGAACCGGAGCCACCCGGCTCCCTCGGGAAGAACCGCCTCCATGAAAGCCTTCGCCGCCGCCGTGATCGCCGCCGTCACCCTCGGGGTGCTGGCGATGTTCGCGCTCACCAGCAGCCAGAAACTCGCCTACCAGGCCTTCGCGACCTCCGGCGCCAGGGTGTCGGAGCCCGGCACCAACCTCGTCGGCCCGCGCTGGAACGGCGCGCCGCGCCCCGACGAGTTCGAGTCGGAGCCGCACGGCAAGGCCGAGGGCGAGGGTTCGCATCCCAAGCGCTCGTGAGTTTTTTTCGGTATTCGATCCGCGTCAGGAGAGCGCCCGATGACCTCGTCCTCCCTCGCCCGTCTTCTGGCGGCCGGCCTCGGCGCCTTCGCGCTCTCCGTCGGCCTCGCCGCGGCGCAGGATGCGGCGCCCGCTCCCGCAGCGCCCGAGCCCGGCAAGCCGGCCAACCTTTGCCAAGACCTGCTCGCCTTCGTGAAGCAGCCCGAGCCCGCCAAGCAGGCCGCGACCACACCGCCGCAGCAGGCCACCGCCGTCTCGAACCCCTCGGGCAAGACCGAGGGCGGCAAGCCCTCCGGCACCAGCGAGACGCAGAAGACCTCCGGTCTCAGCGGCACGGTCTCCGAGAACGGCTCGAAGCCGGAGGCCAAGGCCGCAGAGGCGAAGCCTGCCGAAGCCAAGCCGGCCGAGGTGAAGCCTGTGGACCCCAAGACCGCCGCGACCACGCCCAACGCGGCGACGAACCCAGCGACCGATCCCCGCGCCCGCGCCAACGCCGACGCCAAGGTTCCCCCCGGCCCCGGCACGCCCGCCCCCGGCCCGAAGCCGGACGCGTCCACCATCGAGAAGATCGAGACGGCCGCCGCCGCCAACGATCTGGCCACCTGCCGCGCCGTAGCGCGCTCGATGCGGGTCGCCGGCGTCGTCATCCCGCCGCCGTTGCTGGCGCTGTCGGCGCTCGATCTGAAGTATTTCCAGCAGTAGCGCTGAGGGCTGGCATGAGGAAGCATTTCCCTCCCCCTTGTGGGGAGGTAGGAGGGTGGGGTGGTGCCGGATGAGACTCGGCGGTTCCTCCTGAACCACCCCCACCCCGAACCCCTCCCCACAAGGGGGAGGGGACAATCGCCCAATGCAGCCTATGATTACGATCGCCGTCGCCCGCCCAGCGCCAGCGCCGCGACGGTCGCTGCCACGCCGATGCCGATGGCCGACGAGGCCAGCGGGTGGAGGCTCGCCCGCGTGTAGACGCTGGTGCGCTGGACGTAGCCCGGCTGGTCGCCGCGCTCGCGGCCGGCGGCGCGCGGCGCATGCAGCGCCCCTTCCGGCGCCCGCGGCGGACCTTTGCGCTTCTGCATCGCGATGATCGCAGGGGCCAACTGGTCGAAGGCGCCCGGTGCGAACTCCTTGCCGGCGGCGAACAGCTTGCCGCCCCCGCCGACGACGATGTCGCGCACCGCATGCTCTGCGGCGTGCAGGATCGCGGCGGCGACCTCCTCCGGCGGGTAGACCGGGGGCGGCAGCATGGGCTCGCGGTCCATGTAGTTGCGGGCACGCGCCGGCAGCGGCGTATCGATCGAGGCGGGCTTGACCAGCGTCACCGAGACCGGCGCGCCCTCCGCGATCAGCTCCATCCGCAGGGTATCCGTAAAACCCTTCACCGCGTGCTTCGAGGCGGCGTAGAGCCCCTGGAACGGGAAGGCGAGGTCGGAGGCGATGCTGCCGACATTGATCAGCGCGCCGCCCCGCGCCCGAAGATGCTCGGCGGCCACCAGCGAACCGTTGACCGTGCCCCAGAAATTGGTGCGGATCAGCCGCTCGTGGTCCTCTTGCGTGATCTCCCGCAACGGCCCGTAGACCGTCAGCCCGGCGACGTTCACCCAGGTGTCGATGCCCCCGAACGTCGCCACCGCCCGCTCGGCCAAAGTCTCGATGTCCCGCCGCTCGCCGACATCGGCAACGACGGCGAGCGCGCGCGGCCCGATCTCGCGGGCGATGTCTTCCAGCACCTCCCCGCTGCGGGCGGCGAGCACGACGCGGGCGCCGCGGCGCGCCGCCCGGCGGGCGGTGGCGAGGCCGATGCCGCTGGAGGCCCCCGTGACGACGACGACCTGATCGCGAAGCGGCTTCAATCTCACGGGCAAGGATCCTCGCGCGGCAGGGGCAAAGTTCGTCGGGTTGTCCGTCGGATTCTTGCCGGTGAACCGCCCTTTCGGCGCCCCTGTTCCGGGCGATGCCGCGGCGCAACGCCCTCCGGCGCAGGCATCTCCCGTGAACTCTCGCTTCTCCGTCCGACCCTGGCGGATCGGCAGGGACCGGGCGCCTGCGCGCGCCGATCGCCGGCCCAACCGACACAGACCCCTCAGCAAAAGCTTGAAAGGCATGACCGCCGCGGATCTCGGCTCCGTCCTGCCGAACGCCGTCCTGCCTCATCTCGACATCGTTGGCGCGCTCGGGCTCTGTCTCGGCTTCGCCTCCGGCATCATGCCGCGGCGAGACCTGATGCTTCCCTCGGCAGCCTAACGGATCAGCCAGCGCAGGGAGCGCCGCAGGGCGGGCGTCGCCTCGCGCTCGAACCACGCGCCGTGGGCGAACAGCACCCGCTGCGGCGCCAAAGCCACCAGGGCGGCCGCCGCCCGCGAGGCGGCGCGGCCGCCGAGGCGCACGGCGAGCCGGAGGTAGAGCGGCGCACGCCCGTCGGGGGCCGTGGCGCCCGCAAGGCGCAGCGGCAGTCGCAGGTGCACCGGCAGCTTCTCCGGCTCCAAGTTCAGCACGAGGTCGGTGAGGATCAGGGTGCGGGACGCGGTGTGGAAGAAGGCGACCTCGCGAAAACCCAGGCCGCCGGGCACCAGGGTCTGGCGGAGGTCGCCCGCCCACGTCCCCGGGCTCTGCTCGCCGAGGTCGCGGTCGAGCCGCAACTCGCCCGCCTCGATCCTGCGGCGCACCTGTCCGCGGTGGCGCAGGTTCGGCGCGGCCCAGGTGACGGCATCCGGGAAGCGCCGCTGCCATGCGCCGAGGAACATCCAGTGGGCAATGTTGGGCGCGACGAGGTGGCGGATCGGCCCGATCGCCTCGATCGCGCGGGCCAGCGCCTCGTCGAAGCGCGTCGGCGAGTGCAGCCACACCGCGCCGTCGGAGAGCCGCACGACGGTCATCCGCACCGGCAGCGGCAACGGGCCGGAGAGCGGGCCGCTGTCGACGATCCAGAGATCGGGGACGACCGGCTTCAGGATGTCGAGGGGCGGATAGGTGGTGTCGGTCAAGGGCGCGCCGTCGTGGTGACTCTGTCGTTCCGGATGGACGCTCGCGGCGACGGCGTCCACAACATCGGATCGATTGCGATCATCGGCAGCCGGTTCGGCGGGCTTGCCCATCCAACTCCCTCCTTCGAGGCTCAGCCTCCGGCCGAGCAGCTCAGGATGAGGGTTGGAGAAGGCGCAGCGTCGCGACAGGGTACTGCCGAAGAGACTGGTCGCGCAGGCTTCGAATGAGGGGCCGCGACATCGCCGGAAAACGCGGAGCGCAGGATCGCTCCGGCTCCGCCTCGCGATGACGGAGCGCCATCTCAGCCCGAAGCGGGCGCCCGCAGGATCGTCTCGGTGATCCTGTTCGAGAGCCGCAACGCCGAGCCGGGTCCCCCGAAATTCCAGATGTTGCGCTCGATCAGGCCGACGCGGCCCGCGCGCAGGGCCGGGACGCGCTGCCAGGCGGCGCTGCGCGTCTTGGCGTCGAGCGGGACGGCGGGGCCGGTCATGCTCGCCAGCATCACGTCGGCATCGTCGAGGGCGAGAAGGTCCTCGGAGGTCAGCGGGCGCACGCCCTCGCTGCTGCGATCCGGCGGCCAGAAGCGCAGGCCCAGCCGCTCCGCGAGGCCTGCCGAGAGGCTGTCGGCGGTGAAGACCCAGTAGGTGTCCTGGCCGCCCAGCTCCTGCAGCACCACGAGGCGCCGCCCGGCGCGACCGGCTTCGACGAGCCGGGCGGCGTCCCTGGCGATGCCCGCCGACACCTCCGCGTTCGCCTGCTCGGCCTGCGCCCGGTGCCCGACATAGCCGCCGATCATCGTCTGGAGCGCGAAGGCGGAATCGAGCCGCGTGGCCGGGGGCTCGGGGGCGAAGTCGAACAGCACGGTGGGCGCGATGCCCTCGAACACGTCGAAGAGCGGCGCGTGGCGATAGGACACGCCGAGGATCAGGTCCGGCTTGAGCCGGGCGATGGCCTCCAGGCTCGGCTGCTGGCGCGTGCCGACGTCGGCGGCGCCCTTCAGGCGATCGGACGCGACGCCGATCCAGCCGGGATAGAGCCTCGGGTCCGACATGCCCACCGGCGGGAGGCCGACCGAGGCGAGCATCTCGGCGATCAGGAATTCCAGCGCCACGACCCGTCGGGCCGGTTCCGGCAGATGGGCGGAGCGCCGGAACACGAGGTCGGCGGCACGCGCCGGCTTCACGGCGAGCCCGGAAGCGGCGGCCAGCCCCCAGGCGAGACAATCGCGGCGGCTCGGCATCACCGGGGCGCCCTTCGTCCGCGGGACATCAGCCAGAGGAAGTAGGGCGCGCCGATCAGCGCGGTCAGCGCGCCGGCCGGGATCTCCTTCGGCGCGAGCGCGACCCGGCCGAGGATGTCGGCGGCGACCGCCAGCAACGCGCCGAGGAGCATCGCCACCGGCATCCGGTCGCCATGGGCGTGGAAGCCGGCGAGGCGGGCGAGGTGGGGCGTCAGCAGACCGACGAAGGCGAGCGGCCCGACGATGGCGACCGCGGCGCTCGCCAGCACCGCGGCGAGCGCCAGCGCCAGCGCCCGCAGGATCGCGACGTCGAGGCCGAGCCCCGCCGCCGCGTCGTCGCCGAGGGTCAGGAGATCGAGGGGGCGGCTCAGGAACGCGAGCGCCGGCAGGCTGAGGAGGAGCCAGGGCAGCAGCGCCACCGCATCGGGCCATGCCCGGCCGTAGGTGCCGCCGACGAGCCAGATCAGGGCGCGGGCCGGCTGGGCGCTGGTCTCGACGATCACCGCGTAGGTCAGGGCTGCGAACAGGCCGCTGAAGGCCAGCCCCGTGAGCGCCACGGGCAGCGGCGCGAAGCGGCGGCGGCGGTTGATCGCGAGGATCAGGCCGAGCGTCGCGAGCCCGCCCGCGAGCGCGAGGGCGAAGGTCTCGGGGCGGCCGATCAGGGGCCAGGCCAGCAGGCCGCAGAGCGTGGTGAGCGCCGCGCCCTGCGTGACGCCGAGGAGTTCGGGGCCTGCCAGCGCGTTGCGCACCACGCTCTGGAGCACGACGCCGCTGGCCGCCAGCATCATCCCGGCGATCGCCGCCACGGCGATGCGGGGACCGCGGATGCCGAGGATCAGTGCGGCTTCAGGATCGGTGCCGGCGAGCGCCGCGAACCAGCGGGCGGGCGGGAGCCAGGTCTCGCCCCAGGCTAGGCCGAAGGCGGCAAGCGCCACGAGGGCGGCAAGCAGCGCCAGCGTCACGACGGCGAGCGAGGCGGCCCGGCCCGAGGCCGCGACCTCGCCGCGGTCCGGGGGCGTCAGGGTGCGCCCGCGCATCACCAGGACGAGCAGGATCGGCGTGCCGACCAGCGCCGTGGCGACGGCGGTGGAGAGGCCTGCCGAGAGTCCGAGCCCCGCCACCGCGCCGTCGGCGGCGATCAGCAGGCCGCCGCCGCCGAGCGCGGAGAGGAGGACGACGCTGCCGAGCCGGCGGATACCGACGGCGCGCACGAGGTTCGGGGCGATGAGGCCGATGAAGCCGATCGGGCCGGCGAGCGCCACGGCGAAGGCGGTGAGCGCGGTGGCGGTGACGACGCCCGCGAAGCGCAAGGGGACCACGGCGACGCCGATGCCGGTGGCGGCGTCGTCGCCGAGCGACAGGGCCTCCAGGCCGCGCAGCAGGAAGGGCAGGGCGAGGAGCGGCGGCAGCAGCCACAGGGCGGCCTCGGCGAGGCCGTCGGCGCCGGGCTGGTAGAGCGCGCCGCCGCTCCACAGCGCGAGGCCGGCGATGTTCTGCTCGAACAGGGCGAGCGTCACGGTGATGCCGGCGCCGAGCAGCAGGGCGCAGGCGCCGCCCGCGAGCAGCAGCCGGAGCGGTGGGGCGCGCCAGCCGCCCGCGGCGGTCAGCGCGAGCGCCGCCGCGCCGAGCCCGCAGACGAAGAGCAGCGGCGGCCCCGAGAACGCGGCCAGTGCCGGCACCGTGAGGCCCAGCAGGACACCGATCTGTGCGCCCGCTGTCACCCCCAGAAGATCGGGGGCGGCGAGCGGGTTGCGCGTCACCGCCTGGAATAGGGCGCCCGCGGTTCCGAAGGCCGCGCCCGCGGCGAGCCCGGCGAGCACCCGCGGTAGCCGCAGTTCCCAGAACAGAAAGCGGGCGGCCTCCGCCTCGGTCGGGCCGGGCGCGGTGGCGAGTGCATGAAGCGTCGGCGACAGCCGGGCCAGTGCCACGAGCACGACAAGGACGGCGGCGATCAGGCCGAGCCGGAGGCCCGGCGACGGCCGGACCCGCGCCGGCATCTCGGCGGCGAGCGCCGTCATGAGCGGGCTTCGCGGGTCTGGCGTCGGGCCGGAGCAAAGGCCGGCACGCAGAGCGGCGCCTCCGAATCCGGATGGTCGAGCCGCCACATCTCGACGCCGTAGACTTCGGCCAAGGGCCCCGGCCGCAGCACCTCGGCGGGGCGGCCGTCGTGGAGGATACGCCCGGCCTTCATCAGCAGCACCCGGTCGGCGAGCGCCGCGGCCTGATTGAGGTCGTGCAGCACGCAGACGATGGTGATGCCGCGCTCGCGGTTCAGCGCCTTGAGGGCCGAGACCAGCTCGACCTGATGGCGCACGTCGAGCCAGGTCGTCGGCTCGTCGAGGAGCAGCACGCGGCATTGCTGGGCGAGCGCCATGGCGATCCAGGCCCGCTGCCGCTCGCCGCCCGACAGCGCCGCCACCTCGCGGGCGCCGTGATCGCGCAGGCCCGTCGCCGCGAGGGCGTCGAGGATCGCGCTGCGGTCGGCGGAAGACAGCCCGCCGATCAGCCGGCGGTGGGCGTGGCGCCCGTAGGCCGCCAGCTCGAACACGGTGAGGCCGGCCGGCACCTCGTTGGCCTGGGCCAGCATCGCCAGCGCCTGGGCGCGCTCGCGCCGTCGCAACTCCCTAAGCGGTCGCCCGTCGATCTCCACGGTCCCGGCCTGGGCCGGCTGCAATCCGGCGAGCGTGCGCAGCAGCGTCGACTTCCCGCAGCCGTTCGGCCCGCAGAGCGCGGTGACGCCGCCGGCGGAGATCGCCACGTCGAGCCCGTCGAGGACCCGCCGCGCCCCGTAGCCGACGGTGAGGCCCTGTCCGCGGAGGATCGCGGCTCCGCTCATGCGGTCACGCTCATGTTGCCTTGTTCATCCCGTGCGCCTCGGCCATGGCGACGACGACCTTGCGCGGGCCGGCATAGGGCTCGCGGCCGTGCATGATCAACATGTTGTCGAGCATGAGCACGTCGCCCGCCTGCCAGGGGAAGCTCACCTTCTCGGCCTCCAGCACGGCGCGCACGGCGTCGAGGTCGGCGTCGGGAATCGGGCTTCCGTCGCCGAAGTACACGTTGCGGGGGAGTTCGTCCTCCCCGACCGTGTCGAGCAGCACCTCGCGCTCCACCTCGTCGAGCCCCGAGACATGGAACAGGTGGGCCTGATTGAACCACACGTCCTCGCCGGTGCGGGGATGCTTGGCGACCGCCTGGCAGAGCTGGCTCGTGCGCAATTCGCCGTCCTCCTTCCACGTGAAGTCGATGGCGTGGTCCCGGCAATAGGCCTCGACCGCGCTCCGGTCGTCGGTGTCGAACACCTTGGTCCAGGGCAGATCGAGGCCGTTGCCGAAGTTGCGCACGTAGCGCAGGCCCCTCGTGGCGAACTTGTCCCGAAGTGCGGGATCGAGCGCCCGGTAGATCGCGCGGCTGTCGGCGAGCGGGGTGGCGCCGCCCTCGGGAGAGGCGGTGACGCAGTGGAACCAGATCCGCAGCGGCCAGTCGCGGGTGTAGGACTGCTCGTTGTGGAGCGGAATCTCGCGGTGGGCCGGGTACTCGGTCGAGGAATAGACCCCGCCCTCGACCTTGCTGCGCGGCGTCGAGCCGAATTCGTAGGACAGGAGCGGATGGCCGAAGCCGGCAGCGAAGGCCCGGAACGCCTCGACGCTCTCGACGTCGTAGCCCCGCAGCAGCACGCCGCCGACGGTGCCGAGCGCGTCGCGGATCTCGGCATCGCGGGCCTCGATCGCCCGGATCAGTGGCCCCGAGCCTTCGAGCACGACGGGGAGGGCGGGTGCGGGCATGGTCGGCCTCTCGGCTTGAGGGGAGGATGTGTCAGGCGCGGGCGTCGCGGTCCATCGCCTCGCGCAGGCTGCGCGGGCGCATGTCGGTCCAGACGGTCTCGATGTGCGCGAGGCAGGCGGCCTTGTCGCCGCTGACGCCGACCCAGCGCCAGCCCTCGGGGGTCGGCTTGAAGTCCGGCCAGATCGAGTACTGGTCCTCGTCGTTCACCACCACGTGGAACTGGATGTCGTCGCGGTCGAAGCTCAAGGGTGCGGACTCCCTGCGGAGCGCCCCGGTCGGGGCGGGGCCGCTCCGGGGCGTGTCGGGAGGGGGACGAACGGGGGCCTGAGGAATTTAGGGGAGGGAGCTTTTGGCCGCGCGAGAGCGATGTGGGGGAGTTTAGAACAAGTACAATCAGGCCGCTTGCCAATCGTGATCGAAGAAAGACAGCATTGCGTTGACGGGCCGGGAGGCCGCCGCTTAATACGGCTGCCGGTCCATCACCTCAGGTTCCAACTCACGCCGTCATTGCGAGGCGGAACGGACCGAGCGAAGCCGCCCGAGGCGTTGTCACGAGGTGCGGGCGAGGAGCCGATCCGCGATGCTGTTCTCCGAGGCGACGGTCGCACTCGCCGATCCCCAAAAGCTCACCGACGACCTCGTCGCGCACATGCTCGCCTACGACGTCGCCCATGACCGGCAGGGAGCCCGCGTCGTCGCCCATCTCGGCGTCGGCACCGGCATCCTCGAGCCGATGGGTGCGACCTTGCGGGTCAGGGTCGAGGCGCCGGACGAGGGCGGCCTGGAGATGCTGCGCGCGCTGCTCGCCGCCAACATCGTCGACTTCGCCGAGGGCGAGACGCCGGCGATCGTCTGGTCGGGCTTCGAAGCGGGGGCGGCGACCTTCGCGAACTTTCGCGAATTGCGGCTCGTCGAGAGCCGGGAACTGACCCCGCGGCTGCGCCGGCTCACCTTCACCGGGACCGATCTCGGCCGCTTCGCGAGCGACGCGGACCTGCACGTGCGGCTCTACCTGCCGCCGCCGGGGGTGACGCGGCCGGAATGGCCCCGTCCCGGCCCCGACGGGCGCACCCTGTGGCCGGAGACGGAGCGCTGCCCGGCGGTGCGCTACTACACGATCCGGCGCGCCACGGCCGACACGGTCGAGATCGACTTCGTGCTCCACGACGCGCCGGGGCCGGGCGCGCTGTTCGCCGTCACCGCCGAGCCCGGCACGGTCTGCGGCATCGCCGGTCCGCTCGGCCGCACCGCGCCGCCCGCCGCCTGGACCCTGCTCGCGGGCGACGCGACGGCGCTGCCCGCCATCGCCCGCCTGCTGGAGGCGATGCCGGCGCAGGCGCGCGGAATCGTGCTCCTGGAGGCGGAGGAGGCGGATGCGGGCTATCCGCTGACGGCGCCCGAGGGTGTGAGCGTGCGCTGGCTCGAACCGTCCGAGGGGGGCGAGAGCCCGCTCGTGGCCGGCGTGCGCGCCCTCGATTTCCCCGACACCGACGACCTCTTCGTCTGGGCCGGCTGCGAGTTCGCCGCCGCCCGCGCGCTGCGCAAGCATCTGCGCTCGGAGCGCTCCTTGAGCCGCGAGCGCCACCTCGCCGTCGGCTACTGGGAGCGGGGGCAGGCGACGCGCAGTTAAGACGCGCCTACTTGTTCATCATCGCGTAGGCCTGGATGCCGGCCGGCGTCATGATGACCACGAACAGCACCGGCAGGAAGAACACGATCATCGGCACGGTCAGCTTCGGCGGCAGCGCGGCGGCCTTCTTCTCGGCCTCGTTCATGCGCGTGTCGCGGCTTTCCTGGGCGAGCACGCGCAGGGCCTGACCGACCGGGGTGCCGTAGCGCTCGGCCTGGATCAGCGCCGTGGTGAGCGACTTCACCGGTTCGAGGCCGGTGCGGAGCGCAAGGTTCTCGTAGGCCACCCGGCGGTCCGGCAGGTAGGACAGCTCGGCGTTGAGCAGCGCCAGTTCCTCGGCCAGGATGGGCGCCTGCACGGCGATCTCCATGCTGACGCGGCGGAACGCGTTCTCCGACGACATGCCGGACTCGACGCAGATTAGGCACATGTCGAGGGCGTCGGGCCAAGCCAGCCGGATCTGGGCCTGGCGCTTGGTGGTCACGTTGGACAGGTAGACCTCGGGAAGCTTGAAGCCGACGAAGGCGGCCAGCAGCACGACGCCGGCCCGGATCATGAACGGCTGGTCCAGCACCTCCAGCACGAACAGGTAGAACAGGGCCAGCACGGTGAGGACGGCGGGCATCACGAGGCGGAAGAACAGGAACGCCGTCTCGGCGCCCGCGCCGCGATAGCCCGCCAGGACGAGCTTGGCCTTGGCCGTCTCGGTGCCGAGCCAGCGGGTCAGGTTGAGCTGCTCCACCACCCGCTTCATGTAGGCCTTGGGCTCGCTGCGCAGCGTCGCGCGGGTCGAGAGCCGCTCGCGTTCGCGCTGCCGCAACTGCTCGCGCTCGTCGCTGACGAGCTTCATCCGCTTGCCGAGCTGGTCGGTCTCGATCAGCGGCTGCACCAGCGTGAACACCGTGGCGGCCGCCGCGATGCCGGTCAGCACGGTGGCGACGAAGCGCGGCTGAAGCGCCGCGTCGACCATTTCCTCGATCATCGCTTTCCCCGATCGCCCGGCCTGCCGGCCCCGCCTCCACCCGTCGCCCGATCCGCGCCCGGACCCGACGGCCCGGCCGGGATCGGACGCGGCGATGCTCAAACCTCGAAACTGATCATCTTCTTCATCATCGCGATGCCGAGGCCCATCCACAGCGCGGAGGCCGCGAGCGCGATCTTGCCGATCGCCGTGGTCCAGAGCAGGGAGATGTAGTCGGGGCTCGACAGGTAGGTCGTGAAGGCCACCACGAAGGGCAGGGCGGCGATGATGGCGGCCGAGACCTTCGCCTCCATGCTCATCGCGGCGATCTTGCCGGCCATCTTCTTGCGCTCGCGCAGCACCCGCGACAGGTTGCCCAGCGCCTCGGAGAGGTTGCCGCCGGCCTTGGCCTGGATGCCGATCACCACGGCGAAGAAGTTCACTTCCGTGACCGGCACGCGCTCGTACATGCGCTGGATCGCCTCCGACATCGGCAGGCCGAGCGCCTGCGCCTCGTTGGCGACCCGGAACTCGCTGCGCAGGGGCTCCTTCGCCTCGCGCGAGATCATCCGCAGGCAGTCGCCCAGCGGTATGCCGGATTTCAAGCCTCGCACCACCACGTCGATGGCGTTGGGCAACTCGTCGATGAAGGCGGCGATGCGGCGCTTCTGCAGATGCTTGAGCATCCAGGCCGGGATGCCGAGCGCGCCGACGAAGGTCGCCAGCAGGGCGACGAGCGGACGGCCGGACACGGCGAGGACGCCGACACCGAGGCCGAGCGCGATCAGGGCCGAGACGACGTAGAATTTGCGCCGGCTCCAGTCGAGGCCGGCGCGGGCGAGCTTCAGCTCCAGCGTGACCTTGGTCTTGTCCTTCTTGGCCTCGATCTCCTTGAGGCTCTTGGCGACCTGCTCGCGGCGGCTCGCCGAGGTGGCGCGCTCGGCCAGCGAGACCCGGTTGTTCCCGAGCGCCTTGCGGCGCTGCTCGGCCCGCCGCTCGCCGGAGAGGACGGGGAGCAGGACGACGTAGGCGACGGCGCCCGCCGCGACGGCGACGAGCCCGGCCGCGAGGGGGAGGTTGACGGCGCTCACGCCGCCTCTCCCTCGGCTGCGGCGGCATCGAGGGCCGCGGCCAGCGCCCGCTCCTCGCCGTAATAGCGCGCCCGGTCCCAGAAGCGCGGGCGGCCGATGCCGGTGGAGCGGTGGCGGCCGATCAGGCGGCCGTTCGCGTCCTCGCCGAGCACGTCGTAGACGAACAGGTCCTGGGTGATGATCACGTCGCCCTCCATCCCCAGCACCTCGGTGATGTGGGTGATGCGCCGCGAGCCGTCGCGCATGCGCATCGCCTGGATGATGACGTCGACCGAGCCGGTGATCATCTCGCGCAGGGTTTTGGAGGGCAGCGAGAAGCCGCCCATGGTGATCATCGATTCGATTCGCGCCAGGCACTCGCGCGGGGAGTTGGCGTGGAGCGTGCCCATCGAGCCGTCGTGGCCCGTGTTCATCGCCTGGAGCAGGTCGAACGCCTCCGGTCCGCGCACCTCGCCGACGATGATGCGCTCGGGCCGCATGCGCAGGCAGTTCTTGACGAGGTCGCGCATGGTGACCGAGCCCTGGCCCTCCAGGTTCGGCGGCCGGGTCTCGAGCCGCACCACGTGCGGCTGCTGGAGCTGCAATTCGGCCGCGTCCTCGCAGGTGATGACCCGCTCGTCGTGCTCGATATAGGCGGTGAGGCAGTTGAGCAGCGTCGTCTTGCCCGAGCCGGTGCCGCCGGAGATGACGACGTTGCAGCGGACCTTGCCGATGATCTGCAGGATCTTGGCGCCCTCCGGCGAGATCGCGCCGAAGCGCACGAGCTGGTCGAGGGTGAGCTTGTCCTTCTTGAACTTACGGATGGTGAGCGCCGGCCCGTCGATGGCGAGCGGGGGGGCGATGACGTTGACGCGGGATCCGTCCGGCAGGCGCGCGTCGCAGATCGGCGAGGATTCGTCGACGCGGCGGCCCACCTGGCTGACGATCCGCTGGCAGATGTTCATCAACTGCTGGTTGTCGCGGAAGCGCACGTTGGTGAGCTGGATCTTGCCGCCGACCTCGATGAAGGTCCGGTCGGCGCCGTTGACCATCACGTCGGCGATGTCGTCGCGGGCGAGCAGCGGCTCCAGCGGGCCGTAGCCGAGCACGTCGTTGCAGATGTCGTCGAGCAGCTCTTCCTGCTCGGCGATCGACAGGACGATGTTCTTGAGGCCGATGATCTCCGAGACGATGTCGCGGATTTCCTCGCGGGCCGATTCCGCGTCGAGCCGAGCGAGCTGGGCGAGGTCGATCGCCTCGATCAGCGCGCCGAAGATCATGCTCTTGGTGCGGAAATAGTCTTCCGACTTGTGCGGCGCGGGCGGCGGGGCGGCGGGGGGCCGCGCGGCCGGCGGGGCCTCGGGGCGCGCGGCGCGCACCTCGTCCTGCAGCACGGGCGCGGGCGCGACCGGCTTTCCGGCCGGGACGACCGGGGCGGCGGGCGTCGCCGCGACGTTGGAGCGTCGTCCGAACATGGTGCCGTGCGCCCTCAGTTGAGGGAAAGGGAAGAGGCGGAAGGCACGTTCACGACGCCTTCTTGCGGGTCAACCGGGCCAAGAGCGGCTCCAGCAGGTTGGCACGCGCCCGCTTGACCTCGGACCGGCCGGTGACGATGCCCGCCACCTCCGAGAAGATCTCGGCGGCCTTGGAGCCGGCCTGCACCTCGGCGATCATCTGACCGTTGTTGGCCGCGGTGCCGAACAGCGCCGGATCGAACGGGATCGACGCCTGGAGCGTGGCATCGAGCGCCTTGGCGAACTCGGCCGCCCCGATCTCCGGGCGCTTGGGCATGCCGACGCCGTTGAGGATCACCCGCGCCCGCGCGTCGTTGGGCCGGCTCGCCTGGAGCAGGGCGAGCAGGTTCTTGGTGTTGCGGAGCGACGCGAGGTCGGGCGAGGCGACGATCAGGATCTCGTCGGCCGCCACCAGCACGCGGCGCGTCCAGGCCGACCAGTGATGCGGCACGTCCAGCACGATGCAGGGCACCGCCGCCCGCAGCAGGTCGGTGAGCGCGTCGAAGGCCGGCTCGGTCAGGTCGATCGTCCGGTCCAGCGTGGCGGGCGCCGAGAGCAGGCTGAGGTTGTCGGCGCATTTGGAGAGCAGCCGGTCGAGCAGGTTGGCGTCGAGGCGCTCGGGGGCGAACACCGCCTCCGCGATGCCCTGGGGCGGGTCCTGGTTGAAGTTGAGGCTGGCCGTCCCGAAGGCGATGTCGAGGTCGGCGATCACCGTCGAGGTGCCGTGCTCGCGCGCCACCGTCCAGGCGAGGTTGTGGGCGACCGTCGAGGCGCCCGCGCCGCCCTTGGCGCCGTAGACCGCGACGGTGCGCCCGACCGGCTTGGCGCCGGGGGCCGAGAACAGGTCGGAGACCGCCGCGATCATCGTCACGGGGGCGACCGGGGCCATCAGGTACTCGCTCACCCCGCGCTGCATGAACTGGCGGTAGAGCAGCACGTCGTTGACGTGGCCGACGACGAGCACCTTGGTGCCCTCGTCGCAGACCTCGGCGAGCAGGTCGAGGCATTCGAGCGGGCGCGACTTGGTGCCGACGAACTCGATCAGGATGACGTTGGGCGTCGGTGCGTGCCGGTAGGCCTCGACGGCGGCCGCGCCGCCGCCCATCTGCACCTTGACGTGCGCCTTGTGCATCCGCCGGTCCGAGACGATCCCCTCGATCATCGCCGCGGTCTCCGGCGTCTCGCAGAAGGCCTGGATCGTGATCCGGGGCACCGGGGCGATCGTCCGCTCTGTGGCCTCGTGGATGTCCGGCATGACGGGTGATTCCGGTTCGATGGTCTGGCGGAGCGTAAGCGAGTGGGCGGAGCCGAGGACGCCGGTCAGTTCTTGACCGTGTCCTTGACGTTCGTCTTCCCATCCTGCTTCCACTCGGTTGACGGATCCTTGCCCTGGCGCAGTTCGCCGATGTCGCGGGTGCGTCGGACCGTGTCGATGCGGCCCTCGGGGCGCCCGCGCACGAGATCGACCGGGTCGGCGACCTGGGAGGCGATGTTGGACTGCGTGGCGCAGCCGAGATTCCACTGGGGCTCGTTCGACCAGTCGGAGCGGATGTCGCTCGTGCCGAGGTCGCGCGGCCAGAGCCCGCACTTGCTCGACACCTTGGCCTGCATCCGCTGGAAGGTGAGCCGGACCGGCGCGGCGAGGCTGGGCGCGGCGACCGGGTAGCCGCCGACGATCCAGCCGCCCGGCGGCACGCCGAGTTCGGCCCCGAGCCGGCGGATCGCGGCGCCGGTGCGCTCGACCGGGCCGGCGAGGGCGGGCGCCACGCCCTGGGGCAGTTCCAGGGTGATGAGGCCGCGCCCGTAGCGGCGGTACTCCAGCAGGAACGCCTCGATGTCGGCCGCCTGCCGCGGATCGATGTGGCCGACCCCGGTCGGGAACACGTCGAGGGTGCGGTCGGCATCCGCCAGAACGATCGGATGGCGGGTGCGCACGTCGATCGGATAGGTCGAGCCGGTCGTGCTGACCCGGTCGGCCCGGCAGGCGCCGAGCAGGCCGGCGAGGACCAGAACGGAGACCGGAGCCAGCGACCGGACGGGAAGGCGAGTGGGGGAGGGCATCGGTTCTTCGATCCTGCTGGGGCGACGCCGCGCCCGCGATCCGTCTGATCGGCCGGACCTTCTCGGCCCGGCCCCGCTGCACGTGTCCGATCTCAGTCGGCGATGAAGCCGACGCGTCCGCGATAGGCCGGTCCCAGCGTGCCGCCGCCGACCGTGCCGTAGACCCGGTTGATCTGCCCGAGCAGAACCGCCTTGCCGTCCGGCGCATCGACGAAGCCGTCGTCGGGCCGCTGCACCTGGCGCGCCTCCATCGGCTTGGCGATGTAGGGGGTGACCATGATCATCAGCTCGGTCTCGTCGCGCTGGTAGTCGCGCGAGCGGAACAGGGCGCCGAGGATCGGCAGGCTCATCAGGCCGGGCAGGCCGGAGATCGCGGCCCGGTTCTTCTGCTGGATCAGGCCCGCGGTCATCATCGTGGCGCCGGACGCCAGCTCGACGGTCGTCTCCGAGCTGCGCTTCGTCGTGGCCGGCACCGGCGTCGGGCGATTGTTCAGGTAGTAGGTGAAGCTGTTCTGCTGATCGAGTTCGACCACGTCGGTGGCGACGCGGATCGAGATGCGGTTCTCGGCCATCACGACGGGGGTGAAGGCGAGGCTGACGCCGTAGGGCTTGTAGACGAGCGTGACCGTGCAGCTCTGGTTGAGCGTCGTGCCGATCGCGACCGACGACGAGGCCGAACAGTTGCTCGGCACCGGGATCTCGCCGCCCGCGGTGAACTTGGCGGATTCGCCCGAGATGGCCGTGAGCGTCGGCTCCGCGAGGATGCGCGAGACGCCGGCCCGCTCGAACGCCTTCAGCGTCGCCTGCAGCGAGAAGCCGCCGGCCGAGACCGAGGCCGCAAGCTGGTTGGCCACCGGCGTGCTCGTGCCCGTCAGCGGGAAGCCGGTGTCGTTCGTCAGGAAATTGCCTCCGACCGGATTCAGCGCCGACCAGTTGCCGGCGGTGTTGATGCCGAACTGCTTGATGACGCTGCGGGAGACCTCGACCACGGTGACGCGCAGCATCACCTGATCCTTGTTGCGCACGGTCAGGTTGTTGATGACGGCGCCGCGGATGCCGCCGACGGCGCCCGCGATGCCGACGAAGGCGTTGGCGATGTCGAGCGCCTGCTGTGCCTCCGAGGCCGAGGCGACGGTGCCGGTGAGAACGATCGAGTCGCCCACCGCCTTCACGTCGAAGCGCCCCGAGGGCAGGCTCTGCTGGAGCGACTGCTTCAGCACGTTGATGTCGCGGGCGATGGTGACGTCCAGCGCCGCGATCTGGCGACCGTCGGCATCCATCACGAAGATCGAGGTCGCGCCGTTCTCGATGCCGATCAGGAACAGCTTGCGGCTGGACCGCACCACCGCGTTGGCGACGGCGGGGTTGGCCACGAACACCTCCTTGGCGTCGCGCGGCAGATCGACGATCAGGGAGCGCCCCTTGGTCAGCTCGACCTTGCGCGAAACGCCGGCCTCGTTGGCGCCGATGGCGAGCACCGGGGAGGCGACGCCCTGGGCGGTCGCGGGGGCCGGCACCGCGAGGCAGGAGCCGGAGAGGAGGGCGAGGGCGAAAGCCCGGTGGCGGATCTGAAGGGACATCGGTCTCGTCCTTACCGGCGCTGCTGCTTGGCGACGCCGAAGCGCACCACCGTCATGGCTCCTTCGGGCTCGGCATCCGCCACCGTGGCGGTCTGGCCCGCATCCTGAACGCTGCGCAGCACGAGCGAGAGCTGCCCGATCTTCTGCGCGAGGGTGACGATCTCGGCCTGGCCCGGGGTCAGCGCCAGCGTGGCCGTCTCGGCGGTGACGACGTTCTGGCCGCCCTTCTCCTGGACGATCTGGCCGACCGCGAGCACGCGGATGTCGGTGAGCAGCGTCTCGGCGAACTGGTCGTTGCCGCTGCCGCCCTCGTCGCGGGCGGTCTTGATGACGTCGACCCGGTCGTTGGGCAGGATGAAGCCGCCGGCCGAGGACGAGCCGCGGTTGTCGGTGGTGATCGCCACCGCCCGCATGCCGGGCGGCAGGATCGCCGACATGAAGCCGCTGCCGGCCTTGACGAGGCGCTCGGGGCGGATCGGCTCGCTGGCCGAGAAGGGGGTGCGCACGATCGAGCCGACCGAGTCCTCCAGACCCTTCGGCGCGGCCTTGCGCTCGAGATAGGTCGGCGACAGCGCCTGTTCCGGCCAGGGCATCCAGCGCAGATCCTCGGCCTTCAGGGTCTGGCCCATCGGCAGGTCGACGGCGGCGACGAGCACCTCGGCGAGCGGGATCTGAGGCGCGGGCGCGGCCTGGGCGACGGGCTCGGGGGGCTTCTCTTCGCCGCTCATCAGAAGGGCGGCGCCGCAGCCCGCGACGATCGCGACGGCCAGGACGGCGAGACGGGCAGGTTTCATGGCGGGTGCGGAACCGTTCGACGGCTCTCCGCCGTCAGGTTCCAAGACTTGCCCGGGATTCGTGTAGTTAAGGTTAACCGCCCGTCACCGAGGCGTTTCTCGCGGATTTTGACGCGCTTTTCGGAGGAGGGGAGCCGATCCGCCGCGACGGCGCGCGGGCTCGCGGCGACGGACACCGCCTGGATGCGATCACGGGAGAGCGGGGATGCGCGAAGCGACGACGGCCGCCGAGGGACGCAGAGGGACGCGACGTGTCGGCCGGTCTCAGACACGCGTGCGCGGCGGCTCGGGCGCGTGGCTGTGGCCCCGCTCCGAAGCAGTGCTGCCGGCAGTGGCGCCTCACATCAGGGCGAGGCGTTCCCAGCCGGCGGCGCCCGGCATGACGATGAGGGCGGCGGCGGCAAGCGCGATGCCGTAGGGGATTCCGGTCTTCGTGTCGTGCAGGTGCACCGCGAAGGGCAGGCGGGCCGTCACGGCGGGCATCGGGAAGGTGCGGGCGTAGAGGATCGCCAGGGTGAGGGCGCCGCCGAGGATCGAGGCGACGACGAGGTAATCGGCCAGATGTCCGATCCCGAGCCAGAGCGCGGTACCTGCCGCGAGCTTGGCATCCCCGCCGCCGACCCAGCCGCGGGCGAACATCACGAAGGTGACGACCAGGGTCAAAGCCCCGGCGGCGACGTGCCAGGCCAGCTCTTCGAGCGCCATGCCGGAGACCGGCGCGTAGAGGACGAAGCCGGCGACCACGAAGCCGGTCACCCGATTCGAGATCCGCATGGTCAACAGATCGCTCGCGGCCGCGTAGGCCATGAGGAAGGGGAACGCCACGCCGAGCAGGAGAGGGGCTGCGCTCATCGACATGGTCTGGCTGCTATCCCCGATCCGCCCGGGCCCGTCCCGGTGCCTCGACAAAAAATGGCATTCCTTCGGGCGGCGCGAAAGCGACACCGCAGCCCGAAGGAATGCCCCGCGCCGTCCCAGAACCCCCGGACGTACGGCGCCTGACGGCCCGGCACGCCCGAGTGTTCGGTGAAGTCCGCTTACTGGCTGATCTTACCGGCCTGAGAGTTGATGGCGTCGCCCATCGTGCCGAAGGCGAGCGTGAGCTTGTCCTTGAAGGCCGTGAAGATGGTGACGACGGCGATGCCCATCATCGCGGCCACAAGGCCGTACTCGATTGCAGTGGCGCCGGACTCGTCGGAGGCGAAACGCTTGGCGATGGCTTTCATGGTGATCTCCACTTGAACTGGTGTCCCGGGCGACCGTCGAAAGTCTGTTCAGGCTTCGATCGGCGACGGGGCTAGAGTTACCGCGGACGCGTTGCGTTTGGGTTAAATGGATCAACGAAGATCGGCCCGCGAGCGCTGTTCGACAGCTCAGTTAACGGTCGGTTGCTTCGATTGCGGAGCGAGCCGTGGGGGGGGGGGGGGGGGGCGCCCCCCCCCCCCCCGCCCCCCCCCCCCCCCCGCCCCGGGGGGGGGGGGGGGCGGGGGCCCCCCCCCCCCCCCGCCCCCCCCCCAGCCCCCCGCACAGACCACCAAAAAAGCACCACCGCCCCC
>NZ_JACHOP010000020.1 GCF_014199935.1 Methylorubrum rhodinum
TGACGATCCTCGCCTGCGATGAAGCGCTTCATTCCGACCTCCCCAGATCGGAAATTACTCTACCAGATCAGCACGTTTTCACACAGCCTGGACCCCTTGCCGACATTCGAGTTGACAACGTCAAAGGTCCGGATGGCGTCGAAAGCCGCCATTCGAACCGAACAAGCTGAGCGTCAGGATCGCATCCTTTCCGAACCTTCCAATGCATATTATTCACTTTTTACTAAATGGTAAGCCAATTTATCACACGACGTCTCGAGATGATACTGAATAATTTGTCGCAAATTTTTGGAAAAGCGTCAAATAAAAGAATTTATTGTGTCGTAGATGATCAAAATAACGAAATATTGTTATTGCCGACCAGCCTATGGCCATCGGGGTCACGGAGGTTGCTCCCGCCAGCCAGGACGATTCGGGTGGCCAGAGGCGAGCCGTCGGCGCAGGGGCTCGGGACCGTGCCCGGCGCGCGGTAGCACAGAAGCTCCAGATGCGGCGCCGCCCCGCCCGGCGGCGTGAGGCCGGTCACCTCGACGACCGGATCGTCGACCGCGTCCAGACGGGCCTGCTCCGGGCCCCGGTTCAGTCCCCGGCTCGCGACCCGGAACCCGAGGCCGGCATAGAAGGCGACGGCGCGCTCAGTGTCGGCGACCGTGATCGCCGTGTGGTCGATTCCGAGGAACAGGCCCGGTCGATCCCGCCAGATCGGCGGTATGGCCTCCGGCGGAAAGGCCAGGAGTTCGAGCGGGTGCCCATCGGGATCGCGGAACTTGAACGCGCTCACGCCGCCGGAACGCGCGGGCAGTCGCTCCGGCCCGGCCCGCGAGATTGGCGTCCAGCCGGGCACCTCGGAGAGATGCGCGTAGGCAGCCTCCATGTCCGCGACGACGAGGGCGCAATGCTGGAAGTCGGTGCCGTTGGAGGGCGCGGGCTCGCCCCCACGGTCGGAGGCGGGCGCGAGTTCAATCGTCTGTGCTCCGAGCGCGACGCCGCCCGCGGCGAGGCTGGCGCCGAAGGCCGCCGTATAGAAGGCGGCGGTGGCCGCCGGGTCCGGGCAGAGCAGACGGATCGCGGCGATCCGCAAGCCGGTCATCGCCCGGCCCCCGGCAGCGGGGCGCCGCGGCGGTTGAGGAAGATCGCGAACACGCGCTGCGAGGCGGCGATGAACAGGCGGTTCCGGTGCACCCCGCCCCAGGTCAGGTTGGAAACGCGGTACGGCACTCGCACCTTGCCGAGGAGGCGCCCCTCCGGCGAGAGGCAGTGGACGCCATCGGCGGCGCTCGACCAGACATTGCCGTCCTCGTCCACCTTCATGCCGTCGCAGTAGCCCGGCGCGATTTTATGGAAGATGTCGCCGCCGTTAAGCGTGCCGTCCGCCCCGACATCGAAGGCGCGGATGTACTGGCGCGGATCGGGCCGGCTCTGGTCGCCGGTCTCTGAGACGTAGAGGCGCCGCTCGTCGGGCGAGAAGGCGAGGCCGTTCGGCCCGTCGAAATCGCCGGCCGCGACGCGGATGTCGCCGGTCGCGGGGTCGAAGCGGTAAAGGGCCGGCGGCTGCTCGGATTCCTGCCGGCCGCCCTCGTAATCGTTGGAAATGCCGTAGAGCGGGTCAGTGAACCAGATCGTGCCGTCCGATTTCACGATCACGTCGTTGGGCGCATTCAGCCGCTTGCCCGCGTGGCGATCGATGAGCCGCGTGACGCGCCCGTCGTGCTCGGTGCGATACAGGCATCGACCGTGATGCGAGCAGGCGATCAGTCGCCCCTCGCGGTCGCGGGTCTGCCCGTTGCCGTAATCGGAGGGCGCGCGGTAGATCGATAGGCCTTCCGCCTCGCTCCAGCGCATGGTGCGGTTTCGCGGCAGGTCCTGGAACAGCAGGCAGTTCCAGTCCCCCATCCAGATCGGACCCTCGACCCAGCGGAAGCCCGCGGCGATCTCCTCCGGCCCGGCATTGTCGAGCACGTAGTGCCGGAAGCCAGGATCGTGGACCTCGAACCCGTCCATCGGCTCACCCGAACCGGCAGGGCGTGGTAAGCGCGCGCTTGGTGTCGAACTGCACCACCATCAGCACGGCGGGCTCGTCGCCGACCGTGCCGGACTTGTGGCCGGTCTTGCCGTCGAGGGTGCGGCAGCCCTGGTCCTCGCCGAAGGAGATCTCGCCGGGACCCATCTCGATCCGGGTGCCGTCCATCGACTCGACGTACCAGCGGCCGCTGAGGGGAATGATCCATTGCGGCGCCGGGTTCTCGTGCCACGTGCCCTCCCAGCCCACCGGCTGGACCGTGATCATCGTGGTCATGCCGTCGTGGTGCTTGCCCCCCTGCCATTGCGGCGAGGCCGGCGGCTTCATCGAAGCGAGATGGAATTCGGTCATCGCGCAGCGGACCTGACGGCTGATGCCGTCCGCGTCGGTGTAGAGGTGCCAGTAGGGCACGCTCGGCTTGTCGCCCGGCTCGCTCATCGACCTATCTCCGGAATGGCTTGCGCGTAGGGATGCGTCGACCCGAACGGATCGGCGAGGAAGGCCGCGACGCCCTGCTGGCTTGGCCCGCCCCAGGCCAGCGCCAGGAAGCCGCCCGCGACCGCGAAGTTCTTGAGGAAGTCCCAGAACGTCTCGCGGCCCTCGCTCGGCCCCCGCAGGCGGAAATCGGGTTTGCGCCAGAACGGTTTCCACAGGAGCGCCGTGACCGCGCAATAGCCCGCGAGCACGAAGGCGGCGAAGCGGTCGGCGATGCCGGTGAGGACACCGGCCGACATGGTCACCTCGACGAACAGCCCGGCCAGGATCAGCGCCTTCGCGAGTGGGCGCGAGGCCGTGGCCTGCCCGGCCTGCCCGATCGCGGCGGAAAAGTTCAGGACCTTGTCGAGGGCGCTGAACGGCAGGAACAGCAGCACCAGACAGGCTCGGGCCGCGAAGGCGGCGAGCACCTCAAGGGTCATCCGCGGACTCCCGGCTTCGTCTTCCGGCAGCCAACGTCGCCGGGCCGATGCGGTTCGCGCATGTCTCGCAGAAGTTTGGCGGTGGCCCCTGCCTGGAACGGGGGGCGGCGCCGTCCGTTCACGCGTCGGAACGGGGAGCGAGGCGGATGAGCGACGACCGTTACGACGTGATCATCGTGGGCTCGGGGCCGGGCGGCGGCTCGGCGGCGTGGCGCCTCGCCCGCACCGGCAAGCGCGTCCTCGTGATCGAGCGCGGCGACTACCTGCCGCGCGAGCGCGAGAACTGGGACACCGACGCGGTCTTCCGCAAGGCCCGCTATCAGGCGGACGAGACCTGGACCTCCTCCAACGGCGACATCTTCAAGCCCGGCCTGCACTACTTCGTCGGCGGCAATTCGAAGGTCTATGGCGGCGTGCTGTTTCGGCTCCGCGAGAGCGATTTCGAGGCCCAGCGCCACCCGGACGGTCTCTCGCCGGAATGGCCGCTGAAATACGACGCCTTCGCGCCCTACTATCAGGCGGCCGAAGAGCTGTTTCAGGTCCACGGCGCCCGCGGCGAGGACCCGACTGAGCCGCCTTCCCCGCATCCCTACCCGAAGCCGGCGATCAGCCACGAGCCGCGCATCCAGAAGCTCGCCGACGACCTCGCCCGCACCGGCCACCACCCGTTCCACCTGCCGATGGGCGCGCTGATGGAAGAGGATGGAAAGGGCGGGACCCTGCCGCACTCGCCACTCCTGCGCTGCGACCCGTTCGACGGCTATCCGAGCCTGACCAACGGCAAGGCGGACGCGCAGATCATGTGCATCGATCCGACGCTCGCCGCCCACCCCAACGTCACGCTGCTGCGCAACGCCTATGCCGAGCGCCTGCTGACCGACCCGGGCGGCGGCCGCGTAACCGGCGTCGAGGTGATGGTCGAGGGGCGCCGCCACGTGCTGACGGCCGACCTGTTCGTGGTGGCCTGCGGCGCGCTGTCCTCGGCGCTGCTGTTCCTGCGCTCCGGCAACGACGCGCATCCGGACGGGCTCGCCAATAGCTCGGGGCAGGTCGGGCGCAACTACATGCGCCACAACAACACCACCGTGCTGGCGATCTCGAAGGAGCCGAACCCGACGCAGTTCCAGAAGACGCTCGGGCTCAACGACTTCTATTACGGGAACGACCGCAGCCCGCTGAACGAGTGGGAATTCCCCCTCGGCCACATCCAGATGGTGGGCAAGTCCGACGGGATGCAGATCGAGGCCGAGGGGCTGCCGGGCTTCCTGCAATGGCTGCCGACGCGGCCGTTCGAGTACATCGCTCGGCACTCGATCGATTTCTGGCTGACCTCCGAGGATCTGCCGCTGCCTCAGAACCGCATCCACTACCGCGACGGCCAGGTGCATCTCGACCTGACGGCGACCAACGCCGAGGCGCAGACGCGCTTGCGCGAAAAGCTGCGCAGGCTGTGCGACAGCCTCGACATCCACCCGCACCTGTTCGACCGCACGCTCTATCTCGGCAAGGACACGCCAATCGGCGGCACGGCGCATCAGGCCGGCACCCTGCGCTTCGGGCTCGATCCGGACAGTTCCGTGCTCGACCTCGATTGCCGGGCGCACGGCATCGACAACCTCTACGTCACCGATGCGAGCTTCTTCCCCTCGATCGGCGCCGTGAACCCGACGCTGACCATCATCGCCAACGCCCTGCGGGTGGCCGATGGGATCGCGGCGCGGCTTTAGCGCATCGTCCCGGATATCGGATCCGGGACGATGCGCTAGGTTATTGTGCCGCATCGGCTTTTTCCGCAAACCAGTTCCCACCGTTCGGGCCGGTGCTTGAGGCCGGTCCAACCATGGAGGCGAACCTCTGACCACGAACCGGAATGGACGAGGCCGCGATGCTTGAGGCCGCTCCCGCGCCCGCGCCGACCCTCGCGACGGCCCACCGGAGCCGGTCGCTTCGGCGCCTCGCATCATGCCTCGGCATCGCCGCGCTGCTGCCGCTCGGCGGGTGCGGCGTGCTCGATCACGGCATGCTCGGGGCCGCCGGCCCGGTCGCCGACCAGACGCGCAGCCTGTTCCTGCTCGTCTGCGCGATCCTAATCTTCGTCGCCGCCCCGGTGCTGCTGCTGACGCCGATCTTCGCCTGGCACTACCGGCTGTCGAACACGAAGAGCGCCTACCGCCCGCAATGGGGGTTCAACTGGCCGCTCGAAGGCCTGATCTGGATCCCGCCGACGATCATCGTGATCGTGCTCGCGGTGTTCCTGTGGCGCGACACCCACGCGCTCGATCCCTACAAGCCGCTCGCCTCGCCGCTGCCGCCGGTCGAGGTGCAGGCGGTGGCGCTCGATTGGAAGTGGCTGTTCATCTATCCCGACGAGGGCGTGGCGAGCGTCAACGAACTCGTCTTCCCGGCCGACCGTCCGGTCCGTCTCACGCTCACGAGCGACACGGTCATGCAGTCGTTCTTCGTGCCGCGGCTCGCCGGGCAGATCTACGCCATGGCCGGCATGACGACGCAGCTCAACCTCGCGGCGGACGCGCCCGGCCGCTTCCGCGGCGAGAACACCCAGTTCAACGGCGTCGGCTTCCAGAACCAGAAATTCGCCGTGCTGGCGCAATCGAACGACGACTACGCGGCCTGGATCGCCCGCGCCCGCGCGGGCGGCAGGACCCTCGATCCGGCCGCCTACGCGACGCTCGCCGCCCGCTCGGTCCAGCCCGAGCCGATCCTGTTCGGATCGGTCGCGCCGGACCTGTTCCACTCGATCCTCACCCGGAACGATCCGGGCCTGCACGCCGCCCACGGACATCACGCGCATGAATGAAGACGGTCACTGGCTCACCCTGTTGGGCCGCCTCGACCTGCACGCGTTCCCGTTCGTGCGCGCCTGGGAGGATCCGACCGTCAGCGAACTCATCGGCGCGTTCGCCGGCGCGCTCGTAGTCGTCGGCGCGGTCGGCCTCGTGGCGCTGCTGACGTGGAAGCGGTGGTGGCGCCCGCTCTTCCTCGACTGGCTGACGAGCCTCGATCACAAGAAGATCGGCATCATGTACGTCGTGCTAGCCGGAGTCATGCTCAGCCGCGCCCTGGTCGAGGCGGTGCTGATGCGCGCGCAGCAATCGCTCGCAGTCAACGCGCCGGGCATCGTCGCGCCGGAGCACTTCGCGCAGCTCTTCAGCACCCACGGCACGATCATGATCTTCTTCATGGCGATGCCGTTCCTGACCGGGCTGATCAACTACGTCGTGCCGCTGCAGATCGGCGCGCGCGACGTCGCCTTCCCGCTCCTGAACTCGATCAGCCTGATGCTGACGGGCGGCGGGGCCGGGCTCGTGATGCTCTCGCTCGCGGTCGGCGAGTTCTCGACCGGCGGATGGTCGGGCTACCCGCCCTACACAGGCAAGGCGTTCCAGCCCGGCGTCGGCCCGGATTACTGGATCTGGGCCGTCACCCTGGCCTCGCTCGGCACGACCCTATCGGGGATCAACATCGCCGCGACGATCTACAAGAAGCGCTGCCCCGGCCTGCACCTCACCCGCATGCCGCTGTTCTGCTGGACCTCGCTCTGCACCGCGATCCTGATGATCTTCGCGACCCCGCCGCTCACCGTCGCGACCGCTCTGCTCGCCCTCGATCGTTACCTGGACTTCCACTTCTTCACCAACGATCTCGGCGGCAACATGATGAACTACGTGAACCTCTTCTGGCTGTTCGGCCATCCGGAGGTCTACATCCTCATCCTGCCGGCCTTCGGCGTGTTCTCGGAAGTCATTTCGGCGTTTTCCTCAAAAGAACTCTACGGCTACAAGTCGCTCGCCATCGCCACGATGGCGATCGCCGTGCTGTCGTTCACGGTCTGGCTGCACCACTTCTTCACCATGGGCCAGAGCGCGAGCGTGAACGCCGCCTTCGGGATCGCGACGATGACGATCTCGATCCCGACAGGAGTGAAGATCTACAATTGGATCTGGACGATGTTTCGCGGCGAGGTCCGGTTCACGGCGCCGATGCTGTTCGCGCTCGCCTTCATCGTCACCTTCGTGCTGGGCGGCCTGACCGGGATCATGCTCGCGATCCCGCCGATCGACTACGTGGTCCACAACACTGTGTTCCTCGTGGCCCACTTCCACAACATGCTGATCCCGGGGCTGCTCTACGGCATGATCGCCGGATATATGTACTGGTTTCCCAAGGCGTTCGGCTTCCGCCTGTCGGAAGTCTGGGGCAAGGTCGCCTTCGCCTGCTGGGTCAGCGGCTTCTACCTCGCCTTCATGCCGCTTTACGTGCTCGGGCTCGGCGGCATGGCCCGGCGCAGCCAAGCCCTGTTCGAACCCGATTACCGACCCTGGTTGATCGTGGCGGCCTGCGGCGCCGTGCTGCTGCTGTCGGGCCTCGTCAGCCTGTTCGTGCAGCTCTTCGTCAGCGTGCGCGATCGGGACGCCAACCGCGTGCCGGTGGGCGACCCTTGGGATGCCCGCGGCCTCGAATGGTCGGTCGCGGCGCCGCCGCCCGAGTACAACTTCGCTACGATCCCGCGGGTCGATCGGCTCGATCCGTTCTACTGGCTGAAGGAGCGCGGCGAGGCTTACCGGGCCCCTTCGCGCTACGAGGACATCGTGATGCCGAAGGAAAGCTGGGTCGGCCCGCTTGTCGGCCTCGCGGCAGCGGCCTGCGCCTTCGGCCTCGTCTGGCATATCGGCTGGCTGAGCCTCCTCGGCTTCCTCGGCATCTGGATTCCGGTCGTCGCCTGCAGCTTCGTGCGCGACATCCACCGCACGATCCCCGCCGCCGAGGTCGAGGCGACCGAGCGGCTCTGGCTGGAGCGCGCCCACACGGTGCGTCCGGTGCCGCGCGAACGCGAGACCGAGCCGGCCAATCTCGGGCTCGCCCGCCCGTTCCCGTCGGAGGTGACGGCATGATCGCGCCTGCGCAGGGGCCGCAACTGCAGCATGTCGGGCTCAACCTCCTCGATTCCGACGAGATGGAGCCGGGGGAGGCCGCGACCGGGCTGTACGGCTTCTGGCTATTCCTGATGAGCGACGCGATCCTGTTCGCGCTGCTGTTCGCGATCTACGGGACGCAGGTCGCGGCCACCGCCGGCGCGCCGGGCCCGCAGGAGACGCTGAAGCTCGGGCCGACCTTCATCGAGACGCTGATCCTGCTCACCAGCAGCCTGACCTTCGGGCTCGCCGCGATCGCCTTGAAATACGACGAGGGCCGCCGCGGCCTCGTCCTCTGGCTCTGCGTGACGCTGGCCCTCGGGATCGCCTTCCTCGGCTTCGAGCTGAGCGACCTGCGCACGATGGTCTCCGACGGGGCGACGCCGAACCGCAGCGGGTTCCTCTCGGCCTTCTTCGCCCTGGTGCCGACCCACGGCCTGCACGTCGCGGCGGGTTGCCTCTGGATCGGGGTGATGCTGGTCCAGATCGCGGTGTTCGGCACCGATGCGCGGGTCAAGCTGAACCTGCTGAAGCTCGGGCTGTTCTGGCACCTCCTCGACATCGTCTGGATCGCGATATTTTCCGTGGTCTACCTGCAGGGAGCGTCCGCATGACGACGCAGGGACCGTCGCGGGGCACGGTGCTGCTCCGGGCCCTCGGCGCCGCCGGCCTGATCGGGCTCGCGCGGGCCGTGTCCGCCGGCCCTCCGCCGCGGCCGAAGCCTGCAACGCCCGAGGCCGACCCGCGCCATGCCCGGCGGCGCGATCTCCTCACCTACGGCATCGGCTATGTCCTGGCGCTGCTCCTGACCTGCGCCGCCTTCTCCATCGTGACGTGGCGGTGGGCGGCCGGGGCGACCGCGCTCGGCCTCGTCTTCGGCCTCGCGCTGGTCCAGGCCGTGGTGCATTTCCGCTGCTTCCTGCACATCGACCTGAAGCGCTCGGCCCGCGACGACCTCCAGCTGATCCTGTTCTCGACCCTCATCATCGCCCTGATGGTGGGCGGCACCCTCGTCGTGCTGTTCAACCTACGCATGCGGATGATGTAGCCGGGTTCGAGGGGCAGCCCCACCGTTCTACCGAAGGCGGCGCGACGGTCCGGACGCCCGCGCGGCTGCCAGCGCGCCGAAAGCGACCGTCCCGAGTGCGGCGGCGAGGCCGAGCCGGAGCCAGCGCGGGTCGGCGGCGGACACCGACGGGAGTGCCCGGTCGTCGAAGCGTCCATGTGCCCCCGGATCGGTATCGACCGGTTCGTAGAGGTTGTCCGGTCGGTTCGCGCGGGCTGGCCGGCTCGTCATCTCGCCGCGATAGCCGTGCCGTGAGAGGTAGCCGTCGATCCAGCCGGGCGCGATCATGTTGCCGATGATCGCCTTCCAAGTCGGGAAGCCGATCCAGAGTTCGCGCGGCGCGGTGTGGGCCGCGCGGTAGACGTGGCGCGCGATGGCCTCCGGCTGATAGATCGGCGGCACCGGCTCCAACTGCTGCTGCATGCGCGAGCGCGCCCAGTCGAATTGTGGGGTGTTGACCGCGGGGAGTTGCACCATCGTCAGCCGCACGCGGGAACCGTCGTGCAGCAATTCGCTGCGCAGGCTGTCGAGGAAGCCGCGCACGGCGGCCTTCGCGGCGCAGTAGCTCGATTGCAGCGGAATCGAACGGTAGGCCAGAGCTGAGCCGATGCAGACGATGGTGCCCTCATCGCGGCGCTGCATGTGCTTGAGGGCGGCCAGCGTCCCATAGACCTGCCCGAGATAGGTCACCTCGGTCGCCCGCTGGTATTCCTCCGGCGGCGTCTGCTGCGCGGGCGCGTAGATCGTCACCATCGCGACGTTGATCCAGACATCGATGCCGCCAAATGCCCGCACGGTCTCGTCGGCGGCCCGCATGACGGCCTCGGCATCCGCGACATCGACCCGGTGCGCCAGGGCGCGGCCCCCGGCCCGCTCGACGTCGCGCACCGTGCCCTGCAAACCGGCCTCGCCGCGGGCCAGGACCGCAACATTCCAGCGGTGCCGCGCGAATTCATGCGCGATGGCCCGTCCCACCCCGGCACTGGCTCCCGTCACCACCACGGTCCGATGCCGGCCGTCCTTCTCATTGCGCATCATCGATCACCCGTCTCGGACGCACTCGGCCCTGTCACCACGGCCGAGCCGTCAACGTCCGATCGATGACGGCGTTCATGGCTCCGGTCGCCTGCGACGGTATCCGAGCGGCGCAACCGAAGTTCCAGCCCCGGGGGTAGCGATGCGCCGTCATCGGACGACCGCCCTCCGTTCTTATCAATTAGATCCGGATCGTCTCGAACTGTCCGGGCGGAAGCCTCCGCCACTACGCATCGGGCGCGGCTCGAACAGCCGCTTTCGACCTACGATCAGACATTCAAGCCCCTCCCGTCGAAGGTCCGGATGTGGCGCAAAACCGTCATTCAGCAAACAGACGCTAAAGAGCGATCCTCCCTCGGCTTCGCGGACACCACTGATACGCTCATGCTGAGCGGGGAAGGTGTCGGATGGCGAAGACGAGGGAAGATCATCAAAGCCAGCTGGTCAGGTCAGGCAGGCGTGAGGGACGCGAGGGGGCCACGGGCAGCTGTATCGATCCATGTATCCAGATCCGGCGGTCTGCGTTCATGGGTCATGATCTGGAAGCAGAACAGGTGCGTACAGAGCGCGATACAGAGCGTTGACGGAATGCACGGGACCACGGCGGAATCTCGCCACGCTCGACCCAGGGCACCAGTCGAGTTGGCCTTGGCACCAGATGCGCAGTCAGGATCGGGAGCTTCATCAGTTCCTCCAATTGCAAACTGATCCCGATGGGGTTGCAGTAGCGTTCCGTCGTTTCGCTCTTTCCGCCGTGACCAAGCAGATCAGCTCTAAACTCTTCGGCGACCCTCTGCTGCTTGAGCGCATTGCCAAAGAAGTGTCGAACCTGATGCGTCGTGAATTCTGCCATCGTAAAGGCTGGGCGCAATTCGTCGTAGAGACGATCGCCTAGAAGGCTACGCGTAGAGGGTGAGAACAGGTCCGGAAAGACGCGCTTATGTCCCAGGCGGTGCACCGCAACGACGTAGTCGAGGAAGCCGAGTCGGATGAGTTCGGGATGGACTGCGAGGTTGCGCACGGATTGCGCGTTCTTCACCCGTCCGAACGCATTGAAGCAGACGTGGAGGTAGGGGTGCTCGCCGTTCGTGGTGACGACATCGTCCACGCTCAACGCGCAAAACTCCTCGCGCCGCATCCCCGTGTAGTGCGCCAGCATCGGGCCGAAATAGGCAGCTCGATGGAACAGCTCGGTACCGGTGGTATGGATGTCGTCCCAGTCGCGACACCCCGTGAAGACCGGCAGCGAGAAGAACGTCGCAAGCGCCGAGCTCGGCAGCGTCGGACGCTGGTCGCGGCCCCGCTTCTTCTTGCGGGCGCGGAACTCGGCAAGGGAGACCCCGGCGTCGATGATCACGCCCGCCTTTCGGGCACGGACGAGGGCCTGTCCGAGGAAGGTGAGGTGCCTATTGCGGGTACCGGAGGCGAGGCCGCGCTCGCCGGGCTTCTTCGCCTCACTGATCTGGCGCAACTCGCGGATCGGACGGTCCTTGTCCTTCGGGCTCTTCCCGACGCTCGTGAACAGCCCACGCAGGAAGCCGTCGAAGGCATCACAATGCGTCTGCCTGAGCCCGGCGAGGTCGGTCAGCCCGTGCTCTTCGCGCAGGAAGCGGCCGAAGAGCGTAAAGATGAACTCGGCCTGCCGACAGGTTTTGTCGTCCCAATCTCGATCCTGACGCTTCTCCGCGATGAGCCTCCCACCGATCGCCTCGATAGTGACAATGGATGTTGAGGCTGGCGCGAGCGGTGATCCTTTCGACGCGATCGGGAGAGGAACCGACGATGCCGTGATAGGGTCCACCACGGCAACTATCGGTTCGGCAACAGGCTGTTCCGATGCGTTTTCGCCTGCTTCCGTACCGAGGTCCGCCATGAGGTCCTCGTAGGGCAGCGCGTCCAAGACGAAGCGGTCGCGCGTGCGCAGCAGGGCCTCACCCAGGGCACGCAGGTAGATCGGCTCGGCCCGCGCCACGTTGCCCGGCGTCGGCAGTGCCCCAATCTCCTCGACAATCTCGCGGATGCGTGCCTGCGAGGGTGCCAGGGCGCCACTCCTCCGCATGGCGTCGAGGCAATCGCCGACACAGGCGATCTCAGCTTCCGCTAGCCCCGCCTTCGCCATAGCAGCGCGGTCATCCTCTGTCAGGCGCCCGTTCACGCCCCGGCTAGAGGCGACCCGATAGCTCCAGCCCATGGCCTGTTCCGCGGCCATCTCGGCTGCTGGATCGAAGTCGGGTTCCTGGCGCGCGAAGGCCGCGACGCGGTCGAGCTTCGCCTCGTGGCCGAGGAGGGCCTTCCGGAACAGCGTCGCGAGCTGCTCCCTTGTGATGGCATCAGGCAGGGTCGTCATGAACAGTTCGGCGGCGGTCGCGTCCAGTTGGGCGGCGAGGAAGCGCGCGCGAACCGGCTCGCGCGTCCTCAAGCTGAGCTTCAGCCAATTCGCGCCCGTCGCAAAGGCGAATGTCGCCGGCACGCGTCGCCGCCAGTAATAGACGGCGCCCCGGCGGTTAAGGTTCGTTGCGAGCGCCACTCGGCCCGCCTCCTGTGTCCCACGCGTGTGACCTACCTCCGTGACCCAGTTGGACCACAGAGATACCCAGCCACAGGAGACACGAGCGAGATCAGGGACTTAGGAGGCTTGGCTGGGGCGCCAGGATTCGAACCTGGGAATGGCGGTACCAAAAACCGCTGCCTTACCACTTGGCGACGCCCCAACGACCGCAAGGCCCTCGGTTCTCTAGACGGGCCGCGCGGGGCTGGCAACCAGTCACGCGGACCTGCGATAGAGCCTCGATAGCGGACGAGGGAGGGACGGATGAGCGGCGGCGTGGCTGTGGTGACGGGGGCCGGGTCCGGGATCGGGCGGGCGGTGGCGCGGGGGCTGTCGGAGGCCGGGTGGCGGCTGGTGTTGGCCGGGCGGCGGCGGGAGGCACTGGAGGCGGTCGCCACCGAACTGCCCGGCGAAGCGTTGTGCGCGCCGACCGATGTCGCCGACCCCGCGTCGGTGGAAGCTTTGTTCACCGAAATCACAAAGGAATTCGGGCGGATCGACCTGCTGTTCAACAATGCCGGGATCTTCACCCCGGCCGCGACCGTGGACGAGATCGCGGTCGAGGACTGGATGCGGAGCGTGAACGTCAACCTCACGGGCGCCTTCCTTTGCACCCGGGCGGCCTTCGCGATGATGCGGGCCCAGGAGCCCCGCGGCGGGCGGATCGTCAACAACGGTTCGATCTCGGCGACCGTGCCGCGGCCGATGTCGGCGCCCTACGCGGCCACCAAGCACGCCATCACCGGGCTCACCCGCGCCACCGCCCTCGACGGGCGCGCCTTCGACATCGCCTGCGGGCAGATCGACATCGGCAACGCCGAGACCGAGATGACGCAGGGCTTCGGCAAGGGCGCGCGGCAGGCCGATGGCACGATCAAACCGGAGCCGTTCATGGATGCGCGGCACGTGGCGGAAGCGGTGGTCTACATGGCCGGGCTGCCGCTGTCGGCCAACGTGCTGTTCATGACCGTGATGGCGACCGGCATGCCCTATGTCGGACGTGGCTGACGCCGGCTTTGCGCAGGAGCCGCGGAGCGCGTAGAGAGGCCGGACCCCGGATTCCTGAAGACGAGTGGCCGCCAGCGGCGCGGCCGGTGCCCGCCATGCTGATGCAGACCGACCCCAAACCCGCCGACCCCAAAGCCGACCCGGTCGCGCGGCGGCGCACCTTCGCGATCATCTCGCACCCGGATGCGGGCAAGACCACGCTCACCGAGAAGCTGCTGCTGTTCGGCGGCGCGATCCAGCTCGCGGGCGAGGTGAAGGCCAAGCGCAACCGCGTCTCGACCCGCTCGGACTGGATGGGCATCGAGAAGGAGCGCGGCATCTCGGTCGTCACCTCGGTGATGACCTTCGAGTACGGCGACTGCGTCTTCAACCTGCTCGACACGCCCGGCCACGAGGACTTTTCGGAAGATACCTATCGCACCCTGACCGCGGTCGATTCGGCCGTGATGGTGATCGACGCGGCGAAGGGCATCGAGGCCAGAACGCGAAAACTGTTCGAGGTGTGCCGGCTGCGGGACATCCCGATCGTCACCTTCGTGAACAAGCTCGACCGCGAGGCCCGCGACCCGTTCGAGCTGCTCGACGAGATCGAGAAGACGCTGGCGCTCGACGTCGCCCCGGTGACGTGGCCGATCGGGCTCGGGCGCAACTTCGCCGGCACCTACGAGCTCGGGCAGGCCCGGGTGCGCCGGCTCGACGCAGCGGACGATTCCGGCACGATTCCCGTCTCCGGCGCCGACGACCCGCTGTTCGATGAGCTGCTCACCGAGGACGGCGCCGCGCAGGCGTGGCGCGACGAGGTGGAACTCGCCGAGGGCGGCCTCAAGACCTTCGATCTCGCGGCCTTCCGCGAAGGGCACCTGACGCCGGTCTTCTTCGGCTCGGCGCTGCGGAACTTCGGGGTCCGCGACCTGATCGACGGGCTCTCCCGCTTCGCGCCGCCGCCGCGCGGCCAGGAGGCCGACAAGCGGGCGGTGCAGCCGACCGAGCCGAAGATGACGGGCTTCGTGTTCAAGATCCAGGCGAACATGGACCCGAACCACCGCGACCGCATCGCCTTCATGCGGGTCTGCTCCGGCCAGCTCCGGCGCGGCATGAAGGCCAAGCTCGTGCGCACCGGCAAGCCGATGTCGCTCTCGGCACCCCAGTTCTTCTTCGCGCAGGACCGGGCGATCGCCGACGAGGCCTATGCCGGCGACGTGGTCGGCATCCCCAACCACGGGACCTTGCGCATCGGCGACACGCTCACCGAGGGCGAGGAGCTGGTGTTTCGCGGCGTGCCGAGCTTCGCCCCCGAGATCATGCGCCGGATCAAGCTCACCGACGCGATGAAGGCCAAGAAGCTCCGGGAAGCGCTCCAGCAGATGGGCGAGGAGGGCGTCGTCCAGGTCTTCGTGCCGCAGGACGGCTCGCCGGCCATCGTCGGCGTGGTCGGCGCGCTACAGCTCGACGTGCTCAAGGAGCGGCTCCAGGCGGAGTACGGCCTGCCGATCGACTTCGAGACGAGCCGGTTCTCGGTCTGCCGCTGGATCGAGTCGGAGTCGGAGGCCGAGATCGACAAGTTCGTGAACGCCCACGGCTCGTCGATGGCGAGCGACCTCGACGGCGCGCCGGTCTTCATGGCGACCACCGCCTTCTCGCTGCGCTACGAGGAGGAGCGGTGGGAGAAGATCCGCTTCACGGACGTGAAGGATTACCAGAAGCGGGCGGCCTGACACGCCGCGTCATCGCGCGGCGGAGCCGAAGCGCTCCGGGGCTCCGCAAGTCCAAGGAATTCGCACGTGGGTCGTGTCCCAGTTTGAATTCAGAACGCGGTCGAGCCGGCGCCCCGGTCCGATCCTCGTGCGATGGTCATGACCGATAGGCCGAGGGAGAAGTCCGAGGGACGTGATCATCCACGGCCGTGCGACGAGCTGGTTCCAAGCCTGACGGCACTGATCGGGGATGTCCTCGTCGAAGACGGAAGATCCGGTCGCCGAGCCCGCTCTCGTGCAGGAACTGCCAGACGTGCTCCTCCCGAGCCTGCCGAAGGATCGACCGGACCGCGTTCGGGGCATGTGACGGCGGCGTCTGCACGGTGATGTGGTCGGGCACCGAGAGGTCGGCGGCGACGTGCCGGCCGGCAGCTGGGCGCGGATCGCTCTCGGCGCTCCATCCCGCGATCGGATGGCTCGTGGCCGCGGTGGAGGCTCAGGCTGCCGTGTCGATCGGCCCGGCATCCTCGCGGATCATGGCGAACCAGAGGGCGGCCCGCGCGAAGGTCGCTCCCGTGTCCGGTCCGGCCGCGAGAAACGCCGCGAGGCGCGCGGCCGTGGCGGCGTGCCCGCTCTGTCGCAGGCGTGCCGCCGATCGTGGGCCGCTCGACGCCGCGACCGGGGCGAAGGCGCGGCGCCCGGCGTGGAGCGCACCGGCGAGCAGGGCTTCGGCTTCCTCGACGGCACCGCGCGCGCCCGCGGCCGGAGCCGGCAGCAGCGGGCCGCCGGGGCCGTCCGGATCGTCGAGATCGGGCACGACGAGGCGCTCGGTGCCGACCGACCAGGGCTCGCAGACCAGCATGCCGGCCTCGATCCGCACGGGGCCGGCGACCTGCCGTACGGCGCCCCAGCGCCCTTCGAGGGCCGCGCCGAGGGTGTCGAGCGCCCCCGGCGCGGCGCGGTCGTAGCCCCGCGCAAGGTGGAGCCGGCCGCCATCGCCGGGCAAATCCACCGCCGCCTGCCAGAGCTGCGCCCCCGGCGACCACGCCTGACCCAGGATCGCGCCGACCTCGAAGAGGTGGAAGGCGTCGAGCCGGTCGCGCGGGCGCAGGAAGCCCGGTGCCCGCTCCGTGAGCCGGTGCAGGACCGTCCGTGCCTCGCTCACCGCGAGCGGTGCGGGCAGGCGCAGCACAGCGTCCCGCGGCAGCAGCGCGGTGCGCCCGCGCGCGCCGGACCCGAGCACCAGCAGGCCGTCGGCCCGGCGCCGGGCGACGCTGGTGAGGATCTGCCCCCGGCCGGTGCCGGCAAGCGGCAGGCCCGGCAGGAGGACGCGGCCCGGCAGCCCGGCGACGAAGCCCGCCTCGTCCCCGGTCGGCGCGAAGCCGCGCTCCAGCGCCAGGGTCGCGCCCGTATCGGTGTCGGCGAGCGCGACCCGCGCCACGGCCCCGCGCCCGCGGGCGACGAGCCGGGCCCCGAGAGAGACGAGGCGGGTCTTGGCCATCGCCGTCTCGTAGGGCTGGCCGAGGCCGAGCGCGGACGCCTCGCCCACCCGCGTGCGGGCCAGGAGCTCGGTCGCGAGCGCCAGCACCGCGCCCTCGTCGTAGGCGGCGTCGCGCTCCGCATAGGCCGCGAGCTGCGCCCGCAGCTCGGCCTCCGCCAGAAGGATCTGCGTGGCGCCCCGCGCCTGCGCCGCGCGGCGCAGCCCGTCGAGGGCGGCCCCATGCGCCTCGGGGCCCGCGACGGTCCCGGCCTCGAGGAGCCCGCCGACGAGCCCGTCCACGGCCGCCGCGAGATCCTCCGCGGCTTCGGCGTCGCCGCCGCCGAGGCGGACCTCCGCCGCGCCGGACGCCGCGCGGAAGGCGCGGATCGCGACCGCCACGTGGGCGCAGCCGCCGCCCGCGGCGCAGTCGCAAGCCGCGTAGCCGACCGCGTCCGGCACGAGGAAGCGCACGCTGGCGGTGGGCAGGCGCGCCGCCGGCACCGGGCCGTGCTCCAGCCCGACGGTGAGGCCGGACGCGAGCAGGCGCTTCAGCTCCGCCGCCGCGGAGATGCCGAGCCCCGCCTCGAAGCCTGCGCCGTCGAGGGTGCCGGGGTCCCAGGCCGCGTTCGGAGCGGTCTCCGGTGCCCCGCCGGACTCTCCGGCCGCGGACGAAACCGCCTCGGCCCGATAGGCCACGACCAGGGCGACGCGGTGGCGGCACATCCCGCTCGCCGGACAGGTGCAGGCCGCCTCGCCCGGCGGCCGGCCGGGGGGCAGGCGGGTCACGGTCCCGTCGGGGAAGCGGGCCTCGATCGTCCCGTCCGGCTCGTCCGTCAGCGTTGGGCCCTGGCCGGCCGCGACCTCGCGCAGGGCCCGCTTCACCAGCCCGGCATTGGCGAGCTGGATCAGGCCGTCCTCAGTAAGCGCTACAAGGTCGGGGCGGGCCATCACGGTCAGCTCCGGACGACCTGTGCGAGCCAGCCGGCGAGTTCGCCCGGCGTCATCGCGGCGATCTCGGCGCCGGCCTCGACGAGGCGGCGCGCCATCGCCCGGTCGTAGTCGGGCCGGGCCTGCGAATCGAGGGCGGCCAGCCCGAGCACCCGCGTGCGCTGGCCCGCGAGCGCCTTCACGCGGGCGACGAGGACCGCCTCGCTCGCACCCTCGTAGAAATCCGAGATCATCACGACGATCGCCCGCTCCGGGGCGGTGATTTTTTCGGCTGCGTAAGCCAGCGCGCCACCGATGTCGGTGCCGCCGCCGAGCTGGACCTTCATCAGCAGTTCGCAGGCGTCGTCGCAGTCGCGGGTCAGGTCCACGACCGACGTGTCGAAGGCGATCAGGTGGGTCTCGATGCCGGGCAGCCGCCACAGGCAGGCCGCCATCACCGAGGCATGGATGACGGAATCGAGCATCGACCCGCTCTGATCGACGAGCAGGATCACCTGCCAGGGCCGCATCCGTCGCCGATTGCGGGCGAAGAAGTGCAGCCGCTCGACGGTGATGCGGCGCCGCTCGGGATCGTAGTGGCGCAGGTTGTCCAGGATGGTGCGGTTGAGATCTAGATCGCGGGCGCCGGGCAGGCGGGTGTGGCGGCGCCGGTCGAGCACACCGCCGAAAGCGACCGCGAGGTCGCGGGCGAGCGTCTCCATGAGGCGGCGCACCACCTCCTGCACCAGCTTCCTCGCCATCACGAGAACGTCCGGCGCCATCAGGTGCTTGGTGCGCAGCACCGCCTTGAGCAGGGTCTCGTTGGGCTCGACGCGGGCCAGCACCTCGGGGTTCGTCACCACGTCGTCGATGGCGTAGAGCTCGATCGCGTCCCGCTCCAGCCGCTCGATGGTCTCCTGCGGGAACAGGGTGTGGACCTCGTTGATCCAGCCCGGCACGGTCAGCGCCGAGCCCTCGCGCCCACCGTGTCTGCCCCCTTGCCGCCGCACGCCGCGCTCCGCGCCGCCGGCATCGCGGCCGTAGAGCCAGTCGAGCGCCCGGTCCATGGCCGCGGCTCGGCCCTCGAGCCGGCAGCCGGCCCCGGCGCAGGCGGACTCCGCCGCCTCGCCGAGGATCAGCCGCCAGCGGGTCGCCGGGTCGAGGCTCACCGCAGGCGCGTCCCGGCGAGCAGGCTCGGGCCGCGCAGGAGTTCGCTCGCGGTGACCGGATCGAGGTCGCCGAACGTCTTGCGGTTCGCCTCCCGGCCCCAGGGACGTTCGAGGCCGAGGTCGCCGAGGGTCTGCTCGGCATTCTCGAAGTCGGGTGCGCCGGTGAACAGGCCCTCCCCGAAGTGAAGGTAGGCGATGCCGGCCTCGCCATCGGTGAAGGTGAGCCCGCGCTCCAGCCAGTGGATGTCGCCGTGGTCCTGTTTCTCGCCTAGCGGCCAGCCGAGGGCCGCCATGCCCCGCAGGCGCTTGGCCTCCACGACGACGCCGGAGAAGCGGTCGGTCTTGGCCGCTCCCCGCTCGGCCTCGGTGAAGGCGTGGTTCTCCCGGGCGAGCTGCGGGAAGGGCTGGGCGATCTCGTAATCGCCGAACAGGGCGCCCCAGGCGGCGAGCGCTTGCGGCTCGAGATGCAGCGGGTGGACGAGGCCGATCAGGCCCGACGCCCCCTCCGAGAGGTCGATCGCGACCGGCTCGTCGGCGGCGTCGGTGAAGCCGAGATCCTCGGCGACCCGGAAGGTCAGGCTCGGCGTCGTGCGCGGGTCGGCATCCGGGTAGGCTGCCCAGACGAGGCGCTGGGTCAGGTGGCGCACCAGCGGATGGCTGGCGAAGAACGGGCCGAACACGGCCGGCCGCACCCGCCGCGAGGTCGCCAGCATCGCCTCCAGCCGCGCGACCTGAAGGCTCGCGACCGCGCGGGCGTCCTTCTTGAGGGCGCTCCAGCGGGCGGAGGCCGCCGCTGCCTTGTCCGCATCGTCGGCCTTCACGGGCTTGGGCAGGTCCTTGAGGCGCTGGCCGGCCTCGTCCTTCACCCAGGGCTTCAAGGCCTCGTCGAAGCCGGCGCGGAAGCGGCGGGGGCCGAAATCGAGATCGAGGCCGCCGCGCTCGTCGAGGTCGAGATCCGGGGCGAGCCGGTCCGACAGCTCCTCGGGCGAGAGCCCGCGGGCCTCGGCGAGCTGGGCGATCTTGGCCCGCGCCTTCTCCTGCAGGCCCTTGAACTTCAGCTTCTCGGCGATGCCGTTGAGGTTCATCAGCGCCACGTCCGAGCCGAGATCGGCCAGCACGTCGAGGCCGGTGACCGCGCGGGCATGGGCCGATTCGCCGGGCCATCGGCGGATCAGGCGGGTGAGGTCGCGGGCCGTCCCGTCGTCGCCGAACCAGCCCAGCGTGCGAAGGACCCAGCCGTCCTTCGAGGGCGTGCCGGCGGCGGTCCAGGCCGAGAACAGGTCCCAGGCGAAGGCCGCGAGGCTGTCGCGGGTGCAGGCCTCCCGCACCATCGGCACGCCGGCATAGACGGCGTCCGGGTTGGTGAAGGACAGCATCTCGCACAGAGCCAGCACCGCCTCGTCCGGCAGGGCGCCGCCCCCTTTCAGTTGGGGGCGGACGAGCGCGCCGGGCACGAGCCAGACCGGCGGCCGGCCGACCTTGGCCGGCACCCGCGCGAGGGGATCGCGGTCGAGCACCTGCACCACCGCCTCGGCGACCGGAGGCTCGCGCTCGGCGTAGAGCGCCAGCACGGCCTCGATCTCGGTGCGCCCGTCCGCCCGGTCGGCGGCCAGGACGCGCAGGGCGTGCTCGGCCGCGTCGCGCGTCGGGCCGGGCTTGCCGACCGCGTCCGGCAGCAGCCGGACGACCGCGGTGCGGCGGTGGCGGCGCAGCCACGCGAGCGCCGGCTCGCGGGCCTTCTTGAGCTGGGTCAGCGCGCGGGCGGCGGCGGGCGCGAGCGCGGCGGCGTCGATCGTCAGGACCGAGGGCAGGAACCGGACCGGGTCGGCCTCGACCAGGGCGACGAGGCCCGGCACCGCCTTCTCCCCGAAGCGGTCGAGCATCGTCGCGACGATCTCCGGGAGATAGTGGACGTGGCTCTGGCCCGCGACCACGCCGGTGAGCGACCACAGCGCCAGCGCGAGCGGTTCGGGCTGCTTCTCCATCCCCTCGATCAGCTTGCGGTAGGGCGAGGGGGACCAGTAGCGACAGTTCGTGTCGATCTGCTCCAGACGGGCACGGAGCCAGGACAGGAGCGCGTCCGCGTCGTCGCGCGGCGGCGCGGAGAGGGGCGGGGGAATGTTGACCCAGTTCTGCTTCAGATCGGACGCCTCTGCCTCGGCGATGAAGGCCGGCAATTCGCCCAGGTCCGCCAGGACGTGGGCGTGATAGCTTCGCCAGTGATGCTCCTCCACCGCCGGCCTCTCGAAGCCGAACGGCGTCGGCAGGGGATCGAGGGCGAGCACGAGGTCGTCGGCGCGGCGCGCCTTCGACCGCCAGGGCGGGTCGCGCAGGACGCGGGGCCACGCCTCCCGCGCGGCCAGCGGCACGGCGCGGGCCTGCACCAGCTCGTCGAGGACGCGCGCGGCGCGTGCCTCGCCCTCCCCGAGCCAGCCCCGGACGGTGTCGAGGCCGTGATGGTCGAGGGCGCGCACGGCGCGGGCGCGCAGGGCCGGTTCCGCCCGGCCGCCGGCGAGCGCGGCGAGGCAGCGGGGGACGACGGCGGCCGGGTCGGCGGCGAGCGCCGCGTCGAGGCCGGCAGCGACCGGCTTCTCGTGCAGATGCGGCACCAGGGCCGAGAGCGCGCCGGTCTCGCCCGTCGACAGCATTGCCTGTGCCAAAGCCGTCCGCTCGTCGTCGAGGGCGTAGTGCAGGAGCCAGTCGAGGGCCGGCAAAGCGGGCTGGCCGGCGGCATCCGCCACGGCGATGAGGGTGGCGGCGGCCTCGGGGGCGTCCAGCGCGCAGTAGCAGAAATACAGGTGGTAGCTGCGCTTCGTCCGCCAGCGCGCGGCGGCCTCCGGCGGCGCATCGACGATCAGCGGCAGAAACTCGGTTCGCGCCGCCACGTCGATCCCGGCGGCCTCCGCCGCCTCCAGCACGGCGAGCGCCTGCAGCGGGTGCGGCGCCGGCCGGTCGTCGGCCAGCAGGAAGGCGAAGGCGGCCGCGCTCGGCCAGTCGTGGGATTCGGCGATCCGCGCGTTGAGATGGGCGACCGCCGCGTCGTACTCCGCCTCCGGGGCGTGGACGAGGGCGGCCCGCAGGGCAAGGAGGAGGGGATCGGCCCAGGCGAGGTCCTGGTAGTGCCCCTTCTTGGCGCCGGGCCGCATCGCGTCGACGAGACGGGCCGCCGCCGGGGCGCCGCCGTTCTCGACGAAGAAGCGCAGGGCCGCCTCGAAGAGGGGACGCAGGTCGTTGTCCCGGCGCGAGCCGTGCCGGCCCGACTCGCGCGCCTCCTCGAGGGCCGCGGCGACGGATTCGATCCACGCGGACAGGTCGTCCGGCGACGGCTTCCGCGCGATCAGCCGGGCGCAGGTTCCGGGGCCGACCTGCGCGATCAGCGGCTCCCGGAGGGCCTGCCACGCCTCGTCCGCGCTCAGACGGCGGCCGGGCCGCAGGCGGGTCGGCAGCGGCGTCCCGTCGAATACCGCGCGCGACGGCGCGGCGGCGGGCCGGGTCTCCTCCGGCCCGGGCGCGACGGGCGCGGCCTCCTGCGGCTCGGGCTGCGGAGTGGACTCGACCTCCGTCGTCGCCTTCGCGGTCGCCGTCGCCTTGGCGGCCGGCTTCGCGGTCTTCGCCGCCTCGAGGGCCTGCGCGGGAACCGGCGCCGCGCCGTCCGCCGGCCCGTCGCCGGTCCGGGAATAGCCCTTGGCGGTCTTCTCGCGGACGAGCTTGGCCTTCTCTCTCTCGGCGGCGGCCGCGTCCGAAAAGGTCTTGTCCTTGCTCTGCCCCTGGGTGCCGATGCGCCCGAAGCGCACGGTCAGCGTCGCCCCCGCGACGGAGGCCTCCCAGAACTTGGCGGAACTGCCCTCGACCAGTTCGTAGCGCTCCATGCCGTGTCCTCTCCTTCGCTCGGGGCGGCGATTGAGTTCGAGGCCCCGGCTCAGGTCAACCCGTAGCGGGCGAGGCGGGCGGCGACCCGCGCCTCCAGGGCGAGGGCGTCGGCCTGATCGAGGGGGGCCGCGCGCTGGCGCATCCAGGCCAGGGCCTCGGCCTCGGCGCGGGCCTCGCCCAATCCGCTCCGGCGCAGGATCGCCACGGCGATGCGCTCGCGCTCCCGCGGCGGGAACCACGCGAAGGCCATCCGCAGCGACGGCAGCGCGCGCAGAAAATCGTCGTCGCCCCAGGCGGCCACCAGCCCCTCGATGGCCGCGACGGTGACGTCGCCCGCGACCTCCTCGCGCGCCAGCGCGAACAGGCCGGCGAGGAAGTCGCCGAGGCGGTCGGGCAGACCGAAGCGGCGCAGCCGGCGCGCCGCCTCGTCCCCGCCCGCCCCCGCCTCGCCGCAGGCGACGAGGAAGCCGAGCGCGGCGCCGGCGAGCGCGGGCGGGGCCTCCGGGTCGACGAGCCGGCGCCCGAGCATGGCGACGAAGGGCGGGCGCAGGGGCGCGAGCCCCGGCAGGTCGTCGGCCGGATCGTCGGCCAGATTGGCGGCACCGTCGCGGAACAGGTCGCGGCAGGCGATCATCAGGTCGAGGGCGGCGAGGCCGGCACGGGGATCGGCGATGGCCTCGACGAGACCGAGCGCGCGCTCGACCAAGGCGAGGCAGAGCCGCGCGAGGGCCGGCCGGACCGCGTCGCCGAAGGCCGCGCCGAAGCGGTGGAGCCGCACGATCCGGCGCCCGGCCTCTCCCAGGCCCGCGGGGTCGTGGGCCCCGGCGATGCCCCGGCTCAGCCGCGCCAGCAGTTCGCCTTCGATGGCGAGCCCGGAAAAGAGGGCGTCCGAGAGGGCGCCCGCGAGCACGGCCAGTGAATCCGGCGCGGCCTCGATCCGGGCGGCGAGCCGGGCCGTGGCCGCCATGGCGAGCGTGCCGCCCCATTGCGAGGCCTCGATCAGCGCGCCGGGCCAGTGGGGATGGGGCGCGATCTCGAAGCTCTCCCGCGGCAGGCCGGGCTCGGCGAGATCCGGCCCCTCGGCCCGGCTCACGCCCGGCATTCCCAGAACCAGGAGCTGGTGGAGCAGATGGGCGCGGGGGCGGTCGCCCGGCTCGGCCCAGTCGAGGGCGAGGCGGCGGCGGCCTGCGCCCGGCTCCAGCCCGGCGGCGCGCAGGCGCTCCTCGACGTCGGCGACGAGGGGCGGACGGCGGGTGCCGGGGGCGAGTTGCCCCTCGCGGGTCCCGGCGAGCGCCCGCAGCATCGCCATGAGCACCGGATGACCCGGCGCGGCGGCGCTCGCCGTCCAGGCCGGGGCTACGTCGAGGGCGTCCTTGACGAGGTTCGCCAGGGCGGCGTCGATCAGGTCGGCCCGAAGGACCGCCGGATGCGCCCGCAGCCGCGCCAGCCCCTCGGCATGGACCGCCCAGGCGATGCGGTCGGCGGTCGAGACCACCTGCCCGGCGCCCCGCAGGGCGGCAGCGATCGCGTCGCAGGCCCAGTCCGCGGCGGCGCTCAGGCCCTCGGCGGCGACACGCTCGTAATAGCCGGGCGACGGCATCCCCGCCGAATAGCCCGAGAAGCGGTCGAGCCGGGAATAGGAATAGGGCACCACGTAGCTGCCGGTGCGCAGCCCCTCCTCCGGCGCCGCGGGCTCGGGCCGGGTGCCGTCGGCCTCCACCGCGTAGCGCCGGATCGCCTCCGCGTGCCAGCCGCCGCAGACCAGCACGACGGGCCGGCCGCGGGCCTCGCGCAGGGCGTGAGCCGCGTGGGCCGCCATGAAGCGCTCGCGCGCCTCCTCCGCCGGGTCGTCGGTGCCGGGCGGGCGCAGGAGGTCGAAGTAGCGGGCGAGCCGGGCCGGCAATTCCGCCTCCGGCGCGGCCTCGGCGAGCGCGTCCCACAGGGCGTCCTGATCCTCGGCGCCGAGCGCCGCGGCGAGGGCCCGCTCCGCGGCCTCGGCGCGGGCCCCGTGCGGGTCGGCGTAGCGGTTGCGCCGCTCGCCGAAGGCCGGGTCCCAGGCCGGCAGGTCGCAGAACAGGATCTCGGTGCCCGCCGCGCGCCCGGAGACGAGGGCCTGCCATTCCGGCGAGAAGGCGCAGAACGGCGCGTAGGAGGCGGAACTGCCCCGCTCGTTCGCCCGGAACGAGAAGATCGCCACCGGCAGCGCGTGGTCGAGGGCGAGGTCGGCGAGGAACGGGTTGAAGTCCGCCGGCCCCTCGATCAGCACGAAAGCGGGACGCAGCCGCTCGATCGTGCGGCGCACGAGCCCGGCGCAGGCCGGCGAATGGTGACGCACGCCCACGACCGTGAGCACGCTCACGCCCCGCGCCTCCGATGACGGGATCCCGAAGGGATCATCCCTTCGGCGGGTGTCGGGCAGAGCCCGACGTTCCTTCCAGGGCTCTGCCCTGGACCCGCGAAGGGCTGGCCCTTCGAACCCGGATTCTTGCGGTGAGGCAGCGGAGCCGGCCTCATTGCGGGGTCAGCAGGTGGCGCGCCGCGTAGAGTTCGCGCCAGCCCTCGCCCTTGCGGCCCGCCACGCGCTGGTCGAGGTAGCGGCGCAGCCGCGCCAGGTCCTCCGCGTCGTCCTTGGCGGCGCTGCCGGCCAGACACGCCACGATGTCCTCGGGCCGCCCGGCATCGCCGCGCAGGAAATGCGCCTTGACCCCGATGGCATGCGCCACGCTGACCGCCTCCGCCGTGCTCATCACCGAGGAGAGTTTTTCGAGCCCCGTGCCCTCGGCATCGACCGCCTCGCGCAGCTCGCGGAAACAGGTGACGAGGAGGTCGAGCACGTCCGGGTCGGGGGCGTGCGGCACGCCGGAGCGGGCGAGCAGGAGGCCCGCCTCCCGCCGGACGAGCTCCCGCTCGGCCGCCGCGTCGGCGATGGGGAAGACGGTTTCGAAGCCGAAGCGGCGCTTGAGCGCGGCCGACATCTCGTTGACGCCCCGGTCGCGGGTGTTGGCGGTGGCGATCAGGTTGAAGCCCTCGCGGGCGTAGACCATGCCGGCCTCGCCGGTAAGCTCCGGCACCGCGAGCACCCGGTCGGACAGGACGGAGAGCAGACTGTCCTGCACCTCCAGCGGGCAGCGGGTGATCTCCTCGAAGCGCACGATGCGCCCCTCGCGCATCCCGCGGTGGAGGGCGCCGGGCACCAGCGCCCGCTCGCTCGGCCCTTCGGAGACCAGCAGCGCGTAGTTCCAGCCGTAGCGGATCTGGTCCTCGGTCAGCGAGGCGCCACCCTGGATCGTCATGGTCGAGGAGCCGCTGATCGCGGCGGCCAGCAGTTCCGACAGCAGGCTCTTGGCCGTGCCCGGCTCGCCGATCAGCAGGAGGGCGCGGGAGGTGGCGAGCGTGACCATGGCGCGCTCGACGAGCGCGGGCGCGCAGACGACCTTGGCGGCCTCGGCCCGGTCGCCGCAGATGAAGCGCTGCACGGCCTGGAGCGAGAGACGCCAGCCGGGCGGACGCGGCGCGGCATCTTCCGCCGTCAGGCGTGCCAGTTCCTCGGCGTGGACGACCTCCGCCGGGGGGCGCTGGCGCGCCTCGCCCTCCGTCCTCGCCCGTCCCGCTCTCGCCATCCTGGCTTTCCTCTGTCGTCGCACTCCGGACCGGTGACGCCGTGCCGGCCGGTCGCACGTGGCGTATCACGCGGCGCGCCTCACATCGCCTGCCTCGGGCAAACGGCCATGCGCTCCGGCCCCAAGGTCCGGTCCCGGTACGGACGGGAAACCGGACCGGAGCGGGCCGTAGCGAAAGAATGTCGCATGACCGGTGGCAGACCCCCGACGCTCCCAGGACGCGTGGTCGCTCATGTCGCGATGGCACGACATGAGTTCGAGTCGAGAGGCGGGTCGGGGAGGCCGATTGCGCCTTCGAGGGGCCGTTTCCGGTTGAACCGCCTCCGCTCGAATGCCGGCATCTGGGTTCGTGCGTACCGATCCCGTGAAGCTCCTTCACCGCCGCTCGCGCACGCGACGATTCGAACTGACCCGATACCGGCAGGCGCCCCTTGTGGTGCCGCGCCCTCCCCGGATACAAAATACCTTAGGTCCGTTCCAAGGAGAGGGATGCCATGGCGCGTCTGAACGTCAACGGCGTCGTGCGCGAGGTCGAGGCCGAGCCGGACACGCCACTCCTGTGGGTGCTCCGCGAGCAGATCGGCCTCACCGGCACCAAGTACGGCTGCGGGATCGCCCAGTGCGGCGCCTGCACCGTGCATGTCGACGGCGCCGCGGTGCGGGCCTGCTCGGTTCCGCTCTCCTCGGTCGAGCCGGGGCAGAAGATCGTCACGATCGAGGGGCTGGCGCCCGGCGCCGACCATCCGGTCCAGAAGGCCTGGGCCGAACTCGACGTGCCGCAATGCGGCTTCTGCCAGCCGGGCATGATCATGGCCTCGGCGGCCTTGCTGGCGCAGAACCCGCGCCCGAGCGAGGCGCAGATCCGCCAGGAGATCACCAACATCTGCCGCTGCGGCACCTACAACCGCGTGCTCGCGGGCATCAAGCTCGCCGCCGAGCGCGGCCAGTCCGGCTGAGGGGAAGACCGATGCGCAGCGTTCGTCAGACGTCCCGCCCCTCCCGCCGCACGCTTCTGGCCGGTGCCGGCCTCTTCACGCTCGGCTTCCACATCCCCGGCCTCGTGCCGGCCCGGGCCGCGACCCTCGATGCGGGGCCCGACAGCCCGGAGGTGAACGCCTGGGTCGTGGTAAAGCCGGACGAGACCGTGGTGATCCGCATCGCCCGCTCGGAGATGGGCCAGGGCACGCTCACCGGCCTCGCCCAGCTGGTCGCCGAGGAACTCGACTGCGACTGGGCCCGCGTCACCACCGAGTATCCGAGCCCGGGCCGGAACCTCGCCCGCAAGCGCGTCTGGGGCGATTACTCGACCGGCGGCAGCCGCGGCATCCGCGAATCGCACGAATACGTGCGCAAGGGAGGGGCAGCCGCCCGCACCATGCTGGTCGCCGCCGCCGCCAAGGGCTGGGGCGTGCCGGCCGGCGAGTGCCGGGTCGAGCGCGGCACGATCACGCACGGTCCCTCCGGGCGCAGCACCACCTACGGCGCGGTCGCCGCGGAGGCCGCCAGGATCGAGCCGCCGAAGGAGGTGGTGCTCAAGGACCCCAAGGACTGGACGCTCGCCGGCAAGCCGCTCAAGCGCCTCGACACCCTGCCCAAGCTCGACGGCTCCCAGATCTACGGCATCGACCTGACCCTGCCCGGCATGCTCAACGCCGCGATCCGCGACTGCCCGGTGACCGGCGGCAGCGTGAAGTCCTTCGATGCGGCCGCCGTGTCCGGCATGCCCGGCGTCAAGCGCGTGCTGCAGCTCGGCGACTCGGCGGTCGTGGTGGTGGCCGACACGTTCTGGCGCGCCAAGACCGCCCTCGACGCGCTGCCGGTGATCTGGGACGAGGGCCCGAACGGGAAAGTCTCCAGCGAGACCATCGCGGCGACGCTCAGCGAGGGGCTCGACGCGGAGCAGGCCTTCGTCGGCAACCGGGCCGGCGACGTGGCGGGCGCGCTCAAAGGGGCGGCCAAGGTGGTGGAGGCCGTCTACGGCGTGCCGTTCCAGAACCACGCCACGATGGAGCCGATGAACGCCACCGCGCTCTGGACGCCGGAGCGCTGCGAGGTCTGGGCGCCGACGCAGAACGGCGAGGCCGCGCTCGCCGCCACCGCCGAGGCCGCCGGCCTGTCGGCCACGTCCTGCGAGGTCCACAAGATCCATCTCGGCGGCGGCTTCGGGCGCCGCGGCGCCACGCACGACTGGCTGCGGCAGGCGGTGCAGATCGCCAAGGAGATGCCGGGCACGCCGGTCAAGCTGATCTGGACCCGCGAGGAGGACATGATCCACGGCCGGTACCACCCGGTCACGCAGTGCCGGATGCGCGCCGCGCTCGACGCGGACGGCAACCTGACCGGGCTGCACATGCGCATCTCCGGCCAGTCGATCCTGGCCTCGGTCGCGCCCCAGCGCATGGTCGAGGGCCGCGATCCCGTCACCTTCCAGGGGCTCAACCCCGGCGGGCCGGAAGCCGCGATCGGCTACACGATCCCGAACATCCTCGTCGATCACGCCATGCGCAACCCGCACATCCTGCCGGGCTTCTGGCGGGGCGTGAACCTGAACCCCAACGCCATCTACCTCGAATGCTTCATGGACGAGCTGGCCCACGCGGCCGGCCAGGATCCGCTGGCGTTCCGGCTGAAGCTGATGGGCAAGCACCCCAAGCACCGCGCCGTGCTGGAGGCGGTGGCGCAGAAGATCGGCTGGGACAGCAAACCACCGGAGGGGGTGTATCGCGGCCTGTGCCAGACGATGGGCTTCGGCAGCTACGTGGCGGGCGCCGCGGAGGTCTCGGTGTCGGAGGCGGGCGAACTGAAGATCCACCGAATCGTGGCGGCGACGGACCCCGGCCACGCGGTCAACCCGCAGCAGATCGAGGCTCAGGTCGAGGGCTCCTTCGTCTACGGGCTGTCGGCGGCGCTCTACGGCGCCTGCACCGTGAAGGACGGGCGCATCGAGCAGACCAACTTCGACACCTATCCGGTCATGCGGATGGACGCGATGCCGGCCGTCGAGACCATCCTGATGCCGTCCGGCGGCTTCTGGGGCGGCGTCGGCGAGCCGACCATCGCGGTGGCGGCGCCCGCCGTGCTCAACGCGGTCTTCGCCGCCACCGGCAAGCGCGTGCGCCATCTGCCGCTGAAGGACACGGACCTGCGCCGGGCATGAGGGCGGCGCGGGCGGTCGCCCTGGCGCTCGCCGCGCTCGCCTCGGCGTCGGGCGCGCGGGCGGCCGAGATGCGGGCGCCGCCCGGCGCCTCCTCCTGCACCGGCTGTCACGCGCAAGGCGCCGCGATGGGCGCGCTCAAGGGGCGGCCCGAGGCCGAGATCGTGGCGGCGCTCGCGGCCTTCCGCTCGGGCGAGCGCCCGGCCACGCTGATGAACCGCGTCGCCAAGGGCTTCGACGAGGCCGAGAGCCGGGCCATCGCCGCGTGGTTCGCCGCGCAGGAGGCGCGGTAATGCCCGCGCCGACCCGCCGCGCCATCCTCGGCGGCGCCGCGGCCGCCGCCCTGGCCCGCCCGGCGCTGGGCGGCACGCCCCCGCGCGTCGTGGTCGTCGGGGCCGGGTTCGGCGGCGCCACGGCGGCGCGCTGCCTCGCCGCGGGCGGCATCGACGTGACCCTCGTCGAGGCATCCGAGCGCTACGTCGCCTGCACCGGCAGCAACGCGGTGGTCGTGGGCCTGCGCGGGATCGAGGTGCAGACGTTTCGCTACGACGCGCTCGGCCGCGCGCTCCGGCTCGTGCGCGCGAGCGCCGAGGCGGTCGATCCGGCGGCAAGCTGGGTGCGCCTCGGCGACGGGACGGAACTCGCTTACGACCGCCTGATCCTCTCGCCGGGCATCGACCTGCGCTTCGACGCGGTGCCGGGCTACGGCGCGGAGGCCGCCGAGGCCATGCCGCATGCCTGGAAGGCCGGTGAGCAGACCGTGCGGCTGGCCCGCCAGCTCGCCACCATGCCGGACGGCGGCACGGTGGTGCTCTCGGCGCCCCCGAACCCCTATCGCTGCCCGCCCGGCCCCTACGAGCGCGCGAGCCTGATCGCCCATTTCCTGAAAGTCCGGAAGCCGCGTGCCAAGCTGATCCTGCTCGATGCCAAGGACACCTTCTCCAAGCAGAAGCTGTTCGAGGCAGCCTGGGCAAAGCTCTACCCGGACGTGCTCGAATTCGTGCCGCTCGCGGCCGGCGGAGGGGTTAGCGAGGTCGATCCGGCGGGAATGATCGTGCGCACCGACTTCGCCGAATACAAGGCCGATGTCGCCTGCATCATCCCACCCCAGCGGGCAGGCCGCATCGCCGGGATCGCGGGTTGTGCCGACCGCAGCGGCTGGTGCCCGATCGATCCCGTCACCTTCGAGTCGCGCCTCGTGCCGGGCATCCACGTGATCGGCGACGCGGCCATCGCCGGGGCCATGCCGAAATCCGCCTTCTCGGCCAACGCGCAGGCCAAGGTCTGCGCGCAGGCGGTGATCGACCTGTTGGCCGGGCGCGAGCCCGAGAGCCCGCGTCTCATCAACACCTGCTGGAGCCTCGTGGCGCCGGGCCAAGGCATCTCGATCGCGGGCGTGTTCCGCCCGACCGACGGGCTGCTGGCCGACGTGCCGGGTGCCGGCGGCGTCAGTCCCCTCGACGCGTCGGACGCGGTGCGGGCGCAGGAGGCGGCCTACGGCGAGAGCTGGTACCGGACGATCACCCGGGACGTGTTCGGATGAGGCGGGCTCGCCGGGCCGCCCGCCTCGTTCCGGCCGTGCTGGCGCTCTGCCTGACGGCGGCGCGGGCCGAAGAGGGGCTGGTGCCCTACACGATCGTCGGCGACGCGATCCCGGAACCCCTGACCGGCACGCCCGGCGATCCGGCCCGTGGCCGGGCCATCGTCGCGGACCGCTCGCGTGGCCTCTGCCTGCTCTGCCATGCCGCGCCCCTCCCGGAGGAGCGCTTCCAGGGCAACCTCGCCCCGGACCTCGCCGGGATCGGCGCCCGCCTGAGCCCGGCGCAACTGCGCCTGCGGCTCGTGGACGGGCGGGCGTTGAACCCGGACACCATCATGCCATCCTATTACAGCCTGTCGGGGCTCGTCCGCGTGGGTCGGGCGTGGCAGGGCCGCTCGATCCTGAGTGCTCCCGAGATCGAGGACGTCGTCGCCTTCCTGGCGACCCTGCGCGAGCCCGAGAGGACGCCATGAGAACGCTGGCCGTGAGGACGATGGGTGTGGGACGGATCGACCGGCGCCGGGTCATCGCCGGGGCGGCCGGGACGGTGCTCGCGGTCGCGCTGCGGCCGGCCACGGCGGCGCAGCCGCGCACCGAGACCACCGAATCCGCCATCCGGCGCTTTTCGGGCGACAACCCGATCCGGCCGGGGCGCGTCAGCCTCGACCTTCCGCCGCTGGTGGACAACGGCAACACTGTGCCGCTCTCGGTCTCCGTCGAGAGCCCGATGACGCCGGAGGACCACGTGCGCCGCATCGGCGTGTTCAACGAGAAGAATCCGCAGCCGAACGTCGTCACGCTCCATCTGCGCCCCGGTGCCGGCCGGGCGCAGATCGCGACGCGCATCCGCCTCGCCGACACCCAGCGCATCACCGCCATCGCCGAGATGAGCGATGGCACCTACTGGTCCGCGAGCGCGGACGCGATCGTCACGCTCGCCGCCTGCCTGGAGGGTTGATCCGGATGGCCCGAACCCTGATCAACCTGCCCAAGACCGCCAAGCCCGGCGACGTGATCGCGATCAAGACGCTGATCTCGCACCCGATGGAGACGGGCTTCCGCCCCGGCGCCGACGGACGCATCCTGCCGCGCAACATCGTCACGGAGTTCGTCTGCCGCTTCGAGGGCGAGGAGATCTTTCGTGCCGAACTCTATCCGGCCTCGGCGGCCAACCCCTACCTCACCTTCACCTGGGTCGCGACGGGCAGCGGCCGCTTCACCTTCACGTGGCGCGGCGACGAGGGTTTCGAGCAGACCGAGGCCGCTGCGATCACCGTGGCCTGAGCCGGCCATGCCGCCCCGCCCCGGCTCCCCGCTGCCGGCCGCGCTTGCGGCGCTGCTTCTCACCGCCGCCCCGGCCGGGGCGGAACCGATCGCGCCCGCCGACCGTCGCTCGGGCTTCGACCAGATGGGTCCCGAGATTCAAGCGATGCAGCGGGACGAGGGCGCCAATCCCGGCATGCTCGCGGTCGCGGACGGGGCCGAACTCTGGACGACGCCGCCGGTGTCCGGCCGGCCATCCTGCGTTGGCTGTCACGGCGAGGCTTCGGGCAGCATGCGCGGCGTGGCGGCGCGCTACCCGGCCTGGGATGCCCGCACGGCCCGACCGATCGACCTCCAGGGCCGGATCAATGCCTGCCGGCGCGAGCACCAGGGGGCGGAGCCGGTCGCCTACGAGAGCCCCGATCTGCTGGCGCTGACGGCCTTCGTCGCCGGGCAATCCCGCGGAATGCCGATCGCGCCGCCCGACGATCTCCGGCTCGCCCCCGCGCGGGCCGAGGGCCGTGCGCTGTTCGAGGCGCGCCAGGGCCAGCTCGGCCTGTCCTGCGCGACCTGCCACGACGCGAATTGGGGCCGCCGCCTGGGTTCGGCCCTGATCCCGCAGGGGCACCCGACCGGCTACCCGCTCTACCGCCTCGAATGGCAAGGAATGGGTTCGCTGCAGCGCCGCCTGCGCAACTGCCTCACCGGCATGCGGGCCGAGCCCTTCGGCTACGGGGCGCCGGAATCCATCGCCCTCGAACTCTACCTCGCGACCCGGGCCGCGCCGCTGCCGCTGGAGACGCCGGCCGTGCGTCCCTGACCACGCTCGGTAGGGCGGTGGGTCGTCGCCGTGCCCGATCCACCGTCGCTGCAGACACAATCGCCCGGCGCGCCCAGCTGTCAAAATCGCAAACCCTTATTATAAAATCGCCTTACGATTTGAATAATTTACGCTTTGATTTGCATATTTTTTGTGCGGAAATGCATGAACAGCGAAACTGGCAATATAAAAACAGAATCTCAATGATCGAAGATCGTGCAATAAACAAAGAAGCACTGCCGGTTGAGCTTGCGAGATCATTGTTGCTGTCGATGGAGTGGCGACGACTTTGTTCGATTGTCGTCAGCAAAAATGAGTACGCCGATTTTCAATCGAGAAACGCCATGCGCTCGATTGCCTGTTTGATTGAAATACGTTTTATTATTGCACTATATCGCCGCAAGCGGCTTTTCTTTGACGAAAATTTCCTAATATCATGAAATTGGATTAGTGAGAAAATTATTGCTTTGTTCGTCGCACCCTCCGGCAATATTTATTATTTAAGAATTTTGAAACGGATTTACCGTTAAAGCTAGGTCCGCTCTGCTACGTTCGCGGCCAGGTTGGTATGCTCAAGGTCGTCGGTTGCTTTGTCCAGGCCCATGACTTGTGGCTGGTCGGCTTGGCGGCACTCATCTGCAGCTTGGCCGCGGCGACCTGCGTGGCCCTGCTGCAGCATGCCGACAGGAGTGCCGGTCGATGGCAGGCGGTCTGGCTGTGCGTGGCGGCGGTCGCTGGCGGGTCCGGCATCTGGGCGACCCACTTCGTTGCCATGCTGGCCTTCGAGCCGAGCCTGCCGACCGGGTACGATCTGCACCTGACGGTGCTGTCGCTCATCTACGCGATCCTGGTCACCGGCGCGGGTCTCACCGTCGCGCAGGTCCGCGCCTTGCCGCTCTCGCGAGCGCTCGGCGGGGCCGTGCTCGGCGGCGGGATCGCGGCGATGCATTATACCGGCATGGCCGCCTACGAGGTCGCCGGACACATCCGGTGGGATCCGGTCCTGGTCGCCGCATCGATCGGGCTCGGCATCGTGGGGGGCGGCGCGGCGCTGGTCGCCGCGCACGCCGTCCCGGGAGGCCGCGGACGCCTGCTCGGCAGCCTGCTGCTGGTGGCCGCGATCTGCAGCCATCACTTCACTGCCATGGGTGCGGTGACGATCGTTCCCGATCCCACCCTCGCGATCTCGGAAAGTGCCCTTCCGGCACGCTGGCTCGCCGTCGCGGTGGCGATGGCCAGCCTGACCCTCCTGCTCCTGGCCTACGCCGTGCTGGCTCTGGATGTCCGCGACCGCCGGCGTGCCGGACTGGAAGGGGAGCGGCTGATCAGCCTCGCCAACGCCGCCGTCGAGGGGCTGGTCGTCTGCCGCGGCGACATGATCGTCAGCGCCAACGAGAGCTTCGGCCGGCTGGTCGGCCGGAACGTCACCGATCTCGCCGGCGTGCCGCTGTCGCGCGTCCTGCCCGAGGCCGCAGCCTCGTTGGCGTTGACCGGTCCCTCCGATCAGCCTCTGGAGGCGGAGCTGAACGGGCTTCCGGACGGCGCGATCCCGGTCGAACTGATCACGCGTCCGGTGACCTACGGCAACCAGCCCCATTACGCTGTCGCGGTGCGCGATCTGCGCGCCCGGCGCCGGGCGGAGGGACAGATCCACTTCCTCGCCCACCACGACGCCCTGACCGGCCTGGCGAACCGCACGAGCTTTGCGACGCGTCTCGATCAGGAGATCAAGCGCGCCGAGGCAACCGGAGGCAGGCTGGCCGTCCTCTGCCTCGACCTCGACCGGTTCAAGGAGATCAACGATGTGTTCGGCCATGCGGCCGGCGACACCCTGCTGATGACGGTTGCCCGCTCGGTGACCGCTCTTCTCGGCACCAGCGAGCTGATGGCCCGCCTCGGCGGCGACGAGTTCGCGATCCTGATGCCCTGCGACCATGCCGCGGCGGCAGGACGCTTGGCCGAGCAGATCCACGAAGCCCTGCGTCAGGACAGCGGCGATGCCTCCGGGCCCGTGATCGCGACCAGCGTCGGCATCGCGCTCTATCCGGACGATGCGCAGGACCGTGCCCTGCTTCTGAGCTACGCCGACACGGCCCTGTACCGGGCCAAGGCCGAGGGCCGCGGCACCTATCGGTTCTTCGAAGCCAGGATGGGGGCACAGGTCCGGGACCGGCGACGGCTCGAACACGATATGCGCCTCGCGGTGGCGCGCGGCGAGATGCATCTCGCCTTCCAGCCGCAGACCGAGGTGCGGACCGGAGACGTCACCGGGTTCGAAGTGCTGCTGCGCTGGCGGCATCCGGAGCGCGGGCCGGTCTCGCCGGCCCTGTTCATCCCGATCGCCGAGGAGAGCGGCGCGATCGTGCAGATCGGCGAGTGGGTCCTGCGCGAAGCCTGCCGCGAGGCGGCGCGCTGGAGCGTGCCGCTCTCCGTCGCCGTCAACGTCTCCGCGGTGCAGCTGCATGCGCCCCATTTCGTGCAGACGGTGCACGAGGCGCTGTTCCAGGCCGGACTGCGGCCGGCGCGCCTCGAGATCGAGATCACCGAAACCGCCCTGATCCGCGATCCGTCGCGGGCCCAAGCCACCCTGCGGCAACTGAAGGCCCTTGGGGTGCGGCTCGCGATGGACGATTTCGGCACCGGCTACTCGTCTCTGTCGAACCTGCGCACCTATCCGTTCGACAAGATCAAGATCGACGGTTCGTTCGTCCGAGCGGTCGATGCCAACGAGCAGGCCAAGGCCATCGTTCGCTCCGTGCTCGGCCTCGGTCGCGGCCTCGGCCTGCCGGTGCTGGCCGAAGGTGTCGAGACGGCGGCCGAGCTGCGCTTCCTGGCCGACGAGAATTGTCAGGCGGCACAGGGATACCTGATGGGTAAGCCGGGGCCGATCGAGGATTTCAGGGAGTATACCCATCGCATGACGGCAGAGACGTCATCGGCCAAAGTCGCCTGACCCATCGCTCCTCGGAGCCTGCCCGGCCGGGCTGGAGTGGCGCGTCGGCTTCGTGAGGAGAAGCCGATCCGGAGGGATACGGATCGTGAGGTCCACCGGGATCGCGGCGATCGCTGACCGACCCGTCGGATCTTCAGCGGTCCACCGTTGCGGTCTTGGCGGCGGTGGGGATCCTGCAACGGGTGGACACCCGCGACGGCGGTCGGCGGCCGGTGAGCGCCGTACCGGAGGCCGGCATGCGCGCGGCGGCGGCGGCGCTGGGGCGCAGCCGGGAGCGGGCGAGGGCACGCGAGCATCCCCACCGCACCGACGGCTTGGCGGGGCCGAGCCGGATCGTGGCCCGCTTCGGCGATTGGAACGGCTACGGCAAGCCGCCCGGCCCCGAGATCATGCCCCCATCACGGCCCGCGGCTGGGAAGGCGTCGCCTACGTCCCGACCGCTCAGGCGGACGCGACCGCTGTGTGGTCGGTAGCCGCAAGCGGCGAGGGGGGACTTGCGGCGGCACCCGTATCGATCAATCGGAGTCTGTCTCGCCGAACCGCAGCGGCAGCGCCCGGGGACGGAACACCACCCGCTCCGGGATCAGCCGCCACAGCCGCTCGGCGCCCTCGAAGGTCGCGATCTCGGGCGAATCCAGCACCAGTTCCGTCCGGCCGGTGACCTGCAGCAGGTCGCCCGTCGAAAAATCCGGCACGGCGATCCCGGCCCGCGGGTTCGCCAGCAGGTTGCCGAGCGTGTTGAAGAAGCGGTTGCCCGCATAGTCCGGCACCGTGAAGGTGCTGTCGTCGGCGATCCGTACGAAGCCCGCCGGTCCGCCGCGATGCGAGACGTCGACCTGTCGGTGGCCCGACGCCTCGGCATAGCTCGCCACGAACAGCGTATCGGTCGCCGCCAGCAGCGCCCGCGCGCCCGCGTCGAGGCGGTCCGACACGGTGGGCGCCGGAGCGCTCCGGGCCGCATCGGAAAACGCCGCCGGGCGGGGTGAGATGTAGCGTGGGCAATTGCCGAAACTCTGCTCGACCGCGATCCTGAGACCGCCCTCCCCGCGCCGCTCCACCGTGCCGTTGAGGCGGTTGCGGCGGCGCGTTTCGAGTTCGATGCCGAGCAGCCCGACCGGAGCCCCGTCGTGCAGCCCCGCCTCGGCCGGATCGTCGGGTTCAGGCTGCGTCGCGATCGCGAGGTGAAGCGGATCGGGCACGTGCAAGAAACCGGGCGGGCCGGCCCGCAGGGTCGCCCAGGGGGCGCCGGTGCGGTCGACGGCGCCGAGCACCACGAAGGGCAAGAGCGGATAGAACAGCGCGTGCTGCTCGATCAGCCGATCGCGGATCACCCGCGGGCCGATCTCCGCCATGCGCGCGGCGGAGCCGACGGCTTGCTGGAGCGCGATCTCGCCCCGGTGCCAGGGAAGCGTCTCCATCGGAATCTCCTTCAGGCGTTGAGGCCGGCGGCGGTCTTCGGGAAGGGCAGAAAACCCGGCAGCGCCTCGACCCGGGCGAGCCACGCGCGGATCGCCGGATAGGGCGCGAGATCGACGTTCCCCTCGGGCGCGGCGACGACGTAGCTGTAGAGCGCCACGTCGGCGATGGTCGGATGCCCGGCGGCGAGCCAGTCGCGCAGGCCGAGTTCGGCCTCGACCAGGGTCAGGATCGCGTGGGCCCGCGGGATCACCTCTTCCGGCCGGAACGCGGCGCCGAACACGGTGACGAGGCGCGCCGCCGCCGGGCCGAAGGCGATGGGACCGGCGGCGACCGCGAGCCAGCGCTGCACGCGGGCGGCGCCTTCCGGGTCCTCGGGCAGCCAATCGGTGCGCCCGAGTTTCTTTGCGAGATAGACCAGGATGGCGCTGGAATCCGGGACGATGGTCCCGTCGTCGTCCAGCACGGGCACCTGCCCGAATGGATTGAGCGCGAGGAAGGCCGGCGCCTTGTGCTCCCCGCTCCGCAGATCGACCGGCACGGTCTCGTAGTCGACGCCCAGCAGCGACAGGAACAGGCGGGCCCGGTGGGCATGGCCGGACAGGGGCACATCGTAGAGCTTCATCGGGGTCTCTCCTCGGATGCCGGCGCTCGTCCGGCCCGGACATCCAAACCGTTTCGCTCCTCCCGGAGAACCGGCATTGTCCGCAAGCGACTGTTGCGCGAAACGGAATGATCGGAGGCGCCGCGATGGACCGCTGGCAGGGGATGCGGGTGTTTGTGCGGGTGGCCGAGAGCGGGGGCTTTGCCGGCGCCGCGCGGGCGCTGAACATGAGCCCGCCCGCGGTGACCCGTGCGGTGGCCGCGCTCGAAGCGCGGATCGGCGCGCGGCTTCTCACCCGCACCACCCGCCGGGTGGCGCTGACCGAGGCCGGTGCCCGTTATCTGGAGGATTGCCGCCGCATCCTCGCGGAGATCGAGGAGGCGGAGGCCGTGGCCGCAGGCGCCATGGCGATCCCGACCGGCACGCTGACGGTGACCGCACCGGTGCAGTTCGGCCGCCTGTACGTGCTGCCGGTGATCTCAGAATATCTCGACCGTCATCCGGCGGTCGCGGCCCGCGCCCTGTTCCTGGACCGGGTGATCGACCTCGTCGAGGAAGGGGCGGACGTGGCGCTGCGGATCGGGCCGTTGCCGGATTCCGGGCTCTCCGCGATCCGGGTCGGCAGCGTGCGCGCGGTCGTCTGCGCCGCGCCGGCCTACCTGGAGCGCCATGCCCGGCCGCAGGCGCCGGGCGATCTGACGGCTCACGCGATCATCGGCCGGAGCGACCAAGCGGCGGTGGCCGAGTGGCGCTTCGGCGCGGAGCGGCGGCTGGCGGTGCCAGTGCGGCCCCGGCTCGTCTGCAACACGATCGACGGCGCACTTGCTGCCGCCCTCGATGGGCGGGGCATCGTGCGGCTCCTGTCCTATCAGGTGGCGCCGGCTTTGGCCGAGGGGCGGCTCGTGCGCCTGCTCGAAGCCCATGAAGGCCCACCGATGCCGGTCCACGTGGTGAGCCCGGAAGGCCGCCGGGCCCCGGCCAAGGTGCGGGCCTTCGTGGAGTTGGCGGTGGAGCGTCTGAGAGGTGATCCGCGGGTGAACCCGCAGTCGGGATAAAGAAGTGCCCTCCCCCGCTGGCGGGAGAGGGCATCCATGGACCAGTCGGTCGCGGCGGATGTCGCCTCACACCGTCATCGCGAGTGAATGCGGATCGATCCAACGGCACGACCGCTCCGCATCATGCGGAACCCTGGATTGCCTCGGCTCCGCCTCGCAATGACTATGGTGCAAAAGAATCAATCCTTCAGGTCGGCCGGGACCTTGCCGCCGTTCTCCTCGAGCTTCTTGATGACCTGCTTGTGCAGCCAGACGTTCATCGAGGCGGAGTCGTTCTTGTCGCCGGAGTAGTGCAGTTCGTCGGCGAGCTGCTGGCGGGCGTGCAGGCTCGAATCGAGATCGAGCAGCTTCATCAGGTCGACGATGGAGGTGCGCCAGTTGAGCTTCTGCCCGTTCTTGGCGGCCATGTCGTTGAGCACCGCCTCGACATCGACGGGTCCGCCCGAGGTGCCGCCGCCGGTCGCGGTGGAGGCCGGAGCGTCGCCGCCGGACGAGGGCTGCGCCTCGGTCGAGGCGGGCTTGTCGGCGGGGGCGGCCTTGGCCTCCGAAGAGCCGAACGGGTTGAGAATCTTGCTGACGATGCTGCCGAGGAGGCTCATGGCGGTCGGGTCCTGTCGTCTCGTGCGGCCGGTGTGCCGCTACGGTTCCATTAACATCGCGTGAGGAGTGCCCGTTCCGTCATGCCGTCCGCGACGGCATGCGCCCCGGCGATTGGAAGATCGCGCCCGCTGTGCCATGGGGCGGGATCAGCCCTGCCGGAACCCGTCCCCGATGCGCATCCTGATCAAGGCCCTCGCCCTTCTGGCGGGCCTCACCGCCCTCCCCGCCGCCGCCCAGCCCGTGCCGGTGCGCATCGGCGTGATCCCGGTGATCGGCGCGGCGCCCGTCTTCGTCGCCAACGGCGAGGGTTGGCTGAAGGAGGCGGGGCTGGCGCCGGCCTTCACCACCTTCGAGTCGGGCCCGAACATGATCCAGGCGCTGGCGTCGGGCACCATCGACGTCTACGTCGCCGGCATCGCCCCGCTCGCGGTCGCGCGCACCAAGAACATCGACGTGCGGGTCGTGGCCGCCACCGCCGTCGAGGAGATGGTGTTCGTGGCAGCCCCCAAGCTCGCCCCGTTCTTCGCGAGCGCCCCGAGCAAGGCGGAAGCCTTCAAGCAGTTCAAGGCCAAGGAGGGCCGCCCCGCGCGGCTGGCCACGCAGCCGCCGGGCTCGGTGCCGAACACGACGTTGCAGCATTGGCTCTGGCAGGTCGCCAAGGCCGACAAGGCCGATGTCGAGATCGTCGCCATGGGCATCGACGCGACCCAGCAGGCGCTGCTGGCCGGCGCCGTCGACGGCGCCTCGATCCGCGAGCCGGCGCTCACCATCGTGCAAGGCCGCAACCCGAAGGTCGCGCTGATTGCCACCGGAGGCGAGATGTTCCCCGACCAGCCGGGCACGGTCGTCGCCGTCTACGGAAAATTCGCCGACGCCAACCCGAAGGCGGTCGAGGGCCTCGTCGCCGCGCTCGTCAAGGCGACCGCCCTGCTCAAGTCCGATCCGGCCAAGGCCGCCGTGCCGGTCGAGGCGGCGCTGGGCAAGGGGATCACCGACGTGGCGACGATCCAGAAGGCGCTCTCCTCGCCGGCGGCGAAGTTCGTCACCGATCCGCGCACCATCATCGAGGCGACGAAGAAGATGCAGGCCTATCAGGTCTCCATCGGCACCCTCGACAAGGAGGCCCCGACCGACGGCCTGTTCGACGCGAAACCCTTCGACGCGGTGAAGAAGCCCTGATCCCACAACCATGACCGCGCTCCGCTCGGCCGCACTCGCGGCCGCCGGGCTCGCCGCCTTCCTCGGTGTGTGGGAGGCGGCTCCCCGGCTCGATCTCGTCAACCCGGCCTTCCTGCCGCCACCCTCCTCGATCCCGGCCGCCTTCGGGCGCGAGATCGCGGGCGGCGCGTGGCCGCGCGCGGTCGCCGAGAGCCTGAGCCACTACGTCGTCGGGCTTGGGCTGGGCGCGGGGGCGGGCATCGCGCTCGGGCTGGCGTCCGGTATGTTCCGCTGGTTCGAGAGCCTGACCGCCTGGATCGTGCGGCTCCTGCGCCCCATCCCCGGCCTCGCCTGGGTGCCGTTCGCCATCATCTGGTTCGGCGTGCAGCCCTCGGCGGCCGTGTTCATCATCGCGGTCGGTGTGTTCTGGATCGTGTTCTTCGCCACGCAAGGCGCGGTGCGCGGCGTCGATCGCGACCTGATCGAGGTGGCCCAGGCCTTCGGCTTCCGCGGGCCGTTCGCGCGATTGACGAAGATCCTGCTGCCGGCGGCGACGCCCGGCATTCTGGTGGGCGTGCGCACGGCCCTCGGTCAGGCCTGGATGGCGGTGGTCGCGGCCGAGATCTTCGGCGTGCCCGGCATCGGCGCGCGGATGATGCAAGCCTCCTCGCTCCTCTCCACCGACATCGTCGTGGTCTACATGCTGACCATGGCCGCCCTCTACGGCCTGTTCGACACCGGCTTCGTCGCCCTCCAGGGCTGGCTGCTGCGGTGGCGCGCATGAGCGATCCGACGAGCGGGCCGGTCATCGACATCCGCGGCCTGTCGCTCGCCTACGAGCGGGACGGGCGGAGCACCGAAATCCTCGCCGCCCTCGATCTCGCGGTGCCGCGGGGCCAATTCCTCGTCATCGTCGGCGAGTCGGGCGTCGGCAAGTCGACGCTGCTGCGGGTGCTGATCGATCTGGCCAAGCCCACCACCGGCACGGTGACCCTCGACACGGCGCCCGAGACGCGCACGCCGATGGCCCTGGTGTTCCAGGATGCCCGGCTGCTGCCGTGGCGGCGGGTGATCGACAACGTCGCCTTCGGCCTGGAGCGCCACGGCCTGCCCAAGGCCGAGCGCCGGGAACGCGCCGCCGCGATGCTGAAACTCGTCGGGCTGGCCGACCTTGGCCAGCGCTGGCCGCACCAGCTCTCTGGCGGCCAGCGCCAGCGCGTCGCCATCGCCCGCGCGCTCGCGGTCGATCCCGAGGTGTTGCTGATGGACGAGCCGTTCTCGGCGCTCGACAGCTTCACCCGCGAGGGGCTTCAGGACGAGATCCAGCGCATCAAGGCGCAGACCGGCAAGACCGTGCTGTTCGTCACCCACGACATCGACGAGGCGGTCTACCTCGCCGACCGGGTGGTGGTGCTGGCCGGCAGCCCCGGCCGGATCGCCGCGGACGTGTCGATCACCCTGCCCCGCCCGCGCCTGCGCCGGGACACCGAACTGGTCGAGGCGGCCCGCCACCTGCGCGCAGAACTGTCGCGGCGCTCCTCCGACCTGTGACGGGAGACGGGGCGCGGAACGCGGGCGTCCTCCACCGGGTTCGTTGCCAGCACGGGAGACCTTGACGGTAGGCTCCCGCGCCGGAAACCATCGTGCGGCCCTGCGGGGCGTCGCCGGGAGTATCGGGATGGGATTTTTTCAGGACGCCCTCCTTCGCCTGAACCGCGCCGTGCAATCCTACGCAGGGGACGCCGAGTTCATGCAGGCGGCGGTCTCGGCGGCGGCCAACGTCATCGTCGCCGACGGCGACACCGACGACGAGGAGATCGAGGCCGCCCTCGTCAGCATGCGGGCCAACCCCATCCTCGAAAAGTCCTACGACACGCTGACGCTGGAAAAGGCCTTGTTCGAGGCGCTGGCCCGCGCCGAGTTGCGCGCCGGGCGGCTCGAAAACCTGCAGCATGTCGCGGCCGTCGCGGAGCGGCCGGTGGAGCACCGCCAGTACATCTTCCTGATCGCGGCGGACGCCGCCGACAAGGGCGGCATCACGCCGGCCGAGCACAAGGTGCTCGACGAGTTGGCCGCCGCGCTCGCCGTCGACAAGGCGGCCCTGCTCGGCTGAGCGTCCTCGGCCGAAGCGCCACGACGCTGCCCGCCTCGCCCTCGCGCGCCGGCCGCGGAGGGCGTATGGTCATGGCCGCTCGGGAGTTTTTTGAACGATGTACAAGGTGACGGGGACGGACCCGGCGGGACGCGAGATGACGTTCGCCTGCGGCACCGACGAGCAGGCCCTGGAAAAGACCTGGGAACTCGCCCGCCGCGGTTTTCGCGATATCGCGGTCGCCGACCCGAGCGGGAAGCGCATGAGCGCGGGGGCGTTCGAGCGGTCACTGGATTTCGATTACGATTGAGGGCGGCCGCACCGTTGATCGCCACGCCTATGCGCGCGATGACGTTTCCGAAGAAACCCGCACCGTCATTGCGTGACGGCCCTAACGAAATGCCCTTGCGCATGGTGCGGTGTCCCAGCTTGAAACTTTGAAGCAGAGGCTGAGGTCACCGCGTATCGGCCTCGGTTGGATATCGCTCGATTTTTTCAAGTTGACGAGCTTAAATCAGAGGTGATGCACTCGAAGTAAAACTACGGATTCATGCGAGAGGGTGTTAGGAAGTCTTTGTTGAGATTTTCTCAATGAATTTGCAATCATCATCTTGAACGGAGGATTTTCAAAGGGCCAAGCCCTTTGGTAGGCCGCCGGGGCAAAATCTTGGCTGTTCGCACGGCTCCGCACTGCACCCGCAAAAGGTCGAAGACCTTTTGTATCCATGATCTCAGAATGACGTCCTGGGTTTCCGTTCGACGGCGCGGCGGCGACAGTCAATAATATGCTTCAGATAATGCTCGCACTCATCGAAGAGCGGACGCTGTCACGATCTCGCTGACGGTTCCGGAGATGCACCTCTATAGCCGAACGTGCTTCGAGCATCTTGTCCAGCTTTTTCTCTGCGTCAGAGGCCTCTTTGGCTTCCTTGATCGCCAACGCGCTCTGCGCGAAATCTCCCCTCAAGGCCGGAACATCGACCTGGGCCAGCACTCAAGAAGGAGATCCGTTCTATATCTGTTCCATCACAGCATCGCTGCGCAGGTCGGATGTTTCGGGGATCCCTGCGTTGATGTGAAAAATCCACAAACCTGCGGTACGCAAGGCAGGAAGGAAATAGGGTATGCAAACTCGTCCTAACGACCACCAAGTCTATGCCCGCAAACGGTGATCCGTTGCGGCAAGAAACTTGGTGGAGCTGAGGGGAATCGAACCCCTGACCTCCGCAGTGCGATTGCGGCGCTCTCCCATCTGAGCTACAGCCCCGTTCCGAAGCGGGGGCCTTGTAGGCTTGTCCGCTTCGGCCTGTCAATTCCGGAAATTTCCCGCGAGCCCCGCGCATCCCGCGCCGGGCGCCGCGCGGGCGACGAGGACCGGTAAAGCTCGCATGAACGCCCTGCTCTGGCTCTTCAACACCGTCATCCAGCTCTACATCTACATCCTCATCGCGAGCGCGGTGCTGAGTTGGCTCGTGGCGTTCAACGTCGTGAACGTGCGCAACCCGATCGTCTCGCAGATCGGCGAGTTCCTCTACCGCGTCACCGAGCCGGTGTTGCGGCCGATCCGCAACCTCCTGCCGAATCTCGGCGGCGTCGACATCTCGCCGATCATCCTGATCCTGCTGCTGCTGTTCGTGCAGAAGCTCGTCACCGACATCTACGTCCAAGTGGCGTTCTGACGGGCTGTTGATCCCGGCCGGTCGGGTCGGCTCAAGCGTGGCATTGCGCACGGCCCGGCCCGGTTGCTAAGGCGGCGGGAAACGACCGGCGAGACGGACGACCCTGGGGGGCGAGGACACGAGAATGAAGACCAATCCGGGCCGCTTCTTCGAGGATTTCCGCCTCGGCGAGACCATCCGCCACGCTACCCCCCGCACCGTCACCACCGGGGACGTCGCGCTCTACACCGCCCTCTACGGCCCGCGCTTCGCCGTGCAATCCTCGGATGCCTTCGCCAAGGCGCTCGGCTATCCGGCGAGCCCGCTCGACGACCTGCTTACCTTCCACGTCGTGTTCGGCAAGACCGTGCCAGACGTCTCGCTCAACGCGCTGGCCAATCTCGGCTACGCCGAGGGCGGGTTCCACCGGCCGGTCTATCCGGGCGAGACGCTCTCCACCGTCTCCGAGGTGATCGGCCTCAAGGAAAGCTCCAACCGCCAGACCGGCGTGGTCTACGTCCGCTCCACCGGCTCCGATTCCTCTGGCCGGACCGTGCTGAGCTATTGCCGCTGGGTCCTCGTGCGCAAGCGCGACCCGGAGGCCACGATCACGGAGGAGCACGTGCCGGTGCTGGCCAAGGTCGTCGATCCGGCCGACCTCGCCAAGGCCCTGCCCCCGCTCGATTCCTCGGCCTACGACACGGCCCTCGCCGGTAGCCCGCACCTGTTCGCGGATTACGCGGTGGGTGAAAAGATCGATCACGTCGACGGCATGACCGTCGAGGAGGCCGAGCACCAGATCGCCACGCGGCTGTTCCAGAACACCGCCAAGGTCCATTTCGACGCGGTCGCGACGAAGGAGACCAAGTTCGGCAAGCGGCTGATCTACGGCGGCCACGTCATCTCGCTCGCCCGTGCGCTCAGCTTCAACGGGCTCGCCAACGCGTTCGCCATCGGCGGCATCAATGCCGGACGCCACGTCGCGCCGCTGTTTGCCGGCGACACGGTCTATGCGTGGTCCGAGGTGCTGGAGACCGCCGAACTCCCCGGCCGCTCCGACATCGGCGCGCTGCGCCTGCGCACCATCGCGGCCAAGAACCAGCCCTGCGGCAACCATCCAGGACGGCAGGGCGACGGCTACGACCCGTCGGTGATCCTCGATCTCGACTATTGGGCGTTCATTCCGCGCTGAGCTTGGATCGCACGGCGCTCGGTGCCGTGCCTCACTCCATCACCGCGGCTTTCATGATGACCACCATGGTGGCCCGGCCCGGCGTGTCGCCGAGGCAGCGGACGCTGTGGGGGCGGTCGCAGCGGTAGCGCAGGGTCTCGCCGGGGCCGGCCCGTTGGATCTCGCCTGCGACCTCGACCGCGAAGGTGCCCTCCGTCACCGAGAGCGACTCGACCGAGCCGCGCTGATGCGCGTCGGATTCGAGCACGCCGCCGGGATCGGCGGTGACGTCGTACCATTGCAGCCACTCGACCGTCTTGATCCAGCCGATGATGGCGAGCCGCACCTTGCCGTCCTCGGACACGAGGCGCGGGGTGTCGGCGCGGGAGAAGCGCTCGATGAACGGCTCCTCGTCGGAGGTCGCGAGCACCCGCTCGATCGACACGTCGAGCGCCTGGCTCAGCCGCCAGATCGTGGCGAGCGTCGGATTGGTCTCGTTGCGCTCGATCTGGCTGATGATCGACTTCGCCACCCCGGATTGCTCGGCGAGTTCGGAGAGCGAGAGGTTGTAGGCCTTGCGCAGGCGCTGGATCGTCTTGCCGAGCTGCCCCGACAGCACCTGTGCGCCGCTCGCCAGATCCTTGGGCCGTCCGCGCTCGAGGCTTGCCGTGATGTCCTGCATCCGTCCGGTCCGCTGATGCGCGTCCCTCCGGGGCCGAGGGCGGTCCGGGTCGCGCGCGTCATATCGTGGAGATGCGTTCCGTTATCCGAACGGGCGTTTGATTTGTCAAACGCAAACCGTCGTCCGAAAAGCCTATCGCTTCGTGCCGGATGGCACGGTCGCGTCGGGTCGCAGGATCATCCGACCCTCGTAGCCGTCGTAGCCGCCGCGATAGGTGAAGCGGTTGAGCGCGAGGCGGTTGCGCGTCTGTGTCGATGATTCGCCCGCCTGCGGCACGGGGCGCGCCGATCCCGCGTCTCGGCGACCCTGATGCGATCCGGTCGTCGGTTTCACCATTCCTCTGCTCCGTCGAAATCCCTGTTCCCGCATGCCTACTTCCATAGGGCGAAGAAGTGGTGCAGCGGCCCGTGGCCGTGACCGACCGGCACGCTGTCGGCGGCGCGGATCGCCTCGGTGACGTAGGTTTTGGCGCCCGCCACCGCCTCGGCAAGCCCGAGCCCCTTGGCGAGGCCCGCGGCGACCCCCGCCGAGAGGGTGCAGCCGGTGCCGTGGCTGTTGCGGGTCTCGATCCGCGGGGCGGCGAAGCGGCGGAGCGTCCCGTCGCGGCCGAGCAGATGGTCGACGCTCTCGCGGCCCTCGCCGTGGCCGCCCTTGATCAGCACCGCCCGCGCCCCGCGCTCCAGGAGACGCCGGGCTTGGCCGACCGCCTCGTTCTCGTGCCCGGCCTCCTGCTCGTCGAGCAGGGTCGCGGCTTCGGGGAGGTTCGGTGTGACGACGGTGACGAACGGCATCAGTTCGGCCCGCAGGGTCTCGACGGCCTCCTGCGAGATCAGGCGGTCGCCGGAGGCCGCGACCATCACGGGGTCGAGCACCACGGGAAGGCCGCCCGCATGCGCCCGCAGGCTCTCGGCCACGGCGCGGATCACGGCCGGGTTCGGCAGCATGCCGATCTTCACCGCGCCGACCTTGAGGTCGGCGAAGACCGAATCGATCTGCGCCGTCACGAAGTCGGCGGGCACCTCGTGGACGCCCTGGACGCCCTGCGTGTTCTGCGCGGTGAGCGCCGTGACGACGCTGGCGCCGTAGACGCGCAGGGCCGCGAAGGTCTTGAGATCGGCCTGGATGCCGGCGCCCCCGCTCGAATCCGAACCGGCGATGGTCAAGGCGATGGCGGTCATCCGGAGTGCCTCCCTGTTCGTTCCGGCGCTTCTTCGCGCGCCCTCTCCCTCACATTGTCCCGCGCGCCGTTCCGGCCAGGGGCGACGATGCGTGGCTCAGGCTTTTCGCGCGGCCAGTGCTTCGTCGATCCGGGCACGCAAGTCGCGCGCCCTCCCCTCGGTGTCGCCGCCCTTGAACAGGGCGCCGATGAGCGCGACGCCGTCGGCGCCCGCGCGGATGACGGAGGCCGCGTTGCCCGCATCGATCCCGGCGATGGCGCCGAGCGGAAGGGTTTGCCCACGGGCGAGGCGGGCGCGGAAGACGATCCGCTGCAGGCCGTCGAGGCCGACCGGCGCGTCGGGGTTGTCCTTGCTGGTCGTGGCGAAGACGCCGCCGATGCAGGCATAGTCGATCGGCAGCCGGTAGAGTTCGTCGGCCTGGGCGCCGGTCTTCACCGTCAGCCCGATCACCGCCCTGGGGCCGAGGAGCCGCCGCGCCTCCTCCGGGTGGAGGTCCGACTGGCCGAGATGCACCCCCTCCGCTCCCGCCGCGAGGGCGAGATCGACCCGGTCGTTGATCAGCACGGGCACGCGGCCGCCGACCGCGGCGCGGATCGCCCGGATGCGGGCGAGCGCGGCACGGGCATCCGCGATGTCCTTCTCGCGGTACTGGAGCAGGGTGGCCCCGCCCGCCACCGAGGCCGCGGCGCGTTCGGCCAGAGCCGACGCGTCGCCGCCCAGCACGCCGACATCGAGGAGGCCGTAGAGGCGCAGGTCGACCGCGACCGGCGCGGCCGGGCGCGCGAGGCCGAGACCCGCGCCGGCTCCGCTTGCGATCCCCAGGCTCATGCTGCTTTCCCCATGCCGCTCGCCGCGGTCCCGTTCGCCGGGCCGTTCCACGGGTCTAGAGCCGGGGCCGATCCCGTTGCAATCGGCGGCGCGGCTCTCGCGGCGTTTGCCCGACCCAAAGATCGTGATTCTTTCGCCATGGCCGCGATCGAACGGGATCCGCCGGTCCAGCCCGGCACAAGGCGCAGGCCCCAGGATGGCCGCGCGATTCCGGCGGTGCGATACCGCGACATGGGATCGCCATGGTTGCACGGCCATGATCGGTCAGAGCGGGCAGCCGGGGGGCTCTTCGATGATCCGACGCGGGGCGATGTTGGTCCTGGCGCTTGCCGCGGGGTTGGGCCTCGGGGGGGCGCTCATCCACTGGGCCGGCGCGAGCGCGGTGAGCGAGGCCCTGGCCCGGCTCGGCTGGCACGGCTTCCTGGCGGTCTGCCTCGTTCAGGCCGCCGTCGTCGCGACCCGGGCCGCGGCGCTCCGGGTCCAGCTCGGACGCGCCTCCTATGCGGCCTGTCTCGGTGCGCGACTCGTGCGCGAGGGCGCGCAGAACGTGCTCTGGATGGTGCCGGGACTCGGCGTCGCCGCCGGCATCCGCGCCCTCACCCTGCAGCCCGGCGCGGCGGCGGGGCCGGTGCGGGCGGCGGCCTGCACCTTCGTCGACATGCTGATCGAGAGCGCGGCGCTGATGCTGTGCGCGCTGGCGAGCCTGCTCCTCGTCGTCGGCACGGTCGAGCGCGACCAGGGCGGGCTCTGGCTCGCCGCCTTCGCCGCCGCCGCCGTGCCGCTCGTGGCCCTCGCCGCCCTAAGCCGTCACGGGGGCGCCCGGCGCCTCATCGGCAAGCTCGTGCGCAAGGGCGCGCGCGCCTTCGGCCAGGGCATCGGCCGCGACCTGACCGATTCCACCGCCGCGCTCACCGCCGACCGGCCGCGGATGATCCGCGCGACGTTGATCCATGTCGGCGGCTGGCTCCTCGGTGCCGGGCAGATCTGGCTCGCGGCCCGTGCGATGGGCGTCGAACTCTCGCTGCCCGCGGCGCTCGCCCTCAACAGCCTCGTCGTGGCGGTGACCGGCATGCTGTTCGTGGTGCCGTGGGGCGCGGGCGTTCAGGAGGGCTCGTTCGTCCTCGTCGGCGGCCTGTTCGGAGTCGATCCGGCAACCGCCCTCGTCCTCTCGCTGGTCCTGCGCGCGCGCGACCTCACCGTCGGGGCGCCGGGGGTGGCGCTCTGGTCGGTGCTGGAGTGGCGCCGCCGCAGCACGGCAGCGGTTGTTCGGGACGGGGCGGAGCCTCGGGCCGCCTTATCCTGAGACCAGACGCCCGGCACCGTTCCCGGATTATCCGTCCGGCGCGACCGCCGCCTCATTCCGCCTGCGCGGTCGCGTGCGCGAGGGCCGGCTCGGGGAAGAGCAGCGGGCGAAGGGCCCCGGCGGCCTCCCGCGGCGACAGGGCGAGGGCGGCGGTCAGCGCCCGCCGCAGGCCGGCGCAGTCGCGCGCGGCGAACGCCGCCATCTCCGGCGCGTCCGGCACGGCATCGGTGAAGGTGGCCTGCGCCAGGGCGGCGCGGGCGACGGCGAGGTCGGGCTCACCGAGGCTAGAACGGGTCAGCACGGCGCCGAGCCCTTCGCCGGCAGCCGTGCAGGCCTCAGTTCGGTCGGGCGCCACCCGGTCGATCACCCGCAGGGTCAGCCGGCCCAGGGTGACGAGCGCGGCGGGTTCCGCCCGCCGCAGGGCGTCCGCGACGATGCGCGCTGCCATCCGCCGCAACCCGTCGACCGCCTCCCCCTCGGAGCGGCCGTTCGCGTAGCCGTCGAGATACCACGCGGTCATCGCCCGCACCGCCTCCGAGGCCTTCGCCTCGACGCTCGCCAGGATCGGCACGTCTCGCAGCACCACCGCACGGGCGCGGTCCGGGTCCGGCCGGTCGTCGAGGGTCGAATCGGGGAAGCGGTAGGCATCGACGACGCCGGTGGCGACGCGGGCCGCGACGAGCCGCGCGACGTCGGGGATCATCAGGTCGTCCGGCCGCACCGTCAGGGCGGCGTCGACGAAGGCGGGCTCGATCCCGGCGGCGAGGTAGGCGGCGCGCTCGGGCGCGCTGTCGGCGGCGACCTCGATCCCGAACGGGCCGGTCTCGTAGGGGGCGTGGAAGCCGAGCCGCGCGCCCTCCAGAACCAGGCGCTCGCGCCCGCGCACGAAGGCGAGGGTGCAGGCGGAGACGCAATAATCCGGCACGTAGGTGACGAGGCCGTGCCGCACGACCAGCGCGCCGATGGCCGCCCCCTCGTCGACGAGCCCGCCCTCGCTCGTCAGGTGGATGCGCTCGATGCCGGGATGATCGTCGAGCAGCCGGGCGAGGCGCTCGGCGACACCGTCGGTGAGTTCGCCGGATAGCCGCACGTCGCGGCCTCCGGGCCCGAGCGCGACGCGGGCCGGCATCGATTCGGGTTGGGCGACCAGGGTATCCGAGAGGTGCGTGCTCGGCGCGAGCCCGGCCGGATCGACCGAGCCGCGCACCGGCCCCTGTCCGCCGAGGACGGCGAGGAGCCCGGCCGCCACGAGGCAGGCTATCCCGCCCGATCGGCAGGGAAGCCGTCCCCAGAGGACATGCATCGTGCCGCGCGAAACGCGCCGCGAGCCAGCCGCCATCGTCGCCCCCAACAGGTACGGATCGTTGCCCGATCCGGTCAGTGTCCCTGTTGGATCCGACGAAGCAAGGCCTCTGCCAGGGCCGAATCGGGGCCGGGGGCGGGCCGTATCGCGGAGCCCACACGCGGAAGCAGGACATGCCTGCGGCGGCGCGGAATCGGCGAGAATGCTTTTCCCGGGCTGACACTGTGTCGCAGGAGCATGGGGCAACGAGCAGGGACGCGCGGCGGAATCATCCTCGGGCACGGCGCGTCATCCCGGAGCCGCGCAGCGGAATCCGGGATCCACGACCGGATACCGCGCTCGATCGTTGAGTCCGGGCTCTCGCCCGTGGCGTCGCCCGCGGACGACGGCCCGCTCACCGCTCCGGCGGCATCAGCAGGTAGATGTCCATGATCCAGCCGTGGCGCTGCCGCGCCTCGGCGCGCAGACGTCGGATGTCGTCCGCCACGTCGCCGAGGCGGCCGGCCGACAGGATCTCGTCCGGCGTCCCGAGATAGGCGCCCCAATGGATGGTGAGGTCGGGATCGAGCCCGTCGAAGCGCGGGTCCCCGTCGAGCATCACCACCGTGGCGCCTTCGACCGCGCCGGCTTCCTCGCGCAGCCGCCGTCCGGTGGTGATCCGCACCGGCTCGCCGATGCGGTGGAGCGGGATGCGATGGCTCGCGGCAAGCGCCTGCACCGAGGTGATGCCGGGCACGACCGAGACCTTGAAATCGATGCGCCCGCACGTCCGCACCCGCTCCAGGATGCGCAGCGTCGAGTCGTAGAGAGCGGGGTCGCCCCAGACCAGAAAGGCACCCTGCTCGTCCTGGCCGAGATGGGTCGCGATCAGGTCCTCGTAGAGGTCCGCCCGCGCGGCGTGCCAGTCGTCGACCGCGACGCCGTAATGGGCGGGGCGACGGTCGCGCTCGGGATCGGGCGCCTCGACGAAGCGGCAGCCCGGCCGTTCGCGGTAGCGCTCGCAGATCGTGCGGCGGACGGCGTTGAGGCCGGATTTGGCCTCGCCCTTGTCGAGGGCGAAGACGACGTCGGTCGCATTCAGGGCCCGGATGCCCTGGATCGTCAGGTGCTCCGGATTGCCCGTGCCGATGCCGATGACGTGGATGGTTCTCAAGGCCGCATCCTGCGCGGGGACGCCTCGTCCCCGGAATGGGCTCCCGTGATCGGAAGCGTCGGAAGCGGCTTCTTAACGGATTCGGTCCAACAAGGGAGCGTGGACCGCGGCGCTCAGCCGAACAGAGCCGTCAGACAGGTGCCGAAGAGGGTGACGAAGGACATCGTCGCCATGAACTTGATGTCTTCGATGCGCTGGCTCATCGTTTCTACTCCGTCGGCGGGCCCGCTCGGCCGCCACATCCGTTAAGTAACTCCTAATCTGTTTCGCCGGGATGCCGCGGTGCGTTTCGTCACCGTGACTCACGCAATCCAAGGCTCCTGCGGTCGAAACATCCTTAACGGAAAATGAACAGTCGAAAGACTTGCCATCTCCGTTCCGGGACTGCTGAACGCGTGATCCCGGGCTCCGGTTGCACCGGACCTTGCGTCCCGTTCCGCCCGCGCGCAGGAAGGCGGCCGTCCCGGGGGCGAGCCTCGTCCGCAAGCACGCCCCGAAGAGCACGCCCGAGAAGCCCGTCATGGCGCATATCGCCTTCGTCGCGCCGCCCTTCCTCGGCCATCTCAACCCGATGCTGGCGCTGGCCGCCGAACTGGAGCGGCGCGGTCATCGCGCGACCGTCCTGCACATGGCGGATGCCGCCCGCCTCGTGGAGCCGCGCGGCCTCGCCTTCCGGCCGCTCGGCGCGTCGAGCCATCCGCCGGGCTTCCTCGGCGAGATGACGCGCGGGCTCGGGCGGCTCAACGGGCCGTTCGGGGTGCGCCGCACGGTCCTGCGAGTCGCCGGGATCACCGAGATGCTGTGCCGTGAACTGCCGGCAGCCCTGCGCGCGACCGGCGCCGACATGGTGGTGTGCGATCAGGTCGAGGCGGCGGGCGGGCTGGTGGCCGCGCATCTCGGCCTGCCGCACGTCTCGCTGGCGAGCGCGCTTCCGATCAACTGGGAGGCCGCGGTGCCGCCGATCTTCACGCCGTGGCGCTACCATCCGGCGCCCTGGGCGGTGAAGCGCAACCGTGTCGGCTACCACGCCAGCGCCTACCTGATGCGCCCGATCGGCTCGGTCGTCGGCGCCTATGCCGAACGCTGGAACCTCGGGCCCCGACGGCGGGTCGATCACGCGCTGTCGGGCTTCCTCCAAATCTCACAGACCGTAGCGGGGCTGGAATTCCCGCGCGAAAAACTGCCGCCGGTCTTCCATTATGTCGGGCCGATCCGGGCGCCCGCCCCGCCCGGCCCGGCGCTGCCCCGCGACGGACGGCCGCTCGCCTACGCCTCCCTCGGCTCGCTCCAGGGCGGGCGCTACGGCGTGTTCCGCCGCTTCGCCGAGGCCGCGGAGCGGGTCGGGATGCAGCTCGTCCTCACCCATGCGGGCGGCCTCACCGAGGCGCAGGTCGCGCGGCTGCCGGGGCGGCCGCTGGCCTACGATTTCCTGCCGCAGGGGCCGGTCCTGCGCGAGGCCTCGGTCGCGGTCCTGCACGGCGGGCTCAACACCGTGCTCGATGCCTGCGCCGCGGGCGTGCCCGTCGTCGTCGTGCCGATCGCCTTCGAGCAGGGCGCCATCGCGGTGCGGGTCGAGCAGGCCGGCGTCGGGATCGCCCTGCCGCGCTGGCGCCTCTCCGCGAGCGCGCTCACGGCGGCGGTCGCCCGCGTGCGGGACGAGCCCGGCTTTCGCGCCGCCGCCGGCCGCCTGCGCGAAGACATCGCCCGCGCCGGGGGCGCCGCCCGCGCCGCCGATCTCGTCGAGACGCTCCTGCGCACCGGCCGGCCGGTCCTCGCCTGAGAGCGGCCTTTCGCCGGGCCGGTCGGGCGGCTAATGCAGCGCGGGTAGGGCAGGATCGATCGGGTTTCCGTGACAGAAACAGCGAGACGGGGAGCGCCGTGACGGAGCGCCGACCCCGCGCCGTCCTCGTCACCTTCGGCACGCGCGGCGACGTGCTGCCGTTCTGCGTACTCGGACGAACGCTTCAGGAGCGCGGCCACGAGGTCCGCCTCGTCACCACGAGCGACTACCACAGGAGCGCGCGCGGGCTCGGCCTGGAGCCGGTCGAGACCGGCGAGGGCTTCGAGGAGATCCTAAAGGACCCGCGTTTCGAGCCGCTGTTCCACAACTACCTCGCCGCCGGCCTCTCGACGCTGCCGCTGCTCGGGGCGCTGCGCCGCGCGCTTCAGGATCGGCTCACGGCGCTGATCGAGACGAGCCTCGCCGAGATGCGCGGGGCCGACATCGTCGTGTTCAATCCCTTCGCCTTCTTCGCCGGGCCGCTGGCGCGGGAACTCGGCATCCCGGCGGTGCGGGTGATGTGCCAGCCGCTGCTGCCGACCCGGACCATGTCCGCCTCGCTGTTCGGCGGGGCCGATCGCGGCCGGATCGAGAACCGCCTGAGCTACGAGGCCTTCCGGCTGCTGTCGCTGTTCGGGCGCCGCTCCTTCGCCGAAATCCGCCGCCGCCATCGCCTCGGCCGTGGCCTAAGGGCGCTGGCCAACCCGCTGACGAGCGGTCTTTCCGACCTGCACCACATCGCCGCCTGGAGCCCGGTGCTCAGCCCCGATCCGGGCGATTGGCCGGTGCCGGCCCTCGTGACCGGCGCGTGGCAGGGGCAGCCCGACCCGGAGGCGCGGCTGCGCGAGCATGTCGAGGTGTTCCTCGCCGCCGGCCCGCCGCCGGTCTATGTCGGCTTCGGCTCGATGTTCTGGGGGGCCAAGCGAAACACCGAGGTGGTCCTGCGCGCCCTCGCGCTCTGGGGCGGCCGGGCGATCCTCCAGACCGGGCCGGGGGGCCTGAACCCGCCGCCGGATCTGCCGCCGAACCTCGCCTATACCCGCCACGCCGACCACGCCCTGCTGTTTCCCCGCGTCGCAGCGGTGGTGCATCACGGCGGCGCCGGCACCACCGCGGCGGCGCTGCGCGCCGGTCGCCCGAGCGTGATCCTGCCGCTGCTCGGCGATCAACTGTTCTGGGGCCGGCGTGTGGCGGCTCTGGGGGCGAGCGAGGCCCCGGTGCCGCTGCGCCAGGTCGGCCCGGAAGACCTCGCCGCCCGGATCGCCCGCGCGGTGTCCGACCCGGCCATGGCGAACGCCGCCGCCGAGGCCGGGCGCCGTCTCGCCGCCGATCCGGGCGTCGCCGCCGCCGCCGACCGGATCGACGGGCTCGCCCGCGAGAGGATGCTCCGATGAGCGGACCCGCCCACCCCCTCTGCCCGATCACCGGGGAGCCGGCCGTGCGCCGGGTGCAGGTCGTCGATGCCCGGCTGCTGGCGGCGCTGTGGCGCATCGTCCACCGGACCGATCCGCGCCCGAGTTTTCGGGGATCGACCCGGTTCGGCCTGTGGGAATCGCCGACCGGCCTGTATTTCTTCGATCCGATGCGGGCGGGCGATGCGGGCTTCTACGCCGGCTTCTACCGCAGCCGCTTCATGCGAGGCTATCTGCGCGACCCGGCGCGGGCCGAGTTCGGGCTGGCGGCGGAGCGCATCGCGCCGGGCGCGCGGGTGCTCGATGTCGGCTGCGGCTTCGGCACCTTCCGCCATCGCGTGCCGCAGGCCGATTATACCGGCCTCGATCCGCACTTCTCGGGCGATCCGGCCAAGGATCCCTGGGCGCGCAAGCAGACGCTGGGCGAGCATTTGGCGGAGCGGGCCGGCCGCTACGATGCGGTCTGCGCCTTTCAGGTGATGGAGCATGTCGAGGACCCGCTCGCGCTGATGCGCGAGATGGCCGCCGCGCTCCGCCCCGGCGGGCTCGCCTTCGTCGGGGTGCCGCACGTGCCCTCGGCCCAGAGCCGCATCCCGAACTGGCTCACCAACGCCGTGCCGCACCACCTGACATGGTGGACGGACGGCGCGCTCCGGGCGCTGGCCGAGCGGGCCGAGCTGACCGATGCCGAGGTGCTGGTTTCGCCCTGGTCGCGCGGCGACGTGTTCGTGCACTGGCTCGCCCGGTTCTCTCCGGTGAAGGCGGTGACGCGCCACTACCGCCACGCCGCCGCCTGGCACCTCGCGCCGCTGGCGGCGGCGGTGCCGGCCTATCTCGCCAGCCGCCTTTTGCCCCTGCCCGCGCCGGGACGCGACGAGGGCGTCTCGCTGCTGCTCGTCGCGCGAAAGCCCGGCCTTCCTTGACGCGGGGCGCCGCACTCGGGAGAAGCCGCTGCGTGACGCGGAAGACGGCGGGGAATGCGGCGATGACGATGGCGACACGCGCAGCCCTCGGCCTGATCGGTCTTCTCGCCGGCCCGGCGCTGGCCGCCCCCTGCACGCCGCCGCCCCCTCCCCCGGCCGAGGCGCGCCCGCAGAAGCCGAAGCTCCCCGACAAACCCGCCTGCCTCGACGCCAAGGGAGGCTGCCCCGGCTGGGAAGCCTACAGCTACAACGACGCGATCAAGGCCTACAACGCGCAGGCCCAGGCCTTCCGGCCGCTCGCGGAGGCCTACGTGCAGCGTCTGAACGCCTACGTGAAGGCGAGCGCCGAGTACGCGCAATGCGAGGTGAAGGCGCTGCAACCGTAACGGCCCCGCCTTCGCGCCGCGAAGGCCGCGTGGTAAGCTCATCCTCATGAGCGTCCAGGCCAAACCCGGCATGACCGTCGACGCGTTCCTGGCCTGGGCCGAGGGGCGACCGGGCCGCTACGAACTCATCGACGGCGAGATCGTGGCGATGTCTCCGCAGCGCGCTCGGCACGCCCGTGTGGAGTTCCGGATCCAAACCGCCCTCAGCCGAGCCATCGCGGACGCCGGCATCCCCTGCGAGATGCTGCCTGACGGCATGACGGTGCGGATCGACCCGCGCACCGCATTTGAGCCGGATGCGCTCGTACGATGCGGCGAGCCCGTACCCGATGACGCCGTGGAGGCAGAGAGACCGGTCATTGTGGTGGAAGTGCTCTCGCCCAGCACTGCGAGTATCGACTTTTCGGACAATCTCGACGGCTACTTCCAGATCCCGAGCGTGGCCCACTATCTCATTGTCGATCCCAGGCGGTCCGCCGTCATCCACTACCGGCGCGGTGACGGCGACCTGATCGAGACCCGCATCGCCTCGTCCGGCGAGCTTCGCCTTGATCCGCCGGGGCTGACGCTTTCGGTCGCCGCCCTGTTCGAGCGTTAGCTCCGTTCCGCGAAGGCCAGCGCCGTCGCCCGCATCACCTCGGCCGCCCGCGCGATGCCCGCCTGGTCCACGTCGAGATTCGTCGTGACGCGGATGTGGTGGGTGCCGAGTGCGCGCACCCGCACTCCCTCCTTCATGCAGGCGGCGGCGAAATCCGCCGCCGTGATGCCGAGACCCTCCACCGAGAAGAACAGGATGTTCGACTGCCCCGCGGTCGGATCGAGGCCGAGCCCCGGCAGGTCGGCCACCGCCCGATGGAGCTGCGCCGCGTGGGCGTTGTCGCGGGCCAGCTGCGCGATATGGTGGTCGAGCGCGTAGAGCCCGGCCGCGGCGAGCACGCCCGACTGGCGCATCGCCCCGCCGAGCCGGTACTTCCACTGCCACGCCGCCTCGACGAACGCGGCCGAACCGCACAGAACCGCCCCCACCGGGCAGCCGAGGCCCTTGCTGAGATCGATCCAGGCGCTGTCGAAGCCTTCCGCGTAGTCGGCCGCCGGGATGCCGGTGGCGGCGACCGCGTTGAGGAGGCGGGCCCCGTCGATATGCGCCACCAGTCCGCACCCCTGCGCCACGTCGCGGATGCGGCGCATCTCGGCCAGATCCCACACCGTGCCGCCGGAGAAGCTCGTGGTCTGCTCGATCGAGACCAGCGCCGAGCGCGGGGCGGTGCGCTGGCGCGGTCGGATCGCCGCCTCGACCATGTCCGCCGTGAACAGGCCGACCCGCGTCGGCAGCGCCCGCACCGACACGCCGCCGAGCGCCGCCGCACCCGCGGCCTCGGTGTTGTAGATGTGGGACTGGTCGTCGACGACGATCTCGTCGCCGCGGCGGGTGTGAACGAGGATCGAGGCGAGGTTGCACATCGTGCCCGACGGCATGAAGACACCCGCCTCCATCCCGAGCAGGGCCGCCACCCGCTCGCAGAGTGCGTTGGTGGTCGGGTCGGAGCCCGATTGCTCGTCGCCGACCTCGGCCCGCGCCATGGCCTCGCGCATGCCGGGCGTCGGTCGGGTCTGGGTGTCGCTGAACAGATCGATCATCGCGGCTTCGTGTCCGGGCCCCCCGATGCGGGGCGACCGAAAACGATATTGCATGAAAAATACAATTCATGCCAAGCTCGATCCATGCCAGGGGCGATCGCGGGCGCCCTTCACAGCCGTTCCGTGAAGTTTCCGTGTGACTCGCGAAGTTGGGATGTCGCTCCCGTCTCGACATCGGGCGACCCTATCCTTAGAGCTTGCGACAGGATGTCTCGCATTCAAGAATGATTTGACTGGTCGATGAATAGAATTGAGCCCAGTATCGGAATCAGCCGCCGCTACCTTCACGATGAGGTGGCCGACCGCATGCGCGAGCTGATCAACGACGGCGAACTGGAGCCGCGCGCGCGCGTCAACGAGAGCGAGCTGACCGAGCGCTTCGGCATCTCGCGCACCCCCTTACGCGAGGCGATCAAGATCCTGGCGACCGAGGGATTGCTGGAATTGCTGCCGAATCGCGGCGCGCGGGTCGCCAGCATCTCGCAGACCGAGCTGGAGGAGATGATCGAGATCGTCGCCGGCCTGGAGGCGACCGCCTGCCACATCGCCTGCCGGGTTATCTCCGACGCGGAGATCGAGGCGATCGCGGCCAAGCACGACGCGATGATCGAGGCCTGGAAGGCGCGCGATTTCGTGCCGTATTTCCGGCTCAACCGCGAGATCCACGAAGCCATCATGGAGGCGAGTCGCAACACCAAGTTGCGCAGCCTCTATATCGGGATCAGCGGCCGCATCCAGCGCACCCGCTACACCGCCCACCAGACCGACGAGCAGTGGGCGCAGGCGGTCGACGAGCACGAGCGGATGATCAAGTACCTGCGCGCCCGCGACGGCGAGGCGCTGGCCTCCGTGATGCGCCATCACATCCGCTCGAAGAAGCCGGTGATCGCCGCGATGTACGGCGAGGAGGACGGCGCGGGGGGCGTCACCGCCCCTTAAAGGCCGGCGGGCGCTTCGACAGGAACGCGTCCATGCCCTCGCGGAAATCCTCGCTGGTGTAGCAGAGCACGATCAGGTCGTCGCCGGACTGGTCCGAGCCCTCCCCCGTCGGCCCCTCGGAGAGGCGGCGCAGGCCCTCCTTGGTCGCCTGGAGCGTCAGCGGGGCGTGGCTCGCGAGCAGCGTCGCGAGTTCGCCCGCGCGGGCCTGCACGGCCTCGGCATCCCCCACGACCTCGTTGGCGAAGCCGATGGCGCGGGCCTCGTCGGCGCCGACGAGGCGGGCGGTGAACAGGATGTCCTTCACCCGCGGCGCTCCGATCAGGCCGGACAGCCGCCGCAGCGTCGATTGCGACAGGCAATTGCCGAGCGTGCGCGCGATCGGGATGCCGAAGCGGGCGTCGGCGGAGGCGATGCGCAGGTCGCAGGCCGCGGCGATGGCCATGCCGCCGCCGGTACAGGCGCCAGCGACCGCGGCGATGGTCGGCACCCGCAGGCGCTCCAGGCTACCGAGCACCGTGTCCATGAAGCGCTCGTAGCCCAACGCCGCCTCCGCCGTGCGGAAGTCGCGGAACTGGCCGATATCGGTGCCGGCCGCGAAGGCCTTGTCGCCCGCGCCGGAGACGATCACCGCCTTGACCGAGCGGTCGGCCTCGATCCGCCGGCAGAGGGCGACTAACCCCTCGTACATCGCGAAGGTGAGGGCGTTGCGCGCCTGCGGCCGGTTGAGGGTGATGCGGGCGATGCCGGCCTCGTCCACCGCGTAGAGGAGTTCGTCGGTCGGCGCGGCCTCGAGGGTCATCGATCAGGCTCCGGAGCTTTCATCAGGCTGTCGTCTCGCCCACGATGCCGCGGGCGATCAAGTCGTCGATCTGCGCCGCATCGTAGCCGACCTCTGTCAGGATCGCGCGGCTGTGCTCGCCGAGGAGCGGGGCCGGGCCGTGGACGCGGCCCGGCGTCTGCGAGAACTTCACGGGCAGGCCCAGCGTCTCCATCCGCCCGGCCCTCGCGTGATCGACCGCGACCACCATCTCGCGGGCCCGCGCCTGCGGGTCGGCCTGCATCGCCCGCACGTCGAGCACCGGCCCGGCGGGCACGCCGCCGGCCTCCAGCCGGGCGAGCCAGTCGGCCGACGGGGCGCGGCGGAAATGCGGGGCCAGCGCCTCGGCGAGCGCGGCGCGGTTCTCCATCCGATCGCGGTTGGCCGCGAAGCGCGGATCGATGGCGAGGTCCTCGGCCCCGAGCACGGCGAGCAGCCGCAGCCAGTTGGTCTGGTTGGCCGCCCCGATGGTGATCCAGCCGTCGGCGGTCTCGAACGCCTCGTAGGGCGCGTTGAGGGGGTGGGCCGAGCCCATCGGGCCGGGCGCCACCCCCGTCGCCATCGCGATGGCCGATTGCCAGTAGGTCAGGGTGATGCCGGCCTCGAACAGCGAGGTGTCGACCACCTGCCCCTGCCCGGTCTTCAGGCGGTGGACATAGGCCGCGAGCACCCCCATCGCCGCGAGCATGCCGGCGGTGATGTCGGTGACCGGCGGGCCGCACTTCATCGGCGGGCGCCCCGGTCCCTCGCCGGTGATGCTCATGAGCCCGCTCATGCCCTGCGCCACGAGATCGAACCCGGCCCGCTCGGCATAGGGCCCGGAGCGGCCGAAGCCGGAGAGCGAGCAGTAGATCAGCGCCGGAAACTCGGCCTCCAGCACGTCGTATCCGAGGCCGAGGCGTTCCATCGTTCCGGCCCGGTAGTTCTCGATCAGCACGTCGGCATCCGCCAGCAACCGGCGCAGCACCGCCTTGCCGTCATCGCTCTTCAGGTCGAGGCTGATCCCGCGCTTTCCGCGGTTCATCATCATGTAGGCGGCGCTCTCGCCGTCGATGGCGGGCGGCACCGAGCGGCGGGTGTCGTCGCCGCCGTCGATCTTCTCGACCTTGATGACCTCGGCGCCCATGTCGCCGAGCATCAGCCCGCAGACCGGACCGGCCATGATGTGGGCGAGTTCGACGACCCTGAGGCCGACGAGCGGCCCGGAGCGGGACGGCGTCCCCATCGCGCGCCTCACCGCGTCCGGCCGGAGATGGGCCTCGCGAACGCCTGGCTGCGGGATCGGCCCATCGTGAACACTCCCTTTTCCGCGGCGTCTTCCGGCGCTCGCGCTCCCTGCGGAGAGGCTCCGACAGGTGAATGATGGATCGAATCTACGCGTCGCGCCGACCCACCGCCATTCGGGTTCGGCCGTTTTCGTGGACATGCCCCTTGCCATAGGCGGGAACGTGTCGCACGGCCAAGCGGTTGATGGCGCGAGCGTGACCATTCGGTGCCGGAGCGCCGGGCGACGGGGAGACCAGGGGATGCACGGGGTGAGAACGGCGTTCGGCATCGCGGCGGTCCTCGGCGGGCTCGCGGGCGGTCTGTTGGCCGCCTCGTCGGCGGAAGCCGGCTGCACCCGTCAGATCATCAACCGCTCGGGCTACACCGCCCTGGTCAGCCGAGACGGCGGGCCGTGGGTGGCGGTGCGCCCGCACCGTGCGCAGGCGATCCGCTACGCGCATTCCGGCCGCATCGACGTGGCCCTGACCTGCGGGCGCGGCGCCTTGCCCGAATCCGCCGCCTTCCGGGCGAGCTTCGGCACGGTCGCGGTGATCGACCGCTGCTACATCCAGTTCGGCGACGGCTTTTTCGAGGAGCAGCTCGGCGGCGGTTTCTGGGGCCGCAAGGACACGGGCCCGCTCGCCCTCAACAACCCGCGCCAGGGCGACCTCGTGGTCGGTCCGGCGGCAGGCGCCTGCGCGCCCGAGCGCGGCGCGCTCAGCGCCCGGTACTGACGACCCATCCACCGCTGTCATTCCGGGGCCGCGAAGCGAAACCCGGAATCCACCCGTGATGCGGGATAGCCAGCTGCAGTTGAACCTTCGTGCCAGACATGGATTCCGGGTTCCGCTGACGCGGCCCCGGAATGACGGCGGTGGGATGAAGGAGGGGCGGTGAACCCAAGGGCTCACCTTTGCTTCCGACCGATCCCCGACCCCGAAATTCGCTTTCCGAACAGCAGCGTGGTAACCCGCCGGCCCCGTCGTCACGAACGACGCGCCGAGAAGAGATCCATGCGCTCGATCCTTCCCATCGCCGGAGCCTTCGTCCTCGCCATGACCGCAGCCGCCTCCGCCCAGCCCGTCACGATGCCCTCGGGCCTCTCCTACGTCGACGAGGTCGTCGGCACCGGTCCGGAGCCGAAATCCGGGCAGCAGGTCACGGTGCACTACACCGGCTGGCTCGATGCGGGCGGCGGCAAGCGGGGCAAGAAGTTCGATTCCTCCCGCGACCGCAACCAGCCCTTCTCCTTCACCATCGGCGCCGGGCAGGTGATCCGCGGCTGGGACGAGGGCGTGGCCACGATGAAGGCCGGCGGTCGCCGCATCCTGACGATCCCGCCGGAGCTGGGCTACGGCGCCCGCGGCGCGGGCGGCGTGATCCCGCCGAACGCCACGCTGATCTTCGACGTCGAGCTGATCGGCTCGAAGTAAGCAGGCGAAGCGCCTACGCCGCCCGGGCGTAGGCGCAGTCGGCCATGGCCGAGCGGGCCCGGTCCGTGGCCGCGCGCAGCTCCGCGACCCGCGACCGTCCGTCGAGCCCCGTCGCCCGCCCCTCCAAGTCTCGGCACAGCTCCGACAGCTCGACGAAGCCGAGCTGGCCGCTGAGCGAGACCAGGGCGTGCGCCTCGGTCGCGAAGTCCGCCGCCGCGATCTCCGCCGCGCATAGCAGCGCGACCCGCCGCTCGATCTCGCGCATGGCCACCGCGAGCAGATCGCCGATCCGCTCGCGCCCGACAACGCCCGCCATCATCTCTAGCATCGCCTCGTCGAGCACGCGGGCGGCCGTCCGTCCCGCCGAGGGTTCCGATCGACACAGCCGGTCGATCGTGGCGAACAGGTCCGGCCAGTGCACGGGCTTGGCCACGTGCGCGTCGGTGCCCGCGGAGCGGCAGCGCTCCACCTCGTCGCTCATGGCGTTGGCCGTCAGGGCGATGATCGGGATGCGGGCGCCGCCGTCGCGCCGCTCCAGCGCGCGGATCGCGGCGGTCGCCTCCAGCCCGTCCATCTCGGGCATCTGCACGTCCATCAGGATCACGTCGAAGGCAGCGCCCCCCTGCACCGCCGCCACCGCCTCGCGGCCATTGCCGACGACGGTGACCGCGTGACCCTTCCGCTCCAGGACGGTTGTGACGATCTCCCGGTTGATGCGGTTGTCCTCGGCCAGCAGGATGCGTCGGCGGCTCGGCGCCGCGCCCAGGAGTTCGGGCCGGCCCGCGACCGCGCGCTCGGCCTGGGCCAGCGGCAGGGGCAGCGCGAACCAGAAGGTCGAGCCCTCGCCGATCCGGCTCTCGACCCCGATCTCGCCACCCATCAGCGCAGCGAGCCGCTTGCAAATCGCCAGCCCCAGCCCGGTGCCGCCGAAGCGGCGCGCCATCGAGCCGTCGGCCTGACTGAAGCGCTCGAACAGTTTCGGGACCACCTCGGGCGCGATGCCGATGCCGGTGTCGCCGACCGCGATGCGCACCAGCGGGACGCCGCCGCCCGCATCCTCGCGCGTGACCGTGATGGCGACGCGTCCCTGCGCGGTGAACTTGACCGCGTTGGTGGCGAGGTTGAGCAGGATCTGCCGGATGCGGGTCGGATCGCCCTTGAGCCAGTCGGGCAGATCCGGCGCGATCGAGACGGTGAGTGCGAGGTCCTTGTCGCGGGCGGCTTCCGCCGCGAGGCGTCGACAGCTCTCGACGAGGTCGGAGAGGCTGAACGGCACGCTCTCGATGACGAGTTCGCCGGCCTCGATCTTCGAGAAGTCGAGGATGTCGTTGACGATGGTCAGGAGCGAGCGGCTCGATTCCTGCGCGAGGCCGACGAGGCGGCGCTGGGCCGGATTCAGGCTCGCATCGCTCTGGAGCAGGTCGTGGGTGCCGAGCATGCCCGCGAGCGGCGTGCGCAGCTCGTGGCTCATGTTGGCCAGGAACTCGGCCTTGATGCGCGCGCCGGCCTCGGCCTGCGCCTTGGCCTGCTCCAGGTGGCGGGCCTGACGCTGGCGCTCGGTGACGTCGCGGATCGCCGTGACGATGCGCACGTCCCCCGCGTCGCCCGCGACGCGCCGGAAGGCCGCCTCGACCCAGATGTGATGCCCCGCCTTGTGGCGCAGGCGGTACACGACCTTGGCGGTCGGGCGCGCATCGGTGAGGCCGCTGGTGGTGCGGAACACCTCGGCGATGTCGTCCGGATGGATCCAGTCGCGCATGGCGATCCCGTGCGCCTCCTCCACGGTGTAGCCGAGCATTCCGGTCACCGCAGGCGAGATGTAGCTGCGCCGCCCGTCGGCGTGTCCCAGCACGATCAGGTCGGAGGCGTTGTCGGCGAGCAGGCGGTAGCGGGCCTCGCTCTCCCGGCGGGCCTCGTCGGCCCGGCGGCGCTCGTCGATGTTGCGCACCGAGACCACGAAGCCGCCCGAGCGCCCGCCGGGCAGGGCGAGGGCCTTGAGCGAGGCTTCGATCCAGATCCAGTGACCGTCGCGACGGCGCAGGCGGTTGACGGCCACGGCCCTGTCGCCGCGGCCCGCGTCGAGATCGCTCAGGATCGCCCCGAACTCCGCCGCGTCGTCGGGGTGGATCAGATCGGCGAAGGCAGTGCCGACCAGCGTCTCGGGCTCGCGGCCGAGCAGGTCGCGCACCGCGGGCGACGCGTAGAGGCAGCGCCCGTCCGGGCCGGTCTGCACGACCATGTCGGTCGCCGCGTCCGCGAGCATCCGGTAGCGCGCCTCGTTGGCCACCACCGAGGCCTCGGCCTGGATGCGCTGGGTGATGTCGGTGAAGACGCCGAACAGGCCCGTCACGACGGACGCCTCGCCGTCCGCCGCCCGCCCGAGCATGCAGACGCCGCGCGACTGGACGTAGCGGATCTCGCCGTCCGGCCGGACGAGGCGCCGGGTGAACTCGAAGCTTCCGCGCCGCCCGATCGCCGTGGAAACCATTTCGGCGACGGCGGCGCGGTCGTCCGGGTGGTAGGCGGCCAGCCCGTCCTCCAGGGTCGGGCGAAAGCTCTCCGGATCGCGACCGTGGATGCGGTAGACCTCGTCGGACCAGCGCATGGTTCCGCTCGCCACGTCGAGATGCCAGTGGCCGACCTGGGCCATCTGCTCGGCCATGAGCAGGAGGCGGTTTGCGTCGAGCGCGGTGGCCTCCGCCGCCCGCAGATGCGTGATGTCGCGCGCGCTCGCGAAGATGCGACCGACCCGTCCGTCCGGCCCGGCCAGCGGCACGTGGACGATCTCCCAGATACGCCGGGCGCCCTCGCCGCCGTCCTGCACCTCGAACGCGTGCGGGACGCCGCCGCGGATGGTGCTTTCGAGGTCGGCGGCGACCTGTCCGTACAGGTCCGACGACGGAAACTCGCTCGGCAACCGGCCTTCGAGCGTCTCGGACAGACGGCCGAGCATCTGTGCGGCCCGGCCGTTCAATGCTTCCAGCCGGACGCCGTCGGGCTCGATCCGGTGGACGAACAAGCCGTCGGTGGAGTGGTCGAACAGCGCGCGGAACAGCGATTCGGCCTCGACGACCTCGCTTTCCGCCGCACGGATGCGACGCTCGCGCCGCTCCAGCCCGATGCCGAGGCCAATCAGGGCGACGACCGCGAGGCCGAGGGCGGCGGCCTCGATCGAGGCTTCGCGGCGCCAGCGCGCGACGAGGGTATCGAGGCTCATGCCGACGGAGACGATGAGGGAGGGGTGATGCGCCAGCCGCTCGTAGCCGGTGATCCGGCGCACGCCGTCCACGGCGCCCGGCCGCTCGAACACGCGGGCGGTGCCGAGCCCGGCGCTCATCGCCCGGAAGAAGTCGGTCCCGGCGAAGTCACGGTCCGTCGGGGCGACGGCCGGACGGCGCACCAGCAGGCGGCCGTCGTCGCGCCAGAGCGCGACGGCGCTGCCTTCGGCGAGCAGCACGCTCTCGTAGACGCTCTGGAGCACCGCCGTATCGAGGGCGGCCAGAACGATGCCGCCGAAGCCGCCGTCCGCCCGGGTCATCCGCCGCGACAGCGGGAGGACGGTGCCGGCATGGCCCTCGTCCGGCCGCGGGATCCCGACATGGAGGCCGGTGCCCGGATGCTCGCGATGCCATCGGAGATCGTCGCTGCCGGAGGCCGGGGCGCGGCTCGACGCTTCGGGATCGCGCGAATCCGCGAGCGGCCGCCCGGTCTCGTCGAGCACGGCAAGAGAGCGGACGCCGACGGCTTGCTCGGCAAAGCGGCGGACATCGCGCGACAGCGCCGCGGGGTCCTCGCCGCCGCGCTCGGCGAGTCCCGCGAGCATCGCGTCGATGTCGTCGAAGAGGCCGGCGGAATGTCGGGCGAGCGAGCGGCTGAGATTGGCGACGTCGTCCTGCGCGGCGTCCATCGCCGCGTCCCAGGTCCGCGACACGTGCCAGACGCCGATCACGACGACCAGCACGGCGCAGGCGAACGCCGTCACCGCCCCGGAGCCGAGGCGGAAGGCGTTGAGGCGCTGTCCTCGACCGGTGCGCACGATGTGACGGCCTTCCATGGGGCCGCCCGTACGACGACCGAAACCCGCGACTGCGCCGAGCAGGGCTCGACGCCGCGCACCATTCACGGGACCGGACAAACAAAGGTTAACGCAACGGTAACTCGGTCGGACTTGCCGCGATGCGACGCGAAAAGGTCTGTGCGGCCAGTCCTTTAAAGGACCGCCTCGCGCTTCTCACGATTTGGTGAGCGCCGCCGGCCGGATAAGGCTTTCTCAACCTTCGCGGCGGAACCGGACGATCCTGCACCGTCGGTCCGGTTCGGATGGGCGGATCACACGAGCTTGCGTTCGCGGGCGAGCGCCAGGAGATCGCGCTGCGGGCGGGCGCCGATATGCTCGATCACCTCGGCGGCGGCCAGCGTGCCGAGGCGGGCGCTCGCCACGTAGTCGAGCCCGCGGGCGTGACCGGCGAGGAAGCCCGCGGCGAACAGGTCGCCCGCGCCGGTCGTATCCACGACCTCGCGCACCGGCGAGGCTTCGACCGAGCGGACCTCGCCGCCGCGCACCACCAGGGCGCCGTCGGCCGAGCGGGTGACGAGGCCGAGCAGGTGCTTGCCGTGCCCGCCGCGCTCGTCGCGGAGCGCCGCGATCGCCTTCTCCGGGTCGTCGGTGGAATAGAGGCTCTGCAGCTCGCCGATATTGGCGAACAGGATGTCGATGCTGCCGTCGCGGATGAGCCCCAGGAACTCGTCGCGGTAGCGATCGACGCAGAAGGCGTCCGACAGCGTCAGCGCGACCGCGTTGCCCGCGCCGTGGGCGATCCCGACCGCCTTGCGGAACGCGTCCTTGGCCGCCGGCGGATCCCAGAGATAGCCTTCGAGATAGGTGACGCGCGCGGCGCGGACGGTCGCCTCGTCCACATCGTCGGAGGAGAGCTTCTGGCAGGCGCCGAGATAGGTGTTCATGGTGCGCTCGCCGTCGGGCGTCACCAGGATGAAGCAGCGGGCGGTGGCCGGTCCCTCCCCGGCCGGGGCGGTCTCGAAGCCGACGCCGGTGGCCTTCAGATCGTGGCTGAACAGGCGGCCGAGCTCGTCGTCGCGCACCTTGCCGACGAAGCCGGTCTTGGCGCCCAGCAGCGCCGCGCCGACGGCGGTGTTGGCGCCCGAGCCGCCCGAGACGACGGTCGCCGGACCCATCACCGAGAACAGGGCCTCGGCCCGCTCCTCGTCGATGAGCTGCATCGCGCCCTTGGCCACGCCCTGGTCGGCCAGGAAGGCGTCGTCCGCATGCGCGATGAGATCGACGATGGCGTTGCCGAGGACGAGGAGATCGAGGGGTTGCGACATCGGTCCGTCCAGTCTCGCGGGTCAGATGATCCCGCGCCTGTCGCACCGCATCGCGAGGGCGTCAAGCAAGGCCCCTTCTCGACGTCGGTTCCCGTGCCGCGGGCGAACCCCGATCCGATGGCGTGGGATCCGGGTTGCCCAGCTTCGCCCGGCGCTTCAGGGGCGGCTCACCGGGTTCCTCTGCGCGGCGGATCCGGCGGCGGTTCCTGCCGCCGTCCGGGCGTTAGAGAATCGTCCTGGATCTCGGATCCAGGACGATTCTCTAAGCTTTTGTGCCGCATCGGCTTTTCCCGAAAGCCGGCATCCACCTTTCGGGCCGATGCTCTAGCCGCCGCAATCCGCGGTCTCGCGGGCGAGCCAGTCGATCACGCGGGAGAGCGCCTTGCGCTTGCTCGCGCCGGCATCGAGCGCGGTCTCGTAGGCCGCGATCTGCCCGTCGGCGCTCGATCCGCAGGTGGCGATGGTGAGCGCGTGGGCGACTTGGCTCGCGCAGCCGAGCGCCGCCGCGTCCTCCGCCGTGAGGTCGAGCAGGCGCTCGACGAGACGGCGCACCGGCACGATCTCCTCCGCGGCCTCATCGATGAGCGAGGCGTTCACGCCGTCGCGCTCGGCCCGCCACAGATTTTCCTGGGCGATGCCCCGGCTGGCGCCGGTCAGCGGCACGGCGAGGTCGGGCCGGCGCACGTGGAGACGCACGAGGCAGCGGTAGAGCGCGGCGATCGCCAGCGAATCCTTCAGCCGGGTGCAACTGTCGGCCACCCGCAGTTCCAGGGTCGGGTAGCGCACGGACGGGCGGATGTGCCACCAAAGATGGGTCGCGTCCTCCACCGCGCCGGCCCGCGTCATCACCCGGACGTAGCGGTCGAAATCGGCGGCATCGGCGAACAGCTCGGGCAGGCCGGTGCGGGGCAGTTCGGCGTAGGCGCGAAGGCGGTAGCCGGCCAGTCCCGTGCGATGTCGATCGTAGAAGGGCGAGGATGTCGAGAGCGCAAGCAACACCGGCAGGTGCGGCATCAGCCGGTTGATCAGCGCGATGCGCGCGTCGGGGTCCGGCACCTCGACATGGACGTGAAGCCCGCAGACGACGGAGCGGCGTCCGACCATCTGCAGGTTGTCGATCATCTTGCGGTAGCGCAGCTTCGACGTCTCGCGCTGCTGGGCCCAGATCGCCGTGGGATGGGTGCCGGCGGCGAAGACCTTGAGGCCGTGCTCGCGCCCGATCCGGCACAGGCCGGTGCGTAGCGAGGCCAGGGCGTCCTCGGCCTCGGCGAAGCTTGCCGTGGGCTTAGACGAGATCTCGGCCTGGTTCTCGAGAAGTTCGCGCTCGACCCCTTCGAGGCGGTGGCCCGCGGCCTTGTGGAAGGCGGCGACGGAGGATTGCGGCGCCGCCCGCGTCCGCTCATCCGCCAGGAACAGCTCCTCCTCGATCCCGAACCGATACGCGTGCGCCATTTTCGCCTGATGCCCTGTCGCCCGGACGGGCGCCGGGCTCATACACGGCGCAAGCAATCTCGTATCCAGTTTCGTTCCGACGCCGGAGCATCGGCCCGAACGGTGGGCACCAGCTTTCGGAAAAAGCCGAGGCGGCACAGGACCCTAACGCACGATGCGGTCGAGGCGATTGTTCACGAAGAAATACAGCTCCTTCGCGCCGGGCTCGGCATAGAGCACCTGCACCTCGCGGCCGGCGCGGCCCTCGCCGACCAGCACGTCGGTCGGCGGGCGGCCCTTGAGGCGGACGAGATCGCACTCGCCGATGCCGGGTTCGATGGCCGAAGCCGTGCCGGGGGCTGCCCCGGTGCAGGCGCCGCCGGTATCGAGAACGGGTCCGTAGGAAGCGGCGGGCGCCTTCGGCAGCACCGCGCTCGGGGGCGGCGGGGCCGGGATCGGCGCGGCCCGTTCCGTGGCGGTGCAGCCCGCGAGCGCCGCAAGCCCAAGAGCGGCGAACGCAAGAGCGGCGAAGGAAACCCTCACGGCGTCGGCCTCGCGCGATCCACCTCGTCCCCTGCTCCGGCGCTTCCGTCGGAGCGGGCCTTCAGGGCGCGGGCGAACAGGTCGGCGGCATCGTCGTGGAACGCCTTGCGCGAGTCCGGCCGCGTGTAGAACATGTGCCCGCCCGGATAGACCGAGAGCTTGAGCCGGTCCGGGGCGCCATAGACCGGCATCTGGTCGATCAGCAGCTTCGAGGTGAAGTAGGGCGTCACCAGATCGGTGAAGCCGTGGACGACGAGCACCCGCAAGGCGCCGTCGAGCGCCATCGCGTCCTTCAGCGCACCCATCGCCTCGGGCGGCGAGCGGCCCGAGCCCCAGCTCCAGCCGCGGTTGACCGCGTTGTTGAGGAGTTCGTAGCGCATGCTCTCGACGCGCCAGTTCAGGCGCTCGGCGTAGAGGCGCACCATCGCACCGGTGAACGGCGCGGTGAGCCCGGTGAGCACCGGGTCCTCGAAGCCCGAATGCGGCGCGTTCGGGTCCGGGTCCCATCCGGTCACGCCGGTGTCGTAGGCCGAAGCGACCCGGCCGGCCTCGCGGCCGATCTCGCGCTGGTAGCTGCCCGCCGAGATGCGCCCCGCCTGCCGCCGCACGGTCTCGGGATCGAGACCGGTCAGCGCCGCCACCCGTTGGGTGAGCCGCGCGACCGCTTCGCGGTCGGCCGGCCCCTTCAAGAGGTCGGCGAGATAGTCGCCTGCGGCGTAGGCTTCCGCTTCCTTCATCAGCGAGCGGTTCGGCGCGGTGCCGGCGCGCTCCAGGGCGGCCGCGGCCAAGGAGGGCAGCCGGGTCACGAAGCCCCACGGCGTGGTGCGCGGCGATTGCAGCCACGCGAAATCGAGCACCGGCGACAGCAGCACGAGCCCGGACAGGCCGATCCCGACATCGTCCTGAAGCTTCTGGGCGATCAGCGGCCCGCGGAAGCCGCCGTAGCTCTCGCCGACGAAGAATTTCGGCGAGGCGAGCCGGTCGTTCTGGCGGAGATACCGCGCGATGGTGGCGGCCAGGATCGAGGCGTCGGAATCCACGCTCCAGTACTTCTTGCCGTCGCCGTCCGCGGCGCGGCTGTAGCCGGTGCCGACGGGATCGAGGAAGACGAGGTCGGTGAAGTCGAGCCAGGTCGAGGCGTTCGGCTTCAGGTCGAGCCGCTGGGACGGGCTGATCGTCCCGCCGTCGGTCGGCAGGCGCCAGGGGCCGATCGCGCCGATGTTGAGATAGGCCGACGCCGCCCCCGGCCCGCCATTGATCGCGAAGGTGATCGGCCGCGCCCGCGTCTCCTCCGGCGTGCCGGGCTTGAGATAGGCGATGAAGGCGATCTCGGCCTGGAGCTTGCCGTCCTCGTCGACGAGGCCGAGGCTGCCCGCGGTCGCCTTGAAGCTCAGGGCGCGGCCCTCGCCGAGGTCGATTTTCTGTTCGGTCGTGGAATCGGCCGGCAGGCGTCTGCCCTCGCGCTCGGGCGCCTTCCGGGCCTGCCCCTGCGGCGGAGCGGGCTGGGCCGAGGCGGCGACCGGCGCGAAGCCGATGCCGAGCGCCAGGAGGGCGGCAAGAAGCCATCGACCGATCCCTGCCGCGAAGAGCTTGGTCGGATGCGTCATGCGCTTATCCATCTCTGCGATCGTTGCCACGGAATGAGCGGACTCTCGGGCACAGGCGGTCTCACGCCTTCTTGGCCCAACGGCCGGATTCGTCCTGCTGCCAGTAGGCGACCGTGTGGCCCGCCTCCTTGGCGCCGCGCCACTGCTCGCGGGCGCGAAGCAGCGCGTCGGTGTCGGTGCCGTCGAACAGGACGCAGATGCGTGCGTAGCCGCCGGCATCCTCCGGCAAGTCGGCCCCCTCCACGAGGAAGCGGATCGAGGCGCCGTTCGGGTTCGTCTCCCGCAGGGTCAGCACGACCGGCTGGGTCGCCGCGTCGGTGTCCCGGTCGGTGCCGTGCGGGAGAAAGCTCTCGTCGGTGTAGGTCCACAGGCCGTCGTCGAGGGCCTGGAGCCGCTCCTCGCTCACCGCCTGGATGGCCGCTTGCCAGCCGCGCTCCAGCGACTTCTCGAGGAGGCTCGGCAGCACCTTTTCCAAGGGCTGGCGCTGGAGGTGGTAGAACAGGATCTCGGTCACGGCCCCCTGATATAGGGCCGCGCCGTCCCGGCACAGCGCGGACCGAGCGTCGCGGCACCGGAGACGATTGTTCTGAACATCTCCGACGGTCGTGGGGTTCACCCCCAGGCAACCATCAGGGATGGAACGATCATGAAGACCACGACGATCGCGCTCGCCGCCACGCTGGGCCTCGCCCTCACGGGCACCGTCTTCGCGCAGGTCCCGGCCGGCGGCGGAAGCGCCACCGGCAACATGAACAATCCCGGCAGCGTGAAGAGCAATTCCGAGAAGGGGATGGAGCGCTCCACGGGCTCGGCCACCGGCAACACGACGGGCTCGACCGGGACCGGCATGGCCCCCGCCGCGCCGGGCGCCGCGGGCGGAGCCGCCGACGGCAACATGGGCACCGGTAAAGGCGCCGGTGCCGCGGGCGGCGCTTCCGGCCGCTGACCGATCCGGGACAGGGAGGGCCGGAGCGTTTCCGGCCCTCCCCCCTTGTATTCAGTCAGGCTCGATCCAGTGCGGCACGAACAGGGCGCCGTTGCCTGTGATCGGCCCGTCCGATTCGCGGATGCACAGGCCCGACGCGTCGTCTCCGACCATCCAGGCGCCGACGAGCGGGCGCCGTCCGTCGAAATCGGGCAGGGCGGCGAGCGCCTGACGCACATGCCCCTCGGCGCCGTAGGGTCCCGCTTCCTCGGCCACCGGCATTCCTTGCGAAAATATCTCGACATTGGCGCCCTCGCGGGAGAGCAGCGGCTTGCGCACGAAGCTGTCGCTCAGGTCGGCGCAGGCCGGATCGCCCTCGAAGACGCAGGGCAGCAGGTTGGGGTGGCCCGGCTCGCGCGCCCAGAGATGGGCGAGCAGTCCCTTGTTGGAGAGCACCATCTTCCAGGGCGGCTCGAGGAAGCGCGTCGGTGAAGCCGCGACCGCTGCGCCGAACGGGTCGGCAAACGCCCATTCCCAGGGGTAGAGCTTGAACAAGGTCGCGAGAGGGCGCTCGTCCGGCCCGCAGAAGGGGCCGTCCGGGCGAAGTCCGATCTGCGACAGGTCGAGGAGGGTCGTGGCGCAGCCCGCCTGGACCGCGCAGTCCTGAAGGTAGGCGACGGTGCCGAAATCCTCCGGCGCACTTGCCTCCGCGGCAAAGCCCGTGAGCCCCTTGGGCGCGACGGTGCGCAGCCGCTCGATCAGCCGCTCGTGGACCGCGTTGAACTGATCGCTACCCGGCGGCAGGCGCCCGTCCCGCACACCCTCCTCCAGCCAGAGCCATTGGAACACTGCGGTCTCGTAGAGGGCGGTCGGCGTGTCGGCGTTGTATTCGAGGAGCTTGGCCGGCCCGGTGCCGCCATAGGAGAGATCGAGCCGGCCGTAGAGGCTCGGATCGCCCCGGCGCCAGCTGTCCCGCACCGCGTCCCAGGCGTGTTGCGGGATGCGCAGGCTCGTGAGGATGCGCTCGTCTTCCACCGCATCCGCCGCGAAGGCGAGGCAGAGGGCGTGGAGGTCGCCCGCCGGGCCCTCGATGTCCTCCTCGATCTCGCGGAGCGTGAAGGCGTAGGCGTGGCTCTCGTCCCAGTAGGGCGCGCCGTCGAGGGTGTGAAAGGTGAAGCCCGCTTCCCGCGCCCGCTCGCGCCAGTCGGGCCGGGCTCCGCAGGCGAGGCGCCGCATCAGCCGCCGAACGACGAGAAGCCGCGGCCGCTGTCGCCGAAGCCGCCAAACGTCGTCTTGCCGTAGGACGGGCCGACCGTCGATCCCTTCGACGGCGAGGCGCTGAGCTTGCCCGACGATGCGGCGCTGCCGGAGCCCGTCGAGATCTTCCCACCGGACCCGGTGCAATAGCTTCCGCCGTGGCCGCCATGGCCATCGACGTGATCGTAGACGGGTTCGGGCGTCACGCCCTGCGCGGCCGAGCGGCCGATCATGTAGCCGGCCATGCGCGGCACGAAGCGGCGCGTGCCCGTCGCCGCCGCATCGGCGGAACAGCGGAAGCTGCCGTGGTGGCGCGCGCAGTCATACTCCGTGTCGTAATGCGGCGCCGTGCGCGGATAGGCGGCGCGGGCGATTCCATACTCGCTCCGGCACTCCGTCGCCGGCCGGATGCCCTCCGCGGCACAGGCCGCGGCGTCGGGATAGACCAGAACGTCTTGGGGTGGAGTGGTCCAGGTGAGGCTGCCGAGGCCGAAGGCGGCGAGGCCGGCGCTCGCCACCAGCGCGGTCGAGACGGTCTGCGACCGCTTGGTCGCGGCCTTCCGGCCGATGTCCAGGCGCGGCAGGTCTCGCTCCGCCATCGCCTCAGTAGCTCATGCAGGCGGCGTTCAGCAGGCCGCCCGCGAGCGAGGCGGCGCCGAGCAGCACCGCGGGCGCCGTCTCGCCCTCGTCGATCCGCCGCGACAGGTTCGGCAGCAGCGGGCGCATCAGCCAGTAGACGACGACCTGAACCACCAGGGCGACGAGCCCCCAGACCACGGCGTCGAGCAGCGAGCCGGAATAGCGGATCGCCGCCGAGAGCGGGATGGCGTAGCCGAGCAGGCTGCCGCCGAGCGCGAGCGCGGCGGCGAGGTTGCCCTCCCGCACCAGTGTGATCTCGCGGTGGGCCGTGGCCGTCAGGTAGGTCGCGAGGTAGAGCGCCGTCAGCGCCAGCGAAACGGCGAAGTAGGCCAGGAAGGCGGGAAGGCCCGCGAGCGTGGTCACGGGCTCTTCGCTCCTACACCAGGCGGCTCTGCTCGACGGCGGCCGCCACGAACCCCTTGAACAGCGGGTGCGGCTCAAAGGGGCGCGACTTCAGTTCAGGGTGGAACTGCACGCCGATGAACCACGGGTGCCCCTCGTGCTCGATGGTCTCGGGCAGGAGGCCGTCCGGCGATGTGCCGGAAAAGCGCAGGCCCTTGGCCTCCAGGCACTCGCGATAGGCCATGTTGACCTCGTAGCGGTGGCGGTGGCGCTCGGAGATTTCCGTCTCGCCGTACATCTGCGCGATCTTGGTGCCGGCCTTCAGCGTCGCCCCGTAGGCGCCCAGCCTCATGGTGCCGCCGAGATTGCCCTCGGCCGCGCGCCGCTCCAGCTCGTTGCCGCGCATCCACTCGGTCAGCAGCCCGACCACCGGCTCCCGGGTCTCGCCGAACTCGGTTGAGTTGGCCCCCTCGATCCCGGCGAGCGAGCGCGCCGCCTCGATCACCGCCATCTGCATGCCGAAGCAGATGCCGAAATACGGGATGCGCCGCTCTCTCGCGTAGCGGGCCGCGCGGATCTTGCCCTCGGCGCCGCGCTGGCCGAAGCCGCCGGGCACGAGGATGCCGTGCAGCCCCTCCAGAAACGGCGCCGGGTCCTCGCGCTCGAAGACCTCCGCCTCGATCCATTCGAGGTTGACGCGCACGTTGTTGGCGATGCCGCCGTGGGTGAGCGCCTCGGTCAGCGACTTGTAGGCGTCCTTCAGCCCCGTGTACTTGCCGACGATGGCGATGGTGACCTCGCCCTCGGGGTTGCGCACCCGCTCCAGAATCCTCTGCCAGCGGTCGAGCTTCGGCTCCCCGGGCGGCTCCATGCCGAAATGCGCCAGGATCTCCCGGTCGAGGCCCGCCTCGCGGTAGGAAAGGGGCACGGCGTAGATCGTGTCGACGTCGCGCGCCTCGATGACGGCGCTTTCCCGCACGTTGCAGAACAGGCCGAGCTTGCGCCGCTCCTCCTCGGGGATCGGCCGGTCGCAGCGGCAGAGCAGGATGTCGGGCTGGATGCCGATGGAGCGCAACTCCTTGACGGAGTGCTGGGTCGGCTTGGTCTTCAGCTCGCCGGCGGACGGAATGTAGGGTAGCAGGGTGAGATGCAGGTAGCAGACGCTGCCGCGCGGGCGCTCCTGGCCAATCTGGCGGATCGCCTCGAAGAACGGCAGGCCCTCGATGTCGCCGACCGTGCCGCCGATCTCGACGAGGACGAAATCGTCCTCGCCGTCGCTGTCGAGCACGAAGGACTTGATGGCGTTGGTGACGTGCGGAATCACCTGGATCGTCGCGCCGAGATAGTCGCCGCGCCGCTCCTTGGTGATGATGTCGAGGTAGATGCGGCCCGTCGTGACGTTGTCGGCCCGCGACGCCGGCAGCCCGGTGAAGCGCTCGTAATGGCCGAGATCGAGGTCGGTCTCGGCGCCGTCGTCGGTGACGAAGACCTCGCCGTGCTGGGTCGGGCTCATCGTGCCCGGATCGACGTTGAGATAAGGGTCGAGCTTGCGAAGCCGCACCCGGTAGCCGCGGGCCTGGAGCAGCGCCGCGAGCGCGGCGGAGGCGAGGCCCTTGCCGAGCGAGGAGACCACGCCGCCGGTGATGAAGACGTACCGCGTCATGGGCTTCGGTCCATAAAGGGGCTCGAGCGATTCGCCAAACCGCAACGGTCGCCGCACCCCGCCGGCCGAACGGGGCGCGGCGCAGGCCTCACGGCCCCGCGCCGGTGCGAGATTCTTTTTGTTCGGAGGATGGTGATGCCGCCGACGGGCGCCGACGGCATCGAAGGATCAGCGCGACTGCGGCGCCTCGGGGGTCGACGGCGTCGGCGCGGCGGCGGGCGGCGCGCTCTCGACCGGGGCGGCCGGCGCAGCGGGGGCCGGCGCGGCCGGCTGGTTCGTCGGCGCGTTCTGGCTGCCCTGGCGGAGCGTATCGAGCAGGTTGTCGGCGCTCACCGGCTTGTCGGGCTGCTGGGTCTGGCCCTGCGGCTGGCCGGTGCCGTCGAGGATCGAGCGCGGGGCCGCCGAGCGGTGCGCCATGATCGCCAGCGCCATGCTGGTGGTGAAGAACAGGGCCGCCAGGATCGCGGTGGCGCGGGTGAGCGCGTTCGCCTGACCGCGGCCGGTCATGAAGCCCGACACGCCGCCGCTGCCGCCGCCGCCGAGGCCCAGCCCGCCCTCAGAGCGCTGCAGCAGCACCACGGCGATGAGCGCCAGCACGATGAGGAGGTGGATGACGATCAGGAAGGTCTGCATGTGATTCCGGTGTCCGCTCTGGGCGGAGCCTCGCTGTGCGATGATCCCGCAGGCCGCGCGAAAGACGCGCGCCCGCGTTGCCGCCGCACGAAGTGGGGGCTCCTACACCGTTTGCCCACCCGCGCCAACCGGGCGCCGCGGACTCGGTGCGGGATGGTTCCGGCGTTTCTTTCGCCGGCCCCTCGCCAGAGGACCGGCCGCGTGCGAGGAACGGGCATGAGTGAATACGCAAACGACGCCGCGCGCCTGCGCGCCTTCATCGACCGCGCCGACCGCGAGGAGATCGCCGCCGTGCAGTCCGACCTCCTGCGCATCGCCCTTCAGAAACCCGATCCCGCGGGCCGCGTGGCGGCGTTGGACGGGGTGCAGGCGGCGCTCTCTGACACGATCCGGCCCGACCAGATGAACCCGCTGAGCCAGGCGTTCTACGTGGCGGTCCTGTCGATGATCGAGCGGACGAAGGACGCGGTGTCGAAGACGCCGGCCTGAGTACCCGCCGCGCAACGACGGGGAGAATACACGGAGGCCCCGCTCTTTTACCTTTCCAACCTGCGACCTCGTCCTGAGGTGGCGGGTTAAATGGCTTACTTCGCGTAAGCCCGGCAGATTCCCAAAAAGTCTTCCGCCACGAGGCTCGCGCCGCCCACCAGCGCCCCGTCGACGTTCTCGACCGCCATCAGCTCGCGCGCGTTGCCGGGCTTGACCGAGCCGCCGTAGAGGATGCGGATCTTGGCGCCCTCGGTGCCGGCCATCTTGTCGAGCATCTCGCGCAAGGAGGCGTGGACCTCGGCGATCTCCTTCGGGGTCGGGGTGCGGCCGGAGCCGATCGCCCAGACCGGCTCGTAGGCGATCACCGTGTCCTCGGCGGTGGCGCCCTTCGGGATGCCGATGGCGAGCTGCGCGCGGACGATGTCGAGCGCGCGGCCCTGCTGGCGCTCCTCCATGGTCTCGCCGACGCAGATGATGCCGCGGAGACCCGCGCGGCGGGCACCCAGCGCCTTGGCGTGCACGCCGTCGTCGGTCTCGTAATGGTAGGCGCGCCGCTCGGAATGGCCGACGATGACGTAGGACGCGCCGAGATCGGCGAACATCTCCGCCGAGATCGAGCCGGTGAAGGCGCCGTTCGGCCGGGCGTGCAGGTTCTGGCCGCCGATGGCGATGGGCGAGCCCTTCACCGCCTCGACGCAGGCCGAGACTAGCGTTGCGGGCGGGCAGATCAGGACGTCGATGTCGGCGAGCAATTGGGGCGACAGCCCGTCCCGGATCGCCTCGACGGTGGCGATCGACGAGCGCAGGCCGTTCATCTTCCAGTTGCCGGCAACCAGTGGACGTCGTCCCTCGCTCGCCATGGCGTCCCGGTCCCTCCGCGCGTGTCAATCGGTATGGGGCGGACCTAGCAGAGCAAGCTTGGGCGCGCAAACAGCGCAAGCGCTGATTCCTGAGTTGGCCTCGGTCGCCGGCGCCCGCCTCCGCGGGCTTGGGCTTTCGCTCCGCCAGACGCCTCGGCTGCCGCCGAGGCCGCTGCGCGCGGCGCTCTTCGCGCCCGGCCATACGGAGCCCTTTGCGGCAAAGCCCCTGATCGTCTATCGCGAGCCCAGACAGTGCCCCGCGCGCCACGCGCCGGGGCGACCAGGGTTCGTAGGGTCCGGACGTCCGATGCTCCAGTCCATCCGCAGCGCCAGCCAGACGTGGCTCGGCAAGATCGTGCTCAGCGTGATCTTCACCTTCCTCATCGCGGGCGTGGCGATCTTCGGTGTGGAGGAGTTTTTCCGCGGAGGCTCCAGCACCACGGTCGCCACCGTCGGCAAGACGCCGATCTCGGCCGAGGAGGTCCGCACCGCCTACCAGAACCAGCTCCAGCGCTATCAGCAGCAGCTCAAGCGCACCCTGACCCCGGAGCAGGCCCGCGCGCTCGGCCTGGAGCGGCAGGTGCTGTCCCAGCTCGTCACCGAGGCCGCCCTCGACCAGAAGACCGCCGATCTCGGCCTCGCCGTCTCGGACGCCGCCGTGCTGAAGGCGATCCAGGAGGAGCCCAGCTTCAAGGGCGCCAACGGCAGCTTCGACCGGACGCTGTTCTATCAGACGCTCCAGCGCGCGGGCATGAACGAGGCCCTGTTCGTGCGCGAGCAGCGTTCGGTCATCGCCCGGCTCCAGCTTGCCGATTCGACGGTGGCCGAACTGCCGGTGCCGCAGGCGATGCGGGAGGCGGTCCACCGCTACTCGACCGAGCGGCGCTCGGCCGCCGTCCTGACGCTGACGCCCGCCGCGGCCGGCGAGATTCCGGCGCCGACCGACGACGAGCTGAAGAGCTACTACGAAGCCAACAAGGCGAGCTTTCGCGCGCCGGAATACCGCAGCCTGAACCTGCTGGTGCTGGAGCCCGAGACGCTGGCCAAGCCCGACGCGGTCAGCGAGGCCGACGCGAGAACCGCCTACGAGGCCAACAAGGGCCGCTTCGGCAAGCCGGAGCGCCGCACGATCCAGCAGATCAGCTTCCCCGACGAGGCCGCCGCCCTGGCGGCGCGCGCCAGGATCGAGAGCGGTGAGCAGCCGTTCGAGGCGGTCGCCGTTTCCCGCGGGGTCGATCCCAAGGACCTCGCCCTCGGCACGCTGGCGAAGTCCGAGCTGTTCGACCCGGCGGTGGCGGATGCCGCCTTCGCCCTGGAGCTGAACACGGTGAGCCAGCCGGTCAAGGGCCGCTTCGGCACCGTGCTGCTGCGCGTCACCGGCATCGAGCCCGGCGACGTGAAGCCGTTCGAGGCGGTGAAGGACGAAGTCCGCAAGGAGGTCGCGCTCCGCCGCGCCCGCGAGCAGGGGCTGTCGGAGACCCAGGACGCCATCGAGGACGCCCGCGCCTCGGCCAAGCCACTCGCCGAGATCGCCAAGGAGCGCGGGCTGACCGTGCTGTCGATCCCGGCGGTCGATGCCCGCGGGCTCGACCCGGCCGGCAACCCGGTCGAGGGTTTTCCGGACAAGGACACGACGCTGGCCGCCGCCTTCCGCGCCGATGTCGGCAACGACACCGAGGCGTTGCGCACCAAGGACGGCGGCTCGATCTGGTACGACGTGGTGAAGGTCACGCCGCCCCGCGAAAAACCCCTCGACGAGGTGCGCGACGAGGCCGTGAAGGGCTGGACCAAGGCCGAGACCGACAAGCGGCTCGTCGCCAAGTCCAAGGAGCTGGTCGAGCGGCTGGAGAAGGGCGACGCGGTCGAGACCGTGGCGCAGGAGGCCGGCATCCCGGTGAAGGAGGTGACCGATCTCGGCCGCAACCAGAGCAAGGACGATCTGTCCAGCGAGACCGTCGAGCGCATCTTCGTGACGCCGACCGGCAAGGCGGCGTCCGCTCCCGCGGGCGAGGGCCGCGCGGTGTTCAAGGTGACGGCCGCCACCATGCCGGCCTTCGTCCCCGGCACGCCCACCGACACGCAGCTCGTGAACTCGCTGCGCACGGCGCTCGCCGACGACGTGCTCGGCCAGTTCCTCGCCGAGGTGCAGAAGAACGCGGGCGTGACCATCAACCAGGCGGCGTTCCGGCGCGCGCTCGGCGGCGAGTACTGAGGGCGCCGATGACCGATCCTGTCCACGACGCGGTCCGGCGCGCCTACGCGGCGGGCCGGCCGAGCCTGCTCGGCCTCACGCTGGTGGCCGATCTGGAAACCCCAGTCGCCGCCTTCCTCAAGCTGAAGGGAGGGCATGCGGGCCCCGGCTTCCTGCTCGAATCGGTCGAGGGCGGGGCCGTGCGCGGGCGCTACTCGATGATCGGGCTCGACCCCGACCTGATCTGGCGCTGCCGCGACGGCCGCGCCGAGACCGCCCGCGACGCCGCGCTGACGGATTTCGCGGCCGACGACCGCCCACCCCTCGAATCCTTGCGCGCGCTGATCAGCGAGAGCGCCATCGGCGACGAGCCCGACGGCGCGGCGATGCCGCCGATGGCGGCGGGCCTGTTCGGCTATCTCGGCTACGACATGGTCCGCGCCATGGAGCGGCTGCCGCAGCCGAACCCCGATCCGCTCGGCGTGCCGGACGCGATCTTTGTCCGCCCGCGGACCATGGTGGTGTTCGACGCGGTCGCCGACGCGCTCACCGTCGTCACCCCCGTGCGCCCGGTGGACGGCGTGAGCGCGAGTGCCGCCCTTGAGGCGGCGCAGGACCGGCTCGACCGGGTCGCGGCGGCGCTGGAAAGCCCGCTGCCTATCGAGGCGCGAGTGGACGCCGCCGGCCTCGCCCTGCCCGCCCCGGTCTCGAACACCCCGCCGGACGAGTTCCTGGGGATGGTCGCGAAGGCCAAGGACTACATCATCGCGGGCGACATCTTTCAGGTGGTGCTGTCGCAGCGCTTCGAGGCGCCCTTCACCCTGCCGGCCTTCGCGCTCTACCGCTCTTTACGCCGCACCAACCCGGCCCCGTTCCTGTGCTACCTCGATTTCGAGGATTTCCAGGTCGTCTGCTCCAGCCCCGAGATCCTCGTGCGGGTGCGCGAGGGCACGGTGACGATCCGCCCGATCGCCGGCACGCGGCGGCGCGGCGCCACGCCCGCCGAGGACAAGGCGCTCTCGGAAGAGCTTCTGGCCGACCCCAAGGAGCGCTCCGAGCACCTGATGCTCTTGGACCTCGGCCGCAACGACGTCGGCCGCGTCTCGAAGATCGGCAGTGTGCGGGTGACCGGCTCGTTCTTCCTCGAATACTATTCCCAGGTCATGCACATCGTCTCGAACGTCGAGGGCGATCTCGATCCCGCCCACGACACGCTGGCGGCGCTCGCCGCGGGATTTCCCGCCGGCACGGTCTCGGGCGCGCCGAAGGTGCGGGCGATGGAGATCATCGACGAGCTGGAGCGCGAGAAGCGCGGCCCCTATGGCGGCTGCATCGGCTATTTCGGCGCGCGCGGCGAGATGGACACCTGCATCGTGCTGCGCACCGCCATCGTGAAGGACGGCCGCATGCACGTGCAGGCGGGCGCCGGCATCGTTTACGATTCCGATCCGCTCTCGGAGCAGCAGGAATGCGTGAACAAGGCCAAGGCGTTGTTTCGGGCGGCGGAGGACGCGGTTCAGTTCGCGAGCCGGGCGCGGCGGGGGCAGTAGGGCGGCGCCGCGCCGACGCGTAATCCCTCCGCCGTCATTCCGGGGCCGCGTAGCGGAACCCGGAATCCACCCGTAATGCGCGGTTGTGTATTGCGTCGCGGCCAGTCGTGGATTCCGGGTTCGCTTCGCGCCTCGGAATGACGGCGATAGGTCTGAAAGCTCGCTTCGTCTTGACTCCCGTTCACCGTCTCGCCACCCGGTGACAGACGGTGGGTCGGAAGAACCGCCGATTTCGCCGCAAGGCCTTACGCCCGATGTCCAACGTCCTCGTCATCGACAACTACGATTCCTTCACGTGGAATCTCGTCCACCTGATCGGCCCGCTCTGCGGCCGGATCGATGTGGTGCGCAACGACCAGATCGATGTCGCCGGCATCCGCGCGCGGGCGCCGGATGCGCTGGTGCTGTCGCCGGGGCCGTGCACGCCGAACGAGGCGGGGATCTGCCTCGACGTGGTACGGGAACTGGGCGCGGAGGTGCCGATCTTTGGCGTCTGCCTCGGGCTCCAGACCATCGGGCAGGCCTATGGCGGCGACGTGGTGCGCGCGCCAGCCCCCATGCACGGCAAGGTCTCGACCATCCGCCACGAGGCGAAGGGCGTGTTTCGCGGCATCAACGAGGGGTTTTCGGCCACGCGCTACCACTCGCTGGTGGTCGAGCGCGCGAGCTGCCCGGCCGATCTCACCGTCACGGCCGAGGCCGACGGGCTGATTATGGGGCTGCAGCACCGCGAACTGCCGGTGCACGGCGTGCAGTTCCATCCCGAGAGCATCCTCTCGAACCACGGCGCGCAGATCATCCGGAACTTCCTCGACCTCGCCGCCGCGTGGCGGGCGCAGGCGCGGCCGGGCGCGTGACAAGGGCGGATTAGCCGTGCATTGACGGACGCCTTCCCCTCCCCCCTCTGCGGGGGAGGGTGGCCCTCGCGTCAGCGAGGGTCGGGAGAGGGGAGCGACGTTTCCGGACAGCGCGCTCCCCTCTCCCGACCCTCTTCGCGGGCCACCCTCTCCCGCGGAGGGGAGAGGGCTTCCAGTGGACGATTTGCGGCCCATGGACGCCTTCAAGACCCATCTCGCCACCGTCGCGACCGGCGCCGCGCTCACCCGCGACCAAGCCCGCTCCGCCTTCGACGACCTGCTCTCGGGCGAGGTCACGCCGGTCCAGGCCGGCGCCTTCCTGACCGCGCTGGCGGTTCGCGGCGAGAGCGAGGACGAGATCCTGGGCGCCGTCTCGGCGATGCGGGCGCGGATGCTGCCGGTCGCTGCACCTTCGGGCGCCATCGACATCGTCGGCACCGGCGGCGATCATTCGGGCAGCTACAACGTCTCGACGCTCGCCGCGATCCTGACCGCCGCCTGCGGCGTGCCCGTGGCCAAGCACGGCAACCGCGCCGCCACCTCGCGCTCGGGCGCGGCCGACGTGCTCGCCGCGCTCGGTGTCACCATCGGGCTCGATCCCGAGGCGCTGGGGCGCTGCCTCGAACAGGCCGGCCTGTGCTTCATGTTTGCGCAGACCCATCACGGCGCCATGCGCCACGTCGCGCCGACGCGCTCCGAGCTGCCGTTCCGCACGATCTTCAACATGCTGGGGCCGCTCTCGAATCCGGCCGGCGTCACCGCCCAGGTCTTCGGCGTGTCGCGCCCGGCCTGGGCCGAGCCGCTGACGCGGGTGCTCGGCGAACTCGGCAGCCGGAAGGTCTGGACCGTCCACGGCGCCGACGGGCTCGACGAGATCACGGTCACCGGCCCGACCGCGGTGGTCGCGCTGGAGGACGGGCGGCTGTCGCACTTCACCATCCACCCCGAGGAAGTCGGCCTGAGACTGTCGACCCTCGACGATCTGCGCGGCGGCGACCCCGAGCACAACGCGGCAGCGCTGAACGCCGTGCTGGAGGGCCAGCGCAACGCCTATCGCGACATCGCCGTGCTGAACGCGGGCGCGGGCCTCGTCGTGGCGGGCGCCGTCGGCACCATCGCGGAGGGGGTCGCGCGGGCGGAAAGCGCGATCGATTCGGGCGCGGCGCGGGGCACGCTGGCCCGGCTCGTCGCCGCCTCGAAGGCGTGATAAGGCCCGGCCAGGGTTTGAGGATCAACCGATGGACGACATCGTGGCCGACGTGATCGCGAGCCCCCCGGCGCCGGAGCGCGCCAGCGTGCTCGCCCGGATCGAGGCCTACAAGCGCCGCGAGATTTCCGAGGCGAAGCTGCGCCTGCCACTCGCCAAGCTGGAACAGCGCGTCGCCAAGGCCGAGCCGCCGCGCGGCTTCGCCGCCGCCATCGAGCGCCACATCGCGCAGGATCGCCCGGCCCTGATCGCGGAGATCAAGAAGGCCTCCCCCTCGAAGGGGTTGATCCGTGCCGATTTCGACCCCGCGACGCTGGCGAAAGCCTACGCAGCCGGCGGTGCCACCTGCCTCTCGGTTCTCACCGACACCCCCTCGTTCCAGGGCGCGCCGGACTTCCTGGTGCAAGCCCGTGCGGCCTGCGACCTGCCGGTGATCCGAAAAGACTTCCTGTTCGAGCCGTATCAGGTGTTCGAGGCGCGCGCCTGGGGCGCCGATTGCATCCTCGTCATCATGGCCTGCCTCGACGACGCCGAGGCGCGGGACCTGACCGAGACCGCGCACGATCTCGGCATGGACGTGCTGGTCGAGGTCCACGACGCGGCGGAGCTTGAGCGGGCGCTGCCGCTCGGCACGCGGCTGGTCGGCGTCAACAACCGCAACCTCAAGACCTTCGAGGTCTCGTTCGAGACGGCGATCGACCTGAAGCCCGGCATCCCGGCGGATCGCATCGCGGTCGCCGAGAGCGGCATCGGCAGCCACGCCGACGTGCGGCGGCTGCGTGCGCACGGCCTCGACACGATCCTCGTCGGCGAGAGCCTGATGCGGCAGGCCGACGTCACCGCCGCGACGCGGGCGCTGCTGTTCGGGGACGCGGCTTAAGTGAGCGAGGGCCGCCTCACCCATATCGACGCCACGGGCGCGGCCAGCATGGTCGACGTGTCGGACAAGGCCGCGACCTCGCGCATGGCGGTCGCCGAAGGCGTCGTGGTGATGCGCCCCGAGACGCTGAGGCTGATCCGCGAGGGCGACGCCAAGAAGGGCGACGTCATCGGCACGGCGCGGCTCGCCGGCATCATGGCGGCCAAGCGCACCCACGAGCTGATCCCGCTCTGCCACCCGCTGCTGCTGACGAAAGTGAAGATCGCCTGCGAGCCCGACGACGCGCTCCCCGGCCTGCGGCTCACCGCGGAGGTGCGGGTGCAGGGCCAGACTGGCGTCGAGATGGAGGCGCTGACCGCCGTTTCGGTCGCCTGCCTCACGGTCTACGACATGGTGAAGGCCGCCGACCGGGGCATGCGGATCGAGGGCATCCGGTTGTTGTCGAAGGAGGGGGGCAAGTCCGGGCTCTGGCGGGCGGAGGACGAGGCGTGAGCGCGCTGCGCGCTCCCTCCCCCCTCCGCGGGGGAGGGTGGCCCCCGAAGGGGGTCGGGAGAGGGGAACCCCGCTTCCGGAGCGTTCGCGTCGATGGTGGCCAAGCGGGACTGTCGCTCCCCTCTCCCGCCCGCTCCGGGGGCACCCTCCCCCGCGGAGGGGGGAGGGTTTCTTGCTGGCGCGTCCTGGGACATCGCGCATGAGTCTCCTCCCCGTCGCCGAAGCCCTCCAAAAGATCCTCGCCGCCATCCCCGGCCCGGTCGAGGCGGAAAGGGTCCCCGTCGCGCAAGCCGCCGGCCGCACCCTCGCCAAGAATGTCGCCGCGACGCGCACCCAGCCCCCGTTCCCGGCCTCCGCCATGGACGGCTACGCGGTGCGTGCCGCCGACGTGGCGCAGGTGCCCGCATCCCTGCGGGTGGTCGGGATCAGCGCCGCCGGCCACGGCTACGCGCAGGAAGTCGGGCCGGGCGAGGCGGTGCGCATCTTCACCGGTGCGCCGGTGCCGGAGGGCGCCGACGCCATCCTGATCCAGGAGAATGCTCAAGCCCAGGGCGACACCGTCACGGCTCGCGAGTCCGTCGCCGTCGGCCGCTTCGTCCGCCGGGCCGGGCTCGATTTTTCTGAGGGCGAGACGCTGCTGCGGGCGGGCGAGACCCTCGACGCGCGCCGCCTCGCGCTGGCCGCCGCCGCGGGTCACGCGATGCTGCCGATGCGGCGGCGCCCTCGCGTCGCCGTCATCGCCACCGGCGACGAACTGGTGCGCGCGGGCGAGGCGCCGGCCTGGGACCAGATCGTCGCCTCGAACGGGCTGGCGCTCGCCGCGCTCGCCTTGGAAGCCGGTGCCGAGGCGATCGATCTCGGCATCGTACCCGACGATCTCGGCGCCCTGCGCGAGGCGATCGGCCGCGCCCGCGGCGTCGGCGCCGACCTCGTCGTGACGCTCGGCGGCGCCTCGGTCGGCGATCACGATCTCGTCCAGGCGGCGCTCCGCGAGGAAGGGCTCGAACTCGGCTTCTGGCGGGTGGCGCTGCGGCCCGGCAAGCCGCTGATGTTCGGGCGGCTCGGGCCCATGACGGTGATCGGGTTGCCCGGCAATCCGGTCTCGTCGATCGTCTGCGGCCTGCTCTTCGTGGTGCCGGCAATCCGGGCGCTGCTCGGCGATCCGGCCGCGGGTGCGGACCGCAGCGAGCCGGCGGTCCTCGGCCGCGACATGCCCGCGAACGACCAGCGCCAGGACTACCTGCGCGCCCGGCTCGAGACGGCGCCCGACCGTCTGCCGGTCGCCCACCCCGAGAACCGGCAGGATTCCTCCATGCTCTCGGTGCTGGGATCGAGCGAGGCGCTCCTCATCCGCGCCCCCCACGCCCCCGCGGCGAAGGCGGGCGAGGCCTGCCGCATCATCCGGCTCGACCGACGGATCGTCTGACCTCGCCGCACGACGACGGCGTGGCGCAGCGCTCGGTGCACGAAACCTGAGCCGGACCCGTCGGCCAAGCGGAACGATAAGCTTGGCGCTACGTTCTGCAGGCATGGAACACTACAAGTCCACTCTCGGCACCACCGCCGCTGCAATATCCGCGCTGGTCCTGGCCGCCCAGATCATGCAGGCCGGTCCCTTCGCCGTGTCTCCGCCGCGGGCGGAGCGGGTCTCCGCCGGTATCGAGGCCACCGCGGAGGAGACGGCATGGGTCAACCCGCCGGTTCGGATGCTGGCCGAGGCGAAGCCCGATGTCGCCCCCGAAGAGTTGAAGTCCGGCGGCGTTCCGGCAGTCGTCGCGCCGGTGGCGGCCCAGGCGGTCGCGCGTGAGGCGGCACCCGCACCGCGCAAGGCGGCGGCCCCCCACCGCCGCAAGGTGGCCCAGCGCCCGGCCCGGACGCGTCAGGCCACGCTCGAGACGCGGGCGACGACGGAGAGCGCCGCGTCCCAGGCCACGGTGCAGCCGCCGCAGCCGGCGGAGGCGAGGCGGATCGATCCGATCGGCGATATCATCCGCGGCCTCGGGTTCGGCGGCGGCCAGGGATGAGGACCGCCGCCGAGCGACGGCCGCGGCACCGGCGAGACAGACGAAAAGGCTCCCGTCGCCATCCGGCGACGGGAGCCTTTTCGTCGTCGGCCTCGACGATCCGCAGGAACCGGCCGCGTCCCCTTCGGTCGCTGCGGCGGAACGCGCCGTGGCCGGGGCGGTGTGCGGCGGCTAAGCGGCGGAGATGGACAGTCTCGCTCTTGCCGTCATGGCCTCCGCCGCCTTCTTCTCCGGTTTCGTCGTTCTGGTCGGCTGGCGCTGGAACTTCGTGTCAGGCCTGCGTCCGGCCGTCGGCCCGGCGCAGGAGTGAGCGACGAGGCTCCAGGTCTTTGCGCCGCATCGTCTTTCTCAAGAGCCCGGGCTGCCTTTCGGTGAGCGAAACCATCGGCCCGAACGGTGATAGCCGGCTTTCGGATAAAGCCAATGCGGCACGAGAAGCCAGCCCATCGTGCTGCATCCGATATCCCGTCCGATGCTTTAGCTGAACGAACCGAAACCCTCGAAATCGTTCGTCGGTGCAACGACGCGGCCGGTCTCCGAAGGGGTGCCCGGCGCCTTCGCCGCGCCCGCGGGCGCCCTTACGAGGCCTCCGAGCCGTTGTGCGGAGGTGGACGTCCGGCCGGTCCGCTTCGGCGCGGACGGGGAGAGGCGGCCGATCGTCTGGCTATGGTCGCGCATGTCTGCTCCCTGTCGTTCAAGCTTTGGAGGAAGGTCCGGATCGTCCGCTTCATGAAGCGTTAGGATGTCGGATCGTGCAGCCAACGCGGCATGTCTGCCCGCGTTCCAGGCAGATCGCCGAGCAATCGATCACTCCGGCAGTGCGCTGCGGGCCGGCGGGTATCGGCCCTTCGCCGGCCCTGATAGTCCTCGCCGGCAACGCCGAGGCCGGTCCGTCCCGTGGCGGAGGAGTGAAGCATGACCGCAGCCGGACTGGGCGAACCCGGATTGGAGGCGGTCACGGCGCTGCTGCGGGAGGCTCTGGCCGATCCCGGCACCGCCTGGAGCCTCGGCAGCTTCGGTGCCATCGCCGAGTTCCTGCGCGACGCCGACGAGCCGGTGATCGCCCTGTCCGACCGGCGCCTCGGCCTCGCCACCGCCCGCGGCGCCATCGCCCTCGACGTCCTGCCGGACCTGCGCCCGCTCGCCTACGAGACCGGTTTCAGCTCGGGCTGGAACCACGCCGTCGCCCTGTGCCTGCCGGAAGGGGCCTGCGCCATGGGCCGGCGCACGGTCGTGACCGAGCTCGGCCCGGACGGCGAGGCGGCCCGGCCGGAGGATCGCGACGCGATCCTGTTCGATCTCGGCCTCGGGATGCTGGCCGTCGACGCCTGCATGCGCACGCGCGACCCGGTAGCCCTCGCCTGCCTGCGGGCGGGCGTCGGCCGGCCGCTGTTCGATCCCGCCAACCCGATCGGCGCGCGACTCGCGGCGATGAGCCCGCACCGGGTGTTCCGCGCCCGCTTCGGCCGGATCGAGGTGTTTTCGGACATTCCCGGCCCCGGCGGCACCAGTCCCGACGGGCCGCACACCCATGTGCTGCCCAAGCTCCTCAAGGGCAGGCGCACGCATGCCGCGACGACGCCGATCCCGGCGGGCCTCGTGCTCTGCGCGGCGATCCACCCGCCGCATCCCTACAAGGACGGGATGGGGAGGCGCATCCCGTTCGAGCCGGGCCGGCTCGCGTCGTTCCGGGCGCTGCTAGAACGCTGGGCCGATCCCGACTGGCTCGCGATCAAGCACGGCGGCGAGCCCAGGCTGGGTGGCCCGATCTCGCCCAAGCATGCGCGATCGGCCCGGCGGGCGACCGCGTCGCAGGCGCAGCATCTTCGGGGCGAGAGCGCGGACGAAGAGGAGGAGATGCACGCGCTTGAGCGTCGTCTCCCATCACATCCCTCGTCCTGAAGGGGATGGATGGGACGGGCCGATGCAGCGACGTTCCCTCACTCCGGCAGCGCGAACACCACCAGCGCATCCCCGATGCCGAAGCCGGACGCCTTGGTGAAGGAGGCGCCGCCCGCGGCGACCGCCACGTATTGGCGTCCGTCGATGGCGTAGGTGACCGGCGGGCCGCCGATGCCGGCGCCGCACTGGAAGCGCCACAGGATCTCGCCGGTCGCGGCGTCGTGCGCGTCGAGATGCCCGTCCTCCTCGCCGGAGAAGACGAGGCCGCCCGCGGTCGAGAGCGTGCCGCCGGAGAGCCGGCTGCCGGCCTTCTTCGACCACGCCGCCTTGCCGGTGCCGAGGTCCACCGCCGTCAGCGTCGAGAAGGCGGGCTCGCCCTTGGCCTCGCTGGTCTCGGTGTAGCGGATCTCCGGACGGTTGCCGGAGGCCGGCACGGTCTTGACCGTGTAGGTCGCGGCCCCGTGGCGCACCTGGGCGAAGGCGCGGTTCGAGACGGCGTCGTAGGCCACCGGATGCCAGGAGATCGCGCCGAGCGGGCCGGGGCTCACCACGGTGCCCTCCGGGCTCGGCGGGGCGAACAGGTTCTTTTGGGTGATCACCGGCTCGGAGCGGGAGAGGAGCCGCCCGGTCGCGCGGTCGTGCAGGTAGATGAAGCCGGTCTTGCTCGCCTGGGCCACCGCCTTCACCGGCCCATCCGGAGTCTTCGCGTCGAGCAGGAAGGGCGGGCTCGCGACGTCGTAGCCCCATTGCTCGTGCGGCACCTGCTGGAAGTGCCAGCGCAGTTGGCCGGTGCGCACGTCGAGCGCCACGAGGCTCATGGTGTAGAGGTTGTCGCCCGGCCGGGTCAGCCCGAAATTTTGCGGCGCCGGGTTGCCGGTCCCGAGGAAGATCAGGCCCGCCTCCGGATCGTAGGCCGGCGTCATCCACAGCGAGCCGCCGCCGACCTTCCAGGCCTCGCGGTGCTCGGGCGCCGCCGCCTTCTCGGCGGCGATGTCGCGGTTGAGGGGCAAGCCGTCCGGCGTCGTCTCGGCGAAGACGCCCTCCCAGCCGTCCTCCTTGGTGACGTACCAGCGCCAGCGCTCCTCGCCGGTCCCGGCGTCGTAGGCGGCGAGCCACCCGCGGCGGCCGTAGCCGCCCTCGATGCCGACCACCGAGCCGCCGTCGAGCCCGCCCTTCTCGTCCTCGACATGAAGCCCGTAGCCCGCCCCCGTCACGCCGACGATGACGAGGCCTTCCGCCACCAGCGGCGGCATCTTGAAGCCGAGCCGGCTCGATCCCTGGACCGGCTTGTCGCCGAGGCTGGCGGCGAGCGCCGAGGCCGTCTCGGTCTCGCCCTCCTCCGGGCGCACCGCCTCGCGGTCCCAGACGAGGCGGCCGGACTTCGCGTCCAGCGCAATCACCCGCCCGTCCATGGTCGCCTCGAACACGAGGCCGTTCGCGACGGCCACGCCCCGGTTCGAGGGCGGCCCGAAGATCTTTTCCGTGCGCGCCTTGTGGGTGTAGGTCCACAGCACCCGGCCCGACTTGGCATCGAGCGCGGCGACGTGGTTGCCGGTGGTCGAGACGTACATCACGCCCTCGACGATCACGGGCTCGGCCTGGAAGTAGCCGGTGACGCCGGTCTGGAAGATCCAGGCCGGACGCAGACGCGTGACGTTGCCCCGGTCGATGGCCTTGAGGGGCGAGTGGTGGACGTTCGAGGCGTCGCGTCCGAAGGCGGGCCAGTCCTGCGCCGCCTCCCCGGCCGCAGCGCCGAAGCTTCCGTAGAGGGAAAGGAGCGCCGCCGCTCCGAGACGCGCCGCATGCCCGCCTGCTCGATCCGTCACGCCGTCATCCCTCCCAGATTTTCCATCCGTTATGGCGGTGCCCTTCCATCGATCAAGGGACGGGCCGACCTCTCGTGGGTCGGGCGAGCGGACGTCGACGTGCGCCTGCACCCGGTGATGCGCCGTCCCCCGCGCCGGGGCACTCGAGCGTCGCATCATGGATACATCGCGGCCGAGGGAGGTTGCCCTACCGACACCGGGCGGCGGGTCGTACGACCTCGACCGCCGGACACGACGGAAGGAAACACGATGCGCGTCTCGATTCTCGCCGGCACCCTCGCCCTCGCGGCGGCCGGATTCACCCCGGCGCTGGCCCAGACCACGGCCCCGGCGGCCCCGCCGCAAGCGGCCCCCGGCGCGCCGGTCACCAGCGGCCAGAACAACACCGGCGGCGACCGCAACGTCACGGTTCCCCGCGGCTCCACCGGCGCCGATACGGTGCAGACCGACTCGGCCGCGGGCGGCAATGCCGGTCAGCCCTCGCGCGCGGTTCCGCAGGGTAGCGCGGGCGGCGGCAGCAGCTCCGGCGGCGGCAACTGATCGATCAGGCGCGGGGCGCCATCCGCAATTCGAAGCGGGCGCCCCGCCCCGGCACCAGTACGAGGGTGCCGTCGAGCTGGCGGGCGAGGTTGTTGATGACGCGCATGCCGAGGCTCGTGCGCGACTTCAAGGGATCGAAGCCCTCCGGCAAGCCGACGCCGTCGTCGGCCACGGCGACGGTCAGTCCGCCGTCCTCACGCGGACAGGCCTCGATGCGGATCTCGCCCTGCCCGTCCGGGTAGGCGTACTTGATCGCATTGGTGACGAGTTCGTTCACGAACAGCCCGAGCGGGATCGCGAGATCCGCCGGCATGGTCACGGCCGCGGCGCGGCAGCGGAGCGCGTGCGTCCCGGCGCTCTCGGACAGCTTTTCGCACAAGGCGCCGAGGAAGCCCGCCAGATCGATGCGGGTGATGTCGGGCTGGCGCCAGAGCTGATCGTGGACCTGCGCCACCGCTTCGACCCGGGCGCGGGCGTCGGACAAAGCGTTCTTCACATCCGCATTCTCGGTGCCGCGGACTTGGAGCGCCAGCAGACCCGCCACGACGGCGAGGCTATTCTTGACACGGTGGCTCATCTCTCGGGTCAGCAGGTCCTGCCGCTCCAGGGCGACCTTGAGCTGCGCCTCCGAGCGCAGCCGCTCGATGGCGCTGCCGAGCAGGTTGGCGAAGCCCTGCATGAAGGCGATGTCGGCCTCGCCGAACACGCCCTCGCGGGTGTCGTCCACCTCCAGCACGCCGTAATGGCCGTCGCGGTTGGTGATCAGGACGTTCACCGCCCGGCGGATGCCGTGGTCGGCCATCAGGGCGGGCGTGCGGAAGCGGGTCTCGTTCTCGAGATGGTTCGAGATCACCGGCTGGCCGGTCTTTAGCGCGTAGCCCGCGGGCGAGTCGAGGTCGGCCCCCACCACCGCCTTGCCGACGGAGTCCGGTTCCCAGCCGACGCCCGCGCAGACGAGCAGCATGTCGTGCGACGGCTGATACTCGAGCGCCTTGCAGAACTGCGCACCCATGCCTTCGGCGCAGAGTTCGGTCGCCCGTTGCAACAGCGGCATCAACGCGGTCGCCCGCAGGGCCTCCACACCGAATTCGGACAGGATGACTTGCTGGCGAAGGCGGAGTTCGAGCGCTCCCTGCGCGGTCGGCGTCATGATGGTCGGCTCAGCGTCTGCGGATCGGGATGCCTCTCGGGAGCGCCCTTGCAGGCAAGCATGTCCGCATTGGGACGGAGGGCGCGCGACCTTACGCGATTTCGCCCCCCGTCAACCCCGTTTCAACCCGGTCTCGTCACGGCTTGGTTTCGAGGAGCTTCTCCGCCCGCGCGGTCGCGGCCTCGCAGCCCTTCTGGTCGCCCTTGCCGTCGGCGGTGCGGGCTTCCTCCAGGGCGACCTTGGCCTGCTGGGCCTGATCACCCCCCTTTCCGGCCTCGGCCGACTTCTCGGGGGGCGCCTCGCGCCGGTCGGTCTGGCCGCCGGTGCCGGTCTGGCCCTCGCCCTCGCGATGGGCCGCCACTGTCTTGCTGCCGGTCGAGGCCGAGATCGCCTCGGTGGCCTGGGCCTTCACCCGCCCGTCGAGGGACGCGATCTTGTCCGAGCACGGCGAGGCGAGCGCCGGGCCGGCGGCGAGCAGGAGGAACGGGAGGAGGCGGGCGGCGCGGGCGGCCTGCATCATGGAATCGGCTTCCTTAATCGCTGAAGACGACGGGGAAAGCCGCGAGGGGGCCTCCGGGTTGCGAGCACTGACTCGGCCTTGCGTCAGGCCGCCTTGATCGTCGCTAGGAAGTCCGCGACCGCGGCACCGAGATGGTCGGAGCGCCGCGAGAGTTCGGAGGCCGAGACGAGGACCTGCGCCGAGGCCGCCCCGGTCTGCCCGGCGATGTCGCGCACGGCGGCGACGTTGCCGGCGACCGATTGCGTCGCCTGCGCCGCCTGGCTGACGTTGCGGACGATCTCCTGCGTGGCCGCGCCCTGCTCCTCCATCGCCGCCGCCACGCCGGTCGCGATGGCGCGCAGCTCGACGATGGTCTGGCTGATCGCCCGGATGGCGGCCACCGCCTGATGGGTCTGCGCCTGGATCGCGCCGATCTGCTCCGAGATCGTCTGGGTGGCGCGGCTCGTCTGGTTGGCCAATTCCTTCACCTCGCCGGCCACCACGGCGAAGCCGCGGCCCGCCTCGCCGGCGCGGGCCGCCTCGATGGTGGCGTTGAGCGCGAGCAGGTTGGTCTGTCCGGCGATGGCCGAGATCATGCCGACCACGGCGCCGATGCGCTCCGTACCCTCCGACAGGCTGCGGATGATCGTGTCGGTGCGCGCGGCGTCCGCGGCGGCCCGGTCGGAGATGCCCGAGGAATGGGCGACCTGCGCGGCGATCTCCATGATCGAGGAGGACATCTCCTCGCTGGCGGAGGCCACCGTCTGGACGTTGGACGACATCTGCTCCGCCGCGCTGGCGACGCTCGCCGACTGCTCGGTGGTGACGGCGGCCGAATCCGACATGCCGCGGGCGGTCGCCTCCATCTCGGCGGCGGCCGAGGACAGCGCCCGGGTCAGGCCCGAGACCTCGTCCTCGAAGTCTCGCGTCGCCCGGTCGAGGGTCTGCGCCCGGCGCGACTTGGCCTCGGTCGCGCGAAGCTCGGCCTCCGCGGCGTCGCGCTCGGCGACCATCACCTCCTTGAACACCCCAACGGCACGGGCCATGGCGCCGATCTCGTCGCGGCGGCCCGCACCGTCGATCGTCGCCGCGAGGTCGCCGCCCGCGAGCCGGCCCATCGTCGCGGTGATCCGGTCGAGCGGCCGCACCACGCCGCCCATCACGGTCACGACGCCGAGGCCGAGGCCGCCGCAGGCGAGCAGCAGGCAGACGAGCAGCGCCACGCCCAGCCGGTCGGCCTTGACCTGCGAGCGGGCATATTCCGCGCGCGCCTCGTCGAGTTGGAGGGCGGTGAGCTTCGACATGGCCTCGGTGATCTGCGGCATCCGCATCGTCAGGGTCTCGTGCGCCTCGGCGTGGGCGTCGAGGCGGCCGGCGGACAGATGCCCGGCGAGGTCGCCGACGATCTTGCCGTTGCGCGCGAGATGGCCGCCCATCACGTCGGCGAGCTTCCGCTCCTCCTCGGTCAGCGTCGTCGCGAGGAAGTCGCCCCAGGTCCGGCGCAGGTCGGCGAGGGCGCGCTCGATCGTCTGCGCCGCCGCTTTCGGGGCGCTCTGGCCCTCGACCGCGCCGCGGGACGTCTCGAGGATCTTGTCGCAGAGGTCGCGCATCGTCAGGAATTGGCTCAGCGGCACGAGCCGGTCGTCGTAGGTCGTCTTCAGGCTGGCGTTGCTCCACACGAGGGCGGCGCCGCCGACGCCTGTGGAGATCAGGAGCAGCAGGCCCATGAACGACAGCATGACGATCAGGCGGCTCTTGATCGTGACGGGCAGCATCAGGGCGTATCCTCGTTCTCGCGTCGAGAGCCACGCGAAATCACGGTTTCGATGGACGCACAGCACCAAGATGAAGGCGGACACTCGCCTCAGCGATATGTTCACACGGTTGAGAGCGCGTTAATGCAGTGACGACCCCACCGGCTTTGTCATCGTCGCGGTTCGGCTCTGTATTCGCGAGACAGGGCCGTGACTCTCCGGCCACGGCGACGCGCACGCTAGGCGGGAGAGGACATGAAAAAAGCGCTCCCGGAGCGGTCCGCCGAGCCTCCTGCGAGACTCGGCGGACCACTCCGGGAGCGCCTGTCGCGCCACCCGAACGTCCGGCGCGGTCGATCCCGACTGTGGGGTCGGGATCGATGCGAGCGGATCAGCTGCTGAGCTGATCCCGCAGCGGCAGCTCGCGCACCCGCCGGCCCGTCGCGGCGAAGACCGCGTTGGCGATGGCCGGCGCGACCGGGGGCACGCCCGGCTCGCCGACGCCGCCGAGCGGACCGTCGAAGGTGCCGGTCGGGACGAGATGCACGCGCACCACCTTCGGGGCGGCGTCGATGCGGGTGATCTCGTAGGTGTCGTAGTTCGTCTGCTCGGTGCGCCCGTTCTTGAAGGTGATCTTGGAGGTGAGCGCGAGGCCCATCCCCATGATGACCGCGCCCTCCATCTGCGAGCGGATGCGCTCCGGGTTCACCTGCGGCCCGCAATCGACGGCGATGTCGACGGCGTGGACCTTCACCTGCCCCTTGGCATCGACCTCCACCTCGGCCGCGACCGCGGTGTAGGTGACGAAGCTGTAGTGGCCGGCGATGCCGAGGCCCCGGCCCTTCTCCAGCTTGCGGCCCCAGCCGGCGCCCTTGGCCACCGTCTCGATCACGTTGCGCAGGCGGCCGGTATCGACCGGATAGCGCTTCGGATCCTCGCCGTAGTTCCACACGTCGCCGATCTCGGTCGGATCGATTTTTCGGGCCGGGCCGATGAGATCCAGCAAATAGTCCTTGGGGTCGCGGCCCGCCGCGTGGGCGAGTTCGGCCACGAAGGACTGGATCGCGAAGGCGTGCGGGATGTTCGAGACCGAGCGGAACCAGCCGATCCGGGTATGGGCGGCGGCCTCCGGGTTCTCCAGCCGGATGTTCTTCAGGTCGAACGGGTTGTTGACTAGCCCCATGCCGAGCTCGAACGGCAGCTCGTGCTTCGGATCGGGCGCGAAGATCGAGCCGATCGTCGGCGCCACCGAGCGGTGCAGCCACGCCACCGGCATGCCCTTGTCGTCGAGCCCGGCCTCGATCCGCTCCACCGAGATGGTGTGATAGTAGCTGTGCTGGATATCGTCCTCGCGGGTCCAGACGAGCTTGACCGGCGCGCCGTCGACGGCCTGCGAGCAGAGCGCCGCCTCGACCACGTAGTCGGGCTTCGACTTGCGGCCGAAGCCACCGCCGAGCAGCGTCACGTTCACCCGCACCTTGTCGGCGGGCAGGTTGAGGCGCTTCATCAGCCGATCGTGGGCGGCCTGTGGTCCTTGCGTGCAGGCCCAGGCCTCACAGGCACCGTCCTTGACGCGGGCGACCGCTGCCGGGTTCTCCATCGGCGCCTGGACGAGGTGGGGGACGAAGTACTCGGCCTCGATCTTGGTCTTGGCCGTCTTCATCGCGGCATCGACGTCGCCGGAGGTGCGGACCACCTTGCCGGGCTTGCGCGCGGCGGCCTCCAGCTCCTTACGGAAGGCGTCGGTGTCGTAGCCTGCGTTCGGGCCGTCGTCCCAGGTGATCTTGAGGGCCTCGCGTCCCTTCATCGCCGCCCAGGTGTTTTTCGCAATGACCGCGATGCCGCCGAGCGGCATGAACTCGGAGGGAATCTCGCCCCCCTCGATCTTCACGATCTTGACGACGCCCGGCACCTTCTTGGCCTCGGTGTCGTCGAACGACTTCACCTTGCCGCCGTAGACCGCCGGGCGCGCCACGACGGCATACAGCATCCCGTCGAGCTTCACGTCGAGGGCGTAGATCGCCTTGCCCGTCGTGATGTCGTGGTTGTCGATGAGGCCGACCTTGCCCTTGCCGATGTAGCGGAAGGCCTCCGGCTTCTTGAGCGACACGCTCTCGCGGGCCGGCACCGGCAGGCTGGCTGCCGCCTCGGCGACGTCGCCGTAGCCGAGTTTGCGGCCCGACTTGGCGTGAGTGATGACGTGGTTCTCGGCCGTCACCTCACCAACCGGCACGCCCCACTGCTTGGCGGCTGCCTGGATCAGCATCAGCTTGGCGGCCGCACCGACATGGCGGAAGTGCTGGAAGAAGTGGCGGAGCGAGCGCGAGCCGTCGGTGTCCTGGTTGCCGAAGCGCTGCTCGTCGCCCCAGGCCTGGACCACCTTCACCTTCGACCAGTCGGCCTCCAACTCGTCGGCGACCGTGAAGGCGATCGAAGTGCGCACGCCGGTGCCCATCTCGGAGCGGTGGTTGGTCACCGTCACCGTGCCGTCCTTGGCGATGGCCACGAAGATCTTGGGATCGTCGCGCCAGCCGTTCGGCATGCCGTCGGCGCCGAATTTCTTGGCCTTCTGCTCTTCGGTCTGGCCCTCGTCCGCCTTGGCCTTATCCGAGAGAGACAGGGCAAGCACCAGGGCGCCCATTCCGCCCAGCACGCCGCGGCGGCTAAAATTGTCGATGATCACGGGGCCCGCGGCGTCCTTCGACGCGGCGCGTTCGTCCGTCAGCTTGGCCGATGTTTTTGAAAAGAAATCTTGAATCACAGGCGCTCTCCCTTGTTGGCGGGCGCGTTGCCGGCGGCCTGATGGATCGCGGCGCGGATGCGCGGATAGGTGCCGCAGCGGCAGATGTTGCCGCTCATGGTCTCGTCGATCTGCTGATCGGTCGGCTTGGGCGTATCCTTGAGGAGGGCCGCCGCCTGCATGATCTGGCCGGTCTGGCAGTAGCCGCACTGGGCGACGTTGAGGTCGCGCCACGCCGACTGCACCGGGTGGTTGCCGTCGGGCGAGAGCCCCTCGATGGTGACGATCTCCTGGCCTTCGGCGCCGGAGACCGGGGTGATGCAGGCCCGCGCGGCGGTGCCGCCGATATGGACCGTGCAGGCGCCGCACTGGGCGATGCCGCAGCCGAACTTCGTGCCGGTGAGGCCGAGTTCGTCGCGCAGGTACCACAGCAACGGCATCTCGGGATCGCCGTCGAAGCTGCGTTCGGCTCCGTTGACCGTCAGTTTTATCATCGCTGCCATCTGCCGTTTCAGGATGGAGCCGCCCAGGCGGACGCATGCCCGCCGAGTGGCCGATCGTGACTGTCCGTCCCCATGGGGTGCCGTGGCCGAACCGGTCCGGGCGCCGATCGAGGCGGGCGGTCCGATGCCGTGGCGGCCGGTTTGGCGCGGACCTCGCAGAGGCGTCCGCCCGGCTCTTGACTAGCAGGCCATGCCGGGACGCGCCCGGTCCGGAACCGGTCAACGGCCCCGCCTGCATGCATTATCTGGAATTAGTCAGAACTGGCCGCCCTGACAATCGGCCGAAGCCGTCGCTCCGCCGTAGATCGAGCCACGGGATGGGTTCGGGGAGGGTTCGGAAGGGTGGTCTGTGCGTTCGCGCACATGGAGGGGTGGGGATTGAAAACGCTAAGGTAGCGGCTCAATGCCTTGGGACTTCTCTGAAGAATCCACGACCGTCATTCCGGGGCCGCGAAGCGGAACCCGGAATCCACCCGTGATGCGCGGCCCTACGAGGCGTCGCGGCCAGTCGTGATGGGGTGGACGGCCCCCGACGGCATCGTGTGTGCCAGATTGAGGTCGTTGCAGATCTCAAGCGAGGAGGCCGTCCATGGAGCA
>NZ_JACHOP010000021.1 GCF_014199935.1 Methylorubrum rhodinum
CTCACCGCCCTGCGGGCGTGAGGGCACGCGGCACCTCGCACCCCGTCATAATCCGCGCCGAAACACCCAACCGCGTTCTCACACAGCCTCGGTGGTAAGCTGCTGTTCGACGTCCGTTCGCCGAAAGGCGGCTTCGCGCCAGAAGCACCTTCGGTGTCCGCCTGACGGCGTGAGGGCTGTATTCAATCCCAAATCCGCACAATTGCGCTATCCTGCCGATCACGCGCTGGGCGGCACCGCCGGCTTGGCGCAAACGGAGCGAGCCCACCCATGTTCGACGAATACGGCATTCCGCGCGGCGCTGAGCTGGGTGAAGCCGGGCTGCCCGCGCTTCAACATTTCGTCTACTGCAGCCGAGCTTCCGACGGCGTCGATGACACCGAGGTCGGCCGTATCGTCGAGTCGGCTCAGCGCCGCAATCTCGCGTGCGGCATCACCGGGGTGCTGGTTTTCGGCAGTGGCGTCTTCTTCCAGTGGATAGAGGGGCCGGCTGCCCCGATGCAGAAGCTGATTGCGAGCCTGTATGACGATCCGCGCCATTACGATATCGTCTCACTGGATCAGAGCGAGGAAAAGCGAGAGCGTCTCTATCCAAATTGGGACATGGAGAAAGTTGAAGCCGAGGATATCCGCCTAGTGCTACAGGACGCACTTGAAAGCACAGATAACAAGACCAGCGTTGCTGCACTGAGGCGCATCCTTAAGCAGCTTGATGCAGGTTCGCTGCATGCGCTCAGACAAATCTGAGAAATTTTACTGATCAGACTGGATTTTGTGACGCCGAGAAAAACCCGCTTTGACATCGCGGGCGTTTGAGGGTTTTTTACACCCTCGACATGGTCTCACTAGAAGGCCAGAAGACCAGCAGGGGTTCAACCCTGGATAGTTGGAGGGGCTATGCTGGATCTTGGGCCATCCCACCATGTCTGGGCCGACTTCCTAACGGCCGAGATTGCTGAAGTTGCCGAAGCTCGGGAGGCTTATGCACAGCGACGATCTGCTCAAGAAGCGCGCGAGCGTACCATAGCTCTCGGTCGTGTGATCCAAGACCAAATCATCCCGCGCTTGATGCTGCTGGAACGATCGGAGGTACCGGTACAAGCAAAGCCCGGCACCCTGCCCAAGCTCGACACGGAGGTGGTCGCAGAATTCACCGACCTCGTTCTCGAGCAGGATGTCGCTGCCCTCGTCGCTGCGTTCAAGGCCCTGATGGAGAAGGGCTATTCAGTCGATGATCTGTTTCTCGACCTGCTTGCGCCCTCCGCGGCTTTGCTGGGACGCCTATGGGACGAGGATCTATGCGACTTCATCGAGGTGACGGCAGGCCTCGCCCGACTGCAGTTCCTCCTGTCCATGTTCCGCACGGACGGGAATATCGCGCCGTTTGACGAGAAGCGCCGCGTCCTTCTGATGGGGGCACCGGGTGAGCAACACACGTTTGGTATGGCGATCGTCGAGCAGTTCCTGCGCAAGGCCGGTTGGAACGTGGTGAGCGGTCTCGCCTGTAACGCCGAGCAAATTGCCGAACTGGTCGGATCGAAATGGTTTGGCGTTGTGGGTCTGACCCTCAGCCGTGAGTCGCACCTCAATCAGTTGGCCGCCTCGATCTGTGCCGTGCGTCGAGCCTCCTGCAACCCCTCCATCGGCGTCATGGTCGGCGGGCCGGTTTTCCTGGAGCATCCGGAATTCGTCAGGCAAGTCGGAGCAGACGCCTCGGCCGTCGATGCGCCGACGGCCGTCCTGCTTGCTCAGCGATTGCTATCCTTCACGCAAGCCGCTCGCTCCTGAGAGCGGCTTGTCGACGCCGGCCATCAAGAACTGGCTTGCCCCAAAGCGGACGTCTGAGGGAGCAGCCATGTGTCGAAAGCAGCTCTTCCCAGGTTCAAGTTTATCGGATTTTTACGCTGGCGGACCATCGGCAGCACAACCCCGTCATTCAGGCGCTTAAAAAAGAATCCCTAATTCCTCACGGTCCTCGGCGCCGCCTGGCGCCCCGCATCATCGGTGGATTCCAGGCCCCACGCCGCGTTCCCGAACCGGCGGCGGGGAAACGGGGCGAACTCATAGGCTCGGCATCGCTCCCGATCCGCAGCCCTGCCCGACCCCGCACGCCCTTGCGCACTGGGGTCGCAGCGTCCATTCCCCCCGCTCGATTGGAACATCGGGACGCGGCGGCTCCGCCTTGTATCGCCTGACCGACATCGCGATCTCGAACTGGTACCTCATCCGGCGCGAGCAGATCCGGATTCGGGGCGCGGCGGCGCTCGTCGGTCCCACGGGCGCCGGCAAGTCCACGATCTTCGATGCGGTCGGCACGGTGCTGGCCGGCAACAATGCCAGCCGGCTCGCGCTCAACGCCTCCGCCTCGGGCCGCTCCGCCCGCACCGTGCGCGATTACTGCCTCGGCTGGATCAGCGACCCGGCCGAGGGCGGGCGCCCCACCCGCGAGGCCTGCGAGACCGTCATCGCCCTCGTTTTCGAGCATGCCGGCAGCGGGCGCATCGTCACCGTGGGGCTGGCGCTCGCTGCGCGGGCCGAGGAGCCCAAGGAGGAGACGCTCTCGCGCTTCGTCGCGGTCGGCCACCGCTTCGAGATCGCCGATTACGTGCGCGAGACGACCCAGGGCAGCTTCGTCGCCCCATGGCCTGAGATCGCTGCCGACCTGCGCCGCCGCTCCGAGAGCTTCGAGGAATACCGCACTTCCGGCGAGCGCTTCACGGCGGCCGTGCTGGCGACGCTGCGCGAGGGCGCGCCGGTGCCCGATCCGCGCCAGTTCCTGCGCACCTTCTCCAACGCGGTCGCGTTCAAGCCGATCTTCGACACCAGCGCCTTCGTGCGCTCCTTCGTGCTGGAGCCCGAGCCGCTCGATGTCGCCCGCATCCGCCAGTCGATCGAGACGTGGCGGCGGCTGCTGGAGACCATCGAGGAGCTGGAGAAGCGGCTTTCCCACCTCACCCGCCTGTGCGGGCGCTACGAGGAATGGGCGCGGGCAAGCCTCAATGCCGCCCTCGACGACCTGCGCGCGGCCGGTGCGGATCTCCGCCGCCGCGTCCTCGACTGGGCCGGCACCCGCGCGGCCCTGACGGACGTGACCGAGCGCCTGCGCATCGCCCGCGAGAGCGTGGCGACGAGCCAGGGCTTCGTGCGCGAGATCGATGCCGAGATCGCCGCCCGCAAGGCGATGCTGTCGGGCAGCGCGGCGGAGGCGCGGCTCGCCGCCTCCAATGCCGGGCTCGCCATGCTGGCCCGCGACCGGCGCGACCTGACCGTGCGGCTCGGGAACGTGGTCGGCCTCGTGCAGGAGGCCGGGCGGCTGGCGAGCGTCAGCGCGACGCTCCGCAAGGTCGCCCCCGACGCGGTCCGCATTGTCGAGGCCTGCGCCCGCTCGGGGCTGCGCCGCGAGGCCCCGCCGGACGAAATTCTTCGGACTGGCGGTCCCCTAGCCGGCCTCCTCGACGCGCTCGCGCAGATGCCCGACGTGACGCTCTCGCTGGAGAGTGCATCGGAGGACCTCGGCTACCGGGCGCGCGAGCGCGAGAACGAGGTGCGCAGCCTCTCAGGGCAAGTCCAGGCCGGCCGCACCAGCGCCGCTCGGCTCTCGGCCGATACGGAAGCGTTCCGCGACGAACTGGGCCGGCTCGGGATCGAGGCGGTGCCGGTCTGCGAACTCGCCGAGATCGTCGATCCCAAATGGGGCCCGGCCCTCGAAGGTCTTTTGGGCCGTGCCCGCGAAGCGCTGGTCGTCGAGCCTGACCGCCTCGACCGCGCCTTCGCGCTGCTCGACGCGAAAAAGAACCAGTTCTTCCGCTGCCTGCTGGTGAAGACCACCGACACGTCGCGCCGCGCAGCGCGGCGCATCGACGACGGGCCGATGGGCCTGATCGAGACCGACAGCCCGCATGCCGAGGCGTTCCTCGCGGCGCGCCTCGGCGGCTACGACCTCGCGCCGGACGACGCCGCGCTCAGTCGGATGGGCCGGGCGGTGGCCCCGAGCGGGCGCTCGACGTCCGGCATGGCCTATTCGGTGGTGCGGCCTGTCCCGCTGATGATGACCCGCGGCCAGCGCGGGCCGACCCTGGACACCCGCCGCCGCCTGGAAGACGCGGAGATCGAGGCGAAGGCGCTCCGCTCCGAAGCCAACGTGATGCGCGAGGCCGCCCGCATCGCCGCGCAACTGCGCACGCGGCTCGCCGAGACCCCCGTGGACGTGGCCGCGCTCCGGGCCGAGGCCGATGCCATTGAGGGCCGCCGCCGCACGCTGACGACCGAGCAGGAAGCGGTCGCCAAGGCCGACAACGGCACGATCGAGGCGGAGCTGAAGGAGCTCGCAAAAGAACGCTCGGCCTACCTCACCGAACTGGTGCAGGTGCTGGAGCCCAAGCGCGACGCGCTGCTGGCCGAGGAGGCCGGGCTGAAGGCGCGGCTGGCTCAAGGCCGCGAGGCCGCCCGCACGGCGCTCTCCGCCTATCGCGCGGCGGTCAAGCGCTGGTCGTCGGGCGACACGGTGCGCATCCGTCTCGCCGGCCCGGCACCCGCCGACGCGCCCGGCGTGTTCGCGGGCGCGCGCGCCGACCGGGCCGACCTCGACGCCAAGGCGCTGGCCTCCCTCGCGTCGCAGGCCCGCAACGCCGCCCGCGAGGCGACCGAGACCGCCCGCCACCAGGGCCGCGCCGCCGAGCGCGATCTCGCCGAATACTGCGCCGCGTGGCGCGTCGAGAACCCGCTGGGTTCGGGCGAGACGCCGGCCTCGTTCGGCTATGCCTGGGCGGTGCGCGCCCGCGACGAGGTGGCCGGCCACGAGCTGCGCCGCTATCGCGACCAGTCGCTCCGGGCGGAAGCCGAGATGCGCCGCCTCATGACCGAGGATCTGCTGACGCGCTTGGCCGACAAGTTCGAGCGGATGCAGGCGCGCCTCGATGCCCTCAACGAACGGCTTTCGTCCCAGACCTTCACCGGCCAGACCTACGCCTTCGAGGCGGCGGTGGACCGCCGCTACGCCGCCGTGCATCAGCTCGCCACCGAGGTCGCCCGCTCGCCCGACGCCGCCCAGGCGGTGCTGCCGGGGGGCGACGACACCTCGCCGGAGGGCGGTCATCTCGCGGCGGCGCTGGCCGAGATCACCGCGCTGATCGAGGGCGAGGAGAACGCCGCGCGGCTCGCCGACTACCGCAACTATTTCGTCTACGAGATCGGCATGCGCGACCGGGCGGGCAACCGCACCACCCTGTCGAGCCGGGCGCTGCGCGGATCGGGCGGCGAGGCGCAGGCGCCGTTCTACGTGGCGATCGCCGCCTCCATGGCCTCGGCCTACTATCCCGGCGACCGCCCCGGCGAGGACGCGCCCGGATTGGGCCTGTGCCTCCTGGACGAGGCCTTCTCCAAGCTCGACGTGCGCAACAGCCAGTCGCTGGTCGATCTGTTCGGCGGCTGGGGCCTGCAGCTGCTCATCGCCGCGCCCGAGGACAAGCGCACCACGCTCACCGAGGTGATGGACACGGTCGTCACCGTCTACAAGAGCCCGGACCTGACCTCGGTGCGAATCGAATCGGAGCATCCGCTGGAGACGGCGAAGCGCGCTCTGGCCGCGATCAATCCCGAACGACAGGGAATCGAGGCGTTCCGCGTCTCCGACGCCGCGGAGTAGAAGAGTTTCGGCAAAAAGCGCGAGCTTGGCGGCAAATCGGGCCGCGTCTTCATCGAACTTTATGCCCCGCGGGCATTGACGCCCCGGAGCCCCCCGTCTAGAAGCGCGCCACTCCGGTGGATCGAGAGTCGCTTTCGGGTCGAAGTCACGGACTTCGGCGACCGTCGTCAGACCGATACCGGCACCATATCCTGGCGACTTCGTCAGATCAGCGGGTACGAACGCGTCGTCACGGCGTGATCCTCTGCCTCACCATCGCCAAAGGCCCTTGCCGGCCTCTGGCGCTATTCGTTTTGCCGCGGGCTCGCCCGCGGTACGGGCGCCCCGCGAGGGGCATCGAGTTCAGACTTTGGCCGCCCGGTGCGGCCGGATGAAGAGGGCACAGGATGCCGACGATCAACCAGCTGATCGCCCAGCCGCGCAAGGCGCAGAAGGCGCGCAACAAGGTGCCGGCGCTCAACGCCTGCCCGCAGAAGCGCGGCGTCTGCACCCGCGTCTACACCACGACCCCGAAGAAGCCGAACTCGGCGCTTCGTAAGGTCGCCAAGGTGCGCCTGACCAACGGCTTCGAGGTGATCGGCTACATCCCCGGCGAGGGCCACAACCTTCAGGAGCACTCCGTGGTGATGATCCGCGGCGGCCGCGTGAAGGATCTTCCGGGCGTGCGCTACCACATCCTGCGCGGCGTGCTCGACACGCAGGGCGTCAAGAACCGCAAGCAGCGCCGCTCGAAGTACGGCGCCAAGCGTCCGAAGTAAGAACTGCGTCCGAAGTAATCTTTTCGGACTGAAGGCTTTCCACGGCCTCGTAAGGATGTCGCCGGCGATCAGCTCAAGGCGGCCTGCGCGAGGCGCTTAGTTCAATTTTCGAGAAGAGTCCCAAAAATGTCCCGTCGTCACTCTGCCGAGAAGCGCGAGATCATCCCGGACCCGAAGTACGGCGATGTCGTCCTGACCAAGTTCATGAATTCGATCATGTACGAGGGCAAGAAGTCGACCGCCGAGCGGATCGTCTACGGCGCCTTCGACATCGTCGAGAACCGCGCCCGCGCCAACCCGATCGAGGTGTTCCGCGCCGCGCTCGACAACGTGGCGCCCGCGATCGAGGTCCGCTCCCGCCGCGTCGGCGGCGCGACCTATCAGGTCCCGGTCGAGGTCCGCACCGAGCGCCGCCAGGCTCTGGCCATCCGCTGGCTGATCCAGGCGGCACGGGGCCGCAACGACCGCACCATGATCGAGCGCCTCTCGGCCGAGCTGCTCGACGCCGCCAACAACCGCGGCAACGCCGTCAAGAAGCGCGAAGACACCCACCGGATGGCCGAGGCCAACCGCGCCTTCTCGCACTACCGCTGGTAATTCCGAAGGGCGCGCCGACCGCGGCGCGCCTCGTCCGCCCTTCTCCCGGAGAGACCCCGATGCCCCGCACGCACGCGATCGAGGACTACCGCAACTTCGGCATCATGGCCCACATCGATGCCGGCAAGACCACGACGACCGAGCGGATCCTCTACTACACCGGAAAGTCCCACAAGATCGGCGAAGTCCACGAGGGCGCCGCCACGATGGACTGGATGGAGCAGGAGCAGGAGCGCGGCATCACCATCACGTCGGCGGCGACGACCTGCTTCTGGCGCGAGAAGCGCCTGAACATCATCGACACCCCCGGCCACGTCGACTTCACCATCGAGGTGGAGCGGAGCCTGCGCGTGCTCGACGGCGCCGTGTGCGTGCTCGACGGCAACCAGGGCGTCGAGCCGCAGACCGAGACCGTGTGGCGTCAGGCCGACAAGTACGACGTGCCGCGCGTCGTGTTCGTCAACAAGATGGACAAGATCGGCGCCGACTTCTTCAAGTGCGTCGCCGACATCATCGGCCGCGTCGCCGGCAAGCCGGTCTGCCTCCAGCTGCCGATCGGCGCGGAGTCGAGCTTCAAGGGCGTGATCGACCTCATCAAGATGAAGGCGATCGTGTGGTCGGGCGAGGCGCTCGGCGCCAACTTCACCGAGGAGGCGATTCCGGCCGATCTCGCCGATCAGGCCGCCGAATACCGCACCAAGATGATCGAGGCCTGCGTCGAGCTCGACGACGACGCCATGACCGCCTACCTCGACGGTCAGGAGCCGGACGAGGAGACGCTGCGCAAGCTCGTGCGCCGCGCCGTGCAGCTGCGCGCCTTCCACCCGGTGCTCTGCGGCTCGGCCTTCAAGAACAAGGGCGTCCAGCCGCTCCTCGACGCCGTCGTCGACTACCTGCCGTCGCCGGCCGACCGCGGCGAGATCAAGGGCATCGACTTCAAGACCGAGGAAGAGACCGTCCGGCATCCGCTCGACAGCGATCCCTTCTCCATGCTCGCCTTCAAGATCATGGATGATCCCCACGTCGGCACGATCACCTTCTGCCGCGTGTATTCGGGCAAGGTCGAGTCGGGCGCCAACGTCATCAACTCGTCGCGCGACAAGAAGGAGCGCGTCGGCCGCATGCTCCTGATGCACGCCAACAACCGCGAGGACGTCAAGGAAGCCTTCGCCGGCGACATCGTCGCTCTGGCCGGCCTCAAGGACACCCGCACCGGCGACACGCTGTGCGACCCGAAGGACGCCGTCATCCTCGAGAAGATGGAGTTCCCGGAGCCCGTCATCGAGATCGCCGTCGAGCCGAAGTCGAAGGCCGACCAGGAGAAGCTCGGCATCGCGCTGTCGAAGCTCGCCGCCGAGGATCCGTCCTTCCGCGTCTCGACCGATCAGGAATCCGGCCAGACCATCCTGCGCGGGATGGGCGAGCTGCACCTCGACATCAAGGTCGACATCCTGCGCCGCACCTACAAGGTCGACGCCAACATCGGCCAGCCGCAGGTGGCGTACCGCGAGAAGCTGACCCGACGTCAGGAGATCGACTACACTCACAAGAAGCAGACCGGCGGCACCGGTCAGTTCGCCCGGGTGAAGTTCGTGGTCGAGCCCAACGAGCCGGGCGCCGGCTTCGCCTTCGAGTCGAAGATCGTCGGCGGCGCGGTGCCGAAGGAGTACATCCCCGGCGTCGAGAAGGGCCTCAACTCGGTCCTCGGCGCGGGCGTGCTCGCCGGCTTCCCCGTCGTGGACGTGAAGGTCGAGCTGATCGACGGCGCCTACCACGACGTCGATTCCTCGGCGCTCGCCTTCGAGATCGCCTCCCGCGCCGCCTTCCGCGAGGCGCTGCAGAAGGGCGGCTCGGTCCTGCTCGAGCCGGTCATGAAGGTCGAGGTCGTCTCGCCGGAAGAGTACACCGGCTCGGTCATCGGCGACCTGAACTCCCGCCGCGGCCAGATCCAGGGCCAGGACATGCGCGGCAACGCCAACGTCATCAACGCGATGGTGCCGCTGGCCAACATGTTCGGCTACGTGAACCAGCTGCGCTCCTTCTCCCAGGGGCGCGCCAACTTCACGATGCAGTTCGATCACTATGAGGAAGTGCCGCGCGGCGAGGCCGACAAGGTCATTGCCAAGTACGCTTAATCGCACTTCTTCCTCCGTAACCTAATTCGACTTGAGGAGCCTCTGATGGGCAAGGAAAAGTTCTCCCGTAACAAGCCGCACTGCAACATCGGCACGATCGGCCACGTCGATCACGGCAAGACCTCGCTGACCGCGGCGATCACGAAGGTGCTGGCGGAGTCCGGTGGCGCGACCTTCACGGCCTACGACCAGATCGACAAGGCCCCCGAGGAGAAGGCCCGCGGCATCACGATCTCGACCGCCCACGTCGAGTACGAGACCACCAACCGCCACTACGCCCACGTCGACTGCCCCGGCCACGCCGACTACGTGAAGAACATGATCACCGGCGCCGCGCAGATGGACGGCGCGATCCTCGTCGTGTCGGCGGCCGACGGCCCGATGCCGCAGACCCGCGAGCACATCCTGCTCGCCCGTCAGGTCGGCGTGCCGGCGCTCGTCGTGTTCCTCAACAAGGTCGATCTCGTCGACGACGAGGAGCTCCTCGAGCTCGTCGAGATGGAGGTGCGCGAGCTCCTGTCGAAGTACGACTTCCCCGGCGACGACATCCCGATCACCAAGGGCTCGGCCAAGGTCGCCCTCGACAACGGCGACAAGGCGATCGGCCACGACGCCGTTCTCGCGCTGATGAAGACGGTCGACGAGTACATCCCGCAGCCGGAGCGTCCGATCGACATGCCGTTCCTGATGCCGATCGAGGACGTGTTCTCGATCTCGGGCCGCGGTACGGTGGTGACGGGTCGCGTCGAGCGCGGCATCGTCAAGGTCGGCGAGTCGGTGGAGATCGTCGGCATCCGCGACACCCAGACCACGACGGTCACGGGCGTCGAGATGTTCCGCAAGCTGCTCGACCAGGGTCAGGCGGGCGACAACGTCGGCGTGCTGCTGCGCGGCACCAAGCGCGAGGACGTGGAGCGCGGCCAGGTCGTGTGCAAGCCGGGTTCGGTGAAGCCGCACGCCAAGTTCAAGGCCGAGGCCTACATCCTGACCAAGGAGGAGGGCGGCCGCCACACGCCGTTCTTCACCAACTACCGCCCGCAGTTCTACTTCCGCACCACGGACGTGACCGGCATCTGCACGCTGCCGGAGGGCACCGAGATGGTGATGCCGGGCGACAACGTGACGATGGACGTGGTGCTGATCGTGCCGGTGGCCATGGAAGAGAAGCTGCGCTTCGCCATCCGCGAGGGCGGCCGCACCGTCGGTGCCGGCGTCGTCGCCGCCATCAACGACTAACAGCCCCCAAGCATCATCGACAGGGGACGCCAAGAGGGGCGGGCCCTCGCGCCCGCCCTTCCAACGTTTCCGCCGAGGTCAGGTCATGAACGGTCAGAACATCCGCATTCGCCTCAAGGCGTTCGATCATCGCATCCTCGACGCGTCGACCAAGGAGATCGTCTCCACGGCGCGTCGCACCGGGGCGCAGATCCGGGGCCCGATCCCGCTGCCGACCCATATCGAGAAGTTCACGGTCAACCGCTCGCCCCACATCGACAAGAAGTCGCGCGAGCAGTTCGAGATGCGCACGCACAAGCGGGTGCTGGATATCGTCGACCCGACGCCGCAGACCGTGGACGCGCTGATGAAGCTCGACCTCGCCGCTGGCGTGGACGTGGAGATCAAGCTCTAAGTCCGCGCTGGATTTAGAGCTTACCGTTTCATCGCGCGAGGAGAGTGACCTATGCGCTCAGGCGTCATCGCACGGAAGGTCGGCATGACCCGCGTCTTCACGGACGCAGGCGAGCATGTCCCGGTGACCGTGCTCCAGATCGATCAGTGCCAAGTCGTGGCACACCGCACCACCGACAAGGACGGCTACGTCGCCCTCCAGCTCGGTGTCGGCAAGGCCAAGGTGAAGAACGTGTCGCAGGCCGAGCGCGGCCGCTTCGCGGTCGCCAAGGTCGAGCCCAAGAAGAAGCTCGCCGAGTTCCGCGTGTCCGAGGACGCGCTGATCCCGGTGGGTGCCGAGATCACCGCCGACCACTTCATCCCGGGCCAGTTCGTCGACGTGACGGGCACCAGTTCGGGTAAAGGCTTCGCCGGCGGCATGAAGCGCTGGAATTTCGGCGGCCTGCGCGCCACCCACGGCGTGTCGGTCTCCCACCGCTCGATCGGTTCGACCGGTGGCCGCCAGGATCCGGGCAAGACCTTCAAGAACAAGAAGATGCCGGGCCACATGGGCGTCGAGCGTGTCACCACGCAGAACCTCAAGGTCGTGCGCACCGATCCGGAGCGCGGCCTGATCCTCGTCGAGGGCGCCGTCCCCGGCGTCGCCGGCGGCTGGATCCAGGTTCGCGACGCGGTCAAGCGCAAGCTGCCCGCCGAGGTGCCGCTGCCGGGCAAGTTCCGTGAGAACGGCTCCGCCAACGGTTCGTCCGACGGTTCTTCGCAGACCGAGGCGGCTCCCGAGGCTCCGGCAACCGAGGATAACGCGTGATGAAACTCGATGTCACCACGCTCGACGGCGGCTCCGCCGGCTCGGTCGAGCTGAACGAGGCGATCTACGGCCTGGAGCCGCGCGCCGACATCCTGCACCGGATGGTGCGCTACCAGCTCGCCAAGCGGCGCGCCGGCACCCACGCGGTCAAGAACCGCTCGGACGTCGATCGCACCTCGAAGAAGCTCTATAAGCAGAAGGGCACCGGCAACGCCCGTCACGGCGCGGCTTCCGCCCCGCAGTTCCGCGGCGGCGGCCGGGCCTTCGGTCCGGTGGTGCGCGACCACGCCCACGACCTTCCCAAGAAGGTCCGGGCGCTCGCCCTCAAGCACGCCCTGTCGTCGAAGGCCAAGACCTCGACCCTGATCGTCGTGGACGACCTCAAGGTCGAGAACCACAAGACCAAGGCGATGGTCGAGCGTCTGGGCAAGCTCGGCTGGTCGAGCGCGCTGATCATCGGCGGCCCGGAGGTCGACGAGAACTTCGGCCGCGCCGCCCGCTCGGTCGCCAAGATCGACGTGCTGCCGGTCCAGGGCATCAACGTCTACGACATCCTGCGCCGCGACACGCTCGTCCTGACGCGCGCGGCCGTCGATGCGCTGGAGGAGCGTTTCAAATGAGTGCCGATCCGCGCCACTACGACATCATCGTCTCCCCGGTCATCACCGAGAAGGCGACCAACCTCACCGAGCAGAACAAGGTCGTCTTCCGGGTCGCCCCGAAGGCCACCAAGCCGCAGATCAAGGAAGCGGTCGAGCGTCTGTTCGACGTCAAGGTCACGGGCGTGAACACGCTCACGACCAAGGGCAAGAAGAAGTTCTTCCGCGGGCAGCGCGGGCAGCGTTCGGACGTGAAGAAGGCGATCGTCACCCTCGCCGAGGGCGATACGATCGACGTCACGACCGGCCTCTGAGACGAGAAGCGTTAGGATCAAGCCGATGGCCTTGAAGACATTCAAACCGGTCACGCCGAGCCTCCGCCAGCTCGTGCTCGTCGACCGCCGTGAGCTCTACAAGGGCAAGCCGGTCAAGGCGCTGACCGAGGGCAAGAGCTCCTCGGGCGGCCGCAACAACCTGGGTCGCATCACCGTCCGCTTCCGCGGCGGCGGTCACAAGCGGGTCCTGCGCAACGTCGACTTCAAGCGTCGCGAGAACCTCAACGTGACGGCGACCGTGGAGCGGATCGAGTACGATCCGAACCGCACCGCCTTCATCGCGCTCATCACCTTCCCCGAGGGCAAGCAGAGCTACATCCTGGCTCCGCAGCGCCTCTCGCCGGGCGACAAGGTGGTGGCCGGCGAGAGCGTCGACATCAAGCCGGGCAATGCCGGCCCGATCGGCTCGATGCCGGTGGGCACCATCGTCCACAATGTCGAGCTGAAGATCGGCAAGGGCGGCGCCATCGCCCGCTCCGCGGGCAACTACGCCCAGATCGTCGGCCGCGACCAGGGCTACGTGACGCTGCGCCTGAACTCGGGCGAGCAGCGCCTCGTGCACGGCCAGTGCTTCGCGAGCGTGGGTGCGGTGTCGAACCCGGACCACATGAACATCTCGCTCGGCAAGGCCGGCCGCAACCGCTGGCTGGGAAAACGCCCGCACAACCGCGGCGTCGCGATGAACCCGGTCGACCACCCGCACGGCGGCGGCGAGGGTCGCACCTCGGGCGGCCGGAACCCGGTCACGCCCTGGGGCGTGCCCACCAAGGGGAAGAAGACCCGGTCCAACAAGCGGACCGACGCCTTCATCCTGTCCAGCCGCCATAACCGCAAGAAGTAACCACCATGGCACGTTCCCTCTGGAAAGGGCCGTTCGTCGACGGCTACCTCCTCAAGAAGGCCGACGCCGCCCGCGGCTCCAGCCGCAACGAGGTCGTCAAGATCTGGAGCCGCCGCTCCACGATCCTCCCGCAGTTCGTCGGCATCACCTTCGGGGTGCACAACGGACACAAGCATATCCCGGTCTACGTCACCGAGGAGATGGTCGGTCACAAGTTCGGCGAGTTCTCGCCGACCCGTACCTTCCCCGGTCACGCGGCCGACAAGAAGGCGAAGAGGCGCTGAGATGGGCAAAGCTGCCACCCCCCGCGCGCTCCCCGAGAACGAGGCGAAGGCCGTCGCGCGGATGCTCCGCGTGTCGCCCCAGAAGCTCAACCTCGTGGCGGCGCTGATCCGCGGCAAGAAGGTCGAGTCGGCGCTGGCCGACCTCGAATTCTCCCGCAAGCGCATCGCCCGCGATGTGAAGAAGTGCCTGGAGAGCGCGATCGCCAACGCCGAGAACAACCACGACCTCGACGTGGACGATCTCGTCGTGACCCAGGCCTTCGTCGGCAAGGCGCTGGTGCTCAAGCGCTTCCACGCCCGTGCCCGCGGTCGCGGCGCGCGCATCCTGAAGCCCTTCTCGAACCTCACGATCGTGGTTCGCGAAGTGCGCGCTGAAGCGGCCTGAGGAGACCATCATGGGTCAGAAGATCAATCCGATCGGCCTGCGTCTCGGCATCAACCGGACCTGGGATTCCCGCTGGTTCGCCGAGAAGGGCGAGTACGCCAAGCTGATGCACGAGGACGTGGCCATCCGCGCCGCCCTCATGAAGCAGCTCAAGCAGGCCGCCGTCTCCAAGATCGTCATCGAGCGCCCGCACCGGAAGTGCCGCGTCACCATCCACTCGGGCCGTCCGGGCGTGGTGATCGGCAAGAAGGGCGCGGACATCGAGAAGCTGCGCAAGCTCGTCGGCACGATGACCAAGGCCGACGTGACGATCAACATCGTCGAGGTGCGCAAGCCCGAGGTCGATGCGGTGCTGGTGGCCGAGTCCATCGCGCAGCAGCTCGAGCGCCGCGTCGCCTTCCGTCGCGCCATGAAGCGCGCCGTGCAGTCGGCGATGCGCCTGGGTGCCGAGGGCATCCGCATCAACTGCGCCGGCCGTCTCGGCGGCGCCGAGATCGCCCGCACCGAGTGGTACCGCGAGGGCCGCGTTCCGCTGCACACCCTGCGGGCGGACGTGGATTACGGCACTGCCACGGCCTTCACGACCTACGGCACCTGCGGCATCAAGGTGTGGGTGTTCAAGGGCGAGATCCTCGAGCACGACCCGATGGCCCAGGACAAGAAGGCCCAGGAAGAGGGCGGCCGTTCCGGCGGGCGCCGCGAGCGTGACGGCGACGACCGCGGGGGCCGTGGCCGCCGCGATCACGCCAACGCGTGATCCGGCCACCGCAGGATTTGAGAGGCTGCCATGCTGCAACCCAAGAAGACCAAGTTCCGTAAGCAGTTCAAGGGGCGCATCAGCGGCGCGGCCAAGGGCGGCTTCGAGCTGAACTTCGGCCAGTTCGGTCTCAAGTGCCTTGAGCCCGAGCGCATCACCGCGCGCCAGATCGAGGCGGCCCGCCGCGCGATCACCCGCGAGATGAAGCGTCAGGGCCGCGTGTGGATCCGGGTTTTTCCGGATCTGCCCGTCACCGCCAAGCCCACCGAGGTCCGCATGGGCTCCGGTAAGGGCGCCCCCGAATACTGGGCGGCGCGTGTCCATCCGGGCCGCATCATGTTCGAGGTCGACGGCGTCGCCGAGGACATCGCCCGCGAGGCCCTGCGCTTGGGCGCCGCGAAGCTGCCGGTGCGCACCCGCGTCATCCAGCGCATCGCTGATTGATAGGAAGAGATCATGAAGTCCGAACAGAGACTGTCTGATCTGCGCGCTCTGTCGGCGGATCAGCTTTCCGACGAGCTCGTCAACCTGAAGAAGGAGCAGTTCAACCTGCGCTTCCAGGGCGCGACGGGCCAACTCGAAAACGTCGCCCGGGTCCGTGAGGTCCGCCGCGACATCGCCCGTGTCCGCACGCTGCAGCGTCAGAAGACGCTCGACGCGGCCAAGGCCTGAGGAGTCAGCCCATGCCCAAGCGCGTCCTGCAAGGCGTCGTCGTCAGCGACAAGACCGACAAGACCATCGTCGTGAAGGTGGAGCGTCGCTTCACCCATCCGGTGATGAAGAAGACGGTTCGCCGCTCCAAGAACTACCACGCGCACGACGAGGCGAACGTCGCCAAGGTCGGCCAGACGGTGTTCATCGAGGAGTCGCGGCCCTTCTCCAAGACCAAGACCTGGAAGCTGGTCGAGGACCAGGCCGCCGCGGCCGAAGCCTCGGGCACCGGCGTCGAGGCCACCGTCGAGGCTTGATCGCCTTCGTCGGTTTTTCCCGGAGTTGCGAAAGGCGGGTGCTGCGGCACCCGCCTTTTTCGTTTTGACTGAATGACGAGATTGCACATCGCGCGGACCGCTGTGCTGGTCCAGCCGCACCTATTTCGTCGGCGGCAGCTTGGGCAGCGGCTTGAGCGTGATGAATCGGGCGATGCCCGCCGCCGCGTCGCGGTCCACCTGCCAGACGGTCCGAACGTTGGCGGATGCTCCGCCGGGGCAGGGGAGGGGGGCGTCGAAGTGTAGCCGGCGCCCGAACGGCAGGACGACACTGCGTGTCAGGTCACCGAGCGTCGGATGAAGCAGAAGCGCCTGCTTCAGGGCTTCGGGATCGTCGGTGGAGAAACCGACGCTGACGAGAAAGGCGCATTTCGCACCGCCTTCCCCATGATCCGGATCGAGGAAGTACGCACGGATCTTGGCATCCTCGACCCGATACTGCGCAGGGATCGGGTTCGGCTCGATCACCCGTCGGTGGGCTCGACGCGCTGCAACGCCTCCGGCGCGATCGCCGCCAGGGTTTCGACCGGACGCTCGAACTCGACGTCGAAGGCCGCCCCGCCGTTCCACACGGCGACGATGGTCCCCTCGCTGCCCGCGGGCACGGTCTCGCCGTCCTCGCCCGACACGACTTTCAGCGTGCGGACGCGGTCGAGTTCGCGGAACGCCGCCGACGGCGCCGAGCGTTGCCGGGGCCATGGGTCGTCGTGGCTGATGTTGCGGCTTCGCGCGGACATGCCGCTACTATGCGCCCGGCGGGATGGATTGCCAACGCGTGCCCTGCCGACGAGGCGTATTTCTGAATGGTCGTACCGAATCTTCGGCCCACGCCATTATTGCGAGGCGGAGCCGAAGCAATCCATGGCTCCGTACGAGCCGAAAACCTCACTTTCCGTGATGACGGGTCCGCTGCAGTCGTCTCGCTCTATCCGGGGTCTTCGCGCACTGGATTGCTTCGGCTTCGCCTCGCAATGACCGCGCGGGAAAACCCGAGGCCGCGCGAAACCGCGGCGTGATCTGCGCTCCCCGCCTTGCGCTCCCTCCCAGACCGGTGTAAGCGGCCCGTCTTCGCGACATTCGGCCGGGGTGTTCGCACCCTTGCACACGCGGTGACCGCGCCGGCGTCTTAACGACGCCGTGGCGCGGTTCGTTACATCCGGGGACGTCAGATCCCCATCAGGCGTCGTCCGCCGGGCAATACCGTCCGCGTGCGGAAACCCGCCTGAAACAAGGAAAGGTCACTCCCGTGATCCAGATGCAGACGAATCTGGACGTCGCCGACAATTCGGGTGCGCGCCGCGTGATGTGCATCAAGGTGCTCGGCGGGTCCAAGCGCAAGTATGCCGGCGTCGGCGACATCATCGTCGTCTCCGTCAAGGAGGCGATCCCGCGCGGCCGCGTGAAGAAGGGCGACGTCATGAAGGCGGTCGTCGTGCGCACCGCCAAGGACGTGAAGCGCGCCGACGGCTCCGTCATCCGCTTCGACAAGAACGCCGCCGTTCTGATCAACAATCAGAAGGAGCCGGTCGGCACCCGTATCTTCGGGCCGGTGCCGCGCGAGCTGCGCGCCCGCAACCACATGAAGATCATCTCGCTCGCTCCTGAGGTGCTGTGATGGCCGCCAAGATCAAGAAGGGCGACACGGTCGTCGTTCTCACCGGCCGCGACTCGGGTCGCTCCGGCGAGGTCATCCAGGTGATGCCGAAGGAGGGCAAGGCCTTCGTGCGCGGCGTCAACCTGGTGAAGAAGCACCAGAAGCAGACCAACACTCAGGAGGGCGGCATCATCTCGAAGGAGGCCGCCATCCAACTCTCGAACATCGCGGTGGCCGACGCCAACGGCAAGCCGACCCGCGTGGGTTTCCGCATCCTCGATGACGGCCGCAAGGTCCGCTTCGCCAAGACGACGGGGGATCAGATCGATGGCTGAGGCCGACAAGAACGCCTACGTCCCGCGTCTGCGCAAGCACTACGACGAGGTCGTCCGGCAGAAGCTCATCGAGCAGTTCGGGTACAAGAACCCGATGCAGGTGCCGCAGATCGAGAAGATCGTCATCAACATGGGCGTCGGCGAGTCCACCGCCGATTCCAAGAAGGCCACCGTGGCGGCGGGCGACCTCGCCCTGATCGCCGGCCAGAAGCCGGTCATCACCCGCGCCCGCAAGGCGATCGCGACCTTCAAGGTCCGCGAGGGCATGCCGATCGGTTGCAAGGTGACGCTTCGCAAGGCCCGCATGTACGAGTTCATGGACCGTCTGGTCACGATCGCGCTGCCGCGCGTGCGCGACTTCCGCGGCCTGAATCCGCGCTCCTTCGACGGCCGCGGCAACTACGCCATGGGCCTCAAGGAGCACCTCGTGTTCCCGGAGATCTCCTACGACAAGGCGGAGCAGACCTGGGGCATGGACATCGTCGTCCAGACGAGTGCCACCACGGACGAAGAGGCCAAGGCGCTCCTCGCCCATTTCAAGTTCCCGTTCCGGCAGTAAGCGGCGGCGACGCCGCTTAGACGCGGACACTGGAGAAAGACATGGCTAAGAAAAGCTCAGTCGAGAAGAACAACCACCGCAAGGAGCTGGTCAAGCGCTTCGCCGAGAAGCGCAAGGCCCTGCTCGCGATCGCCAACGACGAGTCCCGCGAGATGGAGGAGCGCTTCGAGGCGCGCCTCAAGCTCGCCGAGCTGCCGCGCAACTCGTCGGCCACCCGCATCCGCAACCGCTGCGAGATGACCGGCCGCCCGCGCGCCTACTACCGCAAGCTCGGCGTCTCGCGCGTCGCCCTGCGGGAACTCGGCAACCGGGGTCTGATCCCGGGTCTCGTGAAGTCCAGCTGGTAAGGGGAGGCATCCATGGTGAACGATCCCGTGGGTGACATGCTCACCCGCATCCGCAACGGCCAGTCGCGTCGTCGCAACGTCGTCCAGACCCCCGGCTCGCGCCTGCGCGCCTCGGTCCTCGACGTGCTGAAGTCCGAGGGCTACATCCGCGACTACGCGGTGTCCGACCTCGGCAACGGCCGCACCGAGTTCCAGATCGAGCTCAAGTACTACGACGGTCGCCCGGTCATCCGGGAGATCAAGCGCGTGTCGAAGCCCGGCCGCCGCGTCTACTCGTCGGTCGGCGAGCTGCCGCGCGTCGCCGACGGTCTCGGCGTCACCATCGTCTCCACCCCGCAGGGCGTCATGGCCGACCACGAGGCGCGCGAGCGCAACGTCGGCGGTGAAGTGCTCTGCAAAGTGTTCTGATCCGGAGGGCAGCGACATGTCTCGCGTAGGCAAGAAGCCCGTCCCCGTCCCGAGCGGCGTCACCGCCACGGTCACGGGTCAGACGGTGACGATGAAAGGCTCCAAGGGCGAGCTGAAGTTCGTGGTTCCGCCCCAGGTCATCGTCGATTTCAAGGACGGCGCCGTCTCGGTGCAGCCCAAGGACCAGTCGAAGCAGGCGCGCTCCCTGTGGGGTACGTCGCGCGCCCAGGTGGCCAACCTCGTCGAGGGCGTCTCCAAGGGTTTCGAGAAGAAGCTGGAGATCACCGGCGTGGGTTACCGCGCGGCGATGGCCGGCAAGGCGCTCAAGCTGTCGCTCGGCTACAGCCACGACATCGAGTACGAGATCCCGGCCGGCATCACCATCGTGACGCCCAAGCCCACGGAGATCGTGATCTCGGGCATCGACCGGCAGCGCGTCGGTCAGGTTGCGGCGGAGATTCGCGAGTATCGCGGCCCCGAGCCCTACAAGGGCAAGGGCGTCAAGTACGCTGGCGAGTTCATCTTCCGCAAGGAAGGCAAGAAGAAGTAAGGAGGGCGATTCATGTCGAACAAGAACGAAGCCCTCCTGCGCCGCAAGGCGCGGGTCCGTCGGGCCCTTAAAGCCACCGCCAACGGCCGTCCGCGGCTGTCCGTGTTCCGCTCGTCCAAGCAGATCTACGTCCAGGTCATCGACGACGCTGCGGGCCGTACGCTCGCTTCGGCGTCGAGCCTGGAGAAGGATCTCAAGGCCAGCCTCAAGACCGGCGCCGACAAGGCGGCGGCCGAGGCTGTGGGCAAGCTCGTCGCCGAGCGCGCCAAGGCCGCGGGCGTCACCAAGGTCGTCTTCGACCGTTCGGGCTACATCTTCCACGGCCGCGTCAAGGCTCTCGCCGACGCCGCCCGTGAGGGTGGTCTGGACTTCTGAAGCACCTCTCCTCCCCACAGATCTCGGGCTTGCCCGAGATCTGATCGTTGCTTGCTCAGATCGGGCAGGCCCGATCTGAGTGGGGAGGAGCCGGAGGTGGGGGTCGAGCAGAAGGCACCGCTTCGGTTCCTCCTGAATCACCCCCACCCCTAACCCCTCCCCGCAAGGGGGAGGGGAATCATCGAGCGAGCGGGTCTTTCCGATCCGCGCCAGTGAGATAACGGGAAAAAAGCATGGCACGTGAACGCGAGGGTCGTCGCCGCGACGACCGCGAGGAGCGCGACAGCGAGTTCGTGGACAAGCTCGTCCACATCAACCGCGTCGCCAAGGTGGTGAAGGGTGGCCGTCGCTTCGGCTTCGCGGCGCTCGTCGTCGTGGGCGACCAGAAGGGCCGCGTCGGCTTCGGCCACGGCAAGGCCCGTGAGGTGCCCGAAGCCATCCGTAAGGCGACGGAAGCCGCCAAGCGCGGACTGATCCGCGTGTCGCTCCGCGAGGGCCGCACCCTGCACCACGACGTCAACGGTCGTCACGGCGCCGGCAAGGTGATTTTGCGCGCAGCGCCCCAGGGTACGGGCATCATCGCCGGCGGCCCGATGCGCGCCGTGTTCGAGACGCTCGGCATGCAGGACGTGGTGGCCAAGAGCCTCGGCTCCTCGAACCCCTACAACCTCGTGCGCGCCACCTTCGACGCGCTCAAGAACGAGGACAGCCCGCGCGCCGTCGCGGCCCGTCGTGGCCTCAAGGTCTCCGCCATCCAGTCGCGCCGTCGCGACGCGGATCCGGCCGACACCTCCGAAGCCGCCGTGGCGTAAGGGGAGGGCAGCATGGCTACCAAGACTGTCCGCGTCGAGCAGATCGGTTCGCCGATCCGCCGCGAGGCCTCCCAGCGTGCGACGCTGGTCGGCCTGAAGCTAAACAAGCTGCACCGCGTTTCCGAGCTGGAGGACACTCCCTCGGTGCGCGGCATGATCCGCAAGGTCGCGCATCTCGTGCGCGTCCTCGACGACGCCGCGGCGTGAGGAGGGCTCAATCATGAAGCTCAACGAAATCCGCGACAATGAGGGCGCCACCAAAGCCCGCATGCGCGTCGGCCGGGGCATCGGCTCCGGCAAGGGCAAGACCGCGGGACGCGGCGTGAAGGGTCAGAAGGCCCGCACCGGCGTGTCCATCAAGGGCTTCGAGGGCGGCCAGATGCCGCTCCACCGTCGCCTGCCGAAGCGCGGCTTCAACAACATCCACGCCCACGACCTGAACGAGGTGAACCTCGGTCGCGTCCAGCAGGCGGTGGATGCGGGCAAGCTCGACGCCAACGCCACCGTGACGGTCGATGCGCTGGTCAAGGCCGGGATCATTTCCCGCGCCCGCGACGGCGTGAAGCTGCTCGGCGTCGGCGAGCTGACGGCGAAGCTCAGCTTCGAGGTCACCCGCGCCTCCAAGTCGGCCGTCGAGGCCGTCGAGAAGGCCGGCGGCTCCGTCACCACGGCCTACGCGGCGGGCGCGGCCCATCGCGGCACGCCGAAGGACGCGGTTGCGTCGGCCTGAGCCGACCCTTAAATCCAACGCCGAAGCGGCGGCCCGTGCTCGCACGCGGCCGCCGCTTCCGCTTTCAGGGACCGTCCAAGACGTCTCCCGACGGCATTTTCCGGGATCGATGACATGGCCTCAGCCGCCGAGCAGCTCGCCGCCAACCTGAACTTCGGCGCCATCGCCAAGGCCGACGAGCTCAAGAAGCGCATCTGGTTCACCCTGGGCGCGCTCATCGTGTTCCGGCTCGGCACCTACATCCCGATCCCCGGCATCGATCCCGAGCAGTTCGCCCGGAACTTCCAGAACCAGGCCGGCGGCGTGCTCGGCCTGTTCAACATGTTCTCGGGCGGCGCGGTCGAGCGCATGGCGGTCTTCGCGCTCAACATCATGCCCTACATCTCGGCCTCGATCATCGTTCAGCTCCTGACCTCGGTGGTGCCGAGCCTGGAGGCGCTGAAGAAGGAGGGCGAGTCCGGCCGCAAGGTCATCAACCAGTACACCCGCTACCTCACCGTGGTGCTGGCGCTGGTCCAGTCCTGGGGCATCGCCTTCGGCCTGCAGGGCTCGAACGCGGTCATCAATCCGGGCCCGTTCTTCATCCTCTCCACCGTCGTCACGCTGACCGGCGGCACGCTGTTCCTGATGTGGATCGGCGAGCAGATCACGGCGCGCGGCATCGGCAACGGCTCCTCGCTGATCATCTTCGCCGGCATCGTCGCCCATCTGCCGGCCTCGATCTTCGGCGCGCTCGAACTGACCCGCACCGGCGCGCTCTCGCCCGCGATCCTGCTCGGCGCCGGCCTCGCCGCGGTGGCGCTCGTCTACTTCATCGTCTTCATGGAGCGGGCGCAGCGCCGTCTGCTGATCAACTATCCCAAGCGTCAGGTCGGCAACCGCATGTACGAGGGCCAGTCCTCTTTCCTGCCGCTCAAGCTCAACACCTCGGGCGTCATCCCGCCGATCTTCGCCTCCTCGCTGCTGCTGCTGCCGACCACGATCGCGAGCTTCTCGGCGAACCAGGGCTCGACCGGCATCCTCGGGACGCTCACGACCTATCTCGGCCATGGCCGGCCGCTCTACATGCTGGCCTATGCCGGCATGATCATCTTCTTCACGTTCTTCTACACGGCCGTCGTCTTCAACCCGCAGGAGACCGCCGACAACCTGAAGAAGCAGGGCGGCTTCATCCCCGGCATCCGCCCCGGCGAGCGCACCGCCGCCTTCATCGACAAGGTGCTGACCCGCATCACCGTGATCGGCGCGGCCTACCTCACCTTCGTCTGCCTCGTGCCGGAGATCGTCGCTTCCTACACCTCGGCGGCGCTCGGCTTCGGCGGCACCTCGCTGCTCATCGTCGTCTCGGTCACCATGGACACGGTGGCGCAGATCCACGGGCACCTGATGGCGCACCAGTACGAGGGCATCGTGAAGAAGGCGAAGCTGCGCGGCGCCTCCGCCGGCGCGCCACGGCGTCGCTGAATCGTCATCTCTTCGCCAAAGGTTCGGTGGACGGGCCGGGCGAATTCTCGCATCAACGTCGTTGCGACAGGGGCGCCCGTGCAAAGGGGGCGCCCGCAGTGAAGAACAAGCCCGGCTCCGGGCCCTGATGACGAGGAAACGCCATGCGGATCATCCTGCTCGGACCGCCGGGAGCGGGAAAAGGCACCCAGTCCGAGCGTATCGTGGAGCGCTACGGCATTCCGCAGCTCTCGACGGGTGACATGCTGCGCGCCGCGGTCACGGCCGGCACGCCGGTCGGCCTGGAAGCCAAGTCGATCATGGAGAGCGGCGGCCTCGTGCCGGACGCGGTCGTGGTCGGCATCGTCGCCGACCGCGTCGAGGAGGCCGACGCCAAGCCCGGCTTCATCCTCGACGGTTTTCCGCGTACCGTGGAGCAGGCCAAGGCGCTGGATAAGATGCTCGCCGAGAAGGGCATCGCGCTCGACGCCGTGGTCGAGTTCGTCGTGGACGAGAACGCGCTGGTCGGCCGGATCGCCAAGCGCGCCGAGGAGACCGCGGCCCGCGGCCAGCCGGTGCGCAAGGACGACACGCCCGAGGTCTTCAAGACCCGCCTCGACGCCTACAAGCGGCAGACCGCGCCCCTGTCCGACTACTATGCCGGCACCGGCCTCTTACGGAAGATCGACGGCATGCAGCCGATCGACACCGTGACCGGCGAGGTCGTGACGCTGCTCGACGGGTTCCGCGAGAAGGCGGTTTCGTAAGTCCAGCCTTCTCCCCGTCATTCCGGGGCCGCGAAGCGGAACCCGGAATCCACCCGTGATGCATGGCCAAGCGAAGCGTCGAGGCCAGTCTTGGATTCCGGGTTCTCGCCTTGGGCGAGCCCCGGAATGACGGGGGTGGGTTTGCAGGGGCGACGACAAACGGTCGGCCGCTCGACACAATCGTATCGATATCGTTGACAAGGGGGTTTGCCTGCGCTAGGCGGGCCCCCTTCGTCCAAACGGGATGTGGTCCGAAAGCGCCTCGATGAGGTCGCTGGCGGGCCGATTTGTCGTTTCGGGCGGGTGCGCAGGGGCCGGCCTCCACCGGACGCGCGCCGTCATCAGCCGAAGGCGGGCGCCGTCCCGCCACATGGAGAAGTTCTCTTGGCCCGTATCGCAGGCGTCAACATCCCGACCGCCAAGCGCGTCGTCATCGCGCTTCAGTACATCCACGGCATCGGTCCGAAGAAGGCCGAGGAGATCACGAGCAAGGTCGGCATCCCGGCCGAGCGCCGCGTGAACCAGCTCACCGACGCCGAGGTGCTCCAGATCCGCGAGACCATCGACCGCGACTACATGGTCGAGGGCGACCTGCGCCGCGACGTGTCGATGAACATCAAGCGCCTGATGGATCTCGGCTGCTACCGCGGCCTGCGTCACCGCAAGCAGCTCCCGGTCCGCGGCCAGCGCACCCACACCAACGCCCGCACCCGCAAGGGCAAGGCGAAGCCGATCGCCGGCAAGAAGAAATGATTTGTGACTGGAAGGCCGTGCTTCGCTCGGCCTTCTTCCCGTCGCGCCGGGTGACCCTCGACGTGCACGGTTGATCGGCACGGCCGTGCAAGGCCGCCGCACCCAAGTGCCAAAAAAAATCCCGAGCGCCTGGTGTTACGGGCGTGATTGAAGGACCAGAGAGAACAAGATGGCCAAGGAACCGACCCGCGTCCGCCGGCGCGAACGCAAGAACATCGTCTCGGGCGTGGCGCATGTCGCCGCCTCGTTCAACAACACGATGATCACCATCACCGACGCGCAGGGCAACACGATCTCGTGGTCGTCCGCCGGCGCCATGGGCTTCAAGGGCTCGCGCAAGTCGACGCCGTACGCCGCCCAGGTCGCCGCCGAGGACGCCGCCCGCAAGGCCTCCGAGCACGGCATGCGCACCCTCGAGGTCGAGGTGTCGGGCCCCGGTTCGGGCCGTGAGTCGGCCCTGCGCGCGCTCCAGGCGGCGGGCTTCACCGTCACTTCGATCCGCGACGTGACTTCGATCCCGCACAACGGCTGCCGCCCGCGCAAGCGCCGCCGCGTCTGATCGATCAGGGACACGGCGAAACGGAGAAGCCCATGGCGGACGGTTCGAACAAGCCCCTTCCCGGCGTGCTGCGGTGGACCATCGGCGACCTCACGGTCACGGCGCTCAACGACGGCTGGTTCCAGGGCTCGCTCGATCTCGTCACGGGTATCCCGAAGGAGGAGGCCGGCGCGCTCCAGCGCGCGGGCTTCCGCCCCGAGGCGCCGGTCGTCACGCTCAACGCGTTCCTGATCACCGGCGCCGGCCGCAAGCCGGTGCTGATCGATTCGGGCTACGGCCATTTCGGGCCCGAGACGATGGGCCGGGTGCCCGCCGCCCTCGCGCTCGCGGGCGTCAGCCCGGATGAGATCGAGACGGTGCTGCTGACCCATCTCCACCCTGACCACGCGGGCGGGTTGATCAAGCAGGACGGTTCGGCGGCTTACGGCAACGCGGAGCTCGTGGTGCACGCCGACGAGGCCGCCCACTGGCTCCCCGACGAGGCGCTCTCCCGCGCCCCCGACGAGGCCAAGCCGTATTTCGAGAACGCCCGCAAGGCGGTCGCGCCCTACGGTTCGCGGCTGCGCAAGCACGAGGGCGGAGAACTGGTGCCCGGCATCACCGCCGTTCCGCTGCCCGGCCACACCCCCGGCCATTGCGGCATGCGGATCGTGTCTGGGGACAAGTCGCTCTTCATGTGGACCGACGTGGTGCACATGCCGGCGATCCAGTTCAAGCAGCCCGAGGCTGGCGTCGCCTTCGATGTCGATGGCGAGCAGGCGCGGGCGATCCGCAAGCGCGTCCTCGACGAGGTCGCCACCGAGAAGAGCCTGATCGCGGGCTCGCATCTCGAATTCCCGGCGCTCGGGCACGTCGCCCGTGATGGCGGCGGATACAGCTTCGTTCCGGTCCTCTGGGTCGGCGGCGAAAGCTGAAAAAAGTTTCAGGGACCGGCCGGGCGCCCCAGCGGCGCGCCCGGCCGGCCGAAGCGCGTCCGGGACGCCGGCCGCGCGGGTTTGGTGAGAGGTAGGACCGTGGTCATTCAGAAGAACTGGCAAGAGCTGATCAAGCCGAACAAGCTCCAGGTGTCGGCCGGCGACGATCCGAAGCGGGTCGCCACCGTGGTGGCCGAACCGCTGGAGCGCGGCTTCGGCACGACGCTCGGCAACTCGCTCCGCCGCGTGCTGCTGTCCTCGCTCCAGGGCGCCGCCGTCACCTCCGTCCAGATCGACGGCGTGCTGCACGAGTTCTCCTCGATCCCCGGCGTGCGCGAGGACGTGACCGACATCGTCCTCAACATCAAGACGATCGCGCTGCGCTCGCAGACCGATACGCCGAAGCGCATGACGCTCCGCAAGACCGGCCCCGGCCTCGTCACCGCGGGCGACATCGCCGTGACCGGCGACGTGCAGGTGCTCAACCCGGACCTCGTGATCTGCACGCTGGATGACGGCGCAGAGATCCGCATGGAATTCACCGTCGCCACCGGCAAGGGCTACGTCCCGGCCGAGCGCAATCGCCCCGAGGACGCGCCGATCGGCCTGATCCCGGTCGATGCGCTCTACTCTCCGGTGACCAAGGTCAGCTACCGCGTCGAGACCACCCGCGAGGGTCAGGATCTCGACAAGGACAAGCTGACCATGACGGTCGAGACCGACGGCGCGATCTCGCCGGAGGATGCGCTCGCCTACGCCGCGCGCATCATCCAGGATCAGCTCCAGGTCTTCGTGAACTTCGAGGAGCCCCGCAAGGAAGAGGCCGCGCCGCTCGCGCCGCAGCTCCCCTTCAACCCGGCTTTGCTCAAGAAGGTCGACGAGCTGGAGCTGTCGGTCCGTTCGGCGAACTGCCTGAAGAACGACAACATCGTCTATATCGGCGACCTCATCCAGAAGTCGGAGGGCGAGATGCTGCGCACCCCGAACTTCGGCCGCAAGTCGCTCAACGAGATCAAGGAAGTGCTCGCCGGCATGGGCCTGCATCTCGGCATGGACGTTCCCGGCTGGCCGCCGGAGAACATCGAGGATCTCGCCAAGCGCTTCGAAGAGCACTACTGAGGGGGCGAAGCCGCCCCTGGCTTGACTTGGCGGCGCTGCACGGCGCCGCTTGTTTGGCCGATCCGACCCTGTGCTGAGCCGCTGGGTCGGCGCGACCTCCCGCCCCAGCGAAGCTGGGGCGGGCACTCCCAAAGAATCCCGCCGCGGGGTCAAGCGGAACTTGTGAGAACAGCCCCTCGGGGCACCGGTCGGCCCTTGGCACGGCGATCGGATCAAAACGGAAAGGCCCAAAGACATGCGTCACGCTTACCGCGGTCGCCGCTTCAACCGCACCGCCGAGCATCGCAAGGCGATGTTCGCCAACATGTCCGCCGCGCTGATCAAGCACGAGCAGATCGTCACCACCCTGCCGAAGGCCAAGGACCTGCGTCCGGTCGTCGAGAAGCTGATCTCGCTGGGCCGTACCGACAGCGTCCACGCCCGCCGTCTCGCCATGGCGCAGATCCGCGACGCCGACATGGTCAGGAAGCTCTTCACGGTGCTGGGCCCGCGCTACCAGTCGCGTCCGGGCGGCTACTGCCGCATCATGAAGGCCGGCTTCCGCTACGGCGACAACGCCCCGATGGCCGTGATCGAGTTCGTGGACCGCGACGTCGATGCCCGCGGCAAGGATTCCGGCCCGGCCCAGGTCGACGCCGCCTGAGGCCGGTTCGACAATCGAGCGACGCGAGAAGGCGGCCGAGAGGCCGCCTTTTTGCATAATGACGGTCGATGGCGGATGATACGGCTCGAACCGGCGGAAAGTCCGGGGAAAAGCGGAAGTGGGACAATTGTGCATGTACCCACCGGTCTTTCATCCGTTATCGTGTTTTCGACGTGATGGGGTCCGGTCCGTCGCCGTGGAGGCATTCGCCCCGGTCACGCAGCCGGCCGAAAGGCTTTGGCGAACGGCATGGTGTGCGTCGTGAATGCTCCCAACGAGACCTCAGGGGTGCTGAAGGACCCGCTGCTGCTCGACAACCAACTCTGCTACGCGCTCTACGCTGCCGCCCACCGGATGACGAAGTCGTATCGGCCGATGCTGGAGCGGATGGGCCTGACCTATCCGCAATACCTCGTGCTGCTGGTGCTGTGGGAGAGCGACGGCATCACCGTCTCCGAGATCGGTCGCCGCCTGCGGCTCGATTCCGGCACGCTGACGCCCGTGCTCAAGCGCCTGGAGAGCAGCGGCTTCCTCAGCCGCAGCCGGCGCCAGTCCGACGAGCGCGAGGTCGAGATCTCCCTCACGGACGAGGGCCGCGGCCTGCGGGCTCAGGCGGTGGCGGTGCGCCAGTCGGTGATGTGCCAGCTCAACATGTCCGAGCCGGAGATTCAGGCGATGCGGGCCGACCTCAACGCGCTGATCGAGAATTTGAGCACCGGCGGCTGACGGGCTTCCGCGTCATCGCGAGGCGAGGCGCGCACCGTCCGGGGCGCCCCCCGAGCCGGAAGACACGCCTCGGCCTTTTGCGGCGGCGTGCGCCGCCCCTTCCGGACGGGGCCCTCCTGCTCGCTTCGGTTTCGCCTGGCGATGACGGCGCGCCATGGCGATCGTTGCACAAATTCCCCGGTCCATCCGCCCGGGCCGGCCCTCCGCCCGACACTCCCTGCGACGAATGTGGTCCTAATGCTTTGCCGGATCATTTTCGCTTGAGCCCCTTCCTCCGATTCCGTTAGGGGAAGCGCGTCACCGCTTGCTGCGATGCGGCGGACGTGCTCGGGGGCGATGTCGTGCCGGCCTGTCATCAAGGCGTCAAACGCCTCGGTGCTTCTCCCCTCCCCATGGGGAAGGACACGAGGGCCGGCCCGGTGCGCGAACCGCACCGGCCTCTGGGCGTTGCACGATCATGACGGCCGGCCCGATCGAGAGTAGCCGCGACGCGCGGCCCCAGGTCGGCGTCCTGCCGATGCGGCAGACGCCCGAGGGCGGGACCGAGATCCTGCTCGTGACCTCCCGCGAGACCCGCCGCTGGATCATCCCCAAGGGCTGGCCGATGAAGGGCCGTAAGCCGTTCGAGGCGGCCGCCCGCGAGGCCTACGAGGAGGCCGGCATCGTCGGCCATGTCGGCAAGCGGCCGATCGGCTTCTACCTGTACGAGAAGCGGCTGAAGAACCGCGACGCGGTCCTGTGCCAGGTCACGGTCTTCCCCCTCGACGTGCGCAAGCTGCTCAAGAAGTTTCCCGAGCAGGGTCAGCGCGAGGCGCGCTGGTTCTCGCCCTCCGACGCGGCGGAGGCGGTGATCGAGGCGGGGCTGGCCGGCCTGATCCGCGCCGCGGCCAACCGCGACTCGAAGAAGCGCAAGGGCTGAATTTCAGGCGCTGCCATCGGGAAGGCGGGCCGCGTCCCGCACCGCCTCCAGGGTGAGCGTGCCGGACCCCGCGGCAAGCCGCGTCGCCCCGGTCGCCAGCATCCGGTCGAGCGCCTCCCGCAGGCTCGCCTCCGGCGCGATCGCCGGCAGGGGAGGGGAGGCGGACTCCGCGCTCACGCGCTCGTGCACCCGCAGCCGGTCCAGCCGCCGCAGCGCCCGCATCCCGCCGAGAAAGGTCTCGACGAAATCGTCGGCCGGGGCGGCGAGCAGGCGCTCCGGCGTGCCGACCTGGACGAGATGGCCGTCGCGCATCAGCGCGACCGTATCGCCCATCCGCAGCGCCTCGCCGATGTCGTGGGTCACGAGGATCACGGTCTTGTGCAAGCGGCGCAGGATCGCGCCGATCTCCTCCTGCAGCCGGTCGCGGGTCACCGGATCGACGGCGCCGAACGGCTCGTCCATCAGCAGGATCGCGGGATCGGCGGCGAGCGCGCGGGCGACGCCGACGCGCTGGCGCTGCCCGCCGGACAATTCGGCCGGTCGGCGGTTCCGGTATCGGGCAGGATCGAGGCCGACGAGATCGAGCATCTCATCGACCCGCGCGACGATCCTCCCCCGCTTCCAGCCGAGCAGGCCCGGCACGGTCGCCACGTTCTCGGCCACGTTTTTATGGGGAAACAGGCCCACGCCCTGCAGCACGTAGCCGATGCCCCGGCGCAGGACGATCGGATCGAGATCCGCCACGTCGCGGCCCGCCACCGTCACCCGCCCGGCATCGGGCGCGACGAGGCGGTTGACCATCCGCAGCGTCGTCGACTTGCCGCATCCCGACGGACCGATCAGGGCGCAGGTCGTGCCCGCCGCCACGGTGAGGTCGAGATCGGCCACCGCCGGACGGTCGGCGCCGGGATGGCGTTTGGCGACGGCTTCGAATCGGATCACGGCGCGAGTCCCGGCCGGGCGGTGGAGCGCTCAGCAGCCCTTGCAGATCGAGCCCATCGTCCGGTTCATCTTGGCGTCCCAGGCCTTGTCGCGGTCGCGGGCGGCGCGCTGCGCCTTCAGCATCTGCTCCTGCGAGGAGGCGGAGAGCTGCCCCGGTGCCAGGGCGCCGGGTGCGGGCGGCTTGGTCTGGCCCGTGGCGGTCACGCTGCGGCCCGTCGAGGTGAGCCGGGAATCGGTTGCGCCCTGCGCCTGGGCGGCGCCGGCCCCGATCAGCCCGGACAGCAGGAGGACGGCGGAAACGGTCGGGCAACGCATCGTGGTCTTCACTCCCTGAGGCCTGCGCCGCCGGGAGCGGCCCGGATGAGACGGCACCGCCGATGCGCCCGGTGGTCCGGGCGTCTCCCTGCGCGAAAAGTCTAGGTGGCACCGCCCCGGTCCGCCCGCAAGCCGTCGGCCGTCCGGAGCCGCGCGGGCGCCGGCGCGTCAGTCCCCGTCGAAGACGATGCTGTCCCGGCCGAGCGCCGGATCGTCGTTGCGGTGGAGGTGCAGGGTGAGGGTCTCGTCCGCGCGGTCGCCGATCTCGTCGATGAGGGCGTGCCAGCTCTCGGGCAGAGGCGCCCCGCCGTCGGCGTCGAGGCTGCGTCCGAGATCGTGGCCGAGCTTGTGCAGCACCAGCCGGGAGCGGAAGCCGAGATCCTGTTCGATCGACATGGGCGATCCTCGCGTCGTGGAATGACTCTCCTCGTCCGATGCGCCGGGCGGTTCGCGCCCCTTCGCTTCCGTCCGGTCGCGTCGAATCGGCTCAGCTCACGCGGCGGATGTGGCCGATCGACGGCAGGACAGGTCGCGGATGCGAATTCGGTTCCGGTGTGGCCGAGATGCCATCATCACGGTCGAAGACCAAGCATCGATCGGGCCAGGACTGGTTTCGCTCCGCGAGGGCCGCGCGATATCCGCAGTTCCGGTCACGAGCAGTTCGCGCAAGGAGAGCCGGAGCCGCAATCGGCCGGAGGGCGCCCCTTCGGCGTCTCTCGGTCCCTCTGCGACGAACCCGGCATCCTTCGTCGAAACGCGCCTACCGTGGTTCGGCCTTGTTGGCGTCGGCCACCGCGTTGGCACGGCTGTAGGCGGTGCGGGGACGGTTGGTCGGATCCTCGAACGAGCCTGCCCACAGGCCGAGGCGCTTGCCCCAGGCCAGCGTCTCGGCGCCGACATAGGCCGTGTGGCCGCGGCGGCGGTCGGCCATGGCGAGGCCCTTCTCGGCCATCCACGCGTTCAAGTCTTCCTTGTCCCGCAGGCAGACCGAGAGGGCGCGGCCGTAGCCGTCGGTCTCGCGGATGCGGCAGGTCACGGTCGCGTCGCGCAGATGGGCGGCGAGCGCCTTGGCCGCCGTCGTTCCGCAGGCATAGGATTGTGCCTTCGCGTCCAGGCAGGTCTGCTTGAGGCCGGGCGCCGCCACGCCGTAGAGCCCGATCACCCGCCCGCCGACGACGAGCGTGTCGCCGTTCAGAACCCGCGCCTTGCCGCTCACGCTTTCGCCGGCTTTGGCCGCGGTCGATGTCCCGCCGGCTGCCGCCACGGCGAGTCCCGCGGCCACGACGGCGCCGCGCCCGAACGATCCTGTTCCTCGCATTGCATGATCCTAGCAATCGCCCGGCGTCGCCGTCCGGGCCTCGACCGGAACGGCCCGGCCGAACCATGCCCCTCCGCCCCGGTCCCTACGCACGGCTTATGCCCATTCTGTGGCCGAGGCTCGGCCGTGGCGGAGCGCCGTCGGGCGTCCCGCGCTGCCGGGGCTCCACGATTTCGTGACCGGGGACCGGCGGAACGGGACCCTGACGGCCCTGTTGGCGAGGCGACGGCGGTGCAGGGAAGCGACGATGACGGACGACGCCGACCGGTTTCTCGACTGCCTCCATCTCGCCGAGGAGCAACTCCACTGGGGCACCGATCCGCGGGCGCTGGAGGAGACGGCGCGCGGCCTGGCGCGGATCGAACCTGGGAGCGTCCTCGTGGAACAACTCGTGCAGCGGGCCGCCGTGCTCCGCGCCGCCCGCCGCGAATTGACCCGCCGCAGCCCGACGCCGCCCGCAGCCCGGTCGCCCGCGCCGGCATGGCGCCTCGCGAATCGCGCCTGAACGCGCGAACCGACCCATCGGCGCCGAGCTTTCGGACCTGCCGCGGAAATCGGCTCCGCGGCCCCTGTCCGGTGCCGGGCAACGCCCTAGCTGAAATTCGCCGGTTGCCATGCTCCGGCCATCCGCGCCCGCTCGATGGCGATGCCCCACACCGTCGGGCGGGCGCGGATGCCGGACTTCCCGAACGTCTCAGCCCACCGCCGCCGCGCGGGGGCGCTCATCGAACGCCGCCGCTTCCGGCCGCGGCACGAAGGCGAAAACATTGTCGGACGGCGATTCGGCGAGAGCGGGTTCCTCGCGCTCCGGTGCGGCCCCGCGACCGGCCGGGACGCTCATCCAGCGCACGATGCGCTCGTTGCCGCCACGCTGAAAACGCCGGGCGAGCCGGCGTCGCGCCCAGGCCGGAAGATCCTGAAAATCCATCATGTTTGCCCCCAAACTCGTCGCTGGGCCGCCGATTCTTCTGGTTGCGGCGACCCCGGTTTGAATTGTGCGCAAGTGTGAAATCAATAAGGCGCGGATGGGGAAGGACGGAAATCTTGATGTCGGGCCGGCCTGCCGGTCGGCGCACCGTCCCGAACAGGTCGGGCGGTCCCGACCCCCGGCAGATCGAGACAGGTCCGCGAACGGTCCGGGAAACGGCCGGGGTACGGACCCGGCAAGGGAGGGAGCGATGGCAGCGAGCTTGACGGACAAGATGCGTGGAGCCGCCGCCGAGGCACGGCGGCTGGCGGCGACCTTTCCCGGCGCGGTCGCGAAGGACGATCTCCCGTGGCGGGTGATCGCGGGCTTCGACGCCGAGATCCGCGGCCATGTCGAGCGCGACCGGCGCATCGAGGACGAGCGCGACCGCGTGCTGATCGCGGCCGTAACGCTGGCCGAGACGCCGGCGGAGGCGGAGACGGCCGAGCGGGAGCGGGCGCGCCGGGGCCTCGTGCGCGCGGTCGACTATCTGGAGGAGGCGGTGCTGCGCTTCGGCGTGCTCAACCGGACGGCGGCCCGCGGCGGGTTCGGCGCCGCCGGCCATCCGGTCGCCGAGAGGTCCTGATCCGCGGCGGCGGAACTGCCGTCGAGGCCCGAGGCCGCCGCGCGAGGCATTCCCGCCACCGGTCGAGGCCGGTCCGACGAGTCCCCAAGGCCCTTTACGGCCGCGCGAAAATGCCGGACTAGATCGGCATAGGCCGATCGGCCGCATGCCCGGCACCTCCATGCACGCCTCGATCGAAGCTGGACTGCGGCGCCCCTGGCACCGTCTCGGGCTGCCGCCCGCGCTCGAAACGCAGTACCGGGCCGAGACGTCCCGGCGCAGCGGCTTCTACGTTCAGTCCTGGCTCGCGGTCTTCGCGCTGTTCAACGTCCTGTCCCTGGTGATGGACCACGACGTGTTCGGCCCGGAGGCGTTTCACGTTCCCCTCGTCCTGACCATGGGCGTGTTCTGCCCCGTCGCCCTCCTCGCGATCCTGTCGCTGCGCGGGCATCCGACCGTGCTGCGGATGACCGGGGCGGCGCTGGCGACAGTGCTCGTCGACATCGCCGTCGTCCTCAACAGCGCCCGCCTCGCCCCGGCGCCGCACGGCGACGCCTACATCGTGCTCGCCGCCCTCGTGCCCCTGGTGGTCGGGCTGATCGCACCCATGCCGTTCCGGCATGCCATCGCCTACTGCACGGCCTCGCTGGCGCTCTATGCCGGCCTCATCCTGGCCTTCGGCCTCGCCGGGCCCGGGAATGCCGGGCTGCCGCTCCTCGTCTCCGGCCTGATCCTGGTGCCGCTCAAGCTGAGCTACTCGCGGGAATGGGAGGCGAAGACGACCTTCCTCCTCGGCCTGCGCGACAAGCTCCAGGCGGAGGCCCTGGCCCGCGCCAATGCGCGGCTGACCATCCTGTCCGAGACCGACTCGCTGACGACGCTGGCGAACCGCCGCCATTTCTCCGAGCGCCTGGAGCGGACGTGGCAGGAGGCCGGCGAGGCGAACGGATGGCTCGGCGTCCTCCTCGTCGACATCGACCATTTCAAGCGCTTCAACGACACCGCCGGCCATCAGGCGGGCGACGAGGCCCTCGTCGCGGTCGCGGGCGCGCTCGGCGCGGCGATCGAGGCGCGGGGCGGGCTCGCGGCGCGCTACGGCGGCGAGGAGTTCGTCGCCTTCCTGCCCGGCGCCGATCTCGGCGGTTCGGCCGAGGCCGGCGAGGCCGTCCGGAGCGCGGTGGCGCGGTTGGCGCTGCCTCATCCCGGTCTACCGAGGGGCGCGACGCTGGCCGTGAGCGTCGGCGTCACCGCGGCCCACGGCCCGACCCGCGGCTTCGGCGTGGCGGCGCGGGATCTGCTCAAGGCCGCCGACCTCGCCCTCTACGCCGCCAAGGCCGAGGGCCGCGACCGCGTCGCCGCGCTCGGCACCGCCGCCAACACCAACCGGCTCGCCGCGGGCGGCTCGGCGGCGGCCGACGCGCCCTGACGGCGCACCGCGCCGCTTTTCCCGAGCGCCGTCGAGGTCGCGGAAAATGCCAAGCTCCGAGGGAGCTTGCCGGACATCGCGCGGGTTTGCCTCCCGGATGCGCCCTCAGGGGGGCGGTAAGGAGCGAACGGCGGATGCTGCTTGAACAGGATGGCGCGGCCGGCGGCGGGCTTCCGTCGGCGGCGGCGGGAACGGCCCGCGCGACCGATCGCCCGCACCTCGCCCGCGACGTCTCCGGCATCACCGCCGGCCTCGCCGCGCCGGGCCGGCGCTTCTGGGCGCTCGCCGCCGCCGTCGCTGCGCTGGACGGGCTCGGGATCGTCTGGGCGGGCCTGCGGGTCGAGCCCGCTGGGTTCCTCGCCGCGTTCGGCGCCGTCGCGGCTCTGCTCGCGGCGGCCCTGCTGTGCAGCGCGATCCGCGAGCCGAAGCTGCGGGCGATGGCGCTGGCGAGCGCCTACCTGATCGCCGTCACCACGGCGCTCGCCGTCCTGCACGTGCTGGCCGCCCTGCCGGCCCTGCCGCTCGCCGACGACGCCCTGGCGCGCATCGAGACGATCCTCGGCTTCGACGGACCGGCCTATCTCGCCTTCCTGGCGGAGCACCCCGACCTCGCCCGGGGCCTCGCCCTGGCCTACCATTCGAGCGGGCCGCAGATCGGCCTCGTCGTGATCGCCCTGAGCGCCTGCGGGCGCACCGCGCGGCTCTGGGCCTTCGCCCGCCTGTTCACCCTGGCGCTCGCCGCCTGCATCCTCGTCTCGTCGGTTCTCCCGGCGGCCGGCACCTACGCGGCGGCGGCCGTGCAGAGCCGGCCCGCGGGCGAGATGGAGACGATCGGGGCGCTCTGGCATCTCGACGCCCTGCGGGCCCTGCGCGACGGCAGCTTCCACACCCTCGCCCTCTCGGAGATCCGCGGCCTCGTCACCTTCCCGTCCTTCCACGCGAGCCTCGCCGTGCTCACCGGATGGGCGCTGATGCCGGTGCCGGTGATCGGCCCGCTCGCCCTCTTTCTCAACGGCGCGATCGTCGTCGCCGCCATCGGCGCGGGCGGCCATTACCTTCCGGACGTGATCGCCGGCGCGGCCCTCGCCTTCGCCCTCGTCTTCGCCCACTTGGCCGCGCGGCGCCGCGCGAGCGGCCATCGCGCCTCTCCCGTTCGGGCGACGGTCTGACGGGCGGCCGCCGGCGCTCCGAACGGCCGATGCGGCGCGACCGTCTCGAACAACCGGACCATCGCCCCGGATGCGATCTCCGGGGCGATGGTCTAGATCCTGGGCATGACAAGCGGGCCGCCTGCTCACGGACGGGGTCGATGACCCCGGTCCCCGATCCGTCCGCCGACGTGCACGAGGGCCGCGACGGCTGGCTCTTCCTCACCGGCGGCACCAACCGGGTGCTGGCGCAGTATGGCCGGCCCGGTCTCCCGCGCGCCCTGCTCTGGCGCTGGCGCCGGATCGTCGCGGATCGGGTCCGGCGCTGCGCCCGGCTCGGCGCGACCTATGTCCATGCCGTCGCCCCCGAGAAGCTGACAGTCTACGGCGATCAGGCGCCGGGCCTCGCCGTCGATCCCGCCCGCGCGCCGGTGCGGCGGCTGGCCCGCTGGCTCACCGCCTCCGCGGGCGCGCGCGCCTTCGTCGATCTCGACGCCGCCTTCCGCGCGGCGCGGGAAGACGGGCCGCCGCTCTACCTGCGCACCGATTCGCACTGGACGGTCCACGGCAGCGAGGTCGCGTGCCGGGCGATCCTGTCCCGCATGGGCGTGGCGCCGCGCAGCGATCGCGAAGCCCGGCGAACCGGCGGAACCGTGCGGTTCTCCGGCGATCTCGGACGCAAGTTCGATCCGATCCGCATCGAGCACGCCCCGGTCGCCGCCTTCGCGACGCAGGCGCGGCGCATCCACGCCAACGCCCTGCTCGCCGAACTGGAGGCGCGCGGACGCGGGTTCGAGGCCCATCTCGGCGCCCACGCGGTGTTCCGCAACGACGATCCGGCGGCCGACCCGCGCCGCCTCGTGATCTTCGGCGATTCGTTCTGCCAGCACACCGCCCACAGCCCGGTGGCGACGCTGACCGCGCTCCTGGCCGACACCTTCCGCGAGGTGCACTTCCTGTGGTCGACGAGCATCGACTGGCATTATCTCGGCGAGGTGCGCCCGGATTTCGTCCTCGGCGAGATCGCCGAGCGCTTCATGATCGACCTGCCCCCCCGGGGCTTCCGCATCGAGCGGCTGGCGGAACTGGCCCGTGCGCGCAAGGGCGACGCGCCGGCCTCCGAAATCCGTTCGGACGAGACGGACCGGGGATTCGCGCGATCGAACATTTTGTCCTAAGGAATGCCCGATTCCCGGACGCGCCGGCGCCGACCTATTGCCCCGGACATCGCCCGGACGTGGAGCCGAAGCCATGATCGACAGTCGTGATGTCGCGCGTTTGAACGAGGTCGTTTCGACCTATGACAAGCCGAAGGTTCCCGCGGCCTTCCGCGATTACTTCTCGCGCCATCACACCTCGATCCAGGGCTGGCTGTCGGCTCCGATCATGACGGTGGTGGGCGTGTTCGCCGATCTCCAGACCCGGGCGGGCTTCCAGGGCGGCTTCGCCGAGATCGGCGTCCATCACGGCCGCTTCTACTGCGCCCTGGCCACGGCCCGCGCGTCCGGCTGGCGCGGCATCGCGATCGACATCTTCGAGGATCAGCACCTGAACCCCGACGGCTCGGGGAAGGGCAGCCTGCAGACGTTCAAGAACAACATGCAGAGGATCGGCCTCGATCCGGCGAACCACACCATCGTCCAGAGCGACAGCAAGATCGTCGCGGCGGACCGCATCCGCGCGGCGGTCGGCGGCGACGGCGTGCTGATCTTCAGCGTCGACGGCGCCCACACCGTCGATTACACGGTCGCCGACCTGGAACTCGCCGCGCGCGCGCTGCATCCGTGCGGCGTCATCATCCTCGACGATCTGCTCAATCCGCGCTGGCCGGGCGTCATCGAGGGCGCCCTGGACTGGCTGCGCGGCGAGCAGGGCTCGGCCTACGAGATGATCGCCTACGGCAACAACAAGGGCTTCATCGCACGCCGCGAGATCGCTTCCGCCTATCGCTCGGTGATGACCGACCGGGCCGATATGCCCGTCGCCCGCGGCGACGCGGTGATCTTCGCGGGCCGCCCCGCCCTCGCCTGCAAGTTCGGCGATCCGGCCGAGGTCTTCAAGGCGGAGGAGGCCGGAGAGGCCCCGCCCGCGGCGGCGCCCCAGATGCTCGAGTTCGTCCGGGGTGGGAACGGATCCAGCTCGCTGCGCGAGGGCTGGGCGAAGCCGGAGACGCACGGGACGTGGTCCTGCGCCGAGCGGGCGAGCCTCGGCATCCCGGTCGGCCGGCACGCCGCCGTGCGGACCTGCCGGATCGAGCTGTCCCCCTTCCTGCCTCCGGGCCAGTCGCAGCACCTGAAGGTCCTCCTCGCCGGGCGGGAAGTCGCGAGCCTCGCGCTCCAGGCGGGCAGCCAGACCATCGACGTCCCCCTGGCCCCGTCCGACGTGACGCGCGCCGACACGGTCGACCTGACGCTGGAGACGGCGCAGCTCTTCAACCCGGCGGAACTCGGCCTGTCGCGGGACACCCGCAACCTCGGCGTCATGCTCAAGCGCATCACCGTCTCGGCCTGACGACGGATCGGGCGGGCGGGAGCGTCAAGGACGCGCCGCGGCCTCCGCCTGACGGGCCCGCATCCGCGCCTGGAGCCGCCGGCGCCGCGCCGCGATGACGGTGCCGTTCACCTCGCCGCCGAACAGGAACATCGCGGCGAGCCAGTAGAGGAACACGAGGAACACCATCGCGGTGGCCAGGCCTCCGTAGGTCGAGGCGTAGGCGTTCGAGAACCGGTCGAGATAGAATCCGAAGCCGAGGCCGGCGAGGAACCACAGCACCAGCGTCACCGCGATGCCGGGCAGGACCGCGACGAGCGAGCGGCGCCCGGCGGCGACGAACTTGTGGGCGATGACGAGCACCAGCGCGATCAGCAGCGCGGTGACGCCGATCCGCCCGATCGCCACCGTGAGCGCGAGCGGCTCCAGGCCGGGCGCCACGAACACCAGTTGCCGCCAGATCAGCGGCCCGAGCACCACGAGCAGCGTGAAGGCCAGCATCGCGAAGGCGCCGCAGACGACGTAGCCGATCGATTCGAGCCGCGTCAGCCACCACGGCCGCATCTCGCGCAACCCATAGGCCCGGTTGAGCCCGACCCGCAGCGACTCGACCCCCGAGGACGAGAAGTAGAGCGCGAGCACGGCGCCGATCGTCAGCACGCCGCCGCGCTGCTCGGTGAGGATGCGGTGCACCTCGCCGACGATGGGCTTGGCGATCTCGCGGGGCACCGCGTCGAAGATCAGGGTGCCGGCCTCGTCGGCGAGCGACTTGGTGCCGAACAGGCCGGCGAGCGCGGCCAGCAGAATCAGGAACGGGAACAGCGAGGTCAGCATCGACAGCGCGATGTGGCTCGCGATCGCCCAGCCGTCATGGGCGACGAAGCGCTGCGCGGCGAGGCTCGCCACGTCGAGGGTTTTCTTGGTGCGGCTCAAGGGAGGGCTGTGTCTGCGGTGGGCGGCACGGGATTCTGCATCTCCATACGGGCATTCGGGTCGGGCGCGTCAATCGTGCGGGCGCAACCACACAGGACGATGACCCGAGCGGCACGGCGTTCGACGGCGACGGTCGAAGGCGCGTCGAAACCGGGGCATGCCAGCCCGGCCGGGCCGACGGTTGCCTTCCCCCCGCACCTGTGATGCGTGGCGCCCGCCATGCCCCCGTTCCTCACCGGACTGATCCCGGCCAGCTTCGTCCTGATCTGGGCCACGGGCTTCGCCGCCGCGCGCTACGTCGCGCCGCTGTCGGAGCCGCTGGTGTTCGTGGCGGCGCGCCTCTCCCTCGTCGCCCTGGTGCTCGCCGGGGTCGCGCTGGCGCTCGGCGCCCGCTGGCCGCGGGACGGGCGGGGCTGGCGCGATGCGCTGGTGGCGGGCGTGCTGATGCAGGGCCTCTACGTCGCCGGGGTGTTCTGGTCGGTCCGGCACGGGCTGCCCTCGGGCATCGCCGCGCTCGTCGGCAGCCTTCAGCCGCTGCTCACGGCGGCCGCCTCCGAGCCGCTCCTCGGCGAGCGGGTCGGCCCGCGGCGCTGGGCCGGCATCGGGCTCGGCTTCCTCGGGGCCGGGCTGGTGCTGGCGCCGAAGGTCGGCAGCCTCGACCCCGCCGGCATCCCGCCCGTGGCGCTCGCCGTGTGCCTGACCGCCATGCTCGCCATGACCGTGGGCACGCTGTGGCAGAAGCGCAAGGCGGCGCAGGCCGATCTCGTCACCAACGCCGCGATCCAGTTCGTCGGTGGGGCGGCCTTCGCGGTGCCGCTGGCGCTTCTCGCGGGAGAGCCGTGGCCGGAGATCACCCTGCCGCTGAGCCTCGGCATGGCATGGTCCGTGCTCGTCAACTCGGTCGCCGGCATCCTGCTGCTGATGGCGTTGATCCGGCGCGGCGCGGTGGCGGGCGTCGCCTCGCTGTTCTTCCTCGTGCCGCCGGTCTCGGCCGGAATCGCCTATGTCATGTTCGGCGAGACCCTGACGCCGGTGCAGATCGCCGGCATGGCGGTGGCCGCCGCGGGTGTCGCGGTGGCGAGCCGAAGTCGCTGAGGTGTATGATGAATGCAGTTCGGATTCATCCAAAGGTATAGGCTGCGGCAAAGAAAATCGACTACTGCGCCGCCGATCCGGCCTATAATGAACCTAACCCTTTCATCGCATCGAGAGTGAGACATGGCCGCTTCCCCCGCCATCCAGCCCGCCAACGACCCGCAGGATTTCGTCGCCCTCGCCAAGCAGGCTGCCGAGGGCGCCAAGGCGCTGGTCGCCGAGGCCACCAAGCGCGTGAAGGCGCGGGTCGCCGGCGCGGAAGGCAAGCTCGACGCCGGCAAGCTGGAGCGCGAGCAGCACGCCGCCCACGGCCTCGCGTGGCTCACCACCTACGGCGAGGCCGTGCGCGAACTCGCCGATTATGCCGGGCGCCTTCAGGGCGAGGGCGGCTTCGGCGAGACCGAGGCGCTGCTCGTGAAGATCGGCATGGGCGAGTATCTCGACCAGATGTTCTTCGGCATCCCGATGAGCCAGGGCGAGATGGTGCGCCCGACGACCTCGCTCGGTTTCACGGCCTCGGAACTCGCGGGCTTCCGCACCGCCGCCATCGACACGATCGCGGCCGAGGGCAACACCGCCGAGAACCGCGCCGCGCTCGTGGCCAGGATCCGCGAGGCGACCCGCTCGGGTGCCGCCACGATCGGCGCGTCTGGCCTCGACGAGGACATGGAGGCGATCCGCTCCGAGATGCGCCGGTTCGGCAAGGCCGAGGTGGTGGATCAGGCGCACGAGTGGCACCTGAAGAACGACTACATCCCGATGGAGATCGTCGCCAAGATGGCCGAACTCGGCGTCTTCGGCCTGACGATCCCGGAGGAATACGGCGGCATGGGCATGCCCAAGGCCGCGATGTGCGTGGTCTCTGAGGAGCTGTCGCGCGCCTATATCGGCGTCGGCTCGCTCGGCACCCGCTCGGAGATCGCCGCCGAATTGATCCTGTGCGGCGGCACCGAGGAGCAGAAGCAGCGCTTCCTGCCGGGCATCGCCGCGGGCGACATCCTGCCCACCGCCGTCTTCACCGAGCCGAACACCGGCTCCGACCTCGCCAGCTTGCGCACCAAGGCCGTCAAGGACGGCGACGTGTGGAAGATCTCGGGCAACAAGACTTGGATCACGCACCCCGTCCGCGCCGACATCATGACCGTGCTGGTGCGTACGAAGCCTGAGGAGAAGGGCCATCGCGGCCTCTCCATGCTCATCGCCGAGAAGCCGCGCGGCACGGACGAAGAGCCCTTCCCGGTGAACGGCCTGTCGGGCGGCGAGATCGAGGTGCTCGGCTATCGCGGCATGAAGGAGTACGAGCTCTCCTTCGAAGATTTCGAGGTGCCCGGCGCCAACCTGCTCGGCGAGGTCGAGGGCAAGGGCTTCGCCCAGCTGATGCAGACCTTCGAATCGGCCCGCATCCAGACCGCGGCGCGCGCCATCGGCGTCGCCCAGTCGGCCCTCGACATCGGCCTGCGTTACGCTGAGGAGCGGGTGCAGTTCGGCAAGGCGCTGGTCGAATTCCCGCGGGTGGCCGACAAGCTCGCCATGATGGCGGTCGAGATCAACATCGCCCGCCAGCTCACCTACTTCTCGGCCCGCGAGAAGGACGAAGGCAAGCGCTGCGACCTCGAGGCCGGCATGGCGAAGCTCTTGGGCGCCCGCGTCGCCTGGGCGGCCGCCGACAACGCGCTGCAGATCCACGGCGGCAACGGCTTCGCCTTGGAGTACCAGATCAGCCGCGTGCTGTGCGACGCACGCATCCTCTCGATCTTCGAGGGCGCGGCCGAGATCCAGGCCCAGGTCATCGCCCGCCGCCTGCTGGAGCAGTAAGCCTCACGTCCCGATCCCAAAGGAAAGCCCCGTCCGGCGCGTGCCGGGCGGGGCTTTTTTCGTGACGGCCGTCAGGCCTCAGAGGCCGGGCAGACGGCCGAGATCGAGCCGCCCCGCCTCCACGCTGCCGAGCCGGGCGAACCGGCGCTCGATCGAGCCGGCATAGCCCGCCAGGGTGCGGTGCCAGCCGTGGGCCTGCGCCTCCAGACCGGCGAAGCCGCCGCCGACCCCGATGACGCCCCCGCCGACCCGCGGCGTCGCCCGCGCCGGCCGGTCGAGCCCGGCGACCCGCGCCGGGGCGCGACGCTCTGCGCGCATCGGGCGTTCCCGCGGCGTCGCGGCCGCTTCCGCCTGACGCGGGAGCCGCGGTTCGGCGGCGGCGACCCGGCGGGCCCGCTCGGCGCGGGCCGGGGGCGCGGTCTCGCGCGGTTTGGTGGCCGCGGTGCGCGCGGCGGCATCGGCCTCGTCGAACATCGCCCGGCAGCCACCGCTCAGGCGCTCGCGCTCCCGCCTCAGGCAGGCCGCGGTGCGACCGGGATCGGGTATCGAGGAGGCGCAGAGCCGGAACGCGTCCGGTCCGCAGGCCGCCCGCTGTGCCTCGGTCCCCTGCGCCAGAACCGGCGTCGCGGCCAGCATCGGAAGGAGCAGGGCGAGCTTCGGGATGGTGTTCAAGCGCGTGCCTCCGTCGCTTCGCGGACGGGGCTCGGCGCGTGTCACGGACGGCCCCGGACGCTTCGGTCACCGCTCGGCCGGATGGCGGCGGTGTGCCGGGCGAGGAGACCACAGCTTCGCGTGTCGATGCAAATCTTGGGCGGGCGGGACGGAGCGGCCCGGCAGCGCGGGCCGCATGTCCCGGCCAGCGCCCGCGCCGACCCAGCGCCTACTTGGTGATCTTCACCGAGACCGGATCGCTCGACGGGAAGGTCTCCTCCAGCGCTTCGTCCAGCCGCTCGTTGGCCTTCTCCTGACGGTTCTCCGGGTTCGCCTTGTCGCCCTTGCCGTCCTGGCGGAAGCCCGAGGCCTTGGGATCGTCCTTCTTCGGGGTCTGATCGGTCATGCGGGTTCTCGTCCTTATCTCGAAGCGCCGCGCGTCCGGCGGCGGGGATGTCGGACCAACGCGATGGCCCCCCGTGGTGTTTCGTCGGCCGGGCACGCGGTCCGTTTACCGAACCGCAGGCACATCTGCGTTATCGTCGCGGCTCGTGGCCGGCGAGGAGCGCGCCCATGCACGTCGTGATCCTGGCCGAGTTCGCAACGGCAAGCGGGGGCGCCGAGAAGGTGGCGGTCGAATCCGCCCGCGGCCTCGCGGAAGCCGGCGCACGCGTCACCTATGTCCAGGCGGTGGACGGGCCGGTCGATCCGCTGCTCGATCATCCGCGGCTGCACCGCGTGGCCCTGAGCTTGCCCGACGTCTGGTCGCTGCCGGCCTGGCGCGGCGCGGTGACGGGCGTTTGGAACGCAGAGGCGGCCCGCCGCCTCTCCGCCGCCCTCGATGCGCTGCCCGCGGCGGTCGATTGCCTGCATCTCCACCAGTGGAGCCGCGCCTTCTCGCCCGCCGTGCTGCCGGTGCTGCTCGCGCGGCCCGCGCCGCTGGTGCTGACGCTGCACGACTACTTCCTGGCCTGCCCCAACGGCGTCTATTACCGCTTCGACCGGGCCGAGCCCTGCTCGTTACGCCCGATGTCGCCGGCCTGCCTTGCCGCCCCGTGCGATCCCAAGAGCCGGCTGCACAAGGCGGTGCGGGTCGGCCGCGCCGCGGCGCTCCGGGTCGCGACGGGCCGCGCGCCGCTCGACGTGATCCATGTCTGCGACGCGAGCCTCGCCCGGATGGGTGCACTGCTCGAAGGCCGGCCGGTGCGCCATCACCGCATCGACAATCCCGTGCGGGTCGCGCCCGAGGCGCCGGCCGAGCCTGCCCGCGGCGAGGCGGTCGCCTATGTCGGGCGGCTCACCGCGGAGAAGGGCGCCGACCTCGTGGCCGAGGCGGCCCGCCGCGCCGGCCTGCCGGCCCTGTTCGTCGGAGCCGGGCCGCTGGAGGATTCCCTGCGCGCGCAGGGCGCCGAGGTGATCGGCTGGCGTGCTCCGTCCGAGGTCGCCGCGCTCCTCAGGGCGCGGGCGCGGGCGGTCTGCGCGCCCTCGCGCTGGTACGAGACCGGGCCGCTCACGATCTACGAGGCCCTGGCGCAGGGGATTCCGGCGATCGCCTCGACCCGCTCGGGCGCGGCCGAGAAGGTCCGGCACGGCGAGACCGGGCTCGTCGTCGAGCCGGAGGCCGGGCCGCTGGCCGAGGCGTTCGGGGCTCTGAAGGACGACGCCCTCGTGGCTCGGCTCGGCCGGGCGGCGCACGCCGCCTATTGTCAGGCGCCGCCGACCCTGGCCGCCCATGCCGAGGCGCTGCTCGGGCTTTATCGCCGGCTGGCGGACGAATACGGTATACGGCACTGCGGCAGCGAGGGCGGGCCCGAGCGGGACGGCGTCGTCGCTGCGATGCGGTGACGGGATCGTTTTCATCGGGGTCGGGCGGTTGGCCGGAGGCGAATTCGTCATTAATGTGCCCCCGCACAGCCGGCAGGGCGCGGCGCGCGAAGGCGCGGTCCGCTGCGTTCGATATTGGAATCAACAGCATAGCCGTTGCGCCGCGGCGGCCTCTGTCGACTCGGATACTCTCTTGACTTCTATGTTGCAGTGCAACATATGGGATGTGGGCCGGTCATCCGAACGGCGGCGCCCGTCCCGAGCGGTGCGCCAGTCTCCCGGTCCCCAGAGACAGGAGAGCGACATGAGCACCCCGAATTTCGAGATCCCCACCGAGTTCCGCGACTTCGCCGACAAGAGCGTCGATCAGGCCCGCAACGCCTTCGGCACGATGCTCAACGGCGCCGTGAAGACCTCGGAGCAGCTCCGCAGCTCGGCCACCACGGTCCAGTCGACCCTGCACGCCGCCGTGCTGAAGGGCCTCGACCACGCCAAGACCAATGCCGACACCACCTTCGACTATGCCCATCGCGTCGTGCGCGCGAAGGACGTCCGCGAGGCCTTCGAGATCCAGTCGGAGTTCGTGAAGACCCAGTTCGCCGCCCTCCAGGCCCAGGTCAAGGAGTACGGTGCCCTCGCTCAGAGCGCCGCCCGCTGAGGATTCGGCGTCCCGGCCCCGCCGGGATGTGAGGGCATGCGCCTGGGGGATCGGTCCCTAAGGTGTCATGCTCCGATGCTACGCTCTCCCACGGCGCCCCGGACGACGAATCCGGGGTGGCCGGTGGGGGCGATTCTTGAACGAGGAGTAGGGTCCATGTCGTCGAGCCGCCGCAAAGGACGTTCGCCGGTCTCGCCCGCCGCCGGCCGGCCGGCTTCCGCCGTGGACGCCGCGCCGGAGGCGGCTGCGGCCGAAGAGATCGCCGAAGAGATCGAGGGGGCCCAGGAAGTGGCCCAGGAGGCGGCGACCGATGCCGCGGATTCGGCGGCCGAGACGGTCGCCACCGACACCGCCGCCATCCCGGAGATTCCGACCGAGACCTCGCCCGAGACGGTGCAGGCCGCCGTCGCGGCGAGCGTGACCGAGGGCGCCGAGCAGGCGGCCGACGCGGTCGAGGCGGTGCCGGACGAGACGGTGCAAAGCGAGGTCGCCGCGACCGTCGTCGAGACCGCGCAGGCCGTGACCGAGCAGAGCGCCGACGCGGTCGCGCAGGCGACGGAGACGGTCGAGGCCGCGCAGGCCCAGGCCGTCGAGCAAGTTGCCGAGCAGCCCGCCGCGACGGTCGAGCAGGTCGCGGACAACGCGATGGCCCTCGCCGCAGCGCCGCTCGCCATGGCCGCGACGTTCCCCGCGTCGAGCGGTGGCGTGAGGTCGGGCAGCGAGGCGGGCACGCGCTTCGCCTTCGTTCCGGCCTTCGAGCCGCTGAACGAGATCAACGCGACCCTGTTCGCCTTCGCCCGCGGCGAAGGCGAGGCGGCGGTGGCGCATTTCCAGGCGTTGACCAAGGCCAAATCGCCCGCGGAGGCGATCCGCCTTCAGGTGAGCGAGTTCCAGCGGGCGGCCGACGCCTCGCTGACCTGCTTCAGCCACATCCTGCGCAGCGCCAACCGCTTCGGCGGCGCCGCCCGCTGGCACTGATTCTCTTCCGCGCTTCGAACCGACGCAAGAAGCCCCCACACCGGCCGGTGCGGGGGCTTCTTGCGTTCGGCCGGCTCAGCCCGGCAGCGCCGCCACGTTGTCGATCAGCCGCGTCCCGCCGAGATAGGCCGCCGCGATCACCCGCGCCTCGCGCGCAACCCGCGCGACGGGGGCGAGGGTCTCGGCATCGCGCACCTCCAGATACTGCACCGGGCCGAAGCCGGCCGCCTCCAGTTCGGCGATGCCGTCGGCCACCAGCGGGCCCGCCTCGGCACCGGTCGCCAGCCCCTCGGCGATGCGCGCGAGCACGGCGTGCAGGCGCGGCGCGGTCGCGCGCTCGGCCGGGGCGAGGTAGCGGTTGCGCGAGGACAGGGCGAGGCCGTCCGCCTCGCGCAAGGTCGGCACGCCCTCGATGGCGACGGGGATGTCGAGGTCGCGCACGACCGAGCGGATCACCTGAAGCTGCTGGAAATCCTTCTCGCCGAACAGGGCCACGTCCGGCCCGACCTGGTTGAGGAGCTTCGCCACCACCGTCGCCACGCCCGAGAAATGGCCGGGCCGGAAGCGGCCGCACAGGCCCTCCGCCGCCGGACCGGGCTCGATCCGGGTGGCGAAGTCTGCTGGGTACATGATCTCGACGGTAGGCAGCCACGCGGCGTCGGCGCCGGCCCCCGCCAAGAGGGCGAGGTCGCCCTCCGTATCGCGCGGATACCGCGAGAAATCCTCGGTCGGGCCGAACTGGGTCGGGTTGACGAAGATGCTGGCGATCACCCGCTGGCCGATCGCCCGCGCATGGGCCACGAGGGCGAGATGGCCGGCATGCAGCGCCCCCATCGTCGGCACCAGCACGATCCGCTCGCCCTCCCGCCGCCACGCGGCGACTCGGGCGCGCAGGGGTTCGAGGGTGTCGAGGCGAAGGAGCGTGTCGGGCATCGCAAGGTCTCGCGGCGGGAGGCGGGAGCACAGGTAGGCGCGGGGCGGCCGGGACGCCAGCCGAAGCGGTCGAGGTCCGGCCGTCGGTCACGATTCGGCGGGAGCGCCGCACCGGTCGGAAGCTGCTCGCAGGGATTGCCGAATGATCCCGGACATGTCTTCCTTTTTGTCCGTAAGTGGTTGTCCGGGCGTGAGAAATATGTTGCCGCAAGGGCACGCCCCCGGACGAAGCTTGAGCGTCTCATCATAAATGCCCTGAAAGAGGCGGTGGCGCGATTGTGGCGGCCACGCTTCCCGGATGACAGTCGCGCCAAGGCCCGCCGGGTGGGCCCAGAAACGCCAAATCAAAAGGGCTCGGGGAATGACACTGCGAGTGCTGCGCGGCAGCCTGATCGCATCGGTGGCACTGCTGCCGGGGCAGGTGATGGCTCAGCAGGCCGTGACGCTGGACGAGATCAGCGTCGTCTCGAACACACCCGTCGCGGCGCCGCGCCGGGTCGTCACCGCGCCGACCGCCTCGGGCGTGACGCGCGAACTGACGGTGCTCGACGGCATCGACCGCAACAAGGTCCCGCACAACACCAGCGTGCTGACCGCGAGCGACGTGAACCGCGTCGGCTTCCCGAGCGTGGTCCGCTCGCTCGACGAGCGGGTCGCCTCGATCAGCATCAACAACGCGCAGGGCAACCCCTTCCAGCCGACGATCACCTATCGCGGCTTCGAGGCCTCGCCGCTCGGCGGCTCGCCGCAGGGCGTGGCGGTCTACGTCAACGGGGCGCGCTTCAACACCTCGTTCGGCGACACGGTGCAGTGGGACCTGATCCCCGACATCGCGGTCGACCGCATCGAGCTGGAGGGCTCCAACCCGGCCTTCGGCCTCAACGCGCTCGGCGGCTCCCTCGCCGTGTCGCTCAAGAACGGCTTCACCTACCAGGGCAGCGAGATCAACCTGCTCGGCGGCTCGTTCGGCCGCGGCGCGGTGGCGTTCCAGCACGGCCAGCGCATCGACAACATCGGCCTCTACGTCGCCGGCAACGTGCTCGGCGAGAACGGCTGGCGCAAGCACTCGCCCTCGCGCCTCAACCAGATCTACGCCGACCTCGGCGTGCTGGCCGAGAAGGGCGAGTTCCACTTCAACGTGATCGGCGCCAGCAACAGCCTCACCGGCAACGGCACCGCCCCGGTGGAGCTGCTCCAGACCAAGTACAACGACGTCTTCACCTATCCCGACCAGACCAAGAACGACTTCCTGCGCTTCCAGCTGTCGGGCACCTACGACATCACGCCCACCATCAGCCTGCAGGGCAATGCCTATTACGGCCTGTTCAAGCAGCAGACCGCCAACGGCGACGCGGCGGACGTGGAGAACTGCGAGGCCGACGACCGCTTCCTGTGCTCGGAGGGCGCCGACGACGAGCAGTTCTTCCTGCGCGACCGCACCGGCAACCGCGTGCTGGCCAGCAGCGTCCGCACCTTCAACTTCGGCGCGGTCAACCCGGCCTTCGCCGACCGCTTCGACGAAGGCGGCCCCTACGCCTTCCTCAACCAGACCCGCACCAACACCGACAATTTCGGCGCGACCGTCCAGACCACGGTGCGCGAGACGCTGTTCGGCATGCCGAACCGCTTCGTGCTCGGCGGCTCCTACGACGGCGGCCGCACCCGCTTCAACGCGGACAACTCGATCGGCGGCCTGACCTTCGACCGCGGCTTCTCGCCCCCCGGCACCGTCGTCTCCAGCGACGACGGCATCATCACCCCGGTCTCGGTGCGCACCTCGAACGATTACGGCGGCATCTACTTCTCGAACGTCACCGACGTCACCGACCGCCTGACCGTGACGCTGCAGGGCCGGTTCAACATGGCCCACATCGTCCTCAAGGATCAGATCGGCACCGCGCTCAACGGCGACCACTATTACCAGCGCTTCAATCCCGGCATCGGTGCGGCCTACAAGATCATCCCGGACTACCTGAACGTCTACGGCGGCTACTCCGAGGCCAACCGCGCCCCGACCCCGGCGGAGCTGTCCTGCGCCGATCCGACGGCGCCGTGCTCGCTCACCAACTTCTTCGTCGGCGATCCGCCGCTCAAGCAGGTCAAGGCCCGCACCGTCGAGGCCGGCATCCGCGGCCGCATCCCGCAGCCCGACCAGTGGTTCGGCGGCATCCTCTCCTACAAGGCCGGCTTCTTCTCGACCCGCAACGACGACGACATCCTGTTCGTGCCGGCACCCGACACGATCGGCCGCGCCTATTTCCGCAACGTCGGCTCGACCAAGCGGCAGGGCGTCGAGGCGAGCCTGTTCTACAACACCCCGACGTGGTCAGCCTTCATCGACTACGCCTATGTCGACGCGACCTTCCAGTCGCCGATTGAACTCGCCGCGCCCGGCAATCCGTTCAACAGTGAGGGCGGCGACGAGGGCGGCCTCGTTCAGGTCCGTCCGGGCAACCGCCTGCCCGGCGTCGCGCCGCACCAGGTCAAGTTCGGCTTCAACTATCAGGTCACGCCGGAATGGCGCATCGGCGCGCTCGGCCGCTTCGCCACCGGCAAGTTCCTGGTCGGCGATCCGTCCAACCTGAACAAGACCACCGGCGACTACGCGGTGTTCGGGTTCAACACCGCCTACCGCGTCTCCGAGAACATCGAGATCTACGGCTACGTCGAGAACGCGCTGAACCGCCGCTACGCGACCTTCGGCACCTTCTCGCCGGTGGACGAGGTTCCGATCATCTCGGTGCCGAACGCCTCGATCAACCGCAGCGTCGCGCCCGGCGCCCCGATCGCGGCCTTCGGCGGCCTACGCATCCTGTTCGCCCCGCCGCCGCCCGCCCCGCCGGTCGAGCCGCTGATCCGCAAGGGCTGAGACGAGCCCGACGCGTCCGGGACCGCCGCCGCGATCCCGGACCCCACCCATGGACGTCTCTCGAGAAGCGCGGCGCCAGGCCCCCGGCGCCGCGCTTCGTCGTTTCGGATGCCGTGCCGAGTTCGGCCTTCGGGATTTCCTGTTGCGATGCAACCGAGTCGGAACGCGCACGTTCTTCTGCAAATCACGCCCGCATTGGTTGCCAAATCATCCCGGGCAGGATACGCAAGGATGCCGGCCCGGACGAAGTGCGCGCGCGATGCGTGCCCGGTCGGACCAGCCCTTTTGCAGACCCGTCCGGCCCTGCCGGGCATCCCACAAGGAGACGTGACCTCATGGCGTTCCGCCCCATCCATGCCGCCCTTCTCGCGCTGGCCCTCGGCGCCGCCGCGCCGGCCTTCGCCGCCCCCTCCATGACCAAGGTCGACGTCGCCGCGTTCGATCCGGACAAGGACGGCACGATCGATCTCAAGGAGGCCCAGGCCGCCGCCTCCGCCGCCTTCGACAAGCTCGATCCGGACAAGGACGGCACCCTCGACGCCAAGGAGCTGCAGGGCCGCATGACCGCCGCCGATCTCAAGCAGTTCGACCCGGACAGCGACGGCACCCTCGACAAGAAGGAGTGGCTCGCTGCCGTCGCCGGCCAGTTCAAGGCCGCAGACCCGGACAACGACGGCACCGTCGACGCCAAGGAGCTGTCGGGCCCGGCCGGCTCGGCCCTCGTCGCGCTGATGCGCTGACGTCGGCACCCGTTCGAAAGAGGGGCGCGGACCGTTCGGTCCGCGCCCTTTTTCGTGCCTGTCACGTCCCCGCGCAGCGACGGCCGGGGCGACGGTGCGGGGGCGTAGCGTCGCAGGGCTGAAACCTCCGCGCCTCCCAGCGGCTTCTCCGCCACCCGGCCGGGCCTTCGGCACCGGCCTGTCGGACACTCAAGGAAGCAGCCCACCCATGCGCATCCCCCTCGGCCTGCCGGCCGCTCTCGCCCTTCTCGTCGCGGCCGGGCCGGCCTTCGCCGTCACCTGCAAGGACGACATCTCCACGGTCGAGCGGCGGCTCAACAGCGCCGGGGCCGAGAAGGTGACCGGCAAGGAGCCGCCCGGCGGCCCGACCAGCTCGAACTCGCCGATGGCTCTCGAGAAGCCGCCGGAAGGCAAGCCGTCCGATCCCTCGACCAAGCCGACCAAGGCCGGCGTCGAGGAGGCGCGCAAGCTGCTCGCCACCGCCAAGGAGCAGGACAAGGCCGGCAAGGAGACCGAGTGCCAGAACACGATGACGAAGGTGAAGGAGGCGGCGGGCGCGCTGCCCTGATCCGGACCGCATCGCTCCCATGAGAAAGGCCCGGGACCGCGAGGTCCCGGGCCTTTCTTTGTTCGATGGATCGGTCAGTACGCGCTGTCTGTCTTGAACAGCGCCAGCGGCGTCGTGATCAGGATCTTCAGGTCCAGCAGGATCGACCAGTTCTCGATATAGTGCAGGTCGTGCTCGACACGGCGCTGGATCTTCTCGCTGGTGTCGGTCTCGCCGCGCCAGCCGTTGATCTGGGCCCAGCCGGTGATGCCGGGCTTGACCTTGTGGCGGGCGAAGTAGCCGTCCACGACCTGATCGTAGAGGGTGTTGGCGGCCTTGGCCTGGAGGGCGTGGGGCCGGGGGCCGACGAGGGAGAGGTCGCCGCGGATCACGTTGAGGAGCTGGGGCAGCTCGTCGAGCGAGGTCTTGCGGATGAAGCGTCCGACCGGCGTCACGCGGGCATCGGTCTTGGTGACGAGCCGCGAGGCGCCCGCGTCGCACTGGTCGACATACATCGAGCGGAACTTGAACACCTCGATCAGCTCGTTGTTGAAGCCGTAGCGCTTCTGCCGGAACAGCACCGGGCCCGGCGAGGTGAGCTTCACCGCGAGCGCCACGCCGAGCATGACCGGCGAGAGCGCCAGCAGCAGGCCGAGGCCGACGCAGCGGTCGAACAGGCCCTTGGTGATCACGTCCCAATCGGCCAGCGGTTTGTCGAACACGTCGAGCAGCGGCACGTCGCCGAGATAGGAATAGGCGCGCGGGCGAAGCCTGAGCTTGGTCGCGTGGGCCGAGAGGCGGATGTCGACCGGCAGCACCGAGAGCTTGGCCAGCATCTGCAGGATGCGCGCCTCCGCCGAGATCGGCAGGGTGAAGACCACGAGGTCGATCCGGGTACGGCGGGCGAAGGCCACGAGGTCGCTGACGGTGCCGAGCTTGGGATAGCCGGCCACCGTGTCGCTGGCGCGCTCGTCGGTGCGGTCGTCGAACACGCCGACGATGCGGATGCCGCTGTCCGGGCCCGCCGTGTGGAGGGCGTGGATCAGCGCCTCGGCGACCGCGCCGCCGCCGACGATGGCGGTGCGGCGGTCGAACCGCCCCTGGGCCATCTGCACCCGCACGAAGGCGGCGAGGCCTGCGCGGCTCAGCATCAGCGCCGCGAGGCCGGTGGCGAAGTAGCCGAGCAGCCAGATCCGGGAATAATGGTCGGCGACCTTGGCGAGCACCATGGCGGCGGCGACCATCAGGAAGGCGAGCGACCAGCCGGTGACGAGCTTGAGCGCGGTCTTGGGCAGCGCGCGGAAGGCGCCGATCCGGTAGCAGCCCGCGGCCTGGAACAGGCCGACCGCGGCGACCGCCACCGCCAGGATCGCCGCGGGGTAGCGCGGGGCGAGCGGCACCTTGCCCAGGAGCAGCGTGGCGTACAGGGCGAAGCCGATCAGCACGAGGCCGCCGAACTCGGCGAGCCGCACGCAGCCCGCCAGCACCACCGGCGAGAGCCAGGGGCTCGCCGGAGCCGAGGCGGCCGCCTGCTCCTCCGGGAGATCGTTCAGGGCGAGCGGCGGTGGCACCGGTGTCGCGGCGCCGGCTTGCCCGGCCGCCTTCAGCAGGTCACGGACGTCGATGGCACTCATGGCGGGCTTCCCGTGGACGTTTGGGGAGGGCCGGCGGCCCCGCGGCGGTTTCTCGATCGGGGGCCTTGGTCCCCGTGGTGGGTCAGGCGCCGGCAGCGCGGGGAACGGGCCGGGCGCGGGCGATCGCGCGGGCCTAGAGGGCGGCGGCGTAGCCGCACAGCACGTCGGCCCCCATGCGGCTCATGGAGAAGCGGGTGCGGACGGAGTCGCTCAGCGCCTTCGCCCGGCCGTCGCGGGTCTCCGCCGGCTCGTCGAGGATGCGGGCGATGGCCCCGCCGAGCGCATCCACGTCGCGGGGCGGCACGAGGCAGCCGGAGAAGGCACCGAAGATCTCGGGGATGCCGCCGACATTGGTGGCGACCAGGGGCTGGCAGGCGGCGGCCGCCTCCAGCACGACGTAGGGCAGGGATTCGGCGAGCGAGGGCACCACCATCACCCGGCCGCGGCCGAGCACCGGCCGGATCGGCTGCGGCGGCTCGAAGGCGATGGCGTCGCGCACGCCGAGTTCGCCGGCGAGCGCCGTCAGGCTCTCGGTGTCGGGCCCCGAGCCGACCATCAGCAGGCTCAGGGGCCGGCCCTCCTTGCGCAGGCGCGAGAGCGCCCGCAGCAGGATCGGCAGGCCCTTGGCCTCACGCAGCTCGCCGACATAGACGAGGTCGAACGCGGCCGCGACGGTGCCGACCGGCTCGAATTCCGACTCGGCGATGCCGTTATGGACGATGCGCGCGAGCCGCTCGCGCCCACCCGCATAGGTGCGGTGGCGCGCGGCCACGAACTCGCTCTCGAACAGGAACACGTCCGTCGTGCGGGCGAGCCCGCGCTCGATGCCCATGTAGAGCCGGTGGAGCGCCGTGCCGGGACGGTAGTTGTAGCTGCCGCCGTGAGGGGTGTAGGCGCGGATCGGGCCCGATACCGGGCACAGCCGGGCATAGACGCCCCCCTTGGCGCCGTGGCCGTGCAGCACCGTAGCGCCGGTCTCCCGCACGCGTTCGCGCACGCCCATCAGCGCCGCGACATCGGACGGGTGCGGGTTGCGCCGCATCGGCAGGCGCTTCACCCCCAGCGCCAGATGCGGCGCGAGCTCGGCGAGCGCCTTCTCGGCGCGTTCGCCCCCGGTGTTGGAATCGCAGACGATGCCGACCCGGTGCCCGGCCGCCGCCTGGATGCGGGTGAGGTCGACGACGTGCCGGAACAGGCCGCCCACGGGTGCCCGGAACACGTGCAGGATGCGCAGGCTCTCGCCGCTCCGGCAGGGGTCGGGGAGATCGACGGTTTGCGCCTCGGGAAGCGGGCGGGGCGGCGCGAGGCCGGGGGCGAGCGTGGCGACCACGGTGGGCAATCTCCGCGGGAGGGCATCCGGAACGGGTGCCCGAGGCCCAGGACGATTGCGCGCGAGGGGTCAGCGGCGGGTTAAGGGAACCGGCGCAATGCCGACGCACGCGCGGTTCGACGCGGTTGCCGGCGTGTTTTGTGCGATTGGGTTAGGCTTCGGTGAACGATGCGGGTTCGCCCGGGAGCCCGAGATCAGAAGAACCGTTCCTTGATCACGATCGTGTCGCCGGGGCGCACGGGATAGGACATCGGCACGATACCGTTGATGAGCCCGCCCGGCCCGTCGCGGGTCAGAACGGCGTAGTCGCGGGCAGCGCGCGGCCCGAAGCCCGCCGCGATGGCGACGGCGGATTCCACCGTCATGCCGTTGACGTAGGGGTACTGGCCCGAGGTCGTGACCTCGCCGAGGATGTAGAACGGCCGGTAGGCGTCGACCTCGACGGTCACGTGCGGCTCACGCACGTAGCCCGACGAGAGCTTAGCCTCGATCGTCCGTGCGGCCTGGGCCGTGCTCTGGCCGCCGACCTGCACGACGCCGATCAGCGGCATGGCGATCCGCCCGGCGCCGTCGACGGCGTAGATGTTGGACAGGTTGTCCTGGCCGAACACGATGACCCGCAGCTTGTCGCCCGCCGCGAGCGTGTAGCGGCTGCCGATCGAGCCGGTGCCGGTGGCGTCGAGGTCGCTCGTCCGGAACTCCGGACGTAGGCAGCCGCCGAGCGCCAGCACGGTCGGAAGGCCGAAGAGGAATGCGCGCCGATGCATCGTCATCGCCGTTATGGTGAATCTCGGACTTGGTCTAAACCGCCATGGTTAATGAACCCTGACGTGCCGATCGAAGACGGCGGATGAGCGGAACGCCTTAACCTGCGGGAAACCTTAACAGGTTCTATTGAGGCGAGAGGGGTCGATTGCCTCGATCCCGGTCCTGCTCTGCGTGAAGACTGCCCATGCCTCGCCTCAGGCCGCCGACCGAACCCGCCGCCTTCGCCGAGTCGTCCCGCGCGAGCGGGGACGGCGTGTCGGTGACGCAGATGTTCTCCGTCCTCGGCCGCTCCTGGGCCTGGATCGCGGTGCCGACGCTCGCGGTCGCCCTCGGCGCGGGCGTTTTCGTCCAGGTCGTCGCGCCGCGCTACACCGGCGAGGCCAAGGTGCTTCTGGAGAGCCGCGACCCGGCGTTTGCCCGCACCGCGGCCGAGCGCGGAGAGCAGGTCCAGCCCATCGACGAGCAGGCGGTGGCGAGCCAGGTGCAGGTGGCGATGTCGCGCGACCTCGCCCGGCAGGCGATCCGCAGCCTGAAGCTCGTCGGCAATCCCGAATTCGATCCGCAAGCCGCGGGCGCCTCCCCGATCCAGAACGTCCTGATGGTGCTCGGGCTCGCCCCCTCGCCGCTGGAGCGCTCGCCCGAGGATCGGGTGCTCGACAGCTACCTGGAGCGCCTGCTGGTCTATCCGGTCGGCAAGTCGCGCATCCTCGCCATCGAGTTCAAGTCGCGCGACCCCGAACTCGCCGCCCGCGGCGCCAACGCGGTCGCCGACCTCTACCTCGCCTCGCTGGCCGCGGCCTCGGTCGACACGGCGCGCTACGCCTCGACTTGGCTCGGCAACAACATCGACGCCCTGCGGGCGCGGGTGGCGGAAGCCGAGGCCAAGGTCGAGGCGTTCCGCTCGAAGAACGGCCTGATCGGCACCGGCTCGACCATGAGCCAGCCGCTCTCGTCGCAGCAGCTTTCCGAGCTGTCGAGCCAGCTCACACAGGCCCGCACCATCAAGGCGGACCTGACGGCGCGCGCGAAGCTCCTCAAGGACATGATCAAGGACGGGCGCGCCTTCGAGATCCCGGATGTGGCCAACAACGAGCTGATCCGGCGCACCGTCGAGAGCCGCATGACGCTGCGGGCGCAACTCGCGCTGGAATCGCGCACGCTGCTGCCGGCGCATCCCCGCATCAAGGAACTGACCGCCCAGGTCCAGGACCTGGAGTCCCAGATCAAGGCCGCCGCCGAGCGCGTCGTGCGCACGCTGGAGAACGACGCCAAGATCGCCGGCGCCCGGGTCGAGAGCCTGCAGGCGGCGGTCGACGGCCAGCAGGACGTGGTCGCCAAGGGCAACACCAGCGAGGTGCAGCTCCGCGCGCTGGAGCGAGAGGCGAAGTCGCAGCGCGAGCAGCTCGAATCCTACCTGTCGCGCTACCGCGAGGCCGCCGCGCGCGATGCCGAGAGCGCGACCCCGGCCGATGCCCGTGTCGTCTCCCGCGCGGTGACACCGGAACTGCCCTCCTTCCCCAAGAAGGTACCGATCGTCGCCTTCGCGACGCTGCTGGCCTTCCTCCTCTCCTCCGCTGCCGTCATCGGCCGCCACCTGCTCAAGAACCCGCCCGCGCCCCGGCCCGCCCGGTTCGAGGCGGAGGCGTCCGACGATCGGCTGCCGCCCGACCACTTCCCCGAGCCGCAGGGGCCGCGCCGCCACCATCCCGAGGCCGCGCCGATGCCGGCCTCCGCCGCGGAGCGCTTCGCCCCGGCCCTCGCCTTCGCCAATTCCCTGCGGGCGACCGCCACCGTCCAACATCCGTTCTTCGGCGGCGCTCCGGGCGTCGGCCCGGTCGCCCCGCTCGCCGGGGCGCGGCCGGCCGGCTCGATCGAGCTCGACCGTCTGATCGAGCGGCTCGCCACGGCCAAGGCCGGGGAGGGCACCTGCATCCTCGTGGTCGAGACCGAGCTCGACCGGGACCGGCCGGGCCTCACCGCCGATCTCGCCCGTGCGCTCAGCCCGCGCGCCCGTACCCTCCTCGTCGACGTCAACGGCGCCGCGGGCGGCCTTGCCGGCCCCGGCCTGACCGATCTCGTGGCGGGCGAGGCCGCCTTCCTCGACGTGATCCAGCCGGTGCGCGGCTCGCGCCTCCACACGGTGCGGCGCGGCCTCACCGAGCGCGCGGTGCTGCTGGAGGAGCCGCAGGCGCTCGCGATCGCGCTGAACGCCATGGCGCAGAGCTACGATTGGGTGCTGTGCCGCCTCGATGCCACGGGCGCGGAGGGCCACGAACTCCTCGAAGCCTGCGGCCCCTGCGCCGACTCGATCGTCATCGCCTCCAACGAGGCCCCGGACGATCCCGCCCTCGTCACTCTCTACCGGCTGGCCCGCGAGACCGGCGCCGCCCAGGTGCTCGTCGCCCAGGATCGGGACGGCGCCCCGCACCGGCAGGCGGACACGGCGCTGGAGGAGACGCCGCTGCGGCTCTCGGCGTGAGCGATGCTCGGAAAGATCAGGCCGTCTTGACGAGGCGCTCGCCGCTGAAGGCCGCGGTGGTCTCGCGGGCATAAGCGCGGGCCCGCAGGATGACCTCGTTGGGGATCTGCATCACCACGTCGCCGGTCTTCGGGTCGGTGACGCGGAATACGAGCGATTCGCTGTCCCGGTCGCGGATATAGGCGCGCCGCTCCGGCTCGGTCGGCTTGGCCTCGCCGGCCTCCGGGCGGACGTCGATGGAGACCGCCGGGTCGAGCACGCGGGAATCGGAGCCGTTCGACGAACCGGCCGCCGGCCGGATCGGGGTGACGGCGGGGGCCGGCGCGACGGGGGGCGTCGGCGGCAGCGGACGGATCGCGTCCATGGCTGATGTCCTTTCGGTTCAGGCACGAAGCTTGAGCCTCAGAACAACGCGCGGGCTATGAGAGAAGTCTGAAGAGAGTCTTGTTCTCCCCCGCCGATGCGAAACGCGGTCGACAGGGAATGAGGGTTTTCCCGACAATTCGATCGAATCGTCCGGGCCATGACGGTGGGGCGGCCGGCCTCGGACCGGCCGCCCCGCGGGCTCACTCCGCCGCGTCGACGTAGAGCTTGCCGCCCTCCGCCAGGAACTCCTGGGACTTCGCCGCCATGCCGGCCTCGCGCTCCGCCTCGGAGAGCGGCTTGGCCTGGCCCAGCACCAGTCCGGCCTCCTCCATGGCGAGCACGTCGGCGCGCAGATCCTGCGTGATCTTCATCGAGCAGAATTTCGGGCCGCACATCGAGCAGAAATGCGCGACCTTGTGGGCGTCCTTCGGCAGGGTCTCGTCGTGGTAGCTGCGCGCCGTGTCCGGATCGAGCGACAGGTTGAACTGGTCCTCCCAGCGGAAGTCGAACCGGGCGCGGGAGAGGGCGTCGTCGCGCAGCTGCGCGGCGGGGTGGCCCTTGGCGAGGTCGGCGGCGTGCGCGGCGATCTTGTAGGTGATGACGCCGGTCTTCACGTCGTCGCGGTTGGGGAGCCCGAGATGCTCCTTCGGCGTGACGTAGCAGAGCATGGCGCAGCCGAACCAGCCGATCATCGCCGCGCCGATGCCGGAGGTGATGTGGTCGTAGCCCGGCGCGATGTCGGTGGTCAGCGGGCCGAGCGTGTAGAACGGCGCCTCGCCGCATTCGCGCAGCTGCTTCTCCATGTTGACCTTGATCTTGTGCATCGGCACGTGGCCGGGGCCCTCGATCATGGTCTGGCAGCCTTTGCCCCAGGCGATCTGGGTGAGCTCGCCCAGCGTCTCCAGTTCGGCGAACTGGGCCGCGTCGTTGGCATCGGCGATCGAGCCGGGGCGCAGGCCGTCGCCGAGCGAGAACGACACGTCGTAGGCCCGCATGATGTCGCAGATCTCGTCGAACCGCTCGTAGAGGAACGATTCGCGGTGCCCGGCGAGGCACCAGCGCGCCATGATCGAGCCGCCGCGGCTCACGATGCCGGTGGTGCGGCGCGCGGTGAGCGGCACGTGGGCGAGGCGCACGCCCGCATGGATCGTGAAGTAGTCGATGCCCTGCTCGGCCTGCTCGATCAGCGTGTCCTTGAACACCTCCCAATCGAGCTTGAGCGGATCGCCGCCGACCTTCTCCAGCGCCTGATAGATCGGCACGGTGCCGATCGGCACGGGCGAATTGCGCACGATCCACGAGCGGATGTTGTGGATGTTGCGGCCGGTCGAGAGGTCCATGACGGTGTCCGCGCCCCAGCGGATCGACCAGACCAGCTTCTCGACCTCTTCCGCCGCCGACGAGGTGACGGCCGAGTTGCCGATGTTGGCGTTGATCTTCACGAGGAAGTTTCGGCCGATCGCCATCGGCTCCAGTTCGAGGTGGTTGATGTTGGCCGGGATGATGGCCCGGCCGCGGGCGATCTCGTCGCGCACGAACTCAGGCGTGATGAAGGGCGGGATCGACGCACCGAAGTTCTGGCCATCGGCGAGCGCGGCTTCCGCGCTCTTCAGCATCTCGGCGCGGCAGGCGTTCTCGCGATGCGCGACGTAGATCATCTCCTCGGTGACGATCCCGGCTTTGGCGAACTCGTACTGGGTGACCATCTGCCCGGGCTCGGCCCGGCGGATCGTGCGCTCGGCCGGGCAGGGGGCGACGAGCTTGTCGGCGGCGGCGAAGCCGTTGTCCTCGGGCTTGACCGCGCGGGGCTTGACCGCCGCGTAGCCGCGCCCGGCGATCCAGGGCTCGCGGGCGGTGGGCAGGCCCTTCTCCAGATCGATGCGGGCGTCCGTCTCGGTGTAGGGGCCGGACGGATCGTAGACCCGCACCGGGGCCTCCTTGGGATCGGACAGGCCGATCTCCCGGTAGGGCACGCGGATATCGGGGCGGCCGGGGACCGCGTCGTAGACCTTGCGCGAGCCCTGGATCGGGCCGGTGGTCACGCTGGCGGGATTGGTGTTGGGAAAATCCTTGGGACGGACGGGTGCGTTCATCGCTGTCGCTCCTGGCGTGGGAGGCGACCCGTGGTCCCGACGATGGTGCGGAAGGCCGACGCCTCTCGCGCCGGTCACAGGTTCCCGTCCCTCCGCCGGTACGAGCCGGATCAGGTTCAAGGGTCAGGGCGTCTCGCCCACTCTCAGCCCCGGTCAGGGCCCCCCTCGGAACGATTCCAACCTCTTCCGCCGTGCCATCCTTGTCAATCCGTGCCGGCAAACAGGCGGATCGGAGTGTTCGGTTTCACCGGGCTCTTCGAAATGCCGAGCGCGCGCGTCGAACCTTGCCGGTTTGCCGCGCATCCCGAACAACGGCCTCATCCAAAACTCACCAATCCGCGAGGGAGGCCGCCGCATCGGCCGGCAAATGTGGATGGGCGCGGGCTTCGGGGTGGCGTCCGCGCCCGCCATCCGCGACACAGGCTCTCGATGAGCACGGTCGTTCCCTTCCGCAGGCCCCAACCCGCCGCCCGTTCCCGCGCCGCCAGCGACGCGGCGGCCGTGGCGAGCGATCTCCTCGACGTCCTCGATCAGCTCGAAGGGCTGGTGGAGCGCGCCGCCGCCATGGACCGCCCGGCGATCGAGGTGGAGCGCAGCGTGCAGCACCTGCTCGACGCGATCGGCGCGGTGGAACGCGCCTCCGACACGATCGGCGAGGGTGGCGGGCCGGAGAGCGCCTGAACCGGCGCGTGAGCGGGTTCAGGCGCCGGCGGCGAGGACGCTGGTGATGATCGTGCCGTAATGGCACGCCGTGGCGGCGAGGACGAAGGCGTGCCAGATCGCGTTCTGGAACGGCAGGCTGCGCCAGACGTGGAACACGACGCCGACCGAGTAGAGCAGGCCGCCGGCGGCGAGCAGCCAGAAGGCGGAGGGGCTGAGCCCCGAGATCACCGATTCGTAGGCCAGCACGCCGCTCCAGCCGAGCATGAGGTAGAGCACGATCGAGACCCGGTCCCAGCGGCCCGGCATCAGGATCTTGATGGCGATGCCGGCGAGCGCCACGGTCCAGACCAGGGCGAGCAGGCTCCAGGCGACGATTCCCGAGCCGACGAGCGCCACGACCGGCGTGTAAGTGCCGGCGATCATCAGGTAGATGAAGGCATGGTCGAGACGGCGCAGGATCCACTTGCGCGGCGAGATCGGCCACATGTTGTAGGCGGCGGACGCACCCAGCATCGCCACCATCGCGGTCGCGTAGATCAGAAGCGAGGCGCGCTCCATCCAACCGAGATGGGCGAGCGCCGCGGCGACGACCAGGCACACGGCGCCGAGAACACCGAGGACGACGCCCGCGACGTGGATCGCACCATCCGCCCGCATCTCGCTGGGCGTATAGTTCCAAGTCAGGGCCAAGGGCCGGCCGTCGTTCGCGACAAACATCCTCTGCTCCCGTGTTGGTGATCCTCAAGTCTTCAACGTCACGACTCGTTCCATCTGCGAACTACGCATTCCGACTTGTCCCACGAGATTCGTGAACGAAGGACGACTGTTCCAACCTTGTGCAACGCAAGAAGAGCATCTTTTTATGTTGCATTGCCGTTCGGCGACTGTGCAGGATCGGTACGGAGTGCGACGGTTTGGTGAATCGTTGCCGCGGGCGCAGCAGGTTTCGAGCCAACCGCTCGAGGCCGCGTCCCGATCAGGGCCGGGACCATGGGCCGCGCAAGCCCCACGGGCGGCCGCGGGACGGCCTGTCCGGTTCGCCCCGGTCCAGCCGCTCGGCGCGTTCCAGCATCGCGCGGGCGAGGCCGCGCGGGTCGGGCACTTCCCAGGTCACCTCGAAGGGGCCCGGATCGACGTAGCGGGTGCCGGGGGCGTGGTAGTAGCGCGCTTGGTTCTCGTTGAGCCCGTCGAGGAGCGGAAAGTTGGAATTGAGCGCCGGCTGCCAGTTGAGGCCGACGAGGCGTCGGCCAGGCGCGGCAAAGACGCTGGTGTGGAAGGCCGAGCCGACGGTGCCCAGCACGATGCGCCGGGTCGAGAGCAGGCGGACCTGCGCGGCGAAATCGAGGGTCTCGGGATGGACGATCTCGACGCCCTGCCGGTCGAGCGCTTCGACGATGGCGTCCTCGTTGTCGAGCCGCGTGATGCCGGCGGCGAGCCGCGTCTTGGCGAGGTAGGCCGGGCGGGACACCGTATCGACCTCGGACGGGTCCCAGAACCCCTCGCCGACCCTGCGGCAGAGATCGCCGAAGACGGCGTGGACGCTCGCCTGCTCGTGCAGCGCAGGGTCCGGCACCAGGACGTCGGCGAGGCGCACCGGCCGGTCGAAGGTGACGAGGTCGTCGAGTTCGTAGCCCAGCGTCGCGAGAAGTGCCGCGAGGAACGGGGACCCGTTCCAGCTCCCCGGCGGCGCGTGGCACAGCAGCTTCGGCCGGCGCCCCGTCCAGCCGGCGAGCGGCCACAGATGCGGCAGGGTGTTGATGACGAAATGCCCGTAGTGGAGCGCGAGCCGCCCGATGAAGAGCAGCGGTCCGGTCTCCACCGGCTCGGGGGCGGCCAGCGCCTCGCCGGCCGCCGGATCGCGACCGACCCCGAGGCGGCTGCCGTCGCGGGCGAACAGCCCCCACGGGCCGTCGGCGCGGATCGGATAGAAGTCGGCCCGGCCGTAGCGGCGCCAGCGGGGCGGGCGCGCGTGCCGCTCGCAGGTGCCCCACAGCGTCCGGCACGGCAGGAGGGGAGAGCGCCGTCGCGCCATGCGGGTCGGTGCACCCTGCCGCATCGGCGATGTCCGAAAGCCGGTTTCCACCGTTCGGGCCGATGCTCTAGCGCCCGGCCAGCGCCTCGAAGCCGATCGGCACGGTCGGCTGGGCCGCGACCGGGGCGGCGGCAGGGCCGGTGCCGAGGCTGAGGCGGGCGTGGACGGTCGCCATCACCAAGACCGCCATGGCGAAGACCTGATGGGCGAGCCCGGCCCATAGCGGCACCTGCAGCAGCAGCGTGACGATGCCCAGCCCCATCTGCGCGGTCGCCAGCACGGCGACGCCGACGGCCCGGCCCGCGGCCGGCCCGGCCGATCGGCGCACGGCATCGACGGCGTGGATCAGCGCCACCAGCACGACCAGATAGGCGAACAGGCGATGGTTGAGCTGCACCAGGGTGAGGTTGTCGACGAAGTTCTCGATCCAGGGCACCTGCGCAAACAGCGCCTGCGACGGGGGCAGGAACACGCCGTCCATGTCCGGCCAGGTGTTGTGGACGAGCCCGGCCTTGGAGCCGGCGACCAGCCCGCCGAGCCAGATCTGCATCAGCACGAGCGCGGGCAGCAGGCAGGCGAGCGCCCGCACCGGGCCCGGCGCAGGATCGAGCGTGCCGGGCCGCATGCCTGCGGCGAGCCAGACGAGGCCGGCCAGGATCAGGCTCGCGGTGGTGAGGTGCAGGGCGAGCTTGAGCGGGGCGACCGCGGTCATGCCCGGCTGGAGGCCCGAGGCGACCATGATCCAGCCGATCGCCCCCTGCAGCCCGCCGAGCAGCCCGAGCCCGAGGAGCCCGAGCAGCAGGCGCCGCGAGAGGAAGCCGCGCGCCCAGAAGACGAGGAAGGGGAGGAAGAACACGAGGCCGACGATCCGCCCGAGCAGGCGATGGCCCCATTCCCACCAGTAGAGCGTCTTGAAGTCGGACAGAGGTATGCCCTGGTTGAGGATGCGAAATTGCGGCGTGTCGCGGTACTTGCCGAATTCCTGGGCCCAATCGGCCTCGCTCAGCGGCGGGACCACGCCGGTCACCGGCCGCCACTCGGTGATCGAGAGGCCCGAGCCGGTCATCCGCGTCGCGCCGCCGATGGCGACCATCGCGACCACGAGGATCGCCAGCAGATAGAGCCACGCGCGGACGGCGCGCTGGCCGGGGCGCGCCGTCTCCGGCGCGCCATCGAGGTCGGTCGAGGCTTTGGACAGTCGCATGGTCTCCTGGCCGAACATTGTCTCTTGGCCGAAACGGCTGGGCGTGTCCGGTGCCTTACGGGAAGCGACGGGTCGGGCGCAACGCGGCGTATCATCGGGTCGCATCGCGATCCGGGTTCCGAGCCTCCACCGATCGGCCCGTAACGCACGACCCGGTGCCGTCCACGCCCAGGGTTACCTTCCATCTCGTGCGGGTCGTCCCAGACCGCAACGCCGTGGCACTCTCGGTCGACGGCCCCTCGGCGCTCTCAAGGGTGGGCCGCCCGTGCGAGACCCATCTCGCCCCGGAAGACATCCTCCATCTCGCGGCGAAACGCGACGGCCTGCGCACGCGCGTCGAAGACCACGTCGGACCAGCGGATGGGCCGGTCGGCCGGCACCGCGTCGCGAAGCGGCAGGCCGTGCGCCAGGCCGATCGGCAGGGCGCCGAGCGCCAGCGAGCGCTCCGTAGGGACCAGCTTGCCGAACACCGTGTAGCCCCCCTCGCCGTCGAGCACCTCGCCCGCCCTCAGGTCGCGCTTCGCGATAGCGATCACGTCGCCGCGCCAGTCGCCCGTCGTGCCGGTCGGCTCGCCGCGGGTGGCGATGCTCGCCACCGAGGTGCCGAGTTCGAGGCCGATCAGGTGGTAGGGCTTGTACGTCGCCGCGTAGCGTCCGCTCGCGTCGGTCCTGAGCCCGTATTGCCGGAAGCAGTCGCGCACGTAGGGCGTCGGCGCCTCAAACACCGCGTAGACGCCCCAGCGCAGGTCGCGGAACACCGGGCGCCCGTCGCGCTCGAGCGACGAGACCACCTCCACGGCTCCCTTCCGGGCCAGCAGGCCCCCGTCGCCGACCGGGCGCAGCACCGTCGGCAGGTCGTCCACGCCGCAGGGCGGGAAGGTCAGGCCGTCCTCCGGCGGGTCGAGATCGCAGGCATTGGCGACCGCGGCCATCTCCAGGGCCGACTTCGTGCCGTCGAGGAAGGAGTTGAACATCTGCGGGTTGAAGTCGCCGCCGGCAACCTGCTCCGCGCTGAACCCGTAATGGCCCCAGACCGTGTCGGGCGTCGATCGGTGGTAGACCGGCAGGTACTTGGTGCCCTTGCCGGCGCAGACGACGTCGAGCCCGATGGTGCGGGCCCAGTCGACCAGTTCGGCGATCAGCGCCGGCTGGTCGCCCGACGCCATCGAGTAGACGATCCCCGCCTCGGCGGCGCGGCGGGCCAGCAGCGGGCCGGCGAGCGCGTCCGCCTCCACGTTCACCATGACGACGTGCTTGGCGTGCGCGCAGGCGGCGAGCACGTGGCGGATCCCCGCGGCCGGGCTTCCGGTCGCGTCGATGACGATGTCGATGAACGGGCTGGCGATCAGCGCCGCGGCGTCGTCGGTGACGTAGGTGGCCGCTTTCCGCGCGGCTTCCTCGAAGGAGGCTGCGCCGAAGCGCTCGTCGGGCCAGCCCACCCGGCGCATCGCGGCCCGCGCGCCGGCCGGAGAGAGGTCGCAGACGCCGACCGGATGGAGGCCCGGGATCCGCCATGCCTGGGACAGGAACATCGCGCCGAACTTGCCGGCGCCGATCAGGCCCACGCGCACCGGCCTTCCCTCGGAGGCGCGATGCTTGAGCTTGGCGAACATGGACATCGTGTTCCTCCGGCACAGGGCGCGGTCCGGCCGCACGGCCTCCGGACCCGCAAGTCCTGATTCCGCCTTTTGCAGGCGCGGCGCCGGAGAGGCAAAGGCGGGCCATCGACGACGCACGGGGCCATTCCGATTGCGATCCCGTCCCTTGGCCGAGGGGGAGCTCAGGGGCTCGAACGACTGTCGAGGGGTTCTCGGAAATTATTTTTCAGAATTTCGGCAGGGGTCGCTGCACCTCACCACGCTCCCGAAGGCCGGCGAAGGGGCACCGTGCGTGGCTCACCCGTCTTCATGACGCGCAGGTCCATGACGACGATGCCGGCTTCCTTCCTGATGTCGCGCTTCTCCAGATGGGCCAGCTCGGCGATGCGAGCGCCTGAGTAGGCGGCGAGCCACGGACACCAACGACGTGCGGCGGAGAAGGTCGGGTTTCGTTCGTCAGGCTGAACCGCTGAGGCCGCTGTGAGGATCGCGGTCACCTCCGCATCGCGGAACGTCCGCTCCCGCTTGGCGGCCTGCTTCGGCTCCTCCAGGCTCACGCCCGTAACCGGGTTCGACGGCAACAGCTTCCCACCGTGAAGTCCGACCGCCCAGGCGAACACCGAGCTGGCCGCTACGAGGTCGTTCCGGTTGATGGCGCTGGCGTGAACCTCTTCCACGTCCTTCCGGTGGTTGGCCCAGGCGTACAGGTCGTCTTGCGTGAGAGACCGGATGTCCCGATCTTTCACGAAGGCGATGAGAGACCGGCAGCTCCCACGGTAGCGTTTGATGGTGTTCGGGGCCTTCTTGTCGGCGCTGTAGGCCGCCCACCGGTCGAACAGGGCGGCAACGGTGATCGTCTCCTGGGCCGCCTCGGGAGCCTTCTGCGGGGCCTGCCATGCGGGGAAGCGGGCGGCATCGGGGTCAGGTCGGTAGTCGCCTTCGGCGTTCCTGAAGAGGAGCTGGCTGGCCTGAACGAGGGCTTGATCGACGGCCTCAAGGAGGCGCGTGCGGCTCTCCTCATCGACCACGAGCCCTTCCTTCAGGAGCATCGCGTCCACCGAGGGACCAACCCATTGCTCCAGCTTGCCCGCGCTACGAGCTTCGGCGTGGAGGCGTAGGATTTCGATGTAGGCTTCAGAAGGGCCGGGCTCATCAGCCATCGAGCGAGCCCACTGCTGATAGCCGAGCCCACCAAGGGCCGTGATCTGGCGCTGGTTGAGCCGTGTCGGCCCGCTGCGCTTGGTCTCCCAGAACCGCTTCAGGGCTCCATCAGCGACTGCGTGGCGGCTCCGCGCTTCGGCCGTGTCCTTGGTCCGCAATGAGGCTTGAACGACTTCACCAACCCCCACCGTGACAAAGGCATCGCCCACCGGAAGGGCAACCTTCTGACCCTTCAGGCGGGGCAGCAGATCGCGCGGCGTGCGCTGTCGCAGGTGATAGACCCCTGTGTCAGGGCCTTTCCAAGGTCGGGCTGTCATGAGGGGCATGTGTGGGACCGCTGTGTGAGAGCGCGGTCACCCGTAAGCCACTGAAAGGCACCAACTCTTTGCAGAAAAAAGACAAAGAGGTTGGTGCGGCCAAGAGGACTCGAACCTCCACCCCTCGCGGGACTAGCACCTCAAGCTAGCGCGTCTACCAATTCCGCCATGGCCGCCCGTGCCGCCGGTCCGGGCCGGCATTTCGTGTGGGCGGCGCAGCGGATAACAGATGCCTGGGGCCGGCACAAGCGCCGGATCGCTTTCTTCGTCCCTCCTCTGCCTGCGCCGCCGCTCAGAGGGCGGCGTCGGCGTCCTCCAGGAGCGGGACTGCGCCCTCGCCGATCGTCACGCCGGGGGTGCGCACCACCTCGGCCTTGCGGATCAACTCCGTCACCTCCACCGAGATGCGGTTGCCCGTCACGACGATCTGTCCGCGGGCGATCGGGTGGTCGTTGGCGAGGATCTCGACCATGTCGGTGTCGGTGGAGTCGAGTTCGATCACTGCGCCGCGGCCCATGCGCAGCAACATGTGCAGCGGCATGTGGCTGCGCCCCAGCACGACCTTGAGATCGACCTTCAGTTCGTCCAGGACCGCCACGCGCGAGTGCTCCGCCGCTACCGTTCGGGGAATCCTTCGCGAGGGATGGTGAAGCCTTGGTAAACGACGCGCCCCTTTCCGCCTCCCGGCTTGCCACGGCGCCCGCCGCCTTCCTGCCGCACGCGGACGCGCCGCCGGTAGGATGGCGCATCTCGGACGCGCTGGTGCCCTACGCGGAGGCGGTCGCCGCCATGGAGGCGCGGGCCTCGGCCATCGCCCGCGGCGAGGCCGACGAATTGGTATGGCTGCTGGAACACCCGCCGCTCTACACCGCGGGCACCTCGGCGAGGGCGGCCGACCTCGTCGAGCCGGAGCGCTTCCCGGTCCACGCCACGGGGCGGGGCGGGCAATACACCTATCATGGGCCGGGCCAGCGCATCGCCTACGTGATGCTCGACCTCAACCGGCGCCGGCCCGATCTCCGGGCCTTTGTGGCGAGCCTGGAGGCGTGGCTGATCGCGACGCTCGACGCCTTCAACGTCCGCGCCGAGCGGCGCGAGGACCGCGTCGGGGTCTGGGTGCGCCGGCCCGAAAAGGGCGCCCAGGTCGAGGACAAGATCGCGGCGATCGGCATCCGGGTGCGGCGCTGGGTGAGCCTGCACGGCCTCAGCCTCAACGTCGAGCCGGACCTCTCCCACTTCTCCGGCATCGTGCCCTGCGGCGTGCGCGAGCACGGCGTCACCAGCCTCGCCGACCTCGGCCGCATCGTCAGCCTACCCGAGGTCGACATGGCGCTACGCGCCGCCTTCGAGCCGATCTTCGGCGAAACGCGGGACGAGGCATAGATCGTGGATTCCAAAGGGATCATCCCTTTGGCGGGGCGCCGGGGCAGAGCCCCGGTCTCCCTACAAAACCATGGCTCCGCCCTGGACCCGCGAAAGGACTTGTCCTTTCGAAACCTGGATTCAGGCGTCGGCGGTGGCCGATGGCACGCTGGCGACGGGCGGTAGGACGGGCTTGGCCCGGCGGAGCCGCAGCGCCAGGCGCAAAGCCGGCAGCACCAAACGGGCCAAGCGAATCTGCCCCGGCAACTGCCGCGGCATCAGCGGGCGATAGGCGAGGCGCGGGCTCGCGCGGTCCACCGCGGCGACGATCTCGCCGACACGCGGCAGCGCGGCGATGCGGCGGGCTTCCGCCTCGGGGATCGCGAGGCGGCGCGCCCAGGCGAGGTCGTGCGCCAGCCGCCCCTGCCCGTGCAGGCGGCGCAGCCGGGCGCGCCACGCGTAGCGGTGCAACGCGCGCGGCACCGCCTCCATCCGGGCGTCGCACAGCGCGTCCGGCTCCTCGCAGCGGGAGCGGATCGTGTCGGCCACGCCCCCCGGCGCCCGGCCGGTGAGGCGGGCCGAGATCCACACCCTCACGGCTCGGTCGTGACGCACGCGGAAACCTCGCTCCAAGAGCGCGGCGACGAAGGCGCCGTCCTCGCCGAGCGGGATCTCCGGCATGCCGCCGACCGCCTCGTAGGCCGCGCGGCGCACGCTGAGCGACGCCCCGATGGTGGTGCGGTGGCACGGCCAGGGATCGGACGGATCGGGGTCGATCCGCGCCTCCATCTCGGTGATGAGCGCGTCGTAGGTGTCCTCCAGCCGGCCGCGGGCCGGCAGCGAGGGCGGCAGCAGGGCCGCCTCCTCCGGGATCAGTTCGACTCTTCCGGCGACCGCGTCGGCGCCCGCGTCGAGCGCGGCGAGGTTGGTCGCGACCCAGTCCGGCGGCACGCGGCTGTCGGCGTCGGTGGTGAGCAGGGTGCCGGCCGCACCCGCTTCGTCGAGCCACGCGGCGCCCGCATCCATGGCGGCCCGGCGGGCCCAGCCGGCATGCGCCCCGGCATAGGTCGTCTCGATCACCCGCACCGGGATCGACAATGTCGGCAGCAGGCCGGCGACGATCTCCGGCGTGCCGTCGGTGCAGTTGTTGAGGAACAGCACGAGGCCGAGCCGGCCCGGCGCCAGCCCCTCCTGCGCATCGATCGCCCGCAGGCAGGCCGCGATCCGCTCGACCTCGTTGCGGACGGGCACGGCGATGACGGTGTCGAGGAGGGACGGCACGGCAACGGGCTCCGAGAGGAGCGGCCCTCGAATCGAAGGCCGCGACGCTCTTGTAGCCACGCTCGATGAACCGACGCTGAGGGACTTTGCCGCGGAAACAGCGGCCCCGCCCCCCGGTTTCACGGGCATCCCGAAACCCTCGACGGAGCCCCGCCATGTCAGCGCCCGACAGCCTCAAGGACGTCTATCTCGACGAGATGAAGGATCTCTGGTCCGCCAACGACCAGATGAGCCGGGCCGTGCGCCGGCTCGGCGAGCAGGCCAGCGATCCGAAGCTGAAGCAGATGCTGGAGGAATCCGTCTCCGGCATCGGCAAGCACACCGAGGTTCTCAAGGCGATCATCCGGGAGAACGGCGGCGAGGTCTCGCCCGAGCATTGCAAGGGCATGGAGGGCTTGGTCGCCGAGGCGCTCAAGCACGGCATCGAGGAGGCGCCGCAGGACGGGCATCTGCGCGACGTGCAGATCATCGCCCAGTACCAGCGTATGTCGCATTACGGGCTGGCCGGCTTCGGCTCGGCGGCGGCCTACGCCAAGGCCCTCGGCCGCTCCGATCAGGAGGCCAAGCTGAAGGGCGCGGTCTCCGAGATCTACAAGGTCGATCAGTTCGCAAGCCGCCTGGCCGAAAGCGTCGAGAAGGCCGCCGCCTGACGCGCGGCTGAGACCGCCCGCCTCGTGCCGGACCCGAACCGCTCGAGCCCGGCGCCACGGTCCCCGGCGCGCTCCGTGGCTTCGCGCGAAATAGGCGTTCCGCTCGTGGCGGAACGCCCGCCGATCGCCGCCGGTCCGACCCTCGATCGCCCGCCGCGCCGTTCCCGGCGAAGGCCCCTCACGGACAATCGCGACCATGATCTTCCTCTACGGCGTCGTGTTGCTCGCGGGCATCGCCAACGCGGTCCAGCCCGGCCAGACCACTCAACTCGCCCGGTCGCTGGGCCAGCCCTTCACGGCGGGGCTCGTGTCGATGTTCGTCGGCACCGCCGGCATGTTCGCCATCGGGCTGCTGTCGGGACATCTCACGGTGCCGAGCCTGCAGCAGGCGGGTCAGACGCCCTGGTGGGCCTGGATCGGCGGCCTCGTCGGCGTCGGCCTCCTGCTCGCGCAGCTCTTCGTGGCGCAGCGGATCGGGGCGGCGCCGTTCCTCGCCATCCTCGTGACCGCGGGGGTGGCGACCTCGATCGCCCTCGACCATTTCGGCCTCGTCGGGTTCGAGGTGCATGCCGCCGGGCCGATGCGGCTGATCGGCGGCGCCCTGATGATCGCGGGCGTGACCCTCGTCGCGCTCTCCTGATCGTCGCCGACGCCTGATCGCAAGAAGCGTGCGCGATCCCGGCCGGGACGGAGCCGGGTTCCCCGCATGCTTAATCGCCTGTTAACGGCCCACGGCCATTGATCGGCCCACGTCGCGTTCCCCGCGGGGCATGCGGGTCGGCTCGATCGCGTCGCGATTTCCGGCCTCGGCGTGCCTGCGCCCTCCTCTCCCTGCCGGAAGCTCGATCCGTGACCAGCCTGCTGACCAACATCGCCGCCATGACGGCGCTGACGACGCTCAAGGGCATCAACACACAGCTCGACGCGACCTCCAACCGCGTCTCGACCGGCCAGCGCGTCTCGGCCGCCGCCGACAACGCCGCCTATTGGTCGATCGCCACCACGGTGCGCACCGACAACGCCTCGCTCTCGGCGGTGAAGGATTCGCTGGGCTTGGGCGCCTCGGCGGTCGACACCGCCTATAACGGCCTCAACGCGATCCTGACCGATCTCCAGAACCTGCGCGCCAAGCTGCAGACCGCGCTCCAGCCCGGCATCGACCGCGCCAAGGTTCAGGTCGAGATCGACGCGATCCAGGACAAGATGAAGGCGACCGCCGATTCCTCGATCTCGTCCGGCCAGAACTGGCTCTCGGTCGATTCCTCGCCGAGCAACGGCGTCTACCGGGCGACCCAGAACGTGGTCGCGGGCTTCTCGCGCAACGCCGGGGGAACGGTGACGTTCTCGATGATCGGCGTCGATGTGAACGCGATCAAGCTCTACGACGTCAACGCCTCCAGCATCACCACGGCGGCGACCTCCGGCCAGATCTTCGGCTCGACCTCGCTCACCGGTACGACGGCGTTCACCGGCGGCACCGCGAACTTCAATGGCACCAACGAGGTGGCGTTCTCGCTGACGCTGGGCGACGGCTCGACGGGCACGATCCGCCTGAACCGCACCGCCCTCGCCTCCGCAGCGGCCGACCTCACCAAGGTGACGACGCAGGAATTCCTCGATGCGATCAACAACCAGATCGCCGCCGACACCGATGCCAACCCGCTCGCCGGCAAGATCACCGCCGGCCTCGACACCTCCGGGCGGTTGAGCTTCACCACCGTCGCGACCGGCGCGACCGCCCAGGTGACGATCCAGAACGTGGCGGCGAGCGCCGGCAACGCCCTGGTCGATGTCGGCTTCGGCACCGGCACCGCGGCGACCGACGCGAGGGTCGGCAAGGGATCGGCGGCCGGCACCACTTCCGGCAAGGGCATCCTCGACACCGCCGACGGCGGCACCGGCGTGTCGGTCGCCACGATCGACATCTCGGTCCTGTCGGGCACGGCGGGCGACACGACGCTGCGGGCGATCGTCACCCAGGTCGAGAGGGCGATCGCCAAGGTCACCGATGCCGGCACCAAGCTCGGCGCCAACAAGACCCAGATCGACGGCCAGAAGGCTTTCGTCGACACCCTGATTAAGGCCAACGACCGCACCGTCGGCATCCTGGTCGATGCCGACATCGAGGAGGAGTCGACCAAGCTGAAGGCGCTGCAGACGCAGCAACAGCTCGCGGTCCAGGCGCTCTCGATCGCCAACTCGGGCGGCCAGAACATTCTCTCGCTGTTCCGCTCGTAAGCCGCTCGCGGGGCGGAGCCGGCCTCGCTCCCCGCCGTCGCGGCGAGGCCGTCCGGGTCACGCGCGGCGGGAGGGGACGCCCTTCCGGCGCGTCGTGTCGGCAGCCGGTAAGGTATCGCGCGGCACGAAGGTCTTCCTCGAGGCCGAGCCAGCCGGCTGCCTCGGCCGCCACCGGAAGACCAGGGCTGCGCGTGAAAAAATGTTTCCACTCGAAGTCCGGCGATATCCCGCCTTCCAAGTCGTTTGCGCTTCACTTGCGGGGGTCGAGCGCCTGTGTCTATCGTCCGGTTGTATCCCGGCGATGCCCATCGGCGTCGTCCGGCGCGCCGCCGGCCGGTGGGACGATCCCCGGTCTTCGACCGGGCCATCCCTGAAGAGCCGGCCTTCTTCGCTCGGACCCAGTCGTTTGTCGCTCGCATCCCTCTTCGAAGCCGCTCACGGAACGGCCGGTGAACAGGTCCAGGCGGTTCTGCAGGCGGTGCGCCGCCATCTGGCGATGGATGTCGGGTTCGTCTCCGAATTCATCAGCGGTCGCCGGGTCTTCCGCTTCACCGACGGGCGGACGTCCAGCAACCCGATCACCGTCGGCGCGTCGGACCCGCTGGAGAGGAGCTTCTGCTATTACGTCGCCCGCGGCATGATGCCCGAGCTGATGCACGACGCCCGCGAGGATCCGGTCGCCGCCGGTCTGACGGTCACCCAAGAACTGCCGGTGGGCGCCCATCTCAGCGTGCCCCTGCGCCACGCCGACGGGACGACCTACGGCTCGGTCTGCTGCTTCAGCTTCACCCCCGACCGCTCCCTGACCACCCGCGATCTCGGCCTGCTGCGCCTGTGCGCGGATCTGGTGGGCGCGATCCTGCACCGCGACCGTCGAGCCGTCATCGACAGGGAGACCCGACGCGAGCGCGTCCGCGCGGTGATCGAGGCGGGCGCGATCGAGATGGCCTATCAGCCGATCTACAGCGTCGCCGACGGGCGGCTGAAGGCGTTCGAGGCGCTCGCCCGATTCCCGTCGGAACCCCGGCGCGCACCCGATGCGTGGTTCGCCGAGGCCGCCGAGGTCGGGCTCGGCGAGGACCTGGAGTTCCTCGCCGTCGAGCGGGCGCTCTCCGGCTTCGCGAGCCTCGATCCGGCGCTCAAGCTCACGGTCAACCTGTCGCCCGCGCAGATCGCGAGTCCGCGCTTCGCCGCCGCCTTCGAGGGGGCGCCGCTGGAGCGCACCGTGATCGAGCTGACCGAGCACGCGGGCGTCGCGTCCTACGATGTCCTGCGGGAGGCGCTGACTCCCCTGCGGGCGCGGGGCCTGCGGCTCGCCATCGACGATGTCGGTGCGGGGCACTCGACCTTCCGGCACGTGCTCGACCTCTCGCCGGAATTCATCAAGCTCGACATGAGCCTGATCCGCGGGATCGACCGCGACACCGCCCGGCGGGCGCTCGCCGAGTCCATCACCAGCTACGGCCGGCGCATCGGCTGCGAGGTGGTGGCCGAGGGCGTCGAGACCCCGGCCGAGTTCGCGGCGCTGCGCGACATCGGCGTGACCCGCGCCCAGGGCTTCCTGCTCGGGCGGCCCATGCCGATCGAGGAGGCGGCGCGCCTGCCCGAGACCGCGACCTTCCCCGACGAGACGACTTGAAGCGCATTTCGACGAAGTGGAAACCGGTTCGTCGCGAGACTGCGCGGCAAACCGGGAATCGAGAGCCGCCGGCCTGATGCAATCGGGTCGGATACGGCTCCAGGCGTCGCGGCGTTCGGGGTCGGCGGCGCCATGTGCGTAGGGCAATCGCTCGAAGCCGCCTACGCGGCTTCGCGGCGCGAAGAGCGCCGCGCGGAGCGGGCTTTTCAGGACATGTGTCCTGAAAAGCGCCGAGCGGAGCGAAAGCCTGAGCCCGCGGAGGCGGGCGCCAGCGACTGAGGCAAGTCGACAAACCAGGGCAATCGCTTCAAGCGATTGCCCTGGCCATGTGCGTCCCCGCCCTTCCGAAACCCGCGCCGGGGCATTATTAAAGGGTTCCTCTCGACCGGATTTCCTCCTCCCCGTCGCCGTTCGGCGACCCGGCGGGGCCGTTCTCCGGGCGGGGCCATCAACCCGTCAGACCCATCTCGCCATGACCGCGCCGCGCACCCTCTACGACAAGATCTGGGACGACCACGTCGTCGATATCGGGCCGGACGGCTCCGCTCTCCTCTATATCGACCGCCACCTCGTCCACGAGGTGACGAGCCCGCAGGCCTTCGAGGGCTTGCGCGTGGCCGGCCGCAAGGTCCGCGCCCCGCACAAGACGCTGGCGGTGGTCGACCACAACGTCCAGACCTCGGACCGCTCCAAGGGCATCGAGGATCCGGAGAGCCGCACGCAGCTCGAGGCCCTGGCCGAGAACGTGCGCGACTTCGGCATCGAGTTCTACGACGCCCTCGACCGGCGCCAGGGCATCGTCCACATCATCGGGCCGGAGCAGGGCTTCACCCTGCCGGGCCAGACCATCGTCTGCGGCGATTCCCACACCTCGACACACGGCGCCTTCGGGGCGCTCGCCCACGGCATCGGCACCTCGGAGGTCGAGCACGTGCTCGCCACCCAGACGTTGATCCAGCGCAAAGCCAGGAATATGCGGGTGACCGTCGACGGCACCCTGCCGCCGGGGGTCACCGCCAAGGACATCATCCTGGCGATCATCGGCGAGATCGGCACCGCGGGGGGCACCGGCCACGTCATCGAGTACGCGGGCGAGGCGATCCGCGCCCTCTCGATGGAGGGGCGGATGACGATCTGCAACATGTCGATCGAGGGCGGCGCGCGCGCCGGCATGGTCGCCCCGGACGCCACCACCTACGCCTACGTGAAGGACCGGCCGAAGGCGCCGAAGGGCGCGGCGTTTGATGCGGCCCGCCGCTACTGGGAGAGCCTGCTGAGCGACGAGGGTGCGCATTTCGACCGCGAGATCCGTCTCGATGCGGGCAATCTGCCCCCGCTCGTCTCCTGGGGCACGTCGCCCGAGGACGTGGTCTCGATCGCCGGCCTCGTGCCGGATCCCTCGACCATCGCCGACGAGAACAAGCGCCAGTCCAAGGAGAAGGCGCTGGAATACATGGGCCTAACGCCGGGCACCCGCATCACCGACCTGACCCTCGACCGCGTCTTCATCGGCTCCTGCACCAACGGGCGCATCGAGGATCTCCGTGCGGTCGCCAGGGTGGTCGAGGGCCGCAAGGTCCATGACGGCGTCTCGGCGATGGTGGTGCCGGGCTCCGGCCTCGTGAAGGCCCAGGCCGAGGCCGAGGGGATCGACCGGATCCTGAAGGCGGCGGGGTTCGACTGGCGCGAGCCGGGCTGCTCGATGTGCCTCGGCATGAACCCGGACAAGTTGCGCCCCGGCGAGCGTTGCGCCTCGACGTCGAACCGCAACTTCGAGGGCCGCCAGGGCCCGCGCGGGCGGACCCACCTCGTCTCCCCGGCGATGGCGGCGGCGGCGGCGGTGGCCGGCCGCTTCGTGGATATCCGCGACTGGCGCGGATGACGCCCCAGGCCCGGCCGGCGCTGCGCGCGGAGGTGTTCCCCGGGGCATTGCCGTCGCGCTTTTTGCAGGGCGGCGGCGAAACAGCGATTGACGCCCTGGCCGCCGCCCCCTAAACGAGCCCCATCGCCGGTCGGATACGACCCGGCGCCCAGGTGGCGGAATTGGTAGACGCGCTGGTTTCAGGTACCAGTCTCGCAAGAGGTGAAGGTTCGAGTCCTTTCCTGGGCACCAACTGATCTCCAAGTTGTTGAGATCGTTGGTCTTCTAAGCTTTGATCCCGCACCTGGTCGCCGGGTGCGGGATTTTTTCTGGCCGAACGGGCCAGCTTCGCCCGGTTGGCGGTGCGCGTGTAGACCGCGCTTTCCCGGCTCCCGTCGGCCCATCCGAACAGCGCGTTGAGCTGCGCTTCCGTCGCGCCGTCCTCGGCCGCGCGGCGGGCTCCGGCCTTGCGCAGACCGTGCGCCGATCTGGGGCAGCCGGCGGCGCGGCAGACCTTCCCGAACCACGTCCCGAACGACTCCTTGGTGAAGGGCCGCCCGCGCTCGGTCGCGATGAAGGTCAGCTCGCCCGTCGGCGCCGCGTCGATCGAGGCGGCGAGCGCGGGCAGGATCGGCGCGACCACCACCATCCCGGTCTTCTCGGTGCGGAGAGTGAACTCGCCGCCGCGGACATGCGGACGGCCGAGCCGCACCGCGTCGCCGCGCCGGAGGCCGGTGTAGAGCAGGAGGTCGAAGGCCAGGCGCTGGCGCGTGCCGAGCGGCCAGTGCGCCTCGAACCGGGCGAGTTCGTCCTCGGTCCAGGCGTGGAAGCCGGCATCGTCGTTGCCGCCCGACAGGAGCTTCACCCCGAGCGTCGGGTCGGCCTTCACGTACTCGGCGGCGAGCGCCCAGCCGAACAGGCCCCGCATCGCCTTGAGGAAGTTGTTGGCCGCGTGCGGCCGGTCGCGGCGCCGGTCCCGGCCGGCGAGGATCGCGCGGCGATCAATCACCTTCAGCAGCTCACCGCCCGCGGTCTCCTCGATGGCGCGGTAGACGGCGTGCCGCTGCTTGCGCGTGGCGGGCGCGAGGTCCGACCACTCGGCGGTCGCGACGTAGCGGGCGATCAGCCAGGACAGCGTGCCGGGCGCCGGGACGCTCGGCGCCGTCACCAGCTTGCCCTCGACGGCCATGCGGTAGTCGCGCCAGAAGCCCGCCGAGCCGAACGGCTCGCGCATCCGGGTCCGGGGCCCCTGCCCGACGCGGACGTACCAGACCACGGTTCCGTGACGGGTGGTCTCGCGGACGAGGTGGGGCCGGCGCGGGCGGGGCATGGTGTCGGTCATAGGACCACCGGCGGCCTTTCCTCGGCAAGGGATTCGGGCAGCGGCTCGGCCTCGTCGCGCGGTCGCTCGACGGTCTCGACTGCCACGCCGTCGGGTCGCACCACGACGCGCAACACGGGCAGGCCCGCGGCCTGGACGGCGCGGATCACGCGCGCGACGTCGGCCTGCGTGATACAAGCCGAAAGCGCTGGCGAGGTCTCCGCAAGCTCTTGGGCGGCGGTTCGTGATAGTTTTCTGGCTCGGTTGCGACCGGAAAATCAGTCTTCGATTGAGGCCCGCCCCTGATGCGCGCCTTCCCGTCTCCCCCAGATCTATCCCACGAGTATCCGTCGCATGGACTGGCTTCACTTTGCGTTGGGCGCCGCTCTCACGGTCCAATCGATCGGCTGGCTGCGTATCGTCAGACGGATCTCACGTCTGGACGAAGAAATTTCCTCAACGCTGATCACAACAACCAGTCTGCTCCATTTCTTTCGCTCTGTAGCGGAAGGCCAGTCCGCGAAGAACACTACGCCGCTGATGCTGGAACGCGAAACCGACATGGTCTGAGGATTAATTCGCAGTCCTGGCTCCAGATCGCGGTCGAAAACCAAGCTGTCCGTGTAACTGTCTGGTATCTCTCCAGCATTCACATCGTGTCGCCCATTGTTGAGGTGAGAGATTTTTGCTCCTTTGGGCTCAATGACTTTGACGCTGGAGAGTCGGTAACGGTTCGAGGCAGGATCTGCAAGGCTGAGCCTAAACCTCTGTCCTGTAGCCCCTTGAGTTGCCCCACTGTGCAAATGCAAAGACCAAACGGCTTCAGCATCCCGTTTCGACTTGCGCGCTGCGTCACGCCTGCTGAGAATATTGAAAAGCAAACCTGCGGCCTCAAGGCCCCCCGTTATAAACCATCCCAAAATATCTTTCGTTTCAACGGCCATTGGAGAGCTTCCATCGGTGGTGTGGCAACTCCCGATGGTAAGCGGCGCGGGTCGGGTGTCCATGGGATCGCCCGGCCCGCGTTCGCAAAGCTGTGCTCAACCCTTGGCGGCCCACGCCTCACTCTGCCGCGCCAGTGCAGCGAAGGCCCGGTGCATGCCGGCCATGCCCCGCGGTACAACCTCCAGGGTCGGCACGTCCTTCACGTCGAAGCGGACGTGCACCAGCATCCAGCAACCGGGCCGGCCGCAGTGGAAGGACACCCCGAAGGCCTCCCGCGTCGCCCCGCCGTTCTCCATGTCGATGTCGACCTCGCGCTCGACCCCCTGCAACTCGATCTCGAACAGCTCGTCATCGCCGGCCATGGCGCCCTCCCGTCAGGTCTCGAGTTGCATCAGCGCGTCGGCGACGGCGACGGCGCCGAGCAGCGCCGCCGTCTGCGAGCCGCCGGGCGTGCGTCCTTGCGCGTCGAGGCGGTTCGCGAGCCGCTCCTGCGCCGCGGCAGCGTCCGCGGGCTCCAGCACGTCGATCAGGTCCAACGCCAGGATCGCCAGCGCCTGGGCCAGCGTCCCGACGGCGACCGTCCCGTCTTTCCGGCCCGCCGGCCGCCCGCGCGCGCCAAAGCTGACGCGGCCGGCGGTCCTGTCGTGCCTCTCGCTCATCACCTCCACGCGTCATCGCTCCTGCTGCAGTTGTCCCTACACGACCACAGGAGCCACCCGAGATGTTGGGAGGATCACCCGAGCGCTCGGGTAAATCACCCGAGGCCCGCGGAGGCGCCATGCTGACCGCGCGCACCGAGGCACGCGAGCTCGTGCTGCAGATCGCCGGGCCGCTGCGTCTCGGCGAGAACGTCAAGGGCGCGCTCGCCCGTGTCGCCCGCACCACCGGTCTGACCGACCGGCGGGTGCGCGGGATCTGCACAGCGAGGCGCGCTCGATCACCGCGGTCGAGATGGATCGCTTGAGACACGCCGCGCGGGACGCTCGCGCCCTGGAGCAAGCCCGTGATGAACACCGGACCGTCCTCGCACAGATCGCCGCCTGCAACGCGGCCCTGGGGCTACCGGCCCCGGACCTGGGCGGCGCGCCTGCTCCTGCACTGGGCGAGCCGGACGGCGGTGAAGATCGCACCTTGGATCAAGGAGCCTGACCGGCGCGGACCCCGCGCCTGAGCCCTTCCCGAAACGCGAACCGCCGCTCCGGCTGGCCCCGGAAGCGGCGGAAGTTGGTGCGGTGATGTCTGGACTTCGCGATCACGAATATAGTCGAAGCGCAGGTCTTCCGGCAAGCACGGAGGCGGCTCTTTGATGGATGTGCAGTCCATCGCCCGCGCGCTCGGCGGGGTGGTCAGCGGCGGCCAAGTCATGGCGCCGGCGCCGGGTCACTCCGCGCGCGACCGCTCGCTGTCGATCCGCCTCGACCCGAGCGCGCCGGACGGACTGCTCGTCAACACCTTCGCCGGCGACGACCTGCTCGCGGCCAAGAGCTACGTGATGCAGCGACTCGGCCTGGAGCGCGTGCCCCGCCCGGCCCGAGGCGCCGGGCGTCCTGCCCGACCCCGGCCGGCGCCGGCGCGCCCCGCGCCGCAACTCGGCCGCGCGCCGATTCCCGAGATGACCCCGCTCGCGCCCGGCGACCTGCGCGGCCTGCAAGCGATCGGCGAGCCGGAGCCGCCGCCGGTGACGAGCGAGGTGCCGGGCCGGCGCCACATCTATCGCCGCGACGGCCAGGCGGTGCGGGTGAAGATCCGCAAGACGCGTGGGGCAGCCTTCATCGACTTCTACCTCGTGAAGGATTCCGAGCAGCGGATCACCGGCTGGCAAGCGAAGCGGCCCGCAAGCTACGTGCCGGTGCCCTATGTCGGCAGCCTCGACCCGTTCGACGGCGAGCTCGCCCACGACGCCGTGTTCTGGCCGGAGGGCGAGAAGGACGTCGACACTCTGGCGCGGCTCGGCCTGCCCGCTTTCACCTACGGGGGCGCCCAGGACGTACCGGAGGGCTGCGGCGCGCTGCTCGCCGGCCGCGACGTCGTCATCCTCATCGACAACGACGGGCCCGGACGCGAATGCGCCGAGCGCAAGGTCGCGGCCTGCGCCGAGGCCGCCGCGCGGGTGCGGGTGGTGGGCTTCTCCGAGCTCGACGAGGGGCAGGACGTCTCGGACTGGATCGAGGCCGGCGGCACCGTCGAGCGGCTGTGGCAGCGGGTCGAGGCGGCGGAGGTCGAGGCCGAGCCTGGCCCGCCGATCCGCGCCACGCCGTTCCGGTGGATCGACCCGGCGGCGATCCCGCCGCGGGGCTGGATCTACGGCTGGCACTACATCCGCAAGTTCATCGCGACGACGATCGCGCCGGGTGGCATCGGCAAGTCGTCGCTCGTGATCGTCGAAGCACTCGCCATCGCCACCGGTCAAGCGCTGCTCGGCATCACACCGAACGAGAGCACGCCGGTCTGGATCTGGAACGGCGAGGATCCCCGCGAGGAGATGGAGCGCCGGGTGATGGCCGCCGCGCTCCGCTACCGCCTGCGGCCGGAGGACCTCGAGGGCCGCCTGTTCCTCGACAGCGGGCGCACCGCCCCGATCGTCATTGCCCGGCAGACCCGCGAGGGCACGGCGATCGCCGAGCCGGTGGTCGAGGCAGTCAAGGCCGCGATCCGGGACAACGGCATCGGGGTGTTCGTAGTCGATCCCTTCGTGTCCTCGCACGAGGTCTCGGAGAACGACAACGGCGCCATCAACGCGGTGGCCACGGTCTGGGCGCAGATCGCCGACGAGACCGGCTGCGCGATCGAGCTCGTGCACCACGCCCGCAAAGGCCAAGGGGGCGAGGTCACGGTGGAGGACGGGCGCGGCGCCAGCGCCCTCCTGAGCAAGGCGCGCGCGGGCCGCGCGCTCAACGTCATGACGGAAGAGGAGGCCGAACGCGCCGGGGTGGAGAACCGGCGCCTGCATTTCAGGTACTACGATGGAAAGGCGAATCTCGCTCCGCCGGCCGACAGCTCGACATGGCTGCGGCTGGCCTCGGTCGATCTCGGGAACGCAAGAGCGGACCGGCCGGCCGACAGCGTGGGGGTCGCCGAGTCCTGGCGGTGGCCGGATCCGTTCACAGGAGTGACGACGGCCGACCTCAGGGCGGTGCAGCAGAAAGTCAGCGAAGGCCGTTACCGCGAGAGCTCCCAGGCCAAGGACTGGGTCGGTCGGGCCGTCGCCGAGGCGCTGCGCTTGGACGTGGAGAACAAGGCGGACCGCGCCAAGATCAAGGGTCTGCTCAAGACCTGGATCCGCACCGGCGCCCTGCGCATCGTCGACGATCAGGACGAGCGCGGCAACAAGAGACCCTTCGTGGAGGTCGGCGAATGGGCGACCTGAACGACGGCTTCCTCACCTTGAAAAGTGAGGTGAGGAAAGGTGGGGAAGTGGGGGTCCGGCCCCACCATCCGCACCTTCCACCACCTCTACGCCCCGTAGGGGCTAGGGGGGTGGGGGAAGTGGGGAACGCGCTGAAACCGGGATCCGCCCCATGTCGACGAAGGTCGCAAGAGCGGCTCGACCGGGCGGACCGTGACGTGGAGATCGGCTCGTGAACCGCCAGCCCCGCATCGTCCTCACCGAGCTGCGCGAGTACCGCTCAGCCTCGGGCTCGACCTACTTCGCAGGCTATCTCGGGAAGACCCGGGTGGTGATGCTGCGCGACGACCGGGCCGAGTGCACCGGCAAGGAGGTGGCGCGCTGGAACGTGCTCATGGAGGAGCCGCGGCCGAGGGAGGGCCAGGACGGCCCCTCTCCCATTTCCGGCGCCTCACGCCCGCGCCGGGCGGCTAGGGCCGGGCCGAGCGAGCACGAGCGCCGGGAGCGCCCCGCTCAGGAGCGACGGGCGACGAAGCTGCTGCGTAAACGCGGGACTGATCCGGATGCGCCGCTGCCGAGCGATCCGCTGCCGTTTTGAAGGAGGCCAGAAATGCGCTCTTGACGATGAGGAAGCCGACGCTCGACGACGTGACATCCGGTTTTCCAAGGCGCCTTGACGCTTTCAGTGAGCGCGTCGGATCGAGCAATAGGGCCCGGCGTATGGCGACCGGGACAGCAAGGGGATCACCGTGTCAGAGCTTTCCGGCTCCACCACCCGAGCCGCACCTAGGCGCACCCTCGACATCGAGGTGGCTTTGCAGTGGGCCTACCGTGATGAGTTGCCCAAAAGGCGTGACGACCACCCACTGCGCGGAATCGGCTATCCAAGCACGCATCCGATGTGGCGGGCCGGCGCGTTCGGCGGGCGCATCGACTGCTGGAACCGCGATCCCGGATTCCCGCTCGCGATGGGCGACCCGTCACCCGACGCGCTCCGCATCGAGGCCGCGGTCGAGGCGCTCGACGACGCGACCCTCGACATCCTGCCCTACGACGTCGGGAAGGGCCTGGGCGAGCACGTCGATCTGCGCCACGTTATCTCGATCACCCGCCGCGACGTCCGGTCCTGGATCGTGACCTACGCCCGCAATGGCAAGCGCCCCGATCTGGGCGGACCGGCCGAGTTCGAACCGGTACGCGGAGCCAACGGCAAGGCCGAGATCTGGGAGACCGTGAGCATTCCGGCCGGAGAAGGGCCGGACGGAACACCGTGGTTCACGACCTTCGACCGGCGCACCACGTCTGTCCGGGCCGGAACCTATCCGGATGGCGCGTTCTGCAAGCTCCAGTGGGTGCGCACCGCCGACGACATCGCCGAGGATCGCGCCCGCTACGCGCTCTGGCACGCGGGGCTCACTCTCCTTGCCGAGATCCTGACCCCCGTCCTTCAGACTGTCGCGGTCGCGCCGCCCGCCGCCGTCACCCGCCCCTGGATCGAGGCCGAGCCCGCTCCGCCAACCATCCGGCCGAACCTCGCACGCCGCACCGTCGCCCTCGATAGGCGCCGCCCGGTCGCCCGACGCGCGCCCGGACGCCGTCCGGAGCCGGTGCGCATGAGCCCGCCGAGCGAGTGGAAGCCGGCCGGGGCGGCGTGAGAGGCGTCGCGCGCCGCGTCAGACGATCAGGAAGTCGTTCGCGGCGATCTTGGCATGGTTGTCGAGCACGGCGAACTTCACCGCCGCGCCCGCGCCCGAGCCGTCGGCGTCGTAGAACAGCTCGCCCGTCGTCTGCTTGTACAGGATGCGGTCGTTGGCGTCGGCCGCGCCGGTGCTGATGTTCTTGAACGCGCTGTCCGCAAGCTGCCCCGGCGCGAGCGCGGCGAACACGCTCTTGGCCAGCCGGATCGTGTCGTCGGCATGCGAGAAGTCGACGATGCGGTCGACATTGCCCGGTGTGAGCGCGGTCGAGAACACGAAGGCATCCGCACCCTTGCCGCCGTGCAGAACGTCTTTGCCGCCCTTGCCGTCGAGCACGTTGGCGCCGGCGTTCCCGACCAGTGCCTGACCGAACTCGTTGCCGGTGAGGTTGTGGGCTCGCGAGCCCGTAGAGGCGAGGAGCTGCAGAGCCTCGATCTCCTGGCCGGCGCCGAGCGTGTAGTTGGTAGACGACACCACCTTATCGAAACCCTGCCCCTTGATCTCGCGGACGAAGTCGCGGGCGTGATCGACGACGTAGGTGTCGTTGCCGCGGTAGCCGCGCATCGTGTCGACGCCGCCCCGGCCGTCGAGAATGTTGTTGCCGCTGTTGCCCTCGACCGCTTGGTTGAAATCGTTGCCGGTCAGGTTGATGTGGGCCGAGCCCTCCGACTTGGCGACCCGAAGGATCTCGATTTCCTGCTTGGCTGCGAGGGCATAGCTGATCGTGCTTACCACCGTATCGGTCCCGCCGCCGACCGCCTCCAACACCACGTCGCCGGAGTTGTTCACCCGGTAGAGATCGTCGCCGCCCTTGCCCTGAAGGGTCTCGGCGCCCAGCGTCCCGGCGAAATACTCGCTCGCCGCCGTGCCGATGTAACCGTTGATTTTGAGGGTGCCGCTGATCGTTTTCAGGTCGTCTGAAATGAATGCGCTCTGACCATCGCGCCCGAGGAGTTGCGCGCCGTTGAGATTGATCGAACTGATGGCCAGGTCCTTCGTCGTGTCGTCAGGACGAACGACGTACTTGAAGACGAAAAACTTGCCGGGCTGCGAAGCTGAAGCATCGTACGTGGCTGTGCCACCCGTATTGAGGGTGAGGGTGATCTTTTGCGCGGCGGTCGCGGTCTCTATGCCTTTAAGGGTGAGTCTGAGAAAAACCGTGTCGCCGACGATGACGCTGCCGGTTCCGGCATAGCTGATCTTCGCGCCGTAAACGTATGGAAGGCTGAACTGCGCGATCGATGGGAAATAAAAAACCCCAGCGGATCTACTGCCGTATTCATCATAGGCGGTCCATCTTATCTTGGACCCATCCGAGGAAGTTAAAACTGAGAATGTATAATTGCCTTCGGGCAATATGTCTTGATAGGTGTTGGTTGCAAGATCGTAAGCTCGATAGTTATATTTGCCGTTATATGAGCCAAAGTCCCATCCGGTTACGGGCTGGAAGACGACGGACTTTCCATCTCTGCTGAACGACAGATCCATTGGGGAGCCGCCGCCCACGCCCGAGTATTCATATAACGTTTTTCGCGATCCAGTGATGTTGTTGGTCAGCGTTACAGTTTGATTTCCATACGCTGCATCATCCATGTCGCTTGACGACGCGAACGCTTGCGTGTCGACGATCGTATAACGGCCGTCGCTCGACGTTTTTGACACCGTCGCCATAACTTACCCCCCGAGGCGCTCCTTTCTGCGCCGCAGGCAATGCAGCACGTCTTGAGGTTGCGGTCGAGGGCTCAAGCAGGCACGCGGCGCCGATATTCCATCGGAGTGATTGTCGAGGCACAAAAAGCTCGCGCGCACCGGCTTGCATCCATCTGGAACTTGCGGCATGTCCCGCACTGCAGAGGTGCATATAGCCCCGGCGGACATCCGCGCGGGGCTTTTTCGTACCCACACACCTTCCCCGCGAGCCGTGCTCACTTGCCCGCTCGCGCGACTGCTTTGCCCATGCAGGGCAGAGAAGTACCCTTATCTGCCCCCGGAGTTTCGACCGTGACGCAGCCCCCGTCGGCGCCGCCCGCGGCTGATGACGCACGCCTCGTCGAGACGTGGGTCGCCCGCTCCGCCAGCCCGCACGCCCGCCGGAAGTACCGCGCCCAGGCCGGCCGCTTCCTCGCCTCCTTGGGTCGGCCGCTCGCCGCCGCAACGCTCGCCGACCTGCAGGCCTACCTCCACACCCTTCAGGGGAAGGCCTCGGCGACGCAGGCGAACGCGGCCGCCGCGCTGAAGAGCCTCTTCACCTTCGCTCAGGAGACCGGCGCTCTGCAGTTCAACATCGGCGCCGCTCTGAAGGCCCCGCCGGTCAAGAGCACGCTCGCCGAGCGCATCCTCGCCGAGCCAGACGCCATGCGCATGATCGCGCTCGAGCCCGACCGTCGGAATCGTGCACTGCTCACCGTGCTCTACGGCGCCGGCCTCCGGATCTCCGAGGGCGTTGGCCTGCGCTGGCGCGACCTCACGGCCCGGGACAGCGCCGGCCAGGCCACGGTCTACGGCAAAGGCGGCAAGACCCGCACGGTGCTGCTTTCGGCCAACACCTGGCGCATCGTGCACGAGCTGCGCGACGCGCCCGAGCCGGATGCCTTCGTGTTTCGGTCCCAGCCAGCCGGCCGCGGACTGTCTCTCAGCCAGGCGCACCGCATCGTGAAGCGAGCCGCCGCGCGGGCCGGGCTGACGGCTGAGGTCTCGGCGCACTGGCTTCGGCACGCCCACGCCAGCCACGCGCTCGACCGCGGCGCCCCGATCCACCTCGTGCAGGCGACGCTCGGACACGCCAGCGTCAGCACCACCGGCCGCTACCTGCATGCACGGCCGAGCGAGAGCAGCGCCCGGTTCCTGGGCGTCTGATCCTCGAACACAGATCCGCGCGCGGCCCGAGGCTACGGGGGCTTAGCGCGCGGCTAGGCTGCCCGGTGCTGGACCCCGGCGCTTTGTCTTCTTCGGCCGAGGGCGTGCCTACGGGCTGCGCCTCATCCGGGCCGAGCAGCCGAACACTTCAACCATGCGAGGCCGCGGGCCGGCTCGCCGATCTCCTCCACGCGCGAGCTCTGGAGCCGCGCTCCTTCCCCCGAACCATTGAGGCCCCATGCAGCCTAACACCCCGCGCACCATGCGGTGCGACCGATCGCCCACGCCTCTGCCAGCACGGATCGAGACCAGCGCCGACCTCGACCGCTGGCGCGACGAGCGCGGCGAGGCCGACGCCGCCCTGTCCGGCTTGACCGGCGAGCGCGCCCGGATGCTGACGAGCGCCAGCGTGGACGCGCTGGCCCGCAAGGATGCCGAGATCGCGACCGCCCGCCTGCGGGCCGAGCGCGCCGCCGCCGTCGTCGTCCAGGCCGAGCGTCGGGCCACAGAGACCGAGGCCCGCGAGGCGGCCAAGGAGCCGGAGCGCCGCAAGCGGTACGCCGTCGGCAAGAAGGCTGCCGCCGAAGCCGAGCGCATCATGCGGACGGAATACGAGCCCGCCGCCGCGCAACTCGCCGCCGTCCTCGGGCGCCTCGCCGCGCTCCAACCCGCCATCGAAGCGGCGAACGCCGACCTCCCGGCCGATGCTGTGCGGCTCGACCCCGACGCCTTCCGCGGCCTCGCCGCCACGCCCGGCCGGCATGAGCGGCGCTTACGCGCCGTCGCGATCGATGCCGACGGGGCGCGCCTGCACGGGCACATCACCGCCTTCCGGGCTGACGCCACCGCCGAGCCCTGGGCCCGGCACGAGAACGGTGCGGTTCCGCAGGCTCGTCAGGAGGCCCGCGAGGAGCAGGAATGGATTCCCGGTTCGGCCGCGGTGCCCGCCGACTCGCTCCTCACCAGCACCGCGATTCCCGGCCTGCGCTGGGATGATCCGGCCCACTGGCCGCCGAAGGACTGAGCCCGCGCCGCCTCACCGAAACCCGACCGAGGACCACATGAGCAAGATCAAGGGGCCCGCTATGGGCCGACGCACCACCACGGCTGTCGCCGCCGAGATCGAGGCGCTGGACGCCGAGCGCGTGCCCGCGGCCGAGGCGCTGGACCGCGAGCGCGCCGCCCGGCCCGCCCTGGTTGAGGCCGGCGACCTCGACGGCATCGAGGCGCTGGACGCCAAGGTCCGTCGCGCGGAGATCGAAGCCGAGGTGCACGCCTCGCGCCGCACCCGCCTCGTCGCCGAGATGGAGGGGGCCGCCGCCGCCGAGGCTCATGCGGCGGAGCAGGCCACGCGCCGCGCGGCCTACGACGAGGCTCGCGCCGCCGCCGACGAGGCCGCCCGCCTCTACAACGAGGAGTATCCGCGCCTCGCCCGCGCCATCGCCGACTTGCTCGGCCGCACGGCGAAGGCCGGCAATCTGGTGAAGGCCGGCAATCTGGTGAAGGCCGCGAACGCGGCGCTCCCGGAGGGTGTGGAGAGGATCGCCGACCCCGAGCCGAACCGCGGGCGCCCGAGCATCGACACGCCCGGCGAGACCCAGTTCAAGACGGTGCGGCGGGACCGACGCACGGGCCTCGAAGTCCACCACTGGCACCCCGGCGACCCGAACATCGAAGAGGTGCGCGTCGAGTGCGGCAAGGGCCTCACGACCTTCAGCCCGGCCGTGTCCCATGTCCCGCTGCGCCACGCGGTCAATCTTCCCGGCGTGGCCTACGGCGACCCGGCATTCTGGGCCGCGCCGACTCCGCAGGCGCCCCCCGGCGCCGTCGCGGGCATCACCGACTGGCGCCAGCTCGCGCGCTGAGGGAGGCACGCATGTCCGATCCCAAGACCCGCCGCCGCGCCAGCCGCGTCCGCTCCGACAGCTTCGACCCTGAGAGCTACACCATTGAGGTGGTGTGGACGACCGGCGCCACGGTGCGGACCTTCGACCCCTGGACGGGCGAAGAGTTCGACGAGGCGCTGTCCCTGGACGATGGCGCCGTCAACCTCGACCGCCTGAACGCGGGCGCCGCTTTCATCGACACGCACGATTCGTCCGAGTGCTCCCGCGTCGTCGGCAGCGTCGTGCGCGGCTCGGCCCGGATCGAGGGCGGCAAGGGCCTCTGCCTCGTGCAGCTCTCCCGCGCCCGGGACGTCGCCGACATCGTGCTCAAGATCCGCGAAGGCGTCATCCGCAACGTCAGCGTGGGCTACTGGGTCCACCGATACGAGACGGTGGAGCAGGACGGCGCCACGCCGCTCAAGATCGCGACCGAGTGGGAGCCGTTGGAGATTTCCGCGGTTCCGGTCCCCGCCGATGCAGGCTCGCAAATCCGCTCGGCCCGCGGCCGCCGCACCGGCGCCCGGCCCCGTCCGCCTGAGACGGACATGGAGCGCGGCGCCCGCGCGGCGGCCCGTATCCTCGGAAAGCCGGTCCCGAAGCGGGAGCCGAGCGCCTCCGAGCGGGCGCTCGCGGCGCTGCGGCGCCATCCCGGCCGGGCGCGCGAGCCCGACCCGCGCCGCGTCGCCGAGCGCGAGGCCGCCGACCGGAAGGCAGGCGCCAAGGCAGCGCGGCGCCTCCTGTGGCGCGGCCACATGCCCGGCCGCTGAGGATCACCCATGGCTGACGACAGCCGCGACACGGTGCTCGCCGCGATGCTGGCCGTGCACCGCGCCGCCGAACCCCTCCGCGACGTGATGCAGCGACCGTGCTTCCCGCGAGGGAAGGACGGCAGCGTCGCGGTGTGGGCCCTGGGCGGGGACTTCACCCTGTCCGCCGAGCAAGTCGCCACGCTCAGCGGCGCCTTCGACCTCTTCTGCCTCGCCATGGCTCAGCCAGCGAGCGAGGCCATTCACTGAGGCATCCCATGAACCGCAGACGAGCCCCACGACTGGAAGGCGCCGCCCTCCGCAAGCTCACGCTCATCGATCCCGAGACGCTGGACGACCTGCCGCCCGAGGACGACCGCGACGATGAAGACGCCCCGGAGCACACTGAGGAGGAGGCCGCCGACATCGTAACCGCCCAGCGCTTCCGGGCCGACTACGACCGCGGCGCCCGCGAGGCCCGCGCCGCGCTGCGGCGGCGATAGCGCCCCACCCCTTGGGTCCTTCCCAGGGGGTGCCGGGGTCGAGGGTAGTTCGGACCCCACCGGTTCACCCTCTAAGAAATTTTCAAACCGGATTTTATGTTTATGTCTGGCCGACGGGCGAGCCTGAAAACGTGCGCCAGATAAGCGTCACAAGCAACTGATGTGACTTGATTTTTTGGCCGCGCCCGCGCGTCGACGGAAACCCGTGAGACGGCACGACGCGAAGTAAAATTGGCTCAGCGCAGATCCGCCCTGACCTCACCTGCCCCATCCAGACCTGACCATCCAGAAGGACACCCGCCGTGTCTGACAACATGCGCCTCGTCGCGCGGGTCGAGGACCAGTTCACCGGCCCTCTCGCCAAGCTGAAACACGAGATCGTCGGCGTCTCCGACACGACTAAGAAGCACACCAGCGCGTGGCGCAAGGACTGGGACGAAGCCCGCGGCGGCATCACCCGGTTCGAGGGCGCGTTGAACGGCGTCACCCCCGTCCTGACGCGCCTTGGCGTGTCGGGCATCGGCGTCGCCCTGTCGATCGGCGGGATGGCCTCGGCGCTGGGCGAGTTCTCGCTTAAGACGCGCGGCCTCAGCCAGACATCGAAGGACATCGGGCTCACCGTCGATCAACTGCGCGCCTTCAATGCGCTGGGCGAGCGGTTCGGCGTCACCGCCGACACGATGACGAGCGCGGCGAAGTCGTTCGCCGGGCAGATGTACGAGATCAAGCGCCAGGGCTCGACCTACGTCGAGCTGCAGGCGATGAACCTCGCCAAGCTCGCCGAGGACCTGGCCAGCTCGAAGTCGATGGAGCAGGCGATCCAGCGCGGCATGGAAGGCCTGCGCGCGATCCCCGACTCCGAGGTCCGTCGCCGGGTCTCGCGCCTGCTGTTCGGCACCGACGACATCGGCCTGATCGCCTCGAACCTCACCGGCACGGTGAAGGGCGCGCTCGGCGAGGTCTCCCAGGCCATCGGCAAGATGGACAAGGATACCGAGCAGGCGGCCAAGGATTTCCAGAAGCACATGAACCACATCAGCGAGGCCGCGGAGCGTGCTAGGCTGAAATTCATCGGACCGCTGCTGGAGAGCATGGTCGGCGCTGTCGACTTCATCGAAAAGCGCGGTCTCTTTGGTCAGGACAAGAACGCTCCTTCCCAGAGCCCGCCGACCGATCTCGACGAGTCGCTCGATGCGCAGATGCGAGGACAGCGCCCCCTCTCGAAGTCTGAAAAAGAACGCCAAAACCGCGCCGACACCGCCGCGCGGGAGCTCGCCCAGAAGTCCGGCGAACTCGACTATGCCCGCAAGCGGATCGTGCGCGAGCCCGAGGTGGAACGCCGCCTCACTGCGGAGATCCAGCGCCTCACTGACGAGCTGCGACGCCTGCGCGAGCAGGGTGCAACCCTGAACCCGTCGAGCTTCGGCGGCCCGGCCGGCGGCGGCTCGCTGATCCAGAAGGCGGCCTGGGGCGGGGGAGGGTTCGGCAGGTTCGGCGGTGGCCCGCTGAGTGGGTATGGCGGCGGCGGTAGTGGCAGCTTCGGCGGGCCGCTCGGCAACTCCGGTGGCAGCGGCCCGCTGGGCAACGGTGGAACGACATCCCTGCGTGCACCCGTGCCCTATCAGGGCGCGATCAGCGGGCAGCGTGGCGGAGTTCCCGAGGGGCAGGACGGTCCTTTGGCCGCCAAGTACCCCGATGGCCTTGCGGCAGGCATCCGCCAGACCGCGAAGGATCTCGGGGTGTCGGCTGAGGACATCGCGACGGTGCTTTCCTACGAGACCGGCGGCACCTTCGATAAGTGGAAGCGCGGTCCGACCACGAAGTGGGGCACGCATCGAGGGCTGATCCAGTGGGGTGAGCCGCAGGCCCAAAAATACGGCGTCACGGCCGATATGTCGGCGGGCGAGCAGATGCGCGCTGTGACCCGCTACCTCCGGGATGCCGGCGTGAAGCCCGGCATGGGCATCCTCGACATCTACAGCGCCGTGAATGCCGGGCGGGTAGGTCGCTACAACGCCAGCGACGCGGCGGCGGGCGGCGCTTGGGGTACGGTGCGGGACAAGGTCGAGCACCAGATGCACGGCCATCGCCGGAAGGCCGCAGCGCTGTTGCGGACGGATCTAGACGGCGACGTCGCGGCCAGCGCCCCAGGCGAGGCTGACGTGCCCTGGCACCAACGCCTGCGCTCGAACGAGCCGGGCAAGATGAGCCGCCTGCGCGACGACGAGCTTGAGGTGCCGGGCTCCGGCGAGCGCCCCGGCGACCGCATGATGCGTCGCTTCTACGGTGAAGGTGCGCCGGTCGCGAAGGGCGGCAAGGGCAGCCTGCACATCACCTTGGAGGGCTTCCCGCCGGGGTCGAAGGCGAAAGCGTCCATGGATGACCTGTTCCGCGACACGAAAGTGGAGCGCGGGCGGTCGCAGATGGACATGACCTGAGCTATCGCCCCCAAGCCCGCACACCGCCACCCCGCCCGGCTCCGGCTGGGCGGGGCTTTTCGCGTTCCGGGCTGTCGGGATCAGGCCGGCCGGCATACCGTCCGATCGTCCTCGTCGAACACGTATTCGAGCACTCCGTAGGGTGGCCCGTCGAACCAGCCGATGGCCTCGGCCTCCGCTCCGGTGAGCGTGCGCGTCACGACGGGCTCGCCGACTTCCTTGCTGGAAATCTGTGCCTCGTCCACGCGGATCGCCACGACGACGCGCGTGCCGATGTCGGTGCAACGCCAGCGTCCAGGGCCGCACAGGAACTCGCCGCCGATCTTGAATTCCGAGAGGTCCATGCCGTTGTCTGCTCCGACGTCGATCTCGCTCGGGACATGGACGACGAGTCCCGGTACGGTCTCGCCGCGGGCGTGGGCTGCGGCCTGCTCCAGGCTGTCGACCAGTTCATCGAACAGCGCCTTCTTCATAGCTCACGCCTTGCTGCGGTGCTTCGCAGCACGCTCTTTGGCCGGACGCTGTGGCTGCTGAATTAACTTCTCCGCGTCATCGGCGCCCGACTGTTGCGGCAGCCGACGCGAGCCCACGATGACCGCCTCGTTGATACGGCCTTGCCAGCCGGGCCCCGTGGCCCGGAACGAGGCCAGGGCCGCGGGATCAAGGCGCAGCGTCACCTGCACCAGCTTGTTCGGCGAGCGCGGGCGGCCCCGGCGCGTCAGAGCCTTGAAGAGGGCCGGCGGCATCGCCTCGCGGGCCGGACGCATCTGCGCCAGTTGCTCGGTCGTCGCCTCAGGCGCGTCGGGATCGGTCGCGATCTCGACTTGGAGGGCAGCTTCCTCCTCCTCGGACAGCATCTCGACCACGCGGGGCGTTGCGGTTTCACGCCTGGGATTGCTCGGCATAGTCCCTCCTCTCGCGGTTGCTGGCGCGACGCAGGCTGATGGCTGAGATCGCCTCGGTCCCGTGGTAGGCGAACACGAGCGCCACGAGTTGGCCGTCGAGGAAGCCGACCGCCATGTGGCGCTCCTCGCCCCGCGCGCTCGCCTTCGCCGGCAGGATCATCGCCGTATCCCACTCGAATCGGTCGCGGGCGTCCACGAAGTCGAGGCCGTGACCGGCGGGCGGGGCCAGCCGGTTCCTCTCTCGCTTCGGTTCGTCCCACACCATCAGCATGGGTTTTTTAGTAACTACTGAAATTGAGGCTGGCAAGCGGGTTGGCGCGATCCAACCGGCACGTCATTCCGGTAGGTGCGCGCCTTTCCGGCTCGTCACCGCCTCGCGGAGCGACGCATGTCCGCGCACACGGCGGCCAGCCCGTCCTTCACGACCCGCGAGCGGAACGCGGTGTCCGCCTCCCTGGTGGTCTGGTCGAACTCCGGCTCCGAAAGGACCGTTGCACAGGACTGAACGGCTCCCGCCGCCGCGCTTGCCCCGAAATCTTCCCGGCACTCGATCTCGGCGAAGGTGAGCGTCGAGACGGATCGGACGGTGCCGTAGCAGTCGGTTTGCGCCTTCGCGGAGACGCATGACGCCAACGTGATTGCCGTGACGAGTCGCAGCACCGTTCGCCCCTCCGCTCGCCGGCGAAAATTGCCGCCACAGCCCATCTTGACGCTACTGCCGCCAGCTTGTCGCGGGAAGGGGCGGATGCGCGATGTGCCAGCACTGAACATCTTGTCGTGAGCAGGCATTTTGGGTGCGGGAGCCATCGAAAATAACCGTTGCCGCTTAAGGGGCGCAGATATCTCGCACCTGAGGCAATCGGCGTTGATTTTGTTGTTTTATTTTACTTCTTTCCTGGGCACCAATTTTCTGAGAACTGCCATCATCTCAGAGACTTAACGCCAGATTGAGTGATACGCTAGGGTCAAAACCTAATCAGCTTGGGCATGCGAAGGGCTGCTAGGGATGGAGAGCGGGCTTCGAAGCTAAGGCCGGAACCGGACGTCCGTGCCAGTGGCGTAAGGTACGCTACGGGTTCGGGGATGAAGACCGGCGCCACCGGTCCGGTATGGGTCCACCCTAAACGGACTTGTTCGAGCCGGATTTGCGAACCAGACAAGCCCCTGAAATGGCAACGGCCGAGAGGCGGTGCGAAAATCTTGAGTTTCGAGCATACCGGCACCTGAATAGAACCGCCGTGCCCGTTATCGATAAAAGGAAACGGCAAACAGCGTTCGCGAAAATAATCGACAGCACCGGCGCCATCGCCAATATGTCACATCTGCGAAAGAAAAGCCGATTATCCCTCCCCTAGCAATAAGTTGATCCCGGTCGAGTTCTATAAGCCCTCGTCACATCAAATTGGCGCGTGTAAAAATTCCGACAAGTCATCCACTTGAACAATCATAAATTATGTCACGCTTCGGTCTCGCAGCCCTCTTCTGCCCGACTAAGGGATTACAATGAACCCTATCACCTTTACCTACACTGGGCAGATCACAGCCTGCACCGTCGGGCAAAGTGGTTCTTATCTTATCAGCACGTACGGTGCTCAAGGTGGCGATAGCATCAGCGTAATTACTCACGCGCCTGATGGCAGGGTTCAAGCGCCGATAGTTTTCAGGATGGAGCCTAATGGATTGGCGCCGCTCAGGCGCGCGGTGTCGACGACGGTGCGGATGGCGGCCTCGCCCTCGGCGGCCCACATGGCGCGATAGCCGTTGGTGACCTTCCGCTGCACGACAGCCGGACGCAGGAGCCGCTCGGAGCCGTTGTTGGTCGGCTCGACCTTTCCAGGATAGGCGAGGAAGACCAGGAGCTGATCGCGGGCGCGGCTGATCTTGGCCTGCAGCTCGCGGGTCAGGTCACAGCGGCTCGGCGTGACCAGGATGGCGCCGAGTTGCCGATCCAGGCTCCGGCGCTTGGCCGAGAGCGTCGCGGCAGCCAAGTCGGTGACGCGCTCGGCCAGGGCGAAGACGCTCTGCAACCAGAGCTGCAGGCGCCAGGGTACGGGATCGTCACTGACCTCGACGACATAGGCGACGTCGCGGGCCGGCAGGTCTGGTGCTCATCCGCGTGGCCTTGTTGGGCGGTGTAGCGGTCCGAGATCCACACCGCGGGCCGATGCCCGTCCATCATGTCCCGCACCACGCCGGCGCCGCGTGTCGGCGAGGCCGTGTGCACCACCGCGTCGGCCGAGTGGAACAGCCAGTGGTAAGCGTTCGAGCCTTCGATCCGCACGCCGGTCTCGTCGCAGGCGACGACCTCAGCCCGGCGCAGGGTCGCGATGGCCGCGTCACGACCGGACCGGAAGCAGCCCTGCGCGCGGCGGAGCAGGTTCATCAGCCCGCCCTGGCTAAGCGTGAGGCCGAACAGGTCGGACAGCGCCGCCTGCAACCGTTCGTACGAGAGCGCCTGGAAGGTTTTCAGGTACGTCGCCACCGCATGCAGCCGCGGACCAAACGGGGTGCCGCGCGCCGCCTCCGGCGCCGGTGCGACCACCCGTTCCCTGATCTGCCCCCACGAGGTGGTCCAAGTTCGAAGTTAGTGCAGGGTCGGCCTTTGCTCCACGGGTAGCTTGGCCGGCGGAGCCGGTCGGGTGAGC
>NZ_JACHOP010000022.1 GCF_014199935.1 Methylorubrum rhodinum
GCCCCATTCCGGGACGGTCGGCGCCCCGCGCCTGGTCCGGGTGGCCACCCGGACCAGGCACCCCGCGGCTGCGGGACAGCCTCTTTCTAGCAGAGTGCCAACAGACAATTCCGGGGCGCCGAAGGCGAACCCGGAATCCACGACTGGCCGCGACGCTTCGTGAGGCCGCGCATCTCGGGTGGATTCCGGGTTCCGCTGCGCGGCCCCGGAATGACGAACGTTCCGCGTGCCGACCCGGAGTGGGCAGAAGTCCACGCGCCTATCGCCCGCTGCGACAGGCTTCTATATTTCAAAGGATGTCCGCCGCCTCCGCCCTCCTGCCGCCGCGCGCCGGCGTCCGCCGGCTCGATCCGATCCTGGTCGATCGCATCGCCGCGGGCGAGGTGGTCGAGCGGCCGGCCTCCGCCGTCAAGGAACTGGTCGAGAACGCCATCGACGCGGGCGCGCGCAGCGTCGAGGTGACGATCGAGGCGGGCGGGCGGCGCCTGATCCGGGTGGTCGATGACGGCATCGGCATGGGAGCCGAGGATCTGGCGCTCGCGGTCGAGCGCCACGCCACCTCCAAGCTCCCCGACGGCGACCTCACCCGGATCGGCTCGCTGGGCTTTCGCGGCGAGGCCCTGCCCTCGATCGGCGCCGTCTCGCGGCTCGCGATCACCTCGCGCACCGCCGACGGGGAGGGGGTGAGCCTTCTGGTCGAATCCGGCGCCAAGGGGCCGGTGCGGCCGGCGCCCGCGTCGCGCGGCACCCGCATCGAGGTGACGGACCTTTTTGCGGCGACCCCGGCCCGGCTCAAGTTCCTCAAATCCGACCGGGCCGAGACGGCCGCCGTCGCCGAGGTGCTGCGGCGCCTCGCGGTCGCGCAACCGCAGGTGCGCTTCACGCTGCGCACCGAGAGCGGCAGCCCGACGGTGTTTCCGGCCGAGGCCGAGACGGGCGAAGCCGCCCTGTTGCGCCGGCTCGGCGGCGTGCTCGGGCCGGATTTCCCCGGCAACGCCGTGCCGCTGTCGATGGCCCGCGAGGGGTTTTCGCTCGAAGGCCATGTCGGCCTGCCGACCTTCCACCGCGGGGTCGGCACCCACATCCACTTCGTCGTCAACGGACGGCCCGTGCGCGACCGGCTGCTGCTCGGCGCCGTGCGCGGGGCCTATGCCGACACGATGAGTTCCGACCGCCATCCGGTGCTGGCGCTCTACCTCGCCTGCGAGCCCGGCCTCGTCGACGTCAACGTGCATCCGGCCAAGACCGAACTGCGCTTCCGCGAGCCGGGGCTGGTGCGCGCCCTCGTGGTCAGCGCGATCCACGAGGCCCTGCGCCGTGCCGGGGCGCGCTCGTCCACGACGGGCGCGCGCGCCGCCCTCGACGCCCTGCGGCCGGGCGGCGCCCCGGTGGGGGAGGGGCGCTTCGCGGTCCATACCGGCGCCTCGGCCCCGAGCCTGATGCCGCGCCCGGCCCGCACTCTGTTCTCCGGCCCCTCCCTCGCCGCCCCTGCGGGCTGGCGTGCGCCCGCTTCCGCGATGCCCGATCGGTCGGGCTTCGCCGAGACGCCGCAGGCCGCCTTCGCCCACGATCTCGGCCCGTCCGATTTCGCGCCCCCCGCCGCCGACCTGCGGCCGGAGGCCGAGACGGAAGGAGCCGAGGCCCATCCGCTGGGCGCGGCGCGCGCCCAGATCCACGGTACCTACATCGTGGCCCAGACCCGCGACGGCATCGTGCTGGTCGATCAGCACGCCGCCCACGAGCGCCTCGTCTACGAGCGGTTGAAGGCCGAGCGGGCCGGCGGCGGCGTGGCGCGGCAGGGTCTGCTCATCCCCGACGTGGTCGAGATGGCGCCGGAGGCCGCCGACCGCCTCGTCGAGGCCGCCCCCGAGCTGGAGCGGCTCGGCCTGTCGCTGGAGGCCTTCGGCCCCGGCGCCGTGCTGGTGCGCGCCGTCCCCACGGCTTTGGCCGGCGGCTCGGTGAAGAACCTCGTGCTCGACGTGCTCGACGCGCTCGACGCCAGCGGCGTCGAGGAGGGCGGCCCGGCGGGCGCGGGCGATCCCGATCCCGTGAGCCGGCGCCTCGACGCGCTGCTCTCCCGCATGAGCTGCCACGGCTCGATCCGCGCCGGGCGGCGCCTCAAGCCGGAGGAGATGAACGCGCTCCTGCGCCAGATGGAGGCGACCCCCCTCTCCGGCTCGTGCAACCACGGCCGCCCGACCTTCGTCAGCCTGGGATTGGCCGACATCGAGCGGTTGTTCGGGCGGCGTTAGGGCTTCAGGGAGGACTCGGACGACGGCCCGAGCGGAGCCATTCGGCCATCTCCTGCGGCCGGACGATGACGAGGTCGTGCTCTGCCGTCCGGCGGATATGGAGGCGCCCGCGCAGGATCACCGTGTCGCCGTGGTGCGCAAAATCCCGGAAGTTCGCCGTGACCAGGGCATCGGCCCGGCCCGCGAGCGCGGTGTCGATCACCCGCCCGTCCTCGGTGTCGGTGGGTTTCGGCAGGAAGGCGGGATCGTACGGATCGTGCAGCGGCGGCCGGGCGTCGCGGGTCGGCTCCACGCCGCCGCCGAGCACCATCCTGGGGAATTCGGGCGCCGGCCCGAGGCGGGCGAAGCTCGCGATGAGGTCTATGAGACGACCCGAACTCTCCGGCGTGGCGCCCTTGCGGATCAGGACGTCTTGGAGCCGGGACAGCATCGTGTGCGAGACGACGAGCTGGACCGGCCCGAGGCCGGAGCGTCCCTCCTGCACCGCCTGAACGACGCTGCGGGCGGCGCTCACCCGCGCGCCCTTCGCCTCGGCCAGGAAATGCGCGATCCAAACGTTGAGATCGACGCAGAGCCGGAACGTCACGACTTCGACGGGGCCGTCCAGTCGCGGGCGGTCGCCTCCAAATCGGCCTCATCCGTGCTCTTGGGCAATGTGGCGGCGACCTCTTCCACCATCAGGCGCTGCGTCAGCGAGAAGTCGGCGCGCAGGAACAGGCGCACCAACTCACTCTCGAGCCAGCGCCGCTCCTCGCCCGTGGCGTGGTCGTCGAGGCGGCGCATCGCGCGGCGCGCGACCTCCGGCAGGGCGGTGTAGAAATCAACGGCCTGACTGACGAGGCTGGCCGGCGTCCGGGACTCGGCTTGCGCCACGCTGGCAAGACGCGCCGCCACCGCGTCATCGACGTCGCCCGAGACGGACCTGCCGGCCACACGCATCCTCCAGAAGATGTAAGGAGGATAGAAGCGGGCCGGACATCCCGCAAGGCGAGCGTCACTCAGCCTCGTCCTCCGCGGGCTTCGGCTCCGGCGGCAGCCGCGGCGGCGGCACCCGGCCGGGGCTCGGCGGGGTCGGCAAGCCGGCATCCGGGTCGGCGGGCGGGGGCGGCGGGGGATCGGTCTCGGGCATGGCGGGGCGTCCTTGAGGCGCGGGGTTGTCGGTCAACGCCGCGGGGCCCGCATCGGTGGCAATCGGAAGCATCAAAGGCGAGGCGGATGGGCGAGGATGTTTCCAACCTGTTCGCCGGCCTGCCGCCGGAGGGCGCGCCCGAGGAAGCCTTCGCCACGCTGCTCGCCGCCCCCGGCGCCCGGATCGAGCGGATCGTCTCCCGCGGGCAGGCGAGCCCGCCGGGCTTCTGGTACGATCAAGCCGAGGACGAGTGGGTCGCGGTGCTCGTCGGCGCCGCCACGCTGCGCTTCGCCGACGCGCCCGAGCCGCGGCATCTCACGCCCGGCGACCACGTGCTGATCCGGGCCCATCGCCGCCACCGGGTCGAGGCGACCGCCGATCCGACGATCTGGCTCGCGGTTCACCTCGCGAGGCGCTAACCCGGCCGGCATGATCGCCTGTCATATCGAACCGAAGGGACAGCTGGAGCCGGAGGGCGAGGGCCTGTGGCGCTCGACCGGGGCAGACCCGCAGTTCCGCCTCGTCCGCCCCGGCGGCGGGCGGCTGTTCCGGTTTCGCCTCACCGGCGGCTGGGTGCGGCTGCGGCTCGATCTCGAACCGCTGGGCTCGACCAAGCTCGTCCCGCTCCTCTACGTCGATGACGGGTCGGGCTTTCGCGAGGACGGCGCGCTGCGCCTCGAACTCCGGGAGGAGGGCGGGATCGACGACCTCGTGCGCCTGCCGCGCCGGGTGCGGGGCCTGCGCCTCGATCCGCTGGCCGCGAGCGGGCGGTTCCATCTCGCGCGCGCCAGCCTCGAACCCCTGAGCGGGCCCCGCGCCGCGATCGAGATCGCCCGGCGGCTCCTCGCACGGCTCTCCGAGATCGAGCGCCGCCCCGCCGCCCTGGTCCCGCGCCTCGTCCGGCTCGCCGTCTCGCATCCACCCGCCGCCCTCTGGCAAAAATTCTGGGACAGCGCCCGGCCGCGCCCGGCGTCGGCCTCCTACGCCGCCTGGATCGAGCGGGTCGAGCGGCCGGCCCTGCCGAGCGCGGAGGCGATGCGGGCGGCGATCGCGGGCTTCGCGCTGCGTCCCCGCATCTCCATCGTCATGCCGGTCTACGACACGCCCGAGCCCTATCTCGCTGCCGCGCTCGCCAGCATCCGGGCGCAGTCCTATCCCGATTGGGAGCTGTGCCTGTGCGACGACGCCTCATCCGCCCCCCACATCGCCCCGATGCTGGCGCGGCTGGCGGCGCAGGATCCGCGGGTGCGCCTGCATTCGCGGACAAAGAACGGCGGCATCGTCGCGGCGAGCAACGACGCGCTGGCGCGCGCCACCGGCGACTGGCTCACCCTGATCGACCACGACGACACGATTCCCCCCCACGCCCTCTACGCCCTGGTGGCGGCATTGAACGCCGATCCGGAGACCGACTTCGTCTATTCCGACGAGGACAAGATCACGGTCGAGGGCGAGCGCTACGAGCCGTTCTTCAAGCCCGACTGGTCGCCCGAGACACTGGAGGCCTGCATGTACACGGCCCATCTGGCGCTCTACCGGATGGACATCGTGGGCCGGATCGGCGGCTTCCGGGCGGAATGCGAGGGGGCGCAGGATTACGACTTCGTGCTGCGCTACACCGAGCACGCGGGGCACGTGCGCCACGTCGCCCAGGTCCTCTACCACTGGCGGGCGATCCCCGGCTCGACGGCGTTAGCCATGGACAACAAGGGCTACGTGGTGGCCGCCGCGATCCGCGCGCTGGAGGATCGGGCGCGCCGCACCGGCGGGCTCGACGTGGTGCGCCCCACGGCGTTTGCCGGCAGTTTCCATCTCCGCCGCACCTTGAGGGAGCGCCCGCCGGTCTCGATCGTGATCCCGACGGCCGGGCGCGACAGCGTGGTGCGGGGGCAAACCGTCGATCTGCTCGCCGCCTGCCTCGCCAGCATCCGGGCCACCAGCACCTACGAATCCATCGAGATCGTCGCGGTCGACAACGGCGACCTGCGGCCCGCCACGAAGGCCGCGCTCGCGCGCCACGGCGCCCGCTCGGTGACGTGGGAGAGGCCCGAGTTCAACGTCGCGGCCAAGATGAACCTCGGCGCCCGCCATGCCACCGGCGCCGTGCTGGTCTTCCTCAACGACGACGTCGAGGTGATCACGCCGGACTGGATCGAGGCGATGCTGGCATTGCTCGCCATCCCCGGCGTCGGCGCGGTCGGGGCCAAGCTCCTGTTCGAGACCGGCGAGCTGCAGCATGTCGGCGTCAGCGTCGTCGACGCGACGCCCGACCATCCCCGCCGCTCCTATCCGCGGGAGGATCCCGGCCACTTCTTCTCCAGCGCGGGCAACCGCAACTATCTGGCGGTCACCGGCGCCTGCGTGATGGTGCGGCGTGCCGACTTCGAGGCGATCCAGGGCTTCGACGAGGGATTCGCGATCAACTACAACGACGTGGATCTGTGCCTGCGCCTGCGCGAGCGGGGCCTGCGCAGCGTCTATTGCGCGGAAAGCCAGCTCTACCATTACGAGAGCCGCAACCGCGCCCGTACGGTCGATCCGGCTGAGCACGCCCGCTTCCGGGCGCGCTGGGCGGAAAAGATCCCGCGCGATCCCTATTACGGCGAATGGTTCGAGGCGCTGCCGCCGACCTTCGAGCTCGATCCGGCGCGGTTCTGACGGCTCATCCCGCCAGCGCGAAGGCCGGATCGTCGGCGAAGCTCCCACCGGTGAGGATCGCCTGCTCCAGGCCCGAGGCCGCCGGCAGCAGGTTCTCGGCGAAGAAGCGGGCGAGCGCGATGCGGGCCGCATGCGCCGGGTCGGTCTCGCCGGCCTTGAGCGCCGCACTCGACGCGAGCCCGGCTTGCGCGAGGCAGGCGGCGCCTTGCACCAGGCCGAACAGGCGCAGGTACGGGCTCGCGCCGGGCAGGGCCTCCTGCGGCCGGTTCGAGCCGAGCGCCTTCAGCAGAAAGCTCGTGGCGCGGTCGAGGCTGCCGATCCCCTCGCGCAGGCAGGGCGCCGCGTGGCCGAAGCCGGGATGGCCGTCCTTCACCAGCCCCTCGGCCACCCGCCGGATGAATGCGATCTGCGCGCCCACCGCGGCACCGCCGTCGAGCGGCAGTTTTCGCGTCACGAGGTCGATCGCCTGGATGCCGTTGGTGCCCTCGTAGATGCCGAGGATGCGGGCGTCGCGCATGAGCTGGGCCGCGCCGGTCTCCTCGACGAAGCCCATGCCGCCGTGGACCTGCACGCCCAGCGAGGTCACCTCGTTGGCAATGTCGGTGGAGAAGGCCTTCGCCACCGGCGTCAGCAGCGAGGCGCGCGCGTGCGCCGTCTTGCCGTCCGGGCCGTGGGCCGCGTCGAGGGCCTGGGCCGTGAGGTAGCAGAGGCCGCGGGAAGCCGCCGTGTAGGCCTTCATGGTCAGGAGCATGCGCTGCACGTCGGCATGGGCCGCGATGGCGCTGACGGGCTCGGGCGCGCCCGGCGCCCGGCCCTGGCGCCGCTCGCGGGCGTAGTCGAGCGCCTTCTGATAGGCGGCCTCGGCCACGCCCACGCCCTGGAGGCCGACATTGAGCCGGGCCGAGTTCATCATCGTGAACATGCAGGCGAGGCCCCGGTTCTCCTGCCCGATCAGCCAGCCGGTCGCCCCGCCGCCATCGCCGAAGGCCATGGAGCAGGTCGGCGAGGCGTGGATGCCGAGCTTGTGCTCGATCCCCGAACACCGCAGGTCGTTGCCCGAGCCGTCCGGCAGCACCTTCGGCACGAGGAACAGCGAGATGCCGCGGGTGCCCGCGGGCGCGTCCTTCAGGCGGGCGAGCACGAGATGGCAGATGTTGTCGGTGAGATCGTGCTCGCCGTAGGTGATGTAGATCTTGGCGCCCGTGATCCGGTAGCGGCCGTCGCCGGCGGGTTCGGCGCGGGTGCGCAGGCCCGAGAGGTCCGAGCCGGCCTGCGGTTCGGTGAGGTTCATGGTGGCGGTCCACTCGCCCGAGACGAGCTTTTCGAGGTAGCGGGCCTTGAGGTCGTCGGAGCCGTGGGCGGCGAGCGCCTCGATCCCGCCCGCCGTCAGCAGCGGGCACAGGCCGAAGGCGAGGTTCGCCCCGTTCCACATCTCGGTGCAGGCCGCCGCCAGCAGGTGCGGCAGGCCCTGGCCGCCGTGCTCGGGCGCGGCCAGCACGCCGTTCCAGCCGCCCGCGACGAAGGCGCGGTAGGCGTCCCGCCAGCCCGGCGGGGTGGTGACGGCGCCGTCCGAGAACGGCGTGCCGTGCCGGTCGCCCGCGCGGTTGAGCGGCGCGATCACGCCCGCCGCGAACCGGCCCGCCTCCTCCAGGATCGCCACCGCGTCCTCGGGGGCGATCTCGGTCCCGCTTTCGGCCAGCACCGCGTCGAGCCCGGCCACGTGGCGGAGCGTGAAGGCCATCTCCTCGACGGGGGCGCGGTAGGTCATGGGGCGTGAACCTGTGCTGGCGCTGGATGCGGCGCATGCCGTTTGACGGCCCGCACCGGGGGAGGCTAGGGCCGCTGATCCCCTGATCCGAGATCGCTTCCCCTCCGACATGGACGGATTCCCGTCAACAGCCCCGCCGCCGGCCACCGAGCGCCTGCCCGCCGACGCGGCCGGCCTTGCGCAAGCCGCTGCGCTCCTCTCGGCCGGGCGGCTCGTCGCGCTGCCGACCGAGACGGTCTACGGGCTCGGGGCCGACGCCACCGATCCGGTGGCGGTGGCCGGCATCTACGCCGCCAAGGCGCGCCCGAGCTTCAACCCGCTCATCGCGCATTGTCCGACGATCGAGGCCGCGATGGCTGAAGGCGTGTTCGACGATCACGCCCAAAGACTCGCAAAACAATTCTGGCCGGGGCCGCTGACGCTGGTGGTGCCGGTGGCGCCCGGCGGCACGGTCTGCGAGCTGGCCCGCGCCGGGCTCGACAGCGTCGCCCTGCGGGTGCCGGGCCACGCGCTCGCCCGCGACCTCCTGGCGCGGGTCGGGCGGCCGGTGGCGGCGCCCTCGGCCAACCGTTCGGGCCGGGTCAGCCCGACCAGCGCCGCGCACGTGCTGGCCGATCTCGACGGGCGCATCGCGGCGGTCCTCGACGGGGGCGAGTGCCCGGTGGGCGTCGAATCGAGCGTGGTCGCCTGCCTCGGCGGCCCGCCCCGGCTGCTGCGGCCGGGGGGCGTCACCCGCGAGGCCCTGGCCGCCGTGCTGGGGCTTTGGCCGGAGACGGGCGGAGAAGCGGGGGCAAAGCCCGTCGGGCCGGGGCTGCTGGCCTCCCACTACGCCCCGCGGGCCGCCGTGCGGCTCGACGCGACCCGGATCGGTCCCGGCGAGGCCGCACTGCTGTTCGGCGCCTTCCGGCCCGAAGGTGTGGGCGCGGCCCGCGCGGTCGAGACCCTGAGCGAGGCCGGCGATCCGGCGGAGGCGGCGGCCCGGCTGTTCTCGGCCCTGCGCCGCCTCGACGCCTCGGGCGCGGCCGTGATCGCCGTCGCACCGGTGCCGGACATCGGCCTCGGCGAGGCGATCAACGACCGGCTCCGCCGGGCCGCCGCGCCGCGCTGAATCTTTTTCGCGGATTTTTCGGAACCGATCCGCGGGCGGCGCATTGATGGTTCACGAAGGCCAGTTCAGCCCCCAATGGCCTTTTCCCTTCAAGGCTCGGAGCAATCCGAGCCTTTTTTCTTGCGCGCTGTGCAAGTCGCTGAAGAAGCAGCATTTTGCCGAACGCGCATCCCCTCGCCCCGCACGCGGGGAGAGAGTCGCGGCGACCTTGTCGTCGACGCGACAAGGCGGCAACCGGGGGTGAGGGGGCTTGGCCGGGAGAGGCGCGTCCTGAACCGCCCCCTCACCGCCGCTCCGGCTACGCCTGCGCTTCCTGCATGGACGACAAGGTCCATGCAGGCCTCTCCCCGCACAGCGGGGAGAGGGGGAACCAAAAAACTCAGCCCGCGAGCTTGGCGGCGATGCCAGCCACGTGGCGGCCCTGGTAGCGGGCGCCGTCGAGTTCGACTTCGCTCGGCTGGCGCGAGCCGTCGCCGTCGGCGATGGTGGTGGCGCCGTAGGGCGAGCCGCCCTTCACCGCCTCGACCCCGTTCTGGCCCGCGAAGCTGTAGGGCAGGCCCACCACCACCATGCCGTGGTGGAACATCACGGTGTGGAAGCTCGTCAGCGTGGTCTCCTGGCCGCCGTGCTGCGAGGCGGTGGAGGTGAAGGCCGAGCCGACCTTGCCGACGAGCGCGCCCTTGGCCCACAGGCCGCCGGTCTGGTCGATGAACTGCTTCATCTGCGAGGCCATGTTGCCGTAGCGGGTCGGCGTGCCGAAGATGATCGCATCGTAATCGGCCAGCTCCTCGACGGTCGCGACCGGCGCCTCCTGGTCGAGCTTGTAGTGGAACTGCCGGGCCACCTCCTCGGGCACCAGCTCCGGCACGCGCTTGACCGCGACCTCGGCCCCGGCTTCGCGGGCGCCCTCGGCCACCGCCTGCGCCATCCGCTCCACGTGGCCCCAGGACGAGTAGTAGAGAACCAGAATTTTTGCCATCGCGTGTGACTCCCGTTTGCGGCCGCTCCGCGGGGCGACCCTTGTCGAATGCGTGGCGGAGTATGGGTGTGCGGGCGGCTTGCAGAAACGCCCTCGTGTGCAAGATCATCCTTGCAGCGATGCAAGGAGGGTGAGCGGTGCCGGTGGCCTGGGACGAGTTCCGCCTCGTGCGGGCGATCGCCGAGAGGGGGGCGCTGGCCCCGGCCGCGGGGCAGCTCGGCATCAACCCCTCGACCGCCTTCCGCCGGCTCGCGGCCCTGGAGGCGGGGCTCGGGGCGCGTCTGTTCGAGCGCCACCGCTCCGGCTACGTGCCGACGCCCGCGGGCGAGGCGATGGTGGCCGCAGCATGCCGGATGGAGGAGGAGGCCGCCCGGTTCGACCGCGAGGTGGCGGATCGTGCCTCGGTGCCCTCGGGGAGTTTACGGATCACCGCGCCCGCGGGGCTCGCGGTCGATCTGCTGATGCCGATGCTGGCCCGCTTCCGCGGCCTCTACCCGCGGGTGCGGCTCGACCTCGTCGTGTCGGAGGAGGCGCTGAACCTGTCGCGCCGCGACGCCGACGTGGCGCTGCGCGCCACCCGCGAGCCGCCGGACAATCTCGTCGGGCGCCGCCTCTCGGGCGTGGCCTGGGCGGTCTACGGCCCCGTCGAGGCGAGCCTTGCGGCGGACCCGCTCTGGGTCAGTCCGGACGAGAGCGTGGCGGGCGGCCTGTTCACTCGCTTCGTCGCCGCGCGGACCGCGCCCGAGCGGGTGGCTTTGCGGATCAACACCGTGCAGGGCCTCTACGAGGCGGTGGCCGCCGGGATCGGCATCGGCGCGCTGCCCTGCTACGTCGCCGACCGACGCCCCTCCTTGCGGCGGCTCTCCGGCCCGGAGCCGGAACTCGCCGCCGAACTCTGGCTCCTGACCCATCCGGACCTGCGCCGCTCGGTGCGGGTGCGCGCCTTCCTCGAACACATGGCGGGCGAGATCGCGCCGCTGCGGGCGTCCCTGGAGGGGCGGGGGACGGAACGGCTTTTCGAGCGGGGAGAAGGCGCTGCGGGGCGGGCGACGGCCTGAGGCTCGCAGGCAAGGAAAATCCGTATGGCCCGGCGCGAAGAGCGCCGCGCGAAGCGGGCCTCGGCTTTCAGCCGAGGCGTCGAGCGGAGCGAAAGCCTGAGCCCGCGGATGCGGGCGCCGGCGACTGAGGCAAGCAGGAAGACATCTAATACAATTGCGTGAGGGCCGCTTCCGCCTGTATAAGCCCGCAATCCCCTCATTCATCGCGACACGGGATCCTCCGGGCTCGAAGCCGGAGGTCGCGGGAAGCCCGTTTCCGCTCCCCTGGCGCGACGCCCCGAACGACACCGTCTGGAGTTTGCCCGATGTCCCAAGGTCCGCTGATGCCCAAGGCGACCGCCGTGTGGCTCGTCGAGAACACCTCGCTGGCCTTCGAGCAGATCGCCGATTTCTGCAAGCTGCACCCGCTGGAGGTGAAGGGCATCGCCGACGGCGAGGTCGCCGCCGGCATCAAGGGGCTCGACCCGATCACCACCGGCCAGCTCACCCGCGACGAGATCGAGCGGGCGCAGCGCGCCCCGAACTACAAGCTCAAGGTTGCGGTCTCGAAGGTGAAGCTGCCGGAGGTCAAGCGCACCACCAAGGGCCCGCGCTACACCCCGCTGTCGCGCCGCCAGGACCGGCCCAACGCCATCCTCTGGCTGATCCGCAACCACCCCGAACTCAAGGACGCGCAGATCATAAGGCTCGTCGGCACCACCAAGTCGACGATCCAGCAGATCCGCGAGCGCACCCACTGGAATTCGAGCCAGCTCTCGCCGCTCGATCCGGTGACGCTGGGCCTGTGCTCGCAGATCGATCTCGACTTCGAGGTCCAGCGCGCCGCCAAGGACCGCCCGGCGGTGGTCCAGCCGGAGGCCGGTGCCAAGCTGCTGCCGACCGAGGTCTCGACCGCGCCGGCGGCCGAGGAGGCCGAGGACGAGGATCTCAACGCCGACGCGGTCTTCGCCAAGCTCAAGGGCATGAGCCGCATCGACGAGGACGACGAGGACTGAGTCTTTCGCCTCAGAAGAGATCATTTGATAAAAACAAAGGCCTCCCGCTCACGAGCGGGAGGCCTTTGTCGTTGAGGTGTAGGCCGATTCTCGCTCAATTCATGGGTGGGCGTCTTACCAGGGAGAATTTGGCAACGCATTGCCGATAGAACATTGCGCAAGAATCGGCGGGCGCCGCTCCTCATGGGGAACGCAGTTCTCGATCAAGCCGATCTCGGGGCCGGGGTTGCCGATGATTGCGAGACTGTCCGACGAGCTGTGCTTGTTGTCGACCAAGGACTTCGTGGATGTCGAGATCATCGACGGCGGCGATACCGTCGTGGTGAAGTTCGAGGGTGCCGATTGTCGGGTGGTGGGCGTGATGATGTCACGCCGCGTGATGCAGGGCATGGTCCGCGCGCTGGCCGACCTCACCGTCGAGGCCGAGCCGAGGAAGCAGCCCGGCGCCTGAGGCCTTACGACGGCAGCCGCTCGATCAATCCCTGGATCTCCCCCGGCAGCGGCGTCCGGTCCTGGCGGGCGTAGAGGTCGCGCAGCTGGCGGCCGATCTCGGCCAGACTCATCGAGCCCTTCACGATCAGCCGGTCGGCCTGCCGCCCGAGGCTCTCCTTCTCGGAAGCGCTGATCTCCTTGGCGGTCAGCACCACCACCGGGACGTTGCCGTCGGGGCGTCCGCGCAAGGCTCGGAGGAAGGCGAAGCCGTCCATCACCGGCATCATCAGGTCGAGCAGGATCAGGCTCGGTCGGCTCATGTCGAGGCTCTCCAGCGCCCGCGCGCCGTTCTCCGCCTCGCGCACCTCCCAGCCGTCGCGCTGGAGCGTGCGGCGCACCCGCTCGCGGGCATCCGCGTCGTCGTCGACGATGAGAACGTGGCCCTCGTGCCCGGCCGGGCGGTAGCGCTCCATCGCCTCCTTGAGGGCGTTCCAGTCGACCGGCTTGACGAGGTAGTCGGTGGCGCCGAGCACGTGGGCGAGGCTGAACTCGTTGACCACGCTGGTGATGATGACCGGGGTCTCGGCGATGTCGGGATCGGTGCGGATCGCGTGCAGCACCGCCCAGCCGTCCATGCGCGGCATCTCGATATCGAGCAGGATCGCCCGCGGCTTGAGGGCACGCGCGAGCGTCAGCCCGGCCCGCCCGTCGTTGGCGGTGCGCACCCGGAACCCCTCGCGCTCGAGGAAGCGCTGGAGCAGGTCGCGGGCGGCCGGGTCGTCGTCGACGAGCAGCACCACGTCGTGCAGGTGCGCCTCGCCCTCGGTGATCTCGCGGACGCGGGCCGCCACGCTCTCGGCCGCTTCCTCCTCCTCGCGATCGGCCAGTTCGGCGGGCAGGCGGATCGTGAAGGTCGCGCCCTTGCCGTAGGTGCTGGCGACCCCGATCGCGCCGCCCATGCGCTCGCAGAAGGCGCGGGTGATGGAGAGGCCGAGGCCGGTGCCGCCGAACTGGCGCGTGGTCGATTCGTCGGCCTGGGAGAAGCGCTCGAACAGCCGGCCGATCTGCTCCTCGGTCAGCCCGATGCCGGTGTCCGAGACCGCGAAGGTCAGCCAATCGGCGCCGTCTTCCGTGCTGCGGCGAACGGTCAGCGCGATGTCGCCGTCCTCGGAGAACTTCGCGGCGTTGCCGATCAGGTTGATCAGCGATTGGCGCAGCTTGAGCTGGTCCTGATGCATCGCGCCGAGATCGGGCGCGAGGTCGAGGCGGAAGCGGTTGCGCTTCTTCGCGATCAGGCTTTGCGTGGCCGCCGACACGTCGTCGATCAGGCTCGCGACGTCGAAGGTCTCGGCCGACAGCGTCATGCGCCCGGCCTCGATCTTCGAGATGTCGAGCACGTCGTTGATGAGGCCGAGCAGGTGCCGGGCCGAGGCCTCGATCTTGCGCAGGTCCGGCAGCAGCGCGGCCTGGCCCAGATCCTCCAGTTCCTCGCCGAGCATCTCGGAATAGCCGATCACCGCCGAGAGCGGCGTGCGCAATTCGTGGCTCATGTTGGCCAGGAACTGGCTCTTGGCGAGGTTGGCGGCCTCGGCCGCCGCACGCGCCCGCTCGGCCTCGGCCTCGGCCTCTTTCCGCACGGTGATGTCGATGTTGAGCCCGACCCATTCGCGGATCGCGCCGTCCTCGGCCAGCACCGGCACGCCGCGCACCTCGGTGTCGCGCCATTCCCCGTCGTGGCGGCGCAGGCGATACTCGACCGCGTAGGGGCGCTTGCCCTCGACGCATCCGGCCCAGACCTCCGCCGCCCGCGCCCGGTCCTCGGGATGGACCGCATCGACCCAGCCCCAACCCTGATAGGCCTCCTCGCTCTGGCCGGTATAGGCGGCCCAGCGCGGCTGGGGCGGGGTCAGCTCGCCCTCCGCGTTGGTGTTCCAGATCACCGCCGCGGAGGCGTCGATCAGCGCGCGGAAGCGCTCTTCCGACAGGCGCAGCGCTTCCTGGGCGTCGCGCGTCTCGGTGACGTCGGTGTTGGTGCCGTACCAGCGCTCGACCGTGCCGTCGGCGTTCCGCACCGGCTCGGCCAGCGACAGGAACCAGCGATAGCGCCCGTCCTTGCCCCGGAGCGGAAACGTGTCCTGCCAGGATTCGCCCGCCGCGATGCAGGCGGAGAAGCGCGCGGCGGCGCCCTCCAGATGGTCCGGGTGGTGCAGCTTGCGCCAGCCCGCATCGGCCATCTCGGCGGGGGTCGTGCCGGTGTAGTCGTACCAGCGGCGATTGTACCAGAACAGGTTGCCCGCCCCGTCGGCGATCCAGGCGAGCTGGGGCAGCGCGTCGGCGAGGTTGCGGAAATCGGCCTCGCTCGGCGGGGCCGGCTGTTCGTCGCGTGCCGTCACGGTGTCGCTCCCACGGTGTCGCTGTCGATGGCCCGTCGCATCAGCGCCGCAGCCGGTTGCCGAGGACGAAGCCGAACAGGCCCATCAGCACGATGCCGACCGCGCCCTGCAGGCCGACGAGCAGGTTGGTGATGCGCCCGTCCGGCTTCACCCCGATCTCCGGCGGGTTGGCGGTGAGCATGTTGAGGGCGCTGTAGCTCACGAGGTCGAGGGGGTTGTAGGTCGGCACGTTCGTGCCCTCCCGCGACAGCCCGCCGGCCGCCCCGTAGGCGCCCGCGAACAGGACGATGCCGATGAGGAAGGCGCGGGCGATGCGTGACAGGCTCTCGCCGTAATCGCACAGCCACTCGACGTAGCGGTCGGCGACCCAGCGATAGCCGTGGGTGATCACACCGCGGACATCGCGTGCGGAAAGGGCCTTGCGGGCCTGCTGGCCGGCATGGCGCCGGCCCATGCGGCGCCCGCGCTTGTAGGCCCAGCTCGCACCCGCGTGGCTGCCGATGCTCTGGAGGTTGCGCTCCAGCGCCAGATAGCTCGCCTGCGCCGCCTCGTACTCACCCGCCGCCTCCTCGCCGACGCAGCCGCCGAGCTGCTCGTGCGAGAGCCGCACCCCTTCGAGCCAGGCGCCGGCGAAGCGCGCGTGGCGCAAGCGGCACGCCGTGAGATCGAGCCGCACGAGGCTGGTGCGAGAAAAATCGGCCCCCGAGAGGTCGGCCCCGTCGAGGCGGCAGCCGGCGAGGTTGGCCCCCCGCAGGCGCGAGCCGACGAGCCGGGCCTTCTTCAGGCTGGCCCCCTCGAAATCCGCCCCCGTCAGGTTGCAGTCGGACAGGTCCGCCTCGTCGAGGCGGGCGCCACGGAACACGGAATCGTCGGCATCCGCCCCGGTGAAGTCGGTGCCCCACAGGTCGGCGCCGGGAAAGCGGGAGCCGTCGAGCAGCGCCTTCCTGAATTTGGCGAAGCGCATCACGGCGCCGGAGAAGTCGGCATCCTCCAGCATCGCCTCGCCGAAGGCCGCCTGCCCGCCCGCGACGCCGTGGAAGCGCGCGCCCGAGAGGTCGGCCCCGGAAAAGTCGGCCTCCTCGACGCAGGCCCCCTCGAACCCCGCCGAGCGGGCGAGCACCCCGGCGAGCCGCGCCCGCCGGAGGTTCGCCCCCGACAGGTCGGTTTCTTCGAGGTCCGCCTCGGACAGATCGGCCCCGGCCAGGTCGAGCCCGCCGGCATCCGCCGCCCACCACCGGGGCGGCGCCTGCGGATCGACGCGGGGTTCGAGCGCGGCGCGCCCCAGGCGCATCCCGGCGAGCCCGCCCCGGCCCGCGCCGTCGAGGACGGCCGCCCCGGCGCCGAGCTGCGCCAGCAGGGCGGCGACGCGCGGATCGCCCTCCGTCGCGCCATGTTGCACCGCCGCGTCCCGCACCATATCCACCCCTCGCGCCGTCGCCCTGAGCGATACAGGCAGGCGGGGCCGGATGGCGAGACGCTTGCACCGCGGCGATTGTGTGATCCGGCGGGCGTTCCGCGCGTTGGTGCGGAGCGCCGTTGCGGCGCGAGAGGGGATGGGCGGGCGTGTCGGGCAAGATTCTGCTGGTCGAGGACCACGAGGAGATCTGGGACTTCCTGTCCCGGCGCCTCAAGCGCCGCGGCTACGAGGTGGTGCTGGCCCATGACGGCGAGGCCGGCGTGCAGCAGGCGCGTGCGGCCCAGCCCGACGTGATCCTGCTCGACATGAACCTGCCGGTGCTCGACGGCTGGTCGACGGCCCGCGCGCTGAAGGCCGGCGGCGACACCCGCGCGATCCCGATCATCGCGCTGACCGCGCACGCCATGTCGGGCGACCGCGACAAGGCGATCCAGGCCGGCTGCGACGACTACCACGCCAAGCCGATCGATTTCCCGAAACTCTTGAGCCAGATCGGCGCGGCGATCGGGGCGGCGTCCTGAGCGTGGCCGGGGCGGCAGGCTCTCTCACCATCCGCACTCCCATCCAACCCCCTCATCCTGAGGTGCTGCGCAGCAGCCTCGAAGGAGGGCTCCAGCGCGCGCGCGATCCCTGGAGCCCTCCTTCGAGGCTTCGCTTCGCTCCGCACCTCAGGATGAGGGTGTGGGTGGGAGAGGCGCCGCCGTTATCCGTCTTCTTCGAACAGGCCCCAGCGTCATGAGCGACGACCCGGTCACGGCGCGCCTGCTGCGGCGGGCGCTGCCGGTGGTGACGGCGCTCGCCTCGCTGCTCCTCGTCGTGACGCTGGCAGGCGCCCTCTATCTCGGGCGCGACATCCTCGTGCCGGTGGCGCTCGCCATCCTCCTCAGTTTCGTCCTGCTGCCCGCGGTGCGCGCCCTGCGGCGCCTGCGGGTGCCGCGGGCGGCGGCGGTGCTGGTCGTGGTGGTGCTGGCCTTCGGCATCCTCGCCGCCGTCGGCGGGCTGATCGCCCGCGAGGCGGCCCAGCTCGCCACCGACCTGCCGCGCTACTCGCTGACGCTCCGCGACAAGATCACGGCCTTGCGCGCCGCCACCGCCGAGCGGGGCGGCCTGTCCGACACCTTCTCCGGCTTCTTCGACATGGCCGAGGAGATCGGCAAGGAATTGCAGCCGCCCGCCTCCGAGACGGCGACCGAGGCCCGGCTCGGCACCGCCGAGCGGCCGATGCAGGTCGAGATCCACGCCCCCCGCTCCGGCGTGCTGAAGACGCTGGGCTCGGTGGCGGGCGGCGTGCTGCACCCGCTGGCCACGCTCGGCCTGATCCTGCTGTTCACGATCTTCATTCTCTTGCAGCGGGAAGACCTGCGGAACCGCGCGATCCGGCTGGCCGGCTCGAGCGACCTGCGCCGCACGACGGCGGCGATCGACGACGCCACCGGGCGCCTCAGCCGGCTCTTCCTGGCGCAGCTCGCCCTCAACCTCGCCTTCGGCGTGGTGATTGGGCTGGGCCTGTGGGCGATCGGCGTGCCGAGCCCGATCCTGTTCGGCGTGATCGCCGGCATCGCGCGGTTCGTGCCCTATATCGGCGCGGTCATCAGCGCGGTGCTGCCGCTCGCCATCGCGGTTGCGGTCGATCCCGGCTGGTCGATGGCGATCCAGGTCGCGCTGCTGTTCGTGATCGTCGAGCCCGTCGCCGGCCACGTGGTCGAGCCGCTGCTCTACGGCCACTCCACCGGCATCTCGCCGATGGCGGTGATCCTGGCCGCCACGATCTGGACCTTCCTGTGGGGGCCGATCGGGCTCCTGCTCGCGACCCCGCTCACCGTCTGCCTCGTGGTGCTCGGGCGCCATGTCGAGCGATTGTGGTTCCTCGACGTGATCCTCGGCGACCGGCCGGCGCTCGGGCCCGATGAGATCTTCTACCAGCGCATGCTCGCGGGCGATCCGGCCGAGGCGATCGAGCAGGGCCGGCTGTTCCTCAAGGAGCGGGCGCTCGTGACCTATTACGACGAGGTCGTGCTCGCCGCCCTGCGGATGGCGCAAGGGGACGCCGCCCGCGGCAGCCTCGACCGCGAGCGCCAGGGGCAGGTGGGCGAAAGCGTGCGCACCGTGGTCGAGGCGCTCGGGCAGGTGCGGGCCCGCGGCCTGCCGCTGCTCGGACGGCGGCGGGCCCCGTCCCTCAGCCCCGAGGCGGAGGCCGCCTTCGCGGCCGTCGGGCCGGACCGGAGCGACGCCCGCATCGTCCTGCAGCCCGAGGACCTCGCGCCCGGCTGGCGCGGCGCCGCGCCGGTCCTGTGCGTGACGAGCGGCGGCGCCTTCGACGAGGCCGCCACCCTGATGCTCGCCCAGACGCTGACTCGCCACGGCCTGACCGCGCGGGTGGTGTCGCGGGACGAATTGCGCGACCTGCCGCCGGGGGAGCGGCCGGCGATGATCTGCTTCTCCTATCTCGACCCGATCAGCCTGTCGCAGATCCGCCTGACGCTCCGCCGCGCCCGGCTGGCCGTGCCGGGGGTGAGTGTGCTCGTCGCCTTCTGGCGCGAGCGCGACCCGGCCTCGCTCGGGCGCCTGCGCCGCCAGATCGCCGCCGACCGCCTCGTCACCTCGCTGGGCGACGCGCTGGGCGCGGCCCTGGAGCAGGCGCGGGCGGCGCCGAAGTCGAGGGAATCCGGCGGGCAGGCGCTTCGGCGAGCCGGATGAGGCGTTCTCCTCCCCCTTGTGGGGAGGAGGGAGGAGGGAGGAGGTGGGGGTGGTGCCGGCTGAAGCTCGGCGGTGCCTTCTGCACCACCCCCACCCCGAACCCCTTCCCACAAGGGGGAGGGGACACGCGTCGGCTGGACCGGTGCCCGGTGCGGGACTACTTCGGCACGGCTCGACCCCGCGGGAGGACACCCGGACCGTGACTTCCGACGACACGCCCGAGATCCTGCTGATCCGCCAGACCCGGCCGGACGTGGCCGAGCGGCTCAGCCAGCGCTTCCGCCTGCACCGGCTGGAGGAGGCGCCCGACCGCGACGCCTTCCTGACCGAAGTCGGCCCGCGCATCCGCGGCCTCGCGGTCGGCGCGATGAGCCCGATCGATGCCGCCCTGTTCGGCCAGTTGCCGAATCTCGAGATCGTGTCGAGCTTCGGCGTCGGCTACGACACCATCGACGTGACTGAGGCCGCCCGCCGCGGTGTCTGCGTCACCCACACCCCCGACGTGCTCTCCGACGAGGTGGCCGACCTCGCGCTGGGGCTGCTGCTCGCCACGGTGCGGCGCATCCCGCAAGCCGACCGCTACCTGCGCGAGGGCCGCTGGCGTCAGGGGAGCTTCCCGCTCACCGCGAGCCTGCGCGCGCGCAAGGCCGGCATCCTCGGCCTCGGGCGGATCGGCCGGGCCATCGCGACGCGGCTCGAAGCGTTCGGCGTGCGCGTCGCCTATCACGGCCGCAATCCGCAGGACGGGCCCTACGCCTATCACGACAGCCTGATCGGACTGGCGCGGGACAGCGACATCCTGATCGTGGCCGCCCCCGGCGGGCCGGAGACCAGGGGCATCGTCGATGCCGCGGTGCTGGAGGCGCTGGGAGCCGACGGCATCGTCATCAACATCGCCCGCGGCAGCGTGATCGACGAGGCGGCGCTCACCGCAGCCCTGAGAGCCGGCACGATCCTCGGGGCCGGGCTCGACGTGTTCGAGAACGAGCCGCACGTGCCCGATGACTTGGCCGCCCTCGACAACACCGTGCTGCTGCCGCATGTCGGCTCCGGCTCCCACTACACGCGGGCGGCGATGGGCCGGCTCCTGACCGACAACCTGTTCGCGTGGTTCGAGGGCAGGGGGCCGCTGACCCCGGTCCCGGAGACGCCCGTCACGGGCGCGCGATGAGGTTCTTGTCCGTGCTGCCGCGCCTGCGCCCCGCCGCCCTCGCTCTCATGACGCTCCTGCCGCTGGCGGGTACGCCGGCCGCCGCGCAGGAGACGCCACCCCCGTCCCCGGAGGGCGCGATGCCCGCCACCTTGCCCGACACCCTGGCCGGGGCGGCGGGCACCTGGGATCTCGCCCTCGCGGGCGGGCAGCGGCGCTGCGTGCTGACGCTCTCGGCCGACAGCGGTCCGTCCGGCCGGATCGTGCGCTTCCCCGCGGGCTGTCGCCGGGCGCTGCCGGTGATGGCCGGCATCGCCGGCTGGCTCTACGGCGAGGACGGCCTCCGCCTCGTCGACACCAACGTCCGGCCGATCCTGACCTTCGCCCGCGAGCCCGACGGCCGCAGCCTCGGCGCCGCCAGCGGGAACGGCGAGCGCTACAGCCTCGTGCCGCTCCAGATCGCCGCCATGCGCCCGGCCGGCGAGACGCCGCCCGCGACCACGGCCTCGCCCGCCGCCGCCGAGCCGGCCGCGGCCCCCGCGCCGCCGGAGGGCCCGGCGCCCGGCCTCTACGCCCTCGACCGGGCCACGCAGAAGGACGTCTGCCGCCTCGAACTGGCACCGCCCGACGCGGCGGCCAAGGACCAGGCCGCCGTGCGCCTCCTGCCCGGCTGCCGCGACAGCGGCATCACCGTGTTCGATCCGACCACCTGGCGCTTCGCCGCCGGCCACCTGACCCTCAAGGCCCGCCGCGGCCACGCGGTGAACCTCGTTTCCGTCGGCGACGGCCGCTGGCGCCGCGACCCCGATGTCGGGGTGACGCTGGTGCTCAGGAAGGTCGAGCCGTAAGGCGGTTGGATCCAGGCTCGGTCGGTGCCGACGCTCTCGGTTCCCGTGCCGCATCGGCCCGAAAGCTGGTAGCCGCCTTTCGGGCCGATGCTCTATGCCGAGAGAAACCGGCCGACGTGTTCGCAGAAGAACGCCGGCTCCTCCTCGGCCACGAAATGTCCGCTCCCCTCGGCAACGAGGCTCTCCAGCCGTGTCGCCCGCGGTCGCATCGCGGCGGCGAGACGGTCCCCGACGCTGTGGCGACCGCCGATCGTCAGCACGGGCATGTCGAGCCTGCGCTGGCCGAACGAGGCGGCGAGCGCGGCGTCGTCCGGCAGGGCGCGGTAGAGGTTGAAGCCGGCCGTCATGCCGCCGGGCGTCGCGTAGTGTCGCGCATATTCCGTGATCGCCGCCTCCGTCACCGCATCCGGGCGGTGCGACCACGCCCTGATCTGCGCACGGATGTAGTCGCGCTCGCGGCCGCGCGTGAGCATCTCGGGAAATCCGGGCGCCATGTGGAAGCCGTAGTGCCAGGCGCCTCCGCGCAGGGCGTCGCCGCTCTCGGTGCCGGGCACCGCGCAATCGACCATCACGAGCCGATCGACGCGCTCGGGATGCAGGTAGGCCAGGGCGAAGGCGACCTTGCCGCCCATGTCGTGGCCGACGACATGGGCCCGGCCACCGGCCGCCTCGACGATCAGCGCCGCGATGTCGGCGGCGAGCGTGCGCTTGTCGTAGCCCGCTGCGGTTCGCTCGGAGAGGCCGATACCACGAAGGTCCGGGGCGATGAGGGTGAAGGAGCCGGACAGCCGCTCCATCGTGTCGCGCCACGCGAACCAGGTCTGCGGCCAGCCGTGCAACAGGACGACCGGCGGACCCTGGCCGAGCGTGACGGCGTGGAGCCGGATGCCGTTCGCCTCGATGAAGCGATGGCGACCGCCCGGCGGCAGCGGCGCGGCGTCCGCTTCGCGGTCTGGAGCGATCTCGCCCAGCGCCCGCCTTCGCGGCAATAGGGAGCCGGCCATCGCGCCGAGCAGAAGGGTTCGACGTCCGAGATTCACGGGCCCGCTCCATCGGTTTCGACGGCGCGAGTTTGATGATTTGCGCGACCCCGACTATCGGTGGCGGGGGCATGGTTTCCATAACCCGTGGTTATCGATGAACGCCGTCTCCGCCCTGCGGGTCTTCGTCCGCGTCGTCGAGCGCGGCTCCATGACCGCGGCTGCCCGCGACCTCGGCATCTCGCAGCCCGCCGTCAGCAAGATCCTGCGCGACCTCGAAGGTCAGATGGGCGCGTGTCTCCTGCAGCGAAGCTCCCGCGCGATGCGGCTCAGCGAGCAGGGGCGCGCGCTCTACGAGACAACGAGCGGCGCGCTCTCGACCATCGACGCCGCCATCGAGGATGTCCGCGGCAGCGCCGGCTCGATCACGGGCGATCTGCACATCCACGGCCCCGTCTGCGTCGGGGAGCGCCATCTGAGCCGGATCGTCTTCGACTTCCAGGGCCGTCACCCCGCGGTGAGGGTCTCCCTGACGCTCGAAGACCGCGCGGTCGATCTGATCGAGGCCAATATCGATCTCGCTCTGCGCGTCGGCCGCCCCGAGGCGCAGGACCTGATCGTCCGGCGCATCGGCACGAGCCGGCGCCTGCTGGTCGCCTCGCCCGACTATCTCGCGCGGAACGGGACGCCTCGGAGCCGCCGCGACCTCGCGCGCCACGGGCTGATCGTCTCCACCACGATCCTGTCCCGCCAGGGCACGATCACGCTCTGTCGCGGGCGGTCGACGACGGAGGTGCAGGCGCATCCCGTCCTCACGACCAACAACCCCCAGGTGCTCGTCGGCGCCCTCGAAGCCGGACGCGGCATCGGCACCGCGCAGCACCTGCTCGTGGCCGATCACCTGGCGTCGGGCCGCCTCGTCCGCGTCCTGCCCCAGGAGGAGGTCAGGGCGAGCGAGCTGTTCCTGACCTATCCCTCCACGAAGTTCATGAGGCCGGTCGTTCGGGCGTTCATCGACTTCATGGTCCCGGCGCTGCGGAGCGTCGAAGGAATCGTCTGATCGCGTGAGGCGTGCCGAACCGGCTCACCCGTCAAAACACCGCCCGCGCGGCGAGATGCGCCCCGAGCCCGAGCAGGCCGACATAGAAGATCTTGCGGAACACCGGCTCGCTGACCCGGCCGCGCACCCAGCCGCCGACGAACATGCCGCCGAGGGCCGGCAGCAGCGCCAGCAGCGAGACGCCCGCGATCTTCGGCCCCAGCACGCCGGTGCCGGTCAGCGCCACGGCGAGCGCGATGGTCGAGACGGTAAACGACAGGCCCAGCGCCTGGATCAGGTCGTCCTTGGTCAGCCCCAGCGCGCCGAGATAGGGCGCGGCCGGGAAGGAGGAGACGCCGGTCGCCGCCGTCACCACGCCGGTCGCCGCACCGATCACGGGGGCGAGCCAGCGCTCGGCGGCGGGCGCCACGGTGAGGCGCAGGGCGGCAAGCCCGTAGGCCGCGTAGATCATCAGCGCGAGCCCCAGCGCGATGGTGGCCTCGCGCCCGTAGCGCCCGTGCAGCAGGGCGCCGGCCGCGAGCGTCGCCAGCGTGCTCGCGACCAGGAGCGGCCACAGCCTCTTGGCCAGCGCGCCGAAGCGCGGCCCCGCCACGAGCTGCCAGACATTGGTGACGAAGGCCGGCACCACGAGGATCGCCGCGGCCTCCGCCGGCGTCATGACGAGGCTGAGCAGCCCCACCGCGACGGGCGGCAGGCCGAGCCCGACCACGCCCTTGACGAAGCCGGCGAGCAGGAAGGCGAAGGCCGCGATGGCGAGCGCCGACGGATCGAGGGGGAAGGTCATTTTTTTGCCAGTGGGTCGTCTTGCGTGTTCAAGCCGCGCGCCGGGCGGCGTGTGAGACCCGCGCCGTCATTGCGAGGCGAAGCCGGAGCGAACACGCAATCGGCGGAGGCATCGGAGCCGCCAAAAAGAATCAGTCGCCGAGGAGCAGGGCGTCTCGAAAGATCGTCTCCGGCTCGGGGCCGGAGGCAGCCATCGGGCGCTCGACGATGCGGGTCGGGGCCGCGCAGCTTCGCCCGGCGTCCGAGCGCGTCGCGAACGCCACCAGGGCGAGGAGCGCCGCGAGGACGATCGCGGTGCTCTCCAGAAGCATCCGTCCGGAGACGAGGGTGGGTGCCTGCCGTGCCATGGGCCGAGCTTCGGCGGGACGGGCGCGGGGGACAATGCGGAACTCGCCTCATCCAGCCTTCGGCTGGGCCGAAGGCTCTTGTCCTCGCGCCGTCATGAGCCGACCATGGTCCGATGCGCTTCGATCTCACCGATCTCCGCCTGTTCCTGCACGTGGTCGAGGCCGAGAGCATCACCCACGGCGCCGAGCGGGCCGGCCTCGCGCTGGCCTCGGCGAGCGAGCGCATCCGCGGGATGGAACTCGACGGCGGCGTGCCGCTCTTGGAGCGCCTGCCCCGTGGGGTGCGCCCGACGCCGGCGGGGCTCGCGGTGGCGCACCATGCCCGCACGGTGCTGGCGCAGCTCGAACAGATGCGCGGCGAACTCGGGCAATATGCCCGCGGCCTGCGCGGCCATGTCCGGCTGCTCTCGGTGACGGCGGCCGTCGCGGCCTTCCTGCCGGAGGCCTTGTCCGGTTTCCTCGCGGCGCATCCGAGCGTCGACATCGATCTGGAGGAGCGCACCAGCCGCGAGACCGTCGATGCGGTGGCCGGGGGGCTGGCCGATCTCGGAATCGTCGCCGACACCACCGAACTCGCCGATCTGGAGACGCGGCCCCTGCGGCCCGACCGGCTCGTCCTCGTGGTGGCCGAGGGCCATCCCCTGGCGGCGCGGGAGGCGGTTGCCCTGCGGGACGTGCTGGACGAGCCGTTCGTGGGCCTCAGCCACGGCCGCTCGCTGCAGGCCTACCTCGCCGGCCACGCGGCGCGGGCCGGGCGTCCGTTCAAGCTGCGGGTGCGGCTCGGCGGGCTCGACGCGGTCTGCCGCATGGCCGCCCGCGGGGTCGGCATCGCCATCGTCCCGGAGGCGGCGGCGTTCCGCTCGGGCGAGGCGGCGGGCATCCGGATCGTGCCGCTCGCCGACCCCTGGGCCTCGCGCCGGCTCGTGCTCGCCGCCCGCAGTTTTTCCGCCCTGCCGGCGCATGCGCGCCAGCTCGTGGATCACCTGCTCGCGGAGGGCGGCGCGACCGGGTGACGCCTCCGTCAGATCGCCGCCGCCGGGTCCTCGTCGGCGCTCCGCTCCGTGCGCTCGCGGCGGGGGCGGCGCTCCATCAGGGCACGGCCGATGGCGCGCAACGGCGCGGTGAGGCGGCGGGCGTCCTCGGCGCGCTCCATGAAGGTCTCGCCGCGGCGGATCTCCCGGTCGAGCCTGGCCATGGTGCGGGCCAATGCCGGATCGTCGTCGTCGAGCCAGACCTCGACGGTGCGGGCGAAGGCCACCACCGTGCCCTGGATCTTGAGGCGCCCCAGCGGCCCCTCGGTGTCGATCCCGGCCGCGGCCAGCATGTAGCGGTGGGAGTTCAGCGCCACGCCGTTGAGCGCCAGCATCGACAGCGGATCACCGCGCAGCGCGAAGGAGATCCGCCGCAGGGCCGGCTTGTAGGGCGCCATCGCGTCGAGGCGGCGCATCAGCACGTCGAACAGGCGCTCGCGGGCGGGCTCGTCGGCCAGATCGCTGGAATCGCCCTCCAGCACCGCCCGGTCGATGATCCGCGACAGGCCGCCGAGCACCGCGCCCTTCGACGGAAACAGCTCGCGCAGCTCGGCGAGCGACAGGTCCGCCTCGCGGGCGATGTCGCCGATCTCGATGTCGTTCCAGGGCTGCTCCGCGGCGAGCCGCATCAGCGCCTCGACCGCGGCCTCGCGCGGGTTCGGCTTGGTGCGGGAGGCTGTGTCGGGCGCAGCACTCTGTTTCGCCTTGCCGGCCTTGGCTCCGGACTTCGGGGCCCCGGATTTGGGCTCGCCGGTCTCTTCCATGGGATCAGGCTCCGTGTCTTGGCTCGCCCTCCATGTAGGTGCCCGCCCGCGCGCTTGCAGCGCTTTTCGCCTCACCCGGACAATTCGCCCGCCCGGCGCCGGTTGGCCTCGACCGCCTCGCGCAGGAGATCGGGCAGGCCGCCCTCGCGCATCAGCACGCCGAGCGCCGCCGCGGTGGTGCCGCCGGGCGAGGTCACGTCCTTGCGCAACTGCGCTGCCGAGCGCGGATCGGCATCGAGCAGCGCGCCCGCGCCCGCCACCGTGGCGCGGGCGAGATTCTGGGCGAGGTCGGCCGGCAGGCCCGCCGCGATCCCGGCTTCCGCCAGCGCTTCCGCCATCAGGAACACGTAGGCCGGGCCCGAGCCCGAGACGGCGGTGAGCGCATCGATCAGGCCCTCGTCGTCGAGCCACGCCACGATCCCGGCGCTGGCGAGCAGCGCGTCGGCCGCCGCGCGCTGATCCGCATCGACCTCGGGGCTCGCCACCGCGCCGGTGGCGCCGCGGCCGATGCTGGCGGGCAAGTTCGGCATCGAGCGCACGACCGCGCGGGCGCCGGGCAGGCGGCGCTTGAGGTCGGCGATGGTCTTGCCGGCGAGGATCGAGACGACGAGCGTGGCCTCGCCGATCCAGGGGCCGAGCGAGGGCGCGGCGGCCTCCAGCCCCTGCGGCTTGAAGCCGAGCACCAGGGTGCCGGCGGGTTCGGGCTGGGCCGGGTTGAGCCGGATGCCGCGGGCCGTGCAGAGTTCGGCGATCTCGGGCGAGGGCTGCGGATCGACGATGATCGTGGCCTCGGGCGCGAGGCCGCCCGCGAGCCAGCCCTGGAGCAGGGCGCCCCCCATCTTGCCGGCGCCGACGAGGACCAGGGGGGAGGGCAGGGTGGCGAGAGGGCCGGAGAGGGATGCGGGCGTGTCCGTCATGCCCCCTCGATCCCACCGGATCGTTACGGGATCAAGCCTCGCCTTCGGTCTCGAAAAGCACCGCGTCGAGGGCCTCGCGGGCGGACTTGCCGGCCCAGAGCACGAACTGGAACGCCTGGAAGTAGCGCTCGCAGGCATCCGTCGAGGCCTTCATCAGGGCCGCGCACTGCCCTTGGGTCGGGGCGAGCCCGTCGTTGAGCAGGAGCGAGTGGCGGAACATCACCACGCTGTCGGACGACCACAGGTCGAAATGGCCGATCCAGAGCTGCTCGTTCACCAGCGAGACGAGGCGCAGCATCTCCGCGCGGCGGCGCTCCGGCACCTTCAGGTCGAAGGCGGCAGCGACGTGCAGGGCCTCGACCTCCTCGATCCACGTGAAGGCGACGTGGTACTCGGCCCAGCGCCCCGAGACCGAGACCGACATCTCGTCGGTCTCGATCCGGTCGAAGATCCAGTCGCGCAGCGAGGCGAGACGCTCGACCACGTCGATCGGGTGCTCGGACCGGTCGTTGTCTTCGATGAGGCTGAGCTGGGTCATGGCGATCCACGTTGTCGGCACGGTCGGACCACGTCCGATCGGGCCGGCGGGCAAAGCAGGGCCGTGACGGAACCCGGACGAGTCCCGTCGCTCTCCGTCCTGCGGAGGGTTTCGGTCGGATGTACTGGCCCCGCGGTCCGGTCGGTCTGTCCCGACGGGGCGAATCGTCTTGAAACCGGTTATAGCCCGCAGCCCCGGCGGGCTTCAAAGCGTCGTCCCGGCATCAGCGGTGGGCAACGAACGCTGTCCACCGCTGCTTCCTGTGCAAAGAAAATCCGAATCCGGACGGTGTTGCTTCCCATCGACGTGCGGATCGCGGCCCCGCCGCAGGGAGAAAATCGGGAGGAGGTCCCACGGGTTTCCCTCTGCCGCGACGGCGGAGCCATCCGAAGAATCAGACGGCTTCCGTGCTGCCCGCCGTGCCGGCCTCGCTGCCGAGGCGGGCCTCCAGGGCGGTGACGCGGGCGGCGAGCGCGTCGTTCTGGCTGCGCAGGGCCGCGACGAGATCGCGCAGCACGTCGACCTCCTCGCGGGTGGCGACGTCCATGTCGCGGATCAGGCGCTCGGCCTGTCCCTTGATCAGGGTCTCGGCCTCGCGGCGCACCCCCTGGGCCGCCCCGGCGGCGTCGGTGAACAGCCGGGCGACGTCGTCGAAGAGGCGGTTCGGGCTCTGCATGGTTCTTCTCCCGGGCCCGAGACGGTCCGGGCGCTGGTCCGACATAAGAATCCGCGGGCGGCGGGGCAATCGAGCGCTTTATCTCGGCCGCGCTACGCCGAACCGTCGGCGAGCGCGCGCACGACCGCGTCGGGCTCCTTGTCGATCACCATCAGGAGGGTGCGGGCCGCCGGATCGGGCGTGCGTCGCTGCTGTTCCCAGTCGCGGATGGCGCTCGGCGACAGGCCGAACCTTTGCGCGAACCGCGCTTGGGAGAGGCCTGTCCGCGCGCGGATCGCCGCGACATCGATCGAGGGCGGGGTGAAGCTGCGCGCCGGCTCCGCCTCGCCTCGGGCGATGGCCCTGGCCTCCTTGGCGCTCTTGAGCAGGCGCTCTCCGAGCTTGGTCATCATCGTCTCCGCCTGAGGGTCGCGAGGCGCGCGGCGACACCGGCGCGGTAGTCGTCGGCGAGTTGCGAGAGTTCGACGGCCAGCGCGTTGCGCTCCGCCTTCGAGAGATTGTCCCGCTCTCCCTTGTCGATGAGCGCGAGCAGGAAGACCGGGATGTCGCCGCCGCCGTAATAGTGGATCGTCCGATAGCCGCCGGACTTGCCCTTCCCCTTGCCGGCAAACCGCACCTTCCGGGCCCCGCCCGTGCCCCGCATCACGGCGCCGTCCTGCGGGTTGGCAGCCAGCCACGACACCATCGCGACGATCTCGTCCTCCGACACCCCGGCCGCGGCGGCATCCGCCTCGAAGGTATCGGTGGTGAGGACGGCGTGCATGCGGTATTTGTACGGCATTGCCGTATGTCGGACAAGCCGAAAGCGCGGCAATACCGTAGAGTGCGAAACGCCTTGTTCAGGGTCGCTCCCGTCCGCTCGAACCGTGGCAGGGCACCGCGGACTTCATCGACCCGCCCCACCTTGTTGCCCGACATCTCTCGACACCGCCGGCGAAACCGCCAGTTACAATCCCATTCGCCCCACTGGCTTCCGGCCCAAGCCTAAGCAGGCGTAAGACTTCTCCCGCCATGAGCGCGAACGCCCCCACCCCCCACATCCTCGTCGTCGAGGACGACCGCGAGATCTCTGCGCTGGTCGCCCGCTACCTGCGGGCCAACGAGTGCCGGGTGAGCGTGGCCGGGGACGGGCGCGAGATGGACCGGGTGCTCACGGACGCCCGCGTCGACCTCATCGTGCTCGACCTGATGCTGCCGGGCGAGGACGGCTTGAGCCTGTGCCGGCGCCTGCGGGCGTCCTCCCAGGTGCCGATCCTGATGCTGACGGCCAAGTCCGAAGAAATCGACCGGATCGTCGGGCTGGAGATCGGCGCCGACGACTATCTCGGCAAGCCGTTCAACCCGCGCGAACTTCTGGCGCGCATCCGGGCGATCCTGCGGCGCAAGGGGGCCGAGCCGCAGGACGGCGACGGGGTGCGCCGCTTCCACTTCGCCGGCTGGACGCTCGATGCCGGCCTGCGGCAGGTGCTGAGCCCGGAAGGGGCGCGCCTCTCGATCACGGGCGCGGAGTTCGACCTGCTGCACGCGCTGTGCCTGCGGCCGGGCCGGGTTCTTTCGCGCGATCAATTGCTCGACCTCACCCAGGGGCGGGCGGCGGGGCCGTTCGAGCGCAGCATCGACGTGCTGGTCTCGCGCATCCGCCAGAAGATCGAGCGCGATCCGCGCAACCCCGAGATCATCCGCACCATCCGCTCCGGCGGCTACCTGTTCGCCCCGGAGATCGCCCGGTCATGAGCGCGATACGCCGTTCCGCGGTGCCGGCCGCCGCCGCGGTGCCGGCCGCCGCCGCGGAGCCCGCCGCCGTCCCGCGGCGGCGGCGGCTCGCCTGGCCGCGCCCCAAGAGTGCCGCGGGGCAGATCGCGCTCCTCGTCGTGGCGGCGATGCTGGCCGCGCACGTGCTGGCCACCGTCGCGGTGCTGGCCCTCCGCGAGCCGTGGCGGGCGGAAGGCCGCCCCGGCGTCGCCGCGACCCGGCTCGCGACCGTGGCGCGGCTGATGGATGCCGCCGAGCCGGCCGAGCGCGAGGCGATCCTGCGCGCGGGCGCCCGCAGCCTGCCGACCCTGCGCCTCGCCCCGTGGGACGCCCTTCGGGACGGCGCGCCGCCGGTCGGGGAGGGCGCGCAGGAGCCGGCCTTCGAGCGCCATCCCCTGGTCGAGCGGCTGCGGGACGGGTTCGGGCGCAGCCTCACCCTCGTCGACCTCGCCCCCGAGGGTCACGAATCCGGCTTCCTCCAGATCGGGCTGACCACCCCTGCGGGGGCCCGGCTGCGGGCGGCGCTCCCCGACGACAACCCGCGCCCGCCGATCGGGCAGGGTGCCCTCATCTTCACCCTGATCTTCCTCGGCGTCAGCCTGCTGCTGCTGCTGTTCTGGGCGACGCGGGCGCTCACCGCGCCGCTCGCCGGCCTCGCTGCCGCCGCGGAGGCCTTCGGCACCGCCGATGAGGCGCCGCCCCTGCCCAAGCGCGGCCCGGAGGAGGTGCTGGCGCTCGCCCGCGCCCTCGACCGGATGCGCGCCCGCGTGCTGCGCCTCCTCGACGACCGCACCCAGATGCTGGCCGCGATCAGCCACGATCTGCGCACGCCGATCACGCGGCTTCGCCTGCGCGCCGAGTTCATCGAGGACGAGCGCGCCCGCGAGATGACCCTGCGCGACCTCGACCAGATGAACGGCCTCGTCGAATCCGCCCTCTCCTACGTGCGCGACGGTCAGGGCAGCGCGAGCGAGGGCGAGCCCGCGCTGATCGACCTCGCCTCCGTGGTCCAGACCGTCTGCGACGGCTTTTCCGATGTCGGCGCGGCAGTGAGCCTGGAGCGCAGCCGCCACGTCCTCGTGCGCGGGCGGCCCGACGACCTGCAGCGGGCGCTGACCAACCTCGTCGACAACGCCGTGAAGTACGGCGGCGGCGCCCGCATCCGGATGGGGCCTGCAAGGGGGATGGATGTGCAGGGGGCCTGCCCCGGCGTCGCCGTGGAGGTGCTCGATGACGGCCCCGGCATCCCGGAGGCCGAGCGGCACGCCATGCTCCAGCCCTTCGTGCGCGGTGACCGCGCCCGCAACCTCAACGCGGCCACCGGCTTCGGGCTCGGCCTGTCGATCGTGCTCGCCATCGTCGAGGGCCATGGCGGGCGCCTGACCCTGGAGAATCGCCGGACGGATGGGAAGGTGGGGGGGCTCTGCGCCCGCATCGAGCTGCCGCTCGCGGCCTCCAGCCGTGCCGGCTGAGGCCGCCCCTCAAAACTCCATGTCGAGTTCCTCGATCTCGTCCGGCTCCGCCTCGGCGAGTGCTGCCCATTCGTTGAGCAGGTCCCAGGCGAGGATCGTGTCGCGGTAGGTCGCGGAGGTGAAGGGCAGGGCGACGTCGTAGGTGCGGAAGCGCGTGCAGACGGGGGCGTACATCGCGTCCGCCATGGTCGGGCGCGCCCCGAACAGGTAGGGGCCGCCCGAGCGCGACAGGCAATCCTCGAAGATCGCGCAGATGCGCTCGATGTCGCCCTTGGCGCCGTTGAAGATCTTGAAGCCGCGGTGGAGGCTGCGCAGGTTCATCGGCAGGGCCGAGCGCAGGTTGATGAAGCCGCCATGCATCTCCGCGCAGACCGAGCGGCAGCGGGCGCGCTCGGCGGGCGCCTCCGGCAGCAGGCCGGCCTCGGGCCTGATCTCGTTGAGATATTCGGCGATGGCGAGCGCGTCCCAGACCGCGATCCCGCCGTGGTCGAGCCGCGGCACGAGAAAGGACGGCGAGAGGTGGAGCAACTCCGCCCGCGTCGAGGCGTCGGAACCCGGCAGCAGCTCCACCGCGAGGTCGAGCCCGGCCATGCGGCACAGCAGCCAGCCGCGCAGGGACCATGAACTATAATTCCGGCTGGAGATCGTGAGCGTCGCCTCGGCCATGGTGTCCCCCCGCATCGTCCCGGCGGAGGCCGATCCAAGACTTGTGCCGGATGGTTGGCAAGGATCTTTTCGAACGACTTGGCTTTTCGAAGGACTTGGCAAGCGCCTTGCCAGGGATGGGTCGGGCCGGAGGCACGGCCCGGCGCAAGCCCGGCTCAAGCCACTCGTGCGACACGAGGAAACGACGTTCTCCCGGGAGCGGTCGGCGCGATGTGATGCATCCACGACACAGGTAGCATCTGTGTACTTTTGGTCGGTTGCGCGGTTTTGCGAACGGCTTAGCCTGGACCGTCCGAGATCGCGGCGTTGGGGGCGGCGGCCGCGACTTGAAGAAGTGCAGCGGACGACGCCGGGCATCGGGACGTTCGTGCTGGGGAGTGTGACCCGATGCTGTATCAAGCCTTCGATGCCCAATCGGACATCGCCCGGCACACGCGCCAGTGGGGGAGCCTCCTCCACGAGGCCGCCGCGCCCTGGATGCGCACGCCCTGGCATCATAACGCCAAATGGTGGTCGGCGGGCGCCCGGATGATGATGCGGGCCGGGCTCACCTTCGCGCGGCCGGCCTACGGCATCAACGCCGTCACGGTCGGCAACCGCGAGGTGCCGGTGATCGAGGAGCCGGTGCTGGCCACGCCGTTCGGCACGCTCTTGCGCTTCCGCAAGGACATCGACAGCGCCCAGCCCAAGGTGCTGCTGCTCGCCCCCCTCTCGGGCCACTTCGCCACGCTCCTGCGCGGCACCGTGCGCACGCTCCTGCCCGACCACGACGTCTACATCACCGACTGGCACAACGCCCGCGACGTGCCGCTCTCGGAAGGCCGCTTCGGCTTCGACGACTACGTCGATCACATCGTGCGCTTCATGGAGGCGATCGGCGAGGGCGCCCACCTCATGGCGGTGTGCCAGCCCACCGTGCAGGCGCTCGCCGCGGCGGCCGTGATGGCGCACACCAGGAACCCGGTCCAGCCCCGCAGCATGACGCTGATGGCCGGCCCCGTCGATTGCCGCATCAGCCCGACCTCGGTGAACCACCTCGCCACCTCGAAGCCGATCGAGTGGTTCGAGAAGAACCTGATCGCCACGGTCTCGGGCCGCCACAAGGGCGCGGGGCGGCGGGTCTATCCCGGCTACATGCAGGTCTCGGCCTTCATGGCGATGAACGCCAAGCGCCATCAAGACGCGCACAGGGACCTGTTCTGGCACTACGTCGACGGGGAGGGGGAGAAAGCGCGCGCCGTCGAGGCCTTCTACGACGAGTATTTCGCCGTGCTGGACCTCACCGCCGAGTTCTACCTCGAGACCGTCCGGACCGTGTTCCAGGACTACACGCTGGCGCGCAACGAGTTGACCTATCGCGGCGAGCGGATCGACATGGGCGCGATCCGGCGCACCGCGCTGCTGACGGTCGAGGGCGAGCGCGACGACATCTGCGCGGTGGGCCAGACCATGGCGGCCCACGACCTCTGCTCCGGCCTGCCGCCGCACATGAAGAGCCATCACCTCCAGCCCGGCGTGGGCCATTACGGCGTGTTCTCCGGCCGCAGGTGGGAGAGCCAGACCTACCCGCTCGTGCGCAACTTCATCGCCGCGCACGCGTGAGGCGGGCGGGGCGGCCGTTCGCTCCTCTACGCCGTCATTCCGGGGCTCGCCACAGGCGAGAACCCGGAATCCACGACTGGCCTCGGCGGGTTGCAGGGCGTCGCATCACGGGTGGATTCCGGTCTCGCTTTCGGCGCCCCGGAATGACGGCGGGGGATTCGGCCGGCTAAGTTCCATCGTACGAAGCCTACGCTCGCTGAGGCCTTGGCCCTCCGCGACTACCCCGCAAAGGCCCAAAATCTGCGTGGGGACAAACTTTCGGAAGGCCTTGTCTTTCCGGCACCCTTCCAACCACAGCCGGCTTCGTGTATGTCGCGCGCCCAGGTGCAATTCTTCGCGCCGATTCGGCCGCCGTCGCGACGCCTCTCCCGGAAGGAAACCGGGGACCGGGGCGCCCGACGGCTTTTTCCCGGTCCGGCCGGGAATCCGAGGCCGGCGCGGTCCGAAACAGCGAAACTCAGGGGTTGATTCCGTTGCAGGTACTCGTCCGCGATAACAACGTCGATCAGGCGCTCCGCGTCCTCAAGAAGAAGATGCAGCGCGAGGGCATCTTCCGCGAGATGAAGCAGCGCAAGGCCTACGAGAAGCCGTCCGTGCGCAAGGCCCGCGAGAAGGCCGAGGCCGTCCGCCGCGCCCGCAAGCAGGCCCGCAAGACCGCGATCCGCGAGGGCCTGATCGCCGCGCCGAAGCCCAAGCCCCGTACCGGCGCGCCCCGCCGCCCCGGCGCCCCGAGCTTCTCGCAGCAGCCGGCCGCCGCCGCCCCGACGCCCGCCGCCGCGTCCTGATATTCGAGGCCGGCCCTCGGCGCCGGTCTTCACGTCGACACGAAAAAGGCCCCGCCGCCGGCGGGGCCTTTTTCGTGTCCGGAAGGCTCAGGCGGCGCGGGCCGTGAGGGTGGCGCGCTCGGCCTGCCGCAGCAGATCGAGGGGGAGCCACGGCTTGCTCATGTAGACGGCGCGCGGCGGCAGGTCGGCGCGGGCCTTGCCCTGCGAGGTCACCACGAGCCGCACCTGCGGCCAGCGGTCCCCGACCGTGCGGGCGAGCGCCGCCCCGTCCATCTTTCCGGCGAGCCGCGTGTCGGCCACCACCATCGCGACAGTCACGTCGCCCCGCTCCAGCACCGCCAGCGCGTCCTCCGCGCTCGAACAGGCGATCACGTCGAGATCGGTCTCCTCGATCAGGGCCGCGGCGAGATCGCGGGCGGCCTCGTCGTCCTCGACGACGAGCGCGACGGGACAGTCGGACGGAGATTGGGGCATGCTGCCTCCTCTGGCGATGACAAAGAGGCCGGCGCGGGGAGAACGCGGCGCCGGACGGGCGAGACGCGGACGGGAACGCTGCATCGCCACTCTGCGACGATGTTTGCCCCGCGACAACAGGTGGGCGGATGAATGGTTCAAGGCGGATCGTCGCCCCGTCCGGCCTCCGCCGGAAGAGTCTTTCTTAACGGACTGTTCACGCTGGGACGCGAATTGTTACACTCCGGTGACGCGAGCGGGGCGGTTCGGACCGCGGCTTGCATAGCCGGGCCCAGGAGGCAAAGGAGGCCGACGTCCCGCCATGTGCCGATTCCTCGCCTATCTCGGTGAGCCTGTCTTCCTGAACGAGCTCGTCTGCGCCCCGACGCACTCGCTGGTGCATCAGTCGCTCCACGCGGCCGAGGCGAAGACGGAGACCAACGGCGACGGCTTCGGCATCGGCTGGTACGGCGAGCACGCCGAGCCCGGCCTCTACCGCGACGTCTGCCCGGCCTGGTCGGACGACAATCTGGTCAACCTGTGCCGCCAGGTGCGGGCCAAGACCTTCTTCGCCCATGTGCGGGCGGCGACCGGCACCGCGACGACGCGGGCGAACTGCCATCCCTTCGCGCATGGCCGCCACCTGTTCATGCACAACGGCCAGATCGGCGGCTATCACCGGATCAAGCGTCGCCTGGAGGCGCTGATCCCGGACGACCTCTACGACACCCGCCGCGGCACCACCGATTCCGAGGCGATCTTCCTGCTGGCGCTGGCCAACGGGCTCGAATCCGACCCGGTCGCCGCCATGGAGGCGACCTGCGCCACCGTGCGCGACCTGATGCAGGCGGCCCGGATCGCGGAGGCCTTCCGCTTCACCGCCGTGCTCACCGACGGCGACAGCCTCACCGCCTTCCGCTGGGCCTGCGACGGGCGCCCGCCGAGCCTCTACTACCGCGAGAGCGAGCGCGGCCTCACCGTCGTCTCCGAGCCGATCGACGGCTGCCGCGAGGGCTGGCAGGTGGTGCCCAAGGGCGGCACGCTCCGGGCCCGCCGGGGTTTTGGCGCGGTGGTGAGCCGGCCGGAGGCCGGGCGCGCGGCGGCTTGATTTTTCGTAAATCCAGCCTTCCAGCCGTGCCGGTCCCCAAGCCGGGGCGGCTCGCCTAGATAAGGGCCGTTTCCCGTTCAGGAGTCGGCCCATGGATCTCGACGTTTCGCTGCACATCGCCGGAAGCTGGCGCCAGGGCGGCGCGGGCGAGAGCCTGCCGATCCTCAACCCCGCCACCGGCGAGAGCATCGGCCGGGTCGCGGTGGCGACGCGGAGCGACCTCGACGAAGCGCTCGCCGCCGCCGAACGCGGTTTTTCCGCATGGCGCAAGGTCTCGGCGTTCGAGCGCGGAAAGGTGCTGCGCCGGGCCGCCAGCCTGATGCGCGAGCGGACCGAGGCGATCGCCCGCACCATGACCCGCGAGCAGGGCAAGCCGCTGGCCGAGGCCCGCATCGAGACCGGGGTCGCCGCCGACATCATCGAGTGGTTCGCCGAAGAGGGCCGGCGCGCCTACGGCCGGGTCATCCCGGCGCGCGCCGAGGGCGTGCTGCAGATCGTCGTGCGCGAGCCGGTCGGCCCGGTCGCGGCCTTCACGCCCTGGAACTTCCCGATCAATCAGGCGGTGCGAAAGATCTCCGCCGCGCTCTGCACCGGCTGTTCGGTGGTCCTGAAGGGCCCCGAGGACACCCCGGCCTCCTGCGCCGAGCTGGTCCGGGCCTTCCTCGACGCGGGCGTGCCGCCCGACGCGCTCGGCCTCGTCTACGGCGATCCGGCCGCGATCTCCGGCCATCTCATCCCGCATCCGGTCATCCGCAAGATCACCTTCACGGGCTCGACCGCGGTGGGCAAGGAACTCGCCGCATTGGCCGGCCGCCACATGAAGCGGGCGACGATGGAACTCGGCGGCCACGCGCCCGCGATCGTCTTCGACGACGCCGACGTGGATCAGGCCGTGCGGGTGCTCTCGGCCAACAAGTACCGCAATGCCGGCCAGGTCTGCGTCGCCCCGACCCGCTTCCTCGTGCAGGAGAGCGTCTACGACCGCTTCGTCGATGGGTTCATCGCGGCCTCGAAAGGGCTCGTCGTCGGCGACGGGCTCGATCCCGACACGCAGATGGGCCCGCTGGTCCACGGCCGGAGGGTCGAGGCGATGGAGGCCTTCGTGGCCGATGCCGAGGCCAAGGGTGCCCGGCTCATGACCGGCGGCAAGCGCATCGGCAACCGCGGCCACTTCTTCGAGCCGACCGTCTTCACCGACGTGCCGTATGATGCCCGCATCATGAACGAGGAGCCGTTCGGCCCCATCGCCGCGATCAGACGTTTTTCCGCCGACGACGAGGCGCTGTCGGAAGCCAACCGCCTGCCCTACGGCCTCGCGGCCTACGCCTATACCCGCTCCGGGGCACGGGCGACCCGCGTCGGCGCGGGCGTCGAAGCCGGCATGGTCTCGATCAACCACCACGGCATCGCGCTCCCCGAGACGCCCTTCGGCGGCGTCAAGGAATCCGGCTACGGCAGCGAGGGCGGCTCGGAGGCGATCGAGGCGTATCTGACGACGAAGTTCGTCACCCAGGCCAGCGCCTGACGGGTTATTGCGGGCTCGATCACCCACCACCGTCGTTCCGGGGCGCCGCAGGCGAACCCGGAATCCACGGCTGCCCGCGACGCTCTGTTCGGCGTCGCGTCACGGATGGATTGCCCGCCCCCGGCGCGCCCCTCGGGGGCCGGGCTCCGTTCCGCGGCTCCGGAATGACGCCGAGAGGGTTGGAGAGGAAGGCTGTGCCCCCGCCGCATCCGTGGGGGATACCGCAATGCACAATAAATCCGATTTTCCCCAGCTTCAGCTTGAACAAATGAAACTTATTGCAGCAAGGCGAGTTTAGCCCTCCACGACATGAAGATAAGGACAGCTTGGGTCTGCGAGCTGCTCCGGGGAGTGCTCGCTTGCTGTATCCTCTCTACGAGGCCGGACATCTGTGGCTTGCGCCGATGCGCTTGGCCGCCGAGGCCACCCGTATCGCCTGCGAGAACCCGTTCAACCCGTTCGCCACCACGCCGCAGAGCCGCACGCTCGCCGCGTCTTGCGAGATGTTCGAGCGCGCCACCCGCGTCTACGCCAAGCCGGATTTCAACCTCGGCGTGCCGGAGCGGATCGTCTGGAAAAACCCGTTCTGCCGCGCCATCGCCTTCGGCGAGCCGGGTCCCGCGCTCGATGCGCGTCCGAAGCTCCTGATCGTCGCGCCGATGTCGGGCCACTACGCCACGCTGCTGCGCGGCACGGTCGAGGGGTTTTTGCCCACCCATCAGGTCGTCATCACGGACTGGATGGATGCCCGGCAGGTGCCGCTCGCCGCCGGCCGCTTCGGCCTCGACGACTACGTCGATACCTGCATCAGCCTGTTCGAGGCGCTCGGGCCCGATCTCCACGTCGCGGCGGTGTGCCAGCCCTCGGTGGCGGTTCTGGCCGCCATCGCCCGCATGGAGGCGGACCGGAACCCGCTGGTGCCGCGCTCGGCCACCGTGATCGGCGGCCCGATCGACACCCGCCGCTCGCCGACCGCCGTGAACGCGCTCGCCGCCGAGAAGGGGTTTGGCTGGTTCGAGAAGAACTGCATCCACACCGTGCCGCCGGGCTATCCGGGCGCGGGCCGCGCGGTCTATCCGGGCTTTCTGCAGCTCGCCGGCTTCATGGGGATGAACCTGCAGCGCCACGCGGACGCGCACCACGCGATGTTCGACCATCTCGTGCGCGGCGACGGCGATTCGGCGGCCAAGCACCGCGCCTTCTACGACGAGTATCTCGCCGTGATGGACCTCACCGCCGAGTTCTACCTCGAGACCATCCGGCGCGTCTTCATCGACCACGAGCTGCCCCGCGGCCTGTTCCGGCATCGCGGCGAGCGGGTCGACCTCGGCGCGATCCGCCGCTGCCACCTGATGGCGATCGAGGGCGAGAAGGACGACATCACCGGCATCGGCCAGACCAAGGCCGCGCTGGAGCTGGCCGTGAATCTGCCGGAGAGCGCCAAGGCCTACCATCTCCAGCCGGGGGCGGGGCATTACGGCATCTTCAACGGCTCGCGCTTCCGTGCCGAGATCGTGCCGCTGATGCGCACCTTCATGGAGCGCAGCGTGGCCCCCACCGTGCAGCAGGTCGTGGAGGTCGATCCGCACCCGATCCTCATGCCCACCGAGCCGGCGATGGCCCAGCCTCACCACCATGCCGCTTCGTCCCGCTCCCCCCGGCGCGACTGGGCCGCCTGGCGCGAGCGCCACGCCGCGCAGGAGCGCCCGGGGCAGCGGATCGCGGGGTAGGGGCACACCACCTCCACCCCCGCCCTCATCCCGACGCGCAGCGGCGGCCTCGAAGGAGACCTCCAGCCCGCCGCGCGATCCCTGGAGCCCTCCTTCGAGGCCGCCGCTGCGCGTCGGCACCTCAGGCTGAGGGTGTGGATGGGATGAGTCTCGAGAATCGCACGCGGTACCGATCCGCAGCCCTCGCGGCCCCTCGTCGAGGTCGATCACGAAGATCTCAGCGGCAGATCGCCGTTTGACCCGACTCCCTTCCTTGAATTATGAATACAAAAAGGTCGGCAGGCCTGGGAAGGGGAGGTCCGTTTGGGCGCGAGCGCGAAACCGGCGGCGAGTCAGCGGGCGACAGTCCGCAACGCGGCGGGTTTGCCCCGCAAGCTCGCGGAGGTGCTGCAGGGCGAGGCCCGCTTCGACGCCTTCACCCGCGGGCGCTACGCGACCGACGCGTCCATCTATCAGATCATGCCGGCCGGTGTCGTCTTCCCCAGAAGCGCCGCTGACATCGCCGCGACCCTTCGGGTGGCGGCCGACCACGATCTGCCCGTCATCCTGCGCGGCGGCGGCACCTCGCAGAACGGCCAGCCGATCGGCTCCGGCCTCGTCGTCGATTGCGCGCGCCACTTCAACGGCGTTCTCGCCTACGACGCGGAAGCAGGCACGATCACGGTCGAGCCCGGCCACGTGCTGGAGCGGCTGAACGGCCGCGTCAGGACCGACGGCTGGTTCTTCCCGGTCGAGCCGTCCACCGCGACCCGCTGCACCCTCGGCGGCATGGCCGGCAACAATTCCTGCGGTGCCCGCTCCCTGCGCTACGGCAAGATGAGCGACAACGTGCTGAGCCTGGAGGCGCTGTTCCACGACGGCAGCGCCTTCGGCTTCGGCCTCACCGGCAACGAGGCGCAGGCCGTCACCGGCGGCCCCCGCGTCGACGACCTCGCCCGCCGGATGCTGGCGCTGGCCGAAGCCCATCGCGACGAAATCATCCAAAAGTATCCGCGGGTGCAGCGGCGGGTCGGCGGCTACAACCTCGACAGCCTGATCGAGCCGCGGCCGAACCTCGCCCATCTCCTCGTCGGCTCCGAGGGGACGCTCGCCGCCACCACCTCGGTGACGCTCAAGCTCTCGCGCCTGCCGGCCCACCGGGCCATGGGCGTGTGCCACTTTCCCTCCTTCCGCTCGGCGATGGAGACGACGCGCCACATCGTCGATCTCGATCCGGTGGCGGTCGAACTCGTCGACAACAACGTGCTGGTGCTCGGCGCCGACATCCCGCTGTTCCGCACCACGCTCGCCGACATCACCCGCGGCCAGCCGAACTGCCTGCTTCTCGCCGAGTTCGCGGGCGACGATCTTTCGGCCTTGAAGCAAGACCTGAAACGTCTCGATCAGTGCATGGCCGACCACGGCTTCCCCGACGCCGTGGTCGAGGTGGTCGAGCCCAACCGCCAGAAGGCGGTGTGGGAGGTGCGCGAGGCCTGCCTCAACATCATGATGTCGATGAAGGGCGACCGGAAGCCGGTCTCCTTCATCGAGGATTGCGCCGTCCCGCTGGAGCATCTGGCCGACTACACCGACGCCGTCACCGAGGTGTTTTCCCGGCACGGCACCCGCGGCACGTGGTACGCCCACGCCTCCGTCGGCTGCCTGCACGTGCGCCCGATCCTCAACATGAAGGACGGGGAGGACGTGGCGCGGATGCGCGCCATCGCCGAGGAGACGGCGGAGCTGGTGCGCCGCCACAAGGGCTCCTACTCGGGCGAGCACGGCGACGGCATCTCCCGCTCCGAGTTCGTCGAGCCGCTGTTCGGGCCAAAACTCACCCGCGCCTTCGAGGCCGTGAAGGACGATTTCGACCCGCAAAACCGGCTGAACCCCAACAAGATCGTCCGCCCGCTCAAGATGGACGACCGCACGCTGATGCGCTTCGCCCCCGGCTACGCGGTCACCGAGCCGGCGCGGACCGCGCTCGACTGGTCGGACTGGGGCGGGTTCGGCCCGGCGGTCGAGATGTGCAACAACAACGGCACCTGCCGGAAGCTCGCGGGCGGGGCGATGTGCCCGTCCTACCGGGCGACGAAGGACGAGCAGCACCTGACGCGGGGCCGCGCCAACTCGCTGCGGCTGGCCATCTCCGGTCAGCTCGGCCAGGACGCGTTCCTGTCGCCGGAGATGAAGCGCACGATGGACCTGTGCGTCTCCTGCAAGGCCTGCCGCCGGGAATGTCCGACCGGCGTCGACATGGCGCGTATGAAGGTCGAGTTCCTGCACCATTACCACGCCCGGCACGGGCTGCCGTTGCGCGAGCGGCTGGTCGCCGAGATGCCGCGCTACGCGGGCGTCGCCGCCGCGCTGGCGCCGCTGCTCAACCTGCGCAACCGCTATGCCCCGCTCGCCAAGTTCGGCGAGCAAAGGCTCGGCTTCTCGGCGCGGCGCTCGCTGCCGGCGTGGCGCCGGCCCTGGCGCGAGACCGGCGAGCCGGCCCACCCTGCCGACGTCACGGGCGAGTTCCGCGACATCGTCCTGTTCGGCGACACCTTCAACCGCGCCTTCGAGCGCGAGAACCTGGAGGCCGCCGAGCGGGTCCTGACCGCCGCGGGCTACCGCCTTCACCGTGTGCTGGCGCATTCCGGCCGGCGCCCGCTCTGCTGCGGCCGCACCTGGCTCGCCTCGGGCCAGACCGACCGGGCCCGCGCCGAGGCCCGGCGGACGCTCGACGCGCTGCTGCCCTTCGTGCGGGCCGGCGCCCGCGTGGTCGGGCTGGAGCCCTCCTGCCTCCTCACCTTCCGCGACGAATTCTTGTCCCTCCTGCCGGGGGAGGAGGCCAAGACGCTGGCGCAGAGCGCGCTGCTGTTCGAGGAACTGCTCGCCGCCGACCTCGCGGCCGGGCGCATCAACCTGCCTCTGAAGGATCAGGGCGGCCGCGTCGCCCATCTGCACGGCCATTGCCACCAGAAGTCCTTCGGGGCGATGGGCGCGGTCGAGACGGTGCTGCGCCGCGTGCCGGGGCTCGATGTCCGAGTCATCGAATCGAGCTGCTGCGGCATGGCCGGAGCCTTCGGCTACCGCGCCGACACGATCGACACCTCCTTCGCCATGGCGGAGCTGTCGCTGTTCCCGGCGCTGCGCAAGGCGGGCCCCGACGACCTCGTCGTCGCCGACGGGACGAGCTGCCGCCACCAGATCCATGACGGGCTGAAGCGCGAGGCGATCCACGTGTCGCGCGTGCTCGACGCGGCGCTCTGAGAGCATCGGCCCGAAAAGTGGCCGCCGGTTTTCGGAGGAAGCCGATGCGGCACAAGAATCCGGAGCGTCATCCCGGATGACGCTCCGACCCCGCGGCCCTGCGGCGCGGGGTCGGAACACGACCTCCCGTCTCCGGTTGTCGCGGCATTCCATCAAGGACCTGCGATGACCGATCCCCTCACGAAATACCCGCGCCCGCCCTTCCCCGAGCAGCCCCAGAGTTTTCCGGGCAAGACGCCGAAGATGCAGCCCGAGCCGGACCACGGCGAGGCGAGCTACCGGGGTGCGGGCAAGCTCGACGGCAAGGCCGCTCTGATCACCGGCGGCGACAGCGGCATCGGCCGGGCGGTCGCCATCGCCTATGCCCGCGAGGGCGCGGACGTGGCCATCGCCTACCTGCCCGAGGAGCAGGCGGACGCCGAGGCCGTGGGCCAGTGGATCGAGAAGGCGGGGAAGCGCGCCCTGCTGCTGCCCGGCGACATCAAGGACGCCGCCTTCGCCCGCGAGATCGTGGAGCGCACGGCCAAAGCGTTCGGCCGCCTCGACGTGCTGGTGAACAACGCCGCCTTTCAGGAGCCGAACCGGGGCCTCGACGCGCTGGACGACGCGACGTTCGAAAAGCATTTCCGCACCAACGTGTTCGGCGCCTTCTACGCCACCAAGGCGGCTTTGGCGCATCTGCCGCCGGGCGGCAGCGTGATCTTCACCTCCTCGGTGAACTCCAAGCACCCGATGCCGACGCTGATGGCCTACAGCGCCACCAAGGGCGCGCTCAGCAACATGGTGCTCAGCCTCGCGCAACTGCTCGCCGAGAAGGGCATCCGCGTGAACGGCGTGCTGCCGGGCCCGATCTGGACGCCGTTCATCCCCGCCGGGATGAGCCAGGACGCGGTGAAGACGTTCGGCAGCCAAGTCCCCTTCGACCGCCCCGGCCAGCCGGCCGAGTTGGCCTCCGCCTACGTGATGCTCGCGTCCGAGGAGAGCAGCTACACCTCCGGCGCGCTGATCACGGTCGCGGGCGCCATGCCGGTGCTGTGAAAGTCCGGGTTCCCAAAGGGACCATCCCTTTGGCGGGGTTTGGAGCGGAGCCCCATGGGTGGCTTCGCCGACCAGGGCTCTGCCCTGGACCCGCGAAAGGACGTAGTCCTTTCGAAACCTGGACTTCAGCCCTTCGGCCAGCGGCTCTGGAGGGTGGCGAGCATCTCGACCGCGTCCTGCGAGATGCCGGCCTCGCGGGCGGCCGTGAGGGCGGGGTCCTCCGGCCGCGGCTCGGTGGGCCTCGTCTCGAACTGGCGGCGGTGGGCGTGGTCGAGGATGTCGGCGATGCGACTGCCGACCGCGACCGCGATGGCGGTCGAGTCCGGCCCCTCCGAGCGATGGACGTGCATCCGCTCCAGCGCCTCGGCGATCTGCCGCTCGAAGGCCTGGAACAGGTCGCCCGCCGCCTTCGGGTTCATCCGCATCAGCGCCGCGGCTGCCGCGCCGTAGGTCTCCTTGAGCATGTAGAGCGTCAGCCGCTCGACCGCCCGGTCGTCCTCGTCCATCGACTTGTCCGCCATACCGCCTGTCCTGTCGCGCTCGCCGTCTGCGGAACGCTTTTTCGACGACGTGGATTCCGGTTCGTCGAAAGAACGCGCGTCCGACGAGGACCTCGTGATCCGACCCGACGGGGTCGGGCACGGCTCCCGGGGCCGCCTCCGCAGGCGCCGATCATACCCTCGAAGCGAGAGAGTCTCATCCTGCCCTGTCATGTCGACGGACGACATGGGGAACGGCTTCGATCGCTTGTGAGTTGCGGCGCGTCGGGCCGTCAACCCATGCTCGGGCCGCACGCGCGCGGGGGGCGGGCGGCGGCCCCGCCGTCCGAAGGGAACGGCGGGGCGTGTCGTGTCCGCACGACGGAGCCGATACGCAACGCGGCTCGTCATGGACGATGCCCGGTTCAGGTTAGCCGGCCCTCAAGGCCCCGCTCCGGCCGCGGTCCCGGAATGGGATGGCGTCAGGGCGCCTCCTCGGCGGGCTTCTGGGCGAAGACGAGGCGCTGGTAGACGAGGCCGATGCCGATCAGGCAGGCGCCGAGCCCGAGGAAGGACAGGGCCCGCAAGGGCCCCTCCAGCCCGGCGAGATCGAACAGGAACGCCTTGAGGGTCGCGAGCCCGACCAGCGCGGCGGAGGCGAGGCGGGCGAGCGTCGAGCCGCGCCGGATCCCGTAGGCGAGCGCCAGCAGGCCGAGGACGAGCCACGCCGCCGAATAGGCGTACCACTCGGGCTGCCCGGTCTCGCGGTCGAGGCCGATCCGCTCCCCCTGGAAGCCGTGGCGGACAGTCAGGCACGTGCCGAGGAAGGCGAGGCCGAGCCCCAGCAGCCCCGCGGCCCGCACGAACCAGACCGGTCGCCGCCCCCGCGAGGCCCGCGCCAGGGCGAGCGCGGCGAGGGCCGGCGCGCCGTAGGCGAGAACGATGTCGTTGACGAGGATTCCGCCCGCCACCGGCTCGTCGGTGAGCAGAGGGTTGGCGGCGAGCCCCAGGCCGAGCGCCCCCTGCACCAGGGCGAGCGCGGCGAAGGCGAGCCCTCCGAACCGGATCACCGGCGAGGCGGCGGCCCCCGAGACGCGCCCCAGCACCAGGGAGAACCCGAGCGCGGAGAGCGTCGTCAGCCCCTGCTCGACGAGGCTGGTGCCGGGTGCGGCGAGGTCGCCGCCGTGGAGCGCGTGGCGGATCTGCAGGAAGACGAGCAGGCCCGCCAGCACGAGGCTCACCGCCTGGGCGACCTGCTCCGGGACATCCGGCGCGCCGCGGCGGATCACCCACGCGGCGAGGCCGAGGCACAGGGCCGGCAGGCCGTAGGCGATCAGCAGCCCGTTGAGGATCGGCGTTGCCGACAGGCCGGGGCCCGTCAGCAACGGATCCCAGGCCAGCCGCCCCGCCACCAGGGCGGCGAGCCCGGCCACGCACCAGCGGAGCGCCGGGATGTCGAGGCGCCGCGCGATGAGCCCGGTCGCGAGCGCCGCCCCGGCGAGCGCCGGGGTCAGCGAGCCGCCCGACAGCGCGAAGACGAGGCCGAGGCAGAGCGCCGCCACCGTGGCGGAGGCGAAGGCGCCGAGGCCGAGGGTCAGGGCCGGGGAGGGCGTGCCCTCGCCCTGTCGGCGGAAGAGGGCGGCGAGGCCGCAGAACAGGGCGGCGAGCGCCCCCGCCGCCGCGGCGAAGCCCGGTGCGACCGCGCCGCCGGAGAGCCGCAGATAGGCGAGCGCCAGGGCGGCGAGCGGCCCGAGCGCCGCGCCCGCGGCGTAGGCGAGGGCGGTCGCGTAGGGCAGGCGGCTGCCGCCGAGGAGGCGCAGCGCTCCCGCCGCGACGATGGCGGCGGAGGCCGCGAGCGCGAACCACGGCAGCGCGCCCGGCGCGTCGGTGCCGAGCCACAGGCCGAGCGGGTCGTTCGCCGGCGCGACGGCGTCCGGTTCGAAGGCCGGCCCGAATTCCGGCCAGAGCGCGAGGGCGCCGGCCAGCGCCACGACCGCCACCGGCAGGCCGAGGGCGGCGGGCGCGGCGAGGAAGCCGGCGGCACTGGGCAGGGCCACCGCGGCGAGGGCCGCCGCGATCCAGCCGGCATGCGCGCCCTCGTCCGCGGTGAGGCCGAGCACCGCCCCGGCGACGAGGACGACGCCTGCGAGCGCCCCGGCGGCGAAGCGGTCGAGGCGGGCCTCCGTCTGCGCCACGGCCCGGCCCGGCAGCACGGCGAGCACCAGGGCGGCGAGCGCGCCCTGCAGCACGAGATCGGCCTGCGCCGCCCCGCCCCCGGCGGCGTGGAGCGCCATCAGCACCGCCCATGCCGCCGCGCCGAGCCCGCCCGCGACGGCCAGCGCGCGCCAACCTTTGAGCCACGCGAAGCCGTAGGCGCTGCCCGCCACCACGGGCAGGTAGAGGGCGAGCGGCCACAGGCTCGCCGAGCCGCCGCCGACGAGGAGCGGCGTCGCCATGGCGCCGACGAGGCCGATGCCGGCGAGCGCCGGCCCGTGCAGCAGTGCGGCGGCCATGGCGGCGAGCCCCGTCGCGGCGAGCCCGGAGAAGGCCGCGAGGGGCCCGAGGAAGCCGTAGAGGGCATGCGCCGCGTAGAGCGCGCCGAACAGGGCGACGGTGCCCGCGGCGGTGACGACCGCCGGCACGTCGGGCCAAGTGGGAGGGGTCGACGCTTCTCCTCGCAGGCGCCTCCGTAAAAGCTCGCCCGCGGCGAGCAGCCCGAGCGCCAGGAGCACGGCGCCCGCGACCCGCACGCCGGGGCCGAAAAAGCCCCGCTCGGCCGAGTAGCGCACCAGCAGGGCGGCGCCGAAGGCGAGTGCCAGCCCGCCGACCCAGACGGTCCAGCGGGTGCCGAACCGCTCCTCCAGGGAGGGGCGTGCTGCGGCCGGGCGCGCGGCTTGGGGAGGAGCTTGGGGCGGAGGTTGCGGCCCGATCTTCGGAGCAGTCTTCGGAGCAGTTTCGGCACTCTGGGCCCGCGGCTCCGGCGGGGCAGGGACCGGCTGCGGGGGAGGCGCGTCGGCGCGGGGGGCGTCCGGTGCGAGCGGCCGCGGGCCGGCCTCGCGTGCGGACGACGCTCTCTCCCAGACGGCGAGGCGCCGCTCCAGCTCGGCGATGCGCCCGCGCTGCACCAGCGCCACGATCAGGCCCGCCGGGCCGGACACCGCCAGGGCGAGCCCGACGAGGGCGAGGAAGAGGAAGATGCTGTCGTCCATGGGCCCGGCCGTCCGGTTCGGAAGGCGGCGAGCTTAGCGCGACCCGGGGGGGACGCGCGTGTGGCCCCTCACAAGCGGGCCCTCAGCGCATGTAGGCGAGGTGCAGCCGGCAGCCTTCACGCTCCACCACGGCGCACGCGCGGTCGATCGCCAGCGAGGCGATCGAGAGATGGACCGTGTCGGGAACGACGGCGCACGGATCGATCTCGACATCGACGCCGTCGGGTGAGGTATCCCACACGAGACAACCAATCGAGCCCTGGTGTCCGAGCGGTGAAATCAGTCCTACCTTGAAAGCGTCTTGGAGAAATAAATCACGGCCCGCGTTCATCATGGCTTACCTCCGCGACCGCACCGGTTACGAGGATTAACATTACGATTACCGTCTTCCAAAAGCACGCGGGAAATTTTCCATTCGCTGGCAAAAAACCGATTGCGCCGGGCGCCAGTTCATGAATGCGCGGCGGATGTTGCTTGTTCGTTCCGAACGAAAGCTTCCGTTCGTATCCCTGAGGGATCGATGCTCGGCGTGCCCGTTCCGGGCCTTCCGCGCCCGGCCGCTCCGGTCATCCACGGCGAAGGTGCGCGGGCCCGCCCGCGACGACTTGACCCGCCGCAGCGCCCGCCCCACGATCCGCCCCGCGCGAAGAAGGTTTTTGAGGCGTGGCGACAGGCCGGTTGGCGAGCATCCCGTTCTTCAAGGAACCGGGTGTCGATCTCACTCCCTACGAGACGCGCTGCCACTGGCGGCGCTTCGACGAGAACGAGACGCTCGTCGATTACGACGACATCTCGACCGACGTGTACTTCCTCGCCACCGGCGAGGTGCGCATCCTCAACCGCTCGCAATCCGGCAAGGAGGTCATCCTCGGCGAGATGCGGGCGGGCGCCTTCTTCGGCGAACTCGCGGCGCTGGACGGGATCGGCCGCTCGGCCAACGTCACGGCGCTGACCCGCGGCGAGGTCTGCGTGGTGCCGGCCACCGTGTTCCGCCAGATCGTGTTCGCCTCCGAATCCATCGCCGACCGGCTGTTCCGGCTGCTGGCCAAGCGCGTGCGCGAGCTGAACACCCGGCTGATGGAGCACGCCCTGCTCGACCTGCGCCACCGCCTCTACGCGGAACTGCTGCGCCTCTCGGTGCCGCGGGCCGGCCATGACGGCGAGCGCGTCGTGACGCCGCCGCCCTACCACCACGTGCTCGCCGCCCGCATCGGCTGCCGCCGCGAGCAGGTGACCCGCGAGTTCACCGTGATGGCGGGCGAGGGCCTGATCGACCGCACCCGCGGCGCCCTCGTGATCCGCCGCCCCGACCTGCTGGAAGCGCGGGTGCAGGAGGCGCTGCGGGAAGACGCGTGATAGGGATGAGCCAAGTCCTTCCGAGCCCCTGACCGATCGTCTTGCACGCCCCCGTCCCGCCTTCCGCCCCGCTGCTCGGCATCGAGCGGATCACCAAACGCTTCGGCCCCCATACGGCCGTCGACGGCGTCTCCCTCGACCTCGCGGGGGGAGAAGTCTTCTGCCTGCTCGGCCCCTCGGGCTGCGGCAAGAGCACCCTGCTGCGGCTCATCGCCGGCTTCGAGACGCCGGATGCCGGGGCGATCCGCCTCGACGGGGCGGACCTGACCGCGCTGCCGCCGCATCGGCGGCCGGTCAACATGATGTTCCAGTCCTACGCGCTGTTCCCGCACATGAGCGTGGCGGCCAATGTCGGCTACGGACTCAAGGGGTTGGGCCTGGACCGAAAGCAGGCGGCCGAGCGCGTCGCCGGGCTGATGAGGCTCGTGCGGCTCGAAGGCTTCGAGGCGCGACGCCCCGAAAAGCTCTCGGGCGGGCAGCGGCAGCGGGTGGCGCTCGCCCGCGCGCTGGCGCGGGAACCCAAGCTCCTGCTCCTCGACGAGCCGCTCGGCGCCCTCGACCGCACCTTGCGCGAGGAGACTCAAGGCGAGCTGCGGGCGATCCAGCGGCGGCTCGGCACCGGCTTCGTCGTCGTCACCCACGATCCCGCGGAGGCGATGGCGCTCGCCGACCGAATCGGCGTGATGGAACGCGGGCGCCTCGTCCAGGTCGGTCCGGCGCGCGACCTCTACGAGCGCCCGGCGAGCCGCTTCGTCGCCGGACTCTTGGGGGACGTGAACCTGATCGAGGGTCGGCTCGGGCCGGACGAGCCCGGCGGCATCCGCACCGTCGAGACCGCGCTCGGACCCGTCCGCGCCAGCGGGGAGGGCGCGGCGGGCGCCGCCGTGGTGGTCGCGGTGCGGCCCGAGCGGCTGAGCCTCGACGGGGCGGGCGGCCTGCCCGGCACGCTCCAAGGGACACTTGAAGGGACACTTGTCGAGCAGACCTTCCTCGGCGACCGGATCCGCTCGCGGATCAGGATGGCCGACGGCTCGGTGCTGCGCGCCTCCGCGGCCTTGCCGATGACGGGGCCGATGCCGGCGGTCGGCGCGACCGTCACGGTCGCAATTCCCATTGATGCCGCTCGGGTGCTGCCGGCATGAGCGGGCGCTTGGCGCGGCTCATCGTGCGCGGCTTGCCGCTCCTGTGGCTGGTGCTGTTCTTCCTCGTGCCCTTCGCGGTGACGCTGAAGATCAGCTTCTCCTCCCCTGCCACCGCCCAGCCGCCCTACCTGCCGGTGATCGACTGGCAGGGCGGGCTGGAGGGCTGGCGCGAATTCCTCGAAGCGCTCGACTTCCAGAACTACCGCATGATCGCGGAGGACGCGCTCTACCGCGACGCCGCCCTCTCCTCGCTGGGCTATGCCGGCCTCGCCACCGCGATCCTGGCGCTGATCGGCACGCCCACCGCCTACGCCATGGCCCGCGCGTCGGAGCGCTGGCAGCCGATCCTCGTGGCGCTGGTGATCGTGCCGTTCTGGACGAGCTTTCTCATTCGCGTCTACGCCTGGATCGCGATCCTCAAGCCCGAGGGGCTGCTCAACGGCGCCCTGATGAAGCTCGGGCTGATCGGAAGCCCGCTGCCGATCCTCGACTCCCCCTACGGCGTGCTGATCGGCCTGACCTACGCCTACCTCCCCTTCATGGTGCTGCCGCTCTACGCGGTGATGAGCCGGCTCGACCCGACGCTGCTGGAGGCCGCTGCCGATCTCGGCGCCGGGCGGATGCGGGCGTTCTTCACGCTCACCCTGCCGCTCGCCCTGCCGGGGCTGGCGGCGGGCGCGCTGCTCTGCTTCATCCCGATGGTCGGCGAGTTCATCATCCCCGACCTGCTCGGGGGCTCGGACACGCTGATGCTCGGGCGCGTCCTGTGGAGCGAGTTTTTTTCGAATCGTGATTGGCCGTTGGCCTCGGCGGTCGCGGTGCTGCTGCTGTTCCTGATCGTCGGGCCCGTGGTGCTGTTCCGCGAGGCGGAGCTGCGCCGCGAAGAGGCCGCCGAGGGGAGGGGGCGGTGAGCGCCTTCGTCCGCATCGCGCTGGGCCTCGCCCTCGCCTTCCTCTACGCGCCGATCCTCGTGCTGATCGTCTATTCCTTCAACGATTCGAAGCTCGTCACCGTCTGGGGCGGGTTCTCGACCCGCTGGTACGCGGTGCTGTTCGCCGACGGGCCGCTGATCGCCGCGGCTCTGGTCTCGCTCAAGGTGGCGCTGCTCTCGGCCGCCATCGCGGGCGTGCTCGGGACGCTCGCCGCGCTCGCCCTCGACCGGCACGGGCGCTTTGCCGGGCGCGGCGCCTATACCGGGCTGCTCTATGCCCCGATGGTGATGCCCGAGGTCATCACCGGGCTGTCGCTGCTGCTGCTGTTCGTCGGCATCGGTTTGGATCGGGGCATCGCCACTATCGTGATCGCGCACGCCACCTTCGCCACCGGCTTCGTCGCCGTGGTGGTGGGCGCGCGCCTGAAAGGCCTCGACCGCGCGCTGGAGGAGGCCGCGGCCGACCTCGGCGCCTCACCGGCCCGCGTGTTCTTCGGCATCACCCTGCCGCTGATCGCCCCCTCGGTGGCGGCCGGCTTCCTGCTCGCCTTCACCCTGTCGCTCGACGACCTCGTGATTGCGAGCTTCGTCTCCGGCCCCGGCGCCACCACCCTGCCGATGCGGCTCTACAGCCAGGTCCGGCTCGGGCTGAACCCGGAGATCAACGCCGCCTCGACCCTGATGATCGCGACCGTCGGGCTGGTGGTGCTGGCGGCCTCGTGGCTGACGGCGCGGCGGGGGCAGGGGGCGTAGGGGTGCTCTACGGACTTGGACTATAACGCTCTGCGTTATACAAACGAGCCCGACGATGCGTTCCGCTGTCGATGCGGGTCGCGCCGGGCCGCAGCGGGAGGCCGTGAATGAGGATCTACGCGACCTCGGCCTTCGCGAGGCTGGCCGGCAAGGAGGGCGTGTCCGACGCCGACTTGATCGATGCCGTCGAACGCGCCGAGCGCGGCCAGATCGACGGCCCGATCGGCAAGCTCCTGATCAAGCAGCGCATCGCCCGCCCCGCCCAAGGTCGTGCCCGCGGCTTCCGGGCCATCCTCGCCCACAAGGTCGGCGAGGTCGTCGTGTTCCTGTATCTCTTCCCGAAGAGCGCCCGCGCCAACCTCACCGGCCCCGAGCGCGCAGCCTACCAAGACTACGCCGAGACCCTGACCCGCCACACGGAGGCGGATTTCGCCCGCCTCGTGGCCGAGCGCGGATGGAGACAGATCGGATGACGAACCAATCCCGAGCCAAGCCCCGCAGCGATGCGCTCCAGGCGCTGCACGAGGCCGCGTCCGATTCCCATGCGGTCGGCGCGATCGACAAGGCCACGATGCGTCACTTCGATCTCGCCTGCCTTACCCCCGTCGAGCCGCTGTCGCCCGAGGCGATCCGGCAGGTGCGCGAGACGGCCAAGATGAGTCAGGCGCTCTTCGCCCTCGCCCTCAACGTGACCGTCACCCTCGTCAGCCAGTGGGAGCGCGGCGAGCGCCGCCCGAGCGGCCCCTCGCTCAAGCTGCTGTCGCTGGCCGCCCACAAGGGCATCGACACGATCCTCTGACGCGCGTCTCCGGGACCCTACCCCGGCGGCGCCAGCACCTGCGCGCGCCGCGCCTCCAGCGTCTGCCAGACGAGGAGCGCGGGCAGGCCGAGGACGACGTCGGGGACGCGCTTGGCCAGCGACAGGGCGATGGCGATGCCGGCATCCAACCCGAACAGGGCGCCGACGAAGACGAAGCCGCCCTCCTGCACCCCGAGCCCGCTCGGCACCGGGAAGGCCGCCGACTTGATCGCCTGCGACAGCGATTCCAGCACCAGCACCTCGGTCAGGCTGGCCTCGACCCCGATACAGGCGAGCACGATCCAGATCTCGGCCGCGCCCAGCAGCCAGCCCGCGGCGTGGAGCAGCGTCGCCTGGGCGAGCGGGCCGCGGCGGTCGCGCGCCCAGACCGCGTCGAGGGCATCGCGCACGGACGGGCCGGCGGCGGCGTCCGGCTCGGAGGCGCCGAGGACGCGGCGCAGGAGGCCGGAGAGCCGCCGCTCCAGGCCGCGGGCGGAGCCGAGCCGCTGCAGGGCGAAGAAGGCCGCCACCGCCGCGACGGCGACGGCGGCGGCCTCCGCGGTCCAGCGGGCGAGCGTCGCGGCGGCCTCGCCGGGCAGGCGCCACAGCAGGCCGGCGCCGAGCCCCGTGAAGGCCACCTGCGTGGCGACCTGGATCAGCATGTCGGCGAGCAGCGAGGCCGCGGCGAAGCTGCCGGCCACGCCCCAGAAGGTGAGCAGGCGCCCGCCCACCACCTCGCCGCCGACCGAGGCGACGGGCAGCAGCACGTTCACCCCCTCGCGCACGAAGCGCAGGATCACGAAGGCGCCGGTCTCGACCGCGCCCCGGCCCGGCACGGCGGCACCGACCCCGGCGAGCAGGCGCGCCCAGGCGAGCCCGCACAGCAGGATGATCAGCGCGCGGACGAGGACGAGGCCGGCGAGCCCCGGCGCGCCGATCCGCCCGAACGCGTCGCCGATCGCGGTCAGGTCGTTGGTGGCCACGAGCCATGTGCCGAGCGCCAGGCCGGCGAGCGTCCCGAGGAGCGGCAGGCGCCGCACCAGCCCTCGCAGCAGCCGGCGCGGCGCGGAGGCGGGGTCAGCCATCGGCGGCGGGCGCGGGCGGTAAGGCGGGCGTGTCGAGCGAGAGGGAGGCGGGCGAGAGCGCGTCGAGGCAAGGTGCGAGCAGCACGACGCGGCCCCGCGCCAGGGAGGCCGGCGTCGCCACCGCGAGCAGGCGCTTGGGGCAGGGGCCGAGGCAGCCGGTCTCGATGATCTTCACTTTACGACCCTTCGCACGCGCCTCGCCCTCGGGCCGGGCGGCGGCGCGCTTGAGGGCGCGGCCGAGCCGCTTGCGGTCCACGCCCTGGCGCTTGGCGCACTTGCCGCAGACCAGCACGACCTCCGCGAAGCCGGCCTTCGCCGTGCGGGCCCCCCTTGCATGGGCCGGACCGTCCGGTTCCTGACGCCGTCCCAATCGCCCCTCCGCTCCCGTCGAATCCCGCGCTGCTTCTCGTGCATCTGCCGTTGCAGAGCGAGGGCGGCCTATCGCAGCCGTCGCCCCGCGCGGCAATCCCGGCGGATCGCCGCGCCTTAAAAAGGGCCGAAAAGAACGTGACCTCAGCCGTGGCCGCGCGGACCGGCCCGGCGCTTCGCGGCCGGGCGCGGCCAGGGCCCGGCGTGAACCCGGTACGAAGCCGGCGGTGGTTTCCCCGCGAGGATGTCCTTTCGATGAGTTCGGACGAGATCAAGCAGGAGACGCGGGTCCGGCAGAGCCCGAGCGTTCAGTCGCTCATGGACCTCGCCCGCCGCTCCGTGCCGGATCTGCGGCGCAACGCCGAGACGATCGAGCCCATGCCCGCGGGTCGGCGCGGGGCGCTCGTCGCGCGCGCGCGCCGGACCCTGGACTGGACCCGCCTGCCCGGCCTCCGGCCCCGCGACGAGGAGCGCCCGCAGCCCCGGCTGATGGTGCGGCTGATCCGCGGCTACGGCCTGTTCGTGCTGCTGCCGACGGTGCTGGTCGGGATCTACGTGTTCGCGATCGCCACGCCGCAATACATCGCCGAATCCCAGTTCGCGGTGCGCGGCAACGTCGAGCCGATGGAGAGCGTCACGCTCGGCGTCTACCAGGAGATGATCCAGAAGCATAACAGCCAGGACAGCTTCATCCTGCGCGACTACATCAAGAGCCGTCAGCTGGTGGAGGCGGTCGACGCCAAGCTCGGTCTCGAGAAGATGTTCTCGCAAGATGGGATCGACTTCTGGGCCCGCTACGATGCGAGCCAGCCGGTCGAGAAGCTGGTCCGCCACTGGCGCCGCCACGTCCTGCCGCAGATCGACGTCGTCTCCGGCGTGATCCGGCTGACCGTGCGCGCCTTCTCGCCCGAGGACGCCGTGGAGATCTCCAAGCAGGTGATCGCCCATGCCGAGACCCTCATCAACGCGATCTCCCGCCGCGCCCAGCAGGACCTGCTCGCCCAGTCGCAGATCGAGGTCGACAAGGCCACCGAGCGGCTCAAGCGGGCCCGCATAGCCCTGCAGCAGTTCCGCAACCGCTGGGGCATCATCGATCCCTTGCAGTCCGCCCAGGCGACGGTGACCACCATCGAGCTGCTGCGCAAGGACAAGATCAAGGCCGAGAGCGACCTGCGGGTCCTGCGCGATTCCAAGCTCGACGAGCGGACGCGCGGCATCCAGGTGCTCGTCGCCACCGTCGCGGCCATCGACGGGCAGATGAAGGACCTGCAGAACCGGCTCACCACCGACGGCCTCGTCAGCGACGCCTCGCACAACCTCACCCAGGCCCTGCTCGAATACGAGGGCCTGATGATCGAGCAGGTGATCGCCGAGAAGATCAGCGCCTCGATGAACATGATCCTCGATCGCGCCCGGATCGCGGCCGCCAAGCAGCAGATCTACCTCGCGACCTTCGTCGAGCCGCTGCTGCCGACCTACTCGGCCTATCCGGCGCCGTTCTACGCCGTCGGCGTCGCGCTGTTCCTGTTCACGATGATCTGGAGCGCCCTTTCCCTGATCCGGGCCGCGGTCGCCGACAACCGGCTCTGACGGGGCGGCATTCCCGAGATCGTCCCTCGATCGGGACGTCGCCACGGCCGAGGTCCGGCCCCGATCCTCATCGAACGTCGAGTGTGCGCCATGGCGGATTTCTCGGACCTCGTCGCCCGCGCGGTGAGCCCGGCCATGGGCCGGGACGAGCGCGAGCAGGTCTACGACGTGGTCCGGCAGGCGGTGCAGCGGCTGCAGGAGCGCGAGGGTCTGGCCGTGGACGATCCCGGCATCCTGCTGCAGCGCCACCTGATCGAGGAGACGATCCGGGACGTCGAGTTCGACATCACCCGCTTCCTGACCCTGCGCAGGATCGACGAGGCCCGGGCCGCCCAGGACGCCGAATCCGCGCGCCGCTCCGGTCGGCGGCGCTAAAGCATCGGCCCGAAAGGTGGGCCCGGCTTTCGGAAGAAGTCGATGCGGCACGGAAACCCAGAGCCTCGGCCCGAAAGGTGGGGCCCGGCTTTCGGGAAAAGCCGATGCGGCACGGAAAACATGGAGCCTCGGCCGATCTCCCGGCAACTGGACGATCCCGCGCCCGGACCCAGATGGGACGGACCTTCCGCCCTCCGGGCATCCCGACGAGATCCGCGATGCAGGCCGATCCCCCCGCCGATTCCCCCCTTTCGTCCCCCACCCTCGACGACGAGACGATCGCGTTCGCGGGCCGCGTCTTCCAGTACGCCCGGATGGGCCACGCCGAGGAACTCGCCGGGCTGTTCGCGCAGGGGCTTCCGGCCAACCTGCGCAACGACAAGGGCGACAGCCTGCTGATGCTCGCCGCCTATAACGGCCACGCGGAGACCGCCCGCGTCGTCCTGGAGGCGGGCGGCGATCCCGAACTCGCCAACGACCGCGGCCAGACCCCGCTCGCGGGCGCCGCCTTCAAGGGCGAGGCCGGCATCGTGGAACTGCTGCTCGACCACGGCGCGCAGGTCGACGGGGCGGGCGACGGCGCGCGCACGGCGCTGATGGTGGCGGCGATGTTCGACCGCGTCGCGATCTGCGAGCTGCTGCTCGCCCGCGGCGCCGACCCGGCCCGCCGCGACGCCTCGGGCCTGAGCGCCGCGGAGCTGGCCCGGCAGATGGGTGCGACGGAGACCCCGGCCCTGCTGGAGCGGGCGGGAGGCTGAGGGCTGCTCCGCGCCGGTGTCGCCCAAACGACACGCGTCGTCCTGTTTCTCGGTCTACGTGCAGCACAGGCTTGCGACGACGCAAGGTGTAACTTAGGGCTGTGGCAGAGGTGATGCCACGATGTCCAAGACCGTCAGCGATTACACGGCCCTTTTGTCTGGATCGAGTTGGTGGGGCGGCAAGACCGTCGGTAAGCCCGTCTTCGTGACCTACTCGTTCGAGGTGGAAGCCTACGATTATCTTACGGATTTCGGGTTTTCGAGCGCGTACAAGTCTTCGTTCAAGCCGCTGACCAATTTCGAGGAGACCGCCGCCTCCTTCGCCCTCGGGCATTGGGAGGGATCCAGCGGGATCACGTTCCTCCAGGTCGCGCCGGGCGAGGGGGATATCCGGTTCGGGCGCTACGATTTCAGTAAGGACGCGGACGTCTCCGACGCCGCGGCCTTCGCCTATCATCCGGTGACCGCGATCGATCGCGACGGATCGTATTCCCTGGCCTTCGGCGGCGACGTGTCCATCGACCTGTCCGTCGCGGATTACTCGTTCTACGGCATGATCCACGTGCTGACGCACGAGGTCGGCCACGCGATCGGCCTCAAGCATCCGTTCGAGGGCGGCATCGTCCTCGACACGACTCTCGACACCGTCGCGCACACGATTATGAGCTATACCGGCGTGACGGCGACGCTGCCCAAGCTCGGCGAACTGGACGAGGCGGCCGTCGCGTATCTGTACGGTCCCGAAACGGCGGATGGCAAGCAGGTCTCGAGCTGGAACTGGGACGAGAAGACCTACACGCTGACCCAGACCGGCGGATCAGGAAAGGACACGATCCGCGGCGTCTCGACGAAGGATGTCATCCGGGGCGGTGGCGGCGACGATCTGGTGTTCAGCGGCACCGGCGACGACCGGATCGAGGGTGGGGCGAACGACGACGTGGTCTTCGCCGACGACGGTGACGACACCGTGTTCGGCGGCGCGGGCGACGATGTCCTCCATGCCGGAGACGGCCGGGACGTGCTGTCCGGCGACGCAGGGAACGACGCGCTCGCAGGCGACGACGGCGACGATGTCCTGAAGGGCGGAGACGGCGCCGACGCGCTGTTCGGCTTCTCCGGCCAGGACCGGCTCGAAGGCGGGACCGGGGACGACGTGCTGGTGGGCGGCGCGGGCGACGACACGCTCGATGGCGGCGTCGGCGGCGCGATCGAGGGCGACACCGCCGAGTACGGCGCCGTGCGCCAAGCGATCCGGGTCGATCTGAACGGCCTGCGCGAGACCGTCGGCGGCAAGGTCGTGGTCTATCACGCGGCCGGAGCGGAGATCGGACGCGACACCCTCGTCAGCGTCGAGAACGTGGTCGGCGGCGCCCGCTCCGACGTGCTGATCGGCGACGGGGCCGCCAACCGCTTCTGGGGTGGGGCCGGCAACGATCTGCTCCAGGGCAACGCAGGCGCCGACCGACTCGAGGGCGGAGAGGGCGGCGATCGCCTCGAGGGCGGGGCCGGGGACGATCTGCTGGTGGGTGGCGCCGGCAACGACACGCTCGAGGGCGGGACCGCGAGCGACACCGCCGATTACGGCGCGGCGCGCCAGGCCGTCCGGGTCGACCTGAACGGCGTGCGCGAGACCGTCGGCGGCAAGGTCGTGGTCCATCACGCATCGGGAACCGAGATCGGCCGCGACACCTTCGTCAGCATCGAGAACGTCGTCGGGGGAATGCGTTCCGACATGCTGATCGGCAATGCCGTCGCGAACCGTCTCGCCGGGAACAACGGCGACGACACGTTCAAGGGCGGCGGCGGCGCCGACACCCTCACCGGGGGAGCCGGCGCCGACCGCTTCGTGTTCGACACGAAGCCCGGCGCGAACGACGCCGACCGGATCACCGACTTCACGGTCGGCACCGACAAGCTCTGGCTCGACGACGACGTGTTCACCGGGCTGAAGGCGGGGCTGCTCGCCGAGGGGCGGTTCCATGCCGGCCGCGCCGCCCACGATGCCGACGACCGCCTGATCTTCGACGCGCGGAGCAAGAGCCTGTTCTACGACGCCGACGGCACGGGGGCCGGGGCCCAGGTGAAGATCGCGACCCTCGACAAGGTCGCCTCGCTCAGCGCTTCCGACTTCCTGATCGTCGTGTAGGATCGCCCCCACGGCCCCGGACCGACGATCCGGGCCGGGGAGGGACGCCATGGTTCAAGCGGTCGGGGCGATCGACCAGGGCACCACGAGCACGCGCTTCATCGTGTTCGACCGCGCCGGCGCCATCCGGGGCCAAGCCCAGCGCGAGCACGAGCAGATCTTCCCGCGCCCCGGCTGGGTCGAGCACGATGCCCGCGAGATCTGGCGCAACACCCGCACGGTGATGCGCGAGGGGCTGGTCCGGGCCGGGCTGGAGCCCTCGGACCTCGCGGCCATCGGCATCACCAACCAGCGCGAGACGGCGCTGCTGTGGGATGCCGAGACCGGCGAGCCGCTCCACAACGCGCTGGTCTGGCAGGACACCCGCACCGACCGGCAGGTCGCCGCGCTGGCCCGCGACGGCGGGCGCGACCGGTTCCGCGATCTCACCGGCCTGCCGCTGGCGAGCTACTTCTCCGCCTCGAAGCTCGCGTGGCTGCTCGACCATGTCGAGGGGGCGCGGGAGCGGGCCGAGGACGGGCGCGCCCTGTTCGGCACGTTCGATTCCTGGCTGGTCTGGAACCTCACCGGCGGCGAGGCGGGCGGCCTGCACGTCACCGACGTGACGAATGCCAGCCGCACCCAGCTGATGTCGCTCGCGACCCTCGACTGGGACGACGGCATGCTCGGCGTGTTCCGCATCCCCCGCGCGGTGCTGCCGCGGATCGTCGCGTCGAGCGCGGTGCTGGGCGAGACCCGCGACCCGTTCGAGGGGGTGCCGGTGGCCGGCATCCTCGGCGACCAGCAGGCGGCGCTCTTCGGCCAGACCTGCTTCGAGCCGGGCGAGGGCAAGAACACCTACGGCACCGGCGCGTTCGCCCTGATGAACACCGGCCCCGAGCCCGTCGCCTCCAAGGCCGGCCTCGTCACCACGGTGGCCTACCGCATCGGCGAGGCGCCTCCGGCCTACGCGCTGGAAGGCTCGATCGCCATCACCGGCGCGCTGGTGCAGTGGCTGCGCGACAATCTCGGGCTGATCAAGGAATCGGCGGACGTCGAAGCGCTGGCCCGCAGCGTCGAGGACAACGGCGGCGTCTACGTGGTGCCGGCCTTCTCCGGCCTCTACGCCCCGCATTGGCGCGACGACGCCCGCGGCCTGATCATCGGGCTCACCCGCTACGCCAACAAGGGCCACATCGCCCGCGCGTGCCTGGAGGCCACCGCCTACCAGACCCGCGAGGTGCTGGAGGCGATGGAGCGCGATTCCGGGATTCGACTCGGCGAGCTGCGCTGCGACGGCGGCATGGTCGTCAACGACCTGCTGATGCAGTTCCAGGCCGACATCCTCGACCGCGAGACCCTGCGCCCCAAGGTGTCCGAGACCACGGCGCTCGGCGCCGCCTACGCCGCGGGCCTCGCCACCGGATTCTGGGCCGGCTTGGCGGACCTCAAGGACAATGGGGCGGTTGACCGACGCTGGCATCCGCGCCTCGACGCGGACCGGCGCGCGGCCCTGTTCTCCGGCTGGAGCCGGGCGGTGGAGCGCTCCTTCGGCTGGGTGGAGGACGAGGCATGAGGACGGGCCGGGCTTTCGCGATCACACTTCTGACGATGACGATGTCTTTTGGAACCGCGGCCGAGGCCGCTCCGCAGAGCTATCCGGGCCAGAGCGAGGGCGACGTCGTCGTCAAGGACTTGCGCCTCGCCGACGGCGGGAGCCTGGAACAAGCAAAACTCCACTACACCACGCTCGGCACGCCGCATCGCGGCGCCGACGGCGCGATCGACAACGCGGTCCTCGTCCTGCACGGCACCACCGGCACCGGAAAGAGCTTCCTGATCCCGACGCTCGGCCCCGAGCTGTTCGGCGAGGGGGCGCCGCTCGATGCGCGCCGCTGGTACGTGATCCTGCCCGACGGGCTCGGGCGCGGCGGCTCGTCGAAGCCCTCGGACGGGCTCAAGGGCCGCTTCCCCCGCTACGGCTACGGCGACGTGGTCGAGGGCCAGCGCCGGGTGGTCGAGGAGCTCGGCGTCAAGCGCCTGCGCCTCGTGCTCGGCACCTCCATGGGCGGGATGCAGGCCTGGATGTGGGGCATCCGCCATCCCGACGCCATGGACCTGATCATGGCGGTGGCGAGCCAGCCGATCCCGGTGAGCGGGCGCAACGCCCTGTGGCGGCGCCTGCTGATCGAGGGCATCCGCTCCGATCCCGACTGGAAGGGCGGCGAGTACACCGAGCAGCCGCGCCGCTTCGAGCGCATCCTGCCGATCTTCAACATCATGACCGAGAGCGTGCTCGGCCTGCAGAGCCAAGCGCCGACGCGGGCGGCCTCGGACACGGCCTATGACCGGATGATCGCCGGCTACGAGCGCAAGGCCGACGCCAACGACTGGCTCTACTGGTTCGATTCCTCCTACGACTACGACCCCTTCCCGGAGCTTGCTAGGATCAAGGCCAAGGTGCTGGCGGTGAACTTCGCCGACGACGAGCTGAACCCGCCCCAGCTCGACGTGATGAACGCGGCGCTGGCTAAGGTGAAGGATGGCCGCTTCGTGCTGGTGCCGACCTCGCCCGAGACCCACGGCCACCAGTCGCTGCGCTACGCCGCCCTGTGGAAGCGCCACCTCGCCGAGTTCCTAGGCGCGCCCGACGCAAAGACGGAAGGGGCGAATTCGCCGGAAGGACCGGCGAAACGCTGAAAGCCTGCTCGACCTGGCCCTTCGAGAGCAGCCCGGCTCGATGCTGAGGTTGTTTCGATCCGTCCCCTCATCCCGAGGTGCGGAGCGAAGCGGAGCCTTGAGGGAAGGCTTCGGGGATCGCGCGATCCGCTGGAGCCTTCCTTCGAGGCCGCTGGTGCGGCACCTCGGGATGAGGGTATTGGGTGAGAGGAACGGTCGAACCGGCGCTGAGATGATCGGGCGTGATCGTTCGAAACAACGGAAAGGTTGCGTAAAAGCTTTCCTTCTGCCGCTGCGCGAAAACCAACGAATGTTATCCGGCTGCGATCTTAGCCCATGATAGGTCTTGCGGCTCTATCGGCGTCGTTCACGCGGGCGTGATCCGGATTCGGCCGGCCGACGGGAGCGGAGAGACTTGATGACTGTTGCGGCGACGGAAAATTAACCGTTCGAATTATAAATCCGGTTCCGAGAATTGCTCCTGCACTCGACCGGACTCACCATGCGCGTCTCCCTCAAAGCGGCCCTGGCCGGCTCGTTCAGCCTGCTCGCCGTCGTCGCGGCGGCCCAGGGCGGGCTCAGCATCGTCAAGCTGGCGGCGATCGATGGCGAGGTGCGGGCGATCGCCGACAACTGGCTGCCCTCGGTCGGCCTGCTCGGCGACATCAGCACGGCGACCCGCGACGAGCGGGTGAAGTCCTACCGCTACGTCGCCACCTCGGACACGCCGCAACTGCTCATCGACAACGAGAAGAGCGTGCGGACGAGCCAGAAGGCGCTCTCCGACCTGCGCAAGGCCTACGAGCCGCTGATCGCCTCGCCCGAGGAGCGGGCGCTCTACGAGCGCTTCTCCGCCACCTGGGCGACCTACACGGTGCGGCTGGAGGAGATCGTCGGGATGATGCGGGCCGGCCGGCAGGCCGAGGCGCTGACCCTGCTGGCCGGGCCCGACACCCTCGCCTTGGCCCAGGCCGCCACCAAGGCGCTGCAGGAGAACGTCGCCCTGAACAAGCGCGGCGCCAAGGACAGCGTCGCCCACGCCGTCGAGAGCGCGGCCTCGGCCGCCACGACCGCCTGGATCGCCATGGCGGTGACGCTGCTCTGCGCGCTGCTCGCCGCCCTGTTCGGCTGGCTCGGCATCTCGCGGCCGATCGAGGGGATGACCGCGGCGATGGGCCGGCTGGCGGCGGGCGACGCCACCCTCGACGTGCCGGGAAGCGGCCGCGGCGACGAGATCGGCGCGATGTCGGCCGCCGTACAGGTGTTCAAGGACAACCTGATCCGCGCCCGCGCGCTGGAGGAAGAATCCGCGCTCGCCCGCGCCGGGGCGGAAGCCCAGCGCAAGGCGGCGGCCCGCGACATGGCCGACGCGTTCGAGCGCGCGGTCGGCGGGGTCGTCGGTGGGCTCTCGGCGGCGGCGACCGAGCTGCAGGCGACCGCGCAACAGATGACCGCCACCGCCGCCCAGACCGCGGCCCAGTCCGGCACGGTCGCGAGCGCCGCCGACGAGGCGGCCTCGAACGTCGGCACCGTCGCGGCGGCGGCGGAGGAACTCGGCGCCTCGGTGCAGGAGATCGGCCGACAGGTCGACGGCTCTGCCGAACTCGCCCAGGCCGCGGTGGGCGAGGCCGGGCAGACCGCCATCCTCGTGCGCGACCTGTCGGACGCGGCCTCCCGCATCGGCGACGTGGTGGCGATGATCGCCACCATCGCCGGCCAGACCAACCTTCTGGCCTTGAACGCCACGATCGAGGCGGCCCGCGCCGGCGAGGCGGGCCGGGGCTTCGCGGTCGTCGCCGCGGAAGTGAAGGAACTGGCGAACCAGACCGCGCGCGCCACGGAAGAGATCACCGGCCAGATCGGCCGCATCCAGTCCTCGACCGGTCAGGCGGTGTCGGCCATCGACAGCATCGCCGGGCGCATCCGCGAGATCAGCGGGGTCGCCACCGGCATCGCCGCGGCGGTGGAGGAGCAGGGCGCCGCGACCCAGGAGATCGTGCGCAACGTGGCGCAGGCCGCGAGCGGCGCGGGCGCAGTGACGGCCAACATCGCGGGCGTGGCGAGCGCGGCGGAAGAAACCGGCGCGGCGGCGAGCCAAGTGCTTGCCTCGGCGACCGAGCTGTCGCGCCAGTCCGAGCATCTCGGCGCCGAGGTCGCCCGCTTCCTCGGCACCGTGCGGGCCGCCTGAGACGGCTTCAGAAGACCGGCGGCTCCGCGCTCGCGGCCTCGGCTGCGGGCGTCTTCTTCTTGCGGGGCTTGCGCGGCTTGATCGGCGCCTCCTCCTCGGTGGCGCGCTCGTGGATCGCGAAGGCGTGGAGGTCGCTCGCCGGCTCCGGCGCCGGGCTCTGCCCCTGGTCCTCGATCAGCGCGTAGAAGGCGGCGCGCACGACCTCCTTCTTGCTGGCCTCGGGATGCCGCTCGCGCACCGCGCCCAGCAGTTCCTTCGGCTTCATACCGGCTGCCGCCACGCTGCGCAGCGTGGCCGCGATCTCGTCGATCGACGCCATCTCGTTCCTGTCTCCGGTCGCAACTCCCCGACCTGTGGTCGGCGTACCGACTTTAACACAAGTATGACGGCCCGGTCTGCCTGCGGATCGCCTTCATCCGGAGGCGTTCAGGGCCGAAAACCCTCGAACACCATCTGGTCGGCATGCGCGGCGGCCAGCGCCCGCTGCTCGGGCGTGCGGACGGTCCAGGTCATCACCGGCATGTTGCCGAGGCGGCGGCAGAGATAGGGCACCGGCCCCGGCAGGTCGCCGACCCGCCAGGACAGGAAGTCCGGCCGGCTCTCGTCGAGATGGAGCAGGCCCGAGAGCGCCGTGCGCAGCGAGGGCGTCAGCCGGTCGTATTCGGGATCGTCCTGGCTCGCCTCGGCGACGATGCCGCGGGGTATTTTTTCGGGCGCGATCTCCGCCAGAGTCCCGACGATGCCGGGATCGAAGGATTTGAGCGCGATCGGCGCGTCGAAGCCGGCCACGACCTCCGCAGTGCGGCGGGTGAGGCGCCGGTCGCCGTCGAAGCGGCTCTTGATCTCGACCACCACCGGCACACGGCCGCCGATATGGGTGAGGAATTCGGTCAGCGTCGGGATGCGCTCGGCGGTGCCGAAGACCGTGAGCTTGCCGAGTTCGGCGGCGGGCGTCGCGTCCACCGCGCCCTCGGTGCCGGTGAGCCGCCCCAGCGTCGCATCGTGAAACACCATCGCCTCGCCGTCGGCGCTGATCTGCACGTCGCACTCGATGGCGTAGCCCGCCAAAGCCGCGGCCTCGGCGGCGGCGAGCGTGTTCTCGGGGATGCCGCCCGCGCGGTCGTGCAGCCCGCGATGGGCGATCGGCCGCGCGGTCAGCCAGGCGGGGGCGTTGAGGGGCCGGCTCACGCGACCTCGAACATCGCCTCGACCTCGACCGCGGCGTCGAGGGGAAGTTCGGCGACGCCTACGGTGGAGCGGGCATGGCGGCCCTTGTCGCCCAGCACCGCGACCATCAGGTCGGAGGCGCCGTTCATGATGGGGGCGAGCGCGGAAAACGTCGGCACGGCGTTGATGAAGCCGCCGAGCCGCACGCATTGCACGACGCCGCGGTCGAGATCACCCACCGCCGCCTCGATCTGGGCCAGCACGTTGAGCGCGCAGAGCTTGGCCGCCTCGATCCCGGCCTCGTTCGAGACCTCGGCGCCGAGCTTGCCCTTGTGGGCGTCGGCGAGCTTGCCGTCCGGCCCGAAGCAGATCTGGCCGGAGACGATCACGAGGTTGCCCGAGCGCACGAACGGCACGTAGTTCGCGACCGGTGCGGCGGCCTTCGGCAGGGTGAGCCCGAGGGCTTCCAGGCGTTCCTTGACCGAGTTCATCGCGTACTCCGCTCCTCAGGGCTGCTTCGTCGCGGGGGACGAAGCACGGGGGCAGGGCGGGGCGCAAGGGGCGTTCCGCTGCGTCCCCTTGCGCCTGATTCGGCCGCGCGCCGGCTGAGCCGGCAAAGGAGCCGGGAAAAGCCCGTCACGACACGCCACGGTGTCCGCGGCGTTGCGAACACCCCCTTTTCCAGTGTAATCGCGACCGTGCCGCCCGCATCCCGAGGCGGCGCTTTCGTTTGGAAAGCCGTTTCGAGGAAGCCGGATGACCGCGACCTCCGCCCTGCTGCCGACCTATGCCCGCGCGCCGCTCGCCTTCGAGCGCGGCGAGGGCGCTTGGCTCGTGACGGAGCACGGCGAGCGCTATCTCGATTTCGGGGCGGGCATCGCGGTCAACGCGCTCGGCCACGCGCATCCCCACCTCGTGGAAGCTCTGACCACGCAGGCGCAGAAGCTCTGGCACACCTCGAACCTGTTCCAGATCCCCGAGGGCGAGCGGCTCGGCCGGCGGCTCGTCGACGCGACCTTCGCGGACGTGGCCTTCTTCGCCAATTCCGGCGCCGAGGCGAACGAGGCCGCCATCAAGATGGCGCGCAAGTACCACGCCGCGGGCGGCCACCCCGAGCGCTACCGCATCGTCACGTTCGAGGGCGCCTTCCACGGGCGCACGCTCGCCACCATCGCGGCGGGCGGGCAGCAGAAATACATCGACGGCTTCGGCCCCAAGGTCGAGGGCTTCGATCAGGTGCCGGTCGGCGACTTCGATGCGCTGGAAGCGGTGATCGGCCCCGAGACTGCGGCCCTGATGATCGAGCCGATCCAGGGGGAGGGCGGCCTGCGGGTGATCCCCGGCGAGACGCTCCGGCGGCTCCGCGCGCTGTGCGACGAACACGGCCTGCTCCTCATCATGGACGAGGTCCAGACCGGCGTCGGGCGCACGGGCAAGTTCTTCGCGCACGAATGGTCGGGGGTGACCCCGGACATCATGAGCGCGGCCAAGGGCATCGGCGGCGGCTTCCCGCTCGGCGTCTGCCTCGCCACGCTCGACGCCGCCCGCGGCATGGTCGCCGGCTCGCACGGCACCACCTTCGGCGGCAACCCGCTCGCCATGGCGGTGGGCAACGCCGTGCTCGACGTGGTGCTGGGCGAGGGCTTCCTCGCCCATGTCGAGCGGATGGGCCTGCTGCTGACGCAGAAGCTCGCCGGCCTCATCGACCGCCATCCGCACGTCTTTATCGAGATGCGCGGACAGGGGCTGATGCGCGGCCTGAAGCTCAACCTGCCGAACACCGAGTTCGCGGCCGCCGCCCGCGCGCGGCACCTGCTGGTGATCCCGGCGGGCGACAACGTGGTCCGCCTGCTGCCGCCGCTGATCGTCGGCGCGGCGGAGGTGGACGAGGCCGTGGCCCGGCTGGAGGCCGCGGCGACCGATCTGGAGGCGCAGATGCGCGGCGCGGCCTAACGGGCTTTTCCCATGAAGCGCCTCAGCGGCGCTTCGTGGGGGCCTTGGGCTGTCCCGCGAGCGAAGATTCAATGAGCACGACCCTGAACGGCAGCGGACGCGAAGTCCGCCACTTCCTCGACCTCAAGGATTTCTCCGCCGAGACCCTGCGCGGCATCCTCGATTCCGGCGCGGCCATCAAGCGCGCGCGGGTGAAGGGCCGGCAGGCCGCGGAGCGCCCGCTCACCGGCAAGACGCTGGCCATGGTGTTCGACCGGCCGTCCACCCGCACCCGCGTCTCGTTCGATGTCGGCATGCGCGAACTCGGCGGCGACACCCTGATGCTGACCGGCAAGGAGATGCAGCTCGGCCGCGGCGAGACGGTGGCGGACACCGCCCGCGTGCTGTCGCGCTTCGTCGACGCCATCGTGATCCGCACCCTCGACCACGCCCTGATGCTGGAACTGGCCGAGCACGCCGAGGTGCCGGTGATCAACGCGCTGACCAAGGTCTCGCATCCCTGCCAGATCATGGCCGACATCATGACCTTCGAGGAGCATCGCGGGCCGATCCGGGGCAAGACCGTCGCGTGGTCGGGCGACGCCAACAACGTGCTGGCGAGCTGGGTCCACGCGGCGGCCCGCTTCGACTTCACCCTCACCGTCGCCGCCCCCGAGGAACTGGCGATGCCGCCCGCGCTTGTCGCCTGGGCCGAGCGCGAGGGCGCGCGGGTCACCGCCTCCACCGACGCTTACGAGGCGGTGAAGGGCGCGGACGCCGTCGTGACCGATTGCTGGGTCTCGATGGGCGACGCCGACGAGCATTTCCGCCACAACCTGCTCTCGCCCTACCGGGTCGATGCCGCCCTGATGGCGCATGCGGCCAAGGATGCGATCTTCCTCCACTGCCTGCCGGCCCATCGCGGCGAGGAGGTCACGGCCGAGGTGATCGACGGCCCGCAATCGGTGGTGTTCGACGAGGCCGAGAACCGGCTCCACGCGCAGAAGGGGATTCTGGCTTGGTGTCTGGGGGAGGAGGCGTAAGCCTTTTCTACTGGCACCGATTGATCGAGGTGCTTCGTGCGCATCCCCTCTCCCCGCCGTGCGGGGAGAGGGCTTTGCCGGCCTTGTCGTCGGCAAAGCGAGGCGGCAGCCGATGGTGAGGGGGCTTCTACGGAAGAGCCCCAACCTGAGCCGCCCCCTCACCACCGCTTCGCTTCCTGCATGGACGACGAGGTCCATGCAGGCCTCTCCCCGCGTGCGGGGAGAGGGGGAACCGGCTGCGTCCGAACGCCTAACCTTCCTCCGCCCGCTCCAGAAACGCCGCGTACGCCCCCGTCACCGCCCCTGGCCGCTCGAAATGCGGGAACGCGCCCGTCGGCAAGCGCAGGATCGTCCAGTTCGGGCGGCCCACGACCTCGCCGACATGGCGGTAATCCACGAAGTCGCCGCGCGCGCCGTGGACCATGAAGACCGGGAGCGTCAGCGCCTCGTAGACCCGCGTGGTGTCGTCCGGAAACAGATACCCTGAGATGAACGAGAACGGCGCGTGCTCGGCCCCCGGCTGGTGGGCCGAGAGCTGGTCGTAGGCCAGGAGGCCCTCGTCGATGTCGCGGCTGCCCCAGGTCTTTTCGAGGAAGAAGCGCATGCTCGGGGCGCTCACCAGCGCGTCGAAGAGCGGCCGGCCCCAGAGCGGGAAGGCGGCGAGCCGGCGCGCCGGCGCGCTGCCGCGGTGGCTGTCGAGCGGACCGCGGCCGGAGAGGCGGGCGTCGAACCCGGTCGGGCTGATCAGGCCGAGCGTGGCAAACAGTGCCGGCCGGTCGAGGGCGGCCCGCGCGAGGTAGGCGCAGGACAGCGACAGGGCCATGGCATCGACCGCGACCCCGCCGTGGCGCGCGGCGATCTCGGCCGCCGCGTCGAGGATCGCGTCGGCCATGAGGCGGGGCGTGTAGACCCGGTCCGCCCGCTCGGACGAGCCGAAGCCCGGCAGTTCGAGGGCGTAGACCGGGCGCTCGTGGCGAAAGTGCTCGTAGAGCGGCCGGACCTCGTAGGCGTTGGCCGCCGCGTTGATCGAGTGGATCAGGAGAAGCGGCCGCCCGGCCCTGGCATCCGCCGCGTAGAGGCCGACCCGCCCGGCGCGGGTGCGCAAGGCGGTGCGCCGCCCCGGCAGGGCCGGGGGGAGGGGTCCGCTGCGGTTGAGGCCGAGATGGCTCCAGGCGATCCACGCGCCCGCCGCCGCCAGCGGCAGCAGGGCGGCGCCTTTCAGCACCCGGCCTCGCTCGACCGATCTGCGTGTCCGATCCACCCGTGTCCTCCGTGGCCTCTTGAACGTCCGGCGACAACGCGGGGCGCCGCGGACGTTTCCGTCAGGCAGACGCCAGCGGCTTCGACACGTCCTCCAGCGACTTGCCCTCGGCCGCGGTGGCGTAGAGCCCGCCGACCACCGCCGCGACCGCCATCAGCGCGGCGCCGATGAGGTAGCCGACCAGCACCCAGTCCCGCGAGCCGGTCTCGACCAGCGTGCCGAACAGGAGCGGGCCGGACACGCCGCCGATGCCGGTGCCGATGGCGTAGAAGGCGGCGATCGCCAAGGCGCGAATCTCCAGCGGGAAGGTCTCGGCGACCGTGAGGTAGGCGGAGCTGGCCGCGGCGGACGCGAAGAAGAACACCACCATCCAGGCCGCGGTCTGGCCCACGGGGCCGAGGATGCCGAGATGGAACAGGTATCCGACGACGGCGAGCAGCACCGCCGAGATGCCGTAGGTCGCCGCGATCATCGGGCGCCGGCCCACCGTGTCGAACAGCCGCCCGAGCAGGAGCGGGCCGAGGAAGGAGCCCAGCGCGAAGGGCAGCAGGTACCAGCCGACATCGCCGCCGGGCACGTTGTAGAACCGCTCCAGCACCAGGGCGTAGGTGAAGAACAGGGCGTTGTAGAAGAACGCCTGGGCGATCATCAGCGCGAGCCCGACGAAGGTCTGGCGGCGGTTCGACACGAACATCGCGTTCGCCACCTCGGACAGCGGCGTGTGGCTGCGGACCTTGAGCTTGAGGCGCCGGTTCGGATCGGGCGGGGGCAGGGTGATGCCCTCGTCCGTGAAGCGCTTCTCGATGCCGGTCACGACCCGGTCGGCCTCCGCGGCGTAGCCGTGGGTGACGAGCCAGCGCGGGCTCTCGGGAATCCATGTGCGCAGCAGCAGGATCACGAGGCCGATGCCGCCGCCGACGAAGAAGGCGACGCGCCAGCCCCAGGCCGGGTCGATCACTTCCGGGCGCAGCAGCGCGATCGACAGGAACGAGCCCAGCGCCGCGCCGATCCAGAACGAGCCGTTGATGACGAGGTCGGTCCAGCCGCGCACGCGGGCCGGGATCAGCTCCTGGATGGTCGAGTTGATCGCGGTGTACTCGCCGCCGATGCCCGCCCCCGTGAGGAAGCGGAACAGGCAGAAGCTGTAGATGTCCCAGGACAGGCCGGTGGCCGCGGTCGCCACGAGGTAGAGGGCGAGCGTGATGAAGAACAGTTTCTTGCGGCCGATCCGGTCGGTGAGCCAGCCGAAGCCGAGCGCGCCGGTCACCGCGCCGATCAGGTAGGAACTCGCCGCCAGCCCGACGTCGAACTCGGTGAAAGCCATCGGCTCCTTGCGCAGCGCGCCGACCAGCGCACCGGCCAGCGTCACCTCCAGCCCGTCGAGGATCCAGGTGATGCCGAGCGCCACGATGACGAGGGTGTGGAAGCGGCCGAACGGCAGCCGGTCGAGCCGGGCCGCGATGTCGGTCTCGATGACGCTGCCCGCCGCCACCCGCTCGGGCGCCTGCGCCCCCGCCTGACCTTCCACGCGGCTCGTCATTGGGCCCCCGTTTACCGTGAATCCGGACTCTTGTTGGCAAGCGGCGGGCGGGCCCGGCGCGTATCCGACTCCGGCAACGCTTCAGCGCGCGAAATGGCTCATTCGCCGGGCCTGCCGCCATGAACTTTTCCGCCAGAGCGTTTTCACGCGCCGCTTTCCTTCCGCTCGCCGGTCTCGGCGGGCTGCTCGCCGCCTCGGCGCTCGCCTCCGACCGGCCTGGCTCGGCCGGCGCCGAGCGTTGGGCGCTGCGGCCGACGCGAAGCCCCGAGCCCGCGCCGACGCCGGTGCCGGTGCTGCGGGGCGTGAAGGCGATCCCGCTCTCGGACCTGCCCGGTGAGCGGCGCTCGGTGCGGGTGATCTACCAGGGCTACGGCCCGGTCGCGGCGGCGGAGCGCTGAGGCTCGCGCCTCAGCCCGGCCCGACCATCGCGTAATCCCGCCGCCGCAGCCGCCGCGCGCCCCGGCGATAGGCGGTGGCGGTGCCGGGCCAGAGGGTGCGGTTGCGGCCCTTCCCGTCGAGATACCAGCTGCCGCAGCCGCCCCGCGCCCAGATGCTGTCGGCGAGCCGGGCGTCGACGGACGCGCGAAACTCACTTTGCGCTTGCGCGCGTACCTCCACCGCCCGCCCCGGATTCTTTTGAAGCCACCGCAGGCACCCAAGCACGTGGGCGACCTGCGCCTCGACCATCGCCAGCACCGAGTTGTGGCCGAGCCCGGTGTTCGGCCCGAGCAGCAGAAAGAGGTTCGGGAAGCCCGCCATCGCGATGCCGTGGAACGCGTCCGCCCCCGCGCACCACGCCTGCGCCAGGGTCCGCCCGTCGCGGCCCGTGAGGACGAGGCGGTCGAAGCTGCCGGAGGGGGAGAAGCCGGTGGCGAGGATCAGCACGTCGAGGGCGTGCGCGGCCCCGTCCGCGGTGACGATGCCGTGGGGCGTCACGGCGCGGATCGCCTCCGTGACGAGGCTCACGTCGGGCCGCGTCAGCGCGGGATAGAAATCGTCCGACAGGAGCACCCGCTTGCAGCCGAGCCGGTAGGACGGCGTGAGGCGCCGCCGCAGATCGGAATCGGGGATCGCGCGCTTCAGATGGGCGCGGGCGAGCGATTCTCCGCCCGCGGTCAGCCGCGAGACGCGGGTGAAGCCGAGAAGCGCCAGCATCTCGCGGCGCCAGAACAGGCCGGCCCGGTAGAGCCGGCGCAGCGGGCCGATCCCGAGAAGGGTTTTTGCGACTGGGCCGTAGGATCGGTCGTGGCGGGGCAGGATCCAGGCCGGGCTGCGCTGGAACAGGGTGAGGTGGGCCGCATGGCCTGCGATCTCCGGCACGATCTGCACCGCGCTCGCCCCCGTGCCGATCACGCCGACGCGCTGGCCCCGGAGGTCGCAGCCGTGATCCCACGCGGCGGTGTGGAAGCAGGGGCCGGCGAAGTCGTCGAGGCCGGGCAGGGCGGGACGGGCCGGCGCGTGCAGGGCGCCGACCGCGCCGACGAGGACGCGGGCCGAGACCACGCCCCGGTCGGTCTCGACCCGCCACAGGCAGGACGCTTCGTCGTAGGCGGCGCCCAGCACGGTCGTGCGGAGGCGCAGCCGGTCCGCCAGTCCATGCTCGGCGACGAGAGCTTCGAGATAGGCCTGGATCTCGCCCTGACGGGGAAACAGCCGCGACCAGTCGGAGCGGGGGGCGAAGGACAGGGAATAGAGATGGGCCGGCACGTCGCTCGCCGCCCCCGGATAGGTGTTGTCCCGCCACGTGCCGCCGATCCGGTCGGCCTTCTCCAGAACCGCGAAGCGCGGGAACCCGGCCCGGTCCGCCCGGATCGCCATGGCGAGGCCGGAGAAGCCGGCGCCGACGATGACCAGATCGAGCGGAGCCTCGCTCACGCCACCGCCTCCGGGACCGGAACCGCCTCAAGGGCGCGGCGCAGGAAGACGGCCGCCTCCGAGAGCGATGCCTGGGCCTCGGGCAGAAAACTCTCGGCGAGTTGCCAGGCATGCGGCACCACCGGGAACACCGTGAGCGAGACCGGCACGCCCGCCGCGCGGGCCTTGTCGGCGAGGCGCAGGGAATCGTCGCGCAGGATCTCGCGGGCGCCGACATGGATCAGCAGCGGCGGGAACCCGGAAAAGTCGGCCTCGATCGGCGAGGCGCGGGGATCGGCCGGGTCGGCCCCGTCGAGATAGGCCGGCACCAGCCGGGTCAGCGCCTCGGGCCGAAACATCGCGTCGCGCTTGGCATTCGTGCGGAAGGACGGGCTGCGGCCGACGAGATCGGTGGCGGGCGAGAACAGGGCCGCCGCCGCGGGCAGCGGCAGCCCGAGGCGGCGCGCCTCGACCATCGCGGCGAGCGCGAGGTTCCCGCCCGCGGAATCCCCGGCGATGGCGGCCGGCCCTCGCGCCGCGAGGGCACGCCAGACCGCCGCGCAATCCTCGACGCCGGCCGGGAACGGGTCTTCGGGGGCCAAGCGGTAATCGGAGGCGAACACCCGGAAGCCGGCCCTGGCGAAATGGCCGGTGATCGGCCGGTACATCCGGGCCGAGCAGGCGATGAAGCCGCCGCCGTGGAGATAGAGCAGGGCAGGGCGCTCCGCGGGCCCGCCCTGGCCTTCCGCCCACTCGCCGGCCACGCCGCCGAGTTCGCCCGGCGTGAAGGCGACGCCCAGGGGCGCGGGAAAGGTCTCGCGGTCGAAGGCCCGGCGGATCGCCGCGATGTCGGACTGGCCGCCGATGCGCGCCTTCACGGCCAGCCGCACGGCGACGTCGTAGAGATGCGCGCGCAGGCTCGCCATGCTCAACCCTCCCCCACCGCGCGGCGGATCAGCGACCAATACCGAACCGGCATCAATCGCTGGATCAGAAGGGCGCGGCGCGCATCCTTGCCGATGACGATGCGGGGCGCGCGGGCCTCGACGCCGCGCAGGATCGCGGCGGCGACCGGCTTCGGGTCCATCGTCAAGAGCCGCTCGAAGGCGGCCAGCCCGCGGGCCGCTTGCCCCGGATCGAGGCCGCGGGGGATGCGGGCGTTCCGGGCGATGCGCGTCGCCACGCCGCCCGGATGGACCAGCGTCACGCCGAGCCCGGTGCCGGCAACTTCATGCGCCAGCGCCTCCGAGAAGCCGCGCACCGCGAACTTGCTCGCCGCGTAGGCCGCCTGGCCGGCCGGCGCGACGATGCCGAACACGCTCGACAGGTTGACGATCTGCGCCTGGGGCTCGGCCCGCAACAGCGGCAGGCAGGCGTGGGTCAGCCGCATCACCGCGTGCAGGTTCACGTCCATCAGCCACGCCACGTCGTCGAGGTCGGCCTCCTCGAACCGCCCGGCGAGCGCCACGCCCGCGTTGTTGACGAGCAACTGCAGCCCGCCGTGATGGGCCCGCACCGCGGCGGGCAGCGCCGCGACGGCGGCGGCATCGGTGAGGTCGATCACGTGCTCGCTCACCGCCACGCCCGCGGCGCGGGCGGATGCCGCCACCGGGGCCAGCCCCGCGCCGTCGCGGTCGGCCAGCGCCAGGGCGCAGCCGCGCCCGGCGAGCGCCTGGGCCAGGGCCGCGCCGATGCCGCTCGCCGCCCCGGTGACGAGGGCGGTGCGGCCCGAAAAGACGAAACGCCCGGCCATCACGAAGCCCGCCGGACCCACGCGGGGCCGATCCTGCGAGCCATCCGAGTGATGCAGAAGGCGCGTTCCCCTCCCCACGGATCTCGGGCTTGCCCGAGATCCGCACCTTGCTGGCCCAGATCGGGCAGGCCCGATCTGGGTGGGGAGGGGTCAGGGGTGGGGGTCGGGCAGACGGTGCCGCCCCGTTCGATCCTGAACCACCCCCACCTCCTCCCTCCTCCCCGCAAGGGGGAGGAGAGGCGTTTCACCCTGCCGACCGTGCGCTGTGGGCGCGCGCCAGGGCGAGGGGAGGGGGAAGCGGACGGAAGGGCAGGCAGGGCAGGAACTCCGGCGCGGAGCGAGTGAGGTCGGCCCAGAGCCGGCCTTCGTCAAGGCGACGAAAGGGGGAGGACGCCCCCGCAGACATGACCTCGCACTTCGGACGCTCCCTGGATTTGGTATCGCGCGCCCGCTACCTCTTCCGGTGACCCGGAGCCCGCCCGATGCGCGACGCCGCCCTCCGCCTCGACGACCTCGTGACGTCCGATCCCGCCATCATGGGTGGGCGGCGCGTGTTTCGGGCACGCGCGTGCCGGTCGAGGTCCTGTTCGAGAACCTCGACCGGGACGACGTGGTCGCGGTTCTCGAACGCACTGCGCCGCGAGCCGCCTGAGACGTGATGTATGGCCGGAGGTCGGAGAGATGGAGCGTGAACTCGACCGCGCGATGTCGGAGGAGCAGTTCCTCGCCTGGGCCGAGGGCCGCGACGGGCGCTACGAACTCGTCGAGGGCCGGGTGACGATGCAGGCGGGGGCGACGCGGGATCACGAGCGGGTGGCCAAGCGCATCTTCTCGCTCCTCTACGCGCAGGTCGACGAGGCGCGCTTCGACGTCAACAAGGGCGATTTCGGCGTGCGGATCAGGCCCGGGGAGGGCAGGGGCAGCATCCTCTATCCGGACGTGGTGATCGATGCGCAGAGCCCGACGGGCGCCGAGCGCGCGACCCTGACGCCGGTCGTCGTGATCGAGGTGCTGTCGGCCGGCACCGACGACGACCATCACGTCCAAAAATTCGCGCGCGACGCCCGCCGGGACACGCTGCGGTGCTACGCCGTGTTCGACCAGAAGCGTCCGCGCACCCATCTCTGGACCTGGGGCGACGGCGGCCGGCCGGACGCCCCCGCCTTGGTCGAGGGGAGTGCCGCCGAGATCGTGTTCCCGGTCATCGGAGCGCGGCTGCGCCTCGCCGACATCTATCGCCCGATCCCTGGTTAGGGCGCCGGGCGATCCTCCCACGCAACGATCCGGACAATCCCCATCGTGCAGGCAGATTCCAGCCGGCGGCGCGGCTCCACGGCCACCGCCTACGCGATCCTGACGCTGACCGCTCTGCTCTGGGCCGGCAACGCGGTGGCGGGCAAGTGGGCGGTGGGCGAGGTGTCGCCGCAGGCGCTCACCACCTTGCGCTGGGCCTTCGCCTTCGCGCTGCTCGCCGTCATCGCCCGGCGGCAGGTGGCGGCGGAGTGGCCGCGGCTCGCGGCGCGCTGGCGCTACGTGCTCGTGATGGGGGCGAGCGGCTACACCGTGTTCGCGAGCCTGTTCTACGCCGCGGGCGCCCACACCACGGCGCTCAACGTCGCCCTGCTGCAGGGGGCGGTGCCGATCTTCGTCATGCTGCTCAACTTTTTCGCCCGCGGCACCGGCGTGAGGGGAGGGCAGGTGGTGGGCGCCGCTGTGACGCTCGCGGGCGTGGCGGTCGCCTCCTCCCACGGCGATCTCGGCGCGCTGCTCCGCCTCACCTTCAACCTCGGCGACGGGCTGATGCTCGCCGCCTGCCTCGTCTATGCCGGCTACACCGTGGCGCTGCCGTCGCGGCCGAAGGTGTCGGGGCTCGCCTTCTTCACGGGGTTGGCGCTCGCCGCCCTCCTCTCCTCCCTGCCGCCGCTCGCCGCCGAATGGGCGGCCGGGCGGCTGATCTGGCCCTCGCTGGCGGTCGGCTGGCCGCTCGTCGCCTTCGTGGCGCTCGGGCCCTCGCTCCTGGCGCAGCTCTCCTACATCCGCGGCGTCGAGCTGATCGGGCCGAACCGGGCGGGGCTGTTTGTCAACCTCGTGCCGGTCTTCGGCGCCGGCCTCGCCGTGATGCTCGCGGGCGAGCCGTTCGACGCCTTCGACGGGCTGGCGCTCGCCCTGGTGCTCGGCGGCATCCTGATCGCCGAGACCGCCGGGCGCAGGGCTGCGGCGAACGCCGCGACGGGGTAGGGCGCCGCGATCCGGGAACGCATCGTGACCCTCGCGACGCATTTTCGGCGGCGAAAACCGCCCGGTGACGTGAGCTGGCCACAGGTTGGGCCCAACGATGCGCTAAGAGGCGAGCGAATCAATTCCGCCGGACCGCCCGCCCGCCGATGTCCCAGCCTTCCGCCCCCTCGCCGCGGGCCGGCGAGCCGGTCGCCCTGCGGCGCGTCCTGCCGTGGCGCGCCCTGCCGTCCTGGGCCGGCGAACTCGCCGCCGCCGCCGCCGCCGGCCTCGCGTGCGGACTGCGCTACCTGCTCGATCCGGTGCTGCCGCCGGGCTTCCCGTTCCTGACCTTCTTCCCCGCCGTCATCCTGACGACGTTCTTCCTCGGCCTGCGGCCCGGCATCGTCTGCGCGGTGCTGTCGGGGCTCGCCGCGTGGTACTTCTTCATCAGCCCGGTCGACACGTTCCTGCTGAGCGTCTCGACCGGGCTGACGCTCGCCTTCTACACCTTCATCGTCTCCGTCGACATCGCCCTGATCCACCTGATGCGGGTCGCGGGCACGCGGCTCGCCGCAGAGCGGGCGGTGACGGCGGGGCTCTACGAGCAGCAGCGCACCATGTTCCAGGAGCTGCAGCACCGGGTCGCCAACAACATGCAGTTCGTGGCCGCCCTGCTGTCGCTGCAGAAGCGCAAGATCGCCGACGACCCGAAGGCGGCCATGGCCGCCTTCGACGAGGCCCAGGCCCGGCTGGAGACCATCGCCCGCATCCACCGCCGCCTCTACGATCCGGGCCGGATCGACCAGCCGGTCGGGCAATACCTGCAGGAGCTCTGCGCCGACTTGCTGGAAGCCACGGGGGCGCGCAACATCGTCTGCCTCGTCGACGTGCCGCCGTTGCGCCTCGACCTCGCCCGGCTGACGACCCTGTCGCTCCTCGTGGTCGAGGTCGTCACCAACGCCCTCAAGCACGCCTTCACGGGCTCCGAGCGCGGCACCATCACGATCCGCCTGGAGACGATGGAGGGCAGCCTCGCGGCGCTCACCATCGCCGACGACGGTCCCGGCATCCCGGCGAGCTTCGACCCGGCGGCGAGCCGCAGCCTCGGCTTCCGCATCGTCCAGGGGCTCGCCGCCCAGCTCGGCGGGGAACTCACCTACGCCAACGAGGGCGGCACGGTGGTGCGGCTCGTGTTCCCGACGATGCGGGCGGCATGAGACGTTGCCGCTTCCCATCGTTCAGGCGCCGACCGGACCCTCGCCCTCATCCCAAGGTGCTCCGCCGAAGGCGGAGCCTCGACGGAGGGCTCCAGGGATCGCGCGGCTGGCTTGAGGCCTCCTTCGAGGCTGAGCTGACGCTCAGCACCTCAGGAGGTGGGACGAGCCGGCGAACCGCCGTCTCGGGCGCCCCGTCACCCCAGCCCGTCGTCCGGCGCGCGTAGGCGGTAGCCGATTCCGGTCTCGGTGAGGAGGAGGCGCGGGCGCTCGGGATCGGCTTCCAGCTTCTGGCGGAGCTGGCGGATGTAGACGCGCAGGTATTGCGGATCGGACGAGGCCGGAACCTCGCGCATGAGCTGGGCATGGGTCAGCACCTTGCCGGCATGCAGCACGAGGATGCGCAGGAAATCGTATTCCCGCGGGGTGAGCCGCACCTCGGCGCCGTCCACCCGCACGATGCGCCGCACGAGATCGACGCTGAGGCCCTCGACCGTGAACACCGGACGCTCGCCCTTGGCGGCGAGCTGGTGGCGCAAAGCCGCCCGCAGGCGGGCCAGCAGCTCGCCCATGCCGAAGGGTTTGGTGACGTAGTAGTCGGCGCCGAGATCGAGCGCCTCGACCTTGCCGGCCTCGTCGCCGCGGCTCGACAGCACCACCACCGGCAGGTCGGGGTGATCCGCGCGGATGTCCTGCAGCAGATCGTGCCCGCCCCGATCCGGCAATCCGAGATCGAGGATGACGAGATCGACCCGCTCGCGTTTGAGCAAGGCCAGCGCGGTGCGGGCGTCGGGTGCCTCCAAGAGCGCGTAGCCCTGCGTCGCGAGGCCGACCCGCAGGAGCCGGCGGATCGGCGGCTCGTCGTCGATCACGAGGACGGTCGGGCTCATGCGGCGTCCCCCACGGATGGGATCGGCGAAGGGATCGGCAAGGTCACGGTGAAGACGGCGCCGGAGCGGTCGCGCCGGTTGCCCGCCGTAACGGTGCCGCCCATGGCCTCGACGAAGCCGCGGGCGATGGCAAGCCCCAGCCCGGTGCCGGCGCGGACCCGGTCGCCCTTGCGCAGGCGGTGGAACTTGTCGAGCACCCGCTCGGTCTCGTCCTCCGGCAGGCCCTCGCCCTCGTCGAGCACGGCGAGGATCACGCGCTCGGCTTTTCGCTCCGCCCGCACCGTGACGGTGCTGCGTCGACGATGTAGGCCACGTCCTGATCCGAGAGGTTGGGGGCGACCGCCCCGGCCTCCAGGCGGGTCATGTCGAGGAGGTTGGCGATGAAGCGGTTGAGCCGCTCGGATTCCTCGATGACGGTGGCGAGCAGTTCGCTCCGCGCCGCGTGGGGGAGGGCGGGGCCGAGGTCGCGCAGCGTGCTCGCCGCGCCGAGGACGGAGGCGAGCGGCGTGCGCAGGTCGTGGCTGACGGAGCGCGGATCGTCGCTGACGCAGACCAGCACCCGCTCGCCCGCGGCCCAGGGGCCGGCGATGGCGTTGGCCCGCATGTGGCCCAGGAGCTCGTCGTCGACCCGGTCGGCGGTGCGGCGCAGAGCGAGTTCGCGCAGAGCCGTGAGGTTGCCGCGGGAAAAGTAGTGCCGCAGCGCCCGCTCGGCCCCTTCGGGCACGTAGACCTTGCCGTCCTTGAGGCGCTGGATCAGGTCGTCGGGGTTGAGATCGACCACCTCGATGTCGTCGGCCCGGTCGAGGATGCCGTCGGGCACGGTCTCGCGCACGCGGATGCGGGTGATGCCGGCCACCACGTCGTTCAGGCTCTCGACGTGCTGGATGTTGAGCGTGGTCAGGACGTCGATGCCGGCGTCGAGCAGCTCCTCCACGTCCTGATGGCGCTTGCGGTGGCGCGAGCCCGGCGCGTTGGAGTGGGCGAGTTCGTCCACCAGCGCGAGCTGCGGGCGGCGCGCCAGCAGCGCGTCGAGGTCCATCTCCTCCAGCACGGTGCCGTGATACGGCACGCGGGCCCGCGGCACGATCTCGAAGCCGTCGAGCAGGGCGGCGGTCTCGGCCCGGCCGTGTTGTGCCCGCGAATCCCATAGGCTTCCTTGGCGAGCACGACGATGGAGCAGCCCTCCGGCGTCTCGTCGGCGAGGGAGGCGAGCTGCGCGGCGTCCGCCAGATCGCGCTCGGACACGCCCGAGACCGGCCGGAAGGCCGTGGCCTGCCGGTTGCCGAGCGTGCTCGCAATGACGGCGTGAGCCCGTCCCAGCCCGCACCAGAACCATTCGCATAAGATATATTATGGAACTACGAATCGCATTCCGGCCCTACAGGCTCTCTCATGGTTAATTCCGTTAACCATGATTGCGTCGCATTTGAGCGAATGCGGCCACGGATCCGGATCGGTTCGGCGCGATGCTGCGGTCGCGGATCGAACGACGATCCGGCACGAAAATGCAGAGGCGCCGAAGGTGCTTGCAAAACAGTGCATAACGTATTCAATTCGGGACATGGACGGCGGCGTCCCCTCGCAATCGTCACAATTTCCCGCCAACACGATCGAATCGATGAACCCGCTCAAGCGCTTCGCCATGTCGTTTGCCGTGCCGCTCCGCCTGCTCCCCGGATTGCTGTCGGCCGCCGCCCTGGCCGTTGCCTTCACCGGCCCGGTGCTCGCCCAGCCCGATCCGCCGCCGGTCACCGGCGCGGTCGCGCAGGAGCGCGCGGCGGAGCGGGTGCCGGCCAAGCTCGCCCGGCTCGCCTCGCTGCTCGGGCATGACGGCGACGTGCGGATCGTGGCGTTCGGCTCGTCCTCGACGGAAGGGGCGGGCGCGTCCTCGCCGGCCATGGCCTACCCTGCCCTGCTGGAGCGCGACCTCGAAGACCGGCTTCAGATCGGCGCGTCGAGCCGGCGCTCCATCACCGTGATCAACCGCGGCAAGGGCGGCGACACCTCCGAGGAGATGGCGAGCCGCCTGGAGCGCGACGTGCTGGCCGAGCGGCCCGACCTCGTGGTCTGGCAGACCGGCAGCAACGATCCCCTGCGCGGCGTGCCGGTGGAGCGCTTCGTCGAACTGACCCGCGAGGGGCTTCGGGCGATCCGCGCCACCGGGGCCGACGTGGTGCTGATGGACCAGCAATGGTGCCGCAAGCTCTCCGGCGTCGACGGAGCCGAGCGCTACGGCGAGGCCCTGCACGCGCTCGCCGCCGAGCTGAACGTCCCGGTGATCCGCCGCCGCGCCCTGATGCAGTCCTGGGTCACGCACGGCCTGATGACGCCGGCCCAGATGATCGGCCCCGACGGGCTGCACATGACGGACGCCGGCTACCGCCAGCTCGCCAAGGCGGCCGCCGCCCAGATCCTCGTCGGCGCCGGCCTGATCCAGCCCTCGCTCGCCCGGAACTGAGCGGGAGGAGGGCGCCGTTCCCGACAGGTGGAAGCCCCCTCCCCGCCCATCATGCCTCAACCCGAACGGACCGAAGCCGAACTGACCGAGGCGGCGCTCGCGGCCTTCCTCGACGCGTTCTACGCAAAAGTCCGCCGCGATCCGCTGATCGGGCCCGTTTTTTCCGCGCGCATCCCCGATGCGGAATGGCCGCACCACATGGCGCGGGTGACCGATTTCTGGTCCTCGGTGCTGCTCCGGACCGGCCGCTACAAGGGCAACCCGTTCGGCCGCCATCTCGGCATCCAAAACCTCGCCCCGGACCATTTCGCCCGCTGGCTCGGCCTGTTCGCGGCGACGGCGGCCGAATTCTTCGAGACTCCGCTCGCGGACGACATCGTCGGGCGGGCCCACCGGATCGGCGACAGCCTCAAGGCGGGATTGTTCTTCCGGCCAGAGGCGCGGGCGAGCCGGCCGGATCCGTCCTGAGCGGAACGGTCCTCCGCCCGGATCGCCCAGCGGCGGCAAGGGTTTGCTTTTCGTGGCCGGGAATGTCACGCCTCGATCCGAAGCGGGGCGCGGCCGCAGCATGGGGCACTCGTCTTTTCTCGGTGCGGCGTCGCTGCGGGCGAAGGCCCGGAGCTTCGACGACATCCTCGTCCATCCGAGCCTCGAGGTGCTCCGGAACCCCGGCGCCCTGTTCCGCGGCGGCCCCGCCTGGCCCCGCTTCGAGACGCAGATCCTGGCCCGGACCTGCTGGTTCCCCGTGCCCTTTCCGGTCGATGCCAAGCCGCCGCCGCTCCGGGAGGCGGCCGCGGCCGCCGGGGAGGGCGTCTGGTGCGGGCCCATCAGCATCCATTTCGGGCACATGGTCGCCGATTTCGGCATGCGGCTGGCGGCGTCGAGCCGGGCCTATCCCGACCTGCCGCTGATCTTCAGCATCTGGGACCTGCCCGGCGCGGAGCCCTTTCCCTTCTTCTGGCAGATCGTCGACCATCTCGGCATCGACCGGGCGCGGATTCACCTCAACCGCACGCCGACCCTCTGGCGGCGCCTGCACGTGCTGCCCCAGGCGGAGCGCCGCTTCGGCGGCGGACCGCACGGTGCCCATCTCGACTTCCTCGACGCGATCGCGGCGCCCTCCCCCGGCCCTCCCGATATCGCCTGCCTGTTCGTGTCGCGGGCCGGCCTCCCCAAGGGGCGTTTCGCGGGCGAGGCGGTGCTGGAGACGGCCCTGCGAAGCGTCGGCGTCACGGTGTTCCGGCCCGAGACCGTTCCGCTCGAGGCGCAGCTCGCCCTCTACCGCCGGGCGCGGCGCCTGATCGTCTCCGAGGGCTCGGCCCTGCACGCCTTCCAACTCCTCGGCCGCCTGGAGGCCGAGATGATCGTGCTGTGCCGCCGGCCCTGGCGTCGCCTCGCCGCCGCCTCCCTGCGGCCGCGGGTCGGCGCCCTGCACTACGTCGAGGCGCTGAAGGGCCTCGTCTACGGCCTGCGCGCCTCGGGCCGTCCGCAGAGGACCACGGCCCTGTCCATCCTCGACGAGGGACGGCTGCTCGACGCCCTCGGCCGTCTCGGCGTCGCCCTCGCCTGGGACCGGGCGGCCTATCTGCGGGCGCGGGAGGCCGACATCGCGGCATGGATCGCGCATCGGATGGCGCAGGCCGCCCATCCGGGCGAGCGGGCGATGATCGAGCGGCGCCTGCGGGCGCTGTCGCTGCCGCCGCCCGCCGCGTGGCCCGAATCCGGCGCGCAGGCCTGACGGCCGGAGCCGGGCGCTGCGGGAGACTACAAGCCCACCTGCACGCTCAGCCCGTCATGGGCCGGCACCACCCCCGGCGGCAGCTTCTTCGCCAGCGTGGCGTAGTCGAGATCGGTGTGGAGGTTGGTCAGGATCGCCCGCCTGGGCGCCAGCTCCTCGATCAGGGCCAGCGCGTCCGAGACCGAGTAATGCGACGGGTGAGGGGTCTCGCGCAGCGCGTCGATGATGAGGAGATCGAGGCCGCGCAACGCCGCCTTGGCGGGCTCGGGCATCAGGCTCACGTCGGGGGCGTAGGCCGCGGGGCCGAAGCGGAAGCCGTGGGCGGCCTCGTTGCCGTGCTCCATCGCGAAGGCCAGCGCCTCGATCGTCCCGCCCGCGCCGTCGATCCGCACCGGCTCGCCCGCGCGCAGTTCGTGCAGATCGAGGATCGGCGGATAGGCGCTGCCCGGCGGCGTCTCGAAGGCGTAGCCGAACCGGGCCGTCAGCAGCGCGCGGGTGAGGGGATCGGCGTGGACCGGGATGCGGCGGCGCATCTGGATGACGAGGGGGCGCACGTCGTCGATGCCGTGGGTGTGGTCGGCATGCGCGTGGGTGTAGAGCAGGGCGTCGAGGCGGGTCACGCCCGCGTCGATGAGCTGCTCGCGCAGGTCGGGCGAGGTGTCGATCAGCACCGTCGTCGATGCCCCCTCCCCCCGCTCGCGCCGCTCCACCAGCAGCGAGCAGCGGCGGCGGCGGTTGCGGGGGTCGGACGGGTCGCAGGCGCCCCAACCGGAGCCGACCCGCGGCACGCCGCCCGACGAGCCGCAGCCGAGGATGCGCAGGGTCAGGCTGGCCATGCGCCCTCCTGGCCCGCCATCGCGAGGCCCGGCCTCACGCCGCGACCCCGTCGAGGGCCGCCGCCTTCGCGAACAGCCGGTAGAAATTGGCGGTGGTGAGCGCGCAGAAATCCTCGAACGGGAGGTCGAGGGTTTTGGCCAGCACGCGGGCGGTGTCGGCGGTGTAGGCGGGCTCGCAGCGCCTGCCCCGATGCGGCTCCGGCGCCAGGAACGGCGCGTCGGTCTCGACGAGAATCCGGTCCCGCGGGACGCTGCGGGCGATGTCCCGAAGGGCGTCCGAGCGGCGGAAGGTGACGATGCCGGAGAACGACACGGACAGCCCCAGCTCCACGCCGACCTGCGCCAGCCGCGCGCCAGAGGAGAAGCAGTGCAGCACCGCCCGGAACGGCGCGCGGGCCATCTCGTCGGTCAGCACCGCTTCCATATGACTGTCGGCGTCGCGGGAATGGATCACCAGCGGCAGGCCGGCGAGCCGCGCGGCCTCGATATGCGCGCGCAGCACCCGCTCCTGCACGGCCTCGGGCGCCGCATCCTCGTAATGGTAGTCGAGCCCGGCCTCGCCGATGCCGACGCAGCGCGGGGCCTCGGCCAAAGCCGCGATGGTCTCGGGCGCCACGTCCGGCTCCTCGGCGGCCCCGTGCGGGTGGGTGCCGATCGTGTACCAGACGGCCGGATTCGCCTCGCTGATCGCCCGGTAGGTGTCGGCCTTGGCGACCCGCGTCGAGATGGTGACGAGCCGCGTCACCCCCGCCGCCGCCGCGCGGGCGACGACGCCCGGGATGTCCTCGGCGAAATCGGGGAAGTCGAGATGGCAGTGGCTGTCGACCAGCATGGATTCTTTTTGAAGGAAGATGCGGGAAAAGCGGGAGCCGGGCCTTCAGGCCGCGGCCTCCGGCTTCTCGAAACGCGGGAAGATCGGGGTCGGTGCCGGAAGCGCCGCGCCGGGCTGCAAGCGGTGGGCCTCGTCGGCGAAGGCGAAGCTGCGCGCGTCCGCCGGCACGGCGAGCAGGTCGAGGAGCGCCGCGCCCGCCGTCGGCACGAAGGGCTGCACCATCAGGCCGACCCGGCGCAGGGTCTCGACCGTGACGTAGAGCACCGTCGCCATCCGCTCTGGATCGGACTTGCGTAAGCGCCACGGCTCTTCGGAGGCGAAGTAGCGGTTGGCGTCGGCGACCACGGTCCAGATCTCGGACAGGATCGAGTGCAGGGCGAGGTCCTTCATCAGCCCCCTCGCCTTCTCCGGCAAGGCCGCGGCGGCGGCCAGCAGCCGCGTGTCGGCCTCGGAGAAATCTCCGGGCTCCGGCACGGCGCCGTCGAGATTCTTGGCGATCATCGAGAGCGAACGCTGGGCGAGGTTGCCGAGATCGTTGGCGAGGTCCGCGTTGATGCGGTTGATGATCGCCTCGTGGCTGTAATTGCCGTCGCCGCCGAACGGCACCTCGCGCAGCACGAAGTAGCGCAGGGCGTCGACGCCGTAGGTCTCGGCCAGATCCATCGGATCGACGACGTTGCCGAGCGACTTCGACATCTTCTCGCCCTTGGAGAGCAGGAAGCCGTGGCCGAAGACGCGTTCCGGAACGGGGAGCCCCGCCGACATCAGGAAGGCCGGCCAGTAGACCGCGTGGAAGCGGACGATGTCCTTGCCGATCACGTGCACGTCCGCGGGCCAGAACGGCCAGCGCGGGTCGGTCTCGTCGGGGAAGCCGCAGACGGTGAGGTAGTTCGTCAGGGCATCGACCCAGACATACATGACGTGGCCCGGCCGGTCCGGCACCGGCACGCCCCAGTCGAAGGTGGTGCGGCTGATCGAGAGGTCCTTGAGGCCCGAGCGCACGAAGCTGGCGACCTCGTTGAGCCGCGTCTCCGGGCTCAGGAAGTCGGGCCGCTCGGCGTAGAGCTTCAGCAGACGGTCCTGGTAGGCCGAGAGGCGGAAGAGGAAATTCTCCTCCTCCATCCACTCGACGGGCGTGTCGGTCTTGATCGAGCGGCGGCTGCCGTCGGGGGCCAGCACCGTCTCGGCCTCGTCGTAATAGGACTCGTCGCGCACCGAGTACCAGCCGGCATACTTGGCCAGATAGATGTCGCCGTTGGCCTCCATGCGCCGCCACAGCGCCTGGGCGGCGGCGTAATGGTCGGCTTCCGTGGTGCGGATGAAGCGGTCGTAGGCGCAGTTGAGCCGGTCGGCCATCGCCTTGAAGCGCCCGGCCATGTCGTCGACGAAGGCGCGCGGGCTGGTCCCGGCCTTGGCCGCCGCCTGCTGGATCTTGAGGCCGTGCTCGTCGGTGCCGGTGGAGAACAGCACCGCGCGCCCGTCGAGGCGCTGGAAGCGCGCGATCGCGTCGGTGGCGATCACCTCGTAGGCGTGGCCGATATGCGGCACGCCGTTGGGGTAGGAGATCGCCGTGGTGATGAGGAAGGGTTTTTCCGGTGTCTCGCTCACGTGTCGATGGTCCCGGATGGTCTGAGGTGGCGCGCGCGGGCCGGCCCGACGGGCGGGCCGCTTCGCTCGTCGCGCGACACGGGTTTCGGCTCGACAAGCCTTGTGGCGCGCATCGTCCCGCGGCGCAACCGAAGGCCTTTTTGTTTCCGCCTCAAGCGCCGGCGGCCGCGTCCGCGGCCTCAGGTGGCTCGTGGGACGCTCTTCGCGCCCGGAATGCGGCAGGGCCATCGCATCAGCGGCCTGCCGCCGCCAGGGCCTCGAAGGCGGCGAGCACCAGCGGGCGGCGGTCGAGGTTGTAGATCGCGGCCTCGCGGGCGGCAGCCGCGATGCGCTCGGCGGCCTCGACCAGGGGCAGGAGCCGAGCCGGGCCTTCCCCCTGGCGGCGGTCGATCTCGGCGGCGACGTGGCGCTGGATCGCGTCGAGCACGGCCGTCAGCAGGGGCTCGGCGTCGCGGGCGGCCAGACTCTCGCCGAGCTTGAGCACCCGGCGCCAGTCCGGATCGGGCAGGCCGGCGAGCAGGGCCGACACCTCCGCCTCGATGGCTTGCGTGGCGGGATCGAGCAGGGCCACCGCCCGCGCCACCGAGCCCTCGCAGAGCGCGGCGGCGCGGGCGAGCGCCGCCGGATCGGGCGGGGGGAAGGGCGCCGGAAAGTCCTCGATGACGGCGCGCACCTGCGCCTCGGCCAGCGGGCGGAGCGTCAGCGCCCGGCAGCGGGAACGGATCGTCGGCAGCAACCGCCCCGGCGCGTGGGACACGATCAGGAAGATGGCCCGCGGCGGCGGCTCCTCGATCATCTTCAGCAGCGCGTTGGCGCTGTTGGCGTTCAGGTCCTCGGCGCTGTCGACGATGCAGACGCGCCAGCCCCCCTCCCCGCCCGCAGTGGTGGCGAACAGGGCGAGCGCCTCGCGGGCGGCATCGACCGAGATGCGGGTCGGCAGGGTCTTGGCGCCCGGCGCCTGGACGCGGCGGAGCGCGATCAGGTTCGGATGCGACAGGGCCGCGACCTGCCGGGCCGCCGGATGCCCCTCGGGCAGATCGAGGGTTTTGGAATCGGGCAGCGTGCGGGGATCGGCCACCAGACGGCGGGCGACCCGGTAGGCGAGGGTCGCCTTGCCGATGCCGACGGGGCCGCCGATCAGCCACGCATGGTGGAGGCGGCCCGCAGCCAGCGCCTCGGCGAAGGCGGCCTGCGCCGCCTCGTGGCCGACGAGGCGGGCCTGTTCGCGCGGGCGCGGCACGTGGGCGAGGTCGCCGGCCTCGGCCTCCGAGACGGCGGGCGCCTCCTTGCGGGCGCGGCCTCCCTCAGGCGGCATGGTCGCGGTCCCCCGAGGCGGTCTCGCCGGGCAAGGGGGCAGGCAAGGGGGCAGGCAAGGGGACGGGCAAGGGGACGGGCAAGAGGTCGGGCCGATGGGCGGCGACCGCCCCGCGGATCGCCGCCTCCACAACGTCGGGGCCGGGTTCGGCGTCGATCACCCGGCAGCGCTCCGGCTCGGCCTCGGCGATGGCGCGGAAGGCCGACCGCAGGCGCTCGTGGAAGCTCGATGCTTCCGCCTCGAACCGGTCCGGACCCTCCCCCTCGCCTCTCCGGCGGGCGCGGGCGAGACCGGCCTGGGCCGGCAGGTCGAGGATCAGGGTAAGGTCGGGGCGAAGTCCTTCCAGCGTCACCCGCTCCAGACTGGCGATCAGCGCCGGATCGAGTCCGCCCGCCGCGCCCTGATAGGCGCGGGTGGAATCGGCGAAGCGGTCGCACAGCACGACGGCGCCGCGCGCCAGCGCCGGGCGGATCAAATGATCGACGTGGTCGATACGGGCGGCGGCGAAGATCAGCGCCTCGGCGAACGGCCCGTAGGGTTTGGCCACGCCCCGCAGCAGCGCCTCGCGAAACGCTTCGGCCCGCTTCGTGCCGCCGGGCTCGCGCGTCGTCACGACCTCGCGCCCGCTCCCGGCCCGCAGGGTGGCGGCGAGGCGCGCGATCTGGGTGGACTTGCCCGCCCCCTCCCCGCCCTCGAAGGTGATGAAGACGCCCCGCGGCGCATCGCTCGACATGGGTAGCGGGCTAGCACAGGGTGGGCGCGCGCGACAGCGGAGGTGGGTTCGGCGGATACCGAAGGCCGCGCGTGTCCCCTCCCCCTTGTGGGGAGGGGTTCGGGGTGGGGGTGGTTCAGGATGGATCGCCGAGCCTCATCCTGAACCACCCCCACCTCCTCCCTCCTCCCCACAAGGGGGAGGAGAGTGCCCCGTTCTGTTCGCTTCGATCAGACGGCAGGTGCCGTCGTCAGCCACCCTCGCATCGCCTGGAAGGTCGCGACGCCCGCCGCGAAGGCCGCCGCCTCCTGCCCGGCGGCCAAGCCGTCCAGCCGCGCGCGAAAAGTCCGCCACAGCGGGCCGGCCTCGCGGCCGCGGCCGGCGTAGTAGGCCAGCGGCGTCCCCTCGCCGTGCAGGCCGCCGACATGGCGGCCGATCACCACGCCGCCGAGCGTGGAGCCCTCCAGCACGTAGAGCGCACCCATGGCGGCACCCTCCCCTGCAAGCGCGGGCGCCGCCGGGGCCGGCAGGGCGGTGCGGGCGAGAAAATCCAGGCCGAGGGCGGCGAGGTCGGCGTCGAGGGCGGCGAGCCGGCGGCGCGGCGCGAGGAAGGCGTCGTCGGAGAGCCCCATGGCGATGGCGGGCTCGTAGGCCGCGTGGAACCCGCGCAGGCGCGCCAGCAGGGCGCGGTAGCCGGGCAGCGTCGCCACCCGCCCCTGCCAGTCGAGGTCGCGCTCCAGTGCCTCATGGGCGTCCGCCGTCGCCGCGCGCAGGCGGGTGTGTAGGGTCTCGGGCTGTGTCAAAAAAACTCCGGCTCAGGCGTGGACGGTGAAGCAGGCGCCGCCCGCGTTCTCGGCCTCGAGCCGGGCGCCGATCTGCTCCAGCATGGCCCGCACCAGCTTCATCCCGAGCCCGGTGCCCTGCGCCTTGCCGCTCTCCCAGTCCGGCGGCATGCCGACGCCGTCGTCGCAGACGGTGAGGCGCACCGCGCCCTCCTGGCCGCCCGCCGCGTCCGTCCGGCCCTTCACCGTCACGGTGATGCGGGCGCCCCGTTCGGGTCGTCCGGCATATTTGAAGGCGTTGGTGACGAGTTCCGTGGTGATGAGCGAGAGCGCCACCGCGTGGCGGTAGGGCACCATCAGGCCGGCCTCGGCGGTCATCGCGACGCTGTGCTCGTCCCCGGCCATGCCGGCGAGGTCGTCGCAGAGCGCCTGGATGGTCTGGCCGAGATCGACCTGTTCCAGGCTGTCGCCCTGGTACAGGCTGTCGTGGACGCGGGCCACGCTCATCACCCGCGCCGAGGTCTCGGAGAAGGCCTGCCGCGCGGCAGGATCCGCGATCTGGCGGCGCTGCATGTGCAGGAAGGCGGTGACGATCTGGAGCGAGTTCTTGACCCGGTGGTCGATCTCGCGGGTCAGCAGGTCCTTCTGCTCCAGCAGGCGCTCCTTCTCGGCCAAGAGTTCGGTCAGCTCGGCGATCTTGCGGCGCTGGCGCAGGACCACGCCGTCGACGGCTTCCGCCAACTGCTCGGCGAGATCGACCTTCCACGGCGCGAACGGGGCCGAATGGCCGCGCCGCTCCTCGACCCAGCGCTCGAACGAGCGCCGCGGCAGCACCGCCACCGGCCCGCTGCCGGGCAGGACGGGTTTGCGCGGGTCGCCGCCCCAGGTGACCGTGCTCGGCATCTCGGGCTTGAACCACAGCAGCAGGTGGCGCCGCTCGGAACCGACGAAGACGGCGAGCAGGCCGCTCGCGGTCTCGGTGTAGGCGGATGCGGGCGCGTGGTGCAGCACCAGGGTGTCGGTGACGAAGCTGCGCGCCTCCGCGGGCACGCTCGTGCGCAGCCACGCGGCGAGCGCCCCGATCGCCGCCTCGCCCGGCGTCGCGCCCGCCTGCCGCACGGCGTCGTCGGAGACGATCGCCGCACCGCTGGTGCCGAACAGGTCGAGCAGGGCGGGGCTGCCCTCCATCAGGGTCTGGGCGAAATCCTCGGTGCGGGTCAGGCGCCGCACGAGGCGCCCTTGGAGATCGAGATGATGCTGGCGCTCGCTCCAGAGCGCCTTGCCCTCGATCTCCTGCACCCGCATGGCGAAGGCGTCGGTCAGGACGGTGGCCGCCGCGCGGGTCTCGGGCGCGACGTAGTGCGGCCGGCGGTGATGGCCGATCATCAGGCCCCAGAGCCGGTTCTCGACCATGATCGAGACCGACATCGAGCCGTCGACGCCGAGATTGCGCTGATATTCGAGATGGATCGGCGAGAGCGTGCGGTTCTGGGCGAAGGTGAGGTCGATCGGCGCGTTGCCGGCCTTGCGGTCGGCCACCAGCGGCACCGGCACGCAGTCGCGGTCGATCACGAAGCGGCTCTTGGCCTTGGTGTAGAGGGCGCGGGCCTGGGCCGGGATGTCGGAGGCCGGGAAGCGCAGGCCGATCAGCGGGCGCTGCCAGTCCGGCACCATGTCCTCGGCGATGGCCTCGCCGTTCCAGTCGCTGTCGAAGCGGTAGACCAGCACCGATTCGAAGCCGGTGACGGCGCGGATTTCGAGCGCGGCGATCTGGGCCGCCTCGGTCAGGCTCTCGGCGGCGCGCAGGCGCGCCATCGCCAACTCGGTGTCCAGCGGGCTCGCGGCGGAAAAATCCTCGGCCCGCTCGGGGGCGAGTTCGAGCTCGACGATGACCCGGCCGAGATGGACGTGGGCGACGAGGTGGAAGCTTTCGCCCTGAGAACCAGCACCCTTGGGCGGCAGCGTGATGATGCGGCGCAGGCCCCGCCCGTCGGTGAGGCTGTGGGCGGCCAGCCCGTCGCGGATCGCGGAGACGATTCCCGCCGGCAGCACCGCCTCCAGGCGATGCCCGGTCGGCGGAAAGAAGGCAGGCGGCAGCACGTCCGCCGCGTTGGCGCTGTAGGCCAGGATCTCGAAGCTGCCCGCGTCGGCGGCGAGCATCACGGCGTTGGGCTGGATCGAGCCGGGGACGTGGATCGGCTCGCGCTCGCACAGGCCCGGATCGACCGGCTCGGCCCGGCTGCGGCTGGCGATGGCGGCCAGCACCGCCTCGCGGGACGGGCCGGCGGCGATCTGCGCCAGGGGGCTGAGGACGAGCCACGTGCGCCCGCCCGTACCCGGCCTGAGATCGATGCGCGCCCGCAACGGGGCGGGCAGGCGGCCGAACACGAACTCGAAGCTCTGCGCGCCGCCCCCGCGCCGGGCGGCGAGGAAGCGGCCGTAGAAGCCCGGCACGCGGGTGCTCGGCACGAGCTCGCGGAAGAAGTTGCGCCCGACCATCGCCTCGGCGGCGAAGCCGCAGAACGCCGCCCCCGCCCGGTTGCAGAGGAGCACGGTCCCGGCGGCATCGAGGGCGAGCAGCCCCGCCTCGACCGCATCGCGCTCGGCTGCCGTCAGGGCGTCGAGATCGACGGCGGGACCGGCCGGGGCATGGTCCGGCCCCCTGGTCGTCCCTTGGGCGTGTGTCTGCGACGGCTCGACCATTACACGGTCCGATATGCCCGCGGCAGGCACATCGCGCAATGGCGTGCGGGGCCGTTCGAGATCGTCTCGGCATACGGCCAAGTTATTGCGCCTTCGGAGTTTTGTCTGAAACCATACAGAGCGCGCATGCCGGCCCGCCCGCCTCCCGCGGCTCCCACTCGGCCCGCCGCCGGACCGGCGGGGCGCCCGCCGGAACCGGTCCGGCAACGGGGCCGTCGGAACCTTAACGATTGAGACGAGCGGATCGTTCATCCGCCCCGGCCGGAGGTGACGTCAACCGTCCCGCTCCGTCAGGCCTGCCAGCGCGGTGTCGAGCGCCTCCTCCAGCGTCGGGTGATAGAACGGGCGGTCGCGGAACGTCTTGGCGTCGAGCCCGTCCTGCACCGCGTGGGCGACGAGGTGGGCGAGGTGCTCGACCTCCGGGCCGATCATCTCGGCGCCGACGAGGCGGCCATCGGGTTCGGCATAGAGGCGCAGGCCGCCCTGCGCCCGGTCCATGGCGCGGGCCCGGCCCTGGTCGCAGAAATCCGCGCGCCCGACGCGGTGGCCGGCCTCGCCGTCGAAGCCGCCGCCGACAGCGGCGATCTGCGGCTGGCTGAACACCATGGCGAGCATGGTCCAGCGCTCGGGCCGCTCGACCGATCCACCGGAAGCGAGGCGGGCGGCGTTGCGCCCGGCGATCCGGCCCTGGCGGCTCGCCTCGTGCAGGATCGGCCGGTCGGCGTTGGCGTCGCCCGCGATGAACAGGCTCGTGCCCTCGCAACGCTGGGAGCGGGGGTCGAAGGCCGGGCTGCCGCGCTCGTCGAGTTTGGCGCCGGTCTCCTCCAGGCCGATGCCGCGCACGTTCGGCGGGCGGCCCGCGGCGGAGAGGACGCGGGTGAAGCGGCCCGAGCCGCCCTTCCACGACAGGCGAACGCCCTCGCCTTCCACCTCGCCGGCCTCGACCTCCGTGCCGAGCCGGAGATCGAAGGCGGCGGAAAAAATCTCGCGGGCGGCGCGGCTCAGGTCGGGATCGCGCAGGCCTCCGAGGCTATTGCCGGGATCGAACACGCTCACCCGCACGCCGAGCCGGGCCATGGCTTGCGCGAGTTCGAGCCCGACCGGGCCGGCGCCGAGGACGGCCAGCGAGTCCGGCAGATCGTCGATCTCGAACAGGGTGTCGGTGGTGAGCACGCGATCGCTCAAAGACCGAAGCGGCTCCGGCACGCTCGGGCTCGATCCGGTGGCGAGCACCGCCGCCTTGAAGCGCAGGCGGGTGTGGTCGTCGACGCGTAGCGTGTCCGGCCCCTCGAACACGGCCCGGCCGGTGAGGCGCGACTCCGGGGGCAGGTTTTCGAGGCCCTCGAAGACCGATCCGACGAAATCGTCGCGCAGGCGCCGCACCCGCCGGAGCACGGCCGGCCCATCGACCCGCACGTCGGCGACGCGCACCCCGAACACGTCCGCCGATTGCGCCCCATGCGCCGCCTCGGCCGCGGAGATCAGGAGTTTCGAGGGCATGCAGCCGACCCGGGCGCAGGTGGTGCCGCCCGGTCCCTGCTCGATCAGCACCGAGCGGGCGCCCTCCTTCAGGGCGGCGCGGTGGGCACCGATCCCGGCGGTGCCGGCACCGATCACCGCGACGTCGCAGACGATCTCGCGCATCGGTTCAGGCCGCCATGGTCAGGACGGCGCCGCCATCGACCCGCAGGTTCTCGCCGGTGATGAAGCTCGCCTGCTCGGAGCAGAGGAAGGCGACCGCCGCGGCGACCTCCTCCACCCGTCCGCGGCGCCGGGCGACGATCCCGGGGCGCTTCTCCTCCAGAAAGCTCTCGACCGCCTCGTCGAACGAGACGCCGAGTTCGCCCGCCCGCTTCTCCATCATGGCGTCGGTCATGGGCGTGGCGACGAAGGCGGGCGCCACCGAGTTCACCAGCACGCCGTCCGGCCCGTAGGCCTTGGACAGGCCCTTGGTGAGGTTCATCAGCCCGGCCTTGGCGGCGCAGTAGGGCAGTTCCTCGACATAGGGCTGGACCGCGTCCTCGGAGGTGAAGAACACGATCCGCCCCCAACCGGCCTCGCGCATGCCGGGGATGAAGGCGCGGGCGACCCGCACCGCCGCCATCAGGTCGGCCTGGAGGGTCGAGAGCCAGCCGTCGTCGTCGATGTCGAGGAAGCCGCCGGTGGCGCCCGTCACGCCCGCGGCATTGACCAGGATGGTGGGCTTGGCCTCGAACGCCCTGTCGGCGAAGTCGCGCAGCTTGAGCGCGCCCTCGTTGGAGGAGAGGTCGGCCTGACAGGCCTTCACCGCGCCGAGCGCGGATAGGCGCTCCGCGGCCTCCTGCAGTTCCGTCTCCTTCACGTCGGAGAGAACGATGCTGACGCCCTCGCGCAGGAGATATTCGGCGCTGGTGTAGCCCATGCCGGAATCGCCGCCCGTGACCACCGCGACGCGGCCGCTGATACCGAGATCCATGAGAGCTGTCCTTCCCGGCCGCCGGGCGCCGACGCGGCCGTGCTGCTGTATGACGATCGCCGGCCAACGGGAGGCATGCCCGATCGTTCCGGGCGCAGCCGCGGCTGCGGCGATCGGACCGGGAGGGCGGGGAACGGTCGATCGTGGGACCGGGGAACGGCAAAAAACTTTTCGGAAGGGTGTCGGCGGCGGGCGTCCCCGCCCGTCCTCGGGCGGCACGGAGCGAGACCAGGGAGAACCGGACGATGAGCGAGACCGAGACGAGCCAGCCCACCGCATTGCCGCCGACGCGGGGCGGCGTGATCGCCTACCTGACGGTCGACGGGGCGATGCGAGCCTCCGCGTTCTATCAGGAGGCTTTCGGGGCCGAACTCGCCGCCGCGATCCCGGTGGACGAGAAGGGCCGGACCATGCACGTCCACCTTTACCTCAACGGCTCGTCGCTGATGCTCTCGGACGCCTTTCCCGAGCACGGCCACCCGCTCCAGCCCCCGCAATCCTTCAGCCTGATGCTGCCGGTGGACGATATCGCCGCGTGGTGGGACCGGGCGGTCGCGGCCGGCGCCACGGTGGTGATGCCGTATCAGGAGATGTTCTGGGGCGACGTCTACGGGCAACTGCTCGACCCGTTCGGCGTGATCTGGGCGATGAACCAGTCGAAGCAGCCGACATAGTCGGCCATTTTCTTGGCCTCATACCAACCGGCGATGATGGTGACTCATCGCCGGTTGCCCCCGCGACTGCGGGGCGGCGGGCGTCCGCCGAGCGCACGGAACAGGACCATCGGTCCTGTTCCGTGCAGACTGGTATCAGTCCCCGGCGCCCGCCTCCGCGGGCTCAGGCTTTCGCTTCGCTCGACGCCTCGGCAAAGCCGAGGCCGCTTACGCGGGGCGCTCTTCGCGCCCGGCCATACGGCACGATCCCTCTTGCGAGGGATCACATCTCGGGAGCCTACCCATGACCGACACCGACGATCCCCGCGACCTCGTCCTGACCCGCCTGATCCCGGTGCCGCGGCACGCCCTGTGGCGGGCCTGGACCGAGCCGGACCTGCTGAAGCAGTGGTTCGCGCCCAAACCCTACACGACGCCGGTGGCCGAACTCGACGTGCGCCCCGGCGGCGCGAGCCTGATCGTGATGCGCAGTCCCGAGGGGCAGGACATGCCTAATCCCGGCGTCTATCTGGAGGTGGTGCCGGACACGCGCCTCGTCGTCACCGACGCCTACACCCGCGCCTGGGTGCCCTCGCAGAAGCCGTTCCTGACGGTGATCCTCACCTTCGCGGACGAGGCCGGCGGCACCCGCTACACCGCGCGAGCCCGCCACTGGACGCTCGAAGATCGCGCGGCCCACGAGTCGATGGGCTTCCACCAGGGCTGGGGCCAATGCGCCGACCAGATGGAGGCGCTGGTCAAAGGTCTGGTCTTATAGGGCCACTCGCCCCTCATCCTGAGGCTCTCGAAGGACGATGGGGCGGCCGCAATGCCGATCCGCTCGCGCAGCAGATCGGCGTCGGCGCTCTTCTCCGGCAAGCCCCGGAGGCTCATCGTCGCATCGGTCATCGGGGGGCTCTCGGGTTCGGGGTTGGCTGTCGCAACCCGACCCTGCCCGGCAAACGCCGATGACCACAGCTCAGCTACGCCACCGCCTGAGACACGACTGATCTGCCCCCACGAGGTGGTCCAAGTTCGAAGTTAGTGCAGGGTCGGCCTTTGCTCCACGGGTAGCTTGGCCGGCGGAGCCGGTCGGGTGAG